>CP121316.1:0-1222500 GCA_043561795.1 Paracoccaceae bacterium | reverse complement strand
ATCAAGAGAGACTCCGTTAGTAGTGGCGAGCGAACGCGGACCAGCCGAGGCCGATGAGTGACTGGAACTGTCTGGAAAGGCAGGCCATAGCGGGTGACAGCCCCGTACAGGAAGCTCTGAGGCACGTATTAAGTAGGGCGGGACACGTGAAATCCTGTCTGAAGATCGGGGGACCACCCCCGAAGGCTAAGTACTCCTTACTGACCGATAGCGAACCAGTACCGTGAGGGAAAGGTGAAAAGCACCCCGACGAGGGGAGTGAAACAGACCTGAAACCGGACGCCTACAAGCAGTTGGAGGGGGCATGACCCCTGACAGCGTACCTTTTGTATAATGGGTCAACGACTTGGTCTATCTAGCAAGCTTAAGCCGTTAGGTGTAGGCGCAGCGAAAGCGAGTCTTAAATGGGCGAATTGAGTTAGATGGATCAGACCCGAAACCGAGTGATCTAGGCATGGTCAGGCTGAAGGTTGGGTAACACCAACTGGAGGGCCGAACCCACATCCGTTGAAAAGGATCGGGATGAACTGTGCCTAGGGGTGAAAGGCCAATCAAACTCGGAGATAGCTGGTTCTCCGCGAAATCTATTTAGGTAGAGCGTCATCCGAATACCCCGGGGGGTAGAGCACTGGATGGGTAATGGGGCCCCACAGGCTTACTGATCCTAACCAAACTCCGAATACCCGGGAGTACTAGATGGCAGACACACGGCGGGTGCTAACGTCCGTCGTGAAGAGGGAAACAACCCTGACCTCCAGCTAAGGCCCCTAATTCATGGCTAAGTGGGAAAGCAGGTGGGACGACCAAAACAACCAGGAGGTTGGCTTAGAAGCAGCCATCCTTTAAAGATAGCGTAACAGCTCACTGGTCTAATTAAGTTGTCCTGCGGCGAAGATGTAACGGGGCTCAAGCCATGAGCCGAAGCTTAGGATGCGAGCAATCGCATGGTAGCGGAGCGTTCTGTTCTGTACTTCTTGCGTCTTTTGCACCCTTTGGGGTGCACCGGACGCATCAGGAGTCTGCTGAGAAGCCGGCCCGTGAGGGACCGGTGGAGCGTTCAGAAGTGAGAATGTTGACATGAGTAGCGACAAACAGGGTGAGAGACCCTGTCGCCGAAAGTCCAAGGGTTCCTGCTTAAAGCTAATCTGAGCAGGGTAAGCCGGACCCTAAGGCGAGGCCGAAAGGCGTAGTCGATGGGAATCAGGTTAATATTCCTGGGCCAGTGGATGGTGACGGATCTCAAAGGTTGTCTCCTCTTATCGGATTGAGGAGGCCGCTCAGAGGTTCCCGGAAATAGCCCCACACCAGACCGTACCCTAAACCGACACAGGTGGACTGGTAGAGAATACCAAGGCGCTTGAGAGAACCATGTTTAAGGAACTCGGCAAAATACCTCCGTAAGTTCGCGAGAAGGAGGCCCCGTTATTGCGCAAGCAGTGGCGGGGGGCACAAACCAGGGGGTGGCGACTGTTTATTAAAAACACAGGGCTCTGCGAAGCCGTAAGGCGACGTATAGGGTCTGACGCCTGCCCGGTGCCGGAAGGTTAAATGGAGGGGTGCAAGCTCCGAAATGAAGCCCCGGTAAACGGCGGCCGTAACTATAACGGTCCTAAGGTAGCGAAATTCCTTGTCGGGTAAGTTCCGACCTGCACGAATGGCGTAACGACTTCCCCGCTGTCTCGAACATGGACTCAGCGAAATTGAATTGCCTGTCAAGATGCAGGCTTCCCGCGGTTAGACGGAAAGACCCCGTGCACCTTTACTACAGCTTCACACTGGCATCAGGATTGCGATGTGCAGGATAGGTGGTAGGCTTTGAAGTGGAAACGCCAGTTTCCATGGAGCCATCCTTGAGATACCACCCTTCGCACTCTTGATGTCTAACCGCGGTCCGTCATCCGGATCCGGGACCCTGTGTGGCGGGTAGTTTGACTGGGGCGGTCGCCTCCTAAACAGTAACGGAGGCGTGCGAAGGTTGGCTCAGAGCGGTCGGAAATCGCTCGTTGAGTGCAATGGCATAAGCCAGCCTGACTGCAAGACTGACAAGTCGAGCAGAGACGAAAGTCGGCCATAGTGATCCGGTGGTCCCAAGTGGGAGGGCCATCGCTCAACGGATAAAAGGTACGCCGGGGATAACAGGCTGATGATGCCCAAGAGTCCATATCGACGGCATCGTTTGGCACCTCGATGTCGGCTCATCTCATCCTGGGGCTGGAGTAGGTCCCAAGGGTATGGCTGTTCGCCATTTAAAGAGGTACGTGAGCTGGGTTTAGAACGTCGTGAGACAGTTCGGTCCCTATCTGCCGTGGGTGTTGGAGACTTGAGAGGAGTTGCCCCTAGTACGAGAGGACCGGGGTGAACGTTCCACTGGTGGACCTGTTGTGGCGCCAGCCGCAGTGCAGGGTAGCTATGAACGGACAGGATAACCGCTGAAAGCATCTAAGCGGGAAGCCCCCCTCAAAACAAGGTCTCCCTCGAGAGCCGTGATAGACCATCACGTCAATAGGCCGGAGATGTACGCGCAGCAATGCGCTCAGTTGACCGGTACTAATCGCTCGATAGGCTTGATTTGATCCAGTAATAACCAGACTGATCAAAACAATCCAAATTCACCAAAAGCAATGACCAAACATAGTATGGTGGCAAATACCACCCACTGATGTGTCCTCTGAACTGTCACAACTCGACACTCAGAAAAAAAACGTGTTCCTTCTCAGGTCTGGTGGCAATAGCGCGAGCAAAACACCCGATCCCGTCCCGATCTCGGAAGTTAAGTGCCGCAGCGGCAATGGTACTGCGTCTCAAGACGTGGGAGAGTAGCTCACCGCCAGACCTGACAAGAAACACAATTCCTCTCAAAACATTCCAACATACCAACGCGGGGTGGAGCAGCCAGGTAGCTCGTCAGGCTCATAACCTGAAGGTCACAGGTTCAAATCCTGTCCCCGCAACCAAAATACCGAACCAGCATCAACACCACGCAGCACACCAGGCTGCGACGTGTCGATCATCGCGCTCAGCGCCCCTTCCAGCGCCAGCGTTACATTCCCCGCATCATCTATAGTATTCATCCGCCGAGGGCCGTCTTTTTGCGCTGAAGATTTCCGCTTAGGTCCGACGTTATGTCCGACCATAGATACAGACCCGAAGTCGAGATCCTATCTGTCACCGATACCGGTCGCCGTCGGCGCTGGACGGATGCGCAGAAGGTTCGCATAGTTGAAGAGAGTTTCGGCCCGCGCGGGAGCATGTCCGAGACAGCGCGACGCCATGATATTGGTCGCACGCTGCTTGTGTGAGTATTCCACGGCACTTGGCCACCTGTTCCACGAACAGGTGGCCAGTCATTCCATGACATGTGGCCACCCCCGGGAAGTGATCTGCGAGGCTGTTTATTCATGACGTGATTTTCACGCCTGGGTCAATGCCGGTGGCTGATGCGGCTTTGTCCATGGGGGGACCCGCGCGCCCGGCGCAGCGCTTGTCATATAGCTGGCGGCGGCGGGCGCGTGGGTGGGCCCTGTGGGCAAAGCCAGCGCGCAACATGATGATCATTGGACGCCCCCGTTGGCGTCTGCCACTCTCTCAGGCCGAGGGCTTTTGCGCATGGAGGGGCCGTCGAGCGCGATCCGGTGGGCGTGATGCACCAACCTGTCGAGGATCGCATCGGCGAAGGTTGGATCACCGATGATGTCATACCATTTTTCTACCGGAAGTTGACTTGTGACGATGGTGGCTTTGCGGTTGTAACGGTCATCCACAATTTCCATCAGGTCACGGCGCTGGCTGGCGGTCATCTGTTCCGGCCCCCAATCGTCAAGGATCAAGACATCGGCGCGCACGATCTTTCGGAAGATACGCTCGAAGCTTCCATCCCCACGCGCCGTGGCCAGTTCGCTGAAGAGGCGGGGCATGCGGAAATAGAGGGTGACCTTGCCCTGCCGACAGGCTTCATGACCCAAGGCGCAGGCCAGCCAGGACTTTCCGACCCCGCATGGTCCTGTGATCAGGATGCTGCGATGTTTGGCGATCCAGACACCGTCTTTCAGGCTCTGGAACAGCGCGCGGTCCAGTTTGCGCGCAGCGCGATAATTGACATCTTCCATGCAGGCGCTGGTCTCGCGCAGATTGGCCGCGCGCAGGCGTGTCTGGAAACGTCGGCTGTCACGGGCAGCGCTTTCGCGATCAAGCATCAGCCCGATCCATTCGACTGGATCCATCTGTCGACTGCCCTCACGGGCAAGCAGCTCTGCGAAGACTTCGGCCATGCCGTCGAGTTTGAGCGTGCGCAAGGCTTCATGGGTGGGGTGTGTGAGCATTCAGTTTCTCCTTGGGTTCAGTGGAAATAATGCGCGCCACGGATATTGGTGTGCGCGATGGTGGGGGCGTCGGGCGCGGCCTCGATAGGCTGGGCCTCAAGGTGGTTCTTGAGGATGGAGGTGACGGATTTGAGCGAGCAGGCATTGAGCGCTAGTGCCCGAGCGCAGGCCGCATCCAGCCTTTCCGGACCACAGCCGCGCTTCAGTTTGAGGATGCCGACGCAGGCGCGGATACCCTGTTCCGGCCTTGGCTTATTGCGCAGGATGACTTCGACCAATGTGGCCACGTTTGGTCCAACCGTTTGTGCGTCGGTCAGCACTTTGTCGGCGGTCATGTCTGCGTAGTGGCGATGTTTGGCAGGCATATGCGCCTTCACCGTTGTCTCACGCCGATCTTCCGGGCCAGCCCGCTGGTGGCTGGCGACACGCTTTCCGCCCTGAAACGCTTCGATGGTGCTGGCTGTTATCCGCACCCAAAGTGTCGAACGTGCCAGGCTATATGGGACGGAGTAGTAATGGTCATCGATGCGGATGTGGTAATCGGCCCCGACGGTGACCTTTTGCCAATCGGCATGAACATGGCGTGTCGGGGGAAGCGGGATCAGGGCAGGTTGATCCAGCTGTTCGAAGAGCTGCTGGCGCGAGGCTCCAAGATGGCGGCTGACGCGGGCATTCAGCTGCGTCAGTGCGTCACGAATGGCCGCGTTCAACTCCTCCAGCGAGAAGAAGACCCGATTGCGCAGCCGCGCGACAATCCAGCGCTGCACCAGCAGCACTCCGCTTTCTGCTTTCGCTTTGTCCTTCGGTTTGTAAGGCCGGGCCGGGAGAATGGCTGTCTGATAGTGGCATGCAAGATCCGTGTAGCTTCGGTTGACGCCCGGCTCATGGAAGCAGGCGCGCACGACGGCAGATTTTAGATTGTCCGACACGATCAAGGCCGGCGCGCCGCCGAAGAACTCGAACGCGCGGACATGTGCGCCGATCCAGTCCGGCAAGGCCTGGCTCCAGCTGGCTTCCGCATAGGTGTAATTCGACGCGCCCAAAACAGCGACGAACAATTCGACGGGACGTTGCAGGCCAGTGACAGGATCCGTCACCTCCATGCGCATGCCGGAATAGTCGACAAACAACTTCTCGCCTGCGACATGGCGCTGGCGCATAGAGGGCGACAGACGCTTCACCCAGGCGCGGTAGTGCTGACAATAGGCTGAATAGGCATATCCATCTCTGGGATGCCGCGCGCGATATTCCTCCCAGAGCAGAAGCAAGGTAACACCGGGTCGTTTCAACTCTTGGTTGACTTCGGCCCAGTCTGGCTCGACAAATCGATGGCCCTCGGGACGCGCTTCGCGCCCAAACAAACGGTGTTCGAGCGCATCTTCATCCAAACCAGCAACATCAGGCCAAGAAAGCCCGGCCTTCTCGGCGCGCTCTAAGTAATTGCGCGCTGAGGTCCGGCCAAGCCCCAGACTGTCGGCGATCCTACGCGCCGAATACCCCGCAGCACGCAGCCTTAAAACATCCTTAATCTTGCGCATTGGCAATCTCTCCATCTCGCTCTCCTGCTGCCTCGATGGGCCGCAGAATAAGCAGGGTCAGATCGCCTCGCAGATCATCTCAACAGGGTGGCCACATGCCGTGGAATCGGTGGCCACATCATCGTGGAACAGGTGGCCACATGTTCATGGAATCGATGGCCACATGCGCGTGGAATACGCAGGTTCGCATAGTTGAAGAGAGTTTCGGCCCGCGCGGGAGCATGTCCGAGACAGCGCGACGCCATGATATTGGTCGCACGCTGCTTGTGCGCTGGCGGCGTCAATATCGCGACGGTGAACTGTCGGGAGATGCTGCGCCGTTGCGGTTCATGCCAGTGACTCTCGCGGACCCTGAAGCCCCGGCGAAGGCAAATGCGCCAGAACCGGCGCCTGTGCCGACTGCGTGCGACCGTGCAGAGATCACGCTGCTGAACGGTCGGCGTCTTTCGGTTGCTGCGACAATCGATCCGGTGGTGCTGAGGCGCCTCGTGCAGGCGCTGGATCCGTCATGATCGCGTTTCCGGCTGGCACCAAGGTCTGGATCGCGGGCGGGGTGACGGACATGCGGCGTGGCATGAACACCCTGGCGCTGGCGGTGCAGCAGGGACTTGGCCGTGACCCGCATGGCGGCGAAATCTTCTGCTTCCGGGGCCGGAAAGGCGATCTGGTTAAGCTGCTGTGGCATGACGGGGTCGGCATGTCGTTGTATGTGAAGCGGCTGGAGGCGGGCAAGTTCATCTGGCCTGTAAGTCAGGATGGGACGGCCGTTTCGATATCCGCCGCGCAGCTCGGCTATCTTCTCGAAGGGATCGACTGGCGCAACCCGCGCTGGACGCAAAGGCCTGCAAAGGCTGGATAATTTCTGCTGAAGCGCCTGTTTTTATTGGCGATCCGGGGCTATTGTGGTAGTCCTCTGCCATGTCAAATACCGCTTCCGAAATCGCCAGATTGCGCGCTGAACTGGCCGCACAAACGGCCCGTGCGCAGGCCGCTGAACGCGACCTTGCGCAGGCGCGTGCCTTGGCATCCTGCACGGAAGCGATGATCCAGGAATTGAAGCTGGAGATCGCCAAGCTGCGGCGCGACAAATATGGCATCTCCTCCGAACGTCGCGCGCGGCTGATCGATCAGATGGAATTGCAGCTTGAGGAATTGGAAGCTGCCGCCACCGAGGATGCGCTTGCGGCTGAACAGGCAGGGCAGGACGACAAGACCAGCACCGTGCGCGCCTTCACGCGGCGCAAACCCGTGCGCAAACCCTTTCCCGACCATTTGCCGCGCGAGCGTGTGGTGGTCGAGGCTCCGACCACCTGCACCTGCTGTGGCTCGGATCGCATCGTGAAGATGGGCGAGGATATCACCGAGACGCTCGAGGTCATCCCACGGCAGTGGAAGGTGATCCAGACTGTGCGCGAGAAGTTCACCTGTCGGGCTTGCGAGAAGATCAGCCAGCCACCAGCGCCCTTCCATGTCATCCCGCGCGGTTGGGCGGGGCCGCAACTGATCGCGATGATCGCCTTTGACAAATATGGCCAGCACCAACCGCTCAATCGCCAATCCGAGCGCATTGCGCGCGAAGGCATTGACCTCAGCCTGTCCACCTTGGCTGATCTGATTGGCCATGCTTGTGTGGCGTTGTCCCCCATCCATGCGCTGATCGAGGGCCACGTGCTGGAAGGTGCGCGTTTGCATGGTGATGACACAACCGTTCCGCTTCTGGCGCGTGGCGGCACCAAAACTGCGCGGCTCTGGACCTATGTGCGTGATGACCGTCCCTTCGCAGGTGGAGCGCCACCTGCGGCCCTCTATTACTTCTCGACAGACAGGCGAATGGAGCATCCCAGCCGACACTTGGCGGGTTGGACCGGCATCCTGCAAGCCGATGCCTATGGCGGCTATAACGGCGTCTACAGCGCCCAGCATAAGCCATCCCCAGTCTTGAGCGCGCTATGTTGGTCGCATGCCAGACGCAAGTTCTTTGAGTTGGCCGATATTAAAGGCACAGCCCGCAAGGGCAAAATGGTGGCCGAAGAGATCTCGCCCATTGCGCTGGAGGCTGTCACACGCTTCGACGCTATCTTTGATGCCGAGCGTGAGATCACAGGCCTGTCAGCCGAAGCGCGTCATGAACTCCGGCGGCAACGGGTAGCGCCGATGGTCAATGATCTGCATGACTGGATGCGGGCCGAGCGGGTTCGGATGTCGAAGCACAACCCTGTCGCCAAGGCCATAAACTACATGCTCGAGGAGAAAGGCCGCTGGGAAGCGTTCACGCGTTTCCTGGATGACGGCCGCCTCTGCTTAACGAATAACGCCGCTGAGCGCGCTCTCAGGGGTGTCGCATTGGGAAGAAAGTCATGGCTTTTTGCAGGGTCTGAACGCGGTGGCGATCGGGCGGCCTTCATGTATACCCTCATCATGACGGCAAAAATGAACGATATCGACCCCCAGTCTTGGATGGCCGACGTCCTGGCAACGCTGCCGGATATGCCCGTGTCGCGCGTGCATGAATTGCTTCCTTGGAACTGGAAGGCCCGATA
Source organism: Paracoccaceae bacterium (assembly GCA_043561795.1). Classification (GTDB taxonomy): domain Bacteria; phylum Pseudomonadota; class Alphaproteobacteria; order Rhodobacterales; family Rhodobacteraceae; genus Roseinatronobacter. The sequence goes on along the minus strand of CP121316.1, from coordinate 1,214,103 downwards.
TATGGCTCAGGCAGCCTGAACATGCATCTGAACAAGGTTCACGCCGTCAAAACCGTTGATCGCGTTGCGGCAGAACTGGGCGAAACGGTCGATCGCCTCCATGATCTCGCCATCAGCATGGAGCCCGAAGATGGCATCATCTGGGTCTATGGCACTGAAGAGGTCGAGGTCCTGGCTTTCACCCCGTTCGGTGTAGAAACGCTCGTCGAGATGATCGCCATGGAACGCGACCGTCAGGCCTGAACCACGGCGGCCTTCACCGGATGGATACGAACAAGTAGTGGAGCGTGCCGAAGCGACAACACATGGGTGAGGGACGTTATGCGGACCTTTATGCCGCTCACTGCACCTGAGAGAACCTGGGCTTGCAGGTGCAGAATCGTCGACATGGAGGGCTCATAGCCGTCGCGCACCGTCAAGCGGCCCAACAACAAACACGAAAGAGGCGCAGATTGCAGCCATGGGTTGGAGCGGTATCCGTGCGGCTTGTTACTGTTTTACTGCAGTCGCATGACCGCGGTTCATGACACTCCCCTTAAAACCGAAAATCCATACGGCCCATTTCATCGATGGTAAAATCACCAATGCTAAGCGCTGGTGGAGTGCTGACCCCTCTTGCGCCTGCTGATGTCGATATTTCTTCCATGCTTAGTGGTGCTACCGTCGCGATGCTTGCGGTAGTTGGAAAATCCCAGACCCCACGTCTGGCTGGAATTTCGCGGGCTGACTGATATAGTTCCAATACATTGCGACCCTGTTCGTTCAGAACAAGGGACGATGGCGTAGCGCCCACCACTAACAAAGGATTGTCAGAAGCGAGTGGATCCAATCCGATTGCTTGGAAACCGGCAATGTAAGTGATCGAGCTGTAGGCGAGCGATAGCCGAATTTCATCGATATTTCGCAAAAAGCCCGCGACCTCAGTAGCCTGACGTTGGGCCTCAGGATAATTCATAGAAGCTAGCGCAGCATAAAGCGCATCATAGGACCGCTTTCCCTGCACAGGTAAAGCAGGAAGTACTGCCTCGGTGCGGGCTATCTCAGTAAAGAAACTCTGTGCATCAAAGCCCGGTAAACCACTATCCATAGTATCTGCGAAGGCAGCAGCCAGTATTTCCACTCTGTTGGCCTGCATAGCGATGAGCATTGGCGAAGGGTCGGTCGAGCACGTCGATCTGCCCGAATATATCCGAGGTACAATCGCTTCAATCACAACTGCGCCATCGCAAACAGGTAAGTCCACTCGCATGCAGTCATCGTCAAGCGGTTGAGGCGTGACCGGGATTGTAGCTCCGCTCCTCAGGACCCTTACATCTGCATTGATCGTCCATGCGGGAAGGCCTTCCGGATGGGCGCAGACAGTAACAGTGACGATGTCAGCTTGGCCCACTCCGGGGATCGCCGATACGATAACTGAAAAAAACCATTTCTTTGTCTTGGACCTTGAGTTCCTCATCAATAGTTTCCTTCTTTTTCCGAAAGCCTTCGACGATGATACCAATACCCATCACCGCAAGAATCGCTGCAGACAGTGCGAGTGCAGACGTAATCAACTTGAAATAGTACTGCACAAAGAACGCGTGCGGATCGCGCCGCCCTAGAATAAGTAGATTGCTAGCCTCTGTATCTAAGGGTGTACAGTCACTTGACCAAGGGTCGTAGAGCGCCATTAGAGGGGTAGTCGCCCCACCCTTTGGAGCAACTCGTACCGATGTCCGCGATGAGGCTATGGCACCCAGGCAAACCCGGATTGCAGCAGGGCCCGAACCTCTACCGTCGATCTGTCTTCCAAAGTTGGGCGGCGTCGTGACCTCAGAGACCGCCGACGGTGGTTCAGTGCCTGGTACTATGCCGAAGCAGTCTGATCTTTGGTCGGCACATTTGATAACAAAGCTCGCAGCATCGATCCGCTTGGTACGAGAGACATTTAAGAGGTGATATATGACGGTTTCAGTATCAGAGTGCGGCTCGAAATAATGGACAGCTGTATGGCTCGACCGCAGACCTTCCACTACATTGGTGATGTAGAAACCCATCAGGCCTGTGAACACTGCTAGGCTGCCTGTGAAAATGTTCGGCCTGAAAATTTCGCCCAAAATTCGGATAGACATACTTGACATCCCCTAAGTGGCAAACCGCAAGATTTTAAGCTCGTCTGAATATGTTAGGGGGTCAAGTATTTTTGTTTCGAAGGGCGTAACGAAAACGCCCGGAACGTGGCAGTGTAACCCGCGAACCCTGTTCATCCGGTCGAACAGTAAGGTTCTTCAGCGCAACTGAATGACCTGTCGAGCCGCTTGCGTTCTGTTTGCGCTGGCGGGACTTGTATTAATGCGGTGTGATTGTCGCCGATGGGCTCTATGGCGACTTCTCTACCTTGTGCATACCAGATAGCATAATCACGAACTACTACGGCGCAGAGGCGGCGAACATCGCCCCTGTGCCGCTATCATAGGGTGCCATCAGTAAACGCTGAGAAGCGCACCAAAAAGGGACGCCAAGGTCAGATGTAGCCTTTATTTCGTAAGTTTTTGAAGTTGTCGATGTCGCTGCGTATCGTCTCCACCGGTAATTCGGTCGGGGGATTGGTCACATTTAGAGTAACGGCGTGCACAAGATCGACTAGCAGCCCTCTACGACGTTGATGTTTTGGTCCATATGATGATGACGTATAGCCGACTGTTCTTCCTGCGTCTTCCCAAATGTAACAGCAACTGCGCACCACATGTTCGCGTCGCTTGTCACTGGCTTTCCTTTTGTCATCTGGCTTGATTTCTGCAACCCCATGCTCAATTCTGGCTAACTCGTTGATCCGCGCCTCCAGACTGTCCAAGATTGTTTGGATGCCATCCAGTTCATCTTGGAGAGCCGCAAGAAGCGGTGCTGCTGTCTCGCTGTCATCAAAATATGTCTGGAGGCGGGAGAGGTGCCTTTCGACAGAGGCGTGGTCAAAGCTCATGCGCCTTGCGAGACGCGCGGCATCCTCAAGGCGTGAACGCGCCCGAAGCACAGCCTTTTCGCGTGTAACCTTTGCGAGTGATACCACCGATTCCTCATCGAGACTGTTACCGACGAGGATTGACAGTTCTTCGACAAGTTCCGGCTTTAGATCAAACTGTTTCGCTATCTTCGCCTTGGCTTCATCTGTCAGCGCACCCTTTTCCTGATAGTCCCGAATAACCCAGGGTGGGGTGCGCTTCTGGGTGTCGTCATTGATGTAAATCTTCGGTTCATCGCTGGAACCTGACATGTTCTTGCCAGCATCTTTATGTGCCATTTGATCTCCCCGACGCGATCTGGCGTATCGCAATGCTGTTCGGATGCCGAACCCTGCCCAGTGTGATGGTGCAGGGTATTGGTCCGTTTCACAATAACCGATTGCGACACTTCGAAAAGACCCTCGCGAAGCCCCACACTTGAGGGGCACCGCGAAGGTTTATCCGGCACCTTCATCCCGCGATGCCAAGAATCTAAAAGTGCCGCCACGGTTTGCCCGCGCACCGGCCACCAAGCGCAGGAGATGATCCGGGGACTACCCCACCCCGCACCGACGCGGCTCCTTCTAGCCCGGTGCAGAAACGCGATAATGAAACCCACCGACCGGTGAACTCGATTGCTACGGCGCGAGGTGACGGATCGGGGACCGCAAGAGCGCAAGGCGGCTCAACGCGGGGCAGGTGCAAAGCCTGCGGGGAAGCGGCTGGCCCCCGAAATCGGGCATCGCGCGGATACGGATCAGAGCGAAGGGCCTTCCCCTGCATGTCGGGGGGAAGGAACGGGGGCCGGATATTGTCTAATGAAATGCAAGGCTGACTTGGTGCCCATAAGATTCTGAAGAACCTTATTTTATAAGCAGAGACCAACATTGTGTCAGTAGGCTGCCAACGTAGCGTTACAGATTGGGATTCACTTTTATGTTGGTGCAAAAGCGTTGCACATCGCGGCAGTCACAGTAGGGTATGGGATAAGCCAAGCCCAAGCTAAGTGGGGTTTTTTTGCGGATTGTTGACAATACCACTACGCTGCTGGGCGACGACCTGAAGCGTGAGCTGTCAGGGGCTACCAAGTTCCGTGTCGCGGCGGCTTGCTTCTCGATCTATGCGTTTGATGCCCTGAAAACAGAGCTGAGCAAGCTCAAAGAGTTCGAGTTCATTTTCACTTCGCCCACTTTCGTGCCCAATGGGGCAGTTGACCGGATCAAGAAGGAACGGCGCGAGTTCTTCATCCCGAATGCACGACCTGAAGGGGCGCTGTCTGGTAGCGCATTTGAAATCCAGCTGCGAAACAAGATGACCCAGCGCGCGGTTGCGCGCGAATGTGCCGAGTGGATTAGGAAAAAGGCGCGGTTCAAGTCGAATACGACCCCTGCGCCGATGCAGCAATTTGCGCATGTCCAGAAACCCGAGGCCGAGGCTGCCTACATGCCGTTGTCAGGGTTTACTGCCGTTGATCTTGGGTATCAGCGGGGGGATGCGGTTTCCAGCTATACGCAAGTCATGGATGAGCCACAATTTGCCCAAACCTATCTGAGCCTGTTCGACCAGATTTGGCATGATCAGGAAAAGCTGCGCGATGTGACGGCCGAGGTGCTGGAGCATATCGAGTCTGTCTATCAGGAAAACCCAGCCGAGCGCGTGTATTTTCTGATCCTCTATAACCTGTTCAGCGATTTCCTGAGCGAGATTGATGAAGATGTGCTGCCGAATGACAAGACAGGCTATTTGGAAAGTCTGGTTTGGCAGAAGCTGTTCAATTACCAGCGGGACGCCGCCGTGGGCGTGATCAACAAACTGGAAACCTATAACGGCTGCATCCTTGCGGACTCGGTGGGGCTGGGAAAAACCTTCACCGCGCTTGCCGTCGTCAAATATTACGAGCTGCGCAACAAGGATGTGCTGGTTCTGTGCCCCAAGAAGCTGGCGGACAACTGGCGCAATTATAACGCCAATCTAACCACGAACATCTTTGCCAAGGATCGCTTCCGCTATGATGTGCTGTGCCACACTGACCTGTCTCGGACATCGGGCGAGTCGTTCGGGATGCGCCTCGATCGGGTGAATTGGGGCAATTACGATCTGGTCGTGATTGATGAATCTCACAACTTCCGCAACAATGACACCTTCAAGGACCGTGAAACTCGCTATCAGCGCTTGATGAACAAGGTTATCAAGGCGGGCGTGAAGACCAAGGTGCTGATGCTCTCAGCCACGCCTGTGAACAACAGGTTCACCGATCTGCGCAACCAGTTGGCCCTAGCTTATGAAGGGCATTCTGACGCCTTGAGCAAGAACCTCAAGACCAAGACGAGTGTCGAAGAAATCTTTCGTCGGGCGCAAACCGCGTTCAACGCATGGTCCAACCTGCCGCCCGACAAACGCACCCCGGCAGCCATCCTGCGATCCTTGGATTTTGACTTTTTCGAGCTGCTGGATGCGGTCACCATCGCCCGCTCGCGCAAACATATCGAGACATTCTATGACACGGCCGATATCGGCAAGTTCCCGACCCGGCTCAAGCCCCTGTCGCATCACCTGCCCATCACGCGGCGGCCGGATGTCATGGGCTTTAATGAGATATTCTCTCAACTCAGCGACCTGAAAATGGCCGTTTACGCGCCGGTTAATTACATCCAGCCCAGCCGGTTGAAGAAATACGAAGACCTTTACGATACCAAGACCGAGGGCGGCAAAGGCACCCTGAAACAAGCTGATCGCGAGAAGAGCCTTCAGGCGCTGATGACCACCAACCTGCTGAAGCGGTTGGAAAGCTCTGTCCATGCCTTCCGCATGACCCTTGGGGCACTGTCGGGCAATATCGGCCGCACGCTGGATGCGATAGCACGGTTCGAAGCCTCGGGCGGGGCAGCGACTGTGGAGGATCTTGATATCGACTTCGAGGCGGTTGCAGATGAGGATGAGGACTTCGCCGATTTTTCCGTGGGCAAGAAGATCAAGATTGACCTTGCCGATATGGACATCACCGCTTGGAAACAGGAACTCTCGGTCGACAAGATCATCATCGACGGCCTGATCGCTGAGATGGAACGCGTCACCCCTGCCGATGACGCAAAACTCCAGCATCTGATCGCGGAAATTGCGGGCAAAATGGCCAGCCCCCTGAACCCCGGCAACCGCAAGGTGATCGTCTTCACCGCCTATGCCGACACCGCGAACTACCTCTTCGACCAACTCGCCCCGCATTTCGCGCGGGCGCAGAACATCCACACCGGCATTGTCACCGGCTCCGGCAACCCCAAGACCACGCTCAAGAAATTCTACGATTTCCAGTCCGTCCTGACCCTCTTCTCCCCCCGCGCCAAGGAAAAGGACAAGATCATGCCGGATGATCCGGCGGAACTCGATATCCTGATCGGGACCGACTGCATATCTGAGGGCCAGAACCTGCAGGATTGCGACTATCTGATCAACTACGACATCCACTGGAACCCCGTGCGCATCGTCCAGCGGTTCGGCAGGATCGACCGCATCGGCTCGCCCAACACCCAGATCCAGCTGTCCAACTACTGGCCCGATATCAGCCTTGATGAATACATCAACCTGAAGGAACGGGTCGAGAACCGCATGCATATCGTCGACATGGCAGGCACGGGCGAGGATAACGTGCTGACCGCCAAAAGCAGCGATGTGGCCTATCGCAAGGATCAGCTTCAGCGCCTGCAGAACGAGGTGATCGAGCTGGAAGACGTCAAGACCGGCATTTCCATCACCGACCTGGGCCTGAACGATTTCCGGATGGACCTGCTCAACTACCTGAAAACCCATGACGATCTGCCGCGCATGCCCCACGGTCTGCACACCGTCATCCCGTCAGACCCGGCCAAGGGCCTGCACGCGGGCGTCATCTTTGCGCTGCGCAACATCCATGACAGCGTCAACATCAACCAGCAAAACCGCCTGCACCCCTATTACCTGATCTATATCGGCCAGAACGGCCAGATCATCGCCGACCAGACGCAGGTCAAACGCCTGCTCGATCTTGTGCGCACCGGCTGCAAGGGGGTCACGCAACCCATCCGCGACCTTTGCGCCGCGTTCAACCGCGAAACGCAGGACGGGCGCAGGATGGAGACCTATTCCAACCTGCTCAATGACGCGATCCGCTCGATGATCGAGGTGAAGGAGGAACGCGACCTCGACAGCCTGTTCAGCGGCGGCCACACCACCGCCTTGACCCAGACCATCGCGGGGTTGCAGGATTTCGAACTGATCGCCTTTATTGTGGTCCGCGACCCATGACGCTTTACACCTACCCGCCCCAGACCGCCCTGCGCCGCGTGATCCCGAAATCGCGCATCCTGTCGGCCACCCCGGCCAGCACCGCCCTGCGCGACCGCTTCACCCGCGAAGTCGATCAAATCCTCTGGGCGCACAAACTCGCGCCGGAAACCCTGAACCTGCCCGCCACCAAATCCGTGCCGGAAATCCAGATCATCCACCTGCACCCCAAGGGCGACAGCATCCATGACGATATCCTGCGCGCGATTGACCGGGCCATTCCCTTTCCGTTGATCTTTGAAATCCACCATGGCGCGCAGGTGGAACCCGCCGCCGCTTACAAACGGCCCTCGGATGCCGAGGCGGGCAAATGGGTGATACATGATCCCCTGCGCGGGCCACGAACCAGCACCCGCGCGCCCCTGCCTGTGGCGGTGAACATGGGCGCGCTCTATGAGCGGATGCTGGCGCCCTTTGTCCCTGTCACCGCGCAACCGGGCGAGGATATGGAAACCCGCCTTGCGCGCGCGGCTGCAATCAGGGCAAAAGAAAAGGAAATCACCACGCTGCAAACCAAAATGCGGCGCGAGACACAGTTTAACATCAAACTTGCCCTGCATAGCCAACTGGCAGAGGCGCAGGCAGAGTTTGAGCATTTGAAAACGGGGGCGCGGGATGAGCGACGAGATTGAGAAACTGAAACTGCACAGCCCCGACCTGACCGCGCAGAATGTGGGCCGCATTGCCGCCCTGTTCCCCGGGTGCGTGACCGAAAGCATCGGCGCAGATGGCAAACTGCGCCGCGCGATTGATTTTGACCTGCTGCGGCAGGAATTGTCGGACAGCATCGTGGAAGGCCCGCAAGAGCGGTATCATCTGGACTGGCCGGGCAAGCGACAGGCGCTGATCACGGCCAATGCGCCGATTGCAAAGACCCTGCGGCCCGTGCGGGCAGAGAGCGTTGATTTCGACACCACCCGCAACCTGTTCATCGAAGGCGATAATCTGGAGGCGCTGAAACTGCTGCAAGAGACGTATTTGGGCAAGGTTGATCTCATTTTCATCGACCCTCCTTACAATACCGGCCAGGATTTTATCTATAAAGATGACTTCAAGATATCTGCGCAAGAATATTTTATGAAAACTGGTGAAATATCCGAGTTTAATGAGCGGTTCGTTTCAAATCTTGAAAGCAATGGACGCTTTCACTCTGATTGGCTATCGATGATGTATTCTCGATTAAAGTCGGCACATCGTCTTCTGTCTGACAGCGGGGCGATTTTCATCACGATTGATGATGAAGAGCAAGAAAATCTCAAAAAGCTATGTGATGAAATTTTTGGGGCAGAAAATTTTTTGAACACAGTTTCAGTTAATATGAAGAACATTGCCGGCGCCTCTGGTGGAGGCGAAGACAAAAGACTTAAGAAGAATATTGAGTATTTGCATGTATATTCGAAATCAAAGGAGGTGTTTGAAGGCTTTGAGAATGCTTTCGATTATATCCCTATCGGTGAGCTGGTTCAGGAGTATCGCGATGCTGGAAAGAGCTGGAAATATACAACGGCACTGGTGGATGCGGGCGAGAAAGTCTTCGTTGGTGCGACCGTTGACGGTGATGGTAACGACATCAAGATATATGAGCGCAAAGGCTATGCTATTAAATCAGTTAGCCAGATCCAAAGAGATGATGGAATTTCAGAGGCGGAGGTATACAATAAGTATGCCGGTGTGATTTTTCAAACTGCGATGCCGCAGAGTTCAATTCGGCCCCGAGTAATATCCTATGTGAATGAGAATGGCGGTCCAAACTCTGATTTGTATTCAATTGAATATGTTCCGCGGTCGGGGCGTAACAAGGGTGTAGTCTATGAGCAGTTCTATAAGGGAGATAGCTTCAGACTGTTCGCGTGGCTTCGAGACGTATCAGAGGAGATCGGCGGAGTTCTTTATAAAAAGGAAATGAAGGGGACCTACTGGGATTATGCCGCTGAGACGAAGAATTTGTCGAAAGAGGGTGATGTAGTATTCCAAAATGGGAAGAAGCCGCTTTCGATGATCAAGCGTATCGTCGGAATGCAGAAAAAGAAAAACATACTGGTGCTTGATTTTTTTGCAGGGTCTGCGACGACAGCACATGCCGTCTTATCGCAGAACGCCGACGACTGCGGGAGTCGTCAATTCATCATGGTGCAACTACCAGAGGTCGGTGAAGCACCTTCAGCGGGTTTTGCCAACGTTTCAGACCTCTCCAAAGAACGCATCCGCCGCGCGGGGGCGAAAATCCTCGAAGGGGAATGTCACCCCGACTGGAACCGCGATGTGGGCTTTCGCGTGCTGAAAATCGACAGCTCGAACATGGCCGATGTCTATTACACCCCCGACGCCACCACCCAAGCCGACCTGCTGTCGCGCGTGGACAACATCAAAGAGGGCCGCACGGCGGAAGACCTGTTGTTCCAGGTGCTGCTGGATTGGGGCGTGGACCTGACCCTGCCCATCACCCGCGAAACACTCGCGGGCAAAACCGTGTTCACCGTGGCCGGCAACGCCCTGATCGCCTGTTTTGATACGGGCGTGGACGAGGCGCTGGTCAAAACACTCGCCACCCGCCACCCCCTGCGCGTGGTGTTCCGCGATACCGGCTTTGCCTCTGACGCCGTGAAGATCAACGTGAAACAAATCTTCCGGTCACTCTCGCCCGATACTGACGTCAAGGCGATCTGATGACCGCCGCCGCCCTACGTTCGAGACTGACCGACCTGATCGCCACTTGGGAAAACGAGGTGGTCGAGTTCAAGGAAGCGTCCAATTCCTATTCCACAACGGATATCGGGAAATACTTCTCGGCCTTGTCGAATGAAGCGAACCTGAAGGATGCTGACGCAGGCTGGCTTGTATTCGGGGTGAACAACAAAAGCAGGGCTATCGTGGGCACCGATTATCGGCCCGCCCCCGACCATCTACAAAGCCTGAAGCGCCAGATTGCCGAAGGGGCAGACCCGACAACCACCTTCCGGCACCTTCATGTTGTCGAGGTTGATGGCAAGCGCGTGGTGATGATGGAAATCCCACCCGCCCCGCGCGGCATCCCGATTGGCTGGCAGGGACATTTCTATGCGCGATCGGGAGAAAGCCTTGCCCCGCTTAATCTGGCCAAGCTGGATGAAATACGCGCCCAGACAGTGGATAGCGATTGGAGCGCGCAGGTTGTGGATGGCGCTACGCTGGATGATCTGGACCCAAAAGCGGTGGAGCGTGCGCGCAGTGACTTTGCGCTGAAGCATAAGAACAGGATTGACCCTGAAGAGGTGCGCAACTGGCCTGTGGCAACGCTGCTGGACCGTGCCAAGATCACCCAGCGCGGACAAGTCACCCGCGCGGCGCTATTGCTGTTGGGGCGCGCAGAAAGCGCCTACCTGCTGTCCCCGCATCCCGCACAGATGACATGGAAGCTGGTCGGGCAGGAAACGGCCTATGAGCATTTCGGGCCGCCCTTTCTGCTGGCGACCTCGCAGCTGTATCAACGCATTCGCAACATTCAGCTGCGACTTTTGCCCGATGATGAATTGCTGCCGCATGAAGTGGCAAAATATGATCAGAAGGTGGTGCTGGAAGCGCTTCACAACTGTATCGCGCATCAAGATTACCGGCAGAACCAGCGGATTATCGTGACGGAGCAACCGGATCGGCTGGTGTTTGAAAACGCAGGCCGGTTCTTTGAAGGCTTGCCAGAGGAGTATGTGCGCGGCGACAAGACACCACGGGGGTATCGCAACCCCTATCTGGTGCAGGCCATGGTTGAGCTGAACATGATTGACCAGATGGGATATGGCATTCAGCGGATGTATAAAACGCAGCGAGAACGTTACCTGCCGATGCCGGATTATGAAGTGGCCGGGGATGCGGTGGTAATGACCGTTTATGGCGGTGTGGTTGATCCGGCCTATACGCGGGTGTTGATGGAGAATGGCGGTTTGAAGCTGGCCGATGTGCTGGCGCTGGACCGGGTGCAGAAGCGGCTGGATGTGCCGGATGCCGCCATCCAAGCGTTGAAGCGAAAAGGGTTGGTTGAAGGGCGTAGACCGAACCTTCGTGTGTCGGCCGCAGTAGCGGCCGCGTCTTCGCGGCAGGCCGAGTATATCAAGACCAGCGCTTTCGATGATCAGCATTATGCCGATCTGGTGCTCAAGTTTTTAAGTAAGTTCGGCAGTGCCTCAAGAAAGGAAATCGACGAGCTGCTGTGGGACAAGCTGAGTGATTCGCTAAACGATGCGCAGAAAAAGAGCAAAATAGGCAATATTCTCACTAGGTTACGCGTGGATGGAGCGATTTTCAACGCAGGGTCAAGGGCCGCGCCGGAATGGAAGGCGAGCGAATGAAACGCGAACACCCAAAGAAAGCATCTAAGAAAGAAGCGCTGGATTTAAGAAAGCGGTCGTCATGAAGATCAAGTTCAAGTCGCAACCCTATCAGGCGCAGGCGGTAGATGCTGTGGTCGATTGTTTTGACGGCCAACCCCGCCAAGACGTGCTCCGCTATACTATTGACCCCGGCGCAGGCGCGCAATCGCGGATGGAGGTGGCGGGGTTCGGCAATGCGCCGGTGCAGCCAAGCCTTGATCTATTGGGGAATATCCACAAGGTGCAACGCCGCGCCCTGCTGCCGCTGTCAGAGAGCCTGACGCATTACACCGATGACAAGGGCCGCCCCAAGCCCCGCACCTACAAGCCCGGCGCCGCGATCAATCTGGATGTCGAGATGGAGACAGGCACGGGCAAGACCTATGTCTATCTGCGCACCATGTTCGAGATGCACAAGCGCTATGGCTGGTCGAAGTTCATCATCATGGTGCCGAGTGTGGCCATCCGCGAAGGCGTGGCCAAGTCGATCCAGATGACGGCGGAGCATTTCCAGCAGGAATACGGCAAAAAGCTGCGGGCGTTTGTGTATAACTCCAAACGGTTGCACGAGCTGGAAAGCTTTTCGTCCGACGCGGGCATCAATGTGATGGTGATCAACGTGCAGGCATTTGCCGCCACAGGGGCGGATAACCGGCGGATTTACGACGAGTTGGATGATTTCCAATCCCGCCGCCCGATTGACGTGATCGCCAAGAACCGCCCCATCCTGATTTTGGACGAGCCGCAAAAGATGGAAGGGCCTGCGACGCAGGAAAGCCTGCCCAAGTTCAACCCGCTGTTCATCCTGCGCTATTCGGCGACGCACCGGACCGTGCATAACAAGGTGCATCGTCTGGACGCTGTGGATGCGTTCAACCAGAAGCTGGTCAAGAAAATCCGCGTGCGGGGCGTGGAAACCAAGGGGCTGAGCGGGACGAACCCCTATCTGTTTTTGCACCGGGTTGATGTGACATCTGCCGCGCCGGTGGCGTTTGTTGATCTGGAGGTGAAGACCGGCAGCGGGATCAAGCGCATGACCCGCAAGCTGGAACAGGGGCGCAACCTATTCGATCTGTCCAAGGCGTTGGAAGCGTATCGCGGTTTCGTGGTGGCCAATATAGACGCCCGCGACGACACGGTGCATTTCACCAATGGCGATGTGCTGCGGGCGGGCGAGGCCTCGGGTGATGTCACCGAGCGTGATATTCGGCGGATACAGATCCGTGAGACGATTTCAGCGCATCTGGAACGCGAACAGGTTCTGTTCGCGCGCGGAGTCAAGGTGCTGTCACTGTTCTTCATCGACGAGGTGGGGAAGTATCGCGATTACGATGCGCCCGATGAACAGGGCGAATATGCCCGCATGTTTGAGGAGGAATATGCGCAGGCGGTCGAGGCGCTCTTGGGTGAGTTGCCGTTGGAGAATGTGGAATACCGCAAGTATCTGGCAGGGATTGAGGTGGGCAAAACCCATCGTGGCTATTTCTCGATCGACAGACGCGGCCGGATGACTAACCCCAAAGCCGCCGCACGGGGTGAGTTGGCAGGGCAATCCACAGAGTCCAGCGATTACGATCTGATCCTGAAGGACAAGGAACGGCTGTTGTCATTTGAGGAACCCACGCGGTTCATCTTTTCACACTCCGCCCTGCGCGAAGGTTGGGATAACCCCAATGTCTTCGTGATGTGCATGCTGAAACACAATGACAGCCAGAACACGATTTCACGCCGCCAAGAAGTGGGGCGCGGGTTACGCATCGCCGTGAACCGCAACGGGGAACGGATGGATCACCCGGTGACGGTGCATGACATCAATGTGCTGACAGTGGTGGCGTCTGAAAGCTACAAGGGGTTCGTGGCGGCCCTGCAAAAAGAGATTGTCGAGAACCTGTCGGCCCGCCCAAGGCAGGCAGATGCCGAGTATTTCGCAGGCAAGACCCTCAAGACGGGCGATCTGGAACTGGTGCTGGACAAGCCCTTGGCGAAGAAGCTGGAACGCTTCCTGATCAAGAACGACTTTGTGGATGTGGACGGCCATATCTCGGCAGCCTATCACGAGGCCCGCAAGGCGGATGCTATCGAGGCGTTGCCAGAAGAGCTGGAACCCCATCGCGAGGCCGTGCTGGCCCTGATCGACACGGTGTTCAACGGCCGTGCGGTCGAGGATATGTTCAGCGACGGACGCAAACCGAAAAAGAACCCGCTGAACGACAATTTCCACCGGAAAGAGTTTCAGGAACTGTGGCGCCGGATCAACCGCAAGGTCGTCTATCAGGTCGAGTTTGAAAGCGCCGCATTGGTCAGAAGCTGCATTAACAGGCTAGAAAGTAGTCTAGAGGTCACGCCCCTGCAATATCTGGTGACGGAAGGGGCGCTGCAGGACACTGTAACGGATGACAGCTTGCGCTCAGGGGAGGCGTTTGCCCAAGGCAAGGTGCGGACCGAGACAGGCAAAAGCGCCCATTCCCGCGTGTCATATGATGTCATCGGCGCGATTGCCGAAAACACCGACCTGACCCGTAAGACCGTAGGCGACATACTGACCGGCATTCAAGCCGCCAAATTCGGGGAATTTGCCAAGAACCCCGAGCAGTTCATCGCAGATGCCTCGCACCTGATCCAGGAGCAAAAGGCCATCGCGATCATTGAACGGCTGACCTACGATGCCACGGAAGACCGATATGATGCCGAGCTGTTCGCGGCTGGCGAAACCGGCAATGACTTCAAGAAGGCCACCGATAAGCTGAAAAACCATGTCTATGACTATGCGATTGTAGATTCCAAGGTCGAACACGATTTTGTCCGCGATCTGGATACCAGCACAGAGGTTGTCGTTTATTCCAAGCTGCCCCGAGGCTTCCTGATCCCGACCCCGGTTGGCGACTACAACCCGGACTGGGCCATCGCCTTTCGTGAGGGTGAGGTGAAGCACCTCTATTTCGTGGCCGAAACCAAGTCTGACCAGCCGTCCATGAAGATGCGGGAGCTGGAGCAGACAAAGATCAAATGCGCGAGGAAGTTTTTTGATGAAATTGGACGCAGAATCAACGAAGATCGTGTGAAATATGGCGTTGTGACAAGCTACGCTGATTTGATAGCTTTGGTGAGAGATGTGGGGTGACTCTGTTCAGCAGCAAAGGAGGCTCAGGTGGAGGCAATCGGTCGGAGCACCAATCATTCGCTACAGGGGCAAAAAGCCCAATCGACTTTCCTCAAAGCTGACACTTGTTAATGTTTCGTCCAAAGCATGCCAGTTTGGTCGAAAGAACATGAGGCATGTCGAAGAGTGCAGCTGGTGCTTCAGGGAGTCTTCGATTGCTAACTAATGCCCCCATCCAAAAAGGCGATTTCGTTCGGCTGAGAGATACACCCTCCATGGCGGGGGTGGTCCAAGATGTTCGTGAATTTAATGGAAGAATTATTGCAGTAGTTAAATTACCAACCGAGGTTCGACGATTTCCATCAAGTCAGCTCGAACACGTTCCTGCTGATGCCGAGACATCGGCACAGCTCATCAGGTCTGAACCGCCCCGGGTTTACCGGAGGGCAAAACTCTCGGAGAATTGCCCGTTATGGAACAGAATCGAAAGAAGACCTCGAAGCCGTATTCACCTGAGTTCCGCGAACGCGCGGTGCGGCTTGTCGCGGAGCATCGCGACGAATATCGAAGCGACGCGGCAGCGCATGCCGCGATCGCCAGCAAATTGGGCTGTTCGCCAGACAGTCTTCGCGAGTGGGTTCGTCAGGCCCAGCGTGATGGCGGCGAGCGGCCAGGCCAAACCAGTGTAGAGAAGGCCCGGCTCAAAGAGCTTGAACGCGAGAACCGTGAACTTCGTCAAGCCAACGAGATCCTGAAGAAGGGTGAGACCATTTTCCGCCATTGGTCCGAGGACAATGGTCGAACGCTTATTTTGCCCAGGATCGAAGGCAGCGCGGCATCGCTTCGAGCGATGCCTGAGATGCTCGACCGCCCGTTTCGCAAGTGATTGCTTTCATTGAAGATCACAGGGGTGAGTTCGCCGAAGTTCGACAGCAAATTGGGTAAATTCGCTATCTACGGTTTTCCGATGCTATAGTTATCAATGAGTTATCGTCCCAAAGGCTCCTGCTTTGACGAAGCCTTGTTGTAACACGTTTCATTGATAATTGTCTTGCATGTTTGACGAATTCGGACTTAACGTTAGTCCAATGTATACGCGCATCTCAAAATCAGGCGGTCGAAGCTATCTCCAACTGGTGGAGGGGCATCGCGACGCTGAAGGAAAGGTCAGGATCAAGGTGGTCGCCAACCTCGGCCGCCTGGACAGGCTGTCGCCTGAGAAGCTTGATCCCCTGATCAATGGGTTGAACAGAGCCGTTGGGCGCCTTGAGAACACAGCGCACGAGATTACACACGATCCCGCCCGCACCTATGGCACGGTCTTTGCCCTGCATGAGTTGTGGAAAGACCTTGGGTTCGACCGGGCCCTCAACCGGGCGCTGCGTTCCGGCAAGCGCAGCATTGATGCCGAAGCGCTTGTTCGAGCCATGGTGTTCAACAGGCTGTGCGATGCCACAAGCAAGCTGGGCTGCCTGCGTTGGTTGGAAACTGTTGCCATGCCCGCCATGCCCGAGACCGTTACCCATCAGCATTTGCTTCGCGCTATGGACGCGTTGATGGACAACGCTGAGGGTGTCGAGGAGGCTTTGGCCCGCCAGATCAGGCCACTCGTGGATCACGATCTCACAATGGTCTTCTACGACCTGACGACCGTGCGGATTCATGGCGAGGCCCGGCTGGAAGATGATGTTCGCGCCTTTGGCATGAACAAGGAAACAGGCGGCATCGCGCGCCAGTTCGTGTTGGGCGTGGTGCAGACCGCCGATGGCCTGCCCCTCATGCACACCGTGCATCCGGGAAATGTGTCCGAGACCAAGACCCTGCAGGGCATGCTGCAAACGGTCCTGCAGCGATTTCCTATCCAGCGCATCATTCTGGTGGCGGATCGCGGCCTGCTGAGCCTCGACAACATCCACCACCTGACAGACATCGCCGATAAGGGCGGGCGCAAGCTGGAGTTCATCCTGGCCGTGCCTGCGCGTCGCTACAGCGACCTGCTGGAAACCTTCCAGAATTTCGACTTCAGCGACGGTGACGGGTTGCGCGAGGCCAGTTTTGAAGGGCACCGCCTGATTGTGGCGCATGATTCCGGGCGCGCGAAGGAACAGGGTGCGGCGCGCCGTGCAAGGATTGATGAGCTCGATGCCATGGGCAATGCCATGGTCGCAAAGCTTGATCGCCAGGACGAAGGAAAAAGCGAGAAAGGCCGCCGCGCCTCAGACCGGGGGGCCTATAGCCGGTTTGTCCGCGCCATTTCAGACGCGGAACTGACGCGCTTCATCAAGGCCGATCTCACGGCAGATCGCTTCAGTTGGGACATAGATGAAGACGCTATCGCCCGAGCGGCCCTGTTTGATGGCAAGCTCGTCCTGCTGACCAATGTCCCCGAGATCACACCGGCTGACGCCGTCGCGCGCTATAAGGCATTGGCCGATATCGAGCGTGGCTTTCGCGTGTTGAAATCCGACATCGAGATTGCGCCGGTTCACCACCGGCTGCCAGATCGTATCCGCGCTCATGCGCTAATCTGCTTTCTGGCCCTCACCCTTCACCGCGTCATGCGTATGCGTCTAAAAGCCAAGGGGCACACCGCGAGCCCCCAAGTCGCCCTCGACATCCTGTCGCGCATCCAGAAACACACGGCATATGCCGGAAGCCGCAGCTTCCACGGAATAAGCAAAACCACACCGGAGCAACTGGACCTCTTCGAAACACTCAACCTGCCAAAGCCAGCCTGACAGCGCTCTTGTTGTAACATTTTTGGCCATTCGGCCTAAATGAAATCAAACACTTATCGATTTTGTTGATGAACTTGGGAGTTCGGGGTCGAGCCGATGTGCAGAATGCTGCAAATCGCCCCATCCACCTATTATGAGCGGCGCGCCATCGCGCGTGATCCTGAGCGGGCGTCAGTGCGTGCAAAGTCTGATGCGGAGCTTTGCATCAAGATCAATGCTGCCTGGGAGGACAACCGCAAGCTCTATGGGGCACGGAAGATCTGGCATGTCTTGCGACGAGACGATGAGGCGGTTGCACGATGCACGGTCGAGCGATTGATGCGCAGCCTGGGGATAAAGGGGGCAGTTCGTGGTAAAAAAGTTGTCACCACGAACCCAGACGCCTCTCAGCCATGCCCAGATGACAAGGTAAACCGCTTGTTCAAAGCAGATCGACCCAATCAACTCTGGGTCTCCGACTTCACTTATGTTCCGACGTGGTCGGGAACGGTCTATGTGGCTTTTGTCATCGACGTTTTCGCGCGCCGCATCGTCGGCTGGCGGGTCTCGACATCAATGGCGACGCAGTTCGTTCTCGACGCTTTGGATCAAGCAGTATGGCAAAGAAAAACGCCTGATAACAAGGCCTTGATCCACCACTCAGATCGCGGATCACAATATCTGTCGATCAAATATACCGAGCGCCTTGTCGAAGTTGGCATTGATCCGTCGGTTGGAACAGTTGGCGATTCCTATGACAATGCTCTCGCTGAATGCGTCATCGGCCTATTCAAAACCGAGGTCATCAACCAGATCGGACCGTGGAAATCGATGCGCGAAGTCGAATGGGAAACGCTGAAATGGGTCGATTGGTATAACAACCGCCGGCTATTTGGACCCATCGGATACATCACACCCGCAGAAGCAGAGGAGGCATTCTATGCAAATCTAAACACACTCGATAAAGTAGCCTGACGTTGAACAAATCACCCTCCGGTAAACCCGGGGCGGTTCAGTTTTCTGATTGCCGAGGGCCGAGACGGTTTTCAAACCGCCCTTGGCAAAGCGCGCGGTGTTCTTCTGTCCATCTCTCTGCTAGCGCTGCTCAAAACCCAGGATATCGCCGGCCTCTGGATTGCGATGGACGAAGTAAATACCGCCAAAGGCGCCACAGCGCATATCGTGTCGGAAGCGGTGGAGGGGCGATTTCGAGATGCCCTGAGCCTTAGCATAGGCCCGCTGATCCTCTATATAGGGTGCCGCCTGAATGCGCGCGCCCTAGACTTCGTGCGATCGTCCTGTCCCGAAATAGCCCCTGCTGTTCAGGTCGCCACACGACCGCTGCGGAGAAGATTCGGATCGTCTGGCCTGGCAATTTCCTGCGGTTGACACATACCATGTCGGTAAGTGCCTGTCTTGGGCCATCAGCCCGCCCAGCGGCAGGCGGTGGCAATCGGGCTGTTGTGATCTGGCTGGCTGCTTCGGCGGCTCTATGCCCGGTGGGTTTGTTTTAAATGATCACATGCGAAATCGATCAGCTTGAAGCGGTGATGGGACATGCTGCTCTGCTCTTTTAAAAGCGTGAATCAGCCTCTCCCAAACGCGGCGACCCATTAATAAGTGCGTAACTGAAATTGTATGATCAAATTTAGGAGGCTTAATATATCTTTATTATGCGAAGATTGCCTTAATTGAGCCCTGGGGAGGGGGAGGGACACTTGTTCAGCAGTAAGAAAAAGGCGACGTTGCGATCACATGGCAGGCCAGCTGAGGACTGTCGGTGAACACAATGACCGATCGCGACCAATGCGATCTCACAGTGGAGAATACGAATGCTGAAGACCCTTCGCACCGTCGGAATTGCGGTTGGATTGGTCGCTCTGGTGCAGGGCGCCACCGCGGAAACACTCCGGGTGACGCACCCTGAACCCGAGGCGCCGGTGATCGTCACGACGAGTCCCGCAGGTGTCGATTCACCGGGCGACACGCGCTTCTTCCATTTTTCCGGCGTGACCGAGGATTCAACCGATGTCGTGATGGACTGGATGATGACCACAACGGCGACCGGAACCGCCGAGGGCGCCAATTCGCGCATTACGCAGGCGGTGTTTTCCGTTGGCGGCGCGGGGGGTGATCAGATAATCCTGATGGGCGTGGGCATGTATCCGGAAGAAACCAACGTATTCCCGGCAGAATCCAGCCTTGTACGGGCAATCATCGGCGGAACCGGTGCCTATGCAGGTGCGCGCGGTGTTGTCGTGTCCACCCATGATGCCGATGGGTTCTGGGTTCACGAATTCCAGTTCGCGGACTGACCCGCAACAGCAATGTCCTCGCCTGGTATTCTGCCAGATCATGCGGTGCAAAAGGCCTTGCCAGGCGGGCCAGCGCAGCACGGGGCGTGCCGCGCCTGCATTGCCTGCATGTGCGGCCTTGCTCTGACAAAACAGGGCGGATTTGGTCGCCATTTCCAGTTTGAAAGGATGCTCCATGCGTCGCAGTCTCGCCCTCATGTTTTGCCTTTCCCTGCCGCCCAGCGTCATCCAGGCTATGCCGGATCCGACCGGCCAATGGTCTTCCGAACTGGACGGGTTGGTGCTGTCCATATCTGCGGACGGCACTTTCGACATCACCCCGCCAGACCGTCGGGAACTCACGGGGTCTTGGTGGATCGAAACCGACAGCGGGCTTTATGTGTTCGCGAACCACGCCGAAAGCGATGTGTGCCCGGGCGTCGAAGGGCGCTATCGACTGCTGACGGATGGATCGCAGGGCGTCTTGCGGTTCCAGATGGTAGACGATTCCTGCATACCGCGAATTAGGCATATGGAGCTGGACTTCGTCCGTGTCGACTGATCCCTGTGCCCCATCCGCGTTTCCATCGCCCAAAGCGCCCGGGCCATCTTGGCCAGGTCAAGCATGCCGCATAACCTACCCATAGGCGGCGCTGCTCAGCCGAGTTTCAACAGCGCGCGGAAGATTTGCGTCAATGGCGCCGCCGCGACATATAGCGGTTCATTCCCCAACTTATCGCAAGTCCTGCAAGGATGAACCACATCGAAACATAGAGATACGTTGCGAGCAAAAACGACGGCCGCGAGTCTTGCGCAATCAGTCGGTTCGCACGCGCGACAATCTCATCTGCACCGATCACAGAGGCTGTCGCTGACGCCATGATGATGATCAGAAAATACTGCATCCATGCCAAGAAAAACGTGGCTAATGCATCACCATCACCAGCGGCGCGCTGATCCCGGAACCCAAGCGCCTGATCTGAGACGAAGCCAATTACCGGAATGGTGAGTGCGACTGTTGCCTTGATCCATAAGGGGATCGAAATCACGGATCCAAAACTTTCTATCTCGGCGGGAAACATGAACGCGACATAGAAGAGCAGCACAAAACTGGGTACATTACGGCACAAACTGGTGACGAGTTCAGCGGGGGCGCGCGTCCACCAGAGCGCATGACTGCGCATTTCAGCCACAACAAGACCGAATGCTGTCCCAAAGGCCATTGAGAGCGTTGCAATCAACAAGTTCACCGCAAACCCGCGCGCCAGAAACGGTGTCGCCTCCATCAAGGTAATCAACATCTGTGCGCCTTGATCAAAAGCCTGACGCGGCGAAACACCCAAACGACAGTCATGACGAACATGAAATAGAACAGTAGCAGGATATTCATCAATGTTGCCGCGTTAGCCCCTTCGCCGATGAGCGTGTTCACTGTGGCGATAATCTCGGTCAACGCAATCGCACTCGCCATTCCTGCGGCCTTGACGATATTGACGCAGGTTGCGATCAGCCCGTCGAAGGCCCGCAATACCGCGGCCGGCAGTAGCTTGATCAATCCTGTCCCGGGATCCAGTTTTTGTTCCAGTTCCAGTGCCGCAGAGATCAGGATTGCATTCGTTGCCCCTGCGTAGAAGGAGAAGATCACCCCCGCGACCATGAAAGTCCCCAGCGTGATCGAATAGGAATTGGCAAGGATCGCGCCGATCCCGAAAAATACGATATAGAGCTGCAGGATCGGGGGTGTCATCCGTGCGAGGGTGAGCACCATTCTAATCGGCCCGCGCAAGAGCCAGATACGCGCAACAGACCGGTCGGCCAGACCGAGCATGATCCCGATGCCGAGCGCGCCCAGCAACGCCACCCCGCTCAACGCGAGTGTGATTGCGATACCCTGCGCAAGTTTTGCCCGCGCGAATGCATCGAAGAGCACGTCCAAATCAAGATATGTCCAGGCCTCGATAAGAACAGCCCAGCTTGGCAAGGCCACCGGTTCACGCCCAATTCGTGCAATGTCATCAATCAGGCATGCGGCGGGAAACATCTGTTCTGTGTCACGCTGACACACCAAATGGCCGTCCTCATCGCGCTGCAACCAGACATGCTGCACATCTTCGAGAAAGGTACTGCGCGGCAAACCCCATGCCGATTGCCGGTCAAGCAAGAAGCCAGAGACATGCCAGTCTGCCACAACATCTGAAACAAATCTGCCCAGGGGCGCATCACCTTCACCTTTGGCAACTGCGATCGCCCAAGGTGTCGGCAAGATAACTGGAAGAGCTTGCCTGTATTCAGGATATGCCCCCGACAGTACAAGCTGGTTTATTGCCGTATCATCGAAAGCCCATCCAACACAGCGGCCATCCGATAACGCGAGCAAAGCCGTCCCGTTTGACGGAAAAATCAGCCCATCAATCAGGTATCGTTCCTGAAGCGCTCGATTGAAATAGGCGCCTTGCGTCAGACAGACAGAACGGCCACGCAGCTGGCCCCAATCGGTATATGGAAACCCAGGCCGCACAAAAAGAGCGACACCGCTGGAGTAGTAATGTGGCTGTATCATATCCGAGATCTGGCGGCGCTCTGTGGTATCGCCCATGGTCGCTATCACAAGATCAACGACGCCCTGTTCCAGCCTCGGCAGACGGTTTGCTGCACTGACTGCGATCAATTCTAAAGACACATCCAGGCGGCGTGCCAGGTCTTCTGCCAGATCGATCTCAAGTCCTGTGATATCACCCGCTTCATCGCGCATACCCCATGGGGGGTAGTCATCTTTCACGCCAACTATCAACTTTCCCCTTTGGAGAATGCGCGCCAGCCGGCCTGACGGGTCGGTTGGCACAGGTGCGTCGATTCCATTAATGCCCTCGGCGCGCGTAACATTCGATGGCAAAGATGCGAGGAGGAAAAAGATCGTGCTCCAGACAAGCAGCCTGCGCATCATGTCACGACCGCTTGCATCAGGATACCGTAACCCCAGCGGGCAGGGCAGATTGGGGTGAACAGGGAGTCCGTCATTTCTGCCAATCTGCTGCCGGTGACCCATGCTTCGGGGAAGACGCTTTCTGCCCAAACCCCCTCGACATGGTATCCTGCCGCTGAAATTTCCTGTGACAGCATCTCAGGATCGAAAAGCTGATAGGGTAAGGAAATGCTGCCGCCTATGATACTGCGATTGTAGTTTATTTCGCCGGTATGACCGGATTTGCGCTGCTCACGCGCGAAACGACGACGACGATTTGGCACAGAGACCAGAAGCCTGCCCCCCGGACGTAAAACGTCACGGAACCGTTGCAGTATTTCAAGCCGCGCGCAACCAGGCGTTATATGGGCAAGCACGCCAAACAAACACAGGATGAGATCCGCTTTACCATGACGTCTGACATGCTCAGACAGGCTGACTGGATCCGGGCCAAGAAGATCCACAGGGGCACCCGGGCAGGTATCCAGGCGGGTTTGCAAGATTTTCAAGGCCGTTTGACAGATATCAAACCCGGCAGCACGACGCACATATGGGCGCAGTGGAATAAGATACCGCCCACTCCCACAGCCAAAATCTATGACATGCGCGTCAGGCGCTGTTAATCTTCGCACATGCTCCAAAACTGTCTGATTTGGCTTGGGGTAGCGCAGATCATATGTGCCCGAAGCAAAATAGAGATCATAGGGATCTGAAGTCGCGTCACGCATTACTGCACCTTGTCATTTGAGCCCTTTAATTTGGACTGATTGCGCCGGTTCCGAGAGCGTTTTCAACACGACGGCGCCATTCTGGTTGACGCATTTCATCGATCAAGATGCGATCAATGGCCGCGCGCAATTCGGGGCGCTTGGGGGTCACACCCCAACCATAGGCCTCGCCAACATAGGTCTGGCCCTGTACCACAATACTCCCCGCATATCGCTCAGATCGCGCAAGATAGGACAGTGCGATCCAGTCACCCAATACGATATCGACGTCACCTGACGCCAGCAATGCGACAGCGTCTCTCCAGGTCGGCGTCACAATGCACCGATCTGCCAAAGTGGCGACGGCCTGCCGGGTGCAGAGAAGCTGACTGCGCTGTCCGGTGATTTGTCGATCCAGATGCTGCAAGAATTCCTGTGAGGTCGAATTTTCCAGAGTTGCCACACGGCGGCCGAGCACCTCTTCCGCTGATATTGCTGGCTGTGCTCCAATTGCGCCCACAAATGCCGATGTCATTGCGCCAAAAAGCATCGCCGAGAGGGCCATCCCCACAATGGCCATAAAAATTTCCAGCATTTTCCCTGCGGATCTTACGAAGCTATACCCTGAACCTGCGCCTACAGACTTCAGGCCGGCAGTGCGCGAAATAGCTTCAATGATATAGTCTGCTGTGGCCCCAAGCGCGCCTTTCTCTCGCTCGATGTCGTGCCCCTCTGCGCGTAACGCCCAGCGGATCAGGATTGCAGCGACAAGATTTAAGAATAAAAACCCGATGATAGCCCTGACAACGCCCGGCTGGGTGACAGTATCGCGCGCGATTCCGTAGGCAACCTCGAAATCTACTGCGCCTGTGCCGCGGGTCGCGACTGTCAGACCTGAGCTGAGATACTGCTGCGAGAAAGCGTATTGCTGCATGCGCTCTGCGGTGATGGTCAGGGGAGATATCACAACATCGAGAGCGCCAGAAGCGAGTGCCCGGCCTTGATCTGTAATAGACGGACAGATGATAAACTCTGTCAGCCCGACATCCAGCTCTACACGCAACTCCCGTTCAACAAGCGACCATAGATCAATTGCAAGTCCGTGCGCGACTCCACGTCTGTCAAATTCTATGAATGGGGCAGCTGACCGAATACCAACGGCAATGTCGACGCCGTCACTCCTGGCAGGGCAATCTGCTCTCAGCGAGGATGGCAATATGCTTGCAAGAAGCAAGAACGCAAGCCAAATAGCACTATGCACATTTCTCGATTTCTTGGAGCCCAAGAACCGCCGTACATCAAAAACATGTGAACTGTGATACCACATTCAAATCGTATTATCTCGATTCGACTGTTGAGGAAAGTCTGAAAAACCTTCGATATTCCGCGTGATTGGGTAGGCCGGGACAAGGTTTGCGAGGGGTGCTGCCAATACAGATACAACCCGCCTTTCCTGGTCTGCGGCATGCGCTGAAGAAGAAGGTGACACGGCGCGCGCAGTTCTTGGCCGAGATGGATGCGCTGGTTCCTTGGGGCCGTTTTCTGACACTGATCGAGCCGCAAGGCCCCGAAGGCTGGCATGGCAGGAGGTGATCCCGCCATCCGCAAATCGATCAAGACGCGCGGCTCTTTCCCAACCGAAGAGGCCGCGACGAAGCTGATCTATCTTGCGATCCGCAACCTCGAAAGAGCTGGCAGAAACGTCAGGGAATGGTTTGCAGCCCGAAACCAATTCGCTACCATGTTCGAAGTGCTTCAATGCGTGACCTTATCTGAAACCCGCCTGTGCCAGCCCAGAGACACAAAGTTCATGACCCTCCCGACGAAGCCCCCACTGCGCACACTCACTCTTCAGCATGAATAGAAGGAAACTTGACGATGCAAAAGATTTCAGACCGACCCGCTGCCTGGAGCCTTCTCGTCGCCAGTTCGCTCGCAGCAATCGTGTTCACGCCTGCCTCTGCGGAGGTGATCGCCCGCGATGTAACGACGATCAATGGCCAGCCTGTCCCTGGTGAGATGCTGCCCTTACAGGATGTAATAACCATGCTCGACACGATTGACGCCTCCGGCAATAGGCTGGTGATCACCCGGGGCGTCCGCAAGGCGGGAACGAGGGTCGCGATCCATGTGCATGAATATGGCGGTCACACTTGCGTCCTCAGCGGCGCGATCACCGATTTTGTCGAAGGGCATGCGCCGGCGCGATGGGCCGCTGGTACCTGCTATTACATGCCGCCAAACACGCCGATGTCGGCCGCCAATCTCGGCACGGAGGACGCTATCCTGATCGATACCTTCAACCTCCCGCCCGATGTGCCGGCGATCACGATTATCGAACCAGGCTGGCCCGAAAACTGACGCCTTGCGCGCCTGCGTCTTATATCAGAAGGCGCAGGCTGGGCGCATAACCGCTGTCACGCGTCACTTTGCATCACGCGTTGAGAACCCTGCCTGATCATGAGTGGCCCACTCGGGCGGCGTCTTTCCGGAGTGACGATTGCGGCGTCGCGCAGCGGGGTAATCCGGAACGATCGCGACCTCAGCCATGTCTGCGTCACGGATCCGGATACGCAGGTCTGGCGGCCCGTGAGGCGACGGGACGGGCGGGTTGAGCCGATCACGCTCTGGCAGCATCAGGCGGATCGACAGCGGCGGCGCGAAGTCCAGCAGCGCCCCGTGCAGGAGGCGCTAGCCATCCGACGCGAAATCGCGGCTACTGCCGCCGCCGCCAAAACCCGTTCCCTCAAGGCTATCAGTAACCACGCGCCACCAATGGCATCACCGATCTGCGCACGCTCATGGGGTGGGATATCGGTTCGGACAGCGCGAAGAACACGCTTTATTTCGTCAATGCGATCCTGCTCTTTGCATGTCTGCTTTTCGCGCAATTCGTGCGCCGCTCGAAATTGGGGCGAGTTCTGGTCGCGGTGCGCGATCAAGAAGACCGCTTGCGCTTCTCAGGCTATGACGTTGCCAGCTTCAAGATATTCGTCTTCTGCCTTGGCGCGGCTTTTGCGGGGATCGGGGGAGCGATGTTCACGCTGCAGGTCGGCTTCATGTCGCCCTCGATCATCGGCATCGTCCCATCCATCGAAATGGTGATCTTCGCGGCTGTTGGCGGGCGGCTGTTTGCCCCTGATCTGTGAAAGGGCTGATCATGCCACCAACGAGCGGTCGGCTGACAGTCCGAAGATGACTGCGACGCATGGGCCGGGTTGCGCCTGCTGTTCCGGTGGATCAAAGGGAAAGTCGCGCAAGACATTGCACAGACCGGACGGTTCAAAAAGCTTTCCATCATCTCGGCCCTGGATGATTTCCCATTGAAGGCTTGGCAGGGGCGGCAAGATTGCTCCTGCCAGACCTTCTATTCTGCGGCCTTGGCGGTCTGATCGGGCATTGGCCCAAGCTGCACGCCATCGGGGCAGTATTTCCACCTGCCCCGGACGGAAAGAACCCTGCCCATTCATGCTTGCAGAACTCCCAGTCGATCAGCGCTGCCAGGGCGGTGCCGCGCCTGTCTGCGGCAGATCCTCAAGCGCGATGCGCAGTCCCAGCAGCCCGACACCCGGACGCAGCACAAATTTCGAGGCCCACTCAATCCCCGCGTGACAGGGGCCAGCATCATCGCTCAGGGCAGGTCGCGAAACTCAGCTGGTCAGGCTGGGGATCAGTCGCGCTGTTCATGCTTCGCAGTCTCTTCCAGCAGGATGGGCACACCCATGTTCATTGAATGGATGCCCATGATCGATGTAAGCTGGATCACCTCGAGAATCTCTTCCTTGGTTGCCCCGGCCTTGAGTGCATTGGCCATGTGACGGCGCGCGCCGGAAGGCCAGAGATGCGTGGTCGCCACATTGATCGCGATAAAGATCAGTTCCTTGGTTTTCTGATCCAGAGGCCCGTTCTGCGGCACGGATCTGAACCGCAAGAAAGCTTCAAGATAATCAGGGTCCAACGCCTCCAACTGTGTCCAGAACGGGTTCCAGTCGCCGGTGGCGCGTTGCTCTTCTGTCGCCGGATAGGTTTTTTGTTCGCGCATCTCAGCTCCCACGGTGTTTGAAACTGTCACGGCGGAAGGAATACAGCGCCGCCGGGTCGATCATCACGTCAATGACCGCTGGCTTGCCGCAGCTCAGCCCGTCCATCAGGGCGATCAGCTGATCGCTCAGGGCAGAAAGCGTCACCGGCTGGCCCGGCGGATCGCTTTCGCCATGCCCCAACAGGTCGTAACTGATCACCCGGTAGCGTTCTGCCAGAGCAGGCAGGATCGTGCCCCATGTGCTGAACCGTGTCAGGCCAAGGCCATGGATCAGCACGACGCAAGGTGCGTTTTCTGGCCCGGCAATTTCATAGGCCGTGCCGCTCAGTTTTCGCATGGCTCAGAGCCCCGCCGGATTGTCAGGGTCACGCCCCATCTCGCGCAGATCCTCATACCTGTCGCCGATGCGGTGGTTCGGGTGCCCGCCCACGGATGCACCAAGGGCAACGATGATCTCGTCTTCCGCTGGTGCATCGGCAATCGCGGTCTGGATGGTCTGGTAATGCGAGCGCCGCCCGCCATCATCCTTGTCCATAAGTGGAATGGTGATCGGGCAATTCGCGGAACCGCGTGTGTTGGAAAACACAAGATAGCTGCGGGCATTGATCGCCTCGCGGAACTGATTGCCGAAATGCGGCGTATGGGTCAGCGCCTGCGCATGCTCGATCTCGCCGCCCATGCCGACGACACTGGCCTTGCCGCACTCTTCCAGCCGAAGGAAGCTGCCGAGGCCTTCGGCGCATCGCACTGGCAATTGCTGAAAGATGTGGAACTACCCTTGGCGCTGCCATCGATCATGACAGGGGTCAACCAAACTATCCTGATGTGTCTGTCGATGGTGGTGATCATCTCGCTGATCGGCGATGGCGGCCTTGGCAAGGAAATTCTCGAAGCGCTTCAATATGCGGCCAAGGGGCCAGGGCTTCTGGGCGGCTTCGCGATCCTGTTCCTGGCGATGGTGATGGACAGGATCGTGCAGGGAGCGTTTCGTCGAAAGGGCCAATAGAGGTGTTCTGCTTGGTGGCCAACCGGATTTTCAGCGTTCCGCGCGCGACGGCTCTGTCTGGCGGGCCAGACAGAGCGCTGCGCCTTTGCGTGTTCGCCTCAGTTACATTTTGGCACCCCTCTGAGGAAGGGCCAAAAACGCAGGAACGCGATTGCGGCTTGGAAAAACCCGAACCTCTTGCGGCAAGTCTGACCGTTCCGACCTGTTGCGTCGGGAAAACAGCCCCCGGACTATTTTCTGATCCTCTTCAGTCAGGCGCGTAGCGATTTGCCGTTTTGCTTTTTGTGATAACCATCATCCTTGCTCAAGTGGATGGTCTCTGACACACCCGGAGCGATTCACAACTCTCGGTGACGATCAACAATCACACCATGTTCTTGCGCACAGACGCCAATCCTGCGCTGTGGCTTCTAGCGGAGAACGCCACGATGTTTGGCGACCTCTACAAAGTTCAGCACTGCGCGCGATCTGTTGTTGCGCTTCCAGACAAGTTCGGTGCGGCTGCGGAATGTTTTATGCATGACGGGCCGCACCTCTACATTGCGACCAAGAAACCCGATAAGGCTTTCAGGGTAGATTGTCACACCAAGTCCAGCCGCAACCAGGCCGATCAGCGCCAAGGTATTGGAGGCTTCGAGGCGTGGCGATAGTGCAACGCCGATTTGATTGAACAGATCATTCAGCCTGTAGCGATATTCGCCCCATTCGTTTTGGTCACCAAGCACAAGTGGTTCATCTTTCAAATCCAAAGGGTCAACTTGCGGCTTGCGCAAAAAAGGATGTCCCTTTGGTGTAACAACATAGAGCAATTCTGACGCAAGGAGCACAGTATGGCACTCGCTATTCTCATATGGCCCAATCAGAAAGCCCACATCTATTTCATCATTTGCAAGCGCAAGTTTTTGGCCCTGTGTGCGGATATAGCGCAATTCGAGCGCCAGTTCAGGGTGTTTCTGGCCAAAGCGTGACACGGCCTGCGGCATGAGTTCGGTTGCGGCAAAGGCCATGTATCCGACACGCACCTTGCCTGTCCGGCCCAAAGCGACATTGCGCGCTTCGGCTATAGACTGCTCACATTCGGCGAGCACCTGCATCGTGCCCTGATAGAATTTGACACCAGCAGGCGTGAGAACAACCTCGCGCGTGGTGCGTTCCAGCAGCATGTATCCGAGGGCCGCTTCCAGTTTCTGAATACGCCGGCTAAGTGCGGATTGATCTACGGACAACCGCTCTGCGCTGCGCCTGAAATTTAGCTCCTGGGCGACAACGGCGAAGGAATGCAAGAGCAATATTTCCGGAAGATTGGCCAAATTTCTCTCCTGTCGGATGGGCATGCAGACTGATGCATGTCATGCATTAATAATTGTTCATTCGTCAATTCTTCTTTCTGCTGCTTCTGTTTAGATTTTTTCGTATCGGCACCTGGGGCCATGATCTGACACTGAAATACCTAAGGCCAAGCCGAATTTCTTGCATATAAGGACTCGATGCAACATGAGCGAAATCGACAACAAAGAACTGGATCGTATGCTTCAAGCTGCGTTTGACGCATCAACCAAGCTGTATAAGGAGCGCGGCTTCCAGCGGCGCGTCGGGTTTGGGAAACGGCCTGCACTGGTCAGCGTCGATCTGGCAAATGCTTGGACACGCCCCGGCAATCCGTTCACCTGTGATCAGGAGAAAATGGACACTGAAATTATCCCTGGCATGCAAAAATTGCTCAAGGCCTTTCGCGCACAGCAATTGCCGGTGATCCATGTGACAACCGCCTACGAGATCACAGACCGCAATGCCCCCTTTACGGATATGGGGTTGTGGCATGATAAAATCCCTGTCGATGTTGTGGATTTGGCAAAGCCAGAGCTTTGGGCGATCGATAGCCGCATTGCCCCGGTAAAAGGGGAATACACCTTGCTCAAGAAGCGGGCCTCATCCTTCCACGGGACTGAATTGGCGGGCATCTTGCGGGCGAATGGTGTGGATACCATTCTGGTCACGGGTGTGACAGCCTGTGCTTGCGTTCGTCAAACCATCTGCGATGGCCTTGCAGACGGGTTCCGCACCATTGCTGTGCGCGAGTGTATCGGCGACCGTGTTCCTGGTGCCGTTGCCTGGAACCTGTTCGATATAGACGCGAAATTCGGGGATGTTCATTCGGTGGATGAATGTGTCGCCTATATCGAACAGCTTGGTGCCGTGGCGACTGCGGCAGAATGAGTTCAGGGGGGCGCAGCAGATTTGTTGCGCCCCTTTTTCAAGCAAACAGGCCCTGATCTTGTGAATGGTAAACAGCCCAAAGCAAATGCCATTTTTATGTGTCAAAAGCGCTGATCTGTATCTGGTCGGGATTGTGCCTGCAAAACACTGTGCAAACGGAAGAACACCAAAAGGGGGTGTAATATGGCGAGAATCGGCGTCGATGTCGGCGGCACCAATACTGATCTAGTGCTGGAAACGCAGGCAGGGGTTTTCTATCACAAGGTGCCAACAACCTTGAAGAACCAGTCAATAGGCGTTGTTGACGGCGTGCTTGGAATTTGCCGCATGGCAGGGATCCAGACCTCAGAGGTTGACACGATCGTGCATGGAACAACAACCGCCACCAATATCACGATCGAGCATAACGGTTCGGAATGCGGGATGATCACCTCCAAGGGGTTCCGGGATATTCTGCATATCGGGCGCCACAAGCGGCCCCATAATTTTTCGTTGCATTTCGATGTGCCCTGGCAAACCAACCCACTTGTGAAGCGCCGGAACCGTATCGCCGTGGCGGAGCGTATTTTGCCACCCACCGGCCAGATAGAAACCCCGCTGGATGAGCAAGCCGTGCGAGATGCCTGCGCGCTGTTTCGCAAGCGCAATATTGACTCGGTTGTCATCGGTTTCATGTTCGCCTTCCTCAATGACACACATGAAAAGCGTGCAAGAGATATTGTGCTGGAAGAAATGCCCGGCGCTTATGTGACACTCTCCTCCGAAGTGGCCAATGTCATGCGCGAATATGAGCGTTTTTCGACTGCGGCGATGAATTCTTATGTTGGCCCCAAGACGGCGTTTTATCTGCGCGATCTGGAAGCGAAGCTGCAAGAGGCGGGCGTCACCTCCAAGCTGCGCATCATCCAGTCGAATGGGGGTGTCTCTACGGTTGATGCCTGTGCAAAACGGCCAGTGCGCATTCTGATGTCTGGCCCTGCGGGTGGCGTAATCGGCGGCGCGTCCGAAGGTGAGATGGCCGGGACAGGCAATGTCATCACGGTTGATATAGGCGGGACATCGGCAGATATCAGCACAATCCCGGATCATCGAATCAAGATCATGAATCCGCGTGATACATATGTTTCCGGGCATCCCGTGCTGACACCCATGATTGATCTTGTCACAATCGGCGCGGGTGGCGGCTCTATCGCCTATATTGACGAGGTGGGCGGGTTCAATGTGGGGC
Organism: Paracoccaceae bacterium; assembly: GCA_043561795.1. Lineage (GTDB taxonomy): Bacteria > Pseudomonadota > Alphaproteobacteria > Rhodobacterales > Rhodobacteraceae > Roseinatronobacter. The sequence continues at coordinate 1,182,192 of CP121316.1, read as the reverse complement.
CGCGGTCTGCCGGGTCGGAACCTGGCCCAGCCTGTTATGGGCGCGGCGGAACAGAGCCGACGGTGACAGATGCCCAGATCGTGCTTGGCCGTCTTGATCCCGATATGGCCTTGGGCGGCGATCTGCAGCTTGATCCGAGTCTTGCTTATAAAGCAGTGGCAGAGAAAATTGCCGCCCCGCTGGGCCTGAGCGTGATTGATGCGGCCCTTGGGATCATCAAGATCATAAACTCCAACATGGCGCTTGCGATCCGGTCAAACTCTGTCGCGCGCGGCATTGACCCGCGCGAGTTTTCCATCATGCCATTCGGGGGCGCTGGCCCTTTGCATGGTGTCGCGTTGGCCGAGGCGGTATCTGCGCGGGATGTCATTGTTCCTGTGGCCCCCGGCATTACCGCTGCCGTCGGTTTGCTGAAAACTGATCTGCAATATGAACATACCGAGGCCCTTATCATCGAACTGAAGCAATCTGGCCCTGCTGAGCATGCGCGCATCGGTTCCGCCATTGCGGCCCTCACCGGGCACGTTGCTGCAGAGCTTGACGCAGATGGCATTGCCCGCGACGCCCAGCAGATCGAAATTGTGGCGGAGTGCCGCTATCATGGTCAGGGGTTTGAATTGCGCGCGGCGGTGCCAGAAGGCCCGGTGACTGCCGAAACGATCGCCCGGATCATTGACAGCTTTCACGATCAGCACCAGATGGATTATGGCTACAGCTACCGCGATGCGGAGGTGGAGTTAATCACCCTGCGCGCCATTGGTTCAGCCACTGCCCGCAAAATCGAAATCCCCAAGGTGCAGAAAACCGATGGCTCCAGCCCGGAGCGCGCCTTGATGTTTGTGCGCCCCACCACATTCGATTCAGGCGAGACATTGCTGACACCGCGTTATGACAGAACCAGGCTTTATGCTGGTGACATTATCGCCGGGCCGGCAATCCTCATTCAGCACAATTCCACCACCCTCATCCCACCCGGATATCATGCCGAGACACTTGAGCACGGTAACACCCGCATCCGGCGCGCCTCTGAAAACTGAGACAGGAGAGTTTACAATGAATGCCATGAACAAACCCGTGCGCGTCGAGGTTGATCCGATCACATTGCAGGTCATCCGGGGATCATTCGAGACCATTGCAGAAGAGATGGGCCATGTTCTCTATCGCATGTCCTTTTCATCAATCATCCGCGAAAGCCAGGATCTTGGGGCGGGCCTGTTTGACGCTGATTTCAACACATTATGTGAAAGTGAATCGACGCCGATGCATATCGGCTCCATACCCGGTTATCTCAGGGGGATTGCGGAAACGCTGGAAGATGGAGAATGGTTCGAGGGGGATGTGGTTGTTCATAACCACCCCTATCACGGCGCATCGCATACGCCTGATCTGGCGATTGTTGTCCCGGTGTTTTTCAAAGGGCGCCTTGTGGGCTTTGCGGGCAATACCGCGCATCATGTCGATATCGGTGCTGCAACGCCGGGCTTGATTATCGATGTGCCCGATGTTTTTGCCGAAGGCATGCTTCTGGCCGGGGTCAAGCTGTACCGAAAGGGCGTTTCCAATACGGCAATGTGGAATTTCATACGCCGCAACAGTCGCGCAGCGCAGCAGCTTGTCAGCGATATCGAGGCGCAGGTGGCTTCGGCCCGACTGGGGGCGCGGCGATTTGTCGAATTGCTGGAAAAATACGGCGAAGACCTGGTTTTTGCGGCCGCCAATCAGTTGATGGATTACGCAGAAAGAATGACCCGTCAGCGCATTTCCGAAATCCCCGATGGCGATTATACGGCCGAAGGTTGGCTGGATGATGACGGGCGCAATCGTGAACAGCGCCTGAAGGTCAAGGTCACGTTGCGGGTGCGCGGCGATGAAGTGGAAGTTGATCTGACAGGTTCCGCCGATCAGACTCCAACCGCCTATAACGTGCCCTTTGAAGGTTCGACAAAGGTTGCAGCCTATGCCGCATTCCGAAAGCTGCTGCTGGATGCGGTGACTTCGGAAACGAAAGTCCCTTCCAATGAGGGATCATTCCGGCCAATCAAGGTGACGGCGCCGCTTGGCTCTATTTTCAACCCCAGATTTCCGGCCTCTGCTGAAGCGCGGTTTACGCAATGCAATCGCATGATTGATCTTATCATCCGCGCCCTTGCACCGGTTCTGCCCGAAACGGTCATTGCGGGAAGCTCTGCCTCCATCTCTTTCGCCGCGTATTCCGGTGTCCGGCCTTCGGGGGATTATTGGGTGTTTCTGGAGGTCAATGAAGGGGCATATGGGGGCAGGCCGCGTTCAGATGGGCCTGACAGCATTGATAACCTTATGGCCAATACGCGCAACAACCCGTTGGAAGATCTGGCGATGCATATACCCATGATCTGCGACCGCTACGAATTGCGCGATGATATGCCACCGGGCGCGGGCGAGTTTCGGGGCGGGATTGGTGTGGTGAAGGCACAGCGCATGCTGACGCCGGGTTTCATCACCCATGAAAGCGAGCGGCATACGGAAGCCCCTTGGGGCATATTCGGCGGCCATGCGGGCGCGGTGGGGAAATGCCATCTCTATAATGTGAAAACTCCCGATCAGGTGACAGAAATGCACTCGAAGTTTTCGGGGTTGGAGGTGCAGACAGGGGATGTGATGGCCTATTACAGCCCTAATGGCGGGGGGTTCGGAGATCCTCTGAACCGTCCGGCACAAAAAGTTCTCGAAGACGTGCTTGATGGCTTTTGCACCGTAGAGCATGCCAGAGAGGCGTATGGCGTGATTGTCGATCTCGTGGATGAGACGGTCGATCTGGATGCCACAAACAGGCTGCGCGATAAAATGCGGTCACGCGCATAACAAAATGGCGCGGGCAGTCTTGCCCGCGCATTTTCAAATCAGCACTCAAAACCAACGGGGATCATGCAATGGCAGTTACCGAACAAATAAGGCTTGCCGAACGCGAGCGCGACGCTCTCATCGAAGAATCCATTCTTCCAACGCTTCTGGGGCAAAGACCTATCGGGCTTCTGGGTTACGCGTGGATATGGGTCGGAATCGCGGTGATTATCGCCACATATTCTTTGGGCGCAGCAGGAATTAGCGGGGGCATTCCGCTGGTGACTGTCATTCTGACCATCGCCCTGGCCAATCTTGCAATCGGCGCTTTCATGGTGCTGACTGCAGATATCGGAACGGAACACGGATTGTCTTTCGCAGTATATCTGCGTGCCCCCTTTGGGGTACATGGCACGCATCTGCCTGCAGTCTCGCGCGGGATCGTGGCGGCGATGTGGTTTGGCATCCAGACATATCTGGGCGCGCTGGCGCTCAATGGTATCGGGCAGTATTTCTTCGGCATTGATAACTGGTTGCTGTGGTATGTCGCTTTCGGGATATTGCAGGTTGCAAATACCGCAATGGGCATCAAATCCGTAGAGCGCCTTGCCTCCATCGCGGCCCCTGCGATCATTGCCATCTCAATATGGATGTATTTCACTCTTGAAGGGGTTGCACAGACACAGGGCATCAATATCTGGACATTCCAAAGCAAAGGCGAAATGACGCTGCTGGTATTGTTCATTGCCAATATGGGCTTTTGGTCAACCCTGGCGATTGATATTCCCAACCTCACACGCTTTGTCAAAACTCAGGCGGGGGCACGCGGCTTTTTTCAGCGCAACCGCAATGTCTTTCTGGCACAACTGCTGGCATTGCCCATCACACAGGCATTGATCGCCGGGTTGGGGGCGGTGTCCTTCATCGCCACTGGAAACTGGAACCCGATTGAGGTTATTCAGGGCGAAGGCGAGGGCCTGTCACTGGTGCTGCTGCTGGCGCTGGTTGTGCTGGCGCAATGGTCAACCAATAACTCTGCCAATCTGATCCCGTCGGCGCTGACGCTTGTCAATCTTGCGCCTCGTGTGATCAATTACAAGATTGCAGTGGTGGTTGCCGGGGTTATCGGCACGCTCTCATTTCCGTGGCAGATATTGAACAATCTTTTTGTCTTCCTTGGATATTATGGGGCGTTCCTGTCTGCGATCGGGGGAATTATGGTTGCGGATTATTACATCCTGCGCCGCCGCCGCGTGAATGTTCCTGACCTTTACAAACTGCATGGGCAATTTCGCTACTTTGGCGGGTTCAATCCGGCAGGGCTGATCGCCTGGGGTGCTGCCGGGGGGCTGGCGGCCTTGTTTGCGCAATATGCCTTTATCATCGGTTTCCCGCTGGGCCTGGTCATATACCTGATTTTGATGAAGGCCTATGTTCTGAAACTGCACCCACAGGCCGAAATCGACAGCGGGTATTCAAACCGATACCTGGCCACGTCAGAGGGCAAGAACTGGGTCTATCTTGGGCAGGGCCGCTTTGATCGGCTGAGCGAGGCCGAAACTCATGGTGACGAGATCGGGCGCGAAGACCTCTGACACGATCACGAACAGACCATCGTTTTGCGCCGCGTGCCCTTGGGCACGCGGTTTTTTTGCCCCCCCGCAAGGCCCCGGATCAGGCAGCGCGTTTTTTCCTGTCAGCTTTGCGCCATGCTTGCGGTGTCAGCCCACGAGAGTCCCGGAATACGCGAATGAAATGCGACGAATCTGCAAAGCCCGTTTCCTGCGCGATCCGTGTTACAGAATACTCAGAGCGCGACAGCAGCCATTCCGCATAGGTCAGGCGCAATGTCCTGTCGGCCTCTGACGGGGTGGTGCCCAAATGATCGCTGAAATGGCGCTCCAGTTTTCGCCGGCTTACCCCCAGGCGCTCTGCCAGCGAACTTACCCTGAGCGGAGTTTCTATGGATTGCTGCATGGCAATCAGGGCGCGGCGCACCAAGGGATCGCGTGTTGCAAGCTCCAGCGGCATTCCCGGTTGTGGGCGCTCTGCCGCCTGTGCCTCGTCAATCATCATGATCGAGAGGCTTTTGCGGGCGGCCGCGCGCCCGATGTGACGATCAACCAAAAAGGCCGCCAGATGCGCAGAGCTTGTCCCGCCCGAACATGTCAGCCGGTCACGATCAACGACAAAAATCTGATCTGAAACCGGGGTAATCCCATCGAAACTTTCCAGAAAATCATTATGGTGAAACCAGCTTACACAGCAGCGATATCCATGCATCAAACCTGCGCGATGCAGCACAAAAGCGCCTGTACACAGGCCCACAAGCGGCACCCGGCGTTCCGCTGCGCGTTTTAAAAACAGTGTTGTTTCCGGCGGCACGCGGGCAAGCTCTTGCATTAATCCGCCAACAACCACGATGTAATCAAAACGCGCCGGATCTCCCAAGCGCTCATCGGGTTGTACGCTTATGCCGCTGCTGGCGGCAACCGGGGCCATATCGGGCGAGAGCACGCGCCAGCCACATAAGATCGGGCGCGAGCGATCCCCTTCATCCGCCGCCAGCCGCAACACATCAATGAAATTGGCAAAAGCGCAGATCGTGAAGCGCTGCGTCAGGATGATCCCGACGCGCAGCCGTTGGTTTGCGGTGGTTCTGGAGTCGGCCAGCTCGGTCATGACGCAATTTTCACATTGATATGACGCAATCATACACTGCGGCGACGGGATGAAAAGCGAAAAGAAACACAGGCGTAATCGCCATTTCTGAAAGGCCCTCACATGACCCATTTCTCTGCGATGTCACTGCTCAAGAATGCCTTGACGGGCCATAAAAACTGGCCCGCGCAATGGCCGGACAGCCAGCCCAGGGCCGAATACGATGTTGTTATCATCGGGGCCGGTGGGCACGGTCTTGGTGCCGCCTACTACCTTGCCAAAGAGCATGGCATCACCAATGTTGCCGTTATCGAGAAAGGCTGGCTTGGGGGTGGCAATACGGGCCGCAACACAACCATAATCCGGTCGAACTATCTTTATGACGAAAGCGCGCGGCTTTATGATCATGCGCTGGATCTGTGGGAGAACCTGTCCACAGAGTTGAATTATAACGTCATGTATTCAAAACGCGGCGTGATGATGTTGGCGCATAATGTCCATGATGTGCAATCCTTCCAGCGCCATATCCATGCCAACCGCCTGAACGGCGTTGATAACCGCTGGCTGACCCCGCAAGAGGCCAAGGAATTCTGCCCCCCACTGAACATTTCACCCGATGCGCGCTATCCGGTGATGGGGGCCGCACTTCAGCAGCGCGCAGGCACCGCGCGGCATGATGCTGTTGCATGGGGATATGCGCGGCAGGCGGCCAAACGTGGCGTGGACATTATACAGAACTGCCCTGTCATCGCTATTCGTCGCGGTGCGGATGGCGCGGTCGAAGGCGTTGATACGGCCAAGGGGTTTATCAAAGCCAAGAAAATCGCAGTCTCGGCGGCCGGGCATACAAGTGTGCTGATGGAAAGCGCTGGTCTGCGGATGCCATTGGAAAGCTACCCGCTTCAGGCGCTTGTCTCAGAGCCAGTCAAGCCGATTTTCCCCTGTGTCGTGATGTCGAATACCGTGCATGCCTATATCAGCCAGTCGGACAAGGGTGAATTGGTCATCGGCTCTGGGACAGACCAATATACCAGCTATTCGCAGCGCGGTGGCCTTGCGCTGATCGAACACACGGTGGCGGCCATCTGCGAAGTGTTCCCGATCTTTACGCGGATGCGGATGTTGCGCAAGTGGGGCGGGATTGTTGATGTGACGCCGGATCGGTCGGCCATTCTGGGCAAGACGCCGGTCAAGGGGCTTTATGTCAATTGTGGCTGGGGGACGGGTGGCTTCAAGGCCACGCCGGGCGCTGCCCATACATTGGCATGGACAGTTGCCAAGGATGAACCGCATCCCATCAACGCGCCATTCACGCTGGAACGATTCACCACTGGCCGTCTGATCGACGAAGCCGCCGCCGCCGCCGTGGCGCATTGAGGGAGGAGAGACGATGCTATTGATCCACTGCCCCTATTGCCAAGATACGCTTCCAGAGCTGGAATTCGCCTATGCAGGTGAAGCCCATATTGCCCGCCCGAAAGATCCCTCTTTGCTGTCGGATGAGGAATGGCGCGATTTCTTGTTTATCCGCTCCAATGTCAAAGGTGTCCATGCTGAACGCTGGCGCCATCTGCATGGCTGCGGGCGCTTCTTCAATGCACTGCGCGACACGGTCAGCGATCAATTCGTGACCACATACAAAGTGGGTGAGGCACGGCCCGACAGCACCAAACTGGAGGCGGCAGAATGACCGGGTATCGCGTTTCCGGACGCGGCCGGATAGATCACAACACCCCTGTAACCTTTCGCTTTGACGGCGTTGCCGTTACCGGGCACAAGGGCGATACAGTTGCCTCGGCGCTGCTGGCGAATGGCCAGCATCTGATGGGGCGCAGCTTCAAGTATCACCGCCCGCGTGGCGTGGTTTCGGCAGGCTCGGAAGAGCCTAATGCCCTGATCGGTGTGACGCGCGGTCACGGCCGGTTCGCGCCAAACACCCGTGCCACGATGCAGGAAATCTACTCTGGCCTGACTGTGGAAAGCCAGAACAAGTGGCCGACCCTCGCCTTCGATTTGGGCGCGATCAACGACAGGCTGTATATGCTGTTCTCGGCCGGGTTCTATTACAAGACCTTTATGTGGCCGCGCAGCTTCTGGGATTCGGTTTATGAACCGCTGATCCGCAAAGCGGCCGGTCTGGGCAAGGCCCCGACTGAGGCAGACCCCGATACATATGCAAGCCGTTATCTGCATTGCGACATACTGATTGTGGGGTCTGGCCCTTCGGGCCTTGCGGCCGCGCTGACAGCGGGGCGCGCCGGGGCCGATGTGGTGCTTGTTGACGAACATGCCGAAATGGGCGGCACATTCCTGTCCGAGCCGCATGTTCAGATTGATGGGATACCGGCATGGGAGTGGCTGGACGGTGCTTTGGCCGAGCTGGACGCATTGCCCAATGTCAGACGCATGACACGCACAACAGCGATCGGCTATTACCACCAGAATATGATTGGCATGGTCGAGAAGATCACCGATCATCTGGAACATCTTCCCGAAAATGCGCCGCGTGAACGCATGTGGCGCGTGCGCGCTGGCGAAGTTATCCTTGGACAGGGCGCGATTGAACGGCCGCTGGTCTTTGATGGCAATGATGTGCCCGGCGTGATGCTGTCTGGCGCGGCGCAGACATTCCTTCACCGCTTTGGCGTTCTGGTGGGCAAAAGGCCTGCGGTGCTGACAAGCCATGACAGCGCCTGGCACACGGCTTTTGATCTTGCCGAGGCCGGTGCGAAGGTCGCGGCGATCATGGATACGCGCAATACCGTGGACGCCGCGCTTCAAGAGCGCGCCCGGAGTTTGGGGATTGCGGTAAAGTTGAGCCATACAGCAACAGCGACAAGAGGGCGGCTGCGCGTGAAGGGCCTGCGTATCAATCCGGTGCGTGCGGGGGCTGTCGGGGCGGGGCACTGGCTGGTCTGTGATGCCGTGCTGACATGTGGTGGCTGGACGCCGTCCTTGCATCTCTTCTCGCACACAAAGGGGTCGCTGCACTGGGATAGCGATGCACAGGTCTATCTGCCCGGCAAGAAGTCAGAGGCGGTTCACATTGCCGGGGCCGGGCGGGGGCTGTGGGGTATTGGCGCGGCGCTGGAAGATGGCGTGGCCGCCGCTGCGGCAGCATTGAGGGCGCTTGGACGGAACGCACCTGTGCCATCCTTCACTGTCGGCAAGGATCGGCCTGGCAGCGGTGTCTTCAACAAAGAGCTGCCAACCGACCGAAGCGCGGGCAAGGCCAAGGCATTTGTCGATTTCCAGAATGATGTGACAGCAAAAGATCTGCGCCTTGCCGTGCGCGAGGGGATGAAATCCATCGAGCATGTCAAACGCTATACCACCAACGGCATGGCGACAGATCAAGGCAAGCTCAGCAATATGAACGGTTTGACAATAGCCGCTGATGCCCTTGGCAAGGAGGCCCCGCAAGTGGGCCTGACCACCTTCCGCCCCCCCTACACGCCGACGACCTTCGGCGCGTTCTGTGGCTATCACAAAGGCGCGCAATTCGAGGTGACGCGGCGCACGCCCATTGACGCCTGGGCCGAGGAGAATGGCGCGGTGTTCGAACCTGTGGCACTTTGGCGCCGGGCCTGGTATTTCCCGCAGGCTGGCGAAGACATGCACAAGGCCGTTGCCCGCGAATGCAAGGCGACACGCGCAAGCCTGGGTATCTTCGACGCCTCTACGCTTGGCAAGATCGAGGTTGCAGGCCCCGATGCCGTAGAGTTCATGAACAGGATGTACACGAACCCCTGGACAAAGCTTGGTGTTGGTCGTGCGCGTTATGGCCTTTTGCTGGGCGAGGATGGCTTCATCCGCGATGATGGTGTGATCGGGCGTCTGCGCGAGGATCTGTTCCATGTGACCACGACAACCGGCGGCGCGGCGCGGGTGCTGAACATGATGGAAGATTACCTTCAGACGGAATGGCCCGATCTGCGCGTCTGGCTTACCTCTACGACCGAGGAATGGGCCACAATAGCGCTGAACGGCCCCAATGCCCGCAAGCTGCTGGCACCGTTTGTTGAGGGAATTGACATCTCTCATGATGCCTTTGCGCATATGTCCGTCGCCGAATGCAAGATTGCCGGTTTCCCCGCGCGGCTGTTCCGCATCAGCTTCACCGGGGAGTTGGGATTTGAGATTAACGTGCCCGCCCGGTATGGCCGCGCGCTTTGGGAGAAACTGTGGGCGGAAGGCCAGAACTACGATATCTGCGCCTATGGCACGGAAACCATGCATGTGCTGCGTGCCGAGAAAGGGTTTATCATCATCGGCCAAGATACGGATGGAACAGTAACGCCGCAGGATGCGGGCCTGACCTGGGCCATCGGCAAGACAAAGCCTGATTTCGTTGGCAAGCGCTCGCTGCAGCGGCCCGATATTGTTGCGCCGGGCCGCAAGCAACTTGTTGGGCTGCTGACCGATGATCCCAAGACAGTGCTGATCGAGGGTGCGCAGATCGTGGCCGACCCAAGCCAGCCCAAACCGATGAAAATGATCGGTCATGTCACCTCGTCTTACTGGTCTGAGGTGCTGGGCCGGTCGGTCGCGATGGCCCTGATCGAAGGGGGTCATGACAAGATGGGTGAAAGCGTTTTTGTGCCACAGGCATCAGGCGTTCCGATCAAGGCCAAGATTACCACGACCATCTTCTATGACCCCAAGGGCGAACGCCTGTTGGCTGAATAAGGAAAGGATCGCGCCATGACTGCACATGTTTCTGATTTGGGCGATGCTGCGGTGTCGGTTTTGCCGCCCGTCGCACGGCTTAATCTGCGGATTGCTTTGGAAGATTTGAAGGCCGCGTCAAAGACCTTTGGCGTGGATTTGCCGATAACGGTGGGACAGGGGGTATCGCAAGGCAAACGGTCGGCCTGGTGCCTGGGGCCGGATGAATGGCTGCTGCACGCCCCCGAGGCCGAGCAGGACAGCATTGTCGCGGATTTCGCCGCGCTGCGCGCCAAGGTGGCGCACAGTCTTGTCGTGATTTCGGATCGTGAAATCACCTATGGCCTGTGCGGCCCGCGCGCGACAGAGCTTCTGACCACTGGCTGCCCCATCGATCTGCGGCGCATTGCCGTGGGCAATGCCAAGCGCACGGTTTTTGACAGCGTGCAAGTGGTGCTGATCCGCGATGGCGCGGATGACTGGCGGATAGAGGTTTGGCGGTCATTCGCCCCGCATCTCAAGGCGCTTGTGACCACCGCACAGCGTGAATTCGCCGCCGGTTATTGATCGCAACCACCTGTTTTCCAACCCCCCGTTTCCCGTGCCGCGTCTGAACGTGGCGCGCCAACCCCGAATTGCCGGAGACCTGAAGATGCTCAAGACAATCGACCATAATGATCTGTCCGATACCGTGATCGCCGATGCCATCAAACTGGAACTGGGACGCCAGCAAAACCAGATCGAATTGATCGCCTCGGAGAATATCGTCAGCAAAGACGTTCTGCGCGCGCAAGGATCGGTGCTGACCAATAAATACGCCGAAGGCTATCCCGGTCGCCGATATTATGGCGGGTGCGAACATGTTGATACTGTTGAAGGGATTGCGATCTCGCGCGCCTGCGAATTGTTTGGCGCAGGCTTTGCCAATGTGCAGCCCCATTCCGGCGCGCAGGCCAATCAGGCCGTTTTCCTTGCCCTGCTTCAGCCCGGCGACCGGATCATGGGCCTTGATCTGGCACATGGCGGCCACCTGACCCATGGCTCTCCGGTAACGATGTCTGGCAAATGGTTCGACGTTGTAAGCTATGACGTGTCCGAGCGTGATCACCTGATCGACATGGACAAGGTGCGTGCCCGCGCCCTGGAGACGAAACCCAAGCTGATCATAGCGGGCGCCTCTGCCTATCCGCGGCATATGGATTTTGCTGCATTCCGCGCCATTGCTGATGAGGTGGGTGCCTATCTTATGGTCGATATGGCGCATTATGCCGGCCTTATTGCGGCGGGTGAATATCCGGATCCTGTGCCCCATGCGCATGTCGTCACCTCGACCACCCACAAGACATTGCGTGGCCCGCGTGGCGGTATCATCCTGACCAATGATGAAGGCTTGGCCAAGAAGTTCAACTCTGCCGTCTTTCCGGGAAATCAGGGTGGCCCGCTGATGCATGTCATTGCCGCAAAAGCCGTTGCTTTTGGCGAAGCACTGCAACCGTCTTTCAAAAGCTACGCAAAAACTGTCATCGCCAATGCGCGCGCACTGTCAGATGTGCTGATCGCGGGCGGGGTGGGCGTGGTTTCTGGCGGCACAGATTGCCACCTTGTCCTTGTCGATCTGCGCCCGAAGGGCGTTACCGGCAAGGCCGCAGAGGCGGCTTTGGAACGTGCGGGCTTGACCTGCAACAAGAACGCAATTCCTTTCGATCCCGAAAAACCCTTTGTCACATCGGGCGTGCGCCTTGGCACATCTGCCGGCACGTCGCGTGGCTTTGGCGTTGCCGAGTTTCGGAAGGTTGGGCAGCTGGTGCTGCGCGTGCTTGACGGATTGGCAGCCAATCCTGAAGGCGATGCGGCCGAAGAGGCGGCAGTCCTGAAGGACGTGCGGGCACTTTGCGCGGCCTACCCGATATACGCTGATCTGGGTTGAGCGCCATGTTCCTTTCGATCTTCGAGATTTTCAAGATCGGCATTGGCCCTTCCTCGTCACACACGATGGGGCCGATGACAGCCGCCGGCCGGTTTGTGAGCGATCTGCGAAACGGGGTGGAAAAGATTCCCGGAGCGGGCCGGCTGGCAGGTCTGGGCGCATCACTGCATGGCTCTTTAGCCTTTACCGGCAAAGGCCATGCGACGGATCGGGCGGTGATTTTGGGCTTGTTGGGCCATGATCCTGCCACGCTTGACCCGGACAAAGCCGAAGCGCTGGTGGCCGAGGTGCGCGAAACCAGACGGGTTACCCCGCCGGGCCTGGGCGCGCTTCATTTCGATCCCGAAACCGACCTTGTGTTTGACTATGGCCCGCCTTTGGCAGGACATGCAAATGGATTGGTGCTGCGCGCCTTTGATGCGCAAGGCAATCCCTACCTGACCCAGACCTATTACTCGGTCGGCGGCGGTTTCGTGATGACAGATGCAGAGCTCGCGGCAGAGAGGGCAGCCAAGGGCCGGATGCGTGACGGCAGGCAGGCAAGCCGCTGCCCCTATCCATTCGAATCTGCGGCCGAAATGCTGGAGATGGGCCGCGCCTCTGGCAAGAGTATCGCTGAAATGAAGCGCGCCAATGAATGCGCATATCGGCAAATCGGGCCGGTCGAACTTGCAAAGCAAATTCGGCAGATATGCGACGTGATGAATGCCTGCATAGAACGAGGGTTGCGGATGGGCGGTGTGTTGCCCGGTGGTCTGCGCGTCAAGCGTCGCGCCAAGGCAATTCATGAGCAGCTTCTGGCAGAACAGGGAAATAACCTTCGCCAACCGCATGTCGCGAATGACTGGCTGTCAGTCTATGCAATGGCCGTGAATGAAGAAAATGCGGCTGGCGGGCGGGTGGTGACATCGCCCACAAATGGCGCAGCTGGGGTTATGCCCTCTGTCATGCGCTACTATCGCGACCATTGTATCGGGGCCAATGACGCTGGCATCATAACAATGATGCTGACAGCAGCGGCGATCGGCGGCCTTTTCAAACATCGTGCATCTATTTCGGGCGCGGAATGTGGCTGTCAAGCTGAAGTCGGCAGCGCGGCGGCCATGGCAGCAGCAGGGCTATGCGCAGCATTGGGCGGCAGCAATGACCAAATCGAGAATGCAGCCGAAATTGCCCTCGAACATCATCTGGGCATGACCTGCGACCCGGTTGCCGGGCTGGTGCAGGTTCCGTGCATCGAACGCAACGGGCTGGGAGCGATCAAGGCTGTCAGCGCCGCCAGCCTTGCGCTTCGTGGGGATGGAACGCATTTCATGCCGCTCGACAATTGTATCGAGACGATGCGCCAGACCGGAAAAGACATGAACACCAAATACAAGGAAACAAGCCTTGGAGGCCTTGCAGTCAACCTTCCAGAGTGCTGAAAGCTTGACCACCGCAAGCGCACAGCAGCGCCATATATCAAGGCTGGTCGGTGCTGCCAAACCCGGTATCGTCGCCGCAGTGACCACTGCAGGTGCAAACCGTGGCGGCAACCTTGTCCAACCACGTTGATGCGCGCAATATCGCAGAGCGCGAAGCTGTCCCCTTCCATTCTTGGCCGGTCACAAACGACAACAAGCCCGAGGCAGAGGCAAAGCTTCTGCCGCGCATGGCCTGCTGCTGACGCAGGGTTCCGGCATAACGGGCAGCTTTGGGGGGGGGGGACGTTGAAGCCAAACCCCCGCGCGGAATCAAGGCCGCAGGCCGCCGCGCATCGCTGGGCCGCCCCCCGGCACAGCGATTTGGCTGCAACCTGTGCTTAGCCTCAATTTCGTTCGGACTTGGCCGCCATAAAGCGCATAGCCCCCCGGTCGGATCGCCGCACCGCGGCCCAGCGCCGCGCGGCTTGTTTTTATGCCCCGTCACTTGCGAAGGCATAGATAATCAGGCGCTTGGAGATGGGCGGCAGTGCATGATTGCGCATCGCTTGGCCCTTGCGCGCGCCCCGCGCGGAATCAAGGCCGCAGGCCGCCGCGCATCGCCGGGCCGCACCCACGGCCCGGCGATTTGGCTGCCACCTGCGCATAGCCTGAGTTTCGCGCGGACATTGCCGCCATAAAGCGCATAGCCCCGCGGGTGGATCGCCGCCCCGCGGCCCCGCGCTGCGCGGCTTGGTGCTTTGCTCAGATGCCCCCAACCCGCTCAAACCTGCCCTTGAGCACCCACCGTCAGGCCCAAAACACGAGCTGATCAAACAGGCGCGGATCTGGTTGTGCGGGCGCGCTACATGCAAGTCGTGTCGGATGATCTGGCACGGCGGCTGTCGGGGCACGCGATCAACATCCACCATTCATTTTTACCCGGCTTCAAGGGCGCGGAAGTTGGCGCCGCGCCTTCTCGAATTTGTGCCGGCGGGACTCAGTAACCTGATGCGGCAGCAATGCCCTTCAATCGATCAGGAAAGCGGCCTGCTGACAGAACCCGCCGCTTCGCTGCAACAGCGCCGGGCAGGTGCGCCCCTGATTGGTTCGCGGCCACGGGTTTGCCCTTTACGGCTGCAAGAACCGCAGCCCCGGCATCTGTGCAATAAATGCGACATCCTGCTCATAAAGCTCTGAAATCGCATCCAGCTGCGCCGCGTCCCAGCCGGCAAGGCTGACATCGACATCCAGCTTTTCATCATCGCCAAACTTGTCCAGAAAGGCCGAGATGATCTGGTGGCGAAACTCCTCTTCCAGATTGGGCCGGGCGCGCAGATAGGCTTCCAGCTTTTCCGCCCCGCCCGCAATCATCACCGAGTTGAACCAGTCAAAACTGTTGTCAAACTCCCCATGGGGCTTGTGCCCCGACAGCAGGCGCAACAGCCTGTGCCATAGAAATGGCGTATCCTCGTCACACCATACGGTAATCGGCGCTTCCGGCCAGGCTTTGCGGATATCCTGCACCAGCACCGACCAGCGCAGCGCATCAAGGCGCAGGTGGCTCAGGATTGCGCCGCGATCAGAGGGTTCCAGTTCCGCCAGCAGCGCAGGCACAAAAGAGGCCGGGTTGCGAATGGCCAGAAATATCTCTGTCGGATAGGCAGACAGCAACGTGCGATAGGCCGCCAGCCGCGCCGCAGCGCCGGGATAGAGCACGCCATGCTCCAACGCTTCGGGCAAGGTGCACAGCAGCGCAGGCGTGGAACAGATCAGACGGCGCGTGGCCGCGCTGGCCCCCACAGCCGCGCAAAGTTCCGTTGCGAAATCGGGCACTGTTTCGCCCACAGCCAGATCATTCGCCGCCGCGCGAAACAGGTTCTGAAAACTGCGGCTGCGCGGAACCGCTATGCCCTGTTCTGCCAAAATACGCTTATTGGCCTGCAGACATCCGCGCAACTGCCCGTCATCTGTCAGATGCACCCCCAAATGTAATGCGATATCCATAATGCCTGTGCCTGTCTTGGTTTTCCCTTCTCTGCCATGCAAATATGACACGAATCCGCCCCGAATTCGGCCAGACTGCGGCTATTGGTGCCAAAGCGGAAAAAAGCGATCCAATGGCCAGCCTGCCGCATGGTTGCGAAACGCGCCCGGATACAGGTTCGGCGATTTGCTTTCCACCAGCCAGCCGCCGGGCACATGGTCAATCACCAGATGGGCAAAATCGGGCTGGCCCGTCATCGGGCAAAGCGAGGTGAATTCAGGCGCGACACAGCGCAGGCAATGGCACTATCGGCCTGCGGGGTTTGCACGCGCTCCGGCTCTGCCGCCTCTGGGCTGGTGGGCAGGGCCGTGGCCGCGCCCTGTGCCCCAGGGCAAATGCGCGCCCCGGTCAGCAATTGGGCACATTCACCGCCAGCCCGCCCAGCGCGGTTTCCTTGTATTTCTCGGACATGTCCGCGCCTGTCTGGCGCATGGCCTCTATGCAATTGTCCAGCGGCATGAAATGCGTGCCATCCCCGCGCAGCGCGAGGGATGCGGCGGAAATCGCCTTGATCGCGCCCAGGCCGTTACGCTCTATGCAAGGCACTTGCACCAACCCTTTCACCGGGTCGCAGGTCATGCCCAAATGATGCTCCAGCGCAATTTCGGCGGCGTTTTCCACCTGTTCGGGCGCGCCGCCCAGCACGGCCGCCAGCCCGGCAGCCGCCATCGCGGCGGCAGAGCCGACCTCGGCCTGACAGCCGCATTCCGCCCCGGAGATAGAGGCATTATGCTTCACCAGCCCGCCAATGGCGGCAGCCGTCAGCAGAAATTCCCCCACACGCGCGTCCGATGCGCCGGGCACATGATCCAGCCAATAGCGGATCGTGGCCGGAACCACCCCCGCCGCGCCATTGGTGGGCGCTGTCACCACTTGCCCGCCTGCCGCGTTTTCTTCGTTCACCGCCATCGCATAGGTGCTGATCCAGTCATTTATCACATGCGGGGCGGTCAGGTTCGCCAGTTCGGCCTCGGTCATCACAAAGCCGCCGCCGATGGAATAATAGGTTTCCTGCGCGATCACATCGCCTTGCGCATCCGTGGCCATCAGGCGCAAGCCATTGGCATGGCCGGGCAGGGCAGGGCCATAATCGAAAATCAGATCGGTTTTCGGGGCAAAGCGCAAACGGCCCAAACCCTCGGCCTGAATATGGCCCGTGGCATGGATATCGGCCAGCGCAGCCTCGGCGCGGGTGGCGTCATAGGCGGCGGGGGTAAAACCTGCCAGCCCAAGGATAACCGCGCGGTCTGTGGCATGGCCCACCCCGGTAAAGGCCAGCGACCCATGCAAAGACGCCCGCAGCCCCGCCACGCCAAAAGACAGCCCGCGCAAGTGATCCAGAAACCGCGCCGCCGCCACCATAGGCCCCATCGTGTGCGACGACGACGGGCCAATACCCACTTTGAACATCTCAAACACAGACAGAAACATGCGCCACCCTTTGTCACACCATCCCCCCACTCTAACGCCATTCTGCCCGAACCCAAGCCCCGCAAACGACATTCGGGCGCGCAAATTGCCCGGATGGGGGGATAGGGCCACCCGAAATCTCACCCCTCGCCAGCCAGCGCCGGGGCAGGGGTTTGGGGGCATAGGGGTAGCGCCAAGCCGCGCAGCGTCGGGCCGCGGTGCGGCGATCTGGCAGCAGGGCTAAGCAGTTTATGGTGGCAATGTCCGAACGAAACTCAGGCTAAGCGCTAGTGGCAGCCAAATCGCCGTGCCGGGGGGCGGCGTCATGCCAGAGGCATGCCTTTGGCATGACGATGCGCGGCGGCCTTCGGCCTTTGTTCCGCGCAAAAAAGCAACTTCTCCCCCCGCGCACCCCTGCCGAAACTTCGGCCCCCGAAGCGCGGACTCCCCGCAGTGGCAAAATTTTCACCGACCCCCCGCCGACAACACCCAAATGAGACTGGCCGCCCCCGATTGCGCCCTTGGCAGGGGCGCGCATCTGCGCCATTCTGGCGCTATGAAACCCTATAGCCTGATTGCCGCCATTGCCCTGCTCTCTGCCTGCACGCCCTTCACCAGCCCGCAGGCCGGGCGCAATATCTACCTGCAAAACTGCGCCGCCTGCCACGGCGCAGATGGCACAGGCGGCGCGCAAATCCCCGATCTGACACAAATCACCGCGCGCGCCGGCGGCACATATCCGCAGCGCCGGATACTGGACAAGCTCGATGGCTATGCCACAGGCGCGGTGGTTTATTCCGGCGCGGAAATGCCCAATTTCGGCGATCTTCTCACAGGCAGGCTGGCGCGGGTGGAAACCGATCAGGGGCAATCGCGCCTGCTGCCGGAACGGATTATTGCGCTCGAAGCCTATCTGCGCACGATCCAGCGCTGACAATCGCGTGTGCAGGCAGGGCAATCCCTGCCGATTCTGCTTTCACCCCCGGCCAGAAACCGCCTATAAAGCCCCCGACCACTGCAAAAGGGCTTGCCATGAGTGACCAGCTATCCCCGATTGACCGCGCCAAATATGCCAGCGCCCATTGTGCCGCCGATTTCGTGCAAGATGGCATGCGCGTGGGGCTTGGCACCGGCTCTACCGCCGCATGGATGGTGCGCCGCCTGGGCGCGCGCGTGCAACAAGAGGGCTTGCGCATCATCGCCGTGCCCACATCCACCCGCACCGCGCAACTGGCGCGCGAAGTGGGGATAAATGTTGTCTCGCTGGATGAAGCGCGCTGGCTGGATCTGACAATTGACGGCGCAGATGAATTCGATGCCGAACTGACGCTTATCAAAGGGGGCGGCGGCGCGCTCTTGCAGGAAAAGATCGTGGCCACGGCCTCTGACCAGATGATCGTGATCACCGATGCCGCCAAAGAGGTGAAAACCCTTGGCGCCTTTCCCCTGCCCATAGAGGTGATCCCCTTTGGCTGGCAGGCCACCCGCGCGCTGGTGGAAGAGGTGTTGGCCTCTGTCGATGTGATGGGCCGCCAATGCAGCTTGCGGATGAATGGCGACAAGCCCTATGTCACCGATGAGGGCAATTACATCCTTGATCTGGCTTTGGGCCGGATCGGCAATGCCCGCCAGCTGGCGCTGGTGCTCAATCAGGTTCCCGGCGTGGTGGAAAATGGCCTGTTTGTGGATATCGCCGATATTGTGGTGATCGGCCATGCCGATGGCACTTGCGAATTGCGCGATCTGACCAGCGGCACGCCCGAAATCACCACCCGTCAGGTGGATATGGGCATAGCGCGCAACATCTTTTCCGATCTGTAAGGGGCCGTAATGGCATTTGACTACGATCTTTTTGTGATTGGTGGCGGCTCTGGCGGGGTGCGGGCCGCGCGGATTGCGGCGGCGGAACATGGCGCCCGCGTCGGGCTGGCCGAAGAATACCGCATGGGCGGAACCTGCGTTATCCGTGGCTGCGTGCCCAAAAAGCTGATGGTTTTCGCATCGGGCTTTCCCGGCGCTGTGGCAGATGCCCGCGCCTATGGATGGGAGGCCCAGATCGGCGGGTTTGACTGGCCCGCCTTCCACACCAAGCTGGAGCAAGAGCTGGCGCGGCTGGAAGGGATTTACCGCGCCAATCTTACGCGCGCGGGGGTAGAGGTGCATGATTGCCGCGCCACGCTGGCCGGCCCGCATGAAGTGGCCTTGGCAGATGGCCGGATCGTCACGGCAAAGCATATCCTGATTGCCACAGGTGGCCGCCCCGTTGTGCCGGATAAATGGGCCAATGTGCCGGGGATCATGACATCCAATGACATATTCCTCATGCCGGAATTGCCGCAATCCGTGCTGATTGTGGGCGGCGGCTATATCGCCAGCGAATTTGCCTGCATCTTCAACGGGCTTGGGGTGAAAACCACGCAATTCTACCGGGGCGCGCAAATTCTGCGCGGCTTTGACGAAGAAGCGCGCGGCCATATCGCTCAGGAAATGATCGCCAATGGCGTTGATCTGCACTTGGGAACCGATATTCTGGAGATGGAGCGCCGCGAGGGTGGGACATGGGTGAAATCCACCACCGGGCATGACAGAATCCATGATGCCATCATCTTTGCCACAGGCCGCACCCCCGCCACCGAAGGGCTGGGGCTGGAAGCCTTGGGGCTAACCCTGAAACCCAATGGCGCAATTCCCGTAGATAGCTACAGCCAGACGGCGATTCCGTCCATCTATGCGGTGGGCGATGTCACCGACCGCGCCAATCTTACCCCCGTGGCCATCCGCGAAGGCCATGCTTTTGCCGATACCGTCTTTGGCGGCACGCCCCGCCATTTCGACCATGGCCTTATCCCCACCGCCATTTTCACCCAGCCCGAATATGGCACTGTGGGCCTGACAGAAGAAGACGCGCGCGCCCAAGGCCCGGTCGATGTGTTCTGCGCCGCGTTCCGGCCCATGCACAGCCTGTTTGCAGGCCGTGACAATCGCGCGATGATGAAGCTGATCGTTTGCGGCACCACCGACAAAGTGCTAGGGTGCCACATCGTTGCCGATCATGCCGGAGAGATGATTCAGCTTGCGGCAGTGGCTATATCCATGGGCGCAACCAAGGCAGAGTTTGACAAAACACTGGCCGTGCACCCCACAATGGCTGAAGAACTGGTCACAATGCGCAGTGCGACGCGCAGCCACAGGGATTGAGGGTTGAATTCAGAGGGGCAAGGCCCACTTTCTGAAGCAAACATGACACAGAAAAACATGAAACCAATGTAATGAATGGAGTCCTAATGTCTGGAAACGGTGGAGGGCCTTGGGGAGGCGGCGGCGGTAATCGCGGCGGAAACCGCGGTGGCGGCGACGGTGGGCGCGGTGGCGATGGCCAAAACCCCATCCCTGAGATTGACGAGATTGTGAAAAAAGGCCAGGAACAGTTGCGCATCCTTATGGGTGGCGGCGGCGGTGGCAAAGGCGGGCGCGGCACGGGCGGCCCCGGCTTTTCCAAACGCGGCGTGCTTTTGGGGCTGGTGGCACTGGTGGCAATGTGGGCTTTCGCCTCTTTCTACACTGTGCGCCCTGAAGAACGCTCGGTAGAACTGATGTTCGGCCAGTATTACAAAACCGGCAATCCCGGCCTGAATTTCGCGCCATGGCCTGTTATCAGCCATGAAATCGTGCAGGTGACAACAGAGCGCGTGACCGAAGTGGGAACAGGCAGCAATGCGCTGGATACCGGCCTGATGCTGACACGCGATGAAGCAGTGGTGGATATCGAATTTCAGGTTGTCTGGAATGTGACAGACCCCGCGCGCTTCCTGTTCAATCTGGCCGATCCGCGCGAAACCGTGCGCGCCGCGTCAGAATCCGGGATGCGTGACATTATCGCCCGGTCTGAACTCTCGCCCATTCTGAACCGTGATCGCGGCGCCATTGCCGCCGATCTGCGCGCCGCTGTGCAAGGGTTGCTCGACAGCTACGAATCCGGGATCGCCGTGATCCGGGTAAACTTTGACAAGGCCGATCCGCCAGAGCAGGTGATCAACGCCTTCCGCGACGTGCAAACCGCCCGTCAGGAACGCGACCGGCTGGAGCGCGAGGCGGATGCCTATGCAAACCGCGTTCTGGCGCAAGCCCGTGGCCAATCCGCCCAGTTGCAGGAAGAAGCCGAAGCCTACCGCGCCGAAGTGGTGAACAACGCCCAAGGTGAGGCCGCGCGCTTTGTCTCTGTCTATTCCGAATATGTGAATGCGCCCGAAGTCACGCGCAAACGGATGTATCTGGAAACCATGGAACGTGTCCTGGGCGATATGAACCTGACAATTCTGGACAATGTAACCGGCGGCGAGGCCGGTGGGTCTGGCGTGCTGCCCTACCTGCCGCTTGAATCCCTGACCCGTCCGAGGAGTGCAAACTGATGAAAAAAGCAGGTCTTTTGCTGCCCATTCTGGTGGTAGCCCTTATCACTGCCTTCTCAGCCCTGTTTGTGGTGGATGAGCGCGAGAATGTGCTTGTGCTGCAATTCGGTCAGGTAAAGCAGGAAATCAAGGAACCCGGCCTTGGGTTCAAGATGCCGTTCATTCAGGAAGTGGTGCGCTATGACGCGCGGATTCTGGGCCTGCAAACCCAGCCGCTGGAAGTAACCCCGCTGGATGACCGGCGTCTTGTGGTGGATGCTTTCCTGCGCTGGCGTCTGGAAGATGTGCGCCGCTTCCGCGAAGCGGTGGGCGTGGACGGTGTGCGCGCCGCCCAGGGCCGTATGGAAAGCATCATCAATGCCGCCATCCGCGAAGTGCTGGGTTCTGTGCCTTCCAACACAGTGCTGTCCGAAGATCGGACATCGCTGATGAACCGCATCCGCGATCTGGCCCGCCGCGAGGCACAAACCCTCGGGATTGACGTGATCGATGTGCGCCTGACACGCACCGATCTGCCGCGCGAAAACCTGGAAGCCACCTTTGCCCGTATGCGCGCCGAGCGTGAACGCGAAGCCGCAGACGAACGCGCCCGCGGGAACGAGGCTGCGCAGCGCGTGCGCGCGCTTGCCGACCGGACAGTGATCGAACTTGTATCGGCCTCGCGCCGCGAAGCAGAGATCATCCGCGGCGAGGCCGATGCAGAGCGTAACCGCGTCTATGCCGAAGCTTTCAATCTTGACCCTGAATTCTTCGCATTCACACGGTCGATGCAAAGCTATGAGCGCGCGCTGCGTGGTGACAATACCAGCATGGTCTTGCGCCCGGATAGCGAGTTCTTCAACTTCCTGCGCAGCGATGGCATGGGCGATGATGTCCTGAGCATGGTGCGCGAGGCGGCAGAGCGTCTGGGCGAAGACCCAAGCACCATTCAGCAACGCGCCCCCGAAGCAGACCCGTCAGAGCCTGACGCGGTGCGCGAACTGGAAGCGATCATCGGCAATTAAGGGCGCGTGAATGAGCGTTCAGACACTCATTCTGGCCCTTGGGCTGGTGCTGATATTCGAGGGGCTGGTCTTTGCACTGGCCCCTCGGCGTATGGAAGAGATGCTGCGCATGCTGGCCGCCCTGCCCGTGGAAGCCCGGCGCATGATCGGGCTGGTGGCACTGGCCCTTGGCGCGGTTCTGGTCACGCTATCGGGCATGCTGGGCGGCAACTGAGGCAATTTCAGCAAAATTATCCGCCTCGCCCGTGCGGCAAGGCACAGGCCACAGGCGTTTTGTGTGTCACGCGACGGCCCGAAAATCCTTGGGCCACAGGGCCAATCCGCGCCATTTGGCGCGGCACGATCCCCCCAAAAACCCCCATCCGCCCATGTGACAGCCTTTCACGACTGGTTGAAACTGTGAAACGCCAATTGCGTTTCGCCTTTGGCAGCTTAGATTGCACCTGCAAGACATGGCCCCGATTTCTGGGCCATGCACATGATGGGAGAGTTTCATGACGTCACATGCCGCAATTTCTGGGCCATCCCGGCCCGGCATGGCGCAGGTGCTGCGGGTTCTGGCCCTTGCGCTGATTTTTGGCCTTGCCCTGGCCCCTCTGGCACAGGCCCAGACAGAACGCCCCGAAAGCTTTGCCGATCTGGCCGAACGTGTCAGCCCGGCGGTGGTGAATATCACCACCACCACCACAGTGGCAGAGCGTCTGGATGGAATGCCGCAACTGCCCGATGGATCACCGTTCGAGGATTTCTTTCGCGATTTCTTTGAAGGCCCCCAGGGGCGCAACAACCGCCCCGAACGCCCCCGCCGCAATCAGGCGCTGGGGTCGGGTTTTGTGATCTCTGATGATGGCTATATCGTCACCAATAACCATGTCATTGAGGGCGCAGATGAAATTCGGATCGAATTCTTCTCTGGCCTGGAACTGGACGCCGAACTGGTGGGCACAGACCCGGCCACAGATATCGCGCTGCTGAAGGTCAACCATGATGCGCCCTTGCCGCATGTCCCCTGGGGCGATGCCGAAGCCGCGCGCGTGGGCGATTGGGTAATTGCCGTGGGCAACCCGCTGGGGCAGGGGTTCTCTGTCAGCGCGGGGATCATTTCTGCCCGTGGCCGCGCCTTGCAGGGCAATTTCGATGATTACATCCAGACCGATGCCGCGATCAACCGTGGCAATTCGGGCGGGCCGCTGTTCAACATGGATGGCGAAGTCATTGGCGTGAACACGGCGATTCTGTCACCCACAGGCGGTTCCATCGGGATTGGCTTTGCCATGTCCTCCAGCGTGGCAACCAATGTTGTGGATCAGTTGCTGGAATTCGGCTCCACCCGCCGCGGCTGGCTGGGCGTGCGCATTCAGGATCTGACAGAGGAAATGGCCGAAGCCATCGGGCTAAGCAGCCCCGATGGCGCGATGGTGACAGATGTGATGGATGGCCCCTCGGAAGATGCGGGGATGCTGGCGGGCGATGTGATCTTGCGCTTTGATGGTGGCCCGGTGCGCGATACCCGTATGCTGGTGCGCCGCGTCAGCGATGCCGGGGTGGGCCGCGATGTGGATGTGGTTGTCTATCGCAACGGTGAAGAAATCACCCTGCGCGTCACCCTTGGCCAGCGCGAGTTGTTCGAGGCCGCAGCCCGACGCGATGGCGCAGAGCCAGCACCAGAGCCAGAGGCCGCAAGCGCGCTTTTGGGCATGATGCTTCAGCCCCTCAATGATATGCTGCGCGCCGAACTGGATTTGCCCGCCTCCACAAGCGGCCTGATCGTGCGCGAAGTGGAACCCGACAGCGACGCCGCGCAAAAAGGCATCCTGCCGGGTGATCTGATTACCGAAGCCAATCAGCAGCCCGTGGCCAGCCTGGCCGATCTGGAAGCCCGCACGGAAGAAGCCCGCGATGCAGGCCGCCGCTCTGTTCTGGTGCTGTTGCGCCGCGAGGGTGATCCGCGCTTTGTGGCGCTCAGCCTGGAATAAGCGCCCCGTCGCCTGAAATCTAAAACGCGCGCGCCCTATGGCGCGCGTTTTTTGTCAGTTATGGCTTATCTCTATCGGTAAAAGCCCAAGGCGCTGCGCGGTTTCCAGCGTCAGGATGGGGCTGTTAAACCCCTGCGCGCGCTGAAAATCCTGCACCGCTGCGCGCGTGGCAGGATCGGCGCGCCCTGTAATCGGGCCTGCATAATGGCCGCGCGCATACAGGGCGCGCTGCAATGTCTCTATAAAGCGGGGGGTCATCTGTTCGGGGCAGGGCACGCGAAAGGCCACCTCTTCGATCGTATCGCGCGTCTGCGCGCTGGCGCGGCTATAGCGCGCCCAGCAATCGCGCGCCGCTGTCTGCGGCACTGACAGATTGACCATTTCCACCCTCGCGCGGCTTGCGCCCAGGCTATCGGCCAATGCGGGGCCTGCCCCAAGGGCCAGCGCCATGCCAAAAGCGCAAAGCCCCGCCCGTGAATATCGCTGTTTCATCGTCCTGCACCTGTGTTGCCATCATCTGCAGATGATCCAGCATCAGCACTACCCCCCGATTCGGGCACAAAAGGGACTCATCCTTGGCCAAACCCGGAAAGTTTGCGGCGCATTTCGGCTGGCAAAAGCCCCGAACCTGCCTTATCTCCCTGTCTGAGGCAGCATGAGAGAGGGTTTCATGGCGAAGATCACCTATGTCGAATTCAACGGAACAGAGCATGTGGTAGAGGTGGCAAGCGGCCTGACCGTCATGGAAGGCGCGCGCGACAACGGCATCCCCGGCATAGAGGCCGATTGCGGCGGGGCCTGCGCCTGTTCCACCTGTCATGTCTATGTCGATCCCGAATGGGTGGCGAAACTGCCCGAAAAAGACCCGATGGAAGAAGACATGCTGGATTTCGCCTATCAGCCCGATCCCCAGCGCTCTCGCCTGACATGCCAGATCAAGGTCAGTGATGCGCTGGACGGGTTGAAAGTGCATATGCCGGAAAAGCAGATCTGACAGGGCGCTGAATGGCAGCCAAACCCCGCCAGTCTGGGAGGTGGTTTGCGCCTGCTGACGATCTGACGGAAGGTTGCGCCATGCAAGGGGCAGGTTCCCTTTGCGCGGAATCAAGGCCGCAGGCCGCCGCGCATCGCTGGGCCGCCCCCCGGCACAGCGATTTGGCAGCCGTTGGCGCTTAGCCTGAGTTTCGCGCGGACATTGCTGCCATAAAGTGACATAGCCTCAAGGTCAGATCGCCGCACCGCGGCCCAGCGCTGCACTGCGGCCTTTGCTCCGCGCATATCCCCAAGGCCTGAAAATCGCGCCGGGCCTGCCCTTATGGCCCGGCCCTGCGCAACCACAGGCTCAATCCGGCCTGCGCCCCTGCAAATGTTTGCGCAGTTTTGAGGGCGGTGCTTTCTTGCGGCCCTTGAACGGGTTCTGATCGCCCTGAGAGCGCAGGAAAATGCGAATCGGTGTGCCCGGCATATCGAAACTCTCGCGCAACCCATTGACCAGATAGCGGGTATAGGCGGCGGGCAGCTCTTCGGGGTTGGAACACATGATCACAAATCCCGGCGGGCGGGTTTTGGCCTGTGTCATATAGCGCAGCTTGATCCGCTTGCCGCCCGGCGCGGGGGGCGGGTGCGCCTCTACCATCGCGCCAAGCCATTGGTTCAGCTTGGCCGTGGTGACACGGCGGTTCCAGACAGTATGCGCGCGCAAGATCGCATCATGCAGCCTGTCCAGCCCTTTGCCTGTCATGGCCGAAACTGTGACCAGCGGCGCGCCTTTCAACTGCGGCAGCAGCTTTTCAAAGGCCGCGCGCAGGGTTTTCAGCTTGTCTTGCTTGTCATCTTCCAGATCCCATTTATTCACCGCAATCACCACGGCGCGGCCTTCTGTCTCTGCGAAATCGGCAATGCGCAGATCCTGGCTTTCAAACGGGATGGCAGCATCCAGCAGCACAACCACCACTTCGGCAAAGCGCACCGCGCGCAGGCCATCGGCGACAGACAGCTTTTCCACCTTGTCAATCACACGCGCTTTCTTGCGCATGCCGGCAGTATCGAAAATGCGGGTGGGCGTGCCCATCCAATCCAGCGTCAGCGAGATGGAATCGCGCGTGATCCCGGCCTCTGGCCCTGTCAAAAGCCGATCCTCGCCCAAAATCTTGTTAATCAGCGTGGATTTGCCCGCATTGGGCCGCCCGATCACGGCCACTTGCAAGGGGCGCTTGGCGCTGGGGGTGTAATCTTCTTCGCCCTGCGCCTCATCCTCTGGCAGATCAACATCTGTTTCCGGCGCATCCGCTGCCGCGCGTTCGGCATATTCATCCGAGAGCGGGCGCAACATGTGATAGAGTTCATCCATCCCCTCGCCATGCTCTGCCGACAGGCGCACAGGCTCGCCCAGCCCAAGGCTATAGGCATCCAGCACGCCAGAATCGCCCGCCCGCCCTTCGGCCTTGTTGGCGGCCAGAATGACATGATCCGCGCGCTTGCGCAGGATTTCGGCAAACATCTCATCTGTGGGGGTAATGCCGGTGCGGGCATCCACCAGAAACAGGCAGATATCGGCCATATCCACGGCGCGTTCGGTCAGGCGGCGCATGCGGCCTTGCAGGCTGTCATCCGTCACCTCTTCCAGCCCGGCAGTATCTATTACCGTAAAGCGCAGATCGCCCAGCCGTGCCGCACCTTCGCGCAAATCGCGGGTGACGCCCGGCTGGTCATCCACCAAGGCCAGCCGCTTGCCCACCAGCCGGTTGAACAGGGTCGATTTCCCGACATTGGGGCGGCCAACGATGGCCAATGTGAAACTCATGTTTTCCGTGCTCCTGAACGGCAATACCGGCCCCGCATTTCGGGGGCCGGTATTGCCGTTACCTCATTTTCAAACTCAGCGATAGGCCGCGAGGCGCCCATCGCGCGAGACGACATATAGCGTGCCACCCACCGCTATCGGCGCGCTGGCCGCGCCAGAGCGCAATTCCACCTCGCCCAAAGGCGTGCCCGAAACGGGATCAAAGCTGCGCAACACCCCGTCGCCAGAGCCGACAATCAACCGCCCCCCCGCCAAAA
This sequence comes from Paracoccaceae bacterium, assembly GCA_043561795.1. Lineage (GTDB taxonomy): Bacteria > Pseudomonadota > Alphaproteobacteria > Rhodobacterales > Rhodobacteraceae > Roseinatronobacter. Next base: position 1,154,810 of record CP121316.1, on the reverse strand, counting down.
GCGGGCCATAATGCGGGTAAATCGCAGCGCGGCGACGTTCGCGCGCCTGCGTGAACAGGGGCAATTCCTGCGCCCAGACAAAAGCGCCCGTGCTGGCATCCAGCCGCACAAGGCGGTTTCTGTCAGACATCAGGAACACAGCCCCCCCAACAGGCCAGACCGGGCCATAAGTGGCCTCCTCTGCTGTCCAGATCGGGGTTCCTGTGGCACGATCCAGCGCCATCATCCGGCCCGACTGGTTGCCCACATAGATAACATCACCCTGCACCACGGGATCACCGGTTACATCGGTCACAGCCGCATAGGCCATGCCAATCCGCGTGCCCGCCACAGCGCGCCGCCAGACAATCTGGCCCGTATCACGGCGCGCGGCAATCAACTCGCCCGCAGATGTGGGGAACAGCACCAGATCACCGGCCACGGCGGGTGCCGCGCCCCCAACCATGGAAGAGGTGCTTGGCGCGCCCGCCAGTTGCCAATCGGTTTTGCCCGTGGCGGCATCCAGCGCCCAGCCTGTGCCATCCGTGCCCACAATATACAGCGCCGCGCCCGCAATCGTGGGCGGCGCTGTCAGGGCGGCATCAAAGCGGCGCGACCAGATTTCGGCCCCTGTGGCCAGATCCAGCGCCCAAACCATGCCGAAGGCAGAAGTGACAAACAATTTGCCATCCGCAATCGCCAACCCGCCACCAGAGGCGGAATCGGCATTGCGGGTGAAAGCGGGTGTCAGATCGCGCGTCCAGACCACCGCGCCAGATGTGTTTACCGCGCTAACCTGTGCAAGGCTGTCCAGCGTGTAAATCACCCCGCCCGCGGCAACCGGCACAGCGGTAATGCGGTGGCGCCGTGTATCGCCCTGCCCGATGGGAACAGACCAGAGGGGCTGCAAACTGCCGCCAAGGGCCGGATGCAGCGCGCGGCTGGATTGTGTGCCCAAACGATGTGTCCAATCCGCATTGGCGGTTGTGGCAGGCAGTGCAACCGGGAGCGCGCGGTTTTCCGGCACAACCCCCGCAGTCTCGGAAAAGGGCGCGCGCAGATCAAAGCGCTCGCCTTCCAGAATGAAACCCCGATCACAGGCCGCGACAAAAACAGTCAGGGCAAGGACGGTCGCGCAGGATCTGAATTTCACCACATGCTCCTATCACTCATGCCCGACATTTGCGGGGCGTCGTCATATCTTGTTATCCAACTTCGCCGCCCAACGCGACGATAAGTTGCGTCACCCGGCGGCGCAGCGCCTCGGATACGTCTGATTGTTCCAGCAAATCTGCCAGAATTTCAATGGCTGTTTCACGATTGCCCTGTTCCAGCTGCAACAGGGCCGTCTGTTCCAGGGCCAAAGGCCGCATGGGCTGGCCCGGCTGTGACAGGCGGGCAAGCAGGGCCTCGCGCTCTGCCAGCGGAATTTCAGCACCCCCGGCAATCACGCGCTTCAGCGTGGCAAGCTGGCGATAGGCGTCTGGTAGGGCGGTATCTTCGGCGGCAGCTTGCAGCGCGGCAAGTGCTGCGGCGCGATCCGATTGCAGCAATTCCCCCGCGCTCAACAACTGCACAAGCCCGGCCTGTGCACCTGTCACCTGTATCTGGGCCAAGGCTTGCACGCGGTCTGCGGGGGCGTCATTTTCCAGCGCGGCCAGCACGGCATCGCCAAAGGCTTCGGCGCTCGCGCGCTCTGTGGCTTTGCGCCATTCGTTCCAGGCGGTGCCCCCGACCAGCAGAATCACGGCCAGAACGGCAATCCAGCCATAGCGGCGCAGATAGCCCAGCATGCGGTCGCGGCGCAGCTCTTCTGTAACTTCATCAATGAAACTGTCAGGATTGCTCACACGCCACCTCTGTCCAAACCCTGTTCCTCTTAGCCCGAAGCACCGCACATTGCCAAGCCCTGCAAGGGCGAAAACCGCCTGTATCCTTGGGCAAGGCCAGTGCAAAAGGGGTGTTTTCTTTACCATTGCGAGATAGCTTGCTTTTCTGCATGTGCAAAACTAATCTGAACTGGTTAGTTCAGCGTATTCGCTCTATGTCGTGAGGCGCTTGGTATTTGGAGAAGTCTTGAATGCGCGTATTTCCCCTGATCACTGCTCTTGTCGTGTCATTTGCCCTCTATCTTGTCGTGATGGAGCGCAATGCGCTTCTGGGGTTTGCAGGCGTTCTTGCCGAAGAGGCAGAGGCCACCCCGGAGATGGGCCCCGCACCCGAATTGGTGCGCGTTGTGGCAACACGCTCGCAGGCGCAGCCGGTGGCCAGCCCCGTTATCCTGCGGGGCCGGACAGAGGCCAAGCGCCAGGTGCAAATCCGGGCCGAGACATCGGGGCTGGTCATTTCCGAACCGCTGCGGCGCGGGGCCAGTGTGGCGGCGGGCGATCCGCTATGTGAAATAGCCCCCGGCGTGCGCAAGGCCGCGCTGGATGAAGCACAAGCCCGCCTGAGCGAGGCGCAGATCACCTATCGCGCCGCCTCTGGCCTGTCGGAAAGCGGCTTTGCCACGGAAACACGGCTGGCCAATGCCCGCGCCGCATTGCAAGCCGCACAAGCCGGCGTTGACCGCGCGGTAGAGGAAATGGCGCGGCTGGTCATGCACGCCCCCTTTGACGGGCTGCTGGAAACCGACACTGCCGAACTGGGCAGCCTGCTGCAACCCGGCGCGCTTTGTGCCACGCTGATCCAGCTTGATCCCATAACGCTGGTGGGCTTTGCCACCGAAGCACAGGTTGATCTGCTGGAACTGGGCGCAGTTGCCGGGGCGCGTCTGGCCTCCGGGCGCGAGGTGATGGGGCGGGTCAGTTTCATCGCGCGCTCTGCCGATCCCCAAACCCGCACTTTCCGGGTGGATGTGACGCTTCCCAACCCCGATGGTGCCATTCGCGACGGGCAAAGTGCCGATATTCTGGTGCAGGCGCAGGAACAGACAGGCCATTTGCTGCCCGGCTCTGCCCTCACGCTCAATGATGCGGGGCTTTTGGGCCTGCGGCTGGTGGATGAAGACGGGATTGTCAGCTTCGCCCCCGCCCGGATTTTGCGCGATAGCGACCAGGGCATGTGGCTGGCCGGGCTGCCCGATGAGATAAACGCCATCGTTCTGGGACAGGAATTTACCCGCGAAGGCGCGCGGGTGCATGTCGCCTGGTCTGATGCAGAAGGGGCCGCACAATGATTGGAATTGTTGCATGGGCTGCCAATCATGCGCGCATGGTCATGGCCATCATGGTCATGGTTCTTGGCGCAGGCGCTGTTGCTTATGTCAACCTGCCCAAAGAGGGCGAGCCGGATATCGAAGTGCCCGCCGTCATCATTACCGTGCCTTTTCCGGGCATTTCGGCGGTGGATGGCGAATCCATGCTTGTCAAACCCATGGAAGCGGAATTGGCCGATCTGGACGGGCTGAAAACCATCTCTGCCTTCTCGGCAGAGGGTTTTGCCGCCGCGGTGCTGGAATTTGAATTCGGCTGGGACAAAACCGCCACCATGGCCGATGTGCGCGATGCCATGGGCCGGGCAGAGGGCAATTTCCCCGAAGGTGCGCAGAATTACTCTGTCTCTGAAATCAATTTCTCCCAATTTCCCATTATCATCGTGGCCGTTTCCGGCGATGTGTCCGAGCGCGCATTGCTGCGCGCCACCCGCGATTTGCAAACCCGGATAGAGGGGCTGGATTCGGTGCTGGAAGCCGAAATTGCAGGCGAGCGCGAAGAAATGGTCGAGGTGCTGATCGACCCGCTGAAGCTGGAAGCCTATAACGTCACCGCCGCAGAGTTGATCCGCGTTGTCAGCCAGAACAACCAGCTTGTTGCCGCTGGCGAAGTGGAAAGCGCGACAGCCGCGTTTTCCGTGACGGTGCCCTCCAGCTTTTCCACCGTAGAAGATATTTACCGCCTGCCCATCAAGGTGAATGGCGATTCTGTTGTCACCCTGGGCGATCTGGCCGAAATCCGCCTGACATTCGCAGACCGCACCGGCACGGCGCGCATAAATGGCGAAACCAATCTGGCCATTCAGGTGGTCAAGCGCAAAGGTTTCAACGCGATTGATACCACCGCACAGGTGCGCGCCGCGATAGAGGATGAACGCGCCACATGGCCGCCCGAATTGCAAGCCGCCATCCGCATTACCCCGGCGCTGGATACATCCATCCAGACCGATGAAATGGTGGGCCAGCTGGAAAGCTCTGTGCTGACGGCGATTGCGCTGGTGATGATTGTGGTGCTTGCAGCCCTTGGCGCGCGCTCTGCCATGCTGGTGGGGCTGGCGATCCCGACATCCTTCCTGCTTTGCTTCATCCTGTTGGGGCTGATGGATGTGGCGGTTTCCAATATTGTGATGTTCGGGCTTATTCTGGCCGTGGGCGTGCTGGTGGATGGCGCGGTGGTTGTCACTGAATATGCCGATAAACGCCTGGCCGCAGGCGACACACCGATGCAGGCCTATATCAAGGCTGCAGAGCGCATGTTCTGGCCTGTCATCGCCTCTACCGCGACCACGCTTTGCGCCTTTTTGCCCATGCTCTTCTGGCCCGGTGTGGCGGGCGAATTCATGGGCATGCTGCCCATCACGCTGATTTTCGTGCTCACCGCCTCGCTGATCGTGGCGCTTGTCTTCCTGCCTGTTCTGGGCGGGATCACAGGGCGCATGGCGCTGGGGCTGGAGCGTATTTCTGCCGCGCTGCGCCGCAAACCGCTTGTGTTGCGGCTGGCCCTTGCCGGGCTGTCGGTGCTGGGCCTGTTCCTTGGTGCCATGCTGATGATCAATCCCGGCTATCTGTCGGGCGGCACGCAGACCGCGCAAAGCTTGGGGCAATTCCTGCCGGGTGCTGCGCTGATGGCGCTGTCGGCCATGGGCATTTCCACCAGCTTTGCCACATTGGCCCGACAGGCGGGGCCCCGCCCCATCATCACCGAACGCCGCTACAGCGCCGCAGGGTATTTGGCCAAATTCTTTGTGGGCAATCCGATCATGCCCATCGTGCTGGTGGTGGCTGTCAGCGTATTTGTGGTGGGCGTGTTCCAATATTACGGCCAGAACAATCGCGGCGTGGAATTCTTTGTGGAAACAGAGCCAGAGCGCGGGGTGATCTATGTGCGCGCGCGCGGAAATCTGGCGCTGGAAGAGAAAGACGCCCTTGTGCGGCAGGTGGAACAGGTGGTCATGGCCGAACCGGGCGTGGCAACAGTGTTCGGCTTTGCCGGTGATGGCGGGCTGAACACCAATACCGCAGGCGAAGGCCCCCCGCGCGATGCCGTGGGGCAGGTGCAGTTTGAACTGACACATTGGAGCGGCCGCCAAGGCGATCCCGAACAGCGCGGGCAGGCCATTCTAGACCGTCTGGAAGCCCAGCTTGCGCAACTGCCGGGGCTTTATGCCGAATTCCTGATCCAGACAGGCGGGCCAACAGGGGCAAAACCCGTGCATTTGCGCCTGACAGGGCAGGATTTCAATGATCTCTCCACCGCTGTGGATATCGTGCGCGCCCGCATGGCAGATAGCCCCGGCCTGTTTGATCTGGAAGATTCCCGCCCCATCCCCGGCATAGACTGGCAAATCAATGTCGATACCGAAATGGCGGGGCGCTTTGGCGCCGATGTGGCCACGATTGGCGGCATGGTGCAGCTGATCACGCGCGGTGTGATGCTCGGGACCATGCGGGTGGACAGCTCGGACGACGAGATCGAGATCCGGGTGCGCCTGCCCGAAACTGATCGCCTGCTCTCCACGCTGGAAACGCTGCGCGTGCAAACCCAGATGGGGCTTGTGCCGCTGTCCAATTTCATCACTACCGAAACCGTCCCATCGCGCGGGCAGATCGACCGGGTGAACCAGCAACGCTATTATGATGTGCTGGCAGATGTGCGCCCAGATTTGGTGCGCATCACCGATAGCGCGGGCGAAACCATCCGTGTGCTGCGCCGCGCCGATGTCGTGCCGCGCGAACATGAAACCGGATCGCCCGAATACCTGCGCGTGCGCGAGACATTGGCAGAGATCGAGGCAAATGGCTGGCAACAAGTGCCCATCACCGCCACCGAACGCATCGCCGCACTCACAGACTGGCTGAGCGTGGAAAACCCGCTTCCCGCCTCTGTGGGCTGGGAATGGACAGGCGAACAGCAGGATCAGGAAGAAAGCACGCAATTTCTGCTTGTGGCCTTCAGCGCCGCTTTGGGGCTGATGTTTGTTATCCTGCTAACCCAGTTCAACAGCTTTTATAACTCTGTTCTGGTGCTTCTGGCCGTGATCCTGTCTTCTGCCGGGGTGCTGATCGGGATGATCGTGATGGATCAAACCTTCTCTGTCATCATGACAGGGACAGGGATTGTGGCGCTGGCGGGCATTGTAGTGAACAACAATATCGTTCTGATAGATACCTATCAGAACTACGCCCGCATCATGCCCCGGATCGAAGCGATCATCCGCACCATAGAGGCCCGGATTCGCCCCGTGCTGATGACAACCATCACCACCATGGCCGGGCTGACACCCATGATGCTGGGCCTGTCCATTGATTTCGCCAATGGCGGCTATTCCATAGATAACCCAACCGCCCTATGGTGGAAGCAACTGGCCACGGCGGTGGTGTTCGGGCTGGGCGTGGCCACTGTGCTCACGCTTTTGCTAACCCCTGCGCTGCTGGCGCTGCGGGTGTGGGTGGAAAAAGGCGTCTATCGCAGTGTTCTGGGCCTGCGCTGGGCACTGGCGCCGCGTGGCGCGGCACTGCGCCGCGACCGGGATCTGGAACGCCAGATGCGCCGCGCCAAAGGGGCAGAGCTGATCTGGGAAGAGCCGGAACCAGAGCCACAGGCCACAGAACAGCAACTGCCCCTGCAACTGGGAACACCTTTGCGGGCCGCAGAATAAACGCGCGGTCACCCCCGCAAAAGAGGATACAGGATGGATAACGAGCTTTACCAGAAAGGGCTGGAAATCCGGCGCGAAACGCTGGGCGATGCCTATGTGGATGCCGCTTTGGCCAATGCCGATGATTTCGGGCGCGACTGTCAGGACATGGTGACAAGCTATTGCTGGGGCGCCACATGGGGCCGCGCGGGGCTGGATCGCAAAACCCGCTCGACCATCAATATCGCCATGCTGGCCACGCTCAACCGCCAGCACGAACTGGCCGCCCATATTCGCGGCGCTGTCAATAACGGGGTTACGCCAGAAGAGATTAAAGAAATCCTGCTGCAAGTGGGCGTCTATGCCGGTGTGCCCGCCATGGTGGACAGTTTCCGCATTGCCCGCACAGTGCTACGCGAGATGGGCAAGATCTGACGCTTTGGGGCGCAAAGCCCCCCCGCCTTTGCGCCCAAAGCGGCCAAGCCGCGCTTCACCCCGCCGCCCGCTTGCGCTAGACTGGGCCAACCGCGCCAGATCTGGGGGCCAGAGCATGCTGACATTTCTTTCCCACAGGCCCAGAACAGCCCATTTTTACCGGGTGGATGTCACCTATAACCTGTTTGGCGAATATTCCGTCATCCGCGAATGGGGCCGGGCCGGGCGCAGGGGGCGGTATGTGGTCTCTTGCTTTGGCAATCTGCGCGATGCCATCCGCCATGCCGATCGCTGGCACAGGCGCGCATTCCGGCGCGGCTATCGGGTGACACTACGCGAACACAGCCTGCCGCTTTAGCATATGTCGCGCAAAACCGGTTCCCAGTCTTGCGCGACATGCTCTAGCCCGCGAAAGCGGCGGATGCGCCCCAGAGTTCGCGCACCCGGCGGTCGCGGCCACAGGCTTCGCGGTAGTTCTTATAGGCATCGCGGCGCTCTATCCAGCCAAAGCGGGTGAGGGTGCGTTCGGGCGAATTGGCGTAATTCTGGTGAAATTCATCTGCCGGGTAGAAGGTCATGGCAGGTCGAACGGGGGTGACAATGCTTTGGCCAAGCTCTGCCTCTGCTGCGGTAATCGCGGCTGTGGCGCTGGCCTGTTGCGCGGGGGTGGCAAAAATGGCGGTGGTGTAATGCGCGCCCCGGTCACAGAACTGGCCGCCTGCATCCAGCACATCTACCGAGCGCAGAAAGAGGTGCAAAATCTGGTCATAGCTGATGATGGCGGGATCAAAGCTGATCTCGGCCACTTCCAGATGATCGGTGCGCCCGCGCGCGACATCTTCATAGACGGGGTTGGGCGTGGTTCCGCCCGCAAAGCCTACGCGCACATCGGTAACCCCCTGAACACGGCGGAAATCCGATTCCACGCACCAGAAACACCCGCCTGCAAGAACGGCAGTTTCCGTTTGCTGCGCCGTGGCGGGGGCGGCGAGAGACAAAGCGAGCGCAAGGGCGACAACGATCTGGCGGAGCATGGGGGAACCTCTTGTGAAACCGTGGTGGGGTATCTAGCCCGAAAACGCTGCCGCGCGCGCAATTTCGCGCTCACATTGCAGTGAGCGCCGCTTCTGCCGCCGCACCCACGCGCAAAAGCCTGTCCTCTTGCAGGGGCGGGGCCATCAGGCTGATCCCGACAGAGGGGGTGCCGGTGGGCAAAGTGAGCGCGCAGAGGCCCAGAAGATTGCCAATGCGGGTATTGCGCAGGGTAAGCAGGTTTTCAGTGGTGAAATAGGCGTGATCCTCTAGCAGGCGCTGGGCATTGGGCGGCAGATTGGGCGCAGTGGGCAAGAGCACGGCATCATAGGCGGCGGTTTGCGCCAGATAGGCGGCGCGATGCCCCTCCAGCGTGGCCCATGCGGCAATGTAATCGGTGGCCAGATGATCGCGGCCAGAGCGGAACCGCTCGAGGATGGGCGGGAAAACCAGTTCGGGTGCGGTTTCCAGCAGATCGCGCCATTGGGCGTAGCATTCGGGCGTATAGATGATGGCCGAAAGCGCCAAAGCCTCTGACACCGGGGCAAGGGCGCTGCGGGTGATCTGCGCACCTGCGCGCGCCAGCCTGTCCACGGCGCGTTCAAACCCTTGCGCGGGGGCCTCGCGGATATCTTCAAACGGTGCGCCCTCCAGCACCAGAAACCGCATGCCCTGCAGGCTTGCGCCGCGCAGATCGGGGGCGGGGCGGTTTTCGAGCGCGCCAAGGATGGCCGCGCAATCCTCTACGCTGCGGGCAAGGGGGCCTGCGGTATCGAATTTCGGGGCCAAGGGCACGACGCCTGCCAGCGAAATGCGCCCGGAGGTGGTTTTAAGCCCCACAAGATCATTCCATGCCGCCGGAATGCGCACCGAGCCGCCCGTATCCGACCCCATGGCCACAGGGGCCAGCCCAAAGGCCACAGAGGCCGCCGCCCCGGAGGACGAGCCACCGGGCACGGCGGCGTGATCATTGATGCAAGGGGGGGTGGCGGTGACAGGGTTCAGACCAAGGCCGGAATAGGCGAATTCGGTTTGATGGGTTTTGCCCAGACAGACCATGCCCGCGCGGGTGAGGATTTGCAGGGTCTGCGCATCTTGCGCGGGGATGCGGCCCTTGAGCAGCGCCGAGCCGGATTCGGTGGCGATGCCTGCGGTATCGAACAGATCCTTCCATGACATTGGCACGCCATCGAGCGGCCCGCGCCGCTGGCCCGCGCGGGCGCGCGAGCGCGCCGACATGGCCTCGTCCAGCGCGCGTTGGCGGGTGGTGCGGGCATAGATGCGGCCGCCATGGGGATGGGTTTCGATGGCATCGAGATAGGCTTCGGCAAGATCGACCGGGCAGAGCGCGCCATCTGCGATGGCGCGGCCCTGCGCAGTGGCGGAAAGGTGGTTCCAGTTTTCCAGTTTCATAACTCTTGCCTTGCGTTGGATCTGACAGGGCGGGGGGCTGTCTGCCCCCCGCACCCCCCGAGGATATTTGTCCCAAGATGAAATGGAAAGGGCAGAGATGGATGCTTTTGCCGCATGGACTTTGGGCGCGTGGCGGGCATAGTGGCGCTATGGAACAGGATGCAGATATCGTGATTGTGGGCGGCGGGCTGAATGGCCCGTCTTTGGCGCTGGCGCTTGCGCAAGCGGGCATGCGGGTGGTGGTGGTGGATGCGCTGGCGCGCGCCGCGCGCGCCGCGCCGGAATTTGACGGGCGATCCTATGCGCTGGCGCTGGCCTCTTCGCGGGTATTGGCGGGGTTGGGGCTGTGGCGTGATGTCGAGGCGCAGGCCCAGCCGATTTTGGAGATCAAGGCCAGTGACGGGCGCGCAGGCGAAGGCGCGGCGCCGTTTTTCCTGCATTTTGACCATGCCGAGATGGAAGAAGGCCCGATGGGCTATATGCTGGAAGACCGCTATTTGCGCGCCGCCTTGCTGGAGGCCATGGCGCGGGAGCCGGGGATAACCCAGATTTCGGGTGTGGCGGCGGTGGCGCAAGAGGTGACAGAGCGCGGCTTGCTGGTGCATCTGGCCGATGGGCGCGCGGTTGCGGCGCGGCTGTTGGTGGGCTGCGACGGGCGCGAGAGCCAGACGGCTGCGCGTGCAGGCATTGGCCGCACGGGCTGGGACTATGGCCAGACGGCGCTGGTTTGTGCGGTGGCGCATGAGCGCCCGCATGGGGGCTGCGCGCATCAGTTTTTCATGCCGGCCGGGCCTTTGGCGATTTTGCCGCTTCCCGGCAATCGCTGTTCGATTGTCTGGAGTGAGGCGACAGAAACGGCCACGGCCATTCAGGCGCTGGAGGATGACGCCTATCTGGAGGCTTTGCGCCCGCGTTTTGGGGATTTTCTGGGCGAGATCGCGCTTGCGGGCAAGCGCTATGCCTATCCGTTGCGGCTGACCATTGCCAATAGTTTCATTGGCCCGCGTCTGGCGCTGGTGGGGGATGCCGCGCATGGGCTGCATCCGATTGCCGGGCAGGGGTTTAATTTCGGGCTGCGCGATGTGGCCGCTTTGGCCGAGGTGCTGATTCTGGCCGCGCGGCGGGGCGAGGATATTGCAAGCCCGCTGGTGCTGGAGCGTTATCAGCAGTGGCGGCGTTTTGATACGATGATGATGGCGGTGGGCACGGATAGTGTGAACCGCCTCTTTTCCAATGATAACCCCATTTTGCGGGGGTTGCGGGATTTGGGGATGGGGGCTGTGAGCGCCGTTCCCGCGCTGCGCCGCCGGTTCATGCGCGAGGCGGCCGGGCTGAGCGGGGATTTGCCGCGCCTGATGCGGGGTGTGCCGATCTGAGCGCGTGCGGGCTGTTCAGGGGGTGAGGGGGATGACTTCGACCCGCTCTCCCTTGACCGCCAGAGCAACATTGCCTTCGCACAGGCGCAGCGCATCTTCGCCAAAGACCTTTGCGCGCCAGCCTGACAGGGCGGGTATGCCGCGCTCTCCGGCGGCGAGGGCATCGAGATCGGCGCTGGAGGCGATGAGTTTGGCGGCAACGCCTGTTGCATCGGATTTGGCCTTCAGCAGCACGCGCAAGAGATCGGCCAGCGCCGGGTTGACTTGCAGCGCCTCGCGCGTGGTATCGGGGCGGGGCAAATCCTTGGGCGGGCAGGCCAGCGCTGTGGCCACGGCGGCCAGAATGCCCTGGGCGATATCGCCGCGCCTGGCCTCGCGCAGCAAAAGCCGCGTGCGCCCCAGATCATCAAGCGTGGCGGGTTTGAGCGAGGCCAGTTCCAGCAGCGCATCATCTTTATACACGCGCGAGCGCGGCACATTGCGCGACTGCGCGTAATTTTCCCGAAAGGCCGCCAATTCGCGCACGATGGCCAGAAAGCGGCCGGATTCGTTGCGGGTTTTCACGCGCTTCCAGGCATCTTCGGGGCGGGTGAGATAGGTTTCGGGATCATCCAGCGTGGCCAGTTCTTCCGCCACCCAGGCCGCGCGCCCGGTTTCCGCCAGCCGCTGTGCCAGTTTTTCATAGATCACCCGCAGATGGGTGACATCCGCCAGCGCATAGCCAAGCTGGGCATCCGATAGCGGGCGCTGCGCCCAATCGGTGAAGCGCGAGCTTTTATCGACATTGCCCTTGGCCAGTTTGCGCACAAGGGTTTCATAGCCGATCTGATCGCCAAAGCCGCAGACCATGGCGGCAATCTGGGTATCAAAGAGTGGGCGGGGCAAGGTGCCGCCTTCGATATAGAAAATCTCCAGATCCTGCCGGGCGGCATGCAGCACCTTGACCGTGGTTTCATCGCGCAGAAGCGCATAAAACGGTTCCAGCGACAGCCCTTCGGCCAGCGGGTCTATCAGCACGGCGGGGCCGCTATCTGCCCCGTCCGGCCCCGGCAGCGCCATTTGCAGCAGGCAGAGTTTGGCGTAATATGTCCGCTCGCGCAGGAATTCGGTATCTATTGTGACATAGGGGGCGTCATGGGCGCGGGCGCAAAATTGCGCAAGCTCTTGGGTGGTGGTGATCAATTTCATGCAATGTGCCTGGATTGCGCGTGCGGGTTGTGCCTGCATAGGCAAATTCTGGCCCTTTGGAAAGCCCTTCGGGGCCTGCGCCCCTCTTGCAAACGGGCCGTGGCGCGGCTATACGGCGCGCCACGGTCGGAGTGTAGCTCAGCCTGGTAGAGCACTGTCTTCGGGAGGCAGGGGCCGGAGGTTCGAATCCTCTCACTCCGACCAATGATTCCAGCAGCTTGGAAAACCTCCCGAAAATCTCCCGCCCGAGCTTCGCCCAAACATCATTTTCTACGCCTCTCCATGGCTTCCAGCGCTGCCTGCTGGAACATCGGGCTTTTGTGCCAGTATACGCGCTCGATCGTCTCGGCCGAGGTCCCGAAGAAGCCGGCGGCATCTGTGATCGAAACACCCGCCTCGATCGCCCAGGTGATCGCCGTGTGCTTGAGGGTGTGTGGCGTTGGCGACCAGCCGAGCTTGGCAGCCCCCACAGCCTTGCCCCATGCCGTCTTGATGCTGCCGACCCTTTGGCCTCGCCACTCGACGGCCCATGTCAGCCCCCGCGCATGCCAGCGCCGCGCATGTGCGAGAAGCTGGCGAGGCACGCGGGCGGGTGTCCGGCGCTTTTTGCTGTCTCGCTCGGTCTCGCCGCGGCGATAGAGCAGCCCCTTGTCGAGGTCGAACCATCCACCCACGGCGCTGGGCCCCGACAGGCGCAGGTTCAGAATCGCGTCGCGCCGTGTGCCGGTGTACAGGCCGATCAGGATGAAGCGCGCCACATGATGCGCTCCATTTAAGCGCGCTGCGCGGATCAGGCGCGCCGCTTCCGATCGTGTCAGGCTGCGCTGCGGGGTCTCGGGGCGCGGTGGCAAGGTCACGATCGGTGCCCCCAGCAGATAACCGTTCTTCTGGCAGTAGTTCAGCGCGGTCTGCAATGTGGCCAGTTCCTTACGCACAGTCCCGGGTGATGCCGGCTTGTAGCCGATCACTGTCCGCCGCTTCGACTTGCCGCGGCGCTGGGCATACACTGGCAGCTTGCGATCTGCCGCATACCGTCGGCATGTCTCCGCCCGGATAGCAGAGACCGGCAATTCGCCCCAAAAAGGGAGCAGCGCCTCTATCGCATATCCAATGCGAGCGGGATCCGCGACGTGGGGCGCGTGCTCTTCGCCGTATATCGCCAGCGCATCGGCCACAGTCATTGTTTCTGGCGCAGAGGGACCACTGACGCGGCGTTTCCTTTCGAGGTAGGCCGCGAGAGCCGCTTCAGCGACTCCGAGGTCGCTCGAGCCCGTTGAGAGCTCTGGGCCGTCACTGTCGAGGATAACGTAGACCGGGTCGCGGTCTTTTCGCTTTCGCAGGTAGAGGCGCGGGCCTTTGCGGGGATACGGCATTTGTCAATCAACTCCTCTAATTCATCCTCGCGCAAGCGCACCGCGCGTCCTATCCGGATCAAATGGCCGTATTCTTCGGCTTTTGCGAGCAGGCTCTTCTCAGGCACGCCCAGTCGCATTGCCGCAGCGGTCAAGGTTAATAGGGTCACTGCTCAAGCCTCCTCATCCATCAACGGCCCTTCGGATAGTTCATCCAGCGCGGCCTCGATGCCGTTCATCGCGGCGGTCACGATTTCGCGGCGCAAATTTGCGAGCATCCGGCGTTGCCCCATGATGGGGTGTTCCAGAATGGCGACTTCGCCGTGGAGATCATCGGTCTGGCGTTCCAATTCCTTCCAGAGTTCATCGCACCAATACCCGTGTTCCTCGCAGGCTTTGCGCGTGTTCTGGCGCCAAAGCTGGCGGTTGTCGCGCGCTTGCAGCGCGGCCCGCGCCAGTTCCAGCAGGCGCTGGTGGTCTGGGTGTAGCGCGGTCATTGCGGTTTGCCCTGTTTTGGTTCGTGATAGCGCCCTTCCACCCGGGCGAGGTATTCGCGCAGCATGGCGATCATGTCCGCTCGCTCGCCGTTGGAAATGTAATTGACGCGCCCGCCGGCTATTTTGCCAAATTCGGCAGTTAGCAAGATAAACCCCACGCGCGGTTTGCGCCCTGGCTTGGGCCTGCCGTTCAGAGCTGTGTCGATTTCGGCTGCCAGCCGGTTCATGGCGCGGCGAAATTCTGGTTGGATAGGGTCAGCCATCACCGCATCCCCGCCAGAACGCGCCGGTCGTGGTCGGCTTGGGTGCGGCCCTGGTGGTGCAGGTCATAGCGCTTGATGCCCCACTGAATTGCGCGCATGCACCAGATCAGGTGATAGCTGGTTTTTGTCAGCCGGTAGTCGTAGAAATCGCTGAACGGTTTCTCGCCGCTGATGGGGCATTGCCAGCGCATCGCTTTTTCAACTGATGCTTCCAGCGTGTCGCTTGGTTCCAGCAGGCTTTCGATTTCTACATCCCTGTCGATGATTGCGCGGGCATCATCATCGAATTGCTCGATATACATATCAAGCTCGGTTTTTATGGCAGTGCGATAGGCGTCTTCATCGAATACCTCGATGCAGCCGTTCTTGTCTGCTGCCCGCAGTTTTCCGCTCCAGTAACTGATATTCACATAATCATCGCGCTCATAATCCGGCCCGGCGTAGCGGAAGAAATCAAACATGTCGCGCATGAGCGCGAATGTGTAGCTGCAGCAATCGCCGCTGATGGACAAATGCCCCGGCCAGGTGTTCAGCCGATAGTGGTAGTGTGAGCTGCCGGGGCGTTTGAACAGCACCGAGCGGTGCACGCCCTGATCCAGTTCGATCGTCATGCGGTGGTCGCGCACATCGCGCAGGAAGCGTGTTATGTCAGCCATTAACCGAGCCCCATCTGATCGAGGCGAGCGGCATGGTCCGCCAGTATAATTATTGATTGCAGCACGAACTCTTTCTGGGGCCCAGAGACGCTGAAACCACAGGCGGGGCAGCTCACATGCCAGCCGCGGCTAAACTGGTCAGACAATGCATCATCAGATTCAGGCGCGCCGGGGTGACGGCAGGCTGGGCATTTGTAGCTGTCGGAAAAATCAGGCATCGGTGAGCATCTCCATGTAGCGCCTTTTGCGCGCGGCTGCTGTCATCGCGGTGCAGGCAGCTGTGCGGCTTATCTGGCCGCGCGCCAACTCATTCAGTAAGGCGCAGGCGGCGGAGCGCTCGTCGTCGCCGGCGAAACTGGGTGCGGGACTTGCGGTCGTGTCAGAAATCATGTTTCAGCCCTTTCGCGGCGAATAACGCGCACTTCATGTTCCAGCCGCGCAGCCGCCAGCAGCGCTGGGCGCAGCTCGGCAGGCGCGTGGTCATAGTTCATGCCCTTCTTTGCGCCAGCGAGACGCGGCAGCATGGCACGAGGGATTAGTTCCCAATTGTCGGGTTCCGTGTTCAGCTTGTCCCCGTCCAGGCATTTCAGGGCATGGCCTTGGGGGATGGGGCCGTTCTTGGCCTCCCAATTGATCACATGCACCATTTGCCAGCGCCTTTGCATCGGTAGGTCTTCATTCACCTTGCGTTGCAAATATCCACCTTTTGCAATCCGCTCTGCGCCGATGGGTTTGTGGACATGGTTCGCGCGGCCAGTGCGGTTTCCCTTGCGAAACCAGCCCTTTTCAGAACCCGGCGCGACATAGCCTTTGCGCCCCTTATTGAACGGTTCATTTCCCTTGGGGAAACAGCCCGTCCGGCCAGTTGTCCAACCGCGGCGTTTGCATAGGCCGACAAGGGCTGTAAGGCTCACATCATCCCGCCTGAATTCCGCCAAGAACGCTTCATGCAGCACCTTGCGCGGCAACTCGCGACGCGCGCTGATCCACGCCAGTTCTTCGGCGGAATATGTGACGGCCACGCCCTTCATGGCTTGCTCTTTTCCACCGCGCTCCCGATCTGGGGCAGGTGCTGCAACACCTGCTCCCCATGGGTGGCGAATAGTTTTGCAGCGTCGATCTGGTGCTTTGCGATCGTGCTGACCTGATCCGCCACGGCGACAACAGCGGTCGCGCGCTTACATTCGCGATCCAGCGCCTCGGCGTCCAGATCCGCGCGGTTCAGTCGCTCAAGTGCGGCAAACAGATGGTTGTTCAGATCTGCGAGGCTATTGGCCATCGTCCTTATCTCCCGCCCGACCGTCAGCTGGTGCTGCGCGGCCGGGTCTTCTGTTATTAATCAAATGCGCGTGTCACAGGGTGACGCGGGCGCGGGGTGGATTTGCGGGGCTTGGCCTTGCAAGACTTCGGCCCTTCCGGGTCATAGCAGCGGCATGCAGGCCAACGGCAAAGGCCTGCGGGGCCAAGACATCTAAGCAAAGCGCTGGGCTTGGTGTCTGGGTTCTGTTCTTGCATCGATAGCCCCCTCAGAATGCCATGATGGATGGTGCAATCGCGGCGTCTTGAAGCGCCCGATCGATTGCCCAGCCAAAGATCATCACCAGGAGCAGCAACATGCAGAGCGCCGTCAGAAACACAGCAACGCCAAACAAGACAGGAGCGGCGCGATCGCGTGCTATGAGCGGAGCATTCATGTTTTCAAAACGCGGCCGCATCCTCGCAGCGCCAAGCGCACACAAAATGTCTTTGGTGCGCGCGGGGCCTGGAATGTCTGACGTGGGTCGGGGCTGCATAGCGATTCCTCATAGTTGGGATGCTTGCAGGGTAGTGGGGATTTTTCCCCACGTCAACAAGAAAGCGGGAAGTTTCCCCCTTTTGTTTGTGTGCTTCCGACTCGATCGAGATTCGGCCATCGGCGAAACACATAAAAAAGCCCCGCGCTGGGCGGGGCTGAAACGCTTTTAAGGCGCAGTGCTGTTAAGCGGCGCAAACGGTCCACTGGTCATGATCGCTCATGGCAAGCATTTTTAGGCGATGGTGTTCGGCATCCAAATCAGCGAGCCGCTGTAAGCTCGCCTTCAGCTCTTGGCAGCCGGAGACTGACTCTCGATAGAGACCAGCCAGTAAGCGCTGGGCTGGACCTGGAATACCAGTTTTGTTTTTTTCCCATCGGGCGACACTTTGAGCCTCGACACCCAGCAGAGCCGCCAGCGACGCTTGGGACAGATCGAGTTCTAGGCGTAAGAAGCGCACCTCTTTACCCTTGAGAGGTGCAGATTGCGTAGCCAGATTAAGGCCAATTGCTTCATGCAATCCGTCGACGTTCTGTATCGAAACAGATGGCCCATAGGGCGTGTCATGGAACTCATAACCATTCATCAGCCGGATGTTATCCAAGCCGCATTCTGTATAGTGATAGCCTTCTGTTCTCACTTCGTTCATATCGTTATCCCCCCAGGGTCAATACACTGTCATCGCGATGACCGTCAGCGATTCGCCCTGTATTGCACACACAACCGTGATTTCCCTCCCGGTCGCGTGGCGCTTCATCTTTCCTTCATATGTCCCGTATTCTCGGTTAATCGTTGGGCCTTCGGCCAGTGTGCCTTTCCTCAAAACAGTCAAGACTTGGCGAATCGTAATGTCTCGCTCAGCCATTCGTTGCTTAAGGTGCTCGGTTTGCCGAACCATGTGTGAAAATCTTGCCCGATCGCGGACTTGATCCACAAAATCTTGAGCGGACATCGGTTTCACAAGTTGTATTGGCTTTGGCATACTATCAATATGATAGGTATCGGCGCAGTTATCAAGTGCCAAAGTCGCACTTTCTGACATAAAAGCCCGACCTTATGTAGCAAGCGCACCAAACAAGTGAATCTTTGTCGCAACACCGACCAGGAACGTGCCGCCGATGTGGCGTTTTTGGGTGAAAAGTCTTCCTTAGCGCCATATATGCTGCAAGACGGGAGAGGATCATGAAGCACGTCCACACAACTATTAAATACGATGGGCCTGCCCTTGAAGGCAAGTCTATGGATGTTGCGCATCTTGCGCCAGCCCTTCTTGCTTTAAGCGATCTTGTGAAAGAGGCCAACCGGTACGCCAATGCCGATAGGGCCGCTGCAAAGATTTTTGTGAATGCAGATATTGAACAAAAATGCTTTGAATTGGACGTTCAATTTGTTCTGACAATTTGGGAACAAGCCAAGCTTTTAATAGCTGACGATAGAGTTAGAACAGCGAAAGAAATTGCGGAATGGATCGGCATCATTGCTGGCGCCGGCGCATCTTCTTACGGACTTTATCAACTAATCAAACGGTTAACCGGAAAAACGGTTAAGTCAGTTGTGATGTTGCGTGTGAAGGATGGTGACAATCTAGTTGAGATACATATCGAAGGTGAAGGCGACCCAATACGGGTGTCTCAGGCAGTTTACGAGCTATATGCGAATACTTCAACTAGGCAGAAAGCCTTGTCTGTTTTGGCACCGCTACGAGAGGAAGGATACGAAACTCTTGAGTTTTATGAAAAAGATGAAGTTTTTGTGCATTTTAACAAGTCCGATGTTCCTCAAGCAGACGGAAGCGATCTCCCAGAGGTAATTCCTCAAAACGTTCACGTATCGACTATTAGGGTTGGGGTCAAAATACGCCGTGCGATTTACGAGGGGCGCGCGAAATGGACAGTGATGTACAAGAAAGCGGTCGAAGTTTCTTTTGAAGGCGAAGCGGTGTCTTGGCTGGAGGAATTTCAACGCAATGAGGTGGACGCCCCACCCGGAAGCTATTTGGACGTGGACCTTCATGAAACTTATATTACCAATGACTTAGGCGAGATATTAGGAGACCCTGTATACAAAGTGATTGCGGTTCATGGCGTCCACAAGAAGCACGAACAACCACGCATGGACTTTAGGGACGAATGAGGCATCAAAGCCTGATTTCTGAAATCCCAATTGGTTCAAATGCTTGTATCATGAACGAAGCGCTGGACTTATCACGGGACTGCTTGTTGCGGATGTTCACCTCTTTGTCGCCGATCAAATCGTAAAAGCCCTTCCTCAACTAAACTTTTGAACCAACTCCGCAGGCATGTGGAATTTCACCCGCGCCGCCCATGCGATCGGCACATCCCAGGCGGTTTGTGCGCCCGGATTGATGGAGATCAGATTAAACAGGCCCGGCGCTGTGCCGCGTTGCACTTGTTTTACCCAAGCACGTCCAGCGGCATCGCAGACCACGCATTTGCGGCCGACATCCTCTGCGAGAACGCCCTCATGGCTGTTTCGCGCATAAAACAGGATATCGCCCTCAGAATACACAGGCTCCATGCTATCGCCCGTTACCTCCACCGCGACAATTCCGGTCGGCGGGATCTGGGGCGGGCAGGCGACGTGGTAAAGCCCATCGCCTTTTGCATAGGCATCCACCAGCTCAACGGTTGCTCCCGCACCTACGCGGCCGGCCACGGCTATTTTGGCACGAGAGGGCGCCGCATCAACCGTTCCACTTATCCCAATAGCTATCAGCTCGTCGATTGTTCTGCCAACGACACGCGAGTAGGCTAGGGCTGTCGAGACCTTTGGTGAAGATTGGTTTCGGAAAAGATCCCGTATGCCTGATTCACTCATGCCAGCCGCAAGGGAAAGCGGCTTCATGTGAAGGTTTTCCGCCTCCATCACAAGCTTAAGCCCACGCACGAACGCATCAAGGTCACGATTATCCATGACAGAATTTTGCACCAAGGGGAAATTTACCGCCATTGGGGAATTCCCCCCTTGCGTGAATGGGGAAATTCCCCCATTATGGGGGCATGGAACAGTTTATAGCCGAGATAGAGACACACTGTGCCGCCAAGGGGTTTTCGCCGAAGAAGCTCTTGCGGGACGCAATAAATGCGTCTGGGCGAACATGGGATGAATGGAAGAGTGGCAAGTCCAGCCCTACGCTGGCG
Source organism: Paracoccaceae bacterium (assembly GCA_043561795.1). Lineage (GTDB taxonomy): Bacteria > Pseudomonadota > Alphaproteobacteria > Rhodobacterales > Rhodobacteraceae > Roseinatronobacter. Next base: position 1,134,813 of record CP121316.1, on the reverse strand, counting down.
TCGGTTGATCGCGTTCGCGCGCACATGGCTGCACATCCGACGTCTGAACGCCCAGCGCGTGCCGGTGAAAATCAGAGTGCTGCGTAATGGCATGTCTTCCTCCATATCCGTTGACGCCTGAGCGTGGCACGGGCCATGGGGGCGAGTCGTCCGGCGAATGTGGCGGCGGTCTGGCTGGACTTTTATCCGGCAGGCCATGCGATCCGCGCGCCTTTCGACGGGTTTATCCTGAGCGCTGGGCGAAGTTCCTGCGCACGCATTTCCGCAACAGCATAGAGATTGCGGTGTTCTTCGACGTCGATGAAAAGACCGCTCGGCACTGGCTGAACGGCGTGAACGCTCCTCAGGCGTGGGTTGTGTCGTTCGCCGTTGTCTCAATACCTGGTGCAGCCGCTGCACTAATGGAGGCGGCATAGAATGCTGGCTGCCTGTCATCACCGAACGCCCACGTGCCGCTTAAGCACATTCCGCGGGCCTGTCAGGGCCGCTTTCTCCTCCCTGCGGCCCTGGCTCTATACCCCGTCGCGGCGGGTTATCCGCGAAACCTCTGTTGTGAACTCCCCCCGGCCAATCAGCCGGGGGCCTTTTGCCAGAGGGTGAAACATGCCCAAGGCGATAAAGGTTTTCAGCAGACCACGATCAGATGACCTGATTTTGCTTCAGATGCTGGCGATGCGTGTCGAAGGGAAAACACAATCCGAGATTGCCGCAGCGCTTAGCCTGAAGCGGCACCAAGTCCGGGATCAATGAAAAAGCATTCACGATGATGATCGCGCACAGTTCGATCCAAACGCTGCCCCCGATGAATATGAGAGGTTTTACCCGTGATTATAGACCCGCGCCCACCTGTGCGACCGTCGGGCCCCATGTCTTCGGCACAGATGGCTGTGAAGCTTGAGCAGATACGGCACCTGAGTCTGGCCGAGATTGAGGGCTGGCGCCAGAACGGCCTCATGCATCGCGCGCCATTCGAGGGCGAGCTGGCGGCACTGCTGGTGCGCGAAAAGGAGTTGCGCAATGCTGGATGAAGACAGCGCCAGCTACGCCTGGCTGCGCGAAAATCTGCAAGGGGCATCTGCGAAAGCCATTGCCGCGCATCTTGGCGGGTGGGGGCAGCAGGACGGCTGGTATCCGATGGATGCGGGCGATTTTGGGCGCTGCGAGGCGCTGCTTGATGCTGTGCCGGAATTTAGGGCGCGGTTGGCAGAGATGGCCGAGGTCAATGCTTATTGGCACGCCTTGGTACTGGTTTGGGATGGGTTGCGTCAGCATTCCCCAGATGCGCTGACAACGGCGCTGCGCGGAATCCTGAGCCCGATCGAGGCGCTTGATCCGACATGCGCCAGATATGCGCACGGGTCGCTCATCCGGTTCCGCACAGAGGTCACATTTTCGCATCAGGATTTTATCGCCGCGCTTGCGGCAAAGGGGGGCCGCGTGCCGATGAAGGAAACGCCTGAAGATAAGGCCGTGCGCGATCAGGCCTATTCTGTGACAGCCGAAGAGCTGCGCCAGTTCATCGAGCGCTTTGAGCACCTGGAAGCCGAGAAAAAGGACATCGCCGAGCAGCAAAAAGAGGTGATGGCCGAGGCCAAGGGCCGTGGATACGACACCAAGGTTCTGCGGAAGGTCATTGCGCTGCGCAAGCGCAAGCCTGACGAGATCGCCGAGGAAGAGGCGGTGTTGGAGCTGTATAAAGCCGCGCTGGGGATGGGGTGATGGCGGCATCGCGCGGGCATCCAGAGGCCGACATTCAACGTGCTATTGTGCATGCTTTGCGCGTTGTGCTGCCATTCGGCGCGATCGTGCATGCCAGCAATAACGAAATACGTGGCAGCAGTGATTGGGCGAAGCGTCAACAGGCGCTCATGAGGTCCATGGGCCAGCATGCCGGGTTTTCCGATTTGGTGGTTCTGAGTGAGGGCAGGCTTCTGTTTCTGGAAGTCAAAGCGCCCGGCGGTGCCATGAGCGGCGCCCAGCGCGAGTTTAGGGCCAAGGTGGAAACGCAGGGGCATAATTTCGCGATAGTGCGAAGCGTCGACTAGGCGCTGGGCGCATTGCGCGAATTCAACTTCAAAACAAGGGTGGCTTATGGGTGACAGGCAGAAGTTGCCGGCACGTCGACCGTCAATCACGCGTGATGTGATCTGGCAGCGTGCACAAGGCGAGCATCGCTTCACGGTGACAATAGGGTTTGATCCTGAGACGGCCGACGTTCGAGAGGTGTTTGCCTCTGGGCCGAGAGGTTCCGAGATGGATGCCACAATCTCTGACGCCTGCATAGTGCTGAGCCACTTGCTGCAGCATGGTGCGGATATTGAGGCGCTTGCCGCCTCTATGCTGAAGGTGTCAGCGCCCTCCTCAGGGGGTGATCTGATGCTTCATGCCTCTGTTTTGGGGGCAATCGTCGAGACGGTTGCGGAGGCGCGTGCATGAGCCACATAGCTACCAATTGGGCGTTCTCACAGAAGGGGCTAAAGCCTGCTGAAAAGCTGCTGTTGCTTTGTCTGGCCGATCGTCACAACCCTGACCACGGGTGTTTCCCTTCTCAGTCGAGACTGGCCGAAGATGCGAACATGTCCCGATCATCGGTTAATAACCTGCTGGCCGCTCTTGAAGGGAAGGGCCTTTTGCGGCGCGAACAGAGGCAGAACGAAACCACAAAGCGTCAACAGTCGACCCGCTACATCTTGGGGTTCGAAGAAGACTACGCACAAGAGCCGTGTCCAAATTCTGGACACGGAGCGGAAGAAACAGAGCAAGAACAAAATATAGAGCCGTGTCTAAATTCTGGACACGGAGCCGTGTCCAATTTAGAGGCCGAGCCGTGTCCAAAAAATGACGAAAGCCGTGTCCAAAATCTGGACACTAACCTTGTAAGGTTAACCAATAAGATAACCTACGACGAAGAGCGCGCGAGCGCGCGCGAATATCCAGATTTTATTTCCGAGATATGTATCGCGCTTGGTCAGCCTCATCTCACAACCCAACCGTTTTGGAAGCAGGAGGCTGAGAGCGGCCAGTTCATCAGAGCTTGGCGGGATCTCGGTCTGCACGAAGAAGATATTCTCAGGGTAGCGAAGCAACACGCGGCAGAGGTGCCCGAAGCACCGAACGGCCCCAAAGGCCTGCAGAGGGCCATGGAGCGCGAAGCGAGGCAGATCGCGAAAGCCGATCGCAAAAGCCGAACAGTGAACACACCGTTGAGCGACAAAGTGGCGTTTTGGGCGGGCAAGATCGCTGAGGGGCGGTACATCGCACCCAGCGCGCTCAGCGCGGGTGTCAGGGCGGCGCTGATTGGCCAGGGGCATGTGACCGAAGACGAGCTGCGGCGGAGGGGCATATGAGGGGAATATCAAAAGATCCCGCGATTATTGAGGGTGTTCAAGAAATCCTCAGCGCCGGAGGTTCGTTCGCGGAATGTAAACGGCAGCTGAACATAAGCTACACCACTATCTCAAAAATTTGTCAGATGCATGGAATCAGCAGAGCGCAGAACAAACCGCGACAGTTTAGCCCTGAGCAGGTAAATATGCTCAAGAAGCTGGCGGCAGAGGGGAAGCTGATAACCCAACTCGTCGGCGAGCTGGAAATGAGAAGCCAAATTATTCGAGATATGGCCGCTCAGCATGGCGTGCACATTTTTACGCGCGCCGAGCTTGAGGAAAAAAAAGCGGCCGAAGCAAAGGCCGAGGCGGCACGCCTTGCAGCCACAAAAGTACGATCTGTGCCGCGGCCAAAGCCTGTTCCGCGCAAAATACTGCAGCCTCAACCGTGTCTTGTGGCGACTTATGGGCTTTCAGCGGCAGATCGGGCAGCCCTGGTGCAGACCAAGGGCAAATATACCGAATTGGCAACTTGGGCTGCAGAGCGCGGCCTAAGCATTCGCCAGGCGCAGCAGCGGTGGCATGCCTTGGGGTTGGGCCTAGAAACGCAAAGGCAAGCTCATGACTGATTTTCCCAGCGACAAGTTTGATGTCATTCTTGCGGATCCTCCTTGGCATTTTGCCTCAAACAGCAAAGCCAATCCCGGGCGGAATCCTATGCGGCATTATCCGACGATGACTGTGAGTGAAATCACGGCGTTGCCAGTGGAACGTATAGCAGCCCAGAGTGCTATCTTGTTTCTATGGGTAACAGTTCCCTTCGCCCATTACGCCGAAGAGGTAATAACCGCGTGGGGGTTCCGACCCAAGTCCCAGCTGGTCTGGGTCAAAGACAGGCCCGGAATGGGTTACTGGGCGCGCAACCGGCACGAATTGCTGCACATAGCAACCCGGAATGCATTCCCATGCCCTAAACCGTGCATGTTCCCTGATAGCGTTATCATGGGCCAGCAGCGAGAGCACTCTCGAAAGCCGGACGCTGTTCAGAACGTTATAGACGATCGTTTGCCGGATTATCGCAAGATCGAGCTATTTGCGAGAGCGCCGCGCGCCGGGTGGACAGTGTGGGGAAATGAAACCGATCGATTTCCCGATCGAAAGGCGGTGTGAAATGTCCCTTGGGAGCAATAAAGATCAACATGAAGACTTGCCGCGCAGCGTGGCAGAGATTGCCATGGTGATCGGGCGGCAGAAAGCATTGTTTTTGATCGGGCAACTGCCGCGATCCCCGTCACGTGAATGGCGCGCCAATTTGTATGTTCCCAAGCGCATGCCCATGGATCACTGGCTGATTTCGCTTTTGGGATTTGAGGCTGCTGAAAAGCTGCGGTTGGAGTTCGGCGGCATTATCCTTCAGCCGTCCAATTGCAACGTAATGGCTCGCAAATTCCGCAACCGGGAGGTTCGCCGAATGGCCGCCCAAGGGATGATGCCTTACCAGATTGCGCAGGCCGTGGATCTTACGCCGCGACAAGTGCGCAATATCTTGGCGGAAACGCCGCCAGAGGAAAAAGCCTGTTCGGATAGCAACCATGGCGGAAACGCTTTGCAAGGGGCTTCTGGTGAGCTGGTTAGAACAGGCTGAAAAAATGGCATCGACTGCACAAACGTCGATCATTTCCACAATCGTCGCAACTGTCGCGGGCGCTGTCGTTTGGCTGATCCGCAGGGTTTTAACTAATCAGAGTCAGATCGAGCTGTTGCAGAGCGAAATCAAACACAGAGACCGGCTGCGCGAGGATGATCGTGAAGCGCTCTCAGAGGTTCGCGACGATGTGAAGGAAATTCGAAAATTCATAATGGGGGCACGAAAGTGAGCGCAAAGCACTTCACCCACTTTCAGGGTCACTCCTGGCCATGGCGCAATTTCAGCCCTAAAGAGCTGGCATGTAAGGGCACCGGGCTGCTTCTGGTTGACGCAGATGCACTGACCAAGCTGCAAACGCTACGCACTCGCCTGAACCGCCCCATGATAATCACCTCGGCTTATCGAAGCCCCGAGCATAACGCTCGGGTGGGCGGGGCGCCGCGAAGCCTTCACATGCGCGGAATTGCTTTTGATGTAAGGATGGAAAATCACGACCCTCACGAGTTTGAGGCCGCCGCGCGCGCTGCTGGCTTCACTGGTTTTGGCTCCTACCCACGCAAAGGCTTTATGCACATCGATACAGGGCCGAGTCGCAGTTGGGGAGAACCATTCGCCCGCAGTGCCACGAGCCTGCCCGCCGAAACAATCGAAGCGTCGAGCCCGACGGCGTCAAGCACAGTTCAAGCTGCAGCTGTTCAAATCGCAAGTAGCGGTGCGGCCGCTGGGTTTGGCATAACGCAACTGGATGGACACGCTCAAACAGCCGCTGTGGTCTTTGCCGGCATCATTCTCTTGGCGGCTGTTTGGATCATGCGCGAGCGGATCCGCAAGATGTTCGCGGGCGACTGACATGCTCACAGCGATCCGCCTTCAAAATTACGCTCTGGCTGTTGCGGCGGTCGTTTTGGTCGGTTGGGGTATTTGGCAGCACGGGCGCGTGAGCGAGCGCGCGATCTGGCACCAGCGTATCGCAACAGTGACAGCCGAAAGAAACGTACAGGCCGCGCGGATCATCGGGCAGGCAGAACAGATCGCCCGGCTACAGGCCGAGCGCGAGACTATAGCAAGGGGGCTGGAAGATGATGCGCGTAAAGATCCTGATGCTGGGCGGGTCGCTATTCCTGCTGACAGCGTGCGGCGGATCAATCGCCGGTGACGTGGTGCGTCCGCCAGCTGCGATGGATGAGCCGTGTGCGCAACCGACGGGGCTGCCGCAGCGGGCGCTGACACAGAGTGAGGTAGAGATATTCTGGGGCGGGGACCGGACGGCGCTGCGCAACTGTGGTGAGCGGTATGAAGTGCTGAGAGACCTGATCAGCTCCCAGGCAGACGTGCGAGTCAACAATGTGCCGTAGTCATAAAAAAATGGTTCCTTTTGAGGGGGGTAGCCATGCGGGTAACAGGAACTCGCATGTTTTTACTTGTGCGTGGGTATCTGAAACGCGGCACGTTATGGGTTTGAGGCCGATGTGAGCAATCGACGCGGCGCAGGCAAAGAGGTGTCGCGAACCGGACTTGCGGAGTTTTTTGGGGTCGCGCTGAACACCGTAGATCACTGGGTGCGCGCTGGTTGCCCTGCGGTAAAAAAAGGCGGTCCAGGTCGGCCGTGGATATTCAACACCGCCAAGGTGGCGGAGTGGCGAGAGCTTAGAGTTCGAGAGGAAGCTCTGGGAACGACAGCCGCATCCGAAGCGGAGTTAAAGCGCAGGCGCCTGGCCGCTGAAACGCAACTTGCAGAACTGAAGCTGGCCCAAGAAAAGCGGCAAGTCGCACCTGTCGACCAGATGGTGCGATCGCTCGAAGCAGCGTTTGCGGAAGTGCGCGCAAATATGCGCAACATACCGGCGCGCGCAGTGCGCATGCTGATTGGTGAATTGGACGAAACCCGCTTTAAGCGCGTCCTGCTGGAAGAAATTGATCACGCGCTGCAGAGTCTTGCTGACGGCGACCTTCTTGATGAGGCGTCGATCGACCTTGATCTTGACGATCTGGATGATGCCGAATGAACGCGCAGCAGGATTTCGCAAATGGAAAGGAGATATTCGCCGGCATAAAGAAGGCGCAGAGAATGCTGCGCCCGCCGCCAGATGTGTCACCACATCAATGGGCAGAGCGCAACGTGCGTGTTCCCGTCGGTAACGCTGTGCCGGGTTTGATCAGGTTCGACAATGCTCCATACCAGCGCGAGCCGCTGGACATGACCGCAAACCCAAACTGTCAGCGGATCACGCTGCAGTGGGGTGCGCAGGTAGGCAAGGCGGTCTGTCTCGATACCCCATTACCAACCACCGATGGGTTCAAGCCGATGCGCGAGATTAAGCCTGGCGACGTCGTGTTCGACGAGAATGGCCAGCCGTGTCGTGTGACCTTTGTCACAGAGCCGATGCTCGACAGGCCGTGCTATGACGTGCTGTTCGACGACGGATCGGTCGTGCGCTGCGATGCGGACCATCTGTGGACAGTCCGTGATAGCGGCCACAAGATCCGAGGAAAACAGACCAACCGTGTTCTGACGTTGCAGGTCAAGGACATGCTTGAGCCGCACGGGCGGGCGCGAACAAAGGGACGAACGCGGTACGCGATCCCCAACGCTCGACCGGTTCAGATGCCCAAAAGGGCCCTTCCTCTGGATCCGTATATCTACGGCCTCTGGCTGGGCGATGGCATAAGGAGCGACGGCCAGATAACCCTCGGCAGGCGCGACGAGCCGATTTGCGAGATAGTAAGGGCCAAGGGATACAAGGCAATTATCCGCTACAAAGACGCGCGCCATCCCGACGTGGGATACATGCGCGTGACCTGCCCGGATGGGGACCCACTTGCCTCGGCGCTGTTCCGCCATGGCCTTCGGACAAAAGACAACGTCTCGGAAAGATATCTGTTTGCCGGCCTCTCGGATCGGAGGGAACTGCTGGCGGGTCTTATGGACAGCGATGGATCTGTCGATTCCAGAGGTCAAGTTGAGTTCGTCTCCAAAAGTGAAGCGCTTGCAGCCGCCGTTTTCCACCTCGCCGCTTCGCTAGGAATAAAGCCACGCCGACGCATTGTTTCGAAAAGCTGCACCTACAAGGGCGAGACGCGCGAGGGGTCATATCACCTAGTGACGTTCAAGGCATACCCGGACGACGATGTTTTCCGGCTGCCGAGGAAGCGTAATCGCCTTTCAGGCTCTCGATCCGAGCTTTCCTACGAGCGAAGAACTGAGAGCCGAGAGCGGAGGATCGTGGCTATCAATCCGGTGACCTCGGTGCCGGTGAAGTGCATTCAGGTTGATTCCCCGAACAATTTGTATCTGGTCGGCCACGCCTTCATCCCGACCCACAACACCATGCTGGCGCTGTGCGCCCAGGCCTATCGCATCGGGCAGAACCCGGTCAGCCAGATAATGATGCAGCCCAGCCAGGGCGATCTGCACACCTGGCTGGAGACCAAGTTCAATCCGCTGATCGAGACAAATGAAACCTTGCGCAATCTAATCGCCAAGCCGCGCGGGCGAGAGGGCGTTAACAATCAGCGCATGAAATCCTATCCCGGCGGGTTCCTGATGTTCAGCTGGTCGGGATCGCCCAAGACCATGCGCGGCCGATCGGCGCCGTTCATCGTGTGCGATGAAACCGACGGATACGATCGCACGCAGGAGGGGCACCCGGTCGGGCTGCTGTGGCAGCGGGCGGCGACGTTCGGCGACCAGCGCCTGTTGCTGGAGATATCGACGCCGACGGTCAAGGGCGGCAGCTGGATCGAGAGCGCATTCGAGCAGGGCGACCAGCGGCGTTTCCATGTGCCTTGCCCGTCGTGCGGCGAGCGCCAGGCGCTGCGCTGGGCGAATGTGACCTGGGACAAGGACGACGAGGGCAATCACCTGCCCGACAGCGCGCGCTATATCTGCGAGGGCTGCGGCAGCCTGTGGACTGACGGCGAGCGGATCGCGGCGATCCGGCAGGGCGCATGGGTCGCGTCGAAACCGTTTCGCGGCCATGCCAGCTATCACCTGTCAGAGCTGTATTCATGTTTCCGCCGCCTGGCCGATATCGTGCAATCGTTCCTGGACAAGAAGGCCGCGAACGATCTGCAGACGTTCGTGAACGTGTCGCTGGCGGAAACCTGGGAGGAACAGGGCGAGCGCGCGGATCCGACCGGGCTGATGGCGCGGGCCGAGCGGTTCGCCGCGCCTGTGCCGGGCGGCGGTCTGGTGCTGACAGCCGGGATCGACATGCAGCAGACTTGGCTGGAGGTCGAGACGGTCGCCTGGGGTTTGGGAGAGGAAAGCTGGAGCGTCGATCACAAAATCTTGTGGGGCGATCCGTTGCAGAGCGAAGTCTGGGAGGATCTCGACGACTACCTGTCGCAAACGTTTATGCACCAGTCTGGCGCGCAGCTGGCGATCAGCGCGGCGTGTCTGGATACGGGCGGGAACGGGGGCTACACGCAGGCCGCCTATGAATACGCGCGCACGCGCACCGGGCGGCGTCTGTTCGCGATCAAGGGCGTCGGGGGCTGGGGCCGCCCGATCGTCAGCGCGCCCAGCCGCAAGGCGTCGGGGCAGCGCGCGCGAAAGGTCGATCTGTTCACGGTCGGCGTCGACGAGGCAAAGCTGATCGTTCAGCGCCGCCTGGGGATAACCGTGCCGGGGCCGGGGTTCTGTCATTTTCCGGCCGACCGCGGGTCGGAATGGTTCGAGGGGCTGACGGCCGAGCAGCTGATCACGAAATACGTTCGAGGATTTCCGACGCGCGAGTGGCACAAGCGCCGCGACAGGAACGAGCCCTTCGACTGCCGCGTTTATGCGTTCGCCGCGCTGAAAATCCTGAACCCGAACCTGCCGCGCGCAGCCAAGCGCCTGGCCGTGCCCGACGCGCCGGAGCCTGCGCCGCCGCCGGTCGAGACGCTGGCGCTGCCCGAACGCGTGTCGATCAAGGAAAACCCGCCAGAGGAACCCGCCGCGCCCGACAGCGACACTGACGGCAAGCGAAAACTCCGAAAGCGCGCACGCTGGCGCGGGGCTGGCAGGGTAAATAAATGGGGCAGAACATAGAGCGGCTGACTGCTGGGGTCACATTTGACCACACCGTCACGCTGACCGCATATCCGGCACCCTCCTGGACGCTGACCCTGATTTTGCGCGGGCCGCAGGCTATCGACTTGATAGCCACTGCAGACGGCGCGTCTCATCGGTTCCAGGTTGACGCGGCGACGACGGCCGACTGGCTGGCAGGGCGCTATTGGTTCACGCTGCGCGCAACGCGTGGTGCAGAGGTCGTGCAGGTCGACGAAGGCGATCTGCGGATCGTGCCTGATCTGGCGGCGCTGACTGATACGTTCGACGGCCGCACCCATGCAGAGCGCGTGCTGGAAGCCATCGAGGCCGTCATCGAGGGCCGCGCGACGATAGACCAGCAATCTTATCAGATCAATAACCGTCAGCTGTCGCGGACGCCCATCCCCGACCTGCTGATGCTTCGGGGGAAATATCGCGAGGAAGTTCGGCAGCAACAGCAGGCCGCGCGCGGTCAGTCCCTACTCGGGCGGCAAGTAAAAGTGAGGTTCCGCTAACGTGCTGGGATGGCTTAAAAGAACGGCTGCACCAGCGGCCATAGAGGCAGCGCCTGCGCGGCCTATCCGCGTGCATCCGATGCGTGGCGCATTATCTAGAATTTTTCAGGCCGCCAAACAGGACAGGCTCCAATCTCAATGGCCGACCATGCCTCTGCCTGCAGACGAGATCATTCGTCGTAACCAGAGAGTTCTTGTAGCGCGCAGTCGCGAGCAGGCGGTCAATAACGATTTTGCGCGGTCCTTTCTCCGAATGTGCCGCCAGAACATTGTTGGCCCGCGTGGTGTCCAGCTGCAAGCGCAGCCGCGTGATCCAAGTGGAGCGGTCGATAACGTTGCTGCGGATGCAATCGAAGCCGCTTGGCGAGAGTGGGGTCATGCTGAGCACTGCGATGTCGCAGGGGTGCAGTCGTGGCGTGCGCTGCAGGGTTTGGCGGTCGCGTCCGCGGCCCGAGATGGCGAGTTTATGTTCCTTAAGGTTTACGGGCGGGATGCAGGCGAATTTGGGTTTGCGCTGCAGGCCCTTGATCCTCAGAGGTGCCCCCCGGATTTCGACCAAAATCGCCGCCGCGATGGCACCTTCATTCGGGCAGGGATCGAATTCAACAAGTATGGGCGTCCCCTAGCCTTCTACTTTACCTCAACCGATGAGGAAGAGACGCAAGTCTATAACTTTGGTGGCCGACAGTTCACCCGCATCCCGGCGGAAAACATCATACACGGCTTTTTGCACGACATGACCGGCCAAAAAAGAGGCCTGCCGTGGATGGGGTCAGCACTATGGCGCATGAACCAGCTTAAGGGTTTTGAAGACGCTGCTTTGGTAAACGCGCGCACGGCCGCCGCCAAAGGCGGTTTCTTTGAATGGGAAAATGGCTACGGCCCAGAGATGGACGAAGATGAAGAAATCTTCATGGAGGCCGAGCCTGGCGCGTTCCAAGAACTTCCCGCCGGAGTGAGATTCAAAGAATGGAATCCTCAGTACCCCAGCGGCGAGTATGCGGTCTATACCAAGGCCATGCTGCGCGGGATCGCCTCGGGTCTGGGGGTAGCCTACAACAATTTGGCGAATGATCTGGAAGGCGTGAATTTTTCGTCGATTCGGCAAGGCGCGCTGGATGAGCGAGAGGCTTGGAAGGAGCTGCAAGAATGGCTCATCGAAAGTTTGATCGAGCCCGTTTTTATGGAGTGGCTACCCCGCGCGTTGCTGAGGGGTATTGAGCTTCCCAAAGGCGGAAGCCTTAACCCTGATAAAATTGCAAAATATCGCGATGTAGTCTGGCAGCCACGACGCTGGGCATGGATCGACCCGAAATCAGAGGTCGCCGCGGCGGTCGCATCCAAGAACAACTTGCTGACATCACCAGGGCAAATAATCCGCGACACCGGGCGGGATCCCGACACGGTGTGGCGAGAAATGGCGGCCGATATCGCGGCCATGCGCGCGGCCGGCATCCCCGACCAGTTCATCCAGCAAGCAATGGGACAAATAACGACAGGAGGGGGCGGCAATGCAGCACCTAAAAACGAAGAATAGGGGGCTGGTCGGGCTGCGCCTGACGCGCGCGATCACGCCTGAACAGATCAACACCAAGGGTGGCAAGCGGGGGCTGGAGCGTTTCGGCGAGGTTCGCGAAATCGACACCGAGGCGCGCACGGTCGAGCTGGCATTTTCCAGCGAAGAGCCGGTTGAGCGTTGGTTTGGCGAGGAAGTTCTGGATCATTCGCCTGGCGCGATGCGTGTCGAGCGTTTGGAGCAGGGGGCTGCGCTGCTCATCAATCACGATTGGGATGATCAGATCGGCGTCGTCGAAAGTGTCAGCATTGGTGACGACCGGCGGGGCCGGGCTGTTGTGCGGTTTGGGCGATCCGCGCGCGCAAATGAAATCTGGCACGACGTGGTCGACGGCATCCGAAAGCATGTGTCGGTCGGTTATTCGGTTCGCAAGATCGAGGTTGAACCACGGAAGGGTCAGCCGGATCTGGTACGCGTGACCGAATGGGAACCGTTCGAAATATCGCTGGTCAGCGTGCCTGCCGATCCGACCGTGGGGGTCGGTCGTGCGGCGGAAATCACGCCAGAGGAACCAAAAGGCCGGGCCGCGAATACTGACAGCAACAATCCAAACATGGAGACCGATCAAATGAAATTTCGGACATATCGCGACGCGACTGGCAATCTGGTTCGCGTTCAGGTCGACGAACACGGCAACGACGTCGAAAGGACCGTTGAAATTGTCGAGCGCGCTGCGGGTAGCGACGGCAACAATACTCGCAATGCGCCGGCGCAACCTGACGCGGGCAGCGAGCAGCGCGCCCACGATGCAGGGTCGGAATCCGAGCGGGCGCGCGTCCGTGGTTTGCTCGATCTGGGGCGCGCTTACAGTGCCCTTGATCTGGCCGACGCTGCAATCCGTGATGGTGCCACGGTCGAGCAGCTGCAATCGCGCATTCTCGAGCGGATGAACGGCCGCACCAGCCGCCCACTGGCCGAAGTGCAAAACACTGAAGTGGGCTTGAGCGATGCAGAAGTACGGCGCTATAGCATTTTCCGCGGCGTTCGCGCCATGCTACCCAACGCATCAGCTCGCGATCGCGAAGAGGCGGCGTTCGAACTGGAATGCAGTGTTGCCGCTGAGCGGGCTTATGGGCGTCAAGCGCGTGGGCTCATAATTCCGCAAGAGGTGCTGTCGCGTGCGTTCAATGCAGGCGGAGCTGCAAACACCCCAGCTGGCGCGATCACCGGGGGCAATCTTGTTGCAACGGATTTGATGGCGGGGTCGTTTATCGATCTACTGCGCAATCGCGCTGCATTGCTGCGCCGCACGACACCCATGATGGGCCTGGTCGGAAATGTGGACATTCCAAAACAGACAGCTGGGGCGCAGGCGTATTGGATAGGGGAAGGCGAGGATGGGACCGAAGGCTCGCCGCAGATCGGCCAGATCAGCATGTCGCCCAAGACAATTGCAGCCTACACTGACATCACGCGGCGCCTGATGAACCAAGCGACCCCCGATGCTGAGCTGATCGTGCGTAACGACCTGAACCGCGCGCTGGCGCTTGGCATTGATTTGGCTGGGTTCTACGGAACTGGCCAAGACAATCAACCCAAAGGCATTGCTGAGTATCTCGGCATCAACGCGGTTCCCTTTGGGTCGGCCAACGGACCGACTTATGACGAGATCGTCGAGATGGAATCGGAAATTGCAGCCGACAATGCCGATGTTGATGGAATGGCCTACATGCTTAACGCTCGGATGCGCGGCAAGCTGAAAACCACCCAGAAATTCGCCGGCACAAACGGCGCGCCTGTTTGGGAAGATGGAAACACCGTGAACGGCTACGGGACAGAAGTGACCAACCAAATCGAAGCGGGCGATGTGTTCTTTGGAAACTTTGCAGATCTGATCGTCGGCATGTGGGGCGGCCTTGATGTAACTATCGACCCGTTTTCACTTTCGAAATCCGGCGGGCTGCGCATTGTCATGTTCCAGGATGTCGATTTCGTTTTGCGTCGCGTGGAATCTTTCTGCCTTGGCCGATACGTGGCGCCCGACCCGCAGGGCTGATTGATTGTTGAATGACACACTGGCAGGGCGTTTAGGCCCCGCCAGAAACCGGGAGCACGGAATGGCACAAAAGATTTACATCAAGCTGACAAGCGGCATCGCGCTTGCTGGGCAAGTAAAGCGACCCGGCGCAGTGGTTGAGGTCGACGAAAAGACTGCGCGCCAGTTGCTGCAACGGGGCAAGGGTGAACTGATCGGCGGCCAGCCTGAATCGCAATCCGCTCAGGATCCGCAGCCGCGCGACCTGTCGGCGCTGACCGTCGCCGAGCTGCGCGAGCTGGTGCCCGACGCGCCGTCGCGCGCGACAAAGGCCGAGCTGATCGCGCTGATCGAGGCGGGCGACGCCGGGGGCGAGTGACATGCTGGAGCCCAGCTGGGAAGATCTGGACGGGTTCCTGAATACTGACGAATTCGCCACGACGGCGGTCTTGCAGCTGCAGAACGGCACGACGCGGCAGATCGTCGGGATATTCGACGAGCCGTTTCTGGACGCGAACCTGGGCGAATACAGAATGGATCAGGTCGCTCCGCGGTTCACCTGCAGGGCCGATCAGGTCGGCGGCGTGACGCGCGGCGACGTGCTGGTCGTGCAGGGGCGAACGCTGGATATCATGCAATCGCCACAGGCAGACGGCACCGGCATGGCAGCGATCCGCCTGGCGCCGCGCAGGGGCGGGCCATGATCGGGCTGGAGATTGACGGGCGCGAGGTTCGCGCGATGGCTGACGAGTTCGGCGCGACCGAGAAACAGGTCGAGGCGTCATATCGCCGGGCGCTGAACCGCACAGCGTCGAATATCCGCACCATGATGCGCCGCGACCTGCGCCTGGGGCTGGATCTGCGATCAGCTGGCGTGCTGCGGCGGCGACTAAAACAGATGCGGGCCAAGGGCAAGGCGAACGGGGCGCAGATCGAGCTGTGGCTGGGGCAGAATGATCTGCCGCCTGGCGCGTTTAAGGGGCGGCCGGTCGCGACGGAATCCGGCGTCACATTCCGGGGCCAGACATTTGCGGGCGCGTTCCTGGCGAAAATGCCCGGCGGGCGCGTTTCGATTTTTCGCCGTCGCGAGGATGGCCGCCTGCCGATCATCGAGCAGACGATCGCCGCGCAGGACGACATGAACGAGGTTCTGGAAACGAAGGTTCTGCCCGACGTTCTGGAGCTGTTTTTTCGGAATTTCCGCGCGGAGTTAAAGGCGCGGACAGTGTTCGGCATAGGGGGCTGACAAATGGGTGTGAATTACAATAACGCCGTGAAAACTGCGCGCATGACGGCGACGCGCGATTACTTTGCAGGCGGCACGCTGGAGATCCAGGACGGCAGCGGCACCGCGCTGGCGGTTTTCACGCTGACAGGAACAGGCGGTTCGGTTTCCGGCACGGTCTGGTCTATCGCGTTCAATGCCTCGACCGTGGCAGCTGGCGCGCAGGGCACTGCAGCCCAAGCCGTCGTCAAGAACAGCGGCGGCAACGCGCATTTGACCGGGCTGACCGTCGGGCTGTCTGAGGCCGATATCATTATCGACAATACGTCGATCAATGCGGGCCAGAACGTGACGCTGTCGTCGGCGATGATCGCGCACGCATAAGGGGCGGGGGCGTGATTGCGCTAAACACGGCATTGCATGAATACCTCGATTTATGCGAGGCGCGAGGGGCAAACTCAGATGGCGATTGCCCCTCGTTCAAGTGGGCGCGGGAACAGTTTGACGCAGACACCGCGCTAGGGGATGTGCTGGCGGTTTTGGCCGGATCACCTGCTGCAATGGAAAGTTCCATGTTTGCCTTCGAGCACATGCTGGATGTGCTAGATGGTGCAGTTCGCTTGCGATTTGTGAGGATACTTGCTGACAACCCCTCACCCGTAATTCATGCACTGAATTGGCGCAGGCTGGTTGCAGTGTGTGAACCGACCGTCCTAGAGGATTGGCTTCTGCGGAGTTCGTGGCACTCGTCCTGGGTCGGGCGTGAGGAGCTTCCAAACTGGGAGCAAATGTGATGGCAGTCATAACAACAGACTGGCTTCCCTTTGCCAACGCATCGCAGGACGATAGCGGCGCGGCTTGGGACCGCCTTGCCAACTTCAATTCACAGGCCGCGTTCGCTATAAACGACAACAGCACATTCGCGCAGGCAAAAAGTATCCCGGCAGCGGGGCTGACGCGCCGGGTGCGATTGTGGGGGGTAACGCTGCCTGCAAGCGTGCCAAGTAATGCCGTATTGGTCGGTATAGAGGTGCGGGTACACAACGCAGCGTCCCAATCCTCATTCGCAGACAACACCCGCCGCTTAATGCTTGGGACAAACGAAGTAGGTGACAATCTGGCTGTGGGGCCTAATTACACTAGCTTCTTAGTTAGTGGGAGTGAACGTGTATCTGGCGGCGCGTCGAATATGTGGGGAACAAATCTCACAAAAAACGATCTCGATGCAAACTTTGGTTTTAGATTTCGGGCGGTAAACACTGGCACTAAAAGCGGCACGGGTTACGCGGCGCGGGCGGCTGTAAGGTTTACTTTTGAAGAGCCTATCGTTGCGGTTACTGGCGATCTGGTTGTGCAGGAATTCGGCGCAGATACGGCCAGCGCTTTGGCGGCAGTGGCGATGCAGGGAGCGCTTTCAGGCGCCGAAACAGGGGCGGATACTTTTTCAGCCGCCGCTGCCATCGCTGCTGTAGGTTCCCTGGCTGGTATCGAGGCGGGCGACGACACTGGCGCCGGGGCCGCTGCAGTAGGCGCGACCGCAGCGCTGGCAGGCTCGGAAACCGGCGACGACACAGGCGCGGGATCCGCTGCGGTTTTGGCGGCGCTGTCGCTGGCAGCGACAGAAACGGGGGCCGACGCGCTGGCCGCTGCCGGTTCGGTCGGGGTTTCGGCCGGAATGGCGGCAACGGAAACTGGCGCAGATCAGTTTTCCGCGTCTGCTGTTCGGGGAAGAATACTGGCACTGGCTGCGCAAGAGGCGGGCGACGACGCGGGCGCGGGCATGGCTGCCGTCGCGGCCGCAGGTTCCCTGGCTGGTATCGAGGCGGGCGACGACACTGGCGCCGGGGCCGCTGCAGTAGGCGCGACCGCAGCGCTGGCAGGTTCGGAAACCGGCGACGACACCGGCGCGGGATCCGCTGCGGTTCTGGCGACGCTTTCGCTGGCAGCGACAGAAGCGGGGGCCGACGCGCTGGCCGCTGCCGGCTCGGTCGGGGTTTCGGCCGGAATGGCGACAGCGGAAACTGGCGCAGATCAGTTTTCGGGCAGTATAGGGTCAGCCGAACTTACGGCCGCACTGGCCGCGCAAGAGGCTGGCGAGGATACTGGCACAGCTGCGGTCGAGGTTCAGATAAATGCGGCGGCAGCAGCCGAAGAAACCGGGGGCGATACTGCTGCGGGCGGTTTATCCGTGGCAATTTCTGGCGTTCTGGGCGCAAACGAAACCGGCACAGATCAATTTTCGGCGGCGGCAGGGCTGGGAAGAATTCTTGCCTTGGCAGCGCAAGAAATCGGCGCTGACAGCGCGCAGGGCGAGGCCGTCGCGCTTGTTTCCGCGACGATCGGCGCGGTCGAGGCTGGCGACGACGGTTTCGCCAGCGCTGTCGAGGTGGCGCTGGCCGCCGGGCTGGCTGCGGCGGAAACAGAGAGCGACGGCGCGGCCGCGTTTGCTGCGGTTTCTGTCGAGGCGTTTCTGGCGGCGATGGAAGCCGGCGACGACAGCGCGGCGGGCGAAATCAAGTCGCTGGAGTTCGCCGCGCGCATTTCCGGCGAGTGGCGCAGGCCGACGATCACCGGCGAATGGCGCGAACCTGCTGTGGTCGGCAGATGGGGAAAACCGAAACTAAGCGCGATATGGAGGCGGGTCGAATGATCTTGCATTTTGAAGCTGACAGCGTGGCGATCGAGGTCGTGGTCAAGGATACGGCGGGGGCAATCGTTCCGCTGACTGGAGCGACCGTCGAGGCAGTCGCGCGTCGGAAAAACGGCGCGTCGATCCTGATCGCGTCGCAAGTTCTGGACGCAGCTGCAGGAACTATCCTGCTGCGCCTGGATCGTGACCAGTTCCGCGCTGGGGAGCATAAGATACAGGTTAGGGTTCAGATCGGGCAGGACGCGCAGACCGTGATCGACGAAGTTCTGACGATTAAAAGCAGCATAAGGGTTCCAACATGACCGCCCAGCCCGACACCGCGATCGACCTGGACGCGCTGCACGACGCGATCTTGCAGTCGATCGCCGCGCAGTTTCCCGCGCTGGAGACGGTCGAGGGTTATCGCGACGATCGCCTGCAGCTGGTGCTGCCCGCTGTTCTGGTCGAACTGACCGAACTGGAGCCGACGCCCGACGAGGATCCTATGACCGAACAGCTGGCAACGCTGGCGCGTTTCGACGCGCGCATCGTGCTGGGGTTTCGCGATCCGAACGTCAAGCGCGAGATCCGCAAGCTGGCCGCCGCGCTGGGGCATCACATTCACCAACAGCGCTGGGGCATGCCGGTCGGGCCTGCCGAGGTCGTTTCGATCACGCCCGACGATTTTTCGCCCGAACTGGATCAGTTCGAGGTCTGGCGGGTCGAGTGGCAGCAGCCGGTTCATATCGGCGTCAGCGTCTGGAATAACGACGGCGTGACGCCGATCCCGGTGTTTAGTTTCGCGCCGGATATCGGGCCAGCGAACGAGGACAAATATCAGACGCTGCCGGGTTTCCCACTGCCTGATCACGAACCCGACGAGGCCGACGAATGAGCTGGGGCCAGGCCGACACCGAACGCCGCCTGGCGAACATGGTGCGCGTCGCGACGATCACGGCTGTCGATCCGGGATCTGCGCGCGCGCGCGTCACGTTCGGCAGCGGCAGCGAGAGCGCTTGGTTGCCGTTCCCGTCGCCGCGCGCTGGCGCGATACAGGTCTGGGCGCCGCCGTCGGTCGGCGAACAGGTCGTCGTCGCGTGCCAGTCTGGCGACACCGCGCAGGGGCTGATCGTCGCGTCGCTGGCGTCTGGCGGATCGCCTACGCCGTCAGGTGAGGGCGCGACATTCGTAATCGAAATAGGGGGCAGCCGCGTCGAGATTGACGGCGACAAGATAAATATGAACTGCGGCGGCAGCATTGTCGAAATTACTGCTGGTGGGATCGCGATTACAGGCGATGTTCAAATCAATGGCGCTGTCTCCATAGACGGGGCATCAGTTCAGCATAACGGCGTCAAAATCGGTGACGATCACGTTCACGGAGGCATTGCGACCGGGCCGTCGAACACGACGGGGCCACAGTAACAGGAAAACCCGCCAGAGGAACGCGGGCGACGCCCTGCGCATGCTGTGGGCATGATTGGAACCGACGCAAAAACCGGGCGGCGGCTGTCGGGGATCGACCATCTGCGGCAGTCGGTTCGCGACATTCTAACGACGCCGATCGGGTCGCGCGTCATGCGCCGCGATTACGGTTCGCGGCTGTATGAGCTGGTCGACGCGCCGCTGAACGGCGACACGCTGATCGACCTATACGCCGCGACGTTCGAGGCGCTGCAGACATGGGAGCCGCGAATACAGGTCGAGCAAGTGCGGGCCGAGGTTCCGGGGCCGGGGCGCGTCGTGCTGACGGTCGAGGGCGTTTACATTCCGACCGGGCAGCCGGTCACGATTGACGGGATCGAGGTCACATAATGGCATTTACTGCGGTCGATCTGTCGCAATTACGGGCGCCGGGGGTTATCGAGGATCTGAATTTCGAGACGATCCTGCAGGGCATGCTGGCCGATCTGCAGGCGCGGGATCCAGAGTTTTCCGCGCTGGTCGAGAGCGACCCGGCGTTCAAGATCTTGCAGGTCGCCGCATTCCGCGAGCTGCTGCTGCGCGCCAGCGCGTGAACGAGGCCGCGCGGGCCGTTATGCTGGCATTCGCGACCGACGCGGATCTGGATCAGATCGGCGCGAACTATTCGATCGAGCGCCTGGTTCTGGATCCGGGCAATCCGAACGCCGTGCCGCCGGTTCCGCCGACATTCGAGAGCGACAGCGATTTTCGCCGCCGGATTCAGCTGTCGCCGGAAGGCTACACGACCGCCGGTTCGCAGGGTTCATACGTTTTCAATGCGCTTGGCGCGGATCCGCGCGTTCGGGACGCCCAGGCCGTCAGCCCCGCGCCGGGCGTCGTGACCGTTTACGTTCAGGCGCGCGACGGCGACGGCACGGCTGGCGTCGATATCGTCGAGGCGGTCGAGGCCGCGCTGAACGCGGAAACCGTGCGACCAATGACCGACAGCGTCAACGTGCAGTCGGTCGATGTAATCACCTATCAGGTCGAGGCTGTGCTGACGGTTTTCCCAGGGCCTGACGCGGAATTGATCCGGCAGCGCGCCCAAGAGGCCGCGACGGCATACGTTCGCGCGCAGGAACGCATCGGGTTCGACGTGACGCGATCGGGGCTGTTCGCGGCGCTGCACCGCGAGGGCGTCCAGAACGTCGATCTGGTCAGCCCGGCGGCCGATATCGTGATCGGCGACGGCGAGGTGACGTTTTGCGACGACGTGACGGTCACGGTCGGGGGCACGAATGTCTGAGCTGCTGCCGAACAATGCAACGGAATTCGAGCTGGGCATGGCTGACGCGGCCGCGCGGATCAGCGCCGTTCCGCCAAACGTGCGCGACGTCTGGAACCCGAACACATGCCCGGAGCCGCTGCTGCCGTGGCTGGCCTGGGCGTTTTCTGTCGACACATGGGATCCGAACTGGAGCCAGGAACAAAAGCGCGAAACGATCCGGCGCGCGATCGAGGTTCAGCGCATCAAGGGCACGATCGACGCGGTTCGCCGCGCGCTGGGTGCCGTCGATATCCAGTCGCGCGTTCTGGAGTGGCACCGGCAGCAAACGCCCGGCGACCCGTTTACATATCAGCTGTTCATAGACGCATCGGCGAACGCAGCGACGATCGACGAGATATTCGAGGCGATCAGGGTCGTCGACGAAGTTAAATCGCTGCGGTCGCATCTGGAATTTGTCGAGGTTTCAACAGCGGCACAGGTCGGGCCGGTTATGGCTGCTGTCGCGTCAATCGGCAGCGAAATCGTCGTGTCGAATTATTTGGAAATGGGGGCTGGGCTGTGAGCTTTGCGACACTACACACGAACGCCGGGCTGACGCTAATCGCTGACGCGCAGGCGACTGGCGTGCCGATTAATCTGACCGACATGGCGGTCGGCGACGGCAACGGAAACCCTGTCACGCCGAACCCGACGCAAACCGGTCTGGTGCGCGAGGTTTACCGCGCCGCGATCAATCGGGTTTTCAAGCCTGACCCGTCGGGGGATCCGCTGCGGTTTTCGGCCGAGCTGGTCGTTCCCGCCAGCGAGGGCGGGTTCACCATGCGCGAGGTCGGGATATTCACTGCCGACGGCACGCTGTTCGCGGTCGGCAACCTTCCGGCGACCTACAAGCCAGAGGCGACCGAGGGCGCGTTCGCCGACACGGTCGTTCGTCTGGATTTCAAGGTCGACAATGCGAGCGTGATCACGCTGCAGATCGACCCGAATGTCGCGATCGCGACGCAAAGGTGGGTGACGAATAACATCACCGCCGCGACCATCATTCCCGGCGGCACGACGCAGCAGGTTCTGCGCAAGGTCAGCAACGCCGACGGAGATTATGAGTGGTCGGATCCGACCGACGCGAACGTGACCGTCACGACTATCGAGGAACGGCAAACGCTGGCAGCGGCGCAGACAGTTGTCGACTTGGCGATAGTTAACACTGTCGGGATGGCGCTGTACATTGATGGGCTGCGCCTGCCGATCGGCAGTGGGGCCGAAGAATGGGAGCCCGACCTCACTGACGTCACCAAGCTGACACTCGGGCAGGCATACCCGGCGGGGTCAAAGCTGCTGGCGGTTCAGAACGAACCGGCGGGATCTCTGCCGGAAGCATTGCGCCGAGATCAAAACCTTGCCGACGTTCCCGACAAGGCGCTGGGGCGTCAGAACTTGGGCGTTCCGAGTATAGCGCAGATGGTCGAGCGCGCACCACCCAGCACGATAGGCTGGTTTTCGCGAAGCACCGCACCTGCAGGCTGGTTGAAAGCGAACGGCGCGGCCGTCAGCCGGTCGGTTTATTCAGATCTGTTCAACGCAATAGGCACGACGTTCGGCGCAGGCAACGGGTCAACGACGTTCAATCTGCCGGATTATCGTGGGGAGTTCCTGCGGGGCTGGGATGATGGGCGCGGCGTGGATAGCGGGCGGGCGTTCGGCAGCGCCCAGGCGGCGTTCGCCGGGACTGTTTCGCGTGACGGCTGGGGTACGACCGGGGGGCCGCCCAGCGGGTCGACCTCGGTTATGCAGGGGCGGATAGTGGTAGGCTCAGGTCTGGGCGAGGGCGCTGAAACGCTGGAGAGCCTGCGAGCGGCTGGAGGCAATCGAGCGGTCACGCCAGGCGATACGCGCCCGCGCAACAGCGCCGCCCTAATCTGTGTCAAATTTTAAGGGGGCATCATGCAGGTTCACCACTACGATTCCGCGGGGTTTTACTTCGGCAGCGATCCGGCCGATCCGTCGCCGCTGGAGCCGGGCAAGTTCCTGATCCCGGCGCGGGCAACCACAACCGCACCGCCTACAGAATGGCCTGATAGCGAATGGCCGCGCTGGAATGGCGCCGCCTGGCAACTGGTGCGCAAGCCTGTGCGCGCCATCGCCGACGATCCTGTAGCAAAGCTCCGCGAATTTCTAAGCGCAAATCCGGATGTGGCTGCTCTCCTAGAACAAACTGATAGGGTGAACTCAGTGAACGGAAATAACGCCAGAGGAACGCCCGCGCCCGCGCCCGCATCATGAGTGCAAATTCGTGCAGCTGATCTGAGGGGCAAAAATGACAGAGACTTTTCTGCACGGCGTCGAGGTTCTTGAGATCGACACCGGGCCGCGCCCGATCCGCACAGTGCGGTCGTCTGTGATCGGAATCGTCGGCACCGCACCAGAGGCCGACCCAACCGCATTCCCGCTGAACACGCCGGTGCTGATCGCTGGCAGCCGCGCAGAGGCCGCCAAGCTGGATACAACCGGCAACGGCGAGGGCACGCTGCCCGCCGCGCTTGACGGCATTCTTGACCAGGCCGGGGCGGTCGTGGTCGTGATCCGCGTCGAGGAAGGCGAGGACGAGGCCGCGACGCTGGCGAATGTGATCGGCGGGGTCAATTCCTCGACCGGGCAGTTCGAGGGTGTGCAGGCGCTGCTGGGGGCCGAGAGCGTTCTAGGGTTCGCGCCGCGCATCCTGATCGCGCCGGGCTTTACGCACCAGCGCCCAGAGGATCCCGTCACACCGGGCACATTCCTGGCGAACCCTGTGGTTTCCGAGCTGATCGGCATCGCCGATCGCATGCGCGCCGTGATCATCGCCGACGGGCCGAACGCGACCGACGCCGCCGCGATCACCTATTCGGGCGATTTCGGATCTGCCCGCGTTTATGTGGTCGACCCTTGGGTTCAGGTTTTCAAGGGCGGCAGTGTCGCCACCGAACCGGCATCCGCCCGCGTCGCTGGCCTGATTGCGAAATCGGATCAGGATCGCGGTTTCTGGTGGTCGCCGTCGAACCAGAACATCAACGGGATTATCGGCACCGCCCGCCCTGTCGATTTCAAGCTGGGCGACGCGAACAGCCGCGCGAACCTGCTGAACGAGGAGAACGTCACGACGATCATTCGCCAGGACGGTTTCCGCCTATGGGGCAACCGCACGCTGTCGAGCGATCCAAAATTCGCGTTCCTGTCGGTTCGCCGCACTGCTGACATTATCAATGACAGCCTGCAGCGCGCGCACCTTTGGGCGGTCGATCGCAACATCACGAAAACGTATGTTCAGGACGTCGAGGAAAGCGTGAACGCATATCTGCGCACGCTGGTCGCGCTGGGCGCGATCCTGGGCGGCCGCTGCTGGGCGGATCCCGACCTGAACACTGCCGCGAACATCACGCAGGGCAAAATCTGGTTCAATTTCGATTTTACTCCGCCGTATCCCGCAGAACACATCACGTTCCGTTCGATCCTTACGAACGAATACATCGAGGAGGTCTTTAACTAATGGCCGCGCGTGACGTTCTTAAAAACCTAAACCTGTTCGTCGACGGTCGCGGCTATGCCGGGCAGATAGACGAATACAACGCGCCCGATCTGGCTATCCAGGTCGAGGACTATCGCGGCGGGGGCATGGACGCGCCTGTCGCGATCGACATGGGCATGGAAGCGCTGGAAACATCGTTCGCCCTGATCGCATATGACGCCGACGTGCTGGCGCTGTTCGGGGTCGCCGAGGGCGAAACCGTGCCATTCACCGCCCGCGGGGCGCTGGAAAGCTTTAACGGCACCGTCAAGCCTGTCGTTCACCAGATGCGCGGCAAGATCACCCGCCTGGCGCGCGGCACCTGGGCGCCCGGTCAAAAGCCGACGCTGACGATCACCATGCGCCTGGACTTCTATTCGGAGCAGATCGACGGCGTGACGATCAACGAGATCGACGTGAATAACATGGTGCGGATCGTGAACGGCGTCGACCGTCTGGCCGCCCAGCGTGCCGCGATCGGGCTGTGAGGGCTAAATGACTGATTACATCAAGACGAACGACGACGGCAGCGTGACGGTCACGCTGGCGTCGGGCATCGACATGCAGGGCGCGCGCGTCAAGGTCGTGACCATGCGCGAGCCGACAGTCGCCGACCAGATCGCCGCGCAGGAGATCAAGGGAACATCCGCCGCGCAAGAGGTCGCGCTGATCGCAAACCTGGCGCAGATCACGCCCGACGAGGTCAAGGGCATGACGCTGCGGGATTACCGCCGCGTTCAGGAGGCGCTGGTGGGTTTTACCGCCTGAACCCTGACGACGTGCGGCGCGGGGTTCTGGCACTGGCATCGCATACGGGCTGGGGCCTGACAGAAATCGAGGGGCTGAGAACGTCGCGGTTCCTCTGGTGGATCGAGGGGCTGCCGAAGAATGGCTAGGAACCAGAAACTAAACGCGACATTGACGATCGGCGCTGCTCTGTCGGGCAGCGTTCGCCGGAATTTGGACGTCGTCGGGCGCGGGCTGAAACAGGTCGGCGGCGAGATTTCCGCGATCACCGCACGCAAGCGCGAGCTGGACAAACAGCGCGCCGTGCTGGAGCGCCAGGGCAAGTCGGTCGGGGATCTGGACCGCGAATATAAAGAGCTGAACGAAACCCTGCGCCGTCTGGAAGATCGCCAGCGGCGCCTGCGGAATGTTCAGCAGGCTGCCGCTGGGGTCGGCACCGCATTCACGAACATGACAGGCGAGGTCACGCGGTTCGCGCGGCGCGCGACCGTGGTCGTCGGCGGCGCATCGGCCGCGATCTTTGGTCTGGCAAACAGCACCGCGACGCTGGGCGACGACGTGGCGAAAACGGCCGATCGGCTAGGCGTCGGGATCGAGGCGCTGCAGGAATTCCGTTATGCGGGCGAGCGCACCGGCGTCGGGGCTGCAGCTGTGGACGCGGCGTTCGAGCAGATGAACAAGGGCATCGGCGACGCCGTGAACGGCATGGGCCGCGCGCGGAATGCCCTAGCGGAGCTGAACCTGGACGCGAACGAGCTGGCGCAGATGGACGCCGACGAGCGGTTCATGGCGATCGCTGACGCGCTGGAGGGCGTAGAAAACGCGGCCGAGCGTTCGGCGCTGTCGGCGCGACTGTTCGGTACAGATCTGAGCAACCTGACACGCGGCGGCAGCGAGGGCATCCGGGCGCTGCGCGACGACGCGCGGTCGTTGGGGTTCGCGCTATCCGAGGACGCGGCGCGCAATGCCGAGGGGTTCAAGGACGCGCTGCTGGACGCACAGCTGGGCGTTCAGGGGCTGCGCAACACGATCGGCGCCGAGCTTATGCCGGTCGTGACCGACGTCATGCAGGAATTTACGGGCTGGCTGCGCGAAAACCGCGAGCCGGTCACTGATTTCGCGCAGCGGCTGGGCGACGGGCTGCGCGAAGCTGTGCCAGTGATCGGGCAGATCGTGAGCGGTCTGACTGACGTTAGCGCCAGGGTCGGCCGAGGGATTGCCCAAGTCGCCGAGTTTGTCGGGGGCTGGGATCGTTTGGGCGCGATCATCGGCACCGTGTTCGCGGGCAAGGCGATCATGTCGGTGGCGAACTTCGGTTTTGCGCTGGGCAAACTGGTCTGGGCTGTCGGCGCGTTGGTCGCGCCTGTCGCGCTGCCAATGGTCAAGGCCGCGATCATCGGGATCGGAACCGCGCTTAAGGCGAACCCGATCGGGCTGGCGATCACCCTGATCGCACTGGCTGCCGGGCTGATCATAAAGAACTGGGACAAGATCCGGCCGCACCTAGAGCCGATTTTCGAGTGGTTCAATGGGGCGCTGCTATGGGCCCGCGACAATGTCGTGACGCCGTTTTTCGAGGCGATCGACAGCGGCGTCGCGATGGGCGTCGCCGCTTGGGAGCGTTTCCGCGAGGGGCTGGGCCGTGTCGTCGACTGGCTGGGCGAGCGGTTCCAGTGGCTGCTGGACAAGCTGCAGCCGATCCTCGACGCGGGCGGCCGCCTGCGCGAAATCGGCGGCAACATTTCATCGACTGCGGCGCGGTTCAATCCGTTCGGCGACAACTTCGATCCGCTGAACCGTGGCGCCCAAGAGCGCGCGGTCGGCGGATCCTTTTCAGGCGGCCGCCCGCTGCTGGTCGGCGAGCGCGGGGCTGAGCTTATGTTTCCGAACCGGGGCGGTTTTATCGCGACGAACCGGCAGCTGCAGAGCATGGCCGAGCGCGTCGCGCAGATCCGCGACGTCGCGTTCGGGGGCATGCAGCAGGCCGCGCAGGCTGCCCAGCAGATCGCGCTGGACGTTGGTGGGATTACAATCAACGCCGCGCCGGGCATGGATCCGCGCGCGATCGCTGTCGAGGTCAGAAACGAGCTGCGCCGGATCGAGCGCGGGGCGCTGTATGACCGGGCGGCATTTAGGCCGGGGGGCTGACCATGCGAACCATGATGCGGCTGGGGCCGGTGAAATTTTCGGTCGATAGCGCCGCCTATCAGCAGCTGTCGCGATCGGCTGAATATCGCTGGGCGCGTCAGCCGCAGATCGGGCGGAACGACGCGCTGCAGTTCACCGGGTTGGGCGCGGAAACTGTCGATCTGTCTGGCGTCGTATTCCCGTTTTACAAGGGCGGGCTGGGCCAGGTCGACAGCATGCGGTCAGCCGGTCAGATCGGGATCCCGCTGCCGCTGATCGACGGTCGCGGGCGCGTGCTGGGCCTGTGGGTTATCGAGCGCGTGCAAGAGGATCAGGAAGTTTTTGCGGCGTTCGGGGCACCGCGTCGGCAATCGTTTAGCATGAGGTTATCGAGACATGACGGTGGACTCCGCAGCCTTTTACCGTTCTAAGGACGGCGACGTAATCGACGCGATCGCATGGCGGTTTTATGGCCGCCAAGATCAAGGCGTCGTCGAGGCCGTTCTGGAAGCAAACCCGCGCCTGGCGGATCTGGGGCCGATCCTGCCCGCCGGGCTGCGCATCAAGCTGCCCGTGTTGCCTGACCCAGCACCGCGACAGGGGGTTCGCCTGTGGTCTTAAAATTCAAGCCGACGTTTCGCGTGACTGCCGACGGCGCGGATATTTCCGGGCTGCTGGGGTCGCGCCTGTCGTCGATCGAGGTCGTCGACCGCGCGGGCGTCGAGAGCGACAGCTGCACGATCACACTGGCGGATCCGGGGCCGTTCCCGATCGCGCTGCCCCGAACCGGCGCGGTTCTGGAAGTGTTTTTGGGTTATTTCCCGATCGCCGAGAGCCTGGGGAAATACGTCGTCGACGAAATCACGATCAGCGGGCCGCCAGATCAGATGATCATTACTGGGCGCGCGTCGCCGCATGATAAAACGAACGACGGGCAGACCGAGCTGCAAACGCAGAAAACCCGATCATTCCCTGACGGCACGACGCTGGGCGATCTGGTGCAGACGCTGGCAGGGGATCACGGGCTGGACGCCGCGATCAGCGACGAGCTGGCCGCGATCGTCCCGCCGCATGTCGATCAGCTGAACGAAAGCGATATCTCGCTGCTTACGCGGATCGCCGCGAATTATGGGGCGATCGCCAAACCCGCAGGCGGCCGCCTAGCCGTCGTCAAGCGCGGCGAGGGCAAGAGCGCCAGCGGCGAGGATCTGCCGACCGTCGCGCTGACGCCCGCGCAGGTTTCCAGCTGGTCGGCGACGATCGCCCGGCGCGAGCCTGCAAAAACCGTGGTCGCGGTTTATCGCGATCTGAACGCGGCCGAGGATATCGAGGTCGAGGTCGGCGAGGGCGAACCAGTGCGACGGCTGCGGCATACGTTCCCAGACGAGGCCAGCGCCCAGGACGCGGCCGAGGCCGAGCTGGAACGCAGCAAGCGCGAGGGCGCGCGCGTGACCGTGACGCTGCCGGGCCGCACGGATCTTATGGCCGAGAGCAAGCTGCTGCTGGTCGGGTTCCGCGAGGGCGTCGCTGGCGAATGGACGATCGAGGGCGTGACGCATCGGCTGGACGCCGGGGGCTATGCGGTCACGGTCGAGGCCGAACAGGGCGACCAATCGCAATGAAAGCAGAGTCGCCAAGAACACAAAGTTATAGAAGCGGCTCTAATCGTCGGGTTTTATCCGGCGAGTAAGGCGTGGGGCAGGCAGCAACCACTGTCTATGAAATTGCGATTCCGAACATAGGCAACCTGGCGACGGTGGAGAAAATGCGCGCGCGCTCTGCCCGTTTACCCAGTCACATTGACCGCCTAAACCCCCCCCTTACCCAGTCACGGTGACCGTGTAAAATTGGCGGACGGGGTGTCTATATACCCGGACACGCTGTCCGGGTTTTTTTTGATCAAGATCTGGTAAATCGTGGTCTTAGAGTGTGCGGGCGATGTTGGTCGCCCACACAAAGGTTTCAGGTGCCAGATAAAAGGCCGGCCAGACCGTTGCCATTCATCAGATACCGGAGCGTTGCGGGAAATTCGATTT
The DNA here is from genome assembly GCA_043561795.1 of Paracoccaceae bacterium. Classification (GTDB taxonomy): domain Bacteria; phylum Pseudomonadota; class Alphaproteobacteria; order Rhodobacterales; family Rhodobacteraceae; genus Roseinatronobacter. Next base: position 1,105,738 of record CP121316.1, on the reverse strand, counting down.
CCCCGTAAGTTGCATAATCACCGCTGTGAGCATCTATGACCAGTAACTTGTCGATCGTGCTCATGAAATCACTGCCGTAGTAGATGCTTCTGGCAAGCTGCTCAGCACTTTTGGACGACTTAATCACAATCAGCGATGTGAGTTCGTCCCAGCAGCGCCTGTCTTCAGCTTCAGTGCGAAGTCTGCTCATCACTGATTGGTAACGAGCATTGTATGTGAAGTTATGTTCCAGCCGGAACGCGATCAAGTAGGTTGGCATGCGCCAGTCTCCTTTAAGTGTTGGCTGGCTGGCCACTTGACGCGACTCCCCTCTCATGCGAAACACGAGGGGTGATATCACAACAACTGCCAGCCAAATGGCAGGTTTGCTCAGACCGCAGGGTGCTCGAACACCCTGCGGTCTTTCTTTTACACCATTTCAAGTGATTATCAAAGGACACACCACCATATTTAGATTTCCGATCGGGGCATCTGAAAATTGTATTCGGGTGGTGCGCCGCCCAAGCTTCGCCCAATGTTGTGGGGATTTCACGCTATTTCGGCGTGAACGAAAAAAGCCCGAATCGTGACCAAGGCGTGAAAGTATGGCCTGAAACTGTCTTCGGGAGGCAGGGGCCGGAGGTTCGAATCCTCTCACTCCGACCAGATTAATCAATCACTTATAGGCGATTCATGCCGTGGCGCGCTGGTTCTGTGAGCCTTGGCGCATATGTCCGGCTGCGTGAATTCTGGCGAATCCGGTATGTGGCGCTGGTGTTGTTGCTGGCTGGTGGGCCTTGGAGGGGGCCGTGGTCATGCGGGCCGCTCTGACCTTCTGTGGTGTTGCCGTGGTCTTGTATCCGAGAAGCTGGGAGATTTCTGCCCTGTCTTGCCCCCCGCCCGTCAATCAGGGTATCACCCAAGACCCGGCGCAGCATCGACACTGCGCCCCCTGACGGCACATTCTTACCCGCAAGCAAGTTCAGACAAAGCGGTGAGACTCGTGCCCAAGATCGACCAGATAGACGCCTTTATCCTGGATATCCCCACCATTCGTGGGCATGTCCTGTCAATGACAACCATGCGCAGGCAATCGGCTGTGATCGTGCGGTTGCGCTGTTCCGACGGGTCTGAGGGGATTGGCGAGGGCACAACCATTGGCGGGCTGAGCTATTGCCCCGAAAGCCCCGAAAGCATTGTTTCCGCGATTGACACCTATCTTGCCCCGGCTCTGATCGGGCAAGAGGCGGATGGGATTACACAGGCGCTGGCGCTGATGGACAGGCATGTGCGCGGCAACCGGATTGCGAAATCTGCCCTTGAAATGGCGCTGTGGGATGGTTTGGGCAAGCGGCTGGGCGTCTCTGTCGCGCAGCTGTTGGGCGGGCAGATTGCGCAGGATTTGCCTGTGGCCTGGACATTGGCCTCTGGCAATTCCGATACCGATATTGCCGAGGCAGAGCAGATGATCGCCTTGCGGCGGCACAATATTTTCAAGCTGAAAATCGGCAAGCGCGCCGTGCGCGAGGATGTGGCCCATGTGGGCCGGATCAAGGCGGCGCTGGGTGACAGCGCCAGTATCCGTGTGGATGTGAATCAGGCATGGTCACTGGCCGATGCGCGCTGGGGCCTGAAGGGCTTGCAGGATGTGGGCTGCGAATTGGTCGAACAGCCGGTGCAGGCGCGCTATCTGAATGCCATGGCCGAATTGACGCGCAGCTATGAGATTGCCGTCATGGCCGATGAGGCGCTGGGCGGGCCGGAAGATGCGCTTGGCGTGGCCAGCCGCAAGGCTGCCGATGTCTTTGCCGTGAAAATCGCGCAATCGGGGGGATTGCTGCGCGCGCGCGAAGTGGTGTCTATCGGGCAAGCGGCAGGGATTGCGCTTTATGGCGGCACGATGCTGGAAACCGCCCTTGGCACGGCTGCGGCGCTTCAGCTGTTCTCGACTGTGGAACATCTTGCATGGGGGACAGAGTTTTTTGGCCCGCTATTGCTGACAGATGACATTCTTGCAGCCCCGCTGAGCTATCGTGATTTCCGTGTGGCCGTGCCCAAAGGCGCGGGCCTTGGTGTGGCGCCAGACCCCGACAAGATCAGCTTTTACCGCCGTGACAAGACCCGCAGCTTGCAGGCTGTGGCCGGCGCATAACACCCCTATCCTGAGGAGGAGGAAAGACATGTTTACCCATTCCAATCTTGACGAACTGGAGCGCCGTCTGGACGGCATCGTGCAGGAAGACCCGGAAAATGGCATTTTCCGCGCCCGGCGCGACATGTTCACGGATGAAGAGCTGTTCGAACTGGAAATGAAGCATGTTTTCGAGGGCAACTGGATTTATATGGCCCATGAAAGCCAGATCCCGAACCCCGGCGATTACTTTACCCTGCATATGGGCCGCACGCCTGTTGTGATTACCCGCGACAAGGAGGGCCAGTTGCACGCGCTGGTAAATGCCTGTTCGCACCGGGGCGCGATGCTGTGCCGCTTCAAGCGGCGCAATCAGAAAACCTTTACCTGCCCGTTTCATGGCTGGACATTTTCCAACACTGGCAAGCTGTTGAAGGTGAAAGACCCCAATGGCGCGGGCTATCCGGAACAGTTCAATACCGATGGCAGCCATGATCTGAAGCGCGTGGCACGGTTTGAAAGCTATCGCGGGTTCCTGTTCGGCTCTCTCAATGCCGATGTGCAGCCGCTGGAAGACTATCTGGGCGAGGCGCGCAAGATGATTGATATCATCGTGGATCAGTCTGACGAAGGGCTGGAAGTGCTGCGTGGATCATCGACCTATACATTCGATGGCAACTGGAAATTGCAGGCCGAGAATGGCGCGGATGGCTATCATGTCTCGGCCGTGCATTGGAATTACGTGGCCACAACCGCGCATCGCACGGCAGACGGGAAAGAGGACAATATCAAGGCCACTGATGCGTCCAAATGGGCCAAGCAGCGCGGCGGGTTTCATTCCTATGTGAATGGCCATCTTCTGCTGTGGACAGCATGGTCTGACCCCACGAACCGCCCCAATTACCCGCGTCTGGCAGAGTGGACAGAGCGTTATGGCCAGACCAAGGCCGAATGGATGGTGGGCGTGCTGCGCAATCTGTGCCTCTATCCCAATGTCTTTCTGATGGATCAGTTTTCCAGCCAGATCCGGGTATTCCGCCCTGTCAGCGTGGATAAGACAGAGGTGACGATCTATTGCATCGCGCCCAAGGGCGAAAGTCAGGAAGCGCGTACCCGTCGCATCCGCCAGTACGAGGATTTCTTCAACGCCTCGGGCATGGCGACGCCCGACGACACCGAGGAATTCCGCGCCACCCAGCGCGGCTATGCGGGCGCGGCCCATGCGCCGTGGAATGACATTTGCCGCGGTGCGACCCAGTGGATTGATGGCCCGGATGAAGAGGCCAAGGCCCTGGGGATCAATCCCATCCTGTCGGGCGCGCGCACCGAGGATGAAGGGCTGTTCGTGATCCAGCACAAGCAATGGGCAGAGCGTATGGCGCAGGCCATCGCGAAGGAACGTGAAACCGCGCCTGATGCGCAAGTTGCCGCCGAATAAGGAGCAAAGCCCATGAGCACAGCCACGCTTGACCGCCCCGCCAAAACCCTGAGCATGTCCGAAGTTGCGGCCTTCCTTTATGCCGAAGCGCGCGCGCTGGATGATCGCGATTGGGATACATGGCTTTCCTTCTACCACAAGGACTGCCCGTTCTGGATGCCGGCCTGGGATGACGAGGACAGGCTGACCGAAGACCCGCTCAACGAGATGTCGCTGATCTATTACCCCGACCGTTCGGGGATTGAGGATCGTGTATTCCGCATCAAGACGGATCGGTCTTCGGCCACCTCGCTGCCAGAGCCGCGCACCAATCACAACCTGTCGAATATAGAGGTTCTGAGCCAGCAAGGCGGGGTTGTGGAGTTGCGCTTCAACTGGGTGACGATGACCTATCGTTACGGCGTGACAGACCAGCATTGGGGCACGTCTTTCTATACGCTGGATGTGCGGGGGGAGAAGCCGCTGATCACGGCAAAGAAAGTGGTTCTGAAGAATGACCAGATTCACCATGTGATCGACGTTTATCACATCTGACAGACCGGGATTTGCACCCAAGGCAGAACGCGCGCCCAAAGCCGGGCGCGCGCATAGGAGGAGTTTGCCATGACGACCTATACAGTTGCCCTGAATTTCGAGGATGGCGTGACTCGTGTCATCCAATGCGATGATGACGAGAAGGTGACAGAAGCCGCCTTTCGCCAGAAGATCAATATCCCGATGGATTGCCGCGATGGGGTTTGCGGAACCTGCAAATGCGTTGCCGAAAAAGGCGCGTATGAGCTGGAATTCTATCTGGAAGAGGCCATGACAGAGGAGGAAGCCGCCGCTGGCTATGTCCTGACCTGCCAGATGATGCCGCAAAGCGATTGCGTGATCCGTATTCCCGCATCATCCGCCGCCTGCAAAACCGCGCCAGAGGAGATTGGCGCGACAGTGGCAGGGGTGGACAGGCTGTCTGACACGTCTTTCGGGCTGCGGGTGACGCTTGATCGTCCCATGCACTTCCTGCCCGGCCAATATGTGAATATCTCTGTTCCCGGCACGGGCAAGCACCGCTCTTATTCGTTCTCCTCTGCCCCCGGCGCGCGCGATGCCAGCTTTCTGATCCGCAACCTGCCCGGCGGCGTGATGAGCAGCTATCTGGCCCGTGCGCAGGCAGGCGAGCAGGTAACCGTGACAGGCCCGATGGGCGCGTTCTATCTGCGCCCGATCACGCGGCCCCAGGTCTGGCTTGCGGGCGGCACAGGGCTTGCGCCCTTCCTGTCCATGCTGGAACAGGTGGCGGAAGCGGGCACAGACCAGCCGATCACGCTGTATTATGCCGTTACCCGCGCCGCCGATCTGGTAGAACTGGCGCGGCTGGACGCGCTGGCCGCCAAGATTGGCACATTGCGCCTGATTACAATCCTGGCCGCGCCCGAAGATGACCACCCGCGCAAGGGGTTTGTCACCGATCATCTGACAACCGAGGATTTGTGCGAAGGCGATGCAGATGTCTATCTCTGTGGCCCACCCCCCATGGTGGATGCCGTGCGCGCACATTTCGCCAAACTGGGTGTTACCCCCGCAAGCTTCCATTTCGAGAAGTTCAACCCCACCGAAGACAAGGCCGCAGCCGCATGAGTACGCGTTTTGCTGGCAAGGTGATGGTTGTGACAGGGGCCGCGCAAGGCATTGGCCGCGCAGTTGCCGAAGGGGCGGCCGCAGAGGGCGCGCGCGTGCTGATCGTAGACCGCTCACCCCACCGGGCCGAGGTGGTGAAAACCATCCGCAAGGCAGGCGGCACGGCAGAGGCGATTTCTGTCAATCTCGAAACTTGGGCAGGATGTGCGAAAGCCATGGCCAAGGCCGCAGCCCTGTGGGGCCGGATTGACATTGTGGTGAACAATGTGGGCGGCACGATCTGGGCCAAACCGTTCGAGCATTACGACGCGCCCCAGATTGACGCCGAATTGCGCCGCTCGTTGCTGCCGACGCTCTATTGCTGCCGCGCGGCGCTGGATTACATGCTGCCGCAGGGCGCAGGCGTGATTGTGAATGTCTCTTCCATCGCCACGCGGGGGTTAAACCGTGTGCCCTATGCCGCCGCGAAGGGCGGTGTGAATGCCCTGACAGCCAGCCTTGCCTGGGAAGTGGCAGAGCGCGGCATTCGGGTAGTGGCCACGGCACCGGGGGGCACAGAGGCCCCGTCGCGCAAAGTGGCGCGCAACCCCAACGCGGCAGAGGAACAGCGCGCGGATTGGTATCAGACCATTGTCGATCAGACGATCCAGTCCAGCCAAATGAAGCGTTACGGCACATTGCAAGAACAGGCCCGACCTATCCTGTTTCTGGCATCTGATGAAGCATCCTACATCACTGGTTCTGTTTTGCCAGTTGGTGGCGGCGATCAAGGCTGACCCGCGCGCGGGCGGCCCAACCAACCTTGGAGGAGGAACACCATGAGAAAGACACTGACAGCGGCCCTGACCGGGCTTGCCACCATTCTGGCCGCCCAAACGGCGCTGGCAGAGCGCCTGAATGTGGGGCTTTTGCTGCCCTTTTCCGGCGTCTATGCGTCGCTTGGCAATGAGATAGAGGCCGGTTTCCGGCTGGGGCTGGAGCATTATGGCAATGATCTGGGCGTAGAGCTGAACATCATCCGCGAAGATACCGAAGTGAACCCCGCCAATGGCCTGGCCCGCGCGCGCAAGCTGGTGCTGCAAGATCGCGCCGATGTGCTGGTGGGGATTGTCTCTTCGGGCGTGCTGGGGGCGATCCGCGATTTTGTGCATGGCGCACAGGTTCCGCTGATTGTGGCCAATGCCGGCAATGACGAGGCCACGGGCGAGCGCTGCAGCCCCTATATTACGCGGCTGTCATTTTCCAACGGGCAGGTAAACCGGCCCATGGGGCGCTGGATGGCCGAACAGGGCATTTCCCGCGTTTATACGCTGGGCGCGGATTATGCGGCAGGGCGGCAGATGGTGGGCGGCTTTACCGAGGCCTTTATTGAGGCGGGTGGCGAGATTGTGGGCCAGGGCTGGACACCGTTTCAGCAAACGCAGGATTTCGGCCCCTATCTGGCACAGGCGCGCGCCTCTGGCGCAGAGGCGGTTTTCGTCTTTTACGCCGGGGGCGAGGCGATTGCCTTCGTCAAGCAGTATGACAGCTTTGGTCTCAAGGCCGAGGAGATGCCGCTTTATGGCTCTGGCTTCCTGACATCGCAACTCTATGTCAATGCGCAAGGCGAAAGCGCCAATGGCGTGATTACCGCGCTGCATTATGTGCCCACCGCCGATAACGCCGAAAACGCGGAATTTGTGCAGGCATTCGAGGCCAATGTGGGCCGCCTGCCCTCGGAATACGGGGTGCAGGGCTATGATTCCGCGCGTGCGCTGGTTGAAGCCATCCGCGCCGGTGCGCGCGACCGTGAAAGCCTTGCAAATGCGCTGCGCCAAGTCAGCTTTGAAGGGCCGCGCGGCGCTTTGTCGATTGATCCCGCCACGAATAACGTGATCCAGCCGATCTTTGTGTATGAAACCGTAACCGGCGAAAACGGGGCCATGACCCAGAAGGTTCTGGCCACCCTGCCCGCAGAGGCAGACCCCGCCAATGGCTGTGTCATGCCTGCACCTGTCACCAATTGACGCCATCCGGGGCCGCCACTGTGCGGCCCTTTTCATCCGGTCATAAGGGGGGAGCCTATGACACACGATCTCAGCTTCTGGACAATGCAGACCCTGAACGCGCTGCAATTGTCGATGCTTCTGTTTCTACTCTCCATCGGGCTGACTGTTATCTTTGGCCTGATGCATTTCGTCAATCTTGCGCATGGCGCGCTCTATGCGCTGGGGGCCTATTTTGCCGCCACTGTGGCCAGCACTGCCGGATTCTGGGTGGCGCTGCTGGTCGCGCCTTTGGGCGTGGCCGTGGTGGGCATGGCGCTTTATGGCGGGCTGATCCAGCGCATGCGCAAATCCGGCCCCATGGCACAGGTGCTTGTCACCTTCGGGCTTATCTTTGTGCTGCTGGATCTGACGCGCATTTTCTGGGGGGATCTGGCGCTTGCGATTTCCCCGCCTGCGGCACTTTCGGGCCGGGTGGATGTTCTGGGCGTGGGCTATCCTGCCTATCGGCTGTTCATCATCTGCCTTGGTGTGGCGATCTTTGCCGCGCTGGCGCTGGTGCTGGGCCGCACCCAGATTGGTGCCATGATCCGCGCTGGCGTGGATAATGACGCCATGGCCGCCTGTATGGGGATCAATGTGGAACGGCTGTTCTTTATCGTGTTCTGCGTGGGCTGCGGGCTGGCGGGGCTGGCGGGCGCGGTTGCCGCGCCGCTGCTGAGTGTGACGCCCGGAATGGGGCTGGAAATCCTGATCCCCACCTTGATCGTCATTGTTATCGGGGGGCTGGGTTCGCTCAAAGGGGCGATTGCTGGCTCTCTCATCTATGGCTTCGTGCAGACATTCGGGGCGGTGCTGCTGCCTGGCATGGCCTCGATCCTGATTTATGCATTGCTGGCGGGCGTGTTGCTTCTGAAGCCCGTTGGCCTGTTTCCGGCGAAAGGATAAGCGAGATGTTCAGACATACACCTTTGCGGTATGCCGCCCTTGTCCTGCTGATGTCGGGCGCGGTGATAACGGCCTTTACCGCCGGATATTTCGGCATGGAGATTCTGACCGAAATCCTGATCCTGGCCATTCTTGTGCTGGCGCTGGATCTGGTGGCGGGGTTTGGCGGCATGGTGTCGCTGGCGCATGGCGCGCTGATGGGGCTGGGGGCCTATGCCTTTGTGGCGCTGGCCACCAAGGGCGGGCTTGATCCATGGGTTGCCGCCAGTGCGGCTGTGGCCATCACGGCGGGCACAGGCTGGGTGATTGGCGCCATCTGCGCGCGCAGTCATGGCATTTACTTCATCATGGCCACACTCGCTTTCGGGCAGATGGGCTATTCCTATTTCTTCGAGCAACCCTTTTTCGGCGGTGATGACGGGCTGGTCGGGCCGGGGCGGTTTGATCTGGGCTTTATCGGGATAGACCTGAATGACAGCCGCAGTTTTGCCCTGTTCTGCCTTGCCATACTGGGGCTGGCCTATCTGGCGGCCGTGGCCATCCTGCGCTCTGGTCTCGGCAGATCGCTGACAGGCGTCATGCACAACGAACAGCGCATGCGCGCTTTGGGCCTGACGGTGTGGCGCGTGAAAGCCGATGTCTTTGGCCTGTCGGGCGCCATGGCCGGGATTGCGGGCGTGCTGGCGGCGCAACATATCATGTTCATCTCGCCCAAGATGCTGCATTGGACAGTATCGGGAGAGGCGCTGGTTGTCGTGATCCTTGGCGGGCTGGGCACGCTGGTAGGCCCGCTTGTGGGGGCTGTGGCCTTTGTTGTGCTCAAGCATGAGCTTGGCCATGTGACAACCTATTGGCATCTGATTGTCGGGGTGGTGCTGATTGCCGTGGTCATGAGCCGCGCAAACGGGATTTTCGGTTTCATAGAGGCCCGCTTCGGGGCGCGGTCTGAACGCATGATCCAATCCATCCAGACCCGCAATGAGGCCAAGGAGGCTGTAAAAGATGCTTGAAACACGCAATCTGGATAAAAGTTTCGGGGCTGTCCATGTCACGCGCAATGTCTCTGTGAAGTTGGAGAGGGGCGAGCGGCGGGTGATCCTTGGCCCCAATGGGGCCGGCAAAACCACGCTCTTCAATCAGCTTGTCGGCGAGATTGTGCCGGATGAGGGGCAAATCCTGCTGGCGGGCGAAGATGTGACGGCGCTGCCGGTTGCCAAACGCGCACGGCGCGGGCTGTCGCGCAGCTATCAGAAAAACACGCTGTTTGACGGGCTGACAGTGGAAGAGAATCTGGCACTCGCGGCCTCTGTGCATGCGGAGCTGTCGATGACGCTATGGCGCGATGCGCTGCAATCGGCGCAGGTGCGCGAGATTGTGGAAGAGGTGGCCAATCAGGTGAATCTGATGCCCTATATTCATGCGAAAGTGTCCGAAATCAGCTATGGTGTGCGCCGCCAGCTGGAGGTGGGTGTGGCGCTGGCCACCAAGCCCTTGGTGCTGTTGATGGACGAACCCACATCGGGCGTGGGGCCGGAAATGGCAAAGGGGTTTCATGATCTGCTGGCGGGCCTGCCGCGCGATCTGACGCTTCTGATCATCGAACATGACATGGATCTGGCCTTTGCCGTGGCCGATACAATCACAGTGCTGAATTATGGCGAGGTTGTCTTTGATGGCCTGCCAGAGCAGGCGCGCGGATCAAAACTGTTGCGCGACATTTATCTGGGGGCTTGGGAAGATGCTTGATGTGGTCGGTATCAACGCCGGATATGGCGAAACGCAGGTTCTTTATGGCCTGTCCGTAAGTGCAAAACCGGGCCGCGTGCTGGCCATTCTGGGGCGCAACGGGGCGGGCAAATCCACCACGCTGAAAACCATCATGGGGCTGTTGCCCGCGCAATCGGGGCAGATCAGCTTTGACGGCCAGCCCATCCATGGGGCCAAACCCTTTGACATTGCGCGCGCAGGCATCGCCTATGTGCCGGAAACGCGCGATATTTTCCCCTCTCTGAGCGTGCGGGAAAATCTGGATCTGGCAGCCAAGCGCTTTGCCGCTGGCGCGCAGGGCTGGACACTGGCGCGGGTGCTGGATCTGTTCCCGCGTCTGGGCGAGCGGTTGGACAATGGCGGGCAGGAACTATCGGGCGGCGAGCAACAAATGCTGGCCATAGCCCGCGCGCTATTGATGAACCCGCGCCTTCTGATCCTGGATGAACCCACCGAGGGGCTGGCCCCGATTATCGTCAAGCTGATTCATGATACGTTGCAAAAGCTGCGCGATGAGGGGTTGTCGATGGTCATTGTCGAGCAGAATTTCGGCTTTGCCACCTCGCTGGCCGATGATGTGGTGATCGTATCCAAGGGGCAGATTGTCTGGTCGGGCAGTGCCGCCGAAATCCGCGCCGATGAAGAGGCGCAGCATCGCTGGCTTGGGGTGTGATGACAGGGCGGGCAGCGCCTTTGCCCGCCATCAAATGCCCGCCATCAAAACCGCTTTTTCGCAACCTGCTGGGCAATGCGGATAAAATTGCTGACATGCACGGATTGGTCATCCAGCCGCGTGTTCACCGATAAGGCGGTGCGCGCAATCTCTGGTTCAATCTTGAGGAATTTCACGCCGTTGCGTTTGGCATTGGCCACGGATTCCGGCACGATGCACACCCCCTCTCCGATGGCGACAAGGCTGATGGCGGTTTGCAAATCCATGCACCAAATGCGCAAGGGCACGGTAAATCCGGCATTTTCGCAGGCTTTGAGCACCAGATCGGCATAGCTGGGGCGCGGAAATTCGGGATACAGGATAAGATGGTGGGTTTGCAGCCGCTCCAGCTTGGCAATGGTGCGCGATCCGGTATCCACCGCGTCGGGCAGGGCGAGGATAAGCTTTTCTTCCAGCAATTCGCGGGTCAGAAACTCGCTGTCTTTCAGCGCAGGCCGGGCAAAGGCTACATCAATTTCGCGCGCAACCAAGGCGCGATGCAACTGGGCGTTGTTCATGGGCATCAGGCTGAGGTTGATTTCCGGGTAATGCGCCCGAAAGGATTTCACGATATTGGGCAAAATCCCGAATGTGGCAGAGCCAACAAAGCCAATGCGCAACCGCCCTTCGGCCCCTTGCCCAAGGCGGCGCACTTCGAGTTTTGCATCTTCCATCTGCCGCAGGATAGAGCGCCCGCGCTCCAACAACCTTTCGCCCGCCTGGGTGAGGGTGATCGCGCTGCGCCCCCGGTTGAACAGCACCGCGCCCAGATCGTCTTCAAACTGCTTGATCTGGCGGCTGAGCGGGGGTTGGGCCATATCCAGCCGCTCTGCCGCGCGGCCGAAATGCAGCTCTTCTGCGACCGCGATAAAATAGGTCAATTGCCTGAAATTCATGAATGTCCCCCCCGGCGCAAACTGTAGCGGGTTTGCGATGTAAAAAAAGCCCCCGCTTGCGCGGGGGCTGCCAGTTGACAGGGAGGGTAGATCACTCTGCCGCAACCGCTTTCACATCGGCTTCGGCTTTCAGGGTGAAATCGAAGGTGAAATGCAAGTCCGTCCCCATGCCTTCGGGCGCGGGCAGGAATTTGCCAATCAGGCTGTCTTTCACGGCAAATACGCTGTCATCATGCAGCCAGTCGCTATCTGCATCATAAATCTGGCTGATAAGCGGGCGGAAACCGGGCTTGGAAATGATGAAATGCATATGGCCGGGGCGGTTGGGGTGGTGGCCCATGAAGCGCAGCAATTCGCCTGCCGTTTCATTATCCGGGATCGGATAGGGCACAGGGCGCACGGCAACAAAGGCATAATGGCCGTTCTCATCCGTTTCAAACCGGCCACGCAGGTTATATTCGGGCTGATCGGGATCAAGGTTTTCATACACCCCGTTGGGCGCATCTTCCCAGACATCCAGCGTCACCCCGGCCAGACCACGGCCCGCAGCATCGCGGATATGGCCCTCGAAATAGACCGTTTCCTCGTTGTCGTAATGCTTGAGGATCGTGGACGCCCCTTTGGGCAGAACCGGCGGGTTTTCGCGGTAGAACGGCCCCAGAACGGTGGATTCGCTCTCATTGCCATCGACAACATTGGTCAGCATATCGACCAGCACTTCCACGCCCAGAATATCGCCCAGAAGGATGAATTCCTGACGGTTGTCATCGCAGGTCTGGCCTGCGCGCTTCAGGTATTCGCAGCCTTCCAGAAATTCGCCATGCTGCAATTTCACATCTTTGCAGAACCCGTGCAGATGCTTGACCAGCGCGGTCATGATCTCGCGCTGGCGGTCGGTGATCTCGCCATGTTTGCCAAGGCTGTCGATCACGACTTCGGTGATATTGTCCAGAGTGACAGTTCCCATAATCTCCTCCTCAGGGTTTGGGGTGGTGCTGTGCCGGAGAAGCGCCTCTTATCCGGTGCTGCCCTGTTGTCGGTTACATGCTGTGCCAAACCAATGCCTTTGGCGGTATCGGGTAATACCCTGACCCGGTTTGCCGCCAGCCCTAAGCCAATTGCGCCGGGTATCGGGCCATACCTGCCGGGGCATGGCCTGCATGGCTGCGCCTGTGCCACCAAAGGGCCGGAATTGTTATGGGAGGCCAAGGGTGATTGAGAGTTTTCGCGCACTGCAAACACAGTTGGAGCAAAGCCCGCATCTGTTGCGGCTGGGGCGGCTGTTTTCAGAAACCGTGCTGATTGATGTGGGGGGAGAGGAAATTTACCTGACCTTCGAGAAAGGCCACCTGACCCAGATTGCCCAAGGTGTCAGCCGCAAGACGCCGTGGCGGTTTGCCCTGCGCACCGATGCAGAGGCGCTGCGCCAGTTCTGGCAGCCCCGCCCCGCGCCGGGGTATCACGATATTTTCGGCCTTGTGAAAATCGGGCGCGGGCGGATTGATGGCGATATTCTGTGCCTTGTCAAAAACCTGCGGTTTTTCAAGGAATTCATGGCCCTTGCACGGCCAGCGCAAGGGGGTGCAGCATGCGTATAGAACCCATCATCGGCCAATATGTGACTGTCACAATCGCAGGCACGCCGCGGCGGATTTATTTTGAAAGCGCAGGGCAGGGCCGCCCCATTCTGTGCCTGCACACGGCGGGCGCGGATACCCGGCAATGGCGCCATCTGATGAATGATGCCGATATTACCGCACAAAACCGCCTGATCGCCTTTGACATGCCGTGGCATGGCAAATCCTTGCCGCCAGAGGGGTTTGAGCGCGAAGAATATCTGCTGACTACTGAGGCTTATATGGAAACCGTGCTGGCCGTGGTGGAGGCGCTGGGCCTTGATCGCCCGGTTCTGGCGGGGTGTTCCATGGGCGGGCGGATTGCGCTGCAACTCGCGGCTTTGCATGCTGATCGCTTTGCCGGGTTTATTGCGATTGAGGCGTCCGATTTCCAACCCGCGTGGTATGATATCGACTGGTTCCATCGCCCCGATGCCCATGGCGGCGAAATGGGCGCGGCGCTGGTTTCGGCCAATATCTCGCCCTATGCGCCGGATGTGGAGCGCTGGAATACGCTGTGGATGTTCATGCAATCCGGGCCGGGGGTGTTTCGGGGGGATCTGAGCTTTTATACCCGCGATGACAGCCTTATCGGACGTCTGGGCCAGATTGATACGGCCAAGACGCCTGTGCATCTGATCGTGGGCGCCTATGATCTGACCTGCACGCCAGAGGATGCGCGCCGCACCGCAGATGCCATACCCGGCGCAACCTTGGCGGTGATGGAGGAATTGGGCCATTTCCCCATGAGCGAACACCCCGCAGGCTTTCGCCCCTTCTTTGTGGATGCGCTGGCGCGCATGCCCGCCCCACATTCCATAGCTGCCTGAGGTATTCCCATGTCCACCCCCTGCATTATCTGCGTGGCCATTACCGGATCATTGCCGACAAAGGCCAATAACCCGGCTGTGCCCATATCTGTCAGCGAACAGATTGAAAGCACGCAAGAAGCCTTTGAAGCGGGTGCAAGCATCGTGCATGCCCATGTGCGCAACCCCGATGAAACGCCATCCTCTGACCCCGACAAATTCGCGGCGCTGAAAGAGGGGCTGGAAAAGCACTGCCCCGGAATGATTATCCAGTTTTCCACGGGCGGGCGCTCTGGCGCGGGGCAGGCGCGCGGGGCCATGCTGCGGCTCAGGCCCGACATGGCCTCGCTTTCGGTGGGTTCCAACAACTTCCCGACGCGGGTTTATGAAAACCCGCCCGATCTGGTGGATTGGTTGGCCGCCGAAATGCTGGCCCATGGCGTGACACCGGAAATAGAGGCGTTTGACCTGAGCCATATTCTGAAAGCCCATCAGATGTGGCAAGCCGGGCAGATCGCAGCGCGGCCCTATGTGCAATTTGTGATGGGTGTGAAAAACGCCATGCCGGTAGATCGCGCGGTGTTTGATTTCTATATCCAGACAGTGCAGCGCCTGTTCGGGCCGGAAGCGCCATGGTGTGCGGCGGGTATCGGGGCGCAGCAGATTACGCTGAACGACTGGGCCGTGGCCGCAGGCGGGCATGCGCGCACCGGGCTGGAAGATAATGTGCGGCTGGATCGCGACAGGCTCGCCCCCTCGAATGCGGCACTTGTGCGCCGTGTGGTGGATATCTGCGCGCGCCATCAGCGCCCCGTGGCCACATGGGCGCAGGCGCGGGCCATTCTTGGGCTGCGCGCTGGCCAGGAAAAGGGGCAGGCGGCATAAGGCGGCTTGATACATAAGCGCTGGCTGGGCCGCTGTGTGGCGGGATGACACATGCGGCCCGGACACTGAGAAAAAGGGTGGCCCTTCTTTTGGTGCCGCCACATGCTGTGCAAAACCGGCCTGCCCCCGGCTAGGGTGCGCGCGCCTTATGGCTTTGGGGTGTATTTGGCAAAGCGCAGGGCCTGGGCCACGATCAGGCCGGAAAACGGCAAGATGATGAAGATCCGCACAATGTGAAAGGCTGTCACGACAGCCAGCCCCTCTTGCAATATCTTGGCTGTCAGCGCCATTTCGGTAACGCTGCCGGGGGCGGTGGACAACACCATCACTTGCCAGGGCTGGCCTGTCATCCAGCTAAGGCCAATGCCCATAAGCGCGCAAAGAAGGATCATGACCAGCGATGTCAGCATAGAGCTGGGCAAAAAGCCGCGCGCATTGCGAAACAGATCGCGGTCGATGACAGCACCAAGCCATGTGCCAAGAAATATCTGCGCCCCGGCCAGCACGATATAGGGATAGGCCGAAACCGGCAGGCCAAACACTGCCGCAAGGGCGGCGCCCGCCAGCCCGCCAAGGAAAAACGGGTTGGGCATTTGGGTGAATTTCAGCAAAAGCGCACCGCCAAGCCCGAAGGCAAAAAGCGTAATTGCGCCTGTGCCTGTCCATTCCACGGATTGCAGAATGGCCACCGGATCCCCCACCCCGCCATCCAGCAAAACGATAAGCGGGGGGACAAGCACCACCAGCAAGACGATGCGCATGGTTTGCGCAAAAATGATCGGCCCCGGCGCGGCCCCGTGTTTGGCCGCCAGAACCGCGCTTTCCACTGGCCCCATGGGCAGGGTTGCAAGAATGGCCGTTGCGGCCGCCACATGGGTAAGCCGCACCAGCAAAACCGCAACCCCCATGCTGAGAAGGATTGTGAGCACGGCTGCCAGAACCATGGGCAGCGCCAGAACCCCCATCAACTCCAGCGCCGCAGGCGTAAAGGCCAGCCCGACCGAACTTGCCACCAGAATCTGGCCAAGCTGGCGCGTCTGAACCGGAATGCGCACAGCAAAGCCGGACAGGCGCACCGTGCCCGCAAAGACCAGCGCGCCCAGCATCCAGGGCAAGGGAAACTGCAGCCATTTCGCCAGAAAGCCAAACAGAACCGCACCCGCCATGATGGCCACAACATGCAGCACCTGCCCCAAGCGCGTTTCCTGCACGGCGTGAACCATTCCTGCCTCGCTTCTGTGGCGCGGTGCGTCCTGCCACAGCCAGATATCCAAATTCATGAATTTGGAATGCAAAATCAACCTGATACATTTGATGCCGGGAAATGCCCGATTTTGGAAGGGGGGATGTGAGAAAAATTTCACATGTGAAATGCACTGCCAACAAAAAGGGCACAAAGGCTGACGTGAGCGCTGTTCACTCTGGCCGGAGTTTGCCAAGGGCGGCATCTATATTGCTGGCATAGCGCACGCCTGGTTTTTTCAGGCCATGCAGCAATAATGATCGCAGCACAGCCCGATTTGCGCCTGTAAGCCAGACAGTTACGCCGCGCCTTTGGGTTTTGTGAACGATCCCTTCAATCATGTTCGCGCCTGTCGAATCCAGAAAGGGGACTTCGGAAAAATCCATCACCAGTGTTTTGTGATCATCGTTTATTCTGTCCAGAATAGACCCGATAGAGGCCGTGGCCCCAAAGAAAAGCGGGCCAGAGATGCGGTAGATCACGATATCCGGGTCTGAGGCCGAGACAGGTTGCGGCCCTGCGCCCCGGATTTTCTGGGCATGAACGGAAATCTGTTTGCTGCTGCGGTGCATGAAGAGCAAAGAGCCAAGCGCAAGGCCCACGATAATCGCCTCTGTCAGATCGCGGAAGACGGTGAGAAGGAAGGTGGTTGCAAGCACCGTGATTTCCCCCCAGCCAGAGCGCAGAAGGGTTTTTATCGCGGTTTTCTCTATCATCTTCCAAGCGACAATGGCCAGAACCCCTGCCAGTGCCGCCAGCGGAATATGCGCCGCCAGCGGTGCGGCCAGCAGGATGAAGGCCAGCAGGAACACGGCATGCAGCATGCCTGCAACCGGGCCATGCGCGCCTGCGCGGACATTGGTGGCGGTGCGCGCGATTGTGCCTGTCACGCAAAACCCGCCAAACAGGGCCGATCCCACATTGGCCGCGCCCTGTGCCACAAGTTCGGCGTTGGAATTGTGGCGCGTGCCCGACATGCTATCGGCCACAACCGCCGATAGGAGCGATTCAATCGCGCCCAGCAGGGTGAAAGACAGGGCCGCAGGCAGCACCGCCACCAGCTTTTCCATGCTCAGGGTTGGCAGGGCGGGCATGGGCAGAGTGGACGGGATGCCGCCAAAGGCCGTGCCGATTGTCTCTATCCCCAGATCAAGGGATGCAGAGGCGACAGATGCCAGCGCCACTGCGATCAGCAGCCCCGGCCATTTGGGACGGAACCGCCCCAGCGCAAGGATAAGCGCGATGGTGGCCCCCGATAGTAGCAGCGCCGGGGGGGTGAGGCTGTCACGCACCGCCCAGAGCGCGGGCAGTTTTTCCATCACCTCGCGGGGTTCGTCTGTAATGGCAAGGCCAAGTAAATCCTTGATCTGGCTGGCAAAGATGATCACCGCAATCCCGGCGGTAAAGCCGATCACCACCGGAAACGGGATATAGCGGATAAAGACCCCGATTTTCAGCGCGCCGATCAGGGCAAGGAATATGCCCGACAGGAAGGTGGCAAGGATAAGCCCTTCCATTCCATGCAGCGCCACCGTTGTGCCCACCAGCACGATAAACGCCCCCGCAGGCCCGCCAATCTGGTAGCGCGACCCGCCAAGGGCAGAGACCAGAAACCCCCCGATAATCGCGGTGTACAGCCCCTGCGCCGGGGTTGCGCCAGAGGCGATGGCGATCGCCATGGACAGCGGCAGCGCCACAATCGCCACTGTCAGACCGGCAAGGGCATCGGCCCGCAATTGCGCCAGCCCGTAGCCCTGGCGCAGGGTTTGCACCAGGGCGGGGGTAAAGGCGTTTTCGGCTTCGGCTTTCAGCGGGGTGTTTGGCATGGGCTGGTCTTGCGCCTTTGACAGGGGGGGTGGCTATGGGGGAGAGTCGCAAAGCCGCGCAGCGCTGGGCCGCGGTGCGGCGATCCGGCAGAGTAGCTAAGCGGTTTATGGTGGCAATGTCCGAACGAAATCAAAGCTAAGCGCTTGTTGCAGCAAATCGCCGTGCCGGGGGGCGGCCCGGCGATGCGCGGCGGCCTGCGGCCTTTGCTCCGCGCAAAGCAGTCGTCTGACCATGCGCAAAATGCGCGAACCCGACCCCCCCGCCTGCTGCACTCCGCCCCACATCAGCGGGGCCTGTCCGCTTTGTCTTTCAGGCGCAGGCCGCGCCCGCCATCGGGGCTGGACGCGCCTTCGGCAATCAGCACAACGCCAGCACTGTCCAGCGCCTCTATCACCTTTATCAGGCTGTCGATCATGCCGCGCACGGGGCCGGGGCTGGCTTCCATCCGTTGGATGGTGGGCACGGACAGGCCGGAAAGTTCCGCCAGCGCGCGCTGATCCAGCCCCGCCAAGGCCCGCGCCGCCCGCATTTGTGGGCCAGTTATCATTGGTGTAATCCTGAATATGTTAACTGATATCTAAAACATCATTATACCCATGTCAAATATGATGCGCAGCAAAGGGCCGCCTGCTGCCGGGGGGTAAATTTTGCAATCCCCCCTTGCCCTTGGGCCAGTGCAGACTTACCATTCATCCCAACCGTTGGGGTGCCCGGAATGCCGGGCTGAGAGGCGAGAGCCAACCCATCGAACCTGATCCGGGTCATACCGGCGGAGGGAACGGTAAAGATTGGGCCAAACCGCCCGCGATCCGTCTTCTTGCGCTGGACCCATAGCAAGGAGGCGAGTGTGATACCCATCGCAGTAACCATTGCAGGCTCTGATTCCGGGGGTGGCGCGGGGATTCAGGCCGATCTGAAAGCCTTTTCGGCGCTGGGGGTTTATGGCGCCACTGTCATCACGGCGCTGACCGCGCAGAATACCCGCACCGTGGCCCGGATAGAGCCTGCCAGCCCGGCCATGATTGCCGCGCAAATGGCGGCGGTGTTTGATGATCTGGATGTGCGCGCGATAAAGCTGGGCATGTTGGGCGGGCCAGAGGCGATTGCCACTGTCGCAAACGGCCTGCCTGCGGGCCTGCCTGTGGTGCTGGACCCTGTGATGGTGGCGAAATCCGGCGACAGGCTGTTGCCCGCCGCCGCGCTGGAGGCGCTGCGCAACCAGCTTTTGCCGCGCGCCACGCTGCTTACCCCCAACCTGCCGGAAGCGGCCGATCTGTTGGGCCAGCCCCTTGCCCGCGACTTGGCGGAGATGGCGGCGCAGGGCGCGGCCCTATGCGCGCTGGGGGCAGGTGCGGTGCTGATGAAGGGCGGGCATGCTGCGGGCGCGGTGTGCACCGATCTGCTGATAACCGAGAGCGGCGTGGTGGAACTGACAGCCCCGCGCCGCGCCACGCGCAACACCCACGGCACAGGCTGCACCCTCTCTGCCGCGATTGCGGCGGGGCTGGCGCAGGGCATGGCGCTGGAAGCGGCGGTGCGCCGCGCGCATGGCTATCTGCAAGCCGCGATTGCGGCGGCGGATGGCTTGGGCGTGGGCGCGGGCCATGGCCCTGTGCACCATTTTTACAAGGTTTGGGCCAATGGCTGAGGTCACGATCATCGGCGCAGGTGTGGCCGGGCTATGGGCCGCGTGGGAATGCAGCAAAGCGGGGTTGCAACCGCGCGTGATAGATAAAAACGGCCCCCCCGGCGCGCATGGCTGTTCGTGGTGGGCGGGCGGCATGCTTGCGCCGTTTTGCGAGGGCGCGGTGGCAGAGCCGGAGATCGTGCGCCACGGCGAAGGCGCCGCGCGCGCATGGGCCGAGGTGACAGAGGTGGTGCATCGCGGCTCTCTGGTGGTGGCGTTGGAGCGTGACAAGGATGAGTTGGCGCGCTTTGCCCGGCGCACAAGCGGGCATGCGCTGGTCACTGACGATCTGGCGCAGCTGGAGCCGGATTTGCCCGGCCTGCGCCGTGCGCTGTTTTTCGCGGGCGAGGCCCATCTTAACCCGCGCCGCGCGCTGGCGGATTTGCTGGCGGCACTGGCCGCGCGGGGTGTGGAGGTGGAACAGGCCAGCGCCAGCCCCGATGATGTGCAAGGCCCGGTGCTGGATGCGCGCGGCTATGCCGCTGGCCTGCCGGGGCTGCGCGGGGTGCGCGGCGAAATGGTGGTGCTGCGCGCGCCTGAAATTGACATCACGCGCCCTGTGCGGCTGCTGCATCCGCGCCACCCGTTGTATATCGTGCCGCGCGGGGGGGGCGTGTATATGCTGGGCGCAACCCAGATTGAAAGCACAGATGCGCGCGGGGTGAGCGCGCGGTCGGTTCTGGAATTGCTAAGCGCGGCCTATGCGCTTGATCCCCGCTTTGCCGAGGCGGAACTGCTGGAAACAGGGGCCGATCTGCGCCCCGCCTTTGCCGATAATGTGCCGCGCGTGATTGCCAAGGGCCGTGTGCTGCATCTGAACGGGTTGTTCCGGCATGGCTATCTGATGGCCCCCGCGCTGGCGCGCCAAGCGGTGGCCTATCTGACAACGGGTGAAACAGGGGATTTGCTGCATGCGGATTGAGGTGAATGGCGCGGTGCAAGAGGTGCGCGCGGCCATATTGGCAGAGCTGCTGGCCGAATTGGGGCTGGCAGAGGCGCGGGTGGCCACGGCGCTGAACGGTGTTTTCGTGCCCAAAGGCGCGCGGGCCGAAACTGTGGTGCAAGAGGGTGACAGGCTGGAAGTGCTGGCACCCATGCAGGGGGGCTGAGAGGATGCGCGAATTTTACGGGGTTGCCTTGGCCAATCCGCTGATGCTGGGCACGGCGCAATATCCTTCGCCCGCTGTGCTGGACGCGGCGTTTCGGGCCTCTGGTGCGGCGGTGGCCACGGTTTCCTTGCGGCGCGAGGCCGGGCAGGGGCAGGCATTCTGGGAAATCATCAAGGCTCTGGGCGTGCCTGTGCTGCCCAATACTGCCGGCTGCCATTCGGCGCGCGAGGCGATCACCACTGCGCAGATGGCGCGGGAGCTGTTTGAAACCAACTGGATCAAGCTGGAAGTGATCGGCCATGCCGATACGCTGCAACCAGACCCTTTTGGCCTGTTGGAGGCCACAGAGGCGCTGGCCGCCGACGGGTTTGAGGTATTTCCCTACACAACCGAAGATCAGGTTCTGGCCGCGCGCCTGCTGGAGGCGGGCGCGCAGGTGCTGATGCCATGGGGCGCGCCTATCGGCTCTGGCCTTGGGCTGAACAACCGTTACGGGCTGAAAACCCTGCGCGCGGCCTTTCCCGATGTGCCGATGGTGATAGATGCCGGGCTTGGCCTGCCCAGCCATGCCGCCGATGCGCTGGAAATGGGGTTTGATGCGGTGTTGCTGAATACCGCTGTTGCGCAAGCGGGCGATCCTGTGGCCATGGCGCGGGCTTTTGCCCTTGCGGTGCAGGCGGGCGCGCTGGCCCATGCCGCCGATCCCATGGCCCCCCGCGATATGGCCGCGCCCTCTACCCCCGTTCTTGGAAAGGCCTGGCTATGAGATTGCCCCGGTTCTACCCGATTTTTGAGTCGGTTGCATGGTTGGAACGGGCTTTGCCCTTGGGGGTGAAGCTGGTGCAATTGCGCATCAAAGACCGCCCCGCGCCCGAATTGCGCGCGGAAATACGCGCGGGGCTGGCGCTTGCGCGCGCGCATGGCGCGGCGCTGGTGATCAATGATTATTGGCAGATCGCGATAGAGGAAGGGGCCGATTGGCTGCATCTGGGGCAGGAAGATCTGGATGGCGCCGATCTGGCGGCCATTCGCCGCGCGGGGCTGCGGCTTGGGGTTTCCACCCATGACGGGCCGGAGTTGGCGCGCGCGCTTGCGCTGAAGCCCGATTATGTGGCGCTTGGCCCGGTTTATCCCACGATCCTGAAACAGATGAAATGGCGCGAGCAGGGGCTTGCGCGTGTGACAGAGTGGAAAAAGCTGGTGGGCGATACCCCGCTTTGCGCCATTGGCGGGATGAGCGTGGAACGCGCGCCGGGGGCTTTTGCGGCGGGGGCGGATATTGTCTCTGCCGTGACGGATATAACCTTGCATCCCGACCCGGAAGCGCGGATGCGCGACTGGCTGGCGGTGGCCGCATGAACCGCTATGCCCGGCAGATGATCCTGCCCCAGATCGGGCTTGACGGGCAGGCGCGGCTTGGCCGCGCGCATGCGCTGGTGGTGGGGGCGGGCGGGCTTGGTGTGCCTGTGCTGCAATATCTTGCGGGTGCGGGTGTGGGGCGGATAACGCTGGTGGATGGCGATACCGTGGCCGCCCATAACCTGCACCGCCAGCCGCTATACCGCACCGATCAGGCAGGCCAGCCCAAGGCGTTGGCCGCAGCGGCGGCGCTGGCCGCGCTGAACCCCGAAGTGGTGATAGAGGCGCGCACAGACTGGCTAGACCCCGCCACCGCGCCTGCACTGGTGGGGGCTGCCGATGTGGTGCTGGATTGCGCCGATACATTCGCCGCCAGCCTGACACTTTCGGATTGTGCGCAGGCTTTGGGCAAGCCTTTGATCACGGCCTCTGCGCTTGGGCTGTCGGGCTATGTGGCGGGGTGTTGCGGGGGCGCGCCATCCTTGCGCGCCATCTTCCCCGATCTGCCCGAACGCGGGGCCACTTGTGCCACAGCCGGGGTAATGGGGCCTGTGGTGGGGGCAATTGGCGCGCTACAGGCGCAAATGGCGCTGGCCGTGCTGCTGGGGTTGGAACCCGGCCCGCTGGGCCAGTTGGTCAGTCTGGATGCGGGCAACTGGCGGATGGGCGGCTTTCGCTTTGATACCGCGCCAGAGCCAGAGGCCCCCTTGCCCTTTATCGCGCGCAGCCAGATTGCGCCGGATGATCTGCTGGTGGATTTGCGAACCGAGGCCGCGCCCTTTTCGCCCCAAGCGCGGCATATTCCGCCTGCCGATATTCACACGCTTTGCCCGCCTGAACATGCGCGGGTGGTGCTGGCCTGCGCCACGGGGCTGCGCGCCCATAATGCGGGCCAGATGTTGCAAACCCGGTGGCCGGGCAAAATTGCCCTGCTGGCCCTGACAGACTGAAAGGAACACAATGAAACGCCTGCTTGCCCTGAGCGCGCTTGCCGCAACCCTTGCCCTGCCCGCTGCCGCCCAAGACCGTATAAGCCTGATGCTGGATTGGTTTGTGAACCCCAATCATGCGCCCATCGTGCTGGCGCGCGAATTGGGGTATTTTGACGCGGCGGGGCTAGAGGTGGAGCTTATCACGCCCTCAGACCCGAATGACCCCCCGCGCATGGTGGCCGCCGGGCGGGTTGATCTGGCGATCAGCTATCAGCCGCAATTGCATCTGAGCCGCCATAACGACCTACCCCTGCGCCGTGTGGGCACGCTGATTTCCACGCCGCTGACATGCCTTGTGGTGCTGGCCGATGGCCCGGTGCAGGAATTTGCCGATTTGAAGGGCGGCAAAGTGGGCTTTGCCGTGGCGGGTGTGCAAGAAGTGATGCTGGATGCGATGCTGGCCCATCATGGCATGGCGCCGGGGGATGTGGAGCAGATCAATATCGGGTGGTCAATCTCTCCGGCGGTGATGTCGGGGCAGGTGGATGCCGTCATCGGCGCGTTCCGCAATTTCGAGCTGAACCAATTGCAGATTGAAGGGGTGGAGGGGCGCTGTTTCTACCCAGAGGCCGAGGGCGTGCCCGCCTATGATGAATTGATCTATGTCGCCAATCCCGACCGGATGGATGCGGCAGTCCTTGCCCGGTTTCTGGAGGCCACGGCACAGGCGGCAAATTACATCCTCAACCAGCCAGAGGCCGCATGGCAGATGTTTTCCGCCACTGCCACGGAACTGGAAACAGAGCTGAATATCCGCGCATGGGCCGATACATGGCCGCGCTTTGCCACACGCCCTGCCGCGCTGGATGCGGGGCGCTATGCGCGGTTTGAGGCCTTTCTGGCGCAGGCCGGGGCTACGCCGGGCGGGCTGGCGGTGGCGGATCTGGCGCTGGATATCAGCGCTGCCGGGCAGGGCCAGCCATGACCAGCGCGCCCGATTATGGCCGCGCTTTCGGGCTGTGGCGCGCGCAGGCCCCCGTATGGGGGGCCTATACGCAGCATGGCTTTGTGGAAGGGTTGCGCACAGGCACATTGCCGCACGCGAATTTCCTGCACTACCTGCGGCAGGATTATATTTTCCTGATCCATTTCTCGCGCGCATGGGCCTTGGCTGCGGCCAAATCCGAGACGCTGGCGGAATTGCGCGCGGCCTCTGCCACGGTGCATGCGCTGGCGCATGTGGAAATGCCGTTGCATGTGGAACTCTGCGCGCGGGCGGGGATTGATGCGGCGGAACTGGAGGCCACAGAAGAAGCGCCCGCCAATCTGGCCTATACCCGCTATGTGCTGGAAGCGGGCTATTCGGGCGATTTTCTGGATCTGATGGCCGCACTTGCCCCGTGTGTGCTGGGCTATGGCGAGATTGGCGCGCGGCTGGCGGGCAGTGGCGGGCCATATGCGCCATGGTGCGACACCTATGGCGGGGCAGAGTATCAGGGCCTGTGCCATGAAGTGGGCGCGCTGATAGACGGGGCGCTGTTGCACCGTCTGGGGCCGGATTGGGCGGCCAGCCCGCGCATGGCGCGGCTGGGCGCGCGCTTTGCCACGGCCACACGGCTGGAAGTGGGGTTCTGGGATATGGGGCTTGCTGGCGCATGAGCGGGCTTTGCCTGCGCGGCACAGTCTGGATGGGCGCGCGGGTGTTGCTGCGCGATCTGGATCTGGCCTTTCCGGCAGGGGGCTGGGGCTGTTTGCTGGGGCCGTCGGGGGTGGGGAAATCCTCTGTCGCGCGGCTGGTGGCGGGGCTGGAGGGCGCGGCGCGGCTGGAAGGGCAGATAAGGGCAGAGGATGGCGCGCCCCTTGCGGGCCGTGTGGCGCTGATGGCGCAAGAGGCGCAGCTTTTGCCTTGGGCCGATCTGCTGGCCAATGTGACCATTGGCGCGCGGTTGCGGGGCGCGCGGCCCGATCTGGCGCGCGCGCGGGATTTGCTGGCGCAAGTGGGGCTGGGCGGGATGGAGGCGCGGCGGCCCGATGCGCTGTCGGGCGGGCAGCGCCAGCGCGTCGCGCTGGCCCGCGTGCTGATGGAAGAGTGCCCCATCGTGCTGCTGGATGAGCCATTTTCCGCGCTGGATGCCGCCACGCGGCTGGCTATGCAGGATTTGGCGGCGCGGTTGTTGGCGGGGCGCACAGTGATCTTGATCACGCATGACCCGCTGGAAGCGCTGCGCCTTGCCAGCCGGGCATGGCTGCTTGGCCCCCAAGGGGCAGAGGTGCTGCCCCTGCCCGGTGGCCCCATCCCGCGCGATTACCGCGCGCCTGATCTGCTGGCCGCGCAAGGGGCGCTGCTGGCGCGGTTGCAAGGGCTGGCCCCATGCGCGCCCTGATCCGTATCGCGCTGGCCTTGGGCTTTGGGCTGGGGCTGTGGCAAGCGGTGGTCTGGGCCACGGGCGCGCCGCATTTCATTTTACCGGGGCCGGGGCGTGTGGGGGCAAGCCTATGGGCCAATGCGCCCCTGCTGGCGGAACATGCGCGCTTTACGCTGGTCAATCTGGCCACAGGGCTGGTGGCGGGGGTGGCCTTGGGGGTGGTGACAGCGCTTAATCTGGCGCTGTCTCCGGCCGCGCGGCTGCTGGTGCGGCCCTTGCTGATTTTTGCCCAGGCCGTGCCGGTTTTCGCGCTGGCCCCGGTGCTGACATTATGGCTGGGCTATGGGGCGGCCTCCAAGATTGTGATTGTGATGCTGGTGATTTATTTTCCTGTGGCCTCGGCGTTTTTTGATGGGCTGATGCGGCTGCCTGCGCCTTTGGCCGATCTGGCGCAGATGATGCGGGCCACGCCCTTGCGGCGGCTGGTGTACCTGCAACTGCCCCATGCCCTGCCCGCACTGGCCACGGGGCTGCGGCTGGCGTTGGTTTATGCACCCTTTGCGGTGATCATTGGCGAATGGGTGGGATCATCGCGCGGGTTGGGCTATCTGATGCTATTGGCCAATGGGCGGGGGCAAACTGACCTGATGTTTGCCGCGCTGATTGTGCTGGCGGTGCAAAGCCTGGTGCTGTTTGCGCTGTTTGAAGGGGCGGGGCGGCGGTTTTCGCGCCCAAATCTTCACAAAATGCCTAAATAATGTGCGAAATCTGGTAGGGATGACCCCATAAAAGGCGTAGGGCGGGCTTGGGGCCTTTGTTGTGCCAGAGGTGCTAAAAAACTTTGACGGATGAAAAGACTTGCGGCAGGCTCAGATTGTCAACAATATTGTTGTCAAAAAACGCCGGGGTTTTGGTGCGTTCCGGCGTGTCCATAGGGGAGACTGATTCATGACGCAGACCAAACCCATCCTTATCGCGGCCTTGCTGGCAAGTTCCGTGCTGACAATTCCCGCCGCCGCGCTGGCGCAAGATAAAATTTTACGCATTGGCATGACGGCCGCTGATATTCCGCGCACGCTTGGGCAGCCCGATCAGGGGTTTGAAGGCAACCGCTTTACCGGGATGACCATTTATGACGGGCTGACAGCCTGGGATCTGAGCAAGGAAGACGAGGCTTCGGTGGTGATTCCCAATCTGGCAACAAGCTGGGCGGTGAACCCCGATGATACAACGAAATGGGTGTTCAACCTGCGCGATGACGTGACATTCCATGATGGCAGCGCGTTTAACGCGGAAGCGGTGGTGTGGAATGTGCAAAAGGTGCTGGACGAATCCGCGCCCCATTTTGACGCAAGCCAGGTTGGGGTAACGGCCTCTCGCATGCCCACATTGCGTTCGGCGCGGGTGATAGATGAATTCACGGTGGAACTGACAACATCAGAGCCAGACAGCTTTTTGCCGATAAACCTGACCAATCTTTTCATGGCATCGCCCGCGCATTGGCAGGCGAAATTTGACGAAACCGGCAATGCAGAGGAAGCATGGGCCGCGTTTGCCGCCGATCCGTCGGGCACTGGCCCCTTCCGCGTGACAAGCTTTGTCCCGCGCGAGCGGCTGGAACTGGCGCCCAATACAAATTACTGGAACCCCGCGCGCACGCCCAAGCTGGATGGCGTGGTTCTGGTTCCGCTGCCAGAGGCGAATGCCCGCACCGCTGCCCTGCTATCGGGGCAGGTGGATTGGATCGAGGCCCCCTCGCCAGATGCGATTCCGCAGATCGAATCGCGCGGGTTCACCATTTACGCCAATCCGCAACCGCATGTCTGGCCGTGGCAATTGTCTTTTGCCGAAGGCTCGCCCTGGCTGGATCGGCGGGTGCGCCATGCCGCCAACCTGTGCTTTGACCGCGAAGAGCTGCAAATCCTGCTGGGCGGGTATATGGGCATTCCCAAGGGCACGGTTGATCCGACCCATCCGTGGTGGGGCAACCCCTCTTTCGATATCCGCTATGATCTGGAAGAAGCACAGCGCCTGATGACAGAGGCCGGTTTCTCTGCCGATAACCCGGTGAAGGTGAAGGTGCAGACCTCTGCCTCCGGCTCTGGCCAGATGCAGCCCATCCCGATGAACGAGTATCTGCAACAGGCGCTGCGTGAGTGCTATTTTGATGTCGAATTGGATGTGATCGAATGGAATACCGTGTTCACCAACTGGCGGCGCGGGGCGAATGACGAATCCGCCAATGGGGCGCATGCGATCAACGTGTCCTTCGCCACGATGGACCCGTTCTTTGCCATGGTCCGCTTCACATCGACAGGCACATTCCCGCCGGTTTCCAACAATTGGGGCCTGTTTGGCAATGACGAGTTTGACGCCCTGATTGCCGATGCCCGCACCACCTTTGACGATACCGCCCGCGATGCGGCACTTGCCCGCCTGCATGCCCGCATTGTGGAAGAAGCGCCCTTTGTCTGGGTGGCCCATGATGCCGGGCCGCGCGCCATGTCCTCGCGGGTGACAGGTGTGGTGCAGCCGAAAAGCTGGTTCATCGATATCGCGCCGATGGATATGAACTAAGGACAGGGCAGGCCCCGGCCATGTGCCGGGGCCTGCTGCCATTCTGCCTGCCATCCGAAAGGAAAGCCCATGCTTGGCTATACCCTGCGGCGGATCATTTACACGGCCCCGGTGTTGTTCGGGGTGTCTGTTGTGTGTTTCGCGCTTGTCCATATCTCGCCCGGTGATCCGCTGATTTCCATCTTGCCCGCCGATGCCTCGGTGGAATTGCAAGACAGGTTGCGCATTCTTTACGGGTTTGATCGCAGCTATCCTGAGCAGTTTATTTTATGGCTGGGCCGGGCCTTGCAAGGGGATTTGGGCACATCCATTGCCACGGGCCGCCCTGTGACAAGCGAAGTCATGCGCGCGGTGGGCAATACGCTGATGCTGGCTGCGGTGGCCACGTTCATAGGCTTTGTGCTGGGCTGTTTCTTTGGCTTTGTGGCCGGGTATTTCAGCAATTCACCGCTGGACAAGGCCGCCTCTGCCGCGGCGGTTTTTGGCGTTTCGGTGCCGCATTACTGGCTGGGGATGGTGCTTGTGATCATCTTTTCGGCGCAGTTGGGCTGGTTGCCTGCCGCAGGCGCGGGGCCGGGCGGTTCGGGGCAGTGGAAGTTTGATCTGGAGCATCTGAGCTATATGATCCTGCCCGCCATTACCATGAGCGTGATCCCGATGGGGATTATCGCGCGCACGGTGCGCGCGCTGGTGGCGGAAATTCTGGCACAGGAATTTGTAATCGGGCTGCGCGCGCGGGGCCTGTCAGAATTGGGGGTGTTCTTGCATGTGGTCAAGAATGCCGCGCCCACGGCGCTGGCCGTGATGGGGGTGCAGCTGGGCTATCTGCTGGGCGGGTCTATCCTGATTGAAACCGTATTCAGCTGGCCGGGAACGGGGATGTTGCTGAATTCGGCCATTTTCCAGCGGGATCTGCCACTGCTGCAGGGCACGATCCTGGTGCTGGCGATGTTCTTCGTGGTGCTGAATCTGGCGGTGGATGTGATGCAAAGCGCGCTTGATCCGCGCATCAAGAGGTAGGGCAGATGGCGGATATCTCTGTTTCCCAAGGTGCAATCACCCCGGTGCGCAGTGCCGGTTACTGGCAGAATGTGGGCGCGCGGCTGGTGCGGGACAAAACCGCCATGGCGGCGGCTGCGGTGCTTTTGCTGCTGCTGCTGGCTGCGATTTTCGCGCCGCTTGTGGCGCCGCTGGACCCGCTGGAAGGCCGGCTTGTCAACCGGCTGAAACCGATTGGCACGCCGGGGCATGTGCTGGGCACGGATGAATTGGGCCGCGATGTGTTGTCGCGGCTGATCTGGGGCGGGCGGCTGTCGCTGCTGATGGGGGTAACGCCGGTGGTGCTGGCGTTTTTCCTTGGCTCTGCCCTGGGTATTCTGGCGGGCTATGCGGGCGGCTGGACAAATACGCTGATCATGCGCACGGTGGATGTATTCTATGCTTTCCCGTCGGTCTTGCTGGCGGTGGCGCTGTCGGGGGCTTTGGGGGCGGGTTTGGGCAATGCGCTGTTGTCGCTGACGGTGGTGTTCATTCCGCCGATTGCGCGGGTGGCGGAATCTGTGACCACACGTTTGCGCAGTTCCGATTTCATAGAGGCCGCGCGGGCCTCTGGCGCGGGGGCCTTTACCATTGTGCGGGTGCATGTACTGGGCAATGTGCTGGGGCCGATCTTTGTCTACGCCACCAGCCTGATCGCTGTCAGCATGATCCTGGCCTCTGGCCTGTCATTTCTGGGGCTTGGGGTGCGGCCGCCAAACCCCGAATGGGGGCTGATGCTGAACACGTTGCGCACGGCGATTTATGCGCAACCCTGGGTCGCGGCGCTGCCCGGTGCGATGATTTTCATGGTGTCGATCTCTTTCAACCTGCTGTCTGACGGGCTGCGGTCTGCCATGGAGGTGCGGCAATGAGCACAGAGGGCGCTATTCTGACAGTGCGCGGATTGCAGAAATACTTTCCCATAAAGGGGGGTATTCTGGGGCGCACGGTGAAGAATGTTCATGCCGTGGATGGCGTGGATCTGGAAGTGTTTGCAGGCGAAACGCTGGGTGTGGTGGGGGAATCGGGCTGCGGCAAATCCACCACCGCGCGGCTGTTGATGCAGCTGATAGACCCCGATGAAGGGGCGCTGTATTTTGACGGCAAGCTGGTGGGCAGCCCTGAATTGCCGCTCAAAGCCTATCGCCGCCAAGTGCAGATGGTGTTTCAGGACAGCTATTCCTCGCTCAACCCGCGCCTGACGATAGAGGACAACATCGCCTTTGGGGCGCGTGTGCATGGCACGCCTGCGCCAGAGGCGCTGGCGCGCACGCATGATCTGCTCACCCGCGTGGGGCTTGATCCGGCGCGCTTTGCGGGCCGTTATCCGCATGAGCTGTCTGGCGGCCAGCGCCAGCGCGTGAATATCGCGCGCGCACTGGCGTTGCGGCCCAAGGTGATCATTCTGGATGAGGCCGTTTCGGCGCTGGATAAATCTGTGGAGGCGCAGGTTCTGAACCTGCTGGCCGATCTGAAGGCCGAATTTGGCCTGACCTATATCTTTATCAGCCATGATCTGAATGTGGTGCGCTTTGTGTCTGACCGCGTGATGGTGATGTATCTGGGCAAGGTGGCAGAGATTGGCGATGCAGAGGCGCTGTATGCCTCGCCCCTGCACCCCTATTCGCGGGCGCTGTTGTCATCCATGCCCAGCATGGACCCCGATAATCGCACGATGGAACCCGCCCTTTCGGGCGATCCCCCCAACCCGATTGATCCGCCTTCGGGCTGCCGGTTTCATACGCGCTGCCCGATGGCCGGGCCTGTCTGTGCGCAGGCGGAACCGGCCCTGACCCAGCGCGCCGCGCGGCATCTGGTGGCCTGCCATGCGCATGATCCTGCATCGGGCTATATGGCCCCCAGCGTGAAGGAGGCCGCGCAATGACAGCGCCTTTCCTGTCTATCCGCAATCTGGGCGTGACGTTTACAGGCGGCATGCGCCCTGTGCGCGCCGTCAATGATGTGTCGCTGGATGTCGCACCGGGAGAGGCGGTTGCCTTGATTGGCGAATCCGGTTCGGGGAAATCGGTGACAATGCGCGCTGTCATGCGGCTGAACCCCGAAAAGAAATCAAAGCTGGAAGGGCAAATTCTGGTTGGCGGGCGCGATGTGATGGCCATGGATGGGCGCGCGCTGTCGGGCTTTCGGGGGGGCGAGGCCGCGATGATCTTTCAAGAGCCGCTTTTGGCGCTTGACCCTGTCTATACGCTGGGCGATCAGATTGTGGAAACCATCCGCCGCCATGAACCTGTAAGCCGCGCAGAGGCCCGCGCCCGCGCCTTGGAACTGTTCGAGCGCGTGCGCATTCCCTCTGCGAAATCGCGGCTGGACAATTACCCGCATGAAATGTCTGGCGGGATGCGCCAGCGGGCCATGATTGCGCTGGCGCTGTCATGCCGTCCCAAGCTGCTGCTGGCCGATGAACCCACCACCGCGCTGGATGCGACAGTGCAAATTCAGGTATTGTTGCTGCTGCGCGAATTGCAGCGCGATCTGGGCCTGTCCATCATCTTTGTGACCCATGATATTGGCGCGGCGGTGGAAGTGGCCGACAGGATTGCCGTGATGTATGCGGGCCAGATTGTGGAAGAGGCCAGCGCCCGCGATCTGATCCGCAGCCCGCGCCACCCCTATACGCTGGGCCTGCTGAAAAGCCGCGCCCATGATGCGATGGTAAAGGGTGCCAGGATGGATGCCATTCCCGGCGCGCCGCCCGATCTGGCCAACTTGCCCGATGGCTGCCCCTTTGCGCCGCGCTGCTATCTGGCGCAGGCCGGGTGCAAAACCGGGCCTGTGGCCATGCAAACCCTTGGGGCGGGGCATCAGGCGCGCTGTTTGCGGCTGGATCAGACACAGGCGCAGGCCCCCGCAATGGCAGGCGATGGCGCTATTCTGCCGGGCGGCGCAGCGGTGTAACGGGGGTAAGATCATGCGATTTGTCGCGCGGCCAAGCGTAAGCCCCTGTTTTGGCCGTGCGGTAGCCCCCGCCTGCCAGCGCTTCGGCCAGACGCAGGGCGGCATGCACCCCGTCTATGACAGGAAGGCCGGTTTCCGCGCTCAGGCTGTGGCACATATCCGACATGCCCGCGCAGCCCAGGATCACGGCTTCGGCCCCATCTTGCTCGCGGGCGGCCAGAATTTCGGCGCGCAGCAAGGCGGCGGCATGGGCCGGGTTGGCCTCCAGCGCCAGAACGGGCAGATCGACCGCGCGCACCCGTTTCAGCTTGTGGCCCATGCCGTAGCGCTGGCCCAGATCCTCTATGATCGGAATGGCGCGGGGCAGGGTTGTGACCACCGAAAACCGCGCCGCAATCAGGCTTGCCA
The DNA here is from genome assembly GCA_043561795.1 of Paracoccaceae bacterium. Classification (GTDB taxonomy): domain Bacteria; phylum Pseudomonadota; class Alphaproteobacteria; order Rhodobacterales; family Rhodobacteraceae; genus Roseinatronobacter. The sequence continues at coordinate 1,073,487 of CP121316.1, read as the reverse complement.
CTTGCATCGCGGCCTGTGCAATGCCGATCACCGGCCCCGCCACAACCTCGCGCGCCGCACCGATGCCGGGATCATCGAAACAGGCGATAACATGGGCCTGCGCGCCTGCCGCTTCGGCCCGGCGCAGCGCGTCGAGCATGGGGGGAACGGCCAGGGCCTCGTCATGGTGGCCTTCGATGCTGGGGGGCACGGGCGCTTGCGCGCCCTGCGTGATAATCTGGCTGCCCGCGCTGGCCGCCGCTTGGGCCGAACGCGCAATAAGCGCTGTCATTTCCGCGCTGGAATTGGGATTATAGACGAATATCTGCATGCTGCGCCCCCCGGATGGCAAAACCGCCAGTCCCAGTGTAGCAAGCCCCGCGCGCGCATGCAAGATTGTGTACAATATTGTCAACAATTTGGGCAAAAAACAGGCAGCGCAGCCCTTTGTCATTTGCAATTTGCAGCGCTACAAGGGGCGCGGGGGGAAACGCAAGATGCCTTGGCTGACGCAAACTGCAAAGAATGATGTTGTTGCCCAGATTTGTGATCGTATCTGGCTGGCGGTGGTGCAACGCACCCTGCGCCCCGGTGCGCGCCTGAAAGAAGAAGAACTGGCCGAAATTTTTGGCGCAACCCGCGCGCGGGTGCGTCAGGCGCTTGTGCTGTTGGAGCAGGATGGGCTTGTCTGCCTTGTGCCCAATCGCGGGGCCTGCATCGCCGAACCCAGCGTGGAAGAAGCGCAGGATGCGTTTTCGGCCCGGCTGCTGATAGAGCAACGCCTTGTTGCGCGGCTATGTGCGCGGGTGACGGATGGCCAGCTAGACCAGTTGCGCGACCATATCGCGCGCGAACGCCGCGCCCATGAGTTGGGCGATAGCGAGGCCGTGATCCGTCTGTCGGGCGAATTTCACATGCTGATTGCGCGGATGACAGAGGCAGAGCTTTTGTTCAAGATTTTGCGCACGCTGACAATCCGCACCTCTCTGATTACCGCCATGTATCAGACACAGGCCACCCAAACCTGTGGCCCTGATGAACATGCCCGGATTCTGGCCGCGATTGCGGCGGGCGATGAGGCCCGCGCTTGCGCCGAGATGACCCATCATTTGCAGCATCTGGAATCTGCGCTGCGGCTTTCGGAAAGTGACAGGCCGGTGTCAGAACTGCGCGAGGCGCTGCTTGGCGCGGGGCAGAGGGCAAAAACCGGGTAGCGGGGTGGGCGCGGAGCGTTCTGGCATGAGGGGCAGGTCTGGGGGGGATTTGAAAAGCCGCGCATCGCCGTGCCGGGGGGCGGCCCGGCGATGCTCGGCGGGCTAAAGCCCTTGATTCCGCGCAGGGTCGCCCTTCCCCAATCTCCCCTAATGGAGGAACCCCCCGTCAGGTGCAGAACACTACCCCAGCCCCGCCGCCTGCGCGAAATGCCATGCGCCAAGGGGGTGGGGGGCTGTCTGCGCCCTTGGCCGCGCGGGCCAGCGGGGGGCGGCTGTTTCCGGCTCCAGCCGGTGGGGGATGCCTGCCTTGTCCAGTTGCGCGACAATCCGGCGCAAAGGCTCTGGCAGGGGCGCCCATGCATCGGGCTGATAGATCGCGACCGCCGCATCGGGGGCCATGGCGGGGCAAAGCCAAGTTGCGCCAAGGGTGGTGGCCAGATCCAGCTTGGCAGCGCGGAACCCATTGAAAAACCGCGCGGGCGTGGCCTTCGAGAATACGGCAAGCTGGCGCGCGAGTTCCAGATCAGATTGGCCCATTTGCCGTGCAGGGGTATCGCCCTGCAAGGCCGCGCCGCGCAGCACCGCAAGAACGCGCGCGCCAAGGGATGTGTGATCGCCCACCACCAGCGCGGCAGGGTGCAGGATATCGCCCAGCATATGCCCGGCGCGGCTGAATTCGGGCGCATAGACCAGTTGCACGCCGTGCAGGCGCTGCAGGATGGCCGCGCCATAGCCCACAGGCACGGCAGAGCGCAGGACAATGGGCGCAAAACCCTGCTGGCGGGCGGCAAATTCGATCCGGCTGTCCAGTTCGGCCAGTTGCAGCGCCCCTGTTGCGGGATCGGTGGAGAGGGGGGCCGAGATGAAGATCATGCCTGCCCCGTCCAGCGCCGCGCGCGTATCCAGCGTGGCGCGCAGGTTCAGCTTATGGGCGGCCAGATAGGGGGCAAGGCTTGGGTCTTGCAGCGCGTAATCGGCGCGGTTTATGGCCTCTACCCTGTCGGGCACTGGCCCTGTCATCACCACTTCATGATGCCGCGCCAATGCCAGCGCATCTGCCAGCGCCACAGCACCCAGACCGATGATTGCGATTTTCATCTTGCTGCCCCTTGTTGTGATCATCCTTGGCCTGATGCTGCATGTGGAACATGGCAGCATTAGGCCAAATTAACGACGATTCCGGCACAGTTTGCAGGCAATACGGGGCCAACCCCCCTTGGCGAAAGGGGCCATTGGCGCGGGCCGCGCGCGTGCTATTCTTAGCCATCATGACGCAAGCGCCCCCCCTTATCCCCCGGCCAGAGGGGCTGTATTGCCCCGATGGGGATTTTTATATCGACCCTGTGCGCCCTGTGGCCCGCGCGCTGATCACCCATGCCCATGCCGATCATGCCCGCGCAGGCCATGGCGCGGTGCTGGCCACGCGGCAAACGCTGGATCTGATGGCGCTGCGCTATGGTGCGGATTTCACAACCGCGCGGCAGGTGGCGGAAGGGCCTTTGCAGATGGGCGGGGTGCGCGCCAGTTTTCACCCGGCAGGGCATGTGCTGGGTTCGGCGCAGATATGTTTGCACACATCTGCGGGCCGGGTGCTGGTGACAGGCGATTACACCCGAAGCCCCAATGCCGCTTGCGCTGCATGGGAGCCTGTGGCCTGCGATATTCTGGTGACAGAGGCCACATTCGCGCTGCCTGTGTTCCGCCACCCTGCCCCGGAGGGCGAGATTGCCAAATTGCTGGCCTCTGTCGCCGCATTCCCGGAGCGGGCGCATCTGGTGGGGGCCTATGCGCTGGGCAAGGCGCAGCGGGTGATCATGCTGTTGCGCGCGGCGGGCTATGATGCGCCGATCTATCTGCATGGCGCGTTGCAAAAGCTGTGTGACTATCATCTGGCGCAAGGCGTGGCGCTGGGCGCGTTGCGCCCCGCCACTGTGGAACGCGGGCGCAAGGGTGATTTTGCGGGCGCTATTGTGCTGGCCCCGCCTTCGGCCTTTGCGGCCACATGGGCGCAGCGCTTTCCCGACCCTGTGATCTGCTTTGCCTCTGGCTGGATGATGGTGCGGGCGCGCGCGCGTCAGCGCGGGGTGGAATTGCCCTTGGTGATTTCCGACCATGTGGATTGGCCGCAACTGACCCAGACCATAACCGAGTTGAACCCGCGCGAGACATGGATCACCCATGGCCGCGAAGAGGCGCTGTTGCGCTGGTGTGCGTTGAACCAGCGCGCGGCACGGCCTTTGCGGCTGGTGGGCTATGGGGACGAACCCGAATGATATCCGCCTTTGCCGATCTGTTGGAGCGTTTGGCCTTTACCCCCCGCCGCAGCGTGAAACTGGCGCATCTGGCGGGCTATTTTGCCAGCACGCCAGACCCTGATCGCGGCTATGCCCTAGCGGCGCTGACAGGCGATCTGACCTTGCGCGCTGTTACGCCGTCACTCTTGCGGGGCCTGGTGGCAGAGCGGGTGGATGCAGAGCTATTCGCGCTGTCTTATGATTTTGTGGGCGATCTGGCGGAAACCATCGCCCTGATCTGGCCAGAGGGGCGAGAGGCGCGGGATGTGGCGCTGTCTGATCTGGTGGCGGAACTGGCGCAAAGCCCCAAGGCAGAACTGCCCGCGCGCATTGCCACGCGGCTGGATGCGCTGGGGCCATCGGGGCGCTATGCCTATCTGAAGCTGGCGACAGGCGGTTTGCGTGTGGGGGTTTCGGCGCGGCTGGCGCGGCAGGCTGTGGCCGATTATGGCGGGCTTGATCTGGGCGCGATAGAAGAGGTCTGGCACGGGCTGGAACCCCCTTACCGAGAGGTGTTTGCATGGGCTGAAGGGGGGGCAAAGCCCCGCTCTGCCGCGCGCGCGCCATTCCGGCCTGTGATGCTGTCCACCCCCACAGATGCGGCGGCGTTGGCGGCACTTTCGCCCGCCGATTTTGTGGCGGAATGGAAATGGGATGGTATCCGCGTGCAGGCTGTGTGCGAGGGGGGCACGCGGCGGCTCTATTCGCGCACAGGTGATGATATTTCGCGCGCCTTTCCCGATCTGCTGGCGGCGCTGGAATTTGACGGTGTGCTGGACGGGGAATTACTGGTGCGGCGCGGGGCGCAGGTGGCGCCCTTTGGCGATCTGCAAAGGCGGCTGGGGCGCAAGCAGGTGGGGGCCAAGCTGCTGGCCAGCCACCCGGCGGCGCTGCGCGCCTATGATCTGCTGATCTGGCAGGGGCAGGATTGGCGCGGCGCGCCATTTGCGGCGCGGCGGGCAGAGTTGGAGCGCGTTGTGGCAGCTATGGGGCAAGAGCGGATTGACATTTCGCCGCTACTGCCCTGCCATGACTGGGCGGCGCTGGATGCCCTGCGCGCCGCCCCGCCAGACCCGGTGATAGAGGGTGTGATGATAAAGCACCGCGCCAGCCCCTATCTGGCCGGGCGGGTGAAGGGGCATTGGTTCAAATGGAAGCGCGCGCCGATGGTGGTGGATGCCGTGTTGCTGTATGCGCAGCGCGGGCATGGCAAGCGGTCGGGCCATTATTCGGATTTCACCTTTGGGCTGTGGCATGAGGGCGCGCTTGTGCCTGTTGGCAAAGCCTATTTCGGCTTTACCGATGAGGAGTTGAAAGAGATCGATCGCTTTGTGCGCAACAATACGGTGGAACGCTTTGGCCCTGTGCGCGCGGTGCGGCCCGAAAAGGTGGTGGAAGTGGCGTTCGAGGGGTTGAACCGTTCGGCCCGCCATAAATCTGGCGTGGCCATGCGCTTTCCGCGCATTTCGCGCATCCGCGATGACAAACCGGCGGCAGAGGCCGACCATCTGGCGGCATTGCTGGCATTGTTGGGGGATGGCGGGTAAGTGCCCCCGCTTAGCCTAGTGCTGCCAGAAGGCGCGCGCGGGGTTCGGGCAGGGGGCGGCCTATGGCCTCTGCCAGCCAGATATGCAGGAAATGGCCGCTAAGATGCAGCGCATCGCGCGCGGCCTGATGATCGAAGGGCGCATTGCTGACAAGGGCCGGGGGCAGCACCAAAAGCCGCGCGGCATACTCGCCCGCGCCCTCGCGCGTTACCGCGCGCCCTGTGCGGGGTGAGACATAGGCCAGCCCCTCGGCCCGGCCCGTGACAGCGCATTGGGCCAGATCAAGGCCAAAGCCCGTTTCCTCCAACAGTGCCAATTCCCACAGCGCATAGGCGCGCAGCCAGCCGGGCTGGCCAAAGCTGTCAAACAGCGCCAGCGTGGTGGCATAGAGGCCCGGATAGGCCATGCGTTCGGGCAGGGCGTAGCGGCATAGCGCGCAAGCCGCGCTTAGCCCCGCCAGCGCCAGCCTGTCGCCCATCACATGGCCCGCGCGGGTATGGATCAGCTCTACCGCAAAGCTGCCAAGCTGGTCTTGCAGGCGCGCGCGCCATGTCAGATCCAGTTGCGCGCCCGGTTGCAGCGTGGCCGCCATCTTGCGCGAGGCCCCGCCGCGCACAATTCCGGCATGGCGGCCATGCAGGGGGGTGAATACCTCTATCACGGCGCTGGTTTCGCCATGTGGCCGCATTGCCAGCAATATGCCCTGATCGCGCCAATCCATGCGCCAGATGTGCCGCCTTGGCCGCGCGGCGGCAAGTGTTTTCCTTTTCGCGGCCTGCCTCTATATTACGCCCAAAGCATAAAGAGGCAGGATGAACCCGAAATATCGCATTACCGCCGGGCTGATTGGCCTGATTGGCCTTGCAGCGCTGGGCACGCAACTTGGCCTGCGGCTGGGGCGGGGGCAAAGCCTTGGGCCGGCCATTTGGGCGATGGCGGGGTTTTTCACCATCCTGACCAATCTGCTGATGGCCGCAACAATGCTGACCATTGCTGTCACCGGGCGGCGCTTGCCCTTTGGCTGGATGAGCATGATTACCCTGTCCATGGGCATGGTGGGGCTGGTCTATCATACGGTTCTGGCGCAGAATTTCGCCTTTTCCGGGCTGCGCTGGTGGGCAGATCACGGGTTGCACAGCCTGTTGCCTGCGCTGATGCTGTGGTTTTGGCTGATGGAGACAAGCCGCGCCAATCCGCGTGGGGGCCAGCCGTTGTTATGGCTGCTCTGGCCCTTGGGCTATGGGATTTATGCGCTGGTGCGGGGCGGTTTGGGCGGGCGCTATCCCTACCCGTTTCTGAATATAGAGGCGCTGGGGCTGGCGGCCGTGGCGCTGAATGGCGGGGTGTTGCTGGCGGGGTTTGTGGGGTTTGCCTATGCGCTGAATGCGCTTGGCCAGCGCATGCCGCTGCGCGTTGATGCTTAGGCCACTTGCCCCGACAGATAGGCCGCGCAGCCCGCAAGGGCCGCGTAATCATCTTCCACAATCGCCACGGGAAAGCGCGCGACAAGATCGGAAAACCGCCCCATGGCGGTAAAGCCCTGTTCAAAGCCGAAATCGGCCAGAAACGGCCCGAAGGCGCGCGCCACGCCGCCGATAAGGTATATCCCGCCAAAGGGCAGGGTTGTCAGCGCCAGATCGGCGCAAAGCTGCGCCAGAAGCCGCACATAATGCCGCCCCACCTGTTGCGCCTGCCCCTCCCCTGCCGCGATGGCGGCCATGATCGCGCCTGCCTCCAGCTGTGGCTGGTTGGGGCTGTGAAAGGCATAAAGCCGTTCCAACCCCGCGCCCGACAGCACATCTTCGACAGAGGCAAAGCCGCGCTGCGCTGTCAGCCAATCGGCCAGCCTGTAATCTTCTGCCCCTTTGAGCGGTAGGTGGATATGCCCCGCTTCGGCCGGGGGCACGATATGGCCCGCGCCCAGCGGATAGATGGGCGCGGCATTTACCCCTGTTCCCAGGCCGATCACCAGTTTTGTGCCGGGCAAGGGCGCGGCCCCGCGCACCATGCGCAGATGCGATTGCGCCAGATAGGGCATGGCGTGGCCCTGCGCCTGCAAATCATTGAGCAGCGCGATATGGCCTATCCCGGTGGCCTGCGCCAGCGCGGGGGCCTGCACATGCCAGCCCAGATTTGTCATCTCGGCCCGATCGCCCTGCACTGGCCCTGCCAATGCGATGGCGGCGCGGGCGGGGGTGACAGGGTGGCGGGCCAGATAGGCGCGCAGCACCGCTTCCAGCCCGTCAAATTCGGCATTGCGGAAACGCTGTGTCGCGCCCTCTATCAGCGCGCGCCCCTGTGCCAGCGCTACGCGCGTATTGGTGCCGCCCACATCGGCCACCAGAACCGGGGTTTCGCCCTGTGTCATCTTTTGCCTTGCCCTATGATTTGCGGCTATGTTCGCGCTAACGCGGCTTTCAGGGCGTGATACGATGCTTTGGGCTGGCGCTGCAAGCTCTCAAAATCCACATGGATAAGGCCAAAGCGCTTTTCATAGCCCAAAGACCATTCGTAATTGTCCAGAAGTGACCAGATGATATAGCCCTCCAGCCGCACACCTTCGGCCATGGCGCGGCGGGCGGCGGCGATATGCTGGTTGAGGTAGTCTATCCGCGCGCCATCGGGCTGGCCCGGTTGGTCGGGATTGGCCATGCCGTTTTCGGTAACATATATCGGCAGGCCATTGGCATAGCTTTGGGCGAAATGCAGGAAATGATGCAGCCCTTCGGGGCAGATTTCCCAGCCCATCTGGGTTTGGGGCAGATCGCCCAGATGTTCCGACAGGGCAGGCCAGGGGCCGGGGGCATGGGCAATGCGTTTGCAGGTATAGTAATTCACGCCCAGCCAATCCAGCGGTTGCGCAATGGTTGCCATATCTGCTTCCCAGCCTTTGGGCATATGCGGCCCCAGCCCGTCCAGCACATCTGCCGGATACTGGCCGCGAAACATGGCACCCAGAAACCAGCGGTTATAGATGCCATCATAAAGCCGGGCTGCGGCGTGATCTGCGGCGCTGTCGGTGCGGGGCAGGGCATATTCGAAATTGCACACCGCGCCCAGATTGCCCATGCCAAGCCCGCGCATGACCTGAATGGCGCGGCCATGGGCAAGGCCCACATGATGCATGGCATGGGCGGTGGCGCGAATATCGCGCAGGCCCGGCGCATGCAGGCCCAGAAAATGTGACAGCCAGCCCACGCACCACGGCTCATTCACCGGGGCGACAGACCAGAGCCTGTCACCAATGCGGCGGCAGAGCGCCTCGGTATACTCGGCAAACCAGCCCGCAATATCGCGGTTGCGCCAGCCCCCCAGATCGGCCAGCGGAGAGGGCAATTCCCAGTGATAGAGGGTAAGCGCGGGTTTCAGCCCGCGCGCCAGCATGCCATCTACCAGCCGTTCATAGAAATCCAGGCCCGCGGCATTTACCGCGCCGCGCCCTTCGGGCATGACCCGCGCCCAGGATGCCGAAAAGCGGTAGATATCAAAGCCCGCATCACGGATCAGATCCAGATCTTCCGGCCAGCGGGTGTAGTGATCGCAGGCGCGCGCGCCGTTTTCGGCGCGCACGACATTGCCCGGCGTGGCGGCGAAATCATCCCAATGGGTGCGGCCCGCCCCGCCCTGGGCGTGCCCTTCGATCTGATAGGCCGATGTGGCCACGCCAAAGGCAAAACCGGGGGGGAAATCGGCGCGGGTGAAATTCATGTTATCTGTCATTGGCTTGCTCATTTCGGGGCTGGCCCGGTGGAAGCGCCCAGCACAAGGGCCGCTTCCATCATCTCTGTCAGCGGTGCATCTGTGGGCTGTGTGACCAGTTGCAACAGCATCCGCGCGGCGCGGCGGCCAGCTTCGCGCACAGAGGAACGGGTGGCGGTGAACATGGGAATATCGCCATCATTGGGCAGATAAGAGAGTTCATCATCATGGGTGACGATAGAGATATCGCGCCCCAGTTTCAGCCCCAGATCGGACATGGCGCGGCGCAGCCCGTAAGCCACGATCATGGAAGAGGCTAGAAAAGCGGTGGGCGGCTGTGGCAGGCGCATCATTTCCAGCCCGGCGCGGTAGCCATATGGCTCTGTCATTTCGGCCTGTCGCATCAGCGCGGGATCGGGGGGGATATTGGCCGCGTCCAGCGCCTCCAGATAGCCACGGCGGCGGCGGGCGGCGAAATCCATATCTTCCAGACCATTGACAAGGGCAATGCGGTGATGGCCCAGATCACTCAGAAATTGCGTGGCGCGCTGAAAGGCGCGTTTGTTGTTGATATCCAGCCATGAATAAGGGCTGGTGATTTCCGAAGTGCGGCCATGCACCAGAAACGGAATGCCAAGGCTATCCAGGAGCGGGACGCGGCCATCCCGGATGCGGGGGCCATGCACCATCACGCCATCCACCGCGCGGCGCGCGACCAGATCGCTATAGGCGCGCTCTTCCTCGGCATCGGCGACAACGCGCAAGATCATTTCATAGCCCGATTGGCCATATATTTCGCCTGCGCCTGCGATGAAATCGGCAAAGATGGGATTTACAATCTCGTGGCTGGTGGACAGCGGGATGACATGGCCAATCGCCTGCGCGCGGCCTGTGGCAAGGCTTTTGGCGCGGGTATTGGGGTGGTAATTCAGGCGCTCTGCCGCCTCTCTTACGCGCGCGCGGGTGGCGGCATTGACTTCGGGAAAGCCATTCAGCGCCCGGCTGACCGTGGTGGGCGACAGCCCCAGAGAGGCGGCCAGTTGTTTGAGGGTAACGCTCATTTTTCAGTCAAACCGTGTTGGATTTGGGCGACTGTAAGCAAAATTTTTCGGTTATGCAAAGGGCTTAATTTGCGGAGGATTTTTCTGCACCTGCGAAAAGCACAAAGAATAAGGGGGTTTACGCGAAAATGATTTGACAGAGTCTTAATCTTGATCCAGTTTGCGCCTATCCAAAGCGGTTTGAAAAATTGATTCCATACTGCTGGGATGTTGATCAGCACAAGCGCAAGAATTGTGCATAACACCAGTCAACCTTGGGAGGATGACAATGAAATCCAGATTTTACGCAGGCGTTGCCGCGCTGGCCCTGACAGCCGGGGCCGCACAGGGGCAAGACCTGATTATCGCGCCGGGCACGGATGGCTTTAACTGGGAGAGTTTTGACGCTTTCGCCGCCGCCCATGATTTTTCAGGCGAGACGCTGACCATTACCGGCCCTTGGACAGGCGCTGATGGCCAGATGGTCAACAACATGCTGGCCTATTTCGCCGCAGCAACGGGCGCGGATGTGCGCTATTCCGGTTCTGACAGTTTCGAGCAAGACATCGTGATTGCGGTGCAGGCCAATTCTGCCCCCAATCTGGCCGTTTTCCCGCAGCCCGGCCTTGCGGCGGATATGGCCGCGCGTGGGGCGCTGTCGCCCTTGGGTGCGGAAACTGCCGAGTGGATGGTGGAAAACTACGCCGCCGGCCAATCCTGGGTGGATTTGGGAACCTATGCCGATGCCAATGGCAATTCGGAAATGTTCGGGTTTTTCTACAAGGTGGATGTGAAATCGCTGGTCTGGTATTCGCCCGAACAGTTTGAAGAAGCGGGCTATGATGTGCCCGAAACGCTGGAAGACCTGATCGCGCTGTCTGAACAGATTGTGGCCGATGGCGGCACGCCCTGGTGCATTGGCCTTGGCTCTGGCGCGGCAACCGGCTGGCCCGCGACCGATTGGGTGGAAGACATGATGCTGCGCCTGCATGCGCCAGAGGTGTATGACGCCTGGGTAAGCAATGAGCTGGCCTTCAATTCGCCCGAAGTGGTGCAGGCAATCGAAATGTATGGCCAGTTCGTGCGCTCTGACGGTTGGGCGCAGGGTGGGCCGGAAGCCTCTGCCACCACCGATTTCCGCGACAGCCCGGCGGGCCTGTTCCAGATTCCGCCTGCCTGCTACATGCACAAGCAGGCGTCGTTTATTCCCACCTTCTTCCCGGAAGGGGCGGAATATGGCGCGGATTATGATTTCTTCTATTTCCCATCGTCAAGCGCGGGTGATCTGGGCAACCCTGTTCTGGGTGCGGGCACGCTGTTTGCCATTACCAGTGACAGCCCCGCCGCGCGTGGGTTGATAGAGTTCTTCAAGACACCGATCGCGCATGAAGTCTGGATGGCGCAATCGGGTTTCCTGACACCGCATAACGGCGTGAATCTGGAAGTGTTTTCGAACGAATCCCTGCGGGCGATGAATGAAATCCTGCTGAATGCCACAACCTTCCGCTTTGATGCATCCGATCTGATGCCGGGCGAGATTGGCGCGGGCGCGTTCTGGACAGGGATGGTGGATTTCACCACCCAGGGCGATGCGCAAGCGGCGGCAGATGCCATTCAGGCCCGCTGGCAGGCGATGCGCTAAGGCAAGGGGCGGGGGCGCGATGATGCGCCCCTGCCTGTCACTTCGGGGGGAAAGGGCGCGGCATGTCACCTGTCTTGCAAGGGATATTGACAATCATCATCGGCGTGGGCGGGTGCGTGGGGTATTTCTGCGGCTCTAACCTGCTGCTGGACAAGGTGATCTTTCCCGCTCGCGGCGCCAATATCGGGCGCAATATCAACCGCGCCAATCAGGTGCGGCCCTGGCTGTTCCTGTTTCCGGCAGTGTTTGCGCTGGGCCTGTATCTGGCCTATCCGGTGGTCGGGTCTTTCTGGCGGTCGCTTTTTGACAGGTCGGGTACGAATTTCATCGGGCTGGGCAATTATGTGGATTTGTTCCGCGAGGGCACATTTCGTGTGGCCGTGTTCAACAATCTGCTTTGGGTGCTGGTTGTGCCCGCGCTGGCCACGTTCTTTGGCCTGTTGATTGCGCAGCTGACAGACCGGCTAAGCTGGGGCAATATTGCCAAATCGCTGATTTTCATGCCGATGGCGATTTCCTTTGTGGGGGCCTCGCTGATCTGGCGGTTTGTCTATTCGGCCAATCCCGATATCGGGATCATCAATGCGCTGCGCGACAGTCTGGGGCTGGAAGTGCTTGACCCGCTGCAAGTGCGGTTTTGGAACAATTTTTTCCTGATGTTCATTCTGGTCTGGATACAGACAGGCTTTGCCATGGTCATACTTTCGGCGGCGCTGCGCGGTATCCCGGAAGAGACGATAGAGGCCGCGATCATTGACGGGGCAAACCCGTTTCAGGTGTTTTTCAAGATCAAGGTTCCGCAGATCATGGGCACGATTGTGGTGGTCTGGACAACCATCACCATTCTGGTGCTGAAGGTGTTTGATATTGTCTATACCATGACGGGCGGCAATTTCGGCACGCATATTCTGCCCAGTTACATGATGACATATATGTTCCGCGATGATGGCCGCGCGACGGCGGTGGCCTTTGTCATCATGCTGCTGGTGCTGCCTGTGATGATCTGGAACATCCGGCAAGCACGCGCCGAGATGCGCTGAGGGGGGCATGATGGACAATATCGCAGGGCAGAATTCGGGCGGGCGCGTGGCCGTGAATATCACGGTGCTGGTTTTGGTGCTGTTATGGCTGTTGCCCACGGTGGGGCTGTTTGTATCCAGCTTTCGGGATCGTGACCAGATTTCCAATTCGGGCTGGTGGCTGGCGCCCATGGCGGTGGATCTGAATTTCCGCACCCGCGTGGCCACAGATGGCGCGCGCGAAGAGGGGGGCGTTTTTGTGCTGGAGGGCAATGTCTTTGCCGATCCCGCTTTGGCCGCCAATTTCCCCGATGGTGTGGGGGTTGTGGCCGCCTATGGCACGCGCGCCGTTGCGCCCACCGAATTTGTGGCCGGTGAGGTGTCAGAACTGCGCGGGGGTGGCAACCTTGTGGTAAACCGCGATGGCAGCTACCGCATAGAGGCCCCGGAGGCGCTGGAGCGCGGCCCGACACTCTATTTCGAGGCCCGCACCCCGCCCAAATTTACGCTGGCCAATTACCAGACTGTGCTGTTTGCCGATGGCATGGATCGGGCCTTCATCAATACGCTGACAGTGACAATTCCGGCCACGATTATCCCTATTCTGATCGCGGCCTTTGCGGCCTATGCGCTGGCATGGATGGATTTTCCGGGCCGGGGCCTGTTGATTGCGGCAGTGGTGGGGCTGTTGGTTGTGCCGTTGCAACTGGCGCTTGTGCCGTTGTTGCGGTTGCATACCGATATTGGCATCGGCCAAAGCTTTGTGGGGATATGGCTGGCGCATACCGGCTTTGGCCTGCCTTTGGCGGTGTATCTGTTGCGCAATTACATGGCCGGTTTGCCGCGCGATATCATCGAGAGCGCAAGGGTGGATGGCGCGACCGATTTTCAGATTTTCATCCGTATCATCCTGCCCCTCAGCTTTCCCGCGCTGGCCAGTTTTGCGATTTTCCAGTTTTTGTGGACATGGAATGATCTGCTGGTGGCCAAGGTCTTCTTGCCATCGGGCGCGGATACGCAGGTAATGACCGTAAAGATTGCGGATGATCTGCTTGGCTCTCGTGGCGGGGATTGGGGCATTCTGGCCACGGCGGCCTTTGTCTCTATCGCGGTGCCGCTGGCCGTTTTCTTCACAATGCAACGCTATCTGGTGCGCGGCCTGTTGGCTGGCTCTGTCAAATAAGGAAAGAAACGTGACTGCTACCGCTTTGTTGCAGCCCGATCACGGGCTAGAGCTTTATCCCGATTGGTGGCGCGGTGCGGTGATCTATCAGATCTACCCGCGCAGCTATCAAGACAGCAATGGCGACGGTATTGGCGATTTGCGCGGGATTATCGAGCGGCTACCCTATATCGCCAGTCTGGGTGTGACAGTTATCTGGATAAGCCCTTTCTTCACATCACCGATGAAGGATTTCGGCTATGATGTGTCGGATTACTGCGATGTAGACCCGATGTTCGGCACGCTGTCGGATTTTGATGCATTGGTGGCCACGGCGCATAAGCTGGGGATCAAGATTTTGATTGATCTGGTGCTGTCGCACAGTTCCGACCAGCACCCGTGGTTCAAGGAAAGCCGCGCCTCGCGCGATAATGCGCGGGCGAATTGGTATGTCTGGTCAGACCCAAAGCCCGATGGCACACCGCCCAATAACTGGCTGTCCATTTTCGGGGGGTCGGCCTGGGCCTGGGATGCGGCGCGCTGCCAGTATTATTTGCATAATTTCCTTGTGTCGCAACCCGACCTGAATTTCCATGAACCGGCGGTGCAGGATGCGCTGTTGGATGTCACGCGGTTTTGGTTGGAGCGCGGGGTAGATGGCTTCCGGCTGGATACGATCAATTTCTATGTCCATGACCGCGAGTTGCGCGACAACCCGCCGCTTGCGCCGGAATTGCGCAATGCCAATATTGCCCCCGCCGTGAACCCCTATAACCACCAAGAACATCTGTACGATAAAAACCGCCCCGAAAATCTGGAATTTCTGCGCCGGTTTCGTGCGCTGCTGGACAGTTACGGCGCGGCGGCTGTGGGCGAGGTGGGCGATGCACAGCGCGGGCTGGATATCTTGGGCGAATATACATCGGGCAATGACAAGGTGCAGATGTGCTATGCGTTCGAGTTTCTTTCGGCAGAGGCCCCCTCTGCCGCCCGGTTTGCGGCCGTGCTGCGCCATCTGGATCATGTGGCCCCCGATGGCTGGGCGTGCTGGGCGTTTTCCAACCATGATGTTGTGCGCCATATCACGCGCTGGGGCCTAAGCCCTGCTGCCGCGCGCGCCTATGCCACGCTGCTGATGTGTTTGCGCGGGTCTGTGTGCATTTATCAGGGCGAGGAATTGGGCCTGCAAGAAGCAGAGCTGAATTTCGAGGATTTGCAAGACCCTTATGGCATTCAGTTCTGGCCCGAATTCAAGGGCCGCGATGGCTGCCGCACACCGATGGTCTGGTCGCATGATGTGCAAAACGGCGGCTTTTCCAAGGGCCAGCCATGGTTGCCTGTCGCGCGCGAGCATCTGGGGTTGGCGGTGGATGCGCAGGAACGCGCGCCAGATGCGCTGCTGCACCATTACCGCCGCGCCATTGCGCTGCGCAACGCGCATCGCGCGCTGGCGCGCGGCACACTCAGCGGGTTGCAGGTTTCGGGCGATGTGCTGTCTTTTCACCGTGAGGAGGCGGGGGAAGAGATGTTTTGCGCCTTCAACCTAAGCCACACACCCGCAACGCTGCATCTGCCGCAAGGCCATTGGGTTGCGGTGGGGCAAGAGCTGAACAGCTCTGGCCCCGGTGCGGATGGGGTGGTGCATCTGGGGCCTTGGCAACCGTGCCTTGTGCTGAAGCGATAACATAAGGGGGGAACCATGGCAGAGCTGCGGCTGACAGATGTTGAAAAGGCTTATGGCGAGGTCAGAGTCCTGTCTGATATCAATCTTGATATCAAAACCGGTGAATTGATTGTTTTTGTCGGCCCATCGGGTTGCGGCAAATCCACCCTGCTGCGAATGATCGCCGGGCTGGAAAAAATCTCTGGCGGCACGCTGGAGATTGATGGGGTGGTGGTGAATGATATTCCCCCCTCGCAGCGCGGCATTGCCATGGTGTTCCAGTCTTATGCACTGTATCCGCATATGACAGTTCGCGACAATATGAGCTTTGCGCTGAAAATCGCGAAGAAATCCAAGACAGAGATTGATGCGGCGGTAGAGCGTGCGGCGGATATTTTGCAACTGCGCCCCTATCTGGACAGGCTGCCCAAGGCGCTGTCGGGGGGCCAGCGCCAGCGCGTGGCCATTGGCCGTTCGATTGTGCGCGATCCGAAAGTGTATCTGTTTGATGAACCGCTATCCAACTTGGATGCCGCGCTGCGCGTGGCCACACGGATAGAGATTGCCAAGCTGAAAGAGAGCATGCCCAATTCGACCATGGTTTATGTCACCCATGATCAGGTGGAAGCGATGACGCTGGCAAGCCGGATTGTGGTTCTGGCGGGTGGGGGCATTGCGCAAGTTGGCACACCTTTGGAGCTTTATGAGCGCCCCAATGGCGAATTTGTGGCGCAGTTTATCGGCTCTCCGGCCATGAACCTTTTGCCGGGAGAGGTGATAGAAACCGGCGCGCAAAGCCGCATAAAGCTGGCGGGCGGGGGCACGGCGCTGGCCGATATTCCCACCACGGGCGCGGATAAGGGGCTGGCTGTCAATCTGGGGGTGCGGCCCGAAGATCTGGTGGCCACAGATGGCGAAGATTACCTGTATCAGGGCGAAGTGGAATTGCTGGAAGCGCTGGGCGAATTGACAGTGCTGTATTTCAAGCCCGAAACGCCCGGCGCGGCCCCGGTGCTGGCCAAGCTGGGCGGTATTCATACAGGGCTAAAGGGGCAGCGGGTGCGGCTGAAGGCCGATCCTTCCAAGATACATCTGTTCCACGACAAGAAATCGCTGCTGTATCGCTAAGTTGGGGTGTGGGCCATCTGCGCCCCTGCCACACGCGGGCTGCCTTGGAATGCAAAACGCCGCCCCAGACGGGGCGGCGTTTTTCGGGTAATCCAAGAGTATTTCAGGCGCTGCGGAATTGGCGCATCAGGAAATCGGGCACATGATCGCCCATCCCCACCACCGCGCCGCGATTGTCGTTGCGGTTATCGTGCTTGCGATCATGCCGAGGTTCATGGCGGCTGTCAGAGCGCTGGTCGGTGCGCTGGTCGCTCCGTTCTGGCCGGGTGCGCGGCGGCGTTGGTGCCGTGCGGGCGGCCTTGGCCTCTGCAAACTGGTGCAATTCGGCCTGTTCGGGCGCGGGTGCTGGTGCTGGCGCGGGTGCAGCGGCTTTGGCTGCGGGTTCCGGCGCCGGTTTGGCGCGGGGCTTTCTGTCACGCTCGCGGCTGCGGCTGCGGGGGCGTTCGTCCTCGCCCTCTGGCGCCTGCTGGGCCGCGATATCGGGGGCCGTGCCGCGTGGCAGGGGCTTTTGCAGCAGCGCTTCAATCTGATCCAGATATTTCTGATCTGCCGGAACCATCAGCGAAATGGCCTTGCCAGAGCGCCCGGCGCGGCCCGTGCGGCCAATGCGGTGGACATAATCTTCGGGGTGCGAGGGCAGATCGTAATTGATGACATGGCTGACAGAGGGCACATCGAGGCCCCGCGCCGCCACATCAGAGGCAATCAGAAGGCGCAATTCGCCCGCGCGGAATTTCTCCAGGGTGCGGGTGCGGACGGATTGATCCAGATCGCCATGAATGGGCGCTGCATCAAATTTGTATTTTTGCAGCGATTTCGACAGGATATCCACATCCACCTTGCGGTTGCAGAAGATCACGGCATTCTCGATCTTGTCGCCTTCGGCACTTATGATGGCGCGCAGCGCCTCGCGCTTGAGTTTCGCGGCCCCATCGCGGCGGGTGGCGGGAAGTTCGATCAATTCCTGCGCTATGGTTTCCGAGGCCGTGGCCTGACGGGCAATTTCAATCCGCGCGGGGTTGGAGAGGAAGGTATTTGTAATACGCTCAATCTCTGGCGCCATGGTGGCGGAATAGAAGAATGTCTGGCGGGTGAAGGGGGTCAGGCCGAAAATGCGTTCAATATCGTGGATAAAGCCCATATCCAGCATGCGGTCGGCTTCGTCCACGACCATCACCTCTACACCTGTCAGCAGCAGTTTTCCGCGCTCGAAATGATCCAGCAGGCGGCCGGGTGTGGCAATCAGCACATCTACGCCGCGATCAATCAGCTTGTCTTGCTCGCCAAAGGCCACGCCGCCGATAAGAAGCGCTTTTGTCAGGCGGGTATATTTGGCGTAGGTGTCAAAATTCTCTGCCACCTGCGCGGCCAGTTCGCGTGTGGGGGCCAGCACCAGCGAGCGCGGCATGCGCGCGCGGGCGCGGCCACGGCCAAGGCGCGTAATCAGCGGCAGGGTGAAAGAGGCGGTCTTGCCAGTGCCCGTTTGCGCAATACCCAGCACATCGCGCCCTTCAAGCGCGTGGGGGATGGCTTGCGCCTGAATGGGGGTGGGCGTGGTATAGCCCGCTTCGTCAATGGCCTTGAGAACCTTCGGGTCAAGCTTCAGGTCGGAAAATTGGGTCATATGCGTCCATGATTGCGCGGCATCGGGCCGCGTTGGGTTTGGGACGCCCGATTTTCGCGCCCCGCTTGCGGAAAGCTGTTGCTACAGCGCCTTGCCACATAGGGCATAAATGGCCAAAGGTCAATCTTGCGGGGGTTGGGGCCAGAAATCTTGCGATATATTTGACGCATTCCCGCGTTTGACCCGTTGCAGTGGCTTTGCAACCGGGTTAGATAGCCTTCGTTGTGCGGGTGTGGCGGAATGGTAGACGCGAGGGTCTCAAACACCCTTTCCGCAAGGAGTGTCGGTTCGACTCCGACCACCCGCACCAATGCGCCACCCAATGCGCCGCAGGGCAGGCCCGGCTTGAAACTTCAGGCATGACTCTATAGGACATTTTGCAGGCAACTGCGAAATAAACTTGCATAGGGCAACTCATGGCACGCATCACCAAAGCCGTTTTTCCTGTCGCAGGCTTTGGCACGCGGTTCTTGCCAGCCACCAAAGCCATGCCCAAAGAACTGTTGCCCATCATTGACAAACCGATTGTGCAATTCGCCGTGGAAGAGGCCGTGGCCGCGGGCATTACAGAGCTGATCTTTGTCACAGGCCGCAACAAGCGCGCGGTGGGCGATCATTTTGATGCGAATCTGGAACTTGAAAATCAGCTTCTGGCGAAGGGCAAGAAAGAGTTGCGCGACATGGTGCGCAATATCGTGCCCGAAGGTGTGGCCTGTATTTTCGTACGCCAGCCAGAGCCGTTGGGGCTGGGCCATGCCGTGCTTTGCGCCGCCCCTGCCGTGGGGGATAACCCGTTTGCCGTATTGCTGGCCGATGATCTGATGCGCGGGCCGAATTTGCCGACAGACGCGCTTGTGAAGGCCTTCGCGAAAACGCCGCGCTCTATTCTCTCTGTCTCTGAAGTGCCGCTCTCCGAGGTTTCGAAATACGGCATCTTGCGGCTGGGTGCGCCATCGCAAGATGGGGTGATTCCGGTTTCCGGGCTGGTGGAAAAGCCCGATCCCGCACAAGCGCCCTCGCGCATGGCCTCTTTCGGGCGCTATGTGTTCACGCCGGAAATTTTTGATCTGCTGCGCGTGTTGCAACCCGGCGCGGGCGGGGAAATCCAGCTGGCCGATGCGATTGACCAACTCGCCGCGCAAGGCAAGGTTTCGGCCATTCTGAACCCCTCTGTCCGCTATGATTGCGGCGATAAGTTCGGCTACCTGACAGCGATTGTGGATACGGCGCTGGGCGATCCCGTCTATGCCGAACGCTTTGCCGCCTTGCTGCGCGACAGGCTGGCCAAGCAGGCCGCACAGGACGCTGCCGAATAGGCACGCAGCGCGGATGCAACCCTTGATTGATGATTTTCTTGCGGGGCCGGGTGTTGCTTAACGCACTCTAAAGATATTGTTCATACTAGAAAGATGACAAAGGTCTTTCAGTGCCAATGCCTTTGTGCGACACTCCGGCAGAATTAACCAAGAATTCATTTTTATATCGAGAGGCCCAGAATGACCCGCCACACGCCAGAATTGAACAATAGCGTGACACAGGCCCAGGAAACGACGGGGGCACAGACGCCGGAAGGGCGCGCATTCATTCTGGACTGGGTGGCAAGAAACCAGAGGCGGCTGGCGGCTGGCTTGGGCACAACTGCCCTGATGCTGCCCTTTCTGGCCGAAGCGCAGGCCGTGGGGCCGCTGGTGAATGTGCTGGATCTGGCGGGGGTGCGCTCTGTCGCGCTGAATGCCGATGGCAGCGCGCAACTGGTGCTGGCCAATGGCCAGCAAGTGCAGATAGCCGCAAGCGCAGTGCAGGCTGGCGCCAATGGCGCGGTGCTGGTGACACAGGCCGCCGCGCAGATGGTGGCCGAGGTGGTGGCCAGTGTGGTGGCTGCGGGGGGCGGTGCTGTGGCCGGGGCGGCGGCGGGCGGGTTTGGCGGCGGTGCTGCGGCGGCGGGCCTTGGCCTTGGCGTTGCGGCGGCGGGCGCTGCGGCGGGTGGCGGTGGTGGCGGCAGCGCGCCAGAGCAGCTTTTATCCCTGAATATCGAAAGCTTTGCCGCGCCCCAAAGCCTGAGCCAGATTTTCGGCTCTGCTGCGGCGGATGTGCTGGCAACGGATAGCGTGACAGTGACGTTGGGCACGGGCAGTGCCGCGCAGGAGCTGGCTGTCAGCTATAGCAGCAGTGCAAGCGCATGGCAGATTGACGGGATCACGGGCAGCGCCCTTGAAACCCTGTTGCAAGGCCGCCAGCCCCTCAGCTTCACCGCCACGCGCCCCTCGGCAGAGGGGCCGGCAACAGAGATTACAGGCAGCGTAAATGCCGTGGTCGATACAATCGCGCCGGAAATTGCGATAACGGCGGTTGCGGGCGATGATGCGGTGCTCAATGCCGCAGAGCAGGCCGATGCGCTGGTGGTTTCGGGCACAAGCACTGCCGAGAACGGGCAGGTTGTGACAGTGCAGGTGCTGGAGGGAACCACCGTTATCGCCACCGGCACAGCCATTGTCACCAATGGCACATGGAGCGCGCAAATTGGCGCGGGCGCATTGCAGGATGCGACAAACTACACCCTGCGCGCCACTGTCTCGGATGCGGCGGGCAACCCGGCTATCGAACCTGCCAGCACCACGCTTGCCACAGATTTCAGCGCCACGATCAGCATCGGCACTGTGCCCGATCTGACCACCGCCGCGACATTCTTTGATCTGGTCATCAGCGGCACAACCACCGATGTGGGCGCTGGCCGCGCGGTGAGTGTCAGTTTTGCGGGTGTCACCTATCCTGAGAGCGCAACCGATAGCGCTGGCGCATGGTCTGTCACCATCCCGCAAACTGTGCTGGCGGCGCTGCGCGATGCGGGCACAACCTCTATCCCGCTCAGCGCGACTGTCACAGATGCCGCCGGAAACACGGCCACTGCGCTTGCACCAATAACACCAAGTTACAGCACCCCCAGCCTGACCATCTCCGCCCCGGCTGCCGATCTGGTGCTCAATGGCACAACGGCGTTGCAAGACCTTGTGATCAGTGGCCAGACAGTGCCCGGCGCCACTGTTGTGGTCTCGATTGACCTCCAAAATTTTCCTGCCGTCACCGCCGATAGCACTGGCGCATGGACAGCCACCATCTCTTACACCTCCCTGCCCGTCGATGGCAGCTACACCATCTCCGCCAGCGCCACGCTGAATTCCATCGCTGTGGCCAGCCCCGCCACTGTCGGGCTGGTGATTGATACCATCGCCCCGGTTGTGACCATCACCGATGCAGGCACAGGCACGGATCTGGCCTATAACGAGGCAGAGCGCGAGGCGGGTTTCACCATTTCCGGCACAGTGTCAGATTCGGGCCTGACCGATACATCCACAGTTCAGGTGCAGGTGGATTTTCTGATTCGCGGCTCGCTCGGCGTCCCTGTCCAAACGGTCACGGCCACGGTGGCGGCTGATGGCACATGGCAGGCCGTTATCCCGCCCGATTCCAGCTTTCTGCAGCATAATACAGAATATGATCTGCGCGCCAGGGCGGTGGATGGCGCGGGCAATACCGGCCAGACAGTGTTTGACAATATCCGCGCCGATTTTGTCGCCACCGCCACGATCAATCCCTTCACCATCACCACTGTCAACACCTTCACCGGGCTGACAGTGACAGGCACAACAGATGGGGTAGAGCAGGGACAACCCCTTACCCTGACGCTGGGGGGGCAGACTTATACGGTAGCGGTGCAGTTGTTTGGCACCTGGTCTGTCCAGATTCCGGCCACAGATATTGCCGCGCTTGGCGATGACGCAGCGGTAACTGCCACGGTTTCTGTATCGGACAGTGCAGGCAACCCCGCCAGCGCCACAGCCAGCACCGAAACCGATTTCTCGCAACCCCCGCTCACCATCACCAGCCCTGTGGCAGACAGTTTCATCAATGCCGCCGACAGCAGCGCAAATGACAATTTTCTGGTCTCGGGTGAGGCCATTCCGGGCCAGACTGTCACGCTGGTTACGCCCAATGTTGCCGGCGGTCTTTCTGCCATCGCCGATAGCACCACCGGCGAGTGGAGCTTTTCCATCCCCCGAGGGGATCTGGCAAGCACAGCCGGGCCGAGGGAGATAACAGTTTCGCTGACCACCAACGGGCAGACGGCACAGGCCAGCATCACTGTGAATGTCGATCTGACCGCCCCCATCCTGACATTGGAATCAGAGGTGACAGAGGCCGGGCTTGTGGTATCGGGCACTGCTTCGGAGGATTTGGAAGAAGTCACGCTGCGCATTGTGGAAACTGACTACCAAATTTCGGTGACAAATGGGGAATGGAGCATCACCATCGCAGCGGAATTGCTGCCCGCGCCAAGTCCATTTACCGGCAGCGCGAATGTCACGGTTTCGGGGGCGGATCGCGCGGGCAATGAGGCTTCGCCGCAAAGCATAACCCTGCAACCGCCCATGGTAAATTTCGGAAGCAATAGTTTCGTTATGGTGGGGGCGGATGCCTTTGTGAACGGGTTCAGCGTTTCCGGCGGCACATCCAACATGGACGAAGGGTCTATCGTGACGGTCGCATCCACCGATAACCCCGCCACCTTCAGCACCACAGCAACCGTGCAGGCAGATGGCAGCTGGACAGCCACTTTCCCCGCAAGCCAGGTGCAGGCGGCGGCGGATGGCGCAAATTTGCAACTTACCGCAACGGTGACAGGCACATCCTACCCGGTTACGCGCAGCGCTGGCGGGTTCACGGCCGATGTGAATATCCCTGTCTCGCTGAGTGTTGATCCCATCGGCACAGATGGCGCGCTGATCTTGTCAGAAACAGGCGATATCACGCTGTCTGGCCGCACAAGCGGCGTGCAACAAGGCGAGACAGTGACCATCAGCACAGGCGGTGCGCAGGTGGGCACAGCCACAGTCGCGGCGGATGGCACATGGACAACCACAATCGCGCGGCCCGACATCGATCCGGGCGAGGCTGTTAATTACAGTTTTTCCGTATCCAATGCCTCTGGCACAAACGCAACAGCAACAGGCGATCTGGTGGGGTATTTGCCTTCGGTTTTCAGCGCCCTGTATCTGGCCGGCACATCTCCGTTGGAGTTCTTTGTTAATACGGAATTGGAAAATGTCGCCTCTGGCGGGATTTCTTTCTTCACGTTTGATATGAGCTATGACACCTCGGTCGTATCATTGCGCCCCGCCACCACAGAGGATGTGGAAGGGCAGCAGGTTGCAACGGGTGGATTGAATTCAGGTTTCGCGTTAGGCGAGCGTAGGCCCAATACCGATTCCGGCGACGTGACTGTGGTTGCAGCGCGGCTGACAGGCCAGATCACGAATTTTGACGCGGAACCAGTTTATAGCTTCGAGATGGATCATATAGACCCCTCAAGCATGATCATCATTACGCTCTCAGATGTAGAAGTTAACAGAGATGCACAGCAAAATCCCATCCAGGCCGGCTCTAGCGTCAGCTATACTGGCACAAATGGCGCGGACACCATTACGGCAGCAAATGTCGATACCTTCATCCGGGGCCGTGGCGGGGATGATAGCATCAACGTCTCTGCCCCCGGTGTGAACACGATTATTTTTGAACCCGATCCAGCGGCGAATGGCGTGGATGAGATCACTGGCTTTACCGTTGGCGGGGCGTTGGCGGACAGGATTGCCTTTGCCTTTTCCAATGACGCCCCGCAAAGCGCCCTGCGCGGTGCGGGCACGATGTTTGAGTTGTGGACGGGGGATGCAACCGGCCCCTTGGGCGCGGATGTGGGCCTTGTGGTGTTCACAACGTCCTATAGCGATGAACAAGTCGGGGATGTTCTGCTGGCTTTGGGATTGCAGGAGGGCGATGTGATTTATGCCCTTGCCGAGAGTATTGGGGGCGCTGGCTTGGTGCAGATCACGGCTGGCGCTGGCGGTAGCGTAAATCCGCAAACGGATTTCCGCAATATTGCAGTTTTCAACGATCTGACTGTGGCCGATCTGGCGCAATTCTCTTCGGCCAATATTCTGGGCTTCGAGCAGTATTCGGTGTGATGGCCGGTTTTGCCCAACCAACAGGCCCCGGCGCGATGCGTGGCGGGGCGCAGCTTGCCCCTGTCAGCGCCGCGCGGCATGGGGGCAAGCGCTGGCGGCGTTTTGCCTCTTACAGCTTTGTGCAGGATCACCCGTTGGTGCCGATTGTGCTGGGAGAGCATGAGCAGGTTGCAGCCAGCCTGCCGATTGTTTTTGCCCCTCTGCCCGGTGGGCCATGGCCTGTGGCGCTAACGCGGCTGGGGCCGCATTGCGCGCT
Organism: Paracoccaceae bacterium; assembly: GCA_043561795.1. Classification (GTDB taxonomy): domain Bacteria; phylum Pseudomonadota; class Alphaproteobacteria; order Rhodobacterales; family Rhodobacteraceae; genus Roseinatronobacter. The sequence goes on along the minus strand of CP121316.1, from coordinate 1,049,203 downwards.
GGTGGCGGCGAATGGGGTGTGGCGGGGGGCCTATGTGCCCTCTGTCTTGCGGGTATATCCGTTTCAGGCGCAATCCGGCACAGGCCCGGAATTTGCCCTGATGGTGGATGAGGGCAGCGGGCTGGTAACAGAGGATCCGCGCGATGAGCCGTTTTTCACCGAAGGCGGCGATCTGGCCCCGGCCTTGGCGCAGGTGGTGGAGTTTTTCCGCAGCCGCGCGCAGGCCGAATTGCGCAGCCGCGCCGCGATGGCGGACATCCTGCGCATGGGCCTGTTGCAGCCCTTTGCCCTGCCCGATGCCCCCTCTGGCTTGATGGAAGTCGCGCCAGAGCGGCTGGCTGATCTGGGGCGCGGCGATCTGGCCGCGCTGCACCGCACCGGCGCGCTGGCGCTGCTGCATGCGGCCTGTGTTGCGCGCCATCACATAGGCTTTCTGGCGCAGGCCGAAACCTTTGTGGCCAAGGCCCCCGCCCCCCCTGTACCCGACCCCGCGCTTGCCGGGTTTTTCGATGCGCTGGCCAGCGCGCAGGCGCAAGAGGCGCCTGCATTCATGGCAAGCGCACAGGGGGGCACAGAATGAAACGCCCCATGCAGCCCCGTTTTGCCGGGGTTTGGCCTTTGTTGAAATTGGATGATCTTATGACGTCGCGCCCCCTTTTGCCGCATGCTGTTGTCCTTGTGCTGGCGGCTTTGGCACTGCTTGCCAGTTGCGCCCCGCGCCCCGATCTGGACGCTTTGCGCGCCGAATTCAATGGCCCGCCCCGCGCGGCGCGGGTGGCGGGGGATCTTGCTGCAACGGGATTTGGCCAGCAGGTTGGCCGTGCCGTGGCGGGCCATCCGCAGCTTGCGGCTGCAACTGCGGGGCTGGCGGCTGCGCGCGCGCGCGCCGATGTGGAGGCGCGCGGCTTTTACCCGCAGCTTGCTCTTTCGGCCACATTGGGCACGCTGGTGAATGGCACGATCACCAGCGGGGGGATTACCCCGCTCTTGCGGGTAACGCAGCTTGTCTATGATGGCGGCGCCACCGCCAGCCGGCAGGTGGCAGCACAGGCGCGGGTGTTTGAAAGCCAGGGCGGGCAGCAGGAAATCGCCGCCGCGCTGGCGCTTTCGGCGGTGGTGGGCTGGCATGATCTGCATGCCGCGCGGGCGCGCGCCCAGATTGCAAATGAAAATACGCGCGCCCATGAAACCGCGCTGGCGCAGGTGCAGGCGCGCGCAGATGCCGGGGCCAGCGGCTCGGGAGAGGCGCTGACGGCACAGGCCCGGCTGGCCAGCGCGCGCGCCCGCGCGGCAGATGCCGCCGCGCGTGTGGATCGTGCAGAGGCCGGGTTTGCCGCCGTGTTCGGCCAGCGCGCCGGGGCCGATCTGTCGCAACCCCCTGTTGCGCCGGGCCTGCCCGATCAGGCCGAAGCCGTGTTGATCGCGCAAAGCCCGCGCATGCGCGGCTTGAATGCGCGCATTGCCGCCGCAAGGGCCGATCTGGCCGTGGCGCAGGCGCAGCGTTTCCCGCGCATTGCGATAGATGGCACAGCGCAGCGCGGCACTTCGCGCGCAACGCTGGATGTGGCGCAGGAACCCGCCGCGATTGGCAGCCGTCAGGCGCGCATTCGCGCCGCAGAAGCGCAGCTTGCCAGCGTGGTGGCAGAGCGCGCGGGGCTGGCGCGCGAGATTGCGCGCGCCCTGTCTGATCTGCGATCCGACCAGCGCGCGGGGGCCGCGCGTGTAGGGGCCGCGCGCGAAGCGGTGCGCGCCCATCGCGCCACAGTGGCGGCCGCGCGCGAAGAATTTTCCATCGGGCGGCGCACCCTGTTGGGCCTGTTGGATGCCGAGCGCGATTTGCTGGACGCCAGCGAAGCTTTGATCGCGGCAGAGCTGGAAGTGGCGCTGTCGGGCTATGCCGCTTTGGCGCTGACGGGTGATATTCTGGATGTGTTCGCCATCGCCCTGCCCGCGCCCTATCGTGCAGATGACTGAGGGGCGCGTGCTGAAACTGACTGCGGCAGACAGAAGCGCGACAAGCGCGCTGGAAGCCTGCCTGTTGCATGCCGCCGCGCGGCTGGATCGCCCGATCACGCTGGCCGCGCTTCATGCCGCGCAAACGGGCAAGCAGGGCGCAGCCAGCCTGCGCGATATCATCACGGCGGCCGAACGCGCGGGGCTGCAAGCAGGTTTTGGGCGGCGGGCGCTTGGCGCGTTTGATTCCACACTCACCCCCGCCATTCTGATTTTGGAAGATGATCGCGCCGTGGTGCTGGAAGATGTGCGCGCCGATGGGGATTTCGCAATCCATGATCCGGCGCTTGGGGCGGGTATTGGCCAGATATCGGCGGCGCGGCTGGAGGCGGTTTATACGGGCTATGCGCTGCTGCTGCGCGCCGAACACCGCGAAGATCTCGCGCGCGCTGCCGCAGGGCGCGAAGGGCATTGGTTCTGGGCCACATTGGCCGAAAACCGTTGGGCCTATGGCCAGGTTTTGCTGGCGGCGGTGCTGGCAAATTTTCTCAGCCTCTCCACCTCGTTATTCATCATGGTGGTGTATGACCGCATTTTGCCAAATGAGGCGATAGAGTCCCTTATCGCGCTGACAGCGGGGGTGGGGATTGCGCTGATCTTTGATTTCATCATCAAAACCCTGCGCGCGGGGTTTATAGATCGCGCCGGCCATCAGGCCGATATGGCCATGGGCCGGCGCATATTTGACCAGATCCTTGATGTGCAGTTGCGCGCGCGCAAAGGCTCTACCGGGGCCTTGGCCAGCACCTTGCGCGAATTTGAAACCCTGCGCGATTTCTTCACCTCTGCCACGCTCGTGGCGGTGGTGGATTTGCCCTTTATCCTGCTGTTTGTGGGGGTGATTTACCTTATCGGCGGCCCGCTTGCGATTGTGCCCGCGCTGGCTGTGCCCTTTGTGCTGATTGTGGGGGTGGCGGTGCAGCCCATCCTGTCGCGGCTGGCCGAGAAAAGCTTTGCCGATGGGCAATCCAAGCAAGGTGTGCTGGTGGAAACCCTGTCGGGGCTGGAAACGATAAAGGCCGCAGGCGCACAGCGGCGCATGCGCGCGCGCTGGGAAGATGCCATTGCGCGCCAATCCGATCATGGGTTGAAAAGCCGCGCCGTGACGCAATTTGCCATCAATGCCACGGCCTTTGCCCAACAGGCCGCGCAGGTGATGATCGTGTTTTACGGGGTGTTCCTGATTACGGCCGGCACGATCAGCATGGGCGCGCTGATTGCCGGCGTCATCCTGACGGGGCGTGCGCTGGCGCCTTTGGCGCAGCTTGCCCAGACGCTGACGCGGTTCAATCAGGCGCGGACATCCTATCGCAGCCTTGATGCGCTGATGCAGGCCGAAAGTGAACGCCCCCTTGGCACGGGCTGGATTGCGCGACCACGGCTGGACGGGGAAATCCGCTTTGATGGCGTGTCCTTCGCCTATCCCGATCAGACGGTGGATGCGCTGCGTGATATCTCTTTCACCATCCGTGCGGGCGAAAAAGTGGCCATTCTGGGGCGGATCGGTTCGGGCAAAAGCACAGTGGCGCGGCTGATGCTGGGCCTCTACCAGCCGCGCGCGGGGGCGGTGCTGGTGGATGGGATAGATATTCGCCAGATTGATCCGGGCGATTTACGGCGCAATATGGGATCGGTGTTGCAAGATATATGGCTGTTTTCCGGCACAGTGCGCGAGAATATTGCCATCGGCGCCATGCGCCCCCGCGATGCAGAGATATTGGAGGCCGCGCGCATTGCCGGGGTGGAAGAGTTTATCCGCCGCCACCCCGCAGGCTATGACATGATGCTGTCTGAGCGCGGCGAGGGGCTGTCTGGCGGGCAGAAACAGGCGATCACATTGGCCCGCGCGCTTCTGGGCCGCCCGCCCATCATGCTGATGGATGAACCCACATCCAGCATGGATGTGCAAAATGAGGCGGCGGTGATTGCGCGGCTGAAAACGGAACTGGCCGATCGCACGGTGGTGATTGTCACCCATCGCACCAGCCTGTTGGAACTGGTGGATCGGGTGATCGTGATCGATCAGGGCAAGGTGGTGGCGGATGGCCCGAAATCCATCCTCTCGCAGCCGCGCGGGGGGGCAGATGGCGCATAGGCGGGATCTGGAGGCATTGGCGCAAGAGATGCAGGGCCGCCAAAGCTGGCGCGGCAGCCTGCTTTTGGGTGTTATTCTGGTGTTTTTGCTGGCATCCGGTGTGTGGGCCGCCCTGACAGAGATTGATGATGTCACCCGCGCCGAGGGGCGCATTGTGCCCTCGCAAGATATCCAGATCATTCAGGCAACAGAGCCGGGGATTTTGCAGGCCCTGCATGTGGCCGAGGGCGATGTGGTGGCGCAGGGTGATATCTTGATGGAGTTGGACGGCACGCAACTGGCCAGCCAGCTGGATCAGGAACAACAGCGCGCCTATGGGCTGATGGCGCGCATTGCGCGCCTGCAGGCAGAGATTGACGGTGCGGCGCTGGAATTTGCGCCAGTGCTGGTGGCGCAGGCCCCCGCCGTGGTGCGTTCGGAACTGGCGCTCTATCAGGCGCGGCAAGATGAACTGGCCTCTGAAGTGGCGATACTGGAACGCCAGCGCTTTCAGCGGCAGGAACAATTTGCCGAAGCTGTGGCCGAAATGGACAGCGCGCGCGAAATTCTGGCCGTTCTGGCCGAGGAACGCGCGATGATGGAACCCCTTGTCGCCCGCAGGCTGGAGCCGGAAACCACGCTTCTGGATTTGCGCCGCCGTGACAGCGAATGGCGCGGGCGCGAAACCCGCGCGCGCGCCGGGCTGGCGCGGATGCAAGCGGCGCTGGATGAGATTGATGACCAGATCCGCGCCCTGCGCGCACGCCACCGCGCCGCCGCCCTGTCTGATCTGGCACTCAGCACCGCCGAATTGGCGGCGCTGGAACCCAGCCTGCCCGCGCTGCGCGACAGGGCCGAACGCGCGGTGATGCGCGCGCCCTTGCGCGGGGTGGTGAACCGCATTCACCGCACCACCCTTGGCGCGCTGGCCCGCCCCGGAGAGGATTTGATAGAGATTGTGCCGCTGGATGACACGCTGTTGGTAGAGGCATGGGTGCGCCCGTCAGATATTGCCTTTGTCTATCCCGGCCAGCCCGTGCGGGTGAAGGTGACGGCCTATGATTTCGCCCGCTATGGCAGCCTGCGCGGAGAGATTACGCGCATTGGCGCAGATGCCATCATCCGGTCTGACCGCGACGCGCAGGAATTTTTCATCGTCCATATCCGCACCGAAGGCAACTTTCTGGATGCCGATGGGCTGGTGGTGGAAGTGATGCCCGGCATGGTTACAGAGGTGGATATGATCGCGGGCCGCAAAACCGTGCTGGATTATCTGACAAGGCCGGTTGTGCGCGTGAAAGAGCGTGCCTTTCGCGAATAGCGCCGGGCTGGTGGTTTGCAGCCCGCACCAGATACCCAAGGGCAGGTTTGAGCGGGTTGGGGACGTTCACGTTCTCCCCGGCCAATCCCCGCACCAAGCCCGGTTAACAGGGGCCGCAGGCCCCCCGGGCAGCGCCCGACCGCCCCCAGGGCGGGCGCTTTGCTGCCACAGGCGCGGGGATCGAGGTCACGGGGGATTGTGAGATAAACTGCAGACCACAGATGTCAGAGCGCCCACCCGCGGCCGGGCGCTGCCCTGTGTTGGACGTGATGCCTTAAGGGGCGCGGTGGAACAGCAATGCGCGGCGGCCTGCGTCCTCGATTCCGCGCAAAAGGGCAAATCGACTGTCCCCACTCCCCCATAGCCGCCCCCCCCCCCAATGGCAGAACCCTGTCGCAGGTGCAAATACTAGATCACATCGCTCATGGCGCCCAGAAGAATGCCTTGCAGGGCGAAATCGCCGCCCGTCCAATCTTCCCCCACCTCTATCCCGCGCGGCACATGGGTGGAATTGCGGCTTAGGGACAGGCTGTCCCAGTCCATATTGGCATCGAAGAAAACCCAGCGCGGGCTATTGGCGGATGGCAGCCCGACTGCGGCGCGCAGCACTTCCAGCGCATCCAGCACTGTGATGCGGCCATCGGCGTTCAGATCGGCGGCGACAAAATGCTGGGGCTGCGCGGGGCCGAAAGAGGGGGTCAGGCCCACCGCCATGCGCAGCACATCCAGCGCATCCAGCACGGTGATCCGGGGATCTCCTGCCGCCATAGTCCAGGGGCGCGTGGCATTTATCTGGGCAATTGCCAGATCGGGCAGAAATATTTCGCCGCTACTGGGGGCCTGCACTGTATTTTGGCCCCCATCTTGCAAGGTGAATTGCACAAGTGCCCCGCCAAGGGGGCGGCCCTTGAAGCTTTGCGCGCTCAGGATCGCACCGCTTGTGCCAAGGTGCGGGGGCTGTTCTGGAGTTGGAGTTGGAGTTGGCTGCGGTTCGGGTTGTGGGTTTGATGGCGGGGGTGCTTCCGGCGGCGGGGCTGGCTCTGGCTCTGGCTCCGGCTCCGGTGCTGGCACTGGTTCCGGTACTGGCTCCGGTTCCGGCACTGGCTCTGGCTCTGGCTCTGGCTCCGGTTCTGGCACTGGCTCCGGCTCTGGCTCCGGGGTGGGGGGCGGTGTTGGGGCCGCTCCGGCCAAAGCGCCCAGCAATTCTTCCTCTGTCAGGATCATCACCCGATCTGGCCCCGATAGCCCAAGGGGAAAGACATCTTGCAGCGCGAGTGCCGCGCCAGAACGCGAGGTGATATGCAACTCATAGCCCCGATAGCCGATCCATGCGCCATCTGGCCGGGTTTGAAACTGAAACTGGCTGATATCGCGCAGCATGGGCCAGGCGCTGAGATCCAGCCTGTCCAGACCAGGGGCAAAGCCGGTGATCGTGATGGCCGTATCTTGCGGGCGGATCACAAAGATATTCGCCCCACCCCCGGCAGAGAGATGCGCCATGCCGGGCCGCGCAACAAGAATATTGTCTTGCGCCGTGCCCTGCCCGTTTTCCACCATGCCGCCGAAATTGCCCAAGGGCAGGCGCAGCACAGTTACCCCCGCATCGCGGTGCGAGGTGGCGGTGATCACAATATCACTGCCCTGCTGCACCGCCTGCAAGGACGAGATATCGAAAATCCCTGTCTGCGGGGTATCAAAAAACGTATCCAGCCAGACCAGCCAGCCATCAGGCGTGACAGCAAAGGCGCTGATGCCGTGATCATTGCCACCGGCAAAAACCAGATCAAGCGGCCCTTGCGCGGTGTCGGCACGCAGCCCGGAAATGGCCTGCACGCGGCGAAAGGCGGTGGCGTTGGTATCTATCACATGATCGGTTGCCAGATACTCCCCCCCCTGGGCGCGCAGCACCGACAGGGACGACCCTGCAGCCCCCGCCACCACCACCCGATCGCCCAGCACCACCAGCCCCGTGGGGGCGGATATGCCCAGCTCCGCCCCCAGTTTTTCCGGCGCCGTGCCTGTGTCCAGCCGGGTGATGGCGCTGTCCAGATTGCCGGCCAGCAGATAGCCGCCATCGGGGGCGGCGGCAAAAGCGGTGGTGTTGCGCCAGCCAAGATCAGCTTCAAACCCCGGTGCAGCAAGCTCTCGTTGCACGGCCCAGAGCGGCAGAAAGCTGGTATCGCCCGCCAGTGTCTCGCGTTCCACATGGGCAAAGCTGACGGCGCGCACCGGGCCAAGCGTGCCATCGGGATTGATGGCAATGCCGCGAAAATGCGTACCCGTTGCCCCGAAAAACGCCACCATCTCGCCCAGCAGCGGCGCCAGAACCAGCCCATCTCGCGCGGCGAAATGGGCATAGACGGTTTGGCCCATGGCCTCCAACTGGCCGTCCGGGCCAATGCGCCAACTGCCAAGCCCCCCGTTGCGCCCCGAAGATGTCAGCAATATCGCCGCGCCCGAAGGCGATTGCCATAAAACCGAGGCCGTTATTGGCGTATCAAATAGCGCAATACCCGTCTGGGCATGCGCAAGCGCCTGCAGCCGCATAACCCCACCTTGTCATAGTCACCCAAGATGGAGAGTGCGAAGCGCGTATGGTGCGGAGCGGGCCAAAATTACGTCAAAACTGTGGCCTTTGCGGCGAATTTTCGTGAAAACTGCAGGGCTTTATTAAGGCGCGCTGGCGCGCATTGGCACATTTCGCACAGCCCCTGTGCGGGCATAGGCGTTTTCTTGGGCAGGCGAAAAGCGCAGATAGAGCGCCATATCATAACCCGGAGAACACCATGTCTGCTACACCCCGTATTGCTGTCATCATCGGCTCTACCCGCGATTCGCGTTTTGCCTCTGCCCCTGCCGAATGGATTGCCGAACGCGCCAAAGCGCGTGGCGATTGGGAGGTGGAGCTGGTTGACCTGAAATCCTTTGATCTGCCCTTGTTCAATGAAGTGGCATCGAATGCCTGGGTTCCGTCTGAAAATGCCGCCGCGCGCGCATGGCAGGAAACCATTGCAAAATTTGACGGTTTTATCTTTGTCACCCCGGAATATAACCGCTCCATCACGGGCGCGCTGAAGAATGCGCTGGATCAGGCCTATGTGGAATGGAACCGCAAGGCCTTTGGGATTGTCAGCTATGGCGCAGTTGGCGGCACCCGCGCGGCGGAACATCTGCGCACCATTGGGATAGAGTTGCAGATGGCCTCTACCCGCTCTGCCGTGCATATTGGCGGGGGTGATTTCTTCAGCGTGCACCCGCTGGGCGGTGATCCCAAACCCATGTCCAGCATTGAAGGCACGATTGGCGGCTCTGCCGATGCGATGCTGGGCGAATTGGATTGGTGGACACGCGCCACAATGGCCGCGCGCGGCTAACCCCCCCGCCTTGCGCGGCCATAGGCCGTGCAAGGCGCAGCTACCCCGCCCCGCCTGTGGCATTTCCGCCAAGGCGGGGTTTTTGTGGTAATTCGGGCCAAAGAGTTCTATACAAGGCACGCATGGTTCGCTATGCGCCGGGTTTGGTGCGGCTTTGCCGACTTTCCTTGGCAACCCTGCCGATAGATTTTGGATATACCCCGACATGATCACTGCCTTGTCAGAAGCACTCGCCGAGCGCGGGTTTGACACTCTAACCCCCGTTCAAGAAGCTGTTACCGCGCCCGAATTGGCCGATTCCGATTTGCTGGTTTCCGCGCAAACCGGCTCTGGCAAGACGGTGGGTTTTGGCATGGCCATTGCGCATACGCTGATGGGCGATGATGCGCAATTTGGCCCGGCCGCCGCCCCTTTGGCGCTGGTGGTTGCGCCCACACGCGAACTGGCCTTGCAGGTGATGCGCGAACTTGGCTGGCTTTATGCGCGCACCGGCGCGGTTGTCACCTCTTGCGTGGGGGGCATGGACAGCCGGCAGGAACGGCGCGTGCTGGAACGCGGTGTGCATATTGTTGTTGGCACGCCGGGGCGGCTGTGTGACCATATCAATCGTGGTGCGCTGGATCTGAGCGGTCTGCGCGCCGTGGTGCTGGATGAAGCCGATGAAATGCTGGATCTGGGCTTTCGCGAAGATCTGGAATTCATTCTAAGCGAGGCCCCGGCAGAGCGCCGCACCTTGCTGTTTTCCGCCACTGTTTCGCCCATGATTGCGAAACTGGCGCAATCTTATCAGCGCGATGCGCAGCGCGTGAACACCCTGAGCAAGACCCAGCAGCACACGGATATTTCCTATCAGGCGTTGCGCGTGGCCGAAAGTGACAGCGAAAACGCCATTTTCAACCTGCTGCGCTATCATGATGCCCAAAGCGCGATTGTCTTTGCCAATACCCGCGCCTCTGTTGCGCATTTGTCGGCGCGGCTGACAAACCGGGGTATCCAGACGGTTACCCTATCGGGAGAGTTGAGCCAGACAGAGCGCAGCCATGCGCTGCAAGCCATGCGCGACGGGCGCGCGCGGGTGTGTGTGGCCACCGATGTGGCCGCGCGCGGGATTGATTTGCCCAGTCTGGAACTGGTTATTCACGCCGATTTGCCAAGCAATGGCGAAACGCTGTTGCACCGCTCTGGCCGCACAGGCCGGGCCGGGCGCAAGGGCATTTCGGCGCTGATCGTGCCGCCCAAGATTGTGGGCAAGGCCGAGCGCCTGTTGAAATGGGCCAAGCTGACAGCCGAATGGACAACCGCGCCTTCGGCAGAGGATGTGTGGCGCAAGGATGAAGAACGCTTGCTGAGTGATCCCGATTGGAACACGCCGCTAAGCGCCGAACAGGAAGTTTTCGCCGCGAAACTGTTGGCGCAATACGCGCCCGAACAGATCGCGGCAGGGTATTTGCGCCTGTATCAGGCGCGCAACGCCCCGCCCGAAGATTTGCTGCCCCCAGATGCCAAGCCCGCCAAATCCAGGCAGCAGGATTTCGGGCCAAGCAAGTGGCTGGCGCTGTCCATCGGGCAGGATGAGCAGGCAGAGGCGCGCTGGCTGTTGCCGCTTTTGTGCCGTGCCGGTGGGTTGGAGCGCGGCGCGATTGGCGCGATTCGCGTGCAATCGAGTGAAACATTCGTGGAAATCCGCGAAGATGATGTGGCACCTTTCTTTGCGCGTCTGGGTGCGGGTGCGGTGCTGGAAAAAGATATCACTGTGCGCGAGCTGGAGTCTGCGCCTGAATTTGCGCTGGGTTCGGGCGGGCGCGGGGATGGCCGCCGCAACGAGGTTGCGCGCCCTGATCGCCCCCGTTCTGATGGGCCTCGCCCTAAACCCGCCTATGCCCCCTCTGGCCCCAAGCCCAAACCCGCGCGCCCCCCGCGTGCCGAAGGGGGCGGCGATGACAAGCCCTGGCAAAAGCCCGATACGCGCCCGAAACCAGCCTATAAGGCAGACGAACGGCGCGAAAAGCCAAGCTATGATCCCGATGCCCCGCGCGCCCCGGCGCGGGCCAAGCCTGCCTATAACCCGGATGCGCCGCGCGCCTCTGCCCGCCCGAAACCGGCTTATAAAAGCGATGAACGCCGCGAAAAGCCAAGCTATAACCCCGATGGCCCCGCGCGCGCCAAGCCCGCCTATAAGGCAGATGCGCGCCGTGAAAAGCCCGCCTATAACCCCGATGCACCGCGCCCGGCCAAGCCTGCCTACAAGGCCGGGGCCAGCGACAAGCCGCGCTTCAAATCTGATGCGCCGCGCAAGGAGTGGGGCGAGGATCGGGGCGAGCGGCCAGCGGGAAAACCCTTCAAGGGCAAGCCAGCCCCGCGCCCCGGTGCAAAGCCCGACCGCGCCAAACCCGCGCCCGCCCCGCGCAGCGATGCGCGCGATACCTCTGCCCGCTTTACGCCCCCCGGTGCGGCTGCACCCGCGCGCAAACCGCGCACAAAGGCGGCGCCTGGCGGAAAACCGGCTGGCAAGCCGGGGTTCAAGCCCGCGGGCAAAGGCGGCAGCGCCCCGCCCCGCCGCCCGAAACCCTGAGACACAGGCGCAAGCCGTGCGCCCGATGGTGGGTAGGTTCTAAAGCTCTGGCGGCCAGGGGCGGCGGGCTTCTGCCGCGCCCCAGGCTTGCACCCAGTCGGGCAGGGCGGGGCTTGCCTCTGGCAAGCCCATCGCGGCGACCACTTGGGCGGGCGGCACAATCCCTTGGGCCGAGGTAATGGCCGTGCGGATGATGATGTGATTGGCACATTCCGCGCCCAGCCACATCGCCTGTTCGATATAGAAAAACCGCGCATCCCAGCCCAGGCAGCGCGAGCGCATTTCAAACTTTGCGAATGCGCGAATGCGGCGGCGGTAGCGCGTGGCATTGCCCGCAACTGTTATGCCCCAGCCATGGGCGGGCAGGATTGTGGTCAGCCCCATGCGCTGCGCCATGGGAATGCGCCCCAGATCATACAATGTCAGGGTGCGGCCATTGTTCAGCTCTATCCACGGATCAAGATCCCAGGGCCAGCAGCGATGTTGCGAGATATGTGTCGCGCCCATGTCCAGCGGGGTGGCCTTGCGGGTTTGCACCTTGCCCCACAGGTAGCGAAATATCGGATACATGCGCGTTGTCCTTCCATTCTGGCGCGGCTGTGGCACGGGGCCGCTATTCCATCTGCACCTGTTCCAGCAGTGCCGGGCCAAAGCGTTCCAGCCGCGCGCCATCCATGCCGCGAATTTGCGCCAGATCGCCCAGTGTGGCGGGGCGGCGTTCGGCAATGGCGCGCAGGGGGGCGGGTGAGAGAGTCAGCAGCTTGTCGCCCCCTGTTGCGCCACGTTCCAACCCCTGCGCCACGTCAAACAGCGCGTCATACAAGCTGGCTGCCGCGCGCCCGGCCAGTTTGCGGCGCTGCGGATGGGCGGGCATGGGGGCCGCGCCTGTGATGACGGCCAGAAATTCTGGCCCATAGCGTTCCAGCTTGGTGGCCCCCACGCCCGAAATCCGCGCCATCGCATCCATGCTGTCGGGCCGGGTTTCGGCCATCTCTATCAAGGTGCGATCCGTGAAGATTACATAGGCGGGCACGCGCGCGGCCTCTGCCAGCGCGCGGCGCTTGGCCTTGAGCGCAGAGAGAAGCGGTGCATCTTCATCAGCCACCAGCGCGCGCACGGCGGGGCGGTCTTGTGCGCTTGTGATTGTGTCTTCGCGCAGATGGATTTCGGCCTCTCCGCGCAGAATGGGGCGGGCGGCCTCTGTCATGCGCAAGGCGCCGTGGCGTTCGGGGTCGGGGCGGATCAGATCGCGCCCCATCATTTGCCGGAACACGGCCTGCCAGCGCGCGGCGCTCATATCGCGCCCGGCGGCAAATGTGGGCAGCGCATCATGCCCCCTGTCGCGCACTTTGGGGGTGGGTTTGCCTGTCAGGATATCGATCAGATGGCCCGCGCCAAAGCTTTCGCCCGTGCGCAAAATGGCCGATAGCGCCTTGCGCACCGGGGTTGTGGCATCAAACAGCCGCACCGGGCTGGCACAAAGATCGCAATTGCCGCAGGGTTGGGACGCTTCGCCAAAATAAGACAGCAGCACCTGGCGGCGGCAGGCCGTGGCCTCTGCCAGCCCCAGAAGCGCGTTGAGCCGCGCGTGATCGGCCTGTTTGCGTTCCAAGGGTGCGGGGCTTTCATCTATCTGGGCGCGGCGCAGGCGGATATCATCGGGGCCATAGAGTGTTAGCGTATCGGCAGGGGCGCCATCACGCCCCGCGCGCCCGATTTCCTGATAATAGCCCTCTATGGATTTGGGCAAATCGGCATGGGCCACCCAGCGGATATCGGGCTTGTCCACGCCCATCCCAAAGGCCACTGTGGCCACCACGATCAGATCATCCTCGCGCTGAAACAACTCTTCCACGGCGCGGCGTTCATCGGCTTCCATGCCGCCATGATAGGCGCGGGCGTTGTGGCCTGCCGCGCGCAGGCCCTGGGCAATCGCCTCTGTGCGGGCGCGTGTGCCGCAATAGACAATCCCCGATTGCCCCTTTTGCGCTTGGGCATAGGCCAAAATCTGCTCGCGCGGGCGGTTTTTGACACTGAAATTCAGGGTGATATTTGGCCTGTCAAAGCCGCGCAGAAAGATTTGCGGGCTGCTATGGGCAAAGAGCCGCTTTATAATCTCTGCCCGCGTTTCGGCATCGGCTGTGGCGGTGAAGGCGGCAAGGGGCACATTCAGAGTGCTGCGCAACTCGCCAATGCGCAGGTAATCGGGCCGGAAATCATGGCCCCATTGGCTGACGCAATGCGCTTCGTCCACGGCAATCAGCCCCACCCCGGCGCGGCGCAGCATATCCATCGTGCCAAGCGAGGCCAGACGTTCGGGCGCGAGGTAGAGAAGCTTCAACTCGCCGCGCGAGAGGGCGCGGTGGACGGCCTCTGTCTCTGCCTCGGTATTGCCAGAGGTCAGCGCGCCAGCGGCCACGCCCAATTCCTGCAACCCCCGCACCTGATCGCGCATCAGCGCGATAAGCGGAGAGATGACAACAGTCAGCCCGGCGCGGCACAGCGCGGGCAGTTGAAAACACAGGGATTTCCCGCCGCCCGTTGGCATGATGGCCAGAGTGTCGCGCCCTGCCAGCACGGCTTCGACAATCTCTGCCTGTCCGGGGCGGAAGGCATCAAAGCCAAAGACGCGCCGCAGCACGGTATCCAGCGGTTCGGGCAGGGGGTTGGGCATGGGCCTAGATAAAGACCGAGGCGTTATTGATCAGGATAATACGGATTGCATAAATCGCCAGCAGGGCAACAAGGGGCGCCAGATCTATCCCGCCCAGATCGGGCAGAAACTGGCGGATGCGGGAATAAATCGGCTCTACCAGCCGGTTTGTGCCATCCCAGATAGAGGCAACAAGGGGCGAACGCAGGCTGAGAACCTGAAAATTTATCAACCAACTCAGGATGATATGCGCAATGATGATGAATTGCACAACACTTAGCACAAGCAACACAATCTGGATCAGGGACAGCATCGAACACTCCGCAATTCGGGTTTGCGTTACAGTAGGGGGGACAGGGCCAAAGCGCAAGCGGGGCCGCGGGCCTGGCCTGTCGGCCAAGCCCATCGGGCAGCGCGCGCGCGGCGCTTAGGCGATTTCGAAAATCCCTTCCACCTCTACGGCCACACCCAGGGGCAGAGAGGGCGCGCCCACAGCCGCGCGGGCATGACGCCCGGCATCGCCAAACACGGCCACCATCAGATCAGAGGCGCCATTTACCACCTTGGGCTGATCGGTGAAATCGGGGGTGCAATTGACAAAGCCTGTCAGCTTTACCACCCGGCGCAGGCGCGACAGATCGCCGCCACAGGCCGCGCGCAACTGCGCAATCAGCGCCAGCCCACAGGCGCGCGCGGCGTCTTGCCCCTGTTCGGCGGCCATGTCATCGCCCAGCTTGCCGCAGATCAACCCCTCTGGCCCGGCACTGATCTGGCCAGAGATAAAGACCAGCGACCCGCTTTGCACATAGGGCACATAATTGGCCGCAGGGGCGGGGGCGTTGGGCAGCGTCAGGCCAAGTTCGGCAAGGCGCGCGTCGTAGGCAGTGCTCATCGGATATCCTTTCATTCTGTCGCTGGGGCGCACTATGCGGATTCCGGCGTAAAAGGCCAGCCCTGCCGGGCCGCTGCCCTATGCGGGCTTGCGCGGTTTGCGGCTGAATACCATTTTTTGCGAAATCAGCTTTTCCACAGGCCCCACCCAGGCATAGGCCAGAAGCGAGGGTTCCAGATCGGCCACGGTAATGCGGTGCATCTGCCCCGGCGGATTGAAGATCATGGAACCGGGCACATACACGCCTTGATCATTCTGCGACATCGCGCCTGACAGGCAGATATAGCTTTCGGTAATCCCGTCATGCGCGTGATTGGGGTAAATGCAGCCCGGCGCAAACAAGACCAGCCCCAGAATGATCTGATCGCTTGTGACCGGGCCAGTGGGGCCAAGCAATTCGGCATAGGCATATTTCTGATCCAGCCCGCGCGGCACTTTTTCATAGCCATATTGCCAGCTGAGCTGGCCCGCCAGCCCGTCTATGCTGCGGATCACGCGGCTCATGGCGCCATTGCGCCCTTGGTCGAGCGCGCGTTGCAGATGTGTTGTCACAGGCCGGGCGCTGCCTTCGGCTGGTCGCAAGGGGGGATCGGCACGCAATACGGCGGTGATCTTTTCGCGCACCAGCCGCTGATGCGCGCGGATTTTGGCGCTGCCCCCTGCCGGGATGATGCGATACATTTCCAGAAAATCGCGCAGCAGATAGCCCCATGCGGGGCGGTCTGACAGGCGCAAATCAGGGCGCAAATCGGGCGGGGCTGTCTGATCCATAGGGGCAATCTGGCGCAGGGCGCGGGCGCAGGCCCGCCCAAGCGCGACAAAGGGGCGCGCGCGGGCGACATGGCGCGCGGCGCTGTTGCCCCCAAGCGCGGGGCCAGAACCTATGGCCAGATGCGGCTTATACCAGCCGCGAGACCTCTACCGCCGCGCGCACGAAATCGGCGAACAGGGGGTGAGGGTCGAAGGGTTTGGATTTGAGTTCGGGGTGAAATTGCACGCCAATGAACCACGGGTGGTTTTCATGCTCTACAATCTCTGGCAATTTGCCATCCGGCGACATGCCCGAAAATGTCAGGCCCTTGCCTTCCAGTGCCGCGCGAAACTTTGTGTCCACCTCGTAGCGGTGGCGGTGGCGTTCTTCTATGCGGGTGGTGCCGTAAATCTGTGCCACGCGCGAGCCGTCTTTCAGCGTGGCCGAATAGGCGCCCAGACGCATGGTGCCGCCTTTGTCATCCCCCACGCGGCGTTCCACCTTGTGATTGCCCTGCACCCATTCTTTCAGGTGATAGACAACGGGGGTAAAGCGCTTTTGCCCGGCCTCGTGGTCAAATTCTTCCGAACCGGCATCGGGAATATCGGCCAGATTGCGCGCGGCTTCGATACAGGCCATCTGCATGCCCAGACAAATCCCGAAATAGGGGATTTTCTTTTCGCGCGCATAGGTGGCGGCGCGAATTTTGCCTTCTGTGCCGCGCTCTCCAAACCCGCCGGGAACCAGAATTGCATGATAGGCTTCCAGCGCGGGGCCGGGATCTGCGCTGTCAAAGACGCTGGCATCTATCCAATCCACATGCACGCGCACGCGGTTGGCAATGCCGCCATGCACCAGCGCTTCCTTGATGGATTTATACGCATCTTCAAGCTGCACATATTTGCCCACAATGGCGATACGCACATCGCCTTCGGGGTTTTTCAGCCTGTCCATCACATCTTCCCAGCGTTCCAGATTGGGGCGGGGGGCGGGATTTATGCCAAAGGCATCCAGCACCGCCTGATCAAGGCCCGCCCGGTGATAGGCCAGCGGCGCTTCATAGATGGATTTCAGATCATAGGCGGGGATCACCGCCTCTGGCCGCACATTGCAAAACAATGCGATTTTCTGGCGTTCCTTCTCCGGGATCGGCTGTTCTGACCGGCAGACCAGCACATCGGGCGCAATGCCGATGCTTTGCAATTCTTTTACCGAATGCTGCGTGGGTTTGGTTTTCAACTCTCCCGATGCGGCCAGATAGGGCAGAAGTGTAAGATGCATGAAAATGCACTGGCCGCGCGGGCGTTCATGGCTGAATTGGCGAATGGCCTCGAAAAACGGCAGCCCTTCGATATCGCCCACTGTGCCGCCAATCTCGCACAGCATGAAATCCACCTCATCCGCGCCGATGGCCAGGAAATCCTTGATCTCGTTGGTGACATGCGGAATGACTTGGATGGTTTTGCCCAGGTAATCGCCCCGGCGTTCCTTTTCCAGCACATTGGAATAGATGCGCCCGGAGGAAACCGAATCAGTGCGCCGCGCGGCAACGCCCGTAAACCGTTCGTAATGGCCCAGATCCAGATCGGTTTCGGCGCCATCATCGGTGACAAACACTTCGCCATGTTCAAAGGGCGACATGGTGCCGGGATCGACGTTCAGATAGGGATCAAGCTTGCGCAGCCGCACGGTAAAGCCCCGCGCCTGCAACAGCGCCCCCAGCGCCGCAGAGGCAAGCCCCTTGCCCAGCGAGGACACAACACCGCCTGTAATGAAAATATACCGCGCCATGTGTCGCGTCCCCCGTGATTTTTGTGTTCAATTGGGTGTATCGCCTGCGCCAGCGCACCGACCATCACGGGGTTTGACCTATAGGCCAGATTTCCCCAAACTGCAAGATACCCGCAAAATGAAGCGGGTAAAAATGCAACGCCTACCAGAGATTGTAGTACTCTTAGTCGGCAGCGGGCGGGGCCAGGCTGTCATCCGTCACCGGCGGCGGCAGCAGGCTGTCACTGCCCGGCAGGGCAGGAAGCGCCGGCGCGCTGGAGGGTGTGGGCACGCCCAGCCTGTCCAGAACCGAGGTGGTGGAAGATTGCTGCGCGGCAATCACTGTCAATGTCAGCGATGTGGCGATAAACGCGGCTGCCAAGGCCCATGTCAGCTTGGCCATGGCTGTCAGCGGTGGGCGCCCCGCGCCCGGTGCGCCATCGCCCCCGCCAATGCCAAGCCCCCCACCTTCAGACCGCTGCACCAGCACAGCGCCAATCAGCGACAGCGCCAGCAGAAGATGGACAATAAGCACGACATTTTGCATCAGGATAACCCGCGTTTTAACATGGCGCTTACTTAGGGCCTGTGCGGGCCTGCCGCAACCCCTGTTTCTTTCATCCATACGCCGGGTGCAGACGCTATTTCGGGTTTCACTGTGCGCGCAGGAAGGATATTAGGGCCACGGACTGCATATCGCGGAAAGGAAAGCAGATGGCCAATGTCGTCGTTGTCGGCGCCCAATGGGGTGACGAGGGGAAAGGCAAGATTGTGGATTGGCTGTCAGAGCGCGCCGATGTGGTCGCGCGCTTTCAGGGCGGGCATAATGCCGGTCATACGCTGGTGATTGATGGCAAGGTCTATAAGCTGCACGCGCTGCCTTCGGGGGTGGTGCGTGGCGGCAAGTTGTCGGTCATTGGCAATGGTGTTGTCCTTGATCCCTGGCACCTGCTGCGCGAGATTGAAACCATCCGCGCCCAAGGGGTTGAAATAACCCCCGAAACGCTGATGATCGCGGAAAATACGCCGCTGATCCTGCCTTTCCATGGCGAATTGGATCGCGCGCGCGAAAATCAGAACTCTGTTGCCAAGATTGGCACAACCGGGCGCGGGATTGGCCCGTGCTATGAAGACAAGGTTGGCCGCCGCGTGATCCGCGTGGCCGATCTGGCCGATGATGCCACCTTGCAAACCCGCATCGACCGCGCATTGGTACATCACAACGCCTTGCGCGCCGGGCTGGGGTTGGAGCCGGTGGATCGTGCCGCCCTGCTGGCGGCCTTGCGTGAAATTGCGCCCGAAATCCTGAAATTCGCGGCCCCTGTGTGGAAAGTGCTGAACGACAAGCGCAAAGCGGGCAAGCGGATTTTGTTTGAAGGGGCGCAAGGCGCGCTTCTGGATGTGGATTTCGGGACATATCCTTATGTCACCTCTTCCAATGTCATCGCCGGGCAGGCGGCAACAGGTGTCGGCGTTGGCCCCGGCGCGATAGATTTTGTGCTGGGCATTGTGAAAGCCTATACCACCCGCGTGGGCGAAGGCCCCTTCCCGACCGAATTGCATGATGCCGATGGCGAACGCCTTGGCACGCGCGGCCATGAATTTGGCACCACCACCGGGCGCAAGCGCCGTTGCGGCTGGTTTGATGCCTGCCTGCTGCGCCAGACCTGCGCCACATCCGGCGTTACCGGAATTGCGCTGACCAAGCTGGATGTGCTGGACGGGTTCGAGGTGCTGAAAATCTGTGTGGGCTATGATCTGGATGGCGAAAGGCTGGATTACCTGCCCACCGCCGCCGAGGCGCAGGCCCGCTGCAAACCGATCTACGAGGAATTGCCGGGTTGGAGCGAATCCACCGAAGGGGCGCGCAGCTGGGCGGAATTGCCTGCAAATGCCATCAAATATGTGCGCCGCGTGGAAGAGTTGATTGATTGCCCGGTCGCCCTACTTTCCACTTCACCCGAACGCGATGACACAATTCTAGTAACGGACCCGTTTGCAGATTGATGACACTCTCCTGGAAAGCCCGCAGACGTTGGGCGCTGTTTGCGCTTGTAGTGGCATTGCCGCTCTATATCGTTGTTGCGCTGAATGTGATGATGCTGTTTGACCGCCCGCCATTCCTGCTGGAATTGGTGATCTATGTGGTTTTGGGCATTCTGTGGGCCTTTCCGCTGAAGCGGATTTTCAAAGGTATCAGCCAGCCCGATCCGGACGCCGCGCCAAAGAAATAGACCCTGCCTGTCACAAAGGCGGGGTTTGGTAAAACTGCACTTTCAGCCCGCCATGCGGCAGGATTGGCCCTGCGGTGAAAGGCAGGCCCGTGGCATGGGCCAGCTTGCGTTCCGATGTGACCATCCCCACCCGCCAGCCCTTGAACTGCGCCTTCATCACTGTGCCAAAGCTGGCATATAGGCCATAAAGCAGCGCCGCATTGCCAATGCGCCCGCCATAGGGCGGGTTGACCATCACCAAACCCGGCGCGGTATCGGGGCGGAGCAAGGCGCCAAGGGGCTGGCAGGCAAAGCGGGTGCAGCCCGCCACCCCCGCCCGCGCGGCATTGGCGCTGGCATTGGCAATCGCGCCCTGATCGCGGTCATAGCCGAAAAACTGCACTGGCATGTCGCGGGGCGTGACATGCGCGCGCAGGGCCTGCCAGGCTTTTGCGTCAAAGCTTGCCAGCCGTTCAAAGCCGAAATCGCGCGCGCGCCCCGGCGCAAGGCCCATGGCACGCTCTGCGGCCTCTATCACGAATGTGCCCGATCCGCACATCGGGTCTAGCACCGTCTGGCTGCCATCAAACCCCATCTGGCGCAGCAACAGCGCGGCCATGGTTTCGCGCAAAGGGGCCTTGCCCGTGGCCAGTTTATGGCCGCGCTTGTGCAACCCTTCGCCCGATGTATCCATAGAGAAGGTGACAAGATCATCCTCTATGCGCACCATCAGCCGCAAATCGGCGGCGGGATCAATCGGCGCGCCCAGTGTTTCGGCAATCGCGGTTTCTATCCGCTGCGCCGCCGCGCCCTGATGATAAATGCGTGAGCGGGTGCAGCTGGCCTCTATCCGCACAGGGATATCGGGGCGCAGCACCTCGGCCCATGGAAATTTGCGCGCGCGTTTGTCCAACTGGGCCAGATGCATGGCGCGGAAACTGCCAATGCGCACCAGAACGCGGCTTGCGCCGCGCAGCCACAGATTAGCCCGCCAGATATCGCGCCAACCGCCCTGCACCTCTACCCCGCCGGGAACGGCGGTTGCGGGGGCAAAGCCAAAGACCGCCGCCTCTTGCGCAAGCACGGGTTCCAAACCCGGAAGGCAGGCCAGAAATATGGGGAAAGTCTGATCACTCATGCCCCAGCCGATACGCGCAAATGCGGGCCAAGGCCAGTGTGAAATCAGGGGCGCGCGCCCACAGATGCGCGCCGGCCTGCGGCCATTGGTGGGGTGGTCTCGCGCCGCTTGTCCCATTCATCTTGGAAAAAATATCCCGGGAGCGCGAGGGCAGCGCCCTCGCACCTCTCCACCTGCGCCCTCGCCTGGACGAAAGCGCGCGGGCGAAGGCACCCCCCCTTACCGCGCCAAAGCATCCATCTTCTGCGCCAAAGTCACATCCAGATCAGACAGCCCGCCCGCATCATGGGTGGTCAGCACCACATGCACGGTTTTATACACATTCGACCATTCGGGATGGTGGTTCAGCTTTTCGGCCACCAATGCGGCGCGGGTCATCCAGCCGAAAGCCTCGATGAAATTTGCAAAGACAAAGGTTTTTGCAAGCGCGTCGCGCCCGTCCACCTTGTTCCAGCCTGCTTCCAAAAGCGGCTCCAGCGCTGTGCGGTCAGTCAGTTTCTCGGCCATTCTTCTCTCCTTTGCGAAAGGGGGCATAGTCTGCCAGCGCGCGCATTTCATAGTCAATCGCGCGGCTTTCTTCGGTCAGATACTGCGCAACGGCGCGGTGAAACCCGGCTTCGGGGAAGTAGTGCAGCGAATGCACGCGCGCAGGCAGATAGCCCCGCGCCAGTTTATGTGTGCCCTGCGCCCCGGCCTCTACCCGTGCAAGGCCATGCTCTATGGCATAATCCATGGCCTGATAGTAGCACAGCTCAAAGTGCAGGCAGGGGTGATCCTCTGTGCAGCCCCAATACCGCCCGTAAAGCGTATTTTGCGCAATGAAATTCAGCGCCCCTGCCACGGGCTGCCCCGCGCGTTCGGCCAGCACCAAAAGCACATCATCGCGCATCGTGTCTTGGACGATATCAAAACTTCGCGCGTGAGGTATGGCGTGCCCCATTTGCGCGCGCCGGTATCCTGATAGAATTGCCAAAACGCATCCCAATGCTGCGGTTGCAGCGCATCGCCAGTAAGCTGGCGGATGTCCCCGCCGAAACCCTGCGCGCTGGCGCGTTCCTTGCGGATGTTCTTGCGCTTGCGCGACGAGAGCGCCGCCAAAAACCCCTCAAACCCCGCATAGCCGGGGTTTTCCCAATGGAACTGCTCTGTCACGCGGGGCAAATACCCCTGATCGGGGCCTAACTCTGCCTCTGCCTGTGTGCAAAATGTGACATGCGCCGAAGACAGGCCATGATCGCGCGCAAGCTGCGCCATGGCTTGCAGGATGGCCGCCGCCCCTGTCTGTTCAAACCCCGCGCGGCACAAGAACCGCCGCCCTGTGGCAGGGGTGAAGGGCACGGCCAGTTGCAGCTTGGGGTAATAGCGCCCGCCCGCCCGCGCATAGCCCTGCGCGAAAGCGTGGTCAAAGATATACTCGCCCTGCGAATGGCGCTTGATATACATCGGCGCGGCGGCCACCAGCTGCCCGGCCTGATGCACCAGAATATGCTGTGGCTCCCATCCAGTGCCGGGGCCGACAGAGCCTGACCTCTCCAACGCCCAGAGAAAACGATGGGTGGTGAAGGGATCAAGCGCGGGCCGCGCCGCTGCCGGGTTGGCACAGGCATCCCATTGGGGCGCCTGCACCTGCCCCAGATCGCCACATAGCGAAACTGTCAGCGCGGCCCCATCCATCACAGCGCCGCCAACAATGCCTCGCCTGCCGAAACCTCGCATGTGCCGGGGCTTTCTTCCAGATGCAGCACGGTGACTGTGCCATCTTCCACCAGCATCGCATAGCGCTTGGAACGGCCCATCAGGCCCACGGGCGGGGCATCAAAATCCAGACCAATCGCCTTGGTAAACGCGCCTGTCCCATCGGCCAGCAATGTCAGCCCCGCCTCTGTTGCGCCTGTGGCCTCGCCCCAGGCTTTCATCACGAAAGGATCATTCACCGACAGGCAGATGATTTCATCCACGCCCTTGGCGTCAAATTCCGCCTTGGTGCGGATGAAGCTGGGCACATGCGCGCTGTGGCAGGTGGGGGTAAACGCACCGGGAACGGCGAAAATCACGATCTTGCGGCCTGTGGTCAGGCTGGAAAGCTCCACCTGCTCTGGCCCATTGGCCCCAAAGCGCGAAAATGTGGCATCTGGCAATCTGTCGCCTGTGGAAATTGTCATGGGTATGATCCTCGTTCTCTTGTGGTTATCCGTGGCCAGAACATAGTATAGCCTGCGGCAGCGGCCAGAGGGAAAGGCAAGAGAATGAACAAGATCATCGTGATCGGGGCGGGGCAGGCCGGGGCCTCTCTGGTGGCGAAACTGCGCGCCCTCGGCCATGGCGGCCCCATTACACTGGTCGGGGAAGAACCCGTGCCGCCCTATCAGCGCCCGCCTTTGTCCAAAGCCTATCTGCTGGGCGATATGACGCGCGAGCGGCTGTTTCTGCGGCCCGAAAGCTTTTATGCCGAACAGGGGATCACCCTGCGCATTGGCACGCCTGTTACCGCAATAGACCGCGCGGCGCGGCGCGTGCATCTGGGGGCGGAGGCGCTGGACTATGACGCGCTGGCGCTTGCCACAGGCTCTGTCCCGCGCCGCCTGCCCGCGGCCATTGGCGGTGCGCTGGCGGGGGTGCATGTGGTGCGCGGGCTGGCCGATATGGATGGGCTGGCCCCCGAATTCCAGCCGGGGCGGCGCGTTGTGATTGTGGGGGGCGGCTATATCGGGCTGGAGGCCGCCGCCGTGGCCGCCAAAAAGGGGCTGGATGTAACAGTTCTGGAAATGGCGCCGCGCATCCTGCAACGTGTGGCAGCCCCCGAAACATCTGACGCGCTGCGCGCGCTGCACCACGCACATGGCGTGAAAATACTGGAGGGCACAGGGCTGGCCCGCATTCTGGGCACGGGCCGCGCCGAAGGGGTGGAACTGTCGGATGGCCGCACCCTGCCTGCCGATTTCATCATCACCGGCATTGGCATTCTGCCCGCCACCGCATTGGCCGAAGCGGCGGGGCTTGCGCTGGAAAACGGCATCCGCACCGATGCGCAGGGCCGCAGTTCAGACCCGCATATCTGGGCGGCGGGGGATTGCGCCTCTTTCCCGTGGCAAGGGGGGCGATTGCGGCTGGAATCTGTGCAAAACGCCATAGATCAGGCCGAACTTGTGGCCGAAAACATGCTGGGCGCGGGCAAGGACTATGTGCCGCTGCCGTGGTTCTGGTCAGACCAATATGACATGAAATTGCAGATTGCGGGGCTGAATACGGGCTATGACCGTGTTGTGGTGCGGCAGGCAGAGGCCCGCAGCCATTGGTATTTCGCAGGCCCCCGCTTTCTGGCCGTGGATGCGCTGAATGATCCGCGCGCCTTCATGCTGGGCAAGCGGTTGCTAGAACAGGGGCGCAGCCCCGATCCTACCGCGCTGGAAAACCCGGCAACCGATCTCAAATCCCTGTTGCGCGCATGAGGATCATTGGCGGCACGGCGCGCGGGCTGAAACTGGCCGATCTGGGCGCGGGCGATGAAGCCGCCCATCTGCGCCCCACATCCGACCGCATGCGCGAGGCCGTGTTCAACCTGCTGCTCAACAGCCTGCATGCGCCCTTGCAGGGCGCGCGGGTGCTGGATCTGTTCGCCGGCACCGGCGCGCTGGGGCTGGAGGCGCTTTCACGCGGGGCCAGCCAATGCACCTTTGTCGATGACGGGGCCAGCGCCCGCGCGCTCTTGCGCCAGAACATAGAGAAAATGCGCGCCATGGGGGTGACAAAGGTTTTCCGGCGCGATGCCACCGATCTGGGGCCAAATCGCGGCCCCGCTTTCACCCTTGTCTTTCTCGATCCGCCCTATGGGCAGGGGCTTGGCGCACGCGCGCTGGGCTCGGCGCAGGCCGGGGGCTGGATCGCGCCGGGCGCGCAAGTGGTCTGGGAAGAAAACGCGCCCCAGCTTGCGCCCAAGGGGTTTACCCTGCAAGACCAGCGCCGCTACGGCGAAAGCCATGTCACCTTTCTGAAGGCAGATCCCGCATGAAACCCGCCCTTGTGATTTTCGATTGTGATGGTGTGATCGTCGATAGCGAACCGCTGACCACCCGCTATCTGTGCGATGAACTGGCCGCGCATGGGTTGGAATTGAAACATACCCAGATAGATGCGCTGTTTGTGGGCGGCACAATCGCAGGGCTGGCCATGCAGGCGCGCAAAATGGGCGCGCGCCTGCCAGAAACATGGGTCGAGGAGTTCTACCCCCGCCTTTGCGCCCGTCTGGCCGATCATACCCCCATGATCCCCGGCATTCTGGATGTGCTGCGCGCGCTGGAAGGGGCGGGCTTGCCCTATTGCATCGGCTCCAATGGCAGGCGGGTGAAAATGGCGGCCACTTTGGGCCAGCACCCCGAACTGGCGGCGCGCTTTACCACCAATGTCTTTGCCGCGACGGATGTGGCCCATCCCAAACCCGCGCCCGATCTGTTCTTGCATGCGGCGCGCAGCATGGGCCACCACCCCGCCGCTTGCGTGGTCATCGAAGACAGCCCCACCGGCGCGCGCGCCGCCCGCGCGGCGGGCATGCGCTGCTTTGGCTATGCCCCGGGTCACGATGGCGCGCGGCTGGCAGAGGAAGGCGCGATCCCCTTTCGCGCCATGGCAGACCTCCCGCGCCTTCTCGCGCTCTGATCCATACCCCCCAATCTCATGCTACAGTGGTCGCATATCTTTTTGCGCCACATGTTCACACTCAGTCCGGCCACGCGGGGCATAAGCGCAACCTTGCCTCTTTCATCTTGGCCCAAATATCCCGGGAGCGCGAGGGCAGCGCCCTCGCACCTTTCCACCAGCACCCTCAGGGGGCCAAAGCGCGCGCGGCTGCCACGGTCAGCGCAGGCGATAGCGCGTCAGGGTCAAGGCACAGCTCCACTATCGCAGGCACGCCCGCCGCGCGTGCGGCGGTCAGTGCGGGCAGGAAATCCGCCCCCCGCTCTACCCGCGCGCCAAAGCCGCCATAGGCGCGGGCAAAGGCCGCGTAATCGGGGTTGAACAGCGCTGTCCCGCTTACCCGCCCCGGATAGGTTTTTTCCTGATGCATGCGGATCGTGCCATATTGGCCATTGTTGCACACAATCACCACCACCGCCGCGCCATATTGGCAGGCGGTGGAAAATTCGGCGCATGTCATCTGAAAACAGCCATCGCCTGCAAGGCAGATCACCTCGCGCGCGGGGTGTTCCAGTTTCGCGGCAATCGCGGCGGGCAGGCCATAGCCCATCGAACCCGATGTGGGCGCAAGAAGGCCGGGAAAGGCGCGCGCGCGGAAATAGCGGTGCAGGAAGGCGGCGTAATTGCCTGCGCCATTGGTCACAATCGCGTCTGGCGGCAGAGTGTCGGAGAGCTGGCAGATCACCTGTTCCAGTTTCACCGCGCCGGGGGTTTCGCGCGGGGTGATCCAGCCCAGATACTCGGCCCGCGCGCTTGCGGCCCAGTGCGCCCACTCCGCGCGCGGGTGGGCAGGGTGGGCGGCCAGCGCTGCCACCACCTCTGGCGCGGGCAGGGCAAGGCCCAGATCGGGGCGAAAGACGCGCCCCAATTCATCCGGGGCGGGGTGGATATGGAGGATCGTTTTGCCCGGCGCTGCGGGATCCACCAGCGTGTAGCCACCCGTGGCAATATCGCCCAGCCGCGCCCCCAGCACCAGCAGGCAATCGGCATCGCGCAGGCGCTGTGCCAGTTTGGGGTTCATGCCCACGCCCAGATCGCCCACATAATTGGGATGGGCATTGTCCATCCTGTCCATCCGGCGAAAGCTGGCGCAGACAGGCAGGCCCCAACTTCTGGCAAATTGCGCCAGATCGCGGGCGGCCTGCGCGCTCCACTGCGGGCCGCCCACAATCACCAAAGGCCGCGCGGCGCGGGCCAAAGCCTGTGCAATCGCATCTATCTGCGCGCCGGTAACGCTGGGCGGGCGCGGGGCCGGGGCGGGCAGATCGGGCACATCCGCGCGCGCGGACAGCATGTTTTCCGGCAGGGCCAGCACCACAGGGCCGGGGCGGCCCGATTGCGCCAGATGAAAGGCGCGGCTGATATATTCGGGCAGGCGCGCGGTATCGTCCACCTCTGCCGCCCATTTGGCCAGTGGCGTGAAAAAGGCGCGGTAATCCACTTCCTGAAAGGCCTCTCTGTCGCGGTGTGCGGTGTCTATCTGGCCCACGAACAGAATAAGCGGGGTCGAATCCTGCCGCGCCACATGCACCCCGCTGGCGGCATTGCAGGCCCCCGGCCCGCGCGTGACAAATACCACCCCCGGCTGGCCTGTCAGCTTGCCATGGGCTTCGGCCATCATGCAGGCCGCGCCTTCGTGGCGGCAGACGATATTCTCTATGCCGGAGTGATACAGCCCATCCAGCACCGCCAGAAAGCTTTCGCCGGGCACGGAAAAAACCCGCCGCACGCCCTGTGCCTTTAGCTGATCGACCAGAATTTGCCCGCCATGCCGCATGATATTGGCCCCTGTCCTATGCACTTTGCCCCAATGTGAAAGATTGCGCGCCCGCGCACAACCGCGATTGCCTTTCGCGCGCCAAGGCATAGCTTGCCCGGCAAGAGGCAATTTCAGCCGCAACAAAAGGAGCAGGCATGTCGGATTTGAAACTGGTGGGAATTTGTGGATCGCTGCGCCAAGAGTCCTGGAACCGCAAGCTGTTGCAGGCCGCGCAAACGGCCTTTGGCCCGGCAGACTATGCCGAAGGCAATTTGCGCCTGCCGCTCTTTGACGAGGATATCGAGGCGCAGGGCATCCCGCCGGAAGTTGCCACGCTCAAGGCCCTGATCGCCGGGGCCGATGCGGTGGTGATTGCTTGCCCCGAATATAACAAGGCCCCGTCGGGCGTGCTGAAAAACGCGCTGGATTGGCTTAGCCGGGGGGGCGCGCCATGGAAGGGCAAGCCCGTGGCCATTGTTTCCGCCGCAGCCGGGCGCGCAGGCGGCGAGCGCACGCAATTTGCGCTGCGCCTGATGATGGTTCCCTTCCGCCCCCATCTGCTGCAAGGGCCAGAGGTGATGATCGCCCAACCCGCCAAGGTGTTTGATGCCGATGGCCAGTTGCAAGACGAGATGGCCGCCAAATTGCTGGCCGAATTGATGGGCGATTTGCGCGCCGCCGCACAGGCGCGGCGCGGCTAGGGTGGCCGTATGGCTTTTTGCACAAAACCGGTTCCCGGTTTTGCGCGCCATCCTCTGGGGCGGGTTTCCGCCCTGCGCGCCGCCAAGCCCCGAAACCACGCCGTATTTCGCAGGTTTTGGGGCATTTTGGCCCAAAATCAGCCCCCAGCCTGCCGAAATTCTTGATTTGCGGCCCCGATTTCGGCACGCTTTGTTTACGCGCGTTTTTGGGAGGGAACCGAATGAGCATGGTTGAACAAGCGCAGCTTGCGCCCGTTAAGATTGCCGATGATCTGACAGAAGCGGATTTGCGCGCGGCCCTGAAAGCGGGCTGGGAGGATTTCAAGGCCCATCCGGGCTTTGGCCTGTTTTTCGCGGCCTTCTATGTGATTGGCGGGATGGCCTTGTATTTCGGGCTGTTCGCGCGTGGCGAAGTGGCATGGTTTATCCCCATCGCTGCCGGGTTTCCGCTATTTGCACCCTTCGCCGCGGTGGGCCTGTATGAGGTCAGCCGCCGCCGCGAGGCAGGCGAGCGCATGGATTGGGGGGCAATTCTTGGCGCGCTGCGGGGGCGCGGGGATGAGCAATTGCTTGTCATGGGCGTTGTGGTGCTGCTGGTCTTTGGCTTCTGGATCATTCTGGCGCGCGGCATTTTCGCCATTTTCATGGCGCAATCGGGCATTGGCGGGGAATCGCTTGCGCTATTGGGCAGCGGCGCGGGGATGATGATGCTGGCCTTGGGCAGTGCGGTGGGGGCCGTGGTGGCGCTGGTTTTGTTTTCCATCACCGTGGTCAGCCTGCCCATGCTGCTGGAACGCGATGTGGATTTTGTCAGCGCCATTATTGTCAGCATGGAGACCGTGCGCCTGAATACGGCTGTGATGCTGAAATGGGCGGCCGTGATTGCGGCGGGGCTGTTTGTGGCCATGATCCCGCTGTTTCTGGGGCTGTTCGTGGCGCTGCCGGTGCTGGGCCATGCGACATGGCATATCTACCGGCGCGCTGTGGGCAAAGCGGGCTAGGCTTTGCGATCTGGCCACAGGCGCCCAAGGCTTTGGGCGCCTGTGATCTGCCCCAAACCGTTAGCCGCCGGACTGTGCGGGCTGGCGAAGGTTAGCCGAAGGCATCGGGCTCTGACGCTTTGCGCTGGTCGATATAGGCTTGGATCGCTTCGGAAATTGCGGGGTCTAGCTGGGGTTGCTGGTAATCGCGCAGCATTTTGGCCACCCGCACACTGGCCAAAGCCTGCGTATCGCGCGCGCCGTCTTCGTCCCATGTCTCGAACGGTTTGTAATCAAACAGGTCAGAGCGCCAGAAGGCATCTTTGAAATTGGCCTGCGTATGGTTGCAGCCCAGAAAATGCCCGCCCGGCCCGACCTCGCGCAGCGCATCCATGGCCTGCCCGTTTTCCGACATGTCCACACCCCGCGCCAGATGGTGCAGCGCGCCCAACTGGTCGGCATCCATCACGAATTTCTCGTAAGAGGAGACAAGCCCCCCTTCCAGCCAGCCGCAGGCATGGAGCATGAAATTCACCCCTGCCAGAAGTGCCATGTTCAGGCTGTTGGCAGATTCATAGGCCGCCTGCGCGTCGGGCAGTTTAGACCCGCAAAAGGCCCCGCCAGAGCGGTAGGGCAGCCCCAGCCGCCGCGCCAGCTGGCCCGCGCCATAGGTGATCAGCGCGGCCTCTGGCGTCCCAAAAGTGGGCGCGCCGCTGTTCATGTCAATGGATGTGACGAAAGCGCCAAAGATCACGGGTGCGCCTGCGCGCACCAACTGGCTATAGGCCACACCTGCCAGCACTTCGGCCAAAACCTGTGTCAGCGTGCCTGCCACAGTGGTGGGGGCCATTGCACCGCCCACGATGAAGGGCGAAATGATGCTGGCCTGATTGGCCCGCGCATAGACTTCAAGCGCGCCCATCATCACGGAATCAAACGTCAGTGGGCTGTTGATATTGATGAGCGAGGTCATGACCGTGTTCTGGTCAACAAACTCTGCGCCAAAAAGCAGCTTTGCCATTTCCACCGAATCGGCGGCGCGCACGGGTTCGGTGACAGACCCCATGAAGGGCTTGTCGGAATAGAGCATATGCGCCTGCAACATATCCAGATGGCGCTTGTTCACGGCCACATCTGTCGGCTCGCACACGGTGCCGCCGGAATGGTGCAACCATTTCGACATATAGCCCAGTTTCACGAAATTGCGGAAATCTTCCATTGTGGCATAACGCCGCCCGCCTGCAGCATCGCGCACGAAAGGGGGGCCATAGACAGGGGCCAGCACCAGCGATTTGCCGCCAATTTCCACATTGCGCGCCGGGTTGCGCGCGTGCTGGGTAAAGCGGCTGGGCGCGGTGGCGCAAAGCTTGCGCGCCAGCCCGCGCGGGATGCGCACGCGCTCTCCCTCTATCTCTGCGCCCGCATTGCGCCACAGTTCCAGCGCGGCGGGGTTATCCACGAAATTCACGCCAATTTCGGCCAGCACGGTTTCTGCATTGGCCTCTATGATGGCCAGCGCCTCTTCGTTCAGCACCTCCAGATTGGGGATGTTACGCTCTATATAGCGGGCGGTTTCGATGCTGACGGCGGTGCGCGCCGCGCGCCGTGCCGCGCCGCCGCCGCCTGCGCCACGCCCGCGCCGTGCGCCGCTGTGTTGCTCTGCCTCACTTGCCGATTCTGCCATGTCAGCCACTCCTGATCTTCCCGCGCGCGCAGGTTTTCCCTCTCCTAGCGCGGGGGCTTGCTGCAAACTGGCCAATTTGCGGCGGATTCGGGTGCAAAGCGACATATGATAGCGCGCCCATCGCTGGACAGTCGCCGCCCCAAGGGCTAGGTGGCGCTGCATACAAAGCGGCGCGCGGGCAGGTTTTGCTTGAACGCGCGCCATCACCCCCCCATATGCAACCCGCGCGCATATGGGCGCCATTCGCTGATCGGAGCTTTGCCATGCTGGACATGCCCGCCATCCGCAATGACCTGAAAACGGTCTATGATCTTGCGCCCAATCCCGATTTGGCAGCGCATATGCAGGCCGAATATGCGCGCATGTCGCGCGTCATCTCGCCCGCCGATTGGGCCATTCATGCCCCCTATGTGGCCGCGATCAATGCGCTGAAGCGCGAACGCAATGCCGCAATTCTGGCGCATAACTACATGACGCCCGAAATATTCCACGGCATTGCCGATGTGGTGGGTGACAGCCTGCAACTGGCGATAGAGGCCACGAAAACCAGTGCCGATGTGATCGTGCAATGCGGTGTGCATTTCATGGCCGAGACATCGAAAATCCTGAACCCTGCGAAAACCGTGCTTATGCCCGATATGGAGGCAGGCTGTTCGCTCGCCGAAAGCATCACCCCTGAAGGCATTGCCCAGATGCGCGCGCGCTATCCGGGTGCGCCTGTGGTGAGTTATGTGAACACCACTGCCGCTGTCAAAGCGGCGTCGGATATTTGCTGCACCTCTGCCAATGCCGTGCAGATTATCCGCGCGCTGGAGGCAGAGACGATCATCATGACGCCAGATCAGTATCTGGCACAGAATGTGGCCGCGCTTGTGCCCGAAAAGCGGATTGTCTGGTGGGAAGGCTCTTGCATCGTGCATGAACAATACACCGCCCAGGATATCCGCGATTTCCGCGATTGGAACCCCGGAACCCGCATTATCGCCCATCCCGAATGCCCCCCCGATGTGGTGGCAGAGGCGGATTTCTCCGGCTCTACCGCCGGGATTCTGGACTATGTCAGCCGCGAGCGGCCCGCGCGCGCCATGCTGGTGACCGAATGTTCCATGGCGTCCAACATCTCTGATGCCCACCCGGATGTGGAATTTATCGGCCCCTGCAACATGTGCCCCTATATGAAAAAGATCACGCTGGAAAAAGTGCTGTGGTCTTTGCACACCATGACCACACAGATAGAGGTAGAGGCCGAAATCGCCGCCAAGGCGCGGCTGGCGGTGCAGCGGATGATTGATCTTTCCGCGCAGAAAGCCTGACCCTGTGATCCCCACCGAACGCGTGGTCATTGTGGGGGCAGGGCTTGGCGGGCTATATGCCGCGCTGATGCTGGCGCCTTGCCCGGTGCTTGTCATCTCTCCCGAAACATTGGGGGAGGGGGCTTCATCGGCCTGGGCGCAGGGCGGGATTGCTGCCGCCATGGCCGATGGTGACAGCCCAGAGGCCCATGCGCGCGATACTGTCGCGGCGGGTGCAGGCACAGTGGACAGCGCGATTGCCGCGCTGGTTACCGGGGTTGCGCGCGATCACATCCTTGATCTGACAGCGCGCGGCACGCCCTTTGACCGCGATCTGGCGGGCGGATATGTCCTGAACCACGAAGCCGCGCATTCGCAACCGCGCGTTGTGCGGGTGCAGGGCGATCAGGCGGGCCGCAAGATTATGGAAACCCTGATTGCCATGGTGCGCGCCGCCCCATCGGTGCAGGTGATGGAACGTGTTGTCGCGCAAGAGCTGATTGTCGAGGGCGGGCGCGTGTGCGGGCTGCATCTGGCGCGGCTGGGGCAGGATGGCAGCATCTCGCGCCCTGTGGCCCTGCGCGCGCCTGCGGTGCTGCTGGCGGGCGGTGGCTCTGGCGGGTTATATGCGCTGACAACCAACCCGCCGCGCATTCGCGGGCAGGTGATGGGCATGGCCGCGCGGGCGGGCGCAGTGATGGCCGATATGGAATTCGTGCAATTTCACCCAACGGCGATGGATTTGGGCCTTGACCCCGCACCACTGGCAACAGAGGCCCTGCGCGGCGAAGGCGCGCGGCTGGTTACGGCCGATGGGGTGCATTTCATGGAAGGGGCGCACCCGCTGGCCGAACTGGCCCCGCGCGATATCGTGGCGCGCGCGGTATTCGCC
This sequence comes from Paracoccaceae bacterium, assembly GCA_043561795.1. Taxonomy (GTDB): domain Bacteria; phylum Pseudomonadota; class Alphaproteobacteria; order Rhodobacterales; family Rhodobacteraceae; genus Roseinatronobacter. The sequence goes on along the minus strand of CP121316.1, from coordinate 1,016,432 downwards.
CAAACCCAAGCCGGGGCGCGCCCGATGCTGGACACGCGCGCCGCTATTGGCCCCGAAATTGACACCCGGTTTCCCGCCGTGGCCGAAGCCTGCCGCCGCGCCGGGCTAGACCCCACGCGCGCGCCGATCCCGATTGCTGCCGCCGCGCATTACCATATGGGCGGGGTGGCCACAGATGCGCAGGGCAGGGCCTCTCTGCCCGGTCTGTGGGTCTGTGGCGAGGCGGCCTCTACCGGGTTGCACGGGGCCAATCGTCTGGCTTCCAACGGGGTGTTGGAGGCGCTGGTTTTTGCCCGCCGCGCCGCGCAGGATATTGCGCCGCAGCTTGGCCAAAGCCCCGCCGCGCCTGTTGTGCTGGATTTCCCCACAGGCGGCGTGGCGCTGGATGAGGGGCTGGTGGCGCAGTTGCGGCAGGTGATGACAGCGCATGTGGGCGTGCGCCGCACCGCCACAGGGCTGGCGCAGGCGATCACCCGCATCCGCGCGTTGCAGGCTTTGCATGCCCCCAGCAACGATTTTGCCAATATGTGCGCCACAGCACTTTTGATTGCCACTGCCGCCCAAAACCGCCGCGAAAGCCGGGGCGCGCATTGGCGCGATGATTTCCCCTTGCCCGATCCCGCCCTTGCACAGCGCTCGCGCCTGAGATTGGCCGATTTGGGCGCGCAAATGACAGAGGTTGCCCAAGCATGACACACGCCCCCTTGCCCGAATTGCTGATTGAACCATTGGTGCGCGCCGCCCTGATGGAAGATCTTGGCCCTTCTGGCGATGTGACCACACAGGCCGTCATCCCCCCCGGCTTGCAGGTTGTGGCCGCGATGAATGCGCGCGATGCAGGCGTGGTTTCGGGTATGCAACTGGCCGAACTGGCCTTTCGGCTGGTTGATCCTGCCTTGCGCGTTACGGTGTTGCAGGCGGATGGCAGCACCGTTACCCCCGGCACGCAGGTTATGGAGATATCGGGCGCGGCCAGCTCTATCCTCTCGGCAGAGCGGGTAGCGCTGAATTTCGCGGGCCGCCTGTCGGGGATTGCCACGCTGACTGCCGCCTTTGTGGCCCAGACTGCTGGCACAGCGGCGCGGATTACCTGCACCCGCAAAACAACGCCGGGCCTGCGGCTGGTGGAAAAACAGGCGGTGCGCCACGGGGGTGGGGCCGCCCATCGTTATGGGCTGTCAGATGCCGTGCTGATCAAGGACAACCATATCGCCGCCGCAGGCGGGATTGCGCCTGCCCTGACACAGGCGCGCGCGCATGCCAGCCATATGCGCCGCATTGAGATAGAGGTGGATACGCTGGCACAGTTGCAAGAGGTGCTGGCCACGGGCGGCGCGGATGTGGTGCTTCTGGACAATATGGACAGCGCCACATTGCGCGCGGCGGTGGAGATGGTGGCAGGGGGGCTGGTGACAGAAGCATCGGGCAATATGCGGCTGGCCCGGATTGCCGAAGTTGCGGCCACGGGGGTGGATTACATTTCTGTTGGCGCGCTGACCCATTCCGCCCCGGTGTTGGATCTGGGGCTGGATTTCTGAGCGCATGCCGCAAGCCGCGCAATCGCAGCCCCGTGACTTGAGCGCGCGGGGGCTTTGGGCTAGGTTGCGCCCTTGAAGAATGTTCCGCCAAGGGGGCAGTTATGCGGGGAGACGGGGATAAACTGCCAAGCCGCGCAGCGCTGGGCCGCGGTGCGGCGATGCGCCAGCGGGGCTAAGCGGTTTATGGTGGCCAAGTCCGAACGAAACTCAGGCTATGCGCAGGGTGCAGCCAAATCGCCGTGCCGGGGGGCGGCCCGGCGATGCGCGGCGGCCTTCGGCCTTTGCTCCGCGCTTGGTGCTTTGCTCTGCCCCGCGCGACAGACAAGACGCCTGTTTCTGTGCGCTGTTGCCAGCCTTGGCCTTGCCGCGCCCTTGGGCGCGCACCCCCATATCTTTGTGGATACAGAGTTGGAGCTTGTCTTTGCCCCAGACGGCCAGCCAGAGGGGATATGGATAAGCTGGGCCTATGATCCGTTCTTTTCCATGCTGCTGGTGTCTGACATGGGGCTGGATCCCGATTTCACAGGCGACATATCAGAGGCAGAGCGCGCGGAACTGGACGGGTTCGACATGAACTGGATAGAGGGCTATCACGGCGATACCCATGTCACCCAAGGCGGGCGCGCGCTGGCGCTGTCCGGCCCGGTGGAATGGGTTTCTGATTACCGCGAGGGGCAGCTTTTCTCGCGCCATTTGCGCCGGTTTGAAGATAGGCCAGACCCCGCGCAAGAATTGGTCATCGCGGTCTATGATCCCACCTACTACACCAGCTACGGCCTTGTTGGCATGCCGCAAATCACAGGCCGGGGCGATTGTCTGGCCCGCATCTATGAGCCGGACTGGGAGGCCGCAGGCGCGCAACTGGAAGCCGCGCTGGATGAAATGCTGGGCGCTGGCGGCGATATGGAGGCCGATTTCCCCGCTGTGGGCGCGCTTTTTGCAGAAGAGGTGCGTATCTTATGCCCCGCGCCGTAACTCTGGGCGCGCTGGCGCTGGCAGTGCTGGGAGCAGTGGTCTGGATCAGCAGCGGGGCCGAGGGGCTGGCCGCTTGGGCGCAATCGGCGCAGCGCGGGTTTCAGGATCAGATGGCCATGGGCCTGCGCGCGCTGCGCGCGGGCCAGCCGGGGGCGCTGGCCACATTCTGGGGCCTGTGTTTCGCCTATGGCTTTGTGCATGCGGCAGGGCCGGGGCATGGCAAATTTCTGCTGGGCGCTTATGGGGCCGGGCATCAGGTGGCTTTGGCGCGGATGGCGGGGATCGGGCTTGCGGCATCGCTGGCGCAAGGGGGCAGCGCGATTGCGCTGGTTTACGGCGGTGTGCTGATCTTCAATGCCACGCGCGAGGGGCTGCAACTGGCCGGTGATATCTGGCTGGAACGCGCCAGCCTTGGGGCGATTGCGCTGATTGGTCTGGTGCTGGTCATGCGCGCCACGCGGCGCGGGCTGCGCATGGCAGCGGCGCCCGCGCCTGTGGCACTGGCGGGCCATAGTGCCCCGCATGGCCATTGCGACAGTTGCGGCCATAAACACGCCCCCGACATGCACGAGGTTGCCGCCCTGACAGGCTGGCGCGACAGCCTGATGCTGGTGGGGGCCATTGCCATCCGGCCCTGCACCGGCGCGCTGTTTGTGCTGCTGTTGACATGGCGCATGGGGCTGATCTGGCAGGGCATGGCGGCGGTGATGATCATGGCGCTGGGCACGGCCACGGTAACAGTGGCGGTGGCCGGGCTGGCGGTTCTGGCCCGCGAAGGGGCGCAGGATTGGGCCGCACGGCTGGGCCGCGCGCGCGTGCTGATGCCGCTGATGGAGGGCTTGGCCGGGCTTTTCATTCTGCTGGTGGCGCTGAACATGTTAAAAATAATCTGAGTCATCTTGCCGCCCTGCCCGCCACAGGCTAACCCTGCGGCATGATACCCAAGCCCGCGCCCCAAAACCACGATACCCCCGCCAAAAGCCCCATGCGCAGCGTGCTTGCGCTGGGCCTGCCGCTGGCGGGCAGCCATCTGGCGCAATTCATGCTGGCGGTGACAGATACCATCATGCTGGGCTGGTATGGCGTGGCCGATCTGGCGGCGGGGGTAATCGGGGCGGCGCTGTTTTTCGCAGTGTTCACACTGGGATCGGGCTTTGCCAATGCGGTGATGCCCATGGTCGCCACGGCTGCGGCTTCTGACCATGACGCCGACGTGCGGCGCGCCACCCGCATGGGGCTGTGGCTGTCCATCGCCTTTGGGCTGGCGGTGCTGCCGCTGTTCTGGTCATCGGGCACGCTGCTTACCCTGCTGCGCCAACCGGCAGAGATTGTGCCGCTGGGCGAGGGCTATATGCGGATTCTGGGCTTTTCGCTGGTGCCCGCGCTCTGCGTGATGGTGCTGAAAAACTATCTGGCCGCTTTGGGGCGCACGCAGGTGGCATTATGGCTGACCGTGGGCGCGGTGGGGCTGAATATCGGGCTTAACTGGGTGCTGATTTTCGGCAATCTGGGCGCACCGGAACTGGGCGTGCGCGGGGCCGCGATTGCAACAATCCTTGTCAATCTGGCCACAGTGGCGGCACTGGCCGCCTATTGCGCATGGCTGCCAAGCCTGCGCCGCTATGCGCTGTTTCTGCGCTTCTGGCGGCCCGATTGGCAGGCGATGGGGCAGGTCTGGCGGCTGGGCTGGCCCATTGGCGTGGCGCTGGTGGCGGAAACGGCGCTGTTTTCCGCTGCCGCCGTGATGGTGGGCTGGATTGGCACACAAGAACTGGCCGCGCATGGCATTGCGCTGGAGATAACGGCGGCGCTGTTCATGGTGCATCTGGGCTTTTCCAATGCGGCCACAGTGCTGGTGGGCCGCGCGCGCGGGCAACATGATCAGGCCGCATTGCGCGCCAGCGCAAAAGCGGCTGTGGCCGTTTCCATGGGTTTTGCCGCGCTGACGATGCTGTTGTATATTCTGGCAGGGCCGCTGCTGGTGGGGCTGTTTCTGGCCCCCGATGAACCCGCGCGCGCCGCGATCATTGCCATTGGCGCATCGTTTCTGATTGTGGCAGCCGTGTTCCAACTGGCGGATGGCGCGCAGGTGATGGCCATGGGCCTGCTGCGCGGTGTGCAGGATACGCGCGTGCCCATGTTTATCGCGGCCTTCAGCTATTGGGGGGTAGGGCTGCCCACAAGCTACATGTTGGGCATTCGCTTTGGCTATGGCGGCGAAGGGGTCTGGGCGGGGCTGGTGGTGGGGCTGAGCGTGGCCGCCGTGCTGTTGATGGGGCGCTTCTGGCGCGGGCCGGGGCGGGCAGATGCACGCCCCTTTGCACAAGGGAAAGCTGAGTAATGGATTTGCGCGCCATCGCCATGGGGCTGGCCTTTGCCTTCATGTGGTCATCTGCCTTCACCTCTGCGCGGATGATCGTGGCCGATGCGCCGCCGCTTTATGCGCTGAGCCTGCGGTTCTTGCTGTCAGGGCTGATCGGGATCGCGATTGCCCGCGCGCTGGGGCAAAGCTGGCAGCTGACAGCCGGGCAATGGCGCGCGGTGGTGGTGTTCGGCCTGTCACAAAACGCGCTGTATCTGGGGCTGAATTTTGTGGCCATGCAGACGGTAGAGGCCTCTGTCGCGGCGATCATCGCTTCGGCCATGCCGCTGCTGGTGGCGCTGTTTGGCTGGCTGGTGCTGCGCAACCGGCTGCACCCGCTGGCCGTGGCCGGGCTGGTGGCGGGCTTTGCCGGGGTCGGGCTGATCATGGGCGCGCGCATCACTGGCGGGCTGGATGTGTTCGGGGTGCTGCTTTGCGTGCTGGGGGTGATTTCGCTGACAGTGGCCACGCTGAGCGTGCGGGTGGCCACAGGCGCGGGCGGCAATCTGTTGATGATCGTGGGGCTGCAGATGCTGGTGGGTTCGGCCCTCCTGATCGGGCCGGCGATGCTGCTGGAAGTGCCGGAGGTGAACTGGACATGGCGACTGGCCGGCGCGTTCAGCTATACGGTGCTGGTTCCGGGGCTGGCGGCCACATGGGTGTGGTTCTTGCTGGTATCGCGCATTGGTGCGGTGAAGGCCGCGACATTCCATTTCCTGAACCCGTTTTTCGGGGTCGCCGTGGCGGCGGTGCTGCTGGGCGAGAGTTTGGGGATGTTTGATGTGATCGGGGTGCTGGTGATCATGGCCGGGATTCTGGCCGTGCAGCGCGCGCGGTTGTTGTAAGCGCAGGCTTGGCAGAGGGCGGGGGGAGATTGGGGGGCTGCCGCCCCCCTACCCCCCTGCTTCAAGGGAGGCACGCCCCCCTTGAAAATCCCCGTGGATATTTTTGCCAAGATGAAAGATCACACGCCCAGATAGCGATTGGCCAGATCGGGGGTGAGGGATTGGGGTGGCCCGTTCCACGCCACGCGCCCGCCTTCGAGAATGACGCAGTGATCGGCGAGGGGCAGGATTTCGGACAGGGTTTTATCCACCATGAGGATGGACAGACCTTGGGCTTTGAGTTGCGCAATGGCGGCCCAGATTTCCTGGCGGATGACAGGGGCGAGGCCCTCTGTGGCCTCGTCCAGCAGCAGAAGGCGCGGATTTGTCATCAAGGCGCGGCCAATGGCGAGCATCTGCTGCTCGCCCCCGGAAAGGGTGGCGGCAAGCTGGGTGTGGCGTTCTTGCAGACGCGGGAACAGGGTTTGCACGCGCGGGAGTGTCCATGCGCCCGGACGCGCGGCGGCGATGAGATTTTCGGTGACGGTGAGATTTGGAAAGCAGCGCCGCCCTTCTGGCACAAGGCCAAGGCCCAGCCGTGCCGCGCGAAATGCGGGCAGGGCGGAGATATCCTGCCCGCCAAAGCGCACGCGCCCCATGCGCAGGGGCAGCATGCGGCAGGCGGTGGCGATGGTGGTGGATTTGCCCATTCCGTTGCGCCCCATCAGCGCCACGGCCTGCCCCTCCTGCACCTGCAGGCTGACGCCAAACAGCGCCTGTGACGCGCCGTAGAAGACATGAATATCCTCCAGTTCCAGCAAGGCTGTCACAGGCTGTCCTCCGTGCCCAGATAGACGGCGCGCACCTGTGGATTGGCGCGGATTTCCGCGGCGTTGCCGGTGGCGATGATGCGCCCATAGACGAGCACGGAAATCCTGTCTGCCAATTGGAATACGGCATCCATGTCATGTTCGATCAAGAGGATGGGGGCATCCTGTTTCAGGCCCTGCAGGAAGGTGACAAGCTGTTTTGTGCCTTCGGCCCCCAGCCCGGCCATGGGTTCATCCAGCAGGAAGCATTTGGGCGAGAGCGCCAGCGCCATGGCGATTTCCAGAAGCCGCCTTTCGCCATGGCTGAGGGCCGCGGCCTCGACCGAGGCGCGGGGGCCAAGGCCCACACGCGCAAGGATGGCGCGCGCGCCTGTGACCAGCGCGTGATCGCGCATGACCGGGCGCAGGAAGCGGTAGCTGTGCCCCGCGCGCGCCTGCAGTGCCAGCATGACATTGCGCAGCGCGGAATATTCGGGGATGAGCGAGGAGACCTGAAAGCTGCGCCCCAGCCCCGCCCGCGCCCGCGCCGCCACTGACAGGCGGGTGATATCGCGCCCTTCCAGCCAGACCTGCCCTGTATCGGGCGCGAGTTTGCCCGAAACCAGCCCCATCAGCGTGGATTTGCCGGCCCCGTTTGGCCCGATCAGCGCGTGGATTTCGCCGCGCCGCAGGGTGAGAGAGACATCATCCGTGGCCTTGAGCGCGCCAAAGGCCCGTGACAGGCCGTGCAGGGACAAGACATCATCCGCCATGTTGCCCCCGCCCGGCCAGAAGCCCGATAAACCCGCCGCGCGCAAACAGCACCACGGCCAGCAGCACAAGGCCCAGCCATAATTTCCAATGCTCTGTCAGGCCGCCGAAGAACACTTCGAACCCCACAAGGATGGCCGCACCTGCGACAGGGCCAAAGAGCCGCCCCACACCGCCCAGAATGATGATGACAATCAACTCGCCAGAGACTGTCCAGGCCATCATGGCCGGGCTGACAAAGCGGGTAAGATCGGCCATCATTGCGCCTGCAAGCCCGGTAATCATGCCCGACAGCACAAACCCCACCAATTTGATCCCGAAAGGGGAAATGCCAAGTGCCGCCGCGCGATCGGGGTTTTGGCGGATGGCCATCAGGGCCGCGCCAAAGCGCGCGGCGCGCAGGGCCGCGAAGGCCGCGAGGCACAGCATCAGCACCCCATAGGCCAAAAGGAACATATCCCAGGGCCGTGCGGTATTGAGGCCGGGAAACTGGTTGCGCGTGAAGATGGGCAAGCCATCTTCGCCGCCATAAGCGGGCCAGGAGAGGGTAAAGAAAAACCCCATCTGTGCGAAAGCCAGCGTGATCATGATAAAGAAAATGCCCGATGTGCGCAGCGAGAGCGCGCCCACCACCCCGGCCACCAGCGCGGACAGCACCATGGCCAGCGCCCAGATGGGCAACATCTGGTTTGTGCCCGAAAGGCCCAGAACCTCTGTGCCATGAAAGGCGTGATGGGCGGCAATGCCTGCCACATAGCCGCCAAGGCCCAGATACAGCGCATGGCCAAAGCTGACCATGCCGCCCAGCCCCAGCGCGATATTCAGCCCCACAGCCGCAATGGCCAGAATCGCGATGCGCGTGGCCAGTGTGATGATAAACGGCTCATTCGCCAGCCATGCCCAAAGCGGCACGGCAAACAGCGCGCCTGCAATCAGGGCATTGAGCAGCCATTCCTTGCGCGTGCTATCCATGGGCGGGGAATAATCCTTTGGGCCGGAAGATCAGAACCAGCGCCATCAACAGATAGATGAGCATAGAGGCCAGCGCCGCCCCCACCCCCATGGCCTGCGATGTGTCCATGAAGGTGGCGAAAAAGCGCGGCAGCAGGAACCGGCCCATTGTATCGATCACCCCCACCAGAAGCGCGCCCACCATGGCGCCGCGAATACTGCCAATGCCGCCAATCACGATGACCACGAAGGCCAGAATCAGCACAGGCTCTCCCATCCCCACCTGAACCGATTGAATGGCCCCCACCAGCGCGCCTGCCAGCCCTGCCAGCCCCGCGCCCAGTGCGAAAACGATGGTATAAAGCGCGCGGATATTCACGCCCAGTGCGGCAATCATCTCGCGGTCGGATTCTCCGGCGCGGATGCGGATGCCAAGGCGGGTTTTGGAAATCAGCGCCCAAAGCCCCAGCGCCACAGCAAGGCCAAAGCCGATCAGCGCCAGACGGTAGAGCGAATAGTCCACAATCCCAAGGCTGACAGTGCCGCGCAAGGCACTTGGCACGTTCAGATATAGCGGGAAGGGGCCAAAGACCATGCGCACCCCTTCTGACAAGATAAGGATAAGCGCGAATGTGGCCAGAACCTGATCCAGATGATCGCGCGCATAAAGCCTGCGGATGACCAGAATTTCAATCAGCGCGCCTGCGGCGGCGGCGGCGGCAATGCCCGCCATCAGCCCCAGCCAGAAATTGCCACTGGCCCCCGCCACCGCCGCGCAGAGAAACGCGCCGATCATGTAAAGCGAGCCATGGGCAAGGTTTATCAGGCCCATAACGCCAAAAACCAGCGTCAGGCCAGCCGACATCAGAAACAGCATCAGCCCGAATTGCACGCCATTCAAAAGCTGTTCCAGCACCAGTGCAAGGGTCATGTCTGTCCTTTGCAGGGGCAGATGGCCCCGGACATTGCCGGGGCCATGCTGCGCCGCTTACATATTGCAGTTTTCGCCATGCACGTCGCGATGCTCTTCAAAGGCCACACCAACGATGCGGTTGGTGATCTCGCCATCCACGTCCACCACTTCGCGGATATAGACTTTCTGAATCGGGTGCTGGTTGGGCGCCCAGGCGAAATCCCCCCGCACCGATGTGAAATCCGCCTCGCGCAGTGCGGCGCGGAAGGCATCGCGGTCTTTCACATCGGCTTTGGCGGCGGCAGAGAGGATCAGATTTGCGGTATCAAACCCCTGGCTGGCATAAAGCGAGGGGGTGCGACCATAAGCTGCGCGGAAAGCTGCGACAAATTCCACATTTGCGGCATTGTCCAGATCGGGCGACCATTGGCTTGCATTGAACACCCCCAGCGCGGCAGAGCCGACGGCAGGCAAGATATCCTGGCTGAATGTAAACGCTGCGGAAACAATGGGCAGATCAAGGCCCGATTGTTCATATTGGCGCATGAAGCTTATGCCCATGCCACCCGGCAGGAAGATAAAGATCGAATCCGCGCCAGAGGCCCGGATTTGCGCAATCTCTGCCGCGTAATCGGTCTGGCCCACCTGGGTAAACAGCTCTCCCGCCAGATTACCTTCGAAATACCGCTTGAACCCGTTCAGCGCATCTGTGCCGGCGGGGTAATTGGGGGCCATGATAAACGCATTCTGATAGCCCAGTTCATTGGCATAAGCGCCCGCGCCTTCATGCAGCATGTCATTTTGCCATGCGACATTGAAGTAATTGGGGTGGCAATTCGCGCCCGCCAGCGCCGAGGGGCCAGCATTGGGCGAGAGGTAGAAAATATCCTGCGCCACAGTGGACGGGACAACCGCCATCGCAAGGTTAGACCAGATGATCCCGGTCAGGATATCCGCGCGCTCTGACTGGATCATGCGTTCGGCAATCTGGACGGCCAGTTCGGGGCGCTGGGCGTCATCTTCCACCACCAGCTTGATCCCCTGCGCGCCCGCCATATCCAGCGCAAGCTGAAAGCCATCGCGCACATCCACGCCAAGGCCCGCACCGCCGCCCGACAGCGTGGTGATCATGCCCACGGTAATATCACTGGCCTGCGCCGCATTCAGGCTGGCGGCGGCCAAAGCGGCCAGCGCTGTCATTCGCAAGGGTTTCATTGTCTCTCACTCCCGGTTGGTTTTTTGTGTTTCGCGAAGTGTTACGCATCTGGCGCGGAATTGCCAAGATTTAACAAGCCCCTGAAAAACCCCCCATGGGAAAAACTGCGGGCCAATGCCCTCTGGTCTGGGGGCCATTATCCGCTATGCTTTAGCATGACACCGCGCATTCCAAAGGCCCAGACATGACAAACCCGCTTCTTGCCGAATGGCAGACAGAATTTCAGCTTCCCCCTTTCGCCCAGATCACAGATGCCGATTTCGCCCCGGCTTTTGAGGCCGCAATGGCCGCAGGCCGCGCGGCCTATGCCGCGATTGCCGCAAATCCCGATGCGCCCAGCTTCGCCAATACTATCGGCGCGATGGAACAGGCAGATGCGCTGCTGGATCGGGTGGCGGGGGTGTTTTTCAACCTTGCCAGCAGCGATTCCACCCCTGCGCGCGAAGCGTTGCAGCGCGATCTTTCGCCCAAGCTTTCGGCCTATTCTTCGGAAATCATCAATAACCGCGCGCTGTTTGCCCGCATTGCCGCGCTATGGGAGGGCCGCGATGGCCTTGGCCTGACACCAGAGGAAGCGCGCGTTCTGATGCTGTATCGGCGCATGTTCCTGCGTGCGGGGGCAGCACTGGAAGGCGATGACGCCGCGCGCCTGACAGAGGTGAAATCGCGCTTGGCCAGCCTTGGCACGTCCTTTACGCAAAACCTGCTGGCGGATGAGCGGGACTGGATGATGCCCCTGAACGATCTGGCGGGCCTGCCCGATTTTGTGGTGGCCAGCGCGCGTGCGGCGGCAGAGGAACGCGGGCAGGCGGGGTATGTGGTAACGCTGAACCGCTCGCTTATCGTGCCGTTTTTGCAATTCTCGCGCCGTGCGCGCGCTGTTGATGCAGGTTTGGGAACCCGCCCGCGCCAAGGCGCTGGCCGATGCCGCCACATTGGAAGCGATGTTGCGCGCCGATGGCCACCCCGCCCCGCTGGAGCCGTGGGATTGGCGCTATTACGCGGAAAAGCGGCGCAAATCTGTGCATGATCTGGATGAAACCGCGCTGAAACCCTATCTGGCGCTGGAAAATATGATCGCGGCCGCCTTTGATTGCGCGCAGCGCCTGTTCGGGCTGGAATTCCGGCCATTGGATGTGGCGCTTTATCATCCCGATGCGCGGGCGTGGGAAGTTACCCGCGATGGCCGCCATATGGCGGTATTCATTGGCGATTATTTTGCCCGCCCGTCCAAACGGTCGGGCGCGTGGTGTTCCACCATGCGCGGCCAGCGCAAACTGGGGGGCGATGTGCGGCCCATTGTGGTGAATATCTGCAATTTCGCCAAAGGCGCGCCCGCGTTGTTATCTTATGATGACGCGCGCACATTGTTCCATGAGTTCGGCCATGCGCTCCATCAGATGCTGTCGGATGTGACACATGGGTTCATTTCCGGCACATCTGTTGCGCGCGATTTCGTGGAATTGCCGAGCCAGCTTTATGAGCATTGGCTGGAGGTGCGCGAGGTGCTGGCCACCCATGCCCGCCATGTGGAAACAGGCCAGCCCATGCCGCCCCAGATGCTGGAACGCTTGCTGGCCGCGCAAAACTTTGATCAGGGCTTTGCAACTGTGGAATATGTGGCCTCTGCCTTGGTGGATCTGGAATTTCATGATGGCCCGCCCCCCTCTGACCCGATGCAAAAACAGGCCGAAGTTCTGGATGCGCTGGGCATGCCCCGCGCCATTCGGATGCGCCACGCGACCCCGCATTTCGCGCATGTGTTTGCGGGCGACGGCTATTCGAGCGGCTACTACAGCTACATGTGGTCCGAGGTGATGGATGCCGATGCGTTCGAGGCGTTCCTCGAGGCAGGCGATCCGTTTGATCCTGATACTGCCGCACGGCTGGAGCGGTTCATCCTCTCTGCCGGGGGCAGTGACGAGGCCGAAACCCTGTATACCGCCTTTCGGGGCCGGATGCCGGGGGTAGAGGCGCTGTTGCGCGGGCGCGGGCTGGCGGCGTAGGGGGGCAGATCGGGCAAATGCCCCCCTGAAAAAACCCCATTATCCGGCCTGAAAATGCATCAACTGCAAATTTCACAGCTTCGTGACGGTTGCAGCGCCCAAAGCCCCTTCCTATATAGCGCCCAAGACGCCCCGTTGGGGGGTTATCATCAAATCAGATGGGCCGGGGCCTGATGGGCCTGCCTGCTGACACATCGCTTGAGTAAAGAGGATGCAAGACTATGGCTAAAGTCATCGGTATCGACCTTGGCACCACCAATTCCTGTGTCGCCATCATGGATGGCAGCCAGCCGCGGGTGATCGAGAATTCGGAAGGGGCGCGCACGACCCCTTCTATTGTGGCCTTCACAGAGAATGAGCGGCTGGTCGGCCAGCCCGCAAAGCGGCAGGCTGTCACAAACCCCACCAACACGGTTTTTGCCGTCAAGCGCCTGATCGGGCGCCGCGTGACTGATGCGGAGGTGGAAAAGGACAGAAAGCTGGTTCCCTATACCATCATCGATGGGGGCAATGGCGATGCCTGGGTGGAAGCGCGCGGCGAGAAATACAGCCCCGCCCAGATTTCTGCCGTCACCTTGCAAAAGATGAAGGAAACCGCCGAAAGCTATCTTGGCGAAGAGGTCACGCAGGCCGTCATCACCGTGCCCGCCTATTTCAACGACGCACAGCGTCAGGCGACCAAGGACGCGGGCAAGATCGCCGGGCTGGAAGTGCTGCGCATTATCAACGAACCCACAGCCGCCGCGCTGGCCTATGGTCTGGACAAGAAAGAAAGCCGCACGATTGCGGTTTATGACCTTGGGGGCGGTACATTCGATATTACCATTCTGGAAATCGATGATGGCCTGTTTGAAGTGAAATCAACCAACGGTGATACATTCCTCGGTGGTGAAGATTTCGATATGCGGATCGTTCATTACCTTGCGGATGAGTTCAAGAAAGAGAATGGCGTTGATCTGACGCTGGATAAAATGGCGCTGCAGCGCCTGAAGGAAGCTGCGGAAAAGGCCAAGATCGAATTGTCCAGCTCCAGCCAGACAGAGATCAACCAGCCCTTTATCAGCATGGACAAGAACACGGGCCAGCCCCTGCATCTGGTCATGAAACTGACCCGCGCCAAGCTGGAATCGCTGGTGAGCGATCTGATCAAGAACTCTCTCAAGCCCTGTGCCGCCGCGCTGAAAGATGCAGGCCTGTCCAAGGGCGATATTGACGAGGTGATCCTGGTGGGCGGTATGACCCGCATGCCCAAGGTGATCGAGGAAGTGACCAATTTCTTTGGGAAAGAACCGCATAAGGGCGTGAACCCCGATGAGGTGGTGGCCATGGGCGCGGCCATTCAGGCAGGCGTTTTGCAAGGTGATGTGAAAGATGTGGTGCTGCTGGATGTCACCCCTCTCAGCCTTGGGATTGAAACGCTGGGTGGCGTCTTTACCCGCCTGATTGATCGTAACACCACGATCCCGACCAAGAAAAGCCAGGTGTTTTCCACCGCCGAGGACAACCAAAACGCGGTGACAATCCGTGTGTTCCAGGGCGAGCGTGAAATGGCGGCGGATAACAAGATTCTGGGCCAGTTCAATCTGGAAGAAATCCCCCCCGCCCCGCGCGGCATGCCTCAGATTGAAGTGACCTTTGATATCGATGCCAATGGGATCGTGAATGTTTCGGCCCGCGACAAAGGCACGGGCAAGGAACAGAAGATCATCATCCAGGCCTCTGGCGGGCTGTCGGATGAGGATATCGAAAAGATGGTGCGCGATGCAGAGGCCAATGCCGATGCCGACAAGAAGCGCCGCGAATTGGTAGAGGCCAAAAATCAGGCGGAAAGCCTGATCCACTCTACCGAGAAAGCGGTGGAAGAGCACAAGGACAAGGTTGACCCCACCACGGTAGAGGCCATTGAACTGGCCATTGCCGCGCTGAAAGACACGCTGGAAGGCGAGGATGCGGGCAAGATCAAATCCGGTATCCAGAATGTGCAAGATGCCTCTATGAAGCTGGGAGAGGCGATTTACAAAGCGCAGGCCGAAGCCTCTGATGCAGGTGGCAGTGATGGCGATGATCCGCGCAGCGTGGATGACGATATCCTGGATGCCGATTTCGAGGATCTGGGCGAGAACAAGCGCAAATAAGCCCCATAGGCTGCAACCATATCCCGGCCTGAAATATTCAGGCCGGGTTCGCATTGGGAAAATACGATCATGGCCAAACGCGATTTCTATGATGTTCTTGGGGTGGATCGCTCTGCTTCAGCAGAAGAGATCAAAAAGGGCTATCGCAAAAAAGCCAAGGAATTGCACCCGGATCGCAATGCCGATAACCCACAGGCAGAGGCCCAGTTCAAAGAAGCGAATGAAGCCTATGACATTCTGAAAGACCCGGAAAAGAAAGCCGCCTATGACCGCTATGGCCATGCGGCCTTTGATGGGGGCATGGGCGGCGGCCCGCGCGGCCCGCGCGGTGGGGGCATGGGCGGCAATGCGGATTTCGCCAGCGCGTTTTCCGATGTGTTTGAGGATCTGTTCGGCGATTTCGTGGGCGGCGGTGGCCGTGGCGGCGCGCGCACGCGCGCAAGCCGGGGGTCTGACCTGCGCTATAATATGCGGATCACGCTGGAAGAAGCCTATGGCGGCACGAAAAAAACCATCCGCGTGCCGCGCCTTTCGGCCTGTGACAGCTGCAATGGCACAGGGGCCGAGGGCGGGGCGGAACCTGTCACCTGCCCCACCTGTTCAGGCATGGGCAAAGTGCGCGCGCAACAAGGGTTTTTCACCGTTGAGCGCAGTTGCCCCACCTGCGGTGGCTCTGGTCAGATTGTGAAAAACCCCTGCAAGGCCTGCGGTGGTGCAGGGCGCAAGGAAAAAGAGGCCAGCCTGTCTGTGAGCATTCCCGCCGGGGTGGAAACCGGCACGCGCATTCGTCTGTCAGGCGAGGGCGAGGCGGGGTTGCGGGGCGGGCCTGCGGGGGATTTGTATATCTTTGTCACCGTGGCCGATCACCCGATTTTCAAGCGCGATGATGTCACCCTGTTTTGCCGTGTCCCTGTCAGCATGGCCCGCGCGGCCCTTGGCGGAGAGGTGGAAGTGCCCACCATTGATGGCGGGCGTTCGCGGGTGAAAGTGCCTGCGGGCAGCCAGTCTGGCCGACAAATGCGCCTGCGCGGCAAAGGCATGCCCGCGCTGCGCGGTGGTGGCCAGGGCGATATGCTGATTGAACTGGCGGTGGAAACCCCTGTCAATCTGACAGCACGGCAGAAAGAATTGCTGGAAGATTTTGAAAAGCTGAGTGCCGAAAACAACCCCGAAGGCAGCAGCTTTTTTGACAAGGTCAAGAATTTCTGGGACGGGATGAAGAACTGATTTCCCCAACGGGCCAGCGCCGTTTTGGCCCGTTATCGGGGGTATGCCCCGCCTCTTTAGCGGCCAAGTGCGGTGTCGATGGATTGCCACAGCACTTCTGTCGGCTCCACCCCGACAGAGAGGCGGATAAACCCTTCGCCCACCTCATCGCCCCAGCGGGCCCGGCGCTCTGCGGCCGAATGAACGCCGCCAAAGCTGGTTGCCTGTTCGACAAGCGGGCAGCGGGCCAGAAAATTTTCCGCCGTTGTGGCATCTTCCAGTTCAAAGCCGATCAAAAACCCGCCATTGGCCATTTGTGTGCCAAGCGCCTTGTGCGAGGGATCGCCCGGCAACCCCGGATACCGAAGCCCGCGCACCATTGGGTGCAGCGCCAGCCGTTCCGCGATCACGGCGGCAGAGCGGCACATGCGATCCAGCCGCACTTCCAGCGTTTCCAGCCCGCGATGCACCAGATAGGCTTCGAACGGGCCGGGAACAGAGCCGGACACGCGCCGCCAATCTGCCACCCGCCCCATAAGTGCGCTATCGCGCCCGGCCACATGGCCAAACAGCACATCGGAATGTCCCGCTGGCGCTTTGGTATCTGCGGCCACAACGATATCGGCGCCCAGATCCAGCGGGCGTTGGAGAAGCGGGGTCATGGTGGTGTTATCCACGATAACCCGCGCCCCGGCGGCATGGGCGCGCGTGGCAATGGCGGCAATATCCACCGTATCCAGACCGGGGTTTGACGGGGTTTCCAGATAGATGACATCAAAGCCCGCAAAATCGGCGGTTTCCATATCCAGCGTGGGAATTTGCACCACCTCGACGCCGTAAACCTGCAAGATGTCGCGGCCCAGCAAACGGGTGACATAATAGCCATCAGAGGGGATCATCACCCGCGCGCCTGCCTTCAGGCAAGACAGAAGCGCCGCAGTGATCGCGGCCATGCCAGAGGGGAAAACCACCACTTCGGCATCTTCCAGCAGGGCAAGCTGCGCTTCCACGGCATCCCATGTGGGTTGGCCCGCACGGCCATAGGAATGCACAGCCCCTTGTGTCTGGGGCAAGTGGAATGTGGTTGCAACCGAGATCGGGGGGACAACAGGATCGCCAAGCGCAAGGCCCGCTTTGCGGTGGTGAAGGAGGCTTGCCATGCGGGCATCGGTCTGGGCGGTCATGATGGCTCCTGTCGGGTGCTCTTATTTGGGCGGGCGATGATCAGGGCGCAGTATCAAGGGTTTGGTTGCACCTGTGTGCGGGAACCTAGCGGCTTGTCTATGCGCACTCAACCCCTCGTTTGCGGTTGGGCTATGGGGGCCGTCATCCTGCCAAGGGCAGGCGCAAGCGCCACATGGCCGCTGTCAGCGCCACATTGGCCAGCCCGAATGCGGCCAGCAGGGAGAGGGTGGCCCCCGGCCCGAATGTGCTGATGCTGAATGCCCCGGCCATGGGCGCAATCGCCTGCGCAATCAGTGCCGGACGGGCAAGGCGGCCCATCAAGACGGCAAAGCGCTCTGGCCCGAACAGGGCAAGGGGCAGTGATCCGCGCGCAATGGAGAACAGCCCGTTGCCGCCGCCATACAGGATCAGCGCCAGCGCGAATAATTGCCAGCCCAGCGCCAGCAGCACCAGCCCCAGCGCAATCGCCCCGGTAGAGGCGATCATCGTCCAGATCGGGTGATGGCGTTCGCGCGCAGCCATTTCGATCAGGCGCGCGCCCACTTGGGCCGGCCCGATCAGCGCGCCCAAAGCAACCGCCTGCACCACAGAAATTCCCTGCGCCTGCAACAGTTTGAACAGCCAGACAGACACATTCACCACCACCAGCCCATTGAGCACCAATAGCGCGGCCATCAGCAGATATTGGCGCTGCTCGCGCGGGGATAGTCCGGGTTTGGCAATGGGGCCGGGGCTGGCCGGGGCCGGGGGCAGACTCGGGGGCGGGGCCACATCCTCGCGCGGCAGGATCAGCCAGATCAGCGGCAGGATCAGGCCAAGATGCAGCCCCGCATAGGCCAGCGCAACACCGCGCCAGCCCCAGAATTCCAGCATCAGCGCCGAAAGCGGCCAGCACACGGTGCTGGCAAAGCCACCCCATAATGTAAGCTGTGTGATCGCGCTGCGCGCCTGCGCCCCATAAAGCCGCCCCAAACTGGCAAATGCCGGATCATAAAGCGTGGCGGCCATGCCAAGGCCCAGCACCAGCCAGCCCGCCCAGAACAGCCACAGCGCCTGTGCGAGTGCCAGCATGCCCAGACCCAGTGCCAGCGCCAGCACCCCCAGCGCCATCACAGGCCGCCCGCCCCACTGCGCAATCTTGCGCCCCACGGCAGGCGAGATCAGCGCCGCACTCAGCAACCCCGCCGAGAGCGCGCCGGTAATGGCATTCAGGCTCCAGCCTGTATCTGCCGAAATGGGCGCGGCCAGAACGGCCATCAGATAATAGGTGCTGCCCCATGTGAAGATCATGACAATCCCCAGCGCCGAGATGATCTGATATCGGGGGCGCGGGCTGTGGCGGTCGGGCATTTGGGGCTTTCGGGCTTGCAGGTATTCGGGGTGTCTGTGGCCATCGGATGTGACAGCAACACGAAGAGATGAAACAAAAGTGCCATTTTGTCGCCTTGCGCCTTTGGGGGTGCAAGGGGTATGGTGAAAGCTCAGACATGCCAAAATGGCTGTCACCATGTATTCGGGTGCAAGCCCAAGGATCAAGGGGGGGCGTTAATGTCCAAAATCAAGTCTATCGCTTTGGCTGCGTGTTTGCTGGCACCTGCGGGCGTGCAGGCTCAGGCCAGTGGCAATGCGGCCGAGGGTGAGCAGAATTTCCGCCAATGCGCAAGCTGTCATGGCATTGTGTCGCCTGCTGGCGATGTGATCCAGCGCCTTGCGCCCACAGGGCCTAACCTGTGGGGCGTGGCAGGGCGTCAGGCCGGGGCCTATGATGGCTATGCCCGCTTCTCTGGTGCGATTGTTGCTGCAGGCGAAGCCGGAATTGTCTGGGATGAGGCCAATTTCGTGGCTTATGTGAATGATCCCAGCGGCTTTTTGCGCGAAGTCACAGGCGATTCGCGCGCGCGCTCGAACATGAACCACCGTTTGCGCGGATCGGCTGAAGATATTTACGCCTATCTGGCACAATTCGCTGATTAAGCATGTGTCGAAATCTGGGGGAAGGGGCCGCAAGGCCCCTTTTTCATTGACGGCCTATCGGCGCGCGCCATAAGCGGCCAGAAACATCCGCACGGCGCCATTTGCAATGCGCGCAATCTCATCCGCGCTGTAGCGGTGCTGAATGCCGCAGACCATCCGATCCGAGATGGTGGTCTGGCACAGCTGGACAAACTGATCCGCGGCCAGATCAATATCGGGGATTTGCAACAACCCCTGCGCCTGCATGGCGCTGAAATATCCCCCCAGCCGCGCGCGGCCCATTTCTGGCCCGCTTTCATAAAATGCCTGTCCGATTTCGGGAAAGCGGGGCGATTCTGCCACGCAGATGCGATACATGGCCAGTGCGAAATCTGATATGAAATATTCAATCATACAGCGCGCAGCCTCTGGCAGGGCGATTTCGGGCGGGCTGAGCGAGGACAACTCTACCGCCGAATCGGCCAGCCGCAACATTTCTGTGCGATACATTTCGGTGAAGAGCAGCCGCTTTTCAGGGAAATAGGCATAAAGCGTGGCCTTGGACACCCCAGAGGCGCGCGCAATTTCATCCACGCTGGCGCGCTCATAGCCCATGGCCACGAAGATTTCGCGCGCGCCTTCCAGCACCTGATCATATTTTCTGCCTTGCCGGATTGCGGCGGCTTGTTGTGTCATGTCATCTCCCTGTTGGGGTATAGATAGCCGCTTGCGCGCGAAAGGAAAAGCGGCCCTCTATGGCATGGGCAAGAATCGCATGGTAACACGCTCGCGACATGATCGAGATATTCCTGAAAACCCTTCCGTTTTTCGCGCTGATCGGGCTTGGCTTCGGGGCTGGGCGCGCCGGGTTTTTCCCGGCAGAGGCCACGGCCTATCTGACCAAATTTGTCTTTTACTTTGCGCTTTCGGCCATGCTGTTTGGCTTTGCCGCCAATCTTAGCCTGTCAGACCTGCTGAACCCGCGCGCGGCCGCGGCCTATCTCTGGGCCTGTGCCGCCGTGTATGTGCTGGTGATGGGCATTGCCTTTCTGCGCCGCGCCCGGATGGAAGAAGCGCTGATAGAGGCGCATTGCTCTATCATCGGCAATACGGGGTTTCTGGGCGTGCCCTTGCTGATTGTGCTGTTGGGGCCGGGGTCTGTGCCCATGGTGCTTTTGATCCTGACGATTGATCTGATCGTGTTTTCCTCGCTTTTTACCATTATCATCACGCTGTCACGCGATGGGCGGGTGGATCGGGATTTGCCGCGCAAGCTGGTGGTGGCTGTGGCCAAGAATCCGATGGTGGTGGCGATGGTGCTGGGGCTGGCATGGTCTGCCACGGGGTTGGGCGTGCCCGTGCTGGCCAATGATTTCCTGACATTGCTGGGCGCTGCCGCCACGCCTTGCGCGCTGTTTGCCATTGGCGCTTCGCTGGCGGATAAGCGGGTAGAGCGGTTGGCGGTGGTCAGCTGGCTGTCCTTTGGCAAGCTGGTGCTGCACCCGGCGCTGACAGCTTTTGCCGCGCTGGTGCTGTTTGGGGTAGATGCGCAATCGGCGGGCGTGCTGATTGCCGCCGCCGCCCTGCCAGTGGCGGGCAATGTGTTCATTCTGGCGCAGCATTACAATGCAGGGCCTGCGCGTGTTTCGGCCACGATCCTTGTCTCTACTCTTATCAGCATTGTGACAGTGCCAGTTGTGATTGCATGGGTGTCGGGGTTCTGACAGGGTGGCCGCGCAGGCAGACGGAGGGTAGAATGCAGACAATTTCGGAAAACAGGGCCTTCGGGGGTGTGCAGGGTGTCTATCGCCATACTGCGCAGACAACGGGGTGCGAGATGACATTCGGCCTCTTTCTGCCGCCGCAGGCCGCGCGCCAGCCTGTGCCGCTGCTCTGGTATCTGTCGGGGCTGACATGCACCCATGAAAACGCCATGACAAAGGCCCATGCGCAGGAACATGCGGCCCGCCTTGGGCTGGCGGTGGTGTTTCCAGACACCTCTCCGCGCGGCGAAGGGGTGGCGGATGATCCCGCCTATGATCTGGGCCAGGGCGCGGGGTTTTATGTGAACGCCACCCAAGCGCCATGGGCCGCCCATTTCCAGATGTGGGACTATATCGCAACCGAATTGCCGCGCGTTCTGATGGCCAATTTCGCGCTGGAGGAAGACAGGCAGGCCATTACCGGGCATTCCATGGGCGGGCATGGGGCGCTGACCTTGGCCATGCGCCTGCCGGGGCGCTTTGCCTCTGTTTCCGCCTTTGCGCCCATTGCCAACCCCTCTGCCAGCGATTGGGGGCGCAAGCAGTTCACCGCCTATCTGGGTGCCGATGAAGGGGCATGGGCCGCACATGATGCAACGGCCCTGATGCGCGAGACAGGGTTTGCAGGGCCTGTGCTGATAGATCAGGGCGGGGCCGATCAGTTTCTGGATCTGCTACGCCCAGAGGCTTTGGCCGAGGCCATGGCCGCGCGCCGCCAGCCGGGTGTGTTCCGCATGCAGGCGGGCTATGATCACAGCTATTTCTTTGTGGCCAGCTTCATGGCCGAGCATATGGAATTTCACGCGCGGGAATTGGGGCTTTAACCCTCGCGCTTGTCGCGATTTCGAAAATGGCTCTGGCCCGCAAGAGGAGGTGTGCGGCAGTCCCACCGGCTGCCCCGGCCCGCGCTGATCTCCTGCGGCCTGCGGAAGGGTGCGCCGCGCAGGGCCGGGCTATTGGCCGGGGTGTGGCGATGTTCCCTTGCGGCTATGTTGCGTTACAGCCGCAAACTCTGAACGAAACTCTGGCCAGGCACAGGGCGCAGCCAAACCGTCTTGCAGGGGGGCGGCGTCATCTGGCCCTCTTGCGCATTCGGGATGCTGTCCAAGCCCGTGCCGCATGCATGCGCATTCACGCGCCCCCCAACCTCAAGGGGTCGCATGTCTTTTTGCGCAAAACCGGTTCCCAGTTTTGCGCGACATGCTCTGGTGTTCCCAACCGCTGCAAACCGCCCTTGGGTCTTGTCTGTGTGGCGCAATTTAGCGGCACGGTGCCGCATATCCCGCCCCCTGTCAGACAGCCTGCCCCGCCACCCAGCCCGATGACCAGGCCCATTGGAAATTATAGCCGCCCAGCCAGCCTGTCACATCCACCACCTCGCCAATGAAATACAGCCCCGGCAGGCTGCGCGCTTCCATCGTGCGCGCGTCCAGCGCGCGGGTATCCACCCCGCCCAATGTCACTTCGGCGGTGCGGTAGCCCTCTGTGCCCACAGGGCGCAGCGCCCAAGCCTGCACGGCCTGGGCCAGATCTTGCAACCGCGCCTTGGGCAGATCGGCCAGATTGCCCGCCACACCCAGCCGCGCCGTGATCTGGCGCGCCAGCTTTTCGGGCACAAACCCTGCCAAGGCGGTATGCGCCGCCTGACGCCCGCGCGCCTGCTTCGCTGCCGCAAGGCCAGCGCCCACAGCGTGACCGGGGGCAAGATCAATCACAATCTCTTCCCCCTCGCGCCAATAGCTGGAAATTTGCAGGATCGACGGGCCAGACAGGCCGCGATGGGTGAATAACATCCCCTCGTCAAAGCTGGCATTGCCACAGCGCACCCGTGCAGGCAGCGACAGGCCCGCAAGCGGGCGCATCTGCTCCAACTGCTCGGAGGTGAAGGTCAGGGGCACAAGGGCAGGGCGCGTCTCGACCATCGGCAAACCGAACTGTTCGGCAAGCTGATAGCCAAAGCCGGTTGCCCCCATTTTCGGAATGGATTTGCCGCCTGTGGCCACCACAAGGCGCGGGGCCTGCAAGGGGCCGGCGCTTGTCTCTACCCGAAAACCGCCATCATGGCTGACGGCTGTTATCTGCGTGCCCAGCCGCAGATCAACACCCGCCTTGGCCAGATCAGCGCAGAGCATGGCAATAATCTCGCGCGCAGAGCCGTTGCAGAACAACTGCCCAAGGGTTTTTTCATGCCACGCAATGCCCGCGCCATCTACACGCGCAATGAAATCATGCTGCGTATAGCGCGACAGGGCAGAGCGCGCGAAACGGGGGTTTTCGGAAAGGAAACAGTCGGGCCGGATATCCAGATTGGTGAAATTGCACCGCCCCCCGCCAGAGATGCGGATTTTCTCGCCCGGTGCTTTGGCATGGTCTATCAGCGCCACGCGGCGGCCCCGGCGGCCTGCCTCTATCGCGCAAAACAGGCCGGCCGCGCCTGCGCCCAGGATGATCACATCATACCCCGTCATGCGCGCGGCCCCCGCGTGGCGCAACCGCCCGCGCCATGCGGGCACGCCCTGCCGCGCGGCCCGGCGGCGCGCAAGATCACCGCGCGCGCAAGGGCGGGGCGGGGCCCAAAGGCAGGGCGTTCCCCCCGCAAAGGCCCCTTACTCCGCATCACTGCTCTGGCGCGCCCACATCGCGGCATAGCGCCCGCCTTTGGCCAAGAGCATGTCATGGCGACCTTCTTCAGCAATGCGCCCGTCGTCCAGCACGATAATGCGGTCTGCATCCACCACAGTCGATAGCCTATGCGCGATGGTCAGAACCGTGCGCCCCTTGCCCATCTGGCGCAGGCTTTCCAGAATGCTTTGCTCTGTCTGGGTATCCAGCGCGCTTGTGGCCTCGTCCAGCAGCAGGATGGGCGGGTTTTTCAGCAGGGTGCGGGCAATCCCCACGCGCTGTTTCTCGCCGCCCGACAGTTTCAACCCACGCTCGCCCACAGCCGTGTCATAGCCCTCCGGCAGCGAGGTGATAAACTCATGTATCCGCGCGGCCCTTGCGGCCGCTTCAATTTCTGCCTGCGTGGCACCTTCGCGGCCATAGGCGATATTATAGGCGATTGTATCATTGAACAGCACTGTATCCTGCGGCACGACCCCGATTGCGCCATGCAGGCTGGCTTGCGTGATCTCGCGCAAATCCTGCCCGTCAATGCGAATGGCCCCGCCGGTCACATCATAAAACCGGAACAACAGCCGCCCGATGGTGGATTTCCCGGAACCAGAGGGGCCGACAATGGCCACTGTCTCACCCCCGGCCACTGTCAGATCAATCCCTTTCAGAATGGGGCGGGCGGCATCATAGCCAAATTTCACCCCCTCAAAGCTGACAGTCCCGCGCCCAACCTGCAGGGCTTTGGCATCTGGCGCATCGCGCACATCGGGCGGTTGATCCAGGAGATCAAACATCTCTCCCATATCCACCAGCGCCTGACGAATCTCGCGGTAGACCGTGCCAAGGAAATTAAGCGGCATGGTAATCTGGATCATATAGGCATTCACCATCACGAAATCGCCCACTGTCAGATCGCCACGCTGCACGCCCATCGCGGCCAGCGCCATCACCACCACCAGCCCCGCCGTGATCAGCAGGGCCTGGCCGAAATTCAGGAAGGCCAGCGAGTAATTGGTCTTGACCGCCGCTTCCTCATATTGCGCCATCGCCCCATCATAGCGCCGCGCTTCCATGCCTTCGGCATTGAAGTATTTGACGGTTTCAAAATTCAGCAAGCTGTCGATCGCCTTTTGGTTGGCGTCTGTGTCTTGCTGGTTCATGATCCGGCGCTGGGTGACGCGCCATTCGGTAATGCGAAAGGTGAACCACACATATAGCGTGATCGTCACCACCACCGCGACCAGATACCACACATCAAACAGCCAGAAGAAGATTGCGGCAATCATCAGCAATTGCAGCATCAGCGGAAAGATGGAGAACAGCAAAAAGCGTAGCAGAAATTCCACCCCCTTCACACCGCGTTCGATAATCCGGCTTAGACCGCCGGTTTTGCGGGTAATGTGGTAGCGCAGGCTAAGCCGGTGGATATGTTCAAAGGTTTCCAGCGCCAGTTGACGCAAGGCGCGTTGGCCCACACGGGTGAACAGGATATTGCGCAATTCCTGAAAGCCGATTTCCATCAGCCGCGCCACCCCATACGCCACTGTCAGGCCAATTGCGCCCACCGCCAGCAGCCATGCCGCCCCCTCGCCTGCCAGCGCATCCACGGCGGCCTTGTAAAAGAAAGGCGTGCCCACGGCCACAACCTTGGCCAGAACCAGCATGATCAGCGCCAGCACAACGCGGCGGCGCACCCAGGCCTGGCCCACAGGCCATAAGTAAGGCGCCACGCGGCGGATCGTGCGCCAACCGCTGGCGCGTTCCTGGCGTGCGGTGGGAAGGGATGGCTCTGCCCGTGTCCGGGCGCTGTCAGATTCTGACATTCTGGCTTTCCTGCTGTGTCTGCCGTTATCTAGGCAGTTGGCCGCGGAATGACCAGAGAGGACACGGGCTGTGCGCGCGCTTATTCTGGCGCAGGGGGCACAACAAATACCTGCCCCGGATAAATCAGGTCAGGATTGCGGATCTGGTCGCGATTGGCCTCGAATATCCGCATATAGCGCAGGCCATCGCCATATTCCTGCTTTGACATGCCCCAAAGTGTGTTGCCCGGTTGCACCACCAGCGCTTGCGGGCCAGAGGCTTCGCGCGCGATTTCGGGGGTCACGCGTTCAAACGGGATTTCCGCGCGCGAGGTGACTTGCGCGCTGTCGTCCAGCTCATCCACGCGCAGGCGGTATACCCCGCGCTCTATCCCGTCCAGCTGCGCTTGCCAATTGCCATCTGCGGCGGCGCGGGCGCGCAAAACGGGCTGGTTATCCAGATAAATCTGGATATCGGCGCCCCCTGTGGCGCTGCGCCCGCTGATCGCCACTTCGCCGCGCGCATCATAGACCACGGCATCAATGCTGACATTGGCGGCCCCTGTCTGGCCCTGTTCCGGGCCGAGCACCTGCACAGACCCATCCGCGCGCATCAGCACCGCAAGCGGCGCGGCCTCTGGCGTGGTTTGGGGGGCGCTTGGGGCCTCTGCCAATATTTCGGGGCGTGTTGGCGCGGCGGTATCGGGCAGGCCGGGGGCGGTATCTGGTGCAATCTGCGCCCCTGCCAAGGCGCCACTGCGCGGCGCGATCATCAGCGTATCGCTGGAACGCATCCTGTCGCCATTGGGCAAGCGGGCCTCCAGCGCCAAGATGCGCGGGGCGGTGCTGGGGGGGATGTCAAACATCATGACAAATTCGCCCACAGGCGTGCTGACAGTCTGGGCGGCCTGCGCCTCATCCACCAGCGCGGAAACAGCGCTGGTTGCCGGGGCCTTGCCTGCAATCAGCACATCGCCCCCCTCGGTCACGCGCACCACATCGAAACTGGGGGCCATATCTGCGCCCGGCGCTGCAAGCCCAAGCTGAAGGGCCGGGCCATCTTCCAGCCGCGGTTCCGGTTGCGCAGGCGGATCAAGCGCCACCACGGCAGGGGCAGGCTGTGGTTGCGGGGCCTGGGGTTGCGCGGGTGCGGGCGCGGTTTCAGGCACAGTTTCAGCTGCGATTTGGGGGGCGGTTTCAGGCGGGATTGGCGTTTGCGGAGCAAATATCTGATAGCCCAGCACCAGCGCCACAACAGTGCCACCCGCCGCGAAACCCCATTGCGCCGGCCGATCCTTGGGCAGAAACTTTATCATGCACACGCCCCCAAAAAGGCGCAAACGCGCCCATGCTTGCAATACATTAGCAATCTGGCTAACCGGGTGCAAAAGAATTCCCGCACGGAGATAGCCCATGCCCAAAGCCGCCCGTTCCATCTGCGTGTTTTGTGGCGCGCGCCCCGGTGCAGATGCCGCTTTCATGGCAGATGCCCGAACCGTGGGCACGATGCTGGCGCAAAAGGGCTTGCGCCTTGTCTATGGCGCGGGCGATGTCGGGATCATGGGCGAAGTGGCGCGCGCGGCCCTTGCGGCGGGGGGCGATACGATGGGCGTTATCCCCACCCATCTGATGCAGGCCGAACAGGGCCGCCGCGATCTGGGCGCTTTGGTGATTACCGAAACCATGCACGAGCGCAAGAAAGTGATGTTCGCCAATTCTGACGCCATTCTGGTGCTGCCCGGTGGCGCCGGGTCGCTGGATGAATTTTTTGAAGTGCTGACATGGCGGCAATTGGGGCTGCATGCGAAACCCATCTATATCCTGAATTCCGGGGGGTATTGGGGGCCATTGGGCGCACTGATAGACCATGTTATCGCCCAAGGCTTTGCCGAACCAAGCTTGCGGGGGTTTTTCACCCTGCTGCCCGATCTGGCAGCGCTTGAGGCGCGTCTGGATGCATTTTGCGCCTAGCAGGTCGCACCGAAGGCGCTGCAACCTTTGCACGTTTACGGGATGATAAAACAATCATTGGCATAGTGAGGGCTGATTCGATGCCCCATTGCACAAGGGATTTCCGCGCGCTTCCGGTACCTGCCAAGCGGCCATATTTTCATTATTTCGGACACAATTTCGCCAGATTGCCAGATTAACCAACTCTCAGGAAACAATAGCGGAAATCCCTGCATTCCGAATGATCGCAGTGGCATATTCCCGCTTGAATGAGCAAAACAGCCTGTGATTATGATTACGGAAATATTAACCTCGTGGCCTTTATGGCAGCCCTGCGCCCGATGTCGGGGGAAGATTGTCGCAAGCGCAGCAGTCAGGCGTGTCTGGTCGGGTGGCCAGATGTGAAAGGGCCGGGCTGGGTGCGCAGGATCAAGGGCATAGCGGCCGGTTTGGAATTTTTGACGTATCGCAGCCGGAAGGGTGCGCAATTTATTGGGGTCGCCTGACACTTGCTCAGGCAACGCAGAGCGCCAGAGCATTTGGTGAAATTGCTCCGGGCTTGCGTGGGTGGAAAGGAATTTTAAGATGACACTGAAGCTTTTGGGCAAAGGCTCTATATCGGGGCGCATGTTCGCAGATACAAACGGCGACAATACCGAATTGAACGCGACAGGCGGGTTCGAACCGGGCCTTGCTGGCCAGACAGTCACTCTATTGGTCAAACCCGGAAAGGTTGTTGCAACAACCGTCACAGACGAGTTTGGCAAATACACCTTCACCAACCTGCCCGCTGCCGAGTATCGGGTTTTATTCCCCAAAGACGTAAACGGCGCGCCGCTTGTGGTGAAAGACGTTGGCAATGAAGGCATTGACAGCGACGCTTTTCAGGACACGGGAAAGACGCCAAGTATCTTTCTGAAAACGGGCCAGATCAAAACAGAGGTCGATGCTGGCTATGCCTTTGACAATGCAGACCCGGAAGCAAATAACGATTCTTTTACAACCCTTCCCGGCGAGTCTGTCAGCGGCAATGTTCTGACAAATGACACAGATCCGGATGGCGACCCCCTGACCGTTGAGGGCATCACCCAAAACCCTGCGAATGGCACGGTCTCGATTGCGCCAAACGGGCAATTTACCTATACTCCGAACGCCGCTTTTTCTGGCCCCGACCAATTCACCTATCGGATCAGCGATGGCAATGGCGGCTTTGATACCGCACAGGTTTTCATCAATGTGCGCCCCTCTGTGGTGGATGGAGAGGCCTGCCAGAAAGGGGCATTCAACGAAGAGGTATTTACCGGGATAGAACTGAAAGTTGCGAATGCGGTTGCTGGTTCCGTGCCCGTCAGCAATACCAATGCGCAGGCTGGCGATTCTGTCACCTTCAAGAATGCGGGCACCACAGCCGATGGCACCGTGATAGAGGCCAGATTGGTGCTTGAGACCAAATCCAGCGCCAATTTGCAGGTTGATCTGGCCGCGCAGGGCCGCTTTGACGATGTGTACGGTATTTTGCTGAATGGCAATAATGATGCCAGCATGCAGGGCCAGACAGCGACCTTCCGGCTGGAATTCTTCGATCAGGCAACGGGCCAGCCTGTCAGCATCCATCCGGCAATCGGTTTTGGCGATCTGGACAATGCCCGCGGCGCGGAAGTTATTTCCATCAATGATCCCAACCTTGCAAATGTCGCGGTAACGGCGGATTCCCGCGTTGCCATCAATTATGATGGCAATACATCGCTTAGCGCTTCTGGCACAGTGCCGGATAACAATCCGCTGGCACCACAAGACCAGTTTGCAGCCTTGTTTGACAGCACCAATTCCCTCACCTTCACTGTCACCTCGCGCGGGTTCAATTCTGGCATTGTGTTTGCCAAGCCCGATGCCGAGAACCTGATCGCGCTGAAAAACACTGCCCCCGATGCCGAGGATGATGCCTTTGTCGGAACCGAAGCCGATGTGATCACGGGCCGCGTGCTGGAAAATGACAGCGACGCCGACAAAGACAAAATCTGCGTCATCGATAATAGCAACCCCGCCAATGGCACGCTGGTCATCAATCGTGATGGCAGCTTCGTCTATACCCCCAATCAGGGCTTCGTCGGGGAGGACAGCTTCACCTATACAATCAGCGATGGCAAGGGCGGCACAGATACTGCAACCGCCACTTTGCGCGTGACCAGCAGCAACACGGCGCCAGAGGCGAATGACGACACTGGCCTGTCCACCACTCTGGGCACGCCGCTTACAATCGATGTGCTGGCCAATGACAGCGATCCCGATGGCGACCCGCTGACAATCACGGATGTGCGCCTGAATGATCCGGCCCAAGGCACGGTAGAGATTGTGGGCAACAAGGTTGTTTTCACCCCCGCCGATCCAAGCGTGAACACCACCGCAGAGATTATCTACACGGTTTCAGACGGGCGCGGCGGCGAAGACACGGCATCGGCCTTTGTTGCGGTGCGCCCGCTTGTTGCGCCCAACAGCGCCCCCGTGGCCGGCGATGACAGCATTCTTGGGCAAGCACAGGGTGCCATTACAGGTTCGGTGCTGGATAATGACACCGATGCAGATGGTGATCCGCTAAGTGTTATTGGCAATACGACCCCTGCCAATGGGCGCTTGTTCATTGGCCCGGATGGCACATTTGCCTATCTGCCCAATCCCGGTTTTACGGGCGATGACAGCTTTACCTATACGGTTTCCGACGGGAAGGGTGGCACGGATACGGCCACTGTGACGCTCAAGGTAAATGCTGCGCCAGAGGCGAATGATGATCCTGTTCTGGTGCAGGAAGGCGCGCCGATTACAGGCAATGTGCTGGACAATGACAGCGATCCCGAAGGCAACCCGCTGACGATTGTGGGCAACACCACGCCCCAGAACGGCACATTGGTTCTGAACCCGGATGGCAGTTTCACCTATACCCCCGATGCCGATTTCACGGGCGAAGACAGCTTTACCTACGAGGTGAGCGATGGCGATGGTGGCCGCAGCAGTGCCACTGTCACCTTCACTGTCAATGCCGCGCCAGAGGCGAATGATGACCCGCTGGTGGTGCAGGCAGGCGCGCCCTTGTCTGGCAATGTGCTGGATAATGACAGCGATCCCGAAGGCAACCCGTTGAAGATTGTGGGCAATACCACGCCTCAGAACGGCGCGCTTGTGCTTAACCCCGATGGGTCTTTCACTTATACGCCCGATCCCGGCTTCACCGGGG
The DNA here is from genome assembly GCA_043561795.1 of Paracoccaceae bacterium. Classification (GTDB taxonomy): domain Bacteria; phylum Pseudomonadota; class Alphaproteobacteria; order Rhodobacterales; family Rhodobacteraceae; genus Roseinatronobacter. The sequence goes on along the minus strand of CP121316.1, from coordinate 986,228 downwards.
CAGATGGCTTCACCTATGAGGTGAGCGATGGCGATGGTGGCCGCAGCAGTGCCACTGTCACCTTCACTGTCAATGCCGCGCCAGAGGCGAATGATGATCCGGTTCTGGTGCAGAAAGACGGCACTGCAACTGGCAACCTGCTGGATAATGACAGCGACCCCGAAGGCGGGCCGCTTACAGTGGTGGGCAATACCGACCCCGCCAATGGGAGTGTGTTTGTCCGGCCAGACGGCACTTTTGCCTATATCCCCAACCCCGGCTTTGCCGGAAATGACAGTTTTACCTATACTGTATCTGACGGAAGCGGCGGCACCAGCACGGCCACTGTGGCCGTGCTGGTGAATGCCCCGCCCAGTGCCAGCGGCGAAGAGGTTATCACGCAACAAGGCAACACGATCACGATTGATGTGCTTGCAACTGACAGCGACCCTGATGGCGATGAGTTGAATATCGTCAGCTTTACCCAGCCTGCAAATGGCACAGTTGAAAAGGGAAGCTTGATCTACACGCCCGATGATGGCTTCTTCGGCACGGACAGCTTCACCTACACGATCAGCGATGGCAATGGCGGGCTTAGCACAGCGACTGTTGTGGTGTTGGTCAATGCTGCGCCCAGCGCGGAAGATGACGAGGCGCTTGGCCAGATAAACGGGCCAATCACTGTTAATGTTCTGGCCAATGACACAGACCCGGATGGCAACCCGTTGCAGCTTACCGCGGTCAGCTTACCTGAAAATGGCATTGTGGCAATCAACCCCGATGGCACACTCAACTACCAGCCCAACCCCGGCTTCTTTGGCGAGGAAACGCTTACCTACACTGTTGTCGATGGCAGTGGCGGCGAAAGCACGGCAACTGTCGTCTTCCGCGTCAATGCCCCGCCCGCTGCCGCAGATGATACCGTCACAGGCAACACGGCCAGCCCGATCGCGCCGGTTCTGCCCATTGCGGGCAATGTTCTGGCCAATGATACAGATCCCGATGGTGATAGCCTGCGCGTCATCTCTTTCACACAGCCCGCCACTGGTCAGGTTGTCGTGGGCGAGGATGGGAATTTCATCTATGATCCGCAAGGGTTTGTGGGCGATACCAGCTTTACCTATGTCGTCTCCGATGGGCGCGGCGGGGTATCGCAAGCCACAGTGAATGTGACAGTGCCCTGTTTCGCGGCAGGCACGCTGATTACCACGGCCGAGGGGCTCAAGCGCGTGGAAGATATCCGCGCGGGCGACATGGTGCTTACCCGCGATGAGGGCTTCCAGCAGGTGCGCTGGGCAGGCGCGCGGGTGATTGATGCGGCAGAGATGGCGGGCAATCCTGACTTTATGCCTGTAACCATTGCAGCCGGGGCGCTGGGCAATGGCTTGCCCCGCCGCGATCTGCGCGTCTCTCCGGGCCACCGGATGCTGATCAGCGGCACACATGCAGAGTTGATGTTCGGGGAACGCGATGTGCTGGTGGCCGCCGGTGATCTGGTGGGCCAGCCGGGGATCACGCAACAGGCCGCCGCCGTGACCTATGTGCATATCATGTTTGATACGCATCAGATCATAGATGCCGAAGGCGCCTGGAGTGAAAGCTTCCAGCCTGCCGATGTCACGCTGAACGGGCTGGATCAGGCACAGCGGCGCGAATTGCTGGCGCTGTTTCCCGAACTGGCCTCGAAGCAGGGGCAGAATGGCTATATCGCTGCGCGCCGGGTGCTTGCGCGGCATGAAACAAGCGCGTTGCTTTCCCTGTAAGAGGGGTGACGCAGCACCAAAGCAGGCCCCGGCAACGGGGCCTGCTCTTTTATGCGCCCCGCCGCAGCCCCCTTTGACATGGATCAGAGACAGGCCAGCGCAGCCATGCCATCATCGCCTTCCAGCCCGTCAACTCTGCACCATGCGCAGGTTTTGGCAGGCTGTCTGGCACTTGCAGCCCTTAAAGGGCGAAAGTGACCAACCAAGGGAGGTGACACCATGCCCCGCAAGCCCGGTGCGACAGCGCCCGCCATGCCACAAGGCCCGGCACCCTGCCCGCCTGTGCCGCACCCCCCCAAGCGGGAAGATCACCCGCTAAAGGCGCTGGATCGCGGCACAATGGGCACGCTTGCGCGCTTTACCTCTGGCCTTTCCCCCCATGCGATGCTGGATGCCTGGAGCGATTGGGCCATGCACCTTGCCCGCGCGCCGGGCCGCCAGTTGGAGCTGGTGCAGCGCGCGCAGGAAAATTGGCTGAAAATGGCGGGTTTCAGCGCGGCGCAACTGAGCGGCCACACTGTCAGCCCCCCCTTTCCCCCCGGCCAATATGATACGCGCTGGGCGCATCCCGGCTGGCAAACCCCGCCATTTGCCCTGTGGCAACAGGGGTTTTTGGGGGTGCAGGATTGGTGGCAGGCCGCAACGGCCGATTTGCGCGGCCTGCACCGCCAAAATGCGCAGCGCAGCGGCTTCATGATGCGCCAGTTGCTGGATACGGTTTCGCCCGCGAATTTCCCGGCACTCAACCCCGAAATCTTGCAAAAGACCTGGCAAACCGCCGGGCGCAACCTGTTTGAGGGGGCGTTGCATTTTGCAGATGATGCCCGGCACATCCTGACCCAGGATCACCGCCCCGTGCCAGAGGAATTTGCCCTTGGCAAGGTGCTTGCCTGCACCCAAGGCGCGGTGGTTTACCGAAATGAATTCATGGAACTGATCCAATACAGCCCCAGCACCGATAAGGTGCAGGCCGAACCTGTGCTGATCGTGCCCGCCTGGATCATGAAATATTATATCCTCGATCTCTCGCCGCATAACTCTTTCATCCGCTGGCTGGTGGGGCAGGGCTATACGGTGTTTTGCATTTCCTGGCGCAATCCGGGTGCGGAACAGGCCGAATGGTCGCTGGAAGATTACCGCAAACACGGTGTGATGCAGGCTTTGGAGGTGATTGGCGATATCGCGCCGGGGGCAAGGGTGCATGCCAATGGCTATTGCCTTGGCGGCACGCTACTGGCGATTGCGGCGGCTACCATGGCGCGCGATGGGGATACTCGGCTGGCCAGTGTGACCCTGATGGCCGCGCAGGTGGATTTTGCCGAAGCGGGCGAATTGCTGCTGTTTCTGGATGAAAGCCAGGTTGCCTATCTGGAAGATATGATGTGGGCGCAGGGCTATCTTGACAGGCCGCAGATGTCGGGCGCTTTTGCGGCCATCCGGTCGGAAGATCTGATATGGACACGCGCCGTGCGCCGCTATTTTCTGGGAGAGCCGGATTTGCCCACAGATATCTCTGTCTGGGTAAATGACACAACCCGCATGCCCGCGCGGATGCATTCCGAATATCTGCGCGGTGTGTTTTTGGAAAACCGCATTACCGCCGGGCGCTTTGCCATAGAGGGGCGGGTGATCGCGCTGAAAGACATAGCCGCGCCCCTGTTCGTCGTCGCCACGGAAAGCGACCATATCGCGCCCTGGCGCTCTGTCTATAAAACCACGCTGTTCACGGATTGCGATTTGCATTTCGTGCTGACAAAGGGCGGGCATAATGGCGGGATATTATCCGAACCCGGCCATAAGGGGCGGCATTACCGCATTGGCCACAGGCCAGCAGGTGCGCCCTATTGCGGGCCAGATGGCTGGCACGCGGCGCATGATCCGCGTGCGGGGTCGTGGTGGGGGGAATGGGCAAACTGGCTGGGCCAGCACAGCACCGGCCCCCGGCCTGCGCGCCGCCCCGGCGCAAACGCGACATACCCCGCGCTTGCGCCCGCGCCGGGCGAGTATATCCACCAGCCATAGCGCGGCACAAAAAACCCCCGGCGCAGGCGCCGGGGGTTTGTCTTTTGCCTGTGACGCGATCAGTTCGGCAATTCTGCCGTGATCCCTTCCACATAGAAATTCATCGAAGCCAGAACCCCATCTTCCGCCACTTCGCCATCGGCCAGCCAAGCTGTGCCATCTTGACGGTTGATCGGCCCGGTAAAGGGGTGATATTCGCCCGCAGCAATCGCGGCCACCAGCGCATCGGCCTCTGCCTGCAACTCTGCCGGGATACGATCATTCCAGGGCGCCATTTCGATAATGCCATCGGCAAAGCCCAGCCATGAATTCTGCGCTTCCCATGTGCCATCAATCACCGCCTGAACGCGGCTGATGTAATAGGGCGCCCAACGATCCACAATCGCGCTAAGATGCGCGTTTGGCCCGAATTCCACCATGTTGCTGGCCTGACCAAAGGCCATAACGCCCGCATCTTCGGCCACGCGCACGGCGGCGGTGGAATCGGTGTGCTGCATGATCACATCTGCACCCTGTTCAATCAGGGTTTCGGCGGCATCTGCTTCCAGCGCCGGATCAAACCACGAATATGTCCAGATAATGCGGAATTCTACATCCGGGTTAACGGCTTTGGCATGCAAAAAGGCCGAATTGATCCCCGAAATCACAGCCGGAATCGGGTAAGAGGCGATATAGCCGATTGTATTCGTCTCTGTCATCTTGCCAGCGATATGGCCCAGAACCGCGCGGCCCTCGTAAAACCGGGCATCATAGAGCGAGATATTCGGGTGATCCTGAATATAGCCGGTTGCGTGCTGGAAAGCGACATCGGGGAAGCGGCCCGCAACGGCGTTCACATCTGGCCCATAGCCGAAAGAGGCCGCGAAAATCACATCTGTGCCCGAAATCGCCATTTGTGTCATCACGCGCTCTGCATCGGCACCGTAATTGACGTTTTCAACGATGGTGGTTTCCACCGCATCGCCAAAATGCGCCTGCATCTCGGCGCGCGCGCGGTCATGGCCAGCTGTCCAGCCAAAATCGCCCACAGGGCCGATATAGATAAAGCCCGCCTTGATCGGCTCGGCAAACACAGGTGTCGCAAGCGCCGCACTCAGCGCAGCCACAGATAGCAGTTTTTTCATTTCATAAATCTCCCAGTTGGCAGCATTGCCCCTTAACCAGAGGCGTGGAAAGGCCGGTTGAGCGAGCCGGGGGCATTCATGCTCCCACCCGCCTTGCCCGACGAAATCAGAACAAGCACAAAGATCGTTATCAGGTAGGGCGACATTGACAAGTACTCTACTGGTATCTTCACCCCGGCGGCCTGCAAATTAAGTTGCAAGACCACAACCCCGCCGAAGAGATAAGCACCCGCCAGCGCGCGCCAAGGCCGCCAGCTGGCAAAGACCACAATCGCCAGCGCGATCCAGCCTGCGCCCACTGTCATGCCCTCTGTCCATTGCGGCACGCGGATCAGCGACAGATAGGCACCGCCCAACCCCGCACAGGCCCCGCCAAACATGATGGCCAGCACCCGCACGCGTTTGACATGATAGCCCAGCGCATGCGCGGCGCCATGGTTTTCGCCCACCGCGCGCAAAATCATCCCCGCGCGGCTGTATTTCAGAAACCACCAGACAGCGCCCACAAGCGCGATTGTCAGATATACCACGATATCATGCGTAAACAGCGCCCGGCCCAGAAACGGAATGTCAGACAAGACCCCCAAATCCAGCTTGGGGGTGCGCGGGGGGGTAATGCCCACATAACGCTGGCCCAAAAGGGCGGTCAGCCCCAGCCCGAACAAGGTTAGCGCCAGCCCGGAGGCCACCTGATTTGTCATCAGCGCCTGCGTAAGCAGCGCAAATAACAGCGATAGCGCCATCCCCCCCAGCGCCGCGCCAACAAAGCCAATCACCGGGCTGCCCGTGTTGACTGCCACGATAAAGCCCAGACAGGCGCCCATGATCATCATCCCCTCGACCCCAAGGTTCAGAACGCCTGCTTTTTCCACCACCAATTCACCAATGGCGGCCAGCAGAATGGGCGTTGCCGCCACCATCAGCGCGGCCAGCAAAACGGCCGGATTGATTGATCCAAGGATCATGCGCGCACCCCCTTTGTCAGCCGCAAGCGGTAATTTGTCTGAAAATCCAGCGCCAGAAGGAAAAACAGCAGCATCCCCTGAAACACCTGTATCGCCGCGCCGGGAATTTGCAGCATCATCTGGCTCAACTCTCCGCCAATATAGGTCAGGCCCAGAAGCAGCCCCGCCAGCACAATGCCAATCGGGTTTAATCGGCCCAGAAAGGCCACGATGATGGCCGTAAACCCGTAGCCGCTGGCAAATTCAATCCGCACCTGCCCGGCGGGGCCAGAGACTTCGAACATCCCCGCCATCCCCGCCAGCGCGCCCGATATGCCAAGGCAGATCACCACCAGCCGCGCGGGCGAAACGCCCCCAAACCGCGCGGCGCGCGGCGCTTGGCCTGCCAGTTGCACATGATAGCCCAGCATATGCCGCGTCATCATCACATAGGCGAAAATCACCGCAATCAGCGCCGCCACCACGCCCCAATGCACGCCCGTATTGGCAAATAATTCGGCATTATGGGCGGACTCGTAGCGCCGCAAATCGCGCGAGCCGGGAAAGCCCGGAATATCGGGATTGCGCATCAGCCCCAGCGCCATGGCCGCAAGAATACGCTCTGCCACATAGACTAGCAGCAGAGAGACAAGGATTTCATTGGTATTGAAGCGCGTTTTCAGAATGGCCGGGATCATGGCCCAGAGCCAGCCGCCGAAGGCCCCCGCCAGCACCATCAGCGGAAAGATATACCAGCCCGGTATGGGGAAAAATGCCAGCGCCACGCCAGCGCCAAACAGCGCGCCGATGATATATTGCCCCTCTGCGCCAATATTCCAGATACCGGCGCGAAAGCCGATCGCCAGCCCCACGGCAATCAGGATCAGGGGGGCAGATTTTATCAGCAGTTGCGGGCGCGAATAGCTGGCAAAGGTTTCTGAAAAGATGGGGTCGAAAAAGATCAGGCGAATGGCGGCCACCGGGTCTTTGCCAAGGGCGGCAAACATTGCACCACCTGCCAGCATTGTCAGCAACACAGCCAGAAAAGGATTGGCAATGCGCCAGAATTTCGAGGGTTCCTTGCGTTTCTCAAGCCGGATCATGCTGCGCCCTCATGTGCCGGGTGCATGTCATGTGCGCCGCCCATCATCAGGCCGATTTCTTCGACTGTCAGCCCTTTGGCCGGGCGCGGGCGCGAAAGCCGCCCTTCATTTAGGGCCGCAAAACTATCTGCCACCTCCAACAGTTCATCCAGATCCTGAGAGATCACGACCACCCCTGCCCCCTGTGCCGCCAGATCCAGCAGCGCCTGGCGGATAAAGGCCGCCGCAGCGGCATCTACCCCCCATGTGGGCTGGTTTACAACAATCACATCGGGGGCGAGTTCTATCTCGCGCCCGATCACGAATTTCTGCAAATTGCCGCCAGACAGCGCGCGCGCCAGCACATGCGGCCCCGGTGTGCGCACATCGAATTTGGCAATCACCTCGCGGGCGAAAACCTCTGTGGCGGGCCAATCAATAAACCCGCCGCGCGCCAGCCCCTTGCGCGCCACGCCAGACAAAAGCGCGTTTTCTGTCAGGCTCATATCGGGCGCGGCGGCATGGCCCAGCCGTTCTTCGGGGGCAGCCACCAGCCCGCGCACACGCCGCGCATTGGGGCCAAGCTGGCCAATGCCTTCGCCCTTCAGCCGCACTTGGCCCGCAGGGGCCGGCAATTCGCCCGACAGCATCAGCAGCAATTCATCCTGTCCATTGCCAGCAACCCCGGCAATCCCCAGCACCTCGCCCGCATGCAGTTTGAAAGAGATATCTTTCAGCGATGTGCCGAAGGCGTTGTTGGAGTTCAGCGACAGGTTATCCACTTCCAGCAGCAGCGCGCCTTTGGGTTTGTCGGGCTTCTCTGGCGGGGTAAGCACCTGCCCCACCATCAATTCCGCCAATTCGCGCGCCGATTTTTCGCGCGGGTCGCTGGTGGCCACCTTGCGCCCGCCGCGCAGGATCGTGGCCTCGTCACAGAGCGCGCGGATTTCTTCCAGCTTGTGCGAGATATACAAAATCGCCGTCCCCTCTGCCGCAAGCTGGCGCAGGGTGCGAAACAGAATATCCACCTCTTGCGGGGTCAGCACGGATGTCGGTTCATCCATGATCAGCAATTTCGGGTCTTGCAGCAGGCAGCGCACAATCTCTACGCGCTGGCGCTCGCCTGCCGACAGATCCCCCACCAGCCGCGCGGGATCCAGCGGCAAGCCATATTCTTCAGAAATATCCCGGATACGTTGGGCCAGATCACGCAGGCGGGGTGGGTCTTCCATGCCGAGCGCCACATTCTCGGCCACATCCATGGCATCAAACAGGCTGAAATGCTGAAACACCATCGCCACACCCGCGCGCCGGGCCTCTGACGGCTGCGAGGGCGTATAGGGCTGGTCGCGCAAGATCATCTGGCCTTTGTCAGGGCGCACAAGCCCGTAAATCATTTTGACAAGAGTGGATTTGCCCGCGCCATTCTCGCCCAGAAGGGCGTGCATCTGGCCTTCGCCAATCTCAAAACTAATATCATCATTGGCCAGAACGCCCGGATAGGCCTTTGTCAGCCCCTGCAAACGCAAAAGAGGTTTGCGCATCTTTATCTCCCTATCCGCTATAAAATGCGTTCTTTTGTACAATCCGTATCAAGGCCAGTCGGTGCAGGAAAGAGATTTCCACACCAGCGCCGCGCAACGCTGAAAACTTGACCCTTTCGCGCAATGCGCCATCTTGCGCGGCATGTTCATTCTTAGCCCCGATACCGTTTCCAACCGCGACGCGCTGCGCATCCGCTGGCTGCCGCGCCGCTATCTGGGGCGCACATGGCTTTGGCCGCGCGGGGGCGGCTGGCGGCTAAAGGCGCGGATTGTCTTTGAAACCGAAGTGCTGCGCTATGCGCTGGTGCTGTCGCCCTTTGTGATTGCGGCCTTCATCTGGCGCGAACAGGCGATTTTCATTGCACAGGCCCCCGTGCTGATGGTGCTGGCGATTTACCTGTTCGAGGCGCGGATATTGCGCATTCCCCGCGCGAAGCGGGGCGATCTGATGGGCGAGGATCGCGCCGATGCCGGGCTTGACCTGCTGCGCCAGCGCGCCCGCGCGATCCTGACCCGCATTGCCGCCGGGCGGGGGTTGACAGGGGGCACATTGCATCTGGTGATCGAACAATCCGACCTGTTGCGCGCGCCGCCCCTGACGCTGGTTTCAGTGCAATCGGATGATGGGCCAAACCTGCTGGCGCTGGATGAGACAGAGCGCGCGATCATTGCCGATACTCTGTTCACCCCGCCCCTGACAGAGCGTGATTTGCTGCGGATCGGGTTAAAGCGCGGGATCGATTTGCACGATCTGAGTTTCGAACCGGCAACTGTCTCTGCCCATGCGCGCATGGCCGCACTGATGGCACAGCGGCAGGCGGGGGGGCAGTAGGGCCGTTATCGCGCCAAGGCCAGCACGCGCCCAAAAGGCACAGGCTTCGCCACCGGGCAGGCCCACAGTACCGGGTAGGGCGGGGGCTGTTGCGGCATGGGGCCATCCAGATCGCTTAGCACGATCAGCGCATCGGGGGGCTGTTGGGCCAGTTGGGCGAATACAGGCCGGAAATCTGTGCCGCCCCCTTCGGGCAGCACCAGTTGCGCAATGGTTTTGCGCCAATCCGCTGGCGCCAAGGCGGCAGTGCTGCGCAGCTCGCTGTCAAAGATGATCAGCGTTGCAGGCGCGTTCAGCCGCCGCACCGCGCCCCCGGCCTCTGCCAGAAAGCGGCGCAACAGGGGCGCGCTGACAGAGCCAGAGCTATCCAGCGCAATCGCAAGCCGGGGCTGGGGGCGCAAGCTGCTGGTGGCGGGCTGCCACGGTGGCGGGGGCGTGCCACGGGCCACCGCCTGCCCCGCCAGCGCCAGCCAGCGCCGCGCGGGCCGCAAGGGGCTTGCACCGGGGCGCGGCAAGAGCCGTTGCGCCAGCCAGCGCCGCAACACCTGCTCCCATGGTACGAAAGGGCGCGGCAGATCGGCCAGCCGCAAGCCCAATGCGCCAAGCCCCACGCCTGCCGCGCGCCCTGCTGCCAGCGCGCGGGCCAGATGGCCGCGCCAATCGCCCGCATCCGGCCCTGTGCCTGCAGGATGTGCGCCCTCTTCCGGCGCCAGATCAGGGCGAAAGCCCTGCATCTGCGCTTGCGCGCGCAATTCCGCCAGCGCCGCACCCCCACGCGCCTGCAGCTTGTGATACAGCCGCTCTGCATCCCATGCCGCCAGCACAGCGCCGGGCGCTGCGCCCAAGAGCTGCGCGGCCGTGAGTGCGGGGCGCGGCAGCGCGTGCCCTGCCGCCAGAATGGCATCATTGACCAGCCCGTCACAGGCAATTTGCCACAGATCGGCGTCAAATCCGTCGCCCTGCCGCGCCTGCATCGCGGCCATGCGGGCCGAATGCTGCAAGGCCACATGCAAGATGTGATGGCCCGCAAGCCCGATTTGCAGATGGCGCGGCAAGGCCGCAAAGCCCGGCCCGTAAGAAATTTGCGTGCCCTGCGTTTGCGCCATATCCACCGCGTCGCTGTCGCGGTGCTGGCACCACAGCGACAGCGCGGCCAAAGCCGGATCGCATTCGGCCAGCGCTTGCAGCGCGGCCGTGGCGCGGGCGGAATGGCGCGGCTTAGCCAAGGCCCGCCGCCTCGCGCTCTGCCATATAGGCGGCATAGCTGCGCGAGGTGAGAAACGCCTCTTGCCAACCCTGCTGCAAGGCGCGCGCGGTCAATTGCTCAAAGCCATGCGTGCCCAGTTCCGCCAAGGGCATGGCCGCAAAGGCCCCGCCGCGCAAAGCCCCCAGCCCGCGCAATTCGGCCATAATGTCTATCACCTGCGGCAGGCAGGCGGGCTGAGATGGATCAGCCGGTCCGACAGCGCCGTGCCCATCTCATAGGCAATCGCGCCATCCTCGGGATCATCTGGCAAATCCTCTGGCCGGAACCAGACAGTGCGGCGGGTTTCCATATCAAAGAAGGGCAGGCCACGCAGGTCTTGCGGCTCTATCGTGGTCAGGCGCAGATCATAGAGCCGCGCGCCAATATCTTTGGCCAGCGCCTGCACGATCTCTGTTTTGCCAATGCCGGGGCGGCCATGCAGCATCCAGCTTGCGCGCAACCCCTGCCCCGCCTGCGCCTGCCAGCCTGCCTGCAACAGCCGCAGGGCCTGACCTGTTGTGATGGGGGGCGCGTTGACCATGGCATTCCTCTTGCGCTGCAATGCTACGCTATTTGGGGCACGGCGCGCCAATGGCAACGTTCTGCAGCGCGACCCGGCAGGGCGCAGAATGCAGGCGTCACACAACCCCGCGCGCGGGGGCGGCGCGAAGCACCGCTTGCGCCAGTTCCATGCCAGAGACGGGCTTTGACAAGACCGCGGCAAATTCTGCGCGCATGATGCTATCCAGCGTTTCCGGCCGCGCAGTGATCAGCACAGTGGGGATTGGCGGGTTCAACCGGGCGGCAAAACGCGCCATCTGCAGCCCGTCAATGCCGGGCATGTGCAAATCCGTTACCAGAACAGACCAGGCGGCGGGCATTTCGGACAGGATGGCTTGTGCCTCTTGCGGATCGGATTCGGCAAAGGCCATTGCGCCAGCGCCATCGAGCATATTCATCAACACTTCGGCCACATCTTGCAGATCATCCAGCACCAGAACGCGCAACCCGGCCAGCATGTCCGGGGCGGGCGCTTCGCGGCCATTGCGCGGCCGATGAGCAGGCGCGGGCAAGGCTGTGGGGTGGTCGATCGGGGGATCCATGGGCCAGGCGACGGTAAAGACAGACCCGGCGCCCAAACTGCTCTCTACCCAGAGTGCTGCATGGTTGGCCTTGAGGATATTGCCGACAATCAACAAGCCAAGCCCGGTTCCGGCAGAGCCTTTGGTCGTGAAATTTGGCCGGAACATATGCGCGCGCACCTCCTCGGAAATGCCCGCACCGGTATCACGCACCGTAAACATGGCCATGCGCGCGCCTGGATCGGGCAGTGCGCCCAGATCGGGCGGGCGGTTGGGGCAGCGCGTGCCCTGGGCGAGAATGGTAAACTGAACAGTTGCGTCCTGCTCTGGCCCGCCAGATTCACAGGCATTCAGCGCCAGATTGACAACCACTTGCGCAATCTCTGTCGGATTGGCCCAGATTGTCAGATCTTGCGCTGGCAGGGCAAGGTGAACATTATGGCGCACCATGCGGCGGCTGCCCAAAAGCTCTATGCCATCGGCAAGCATCTTGCGCAAATCCTGCGGCCTGCGCGGCAAATCCGGCCTTGAAACGCGGCCCAAACCCGAAATCAGATCGCGCGCCATTCCCAGGGCGCGGCGAATGCGGTACAACCCCTGGTTGGCTGCCTCGGGCGCAACAGAGGGGTTTTCCAGCATTTCCACGGTGCCAGAGATAACGGCAAACAGGTTGTTGAGGTCATGCGCCACCCCACCTGCCACTTGCGCGATCGTGTCGCGCTGCTGTGCGCGTTGCAAATCTTCGCGCAGCTGGGCCTGTTCTTCCTGGACGCGCAATTTGGCTTCCATTTCGGCGGTGACATCGAATGTTACCCCAGACAGGGCAAGGGGTACGCCGGCTTCATCGCGCGCACTGATCCCGGCATGCAGGCGCAGCCAGATATAGGCATTGGCAGATATCTTGCGCCGATAGACATGGATCAATTTGGGAATTTCGCCCTTGATCAGCATGTGATATGCGATCCGCGATTGAACCAGATCATCGGGATGGACACCTTCAAACCATCGGTCAATGGACAAGCTCAATTCATCTGTTGCAAAGCCTTCATGCGGCACTCTGGCCATGTCAAAAGTGATCTGGCCAGAACCCAAATCCACTTGCCATGTAAAGGCATCTGCGGCACTCAGAACCGCGGTTAGCCGTTCTTCAGTCTCTCGCAACTCTGTTATATCTACGACCAGACCATCCCAGATGGTTTCGCCTGCTGCCGTGGTGCGCACCGTGGCTTCGGCGCAGACCCAGCGCTCTTTCGGGCCTGACAGCAAACGCCCTTCCACCTGAACATAAGATTGCGTTGCCAATGCCTTGTCATATTGCGCCGACCAATAGGCGCGGTCTTCGGGGTGAACATGCTTGAAGGCGGCATAAATTTCAGAAGCAACCTCTTCGCGGCTAACCCCCATCATGTCGCAAAAGGCTGTGCTGACAAAACTGAAACGGGCCTTGCTGGCCCCTTCGGGCAGCGTGATGGAATAGGCCCCGCCGGGCATATGTTCGGTGGCCAGATAGGCCTTGCGCTCATGGCGGCGGCGTTCTGCTTCCGTGGCCGCTTCGGCAGTGCGTTCCTTGGTGACATCTTGCAGCGTTACGATGATATAGGGATCATACAAGGCAAACCCGGCCAGAACATTGCGCGTGCGCCCGTATTTATCCGTGATCCTCTCTTCCTGCAGCGGTGCCATGCGGCCCGTTTTCCGCCGGTCTCCCACTGCCGCCCACCATGCTTTCAAGACCTTTTCGCGGTAGTCCGGGTCTGGAAACACCTGTCGGGTCGCAATATCGAATGTGGCCAAATCTTCCTTGTTATAGCCAAAAGCCTCGATGGCGGCGATATTCAGGAAAGATAACTCTCCGCCGCGTGAAAAGTCATGCACGAATACAGGGGTTGGCAGCTTGCCCAGCAGCGCCCAATACTGGCCCATATCTTCTGGTAGAGGCTCTGGCATGGCTGAAACGCTCCTACATAGTAACGGCATGAAAGAGCCATCAAGTTCATGCAGCACAAACTTGGGTGCGGCGCTTTGCGCTTTATGTCAAGCGCAGTCTTGGGCGGATATACGGCGCAGCCTGCACCCGGTGCACACAGCTTCAGAATTGCGCAAGCATGGGCGGGCAGGGCGCTTCGCCCCCTTGAAAAAGGCGCGTTTCTTTTCAGTAGCTTATGATAGCCGGCCTTGAAGATTGCCAGCCCCCGCGCAACCGTGCCCCGGCCTTGAGATTTAATACTCTCTTAAGATAGTTAACAAACTATTATGGTATCTTATCGTGATTTATTCTACCCATGCGGCAAACTTGATCTTACAGATGTGCAAAAGCACAAATAGTTTGGATCATTCCCATGACAGTTACCGCCCGTGAAAGCAACAGCCCCGCCGGAACCCTGCGCGCGCTGATCGTTGATGATCATGTGCTGGTTTCTGAAACGCTGGTGGCGGCCCTGGCCGCAGATAGCGACATCTCTGTGGATACCGCCAAAGATGTCGATAGCGCGATGGAGGAAATCGAAAAGAACGGCCCCTATGATGTGGTTTTGCTGGATTATGATGTGCCGGGCATGAACGCGATGCAGGGCCTGCGCCGGCTGATAGAGGCCAATGACGGGCGCGTGGCGCTGTTTTCGGGCGTTGCAAACTGGAAAACCGTGGAATGCGCGATAGAGATGGGCGCAAGCGGGTTTTTTCCCAAGACACTGCCGCTGAAAACGCTGGGCCATGCAATCCGCTTTGTGGCCGATGGAGAAGTCTATCTGCCCGCAGATTTCGTGCGGCAGATGCACAAGGGCGAAGATGGTGGTTTTGGGCTGAAACCGCGCGAATTGCGCGTGCTCGCCTTCCTTGGCCAAGGCATGCAGAACAAAGAGATTGGCCGCGAATTGGGGCTGGAAGAAGTCATTGTGAAAATGGATGTCAAATCAATCTGCCGCAAGCTGGGTGCGCAAAATCGCACGCAAGCTGTCTTGTCGGCGCAAAAATTCGGGCTGCTGTAGCGCTGGCTGCGCGCGCAGGCCACAAACCACACCGTCACATCACCCAGCTTTGCTTTTGGGTCTTTCATGCGTGATCAATATGCCATGCCTCTCGCCTCATCCCTTTTGTGCGACAGTTTAGTTGGCCATGCGTTTGGGTCGTAAACTCTTTTCCTTGATGCGCGCCCTGACGCAGCGCACGCGCAAGCTGAAAGAGGCAGAGCGCGCGCAGCGACATTCCGAAATGCTGATGCATGCGATGGATGTGATTTTGGATCACGACGATCTGGATCAAGCCTTGAACGCGGTGTTGGGCCTTTGCAAAACCACGCTGGCGGCAGATGAGTGGCTTTTGCTGCAAGACAAGACAGGGCGCGCGTTGCTGGGCGGCACCCCCCTTCGTCTTGATTGCGCGACCATAAAGCAGTTTTTGACCCAACCGCGGCGCAGTGATAACGCCCAGGGGCTTTGGGGCTGGCAGGCACTGCCGCAAGAGATCAGAAAATTTCCCGCAATCCTGTCGCACCCTGTGAATAGCGACTATGGCGCGCCTGTCGCCATCGTATTTCTGGCAGAGCACCCTGCGGCTTTTTCCGACCGCGATACCATTCTGTTGGCCCGGATTGCAGAGCTTCTGTATCACACCACCCGCCGTATGCAGCAACGCAGCGCCGCGCGGCGCGAACTGTCTCGGCTTGGCAAGATTGCAGAACTGACATCCAACTTTGTGGTTGTGACAGATGCGCAGGTGCGTATCGAATGGGTCAATCCCGCCTTCGAGCGCCGCACAGGCTGGACATTGGATGAAGTGCGCGGAAAAATCCCGCCCGAAATTCTGCTGTCTGACCAGAATGATCCTGCCGAACTGGCGCGCATGCACGAGGCCGTCACGGCAGGCAAACCCTGCCGGGCCGAATTGCTGAACCGCACCAAGAGCGGCGAAAATTACTGGATCAGCAAAGATGTCCAACCCCTGCTGGATGATCGCGGAGAGATAGAGGGTTTTATCGCGGTTCACACCGAAATAACCGACCTGAAACTGACCAGCCTACGCGCGCAAAAAGACAGCGTGATTGCGATGGAAGCCTCTCGCGATGGGATCGCCTTCATGGATGCCGAAGGGCGGTATCTGTATATGAATGCCGCACATCGGCGCATGTTTGGCATTGGTGAAAGCGAAGAGATTGGCCAGTTCCAGTGGCAGAACATGTATCTGCCCAAGGATCTGGAACGGTTTCTGGCCGAAGATTGGGCGGCGCTGGAAGCGGCGGGGACATGGCAGGGCGAATTGACGGGCATGTGCCGCGACGGCACGCATGTGCCACAGGAAGTCTCGCTGACATTGCAAGATCAGGGTTTGCTGTGCATTACCCGCGACATCTCTGACAGGGTGCGGCTGGAGGCAGAGCGCGCGCGCCTGCGCGAAGATTTGCAACTGGCCCAGCGGCGCGAGACGATTGCCCAATTGGCAGATGGCATTGCGCATGACCTGAATAATCTTGTTGCCGTTGTGTCTGGTTCGGCCTCGCTGCTGCAGCCCTATTGCGCAAGCCATCCCGAAGCCAGTGCCGGAGTTGCGCGGATCATCCGGGCCACGGATACCGCGCGCGACCTTGTCAGTGGGCTGCGGCGGCTGGATCGGCCACAACTGGAACGCAGCACACAGGATTTGCGCCAATTGCTGCGCGAAGGGATAGAGCTTCTGGGCAGCGGGCGCATTCGTGACTACGAGATCAGCGTCACTGCGCCCGCACATGACTGCCCTGTCTGGGCAAATGCGACAGAGCTGTTGCAAGTGATTGTCAATCTGGCCCTGAATGCCTGCGAGGCCGCAGGCAGCGCCCCCAACCGCGTGACATTGCAGGTGCTGGACAAACACCAAATTCCCGTCACAGCCCCCGATATTGGCAAGGTGAACCCCGCTTTGGAATATACCGTTTTCGCGGTATCCGATAGTGGAACCGGCATTCCCGCCCAAACCCGCGCGCGGCTTTTTGAACGTCATTTCACAACAAAAGGCGCATCCGGCAGCGGGCTTGGATTGCCCATCGTGGTGGGGATCCTGCGCGCCAATGACGCGCTGTTATGGGTGGAAAGCACCGAAGGCGCGGGCACGCGGATGATTGTCGCCTGGCCCAGCACAGCCAGCACCACCGCAGATGTGCAGCACGCGACAGAGCTTTCCCCCGGCGCGCCAGACCTGACAGGGGCGAATATCCTTGTGGTGGATGACATTGCAGATGTCGCGGATGTGCTGTCAGAAATGCTGGAAACGGCGGGGGCGTTGGGCGTGGCCGTTTCCGACCCGCTGGAAGCCGCAGAACTGCTGCGCGACAATCCCGGCCTGTGGCAGGCTCTTGTCACAGATCTGGATATGCCGGTTCTGGATGGTGTAGGCTTGGCGCGTATTGCGGCAAATTGCGTGCCGCCCATTCCTGCCGTGCTGGTGACAGCCCTACCCGAAATGCTGGGCGATAATGCCGCGCTGTTTCCCGCTATTGTGGCCAAGCCCACGAATTCGGCGCAGCTTGTTGCGGCTGTCAATGCGGCCCTGCAGCGCGCCGCGCAAAACTAAGCCGGTACTGCGCCAGATTTCCATCTTTAGTTTTTTATGACTTCTTAAGGATATGTATAATGCCCCAAATAGCAAAGGCCCCGTCTTTCAGGTTGGGTTACGGTAAAACTGCGTCTGTGTGAGAAAGGAAGCGAGCTTTGCATCAACGCTGCAAATGGGACATCTGCCTGACATATTTTGCACGCTCAGAGGGCGTGATCTTGCCAGTATGCAGCATGCAGGGGCAGTAAGTGCCATACTTTCCCAAAAAGCCCCTGGATGGCGCTGCGGAACATGTGACCGCCGGTGCACCCCTGCGCCAGCATGGCTGCTTCGGCGATGTCGATGATCTGGCAGCAGAGGCCTTCGCACGCGCGATTCGTCACGGAAAACGCGAAAGCCATGCACGGGCACGGGTTTTGCTATTTGGCTTTGCCGAGGATGATCTCGCCGATCTGCGCAGCCATCTGCGCCAGGCCGGTGTCAAGACAACTGCGACCGTGCCCAACGTGCACCGCTTGCCGGATTTTGCCAATATGCAACAGGCATTTTCGCATGTTTTCATAAACCTGGATTCATATGACACAGTTTCAGCGGGCGTGGATGCCTTGCTTGCCTTCCGGGCCGCAGCACCGGGATTTGTGGTCATCTTATGTTCTGCCGAAGTCTCTGCAGATGATTTCGGAAGCGAGCGTTCAGCCATTTGTGAAGCGACTTTACGCCTACCAGTCTCTGCCGGGGCCTTGCAACAGGCCCTTGTTCTTGGGATAATGGAACCGAACGTAGCGCAAAGCTGACCGCGCTCGGCATTGGCCAGGGGTTCTGGCACCCCGGCCAGCACTGCCGATAGACGCGCCCACCTCACCGCGATAAGGCGAAGGCAAGAAATGAGCACCACAACAGATACTGTGCAGGGAAATATCTCCCTGCGACATTATACTATTTCCCGCGCCCTGCGCGAGCTTTTCCCGGATGCGAAATTGCGCGCCGGGTTCCGCGCACAGCCCTATCTGGAAACTGTCACCGTGGGCGAGGTTCTGGCCTCTGGCCTGAGCACTGAGAGATTCTTTTCCGAATGCCGCGCCCTGCCAAGCTGCGGCGAAGTCCAGATCAAGCGGCTGCGCAGGATATTGGAAGATTTGTCGGCGCAGATCGCGGGAGAGCGCCCTGCGCCAAAGCCAGTGCGCGGTGCAGATGCGTTGCCGTTTCAGGGCAGCTTGTATCCCGATTTCGTTTCGGCATGGGAAAGCGTGTATCTACGCATGTGGCGTTTGGCACATTTCGAAACATTCGTTTATCTGCCAAGCTCGATACCGGAATTTGTGAAATCGCCCGCTGTGCTGCGGGCAGAGCTGGGGCCAGACGCGAATCTGACCAGCTATCTGGATGGGCTGTCCAGCCTGCGCAATTCACAGCACCTGAACAATCAGGCGACAGGGCTGGTTGTGCTGAACAGGTCGTGCCTTGACATGCTGTTTGCCCGCCAAGGTGTCTATGCGGCCCTTTCCCCCGTTGATGTGGAAAACCAACGCGCCCGGATGGTGCATATGCTGGAAAGCATGTCCACTGGCATAGAATTCAAGGTGCTGGATACGGAAGCCGCGCATCTGTCCAGCGCCACGATCATGGGAGAGCTGGTGACGCTGGCGGTTATGGGCGGCTATCTGGTGACGCAGGATGCCCCCCTTGCACAGCTTTTGGGCAACCGCGCCAAAGCCGCGGCGCGCAAGGGCATATCGCTGTCACAATATCTGCAGGCAAAATAGAGCTGGCAGCCCAGCCGGGCGCGGGCGCTATGCGTCCATATCCACCGCGATAAGCCCGCGCAGGGCATTGCCCATATACACCGCCTGTGCCGCGCGCAGATCGGCGCGCGACAGGATCGCTTCGCGCCAGCCCTGCGCCAGCATCTGCGCGCGCAGCACACCGGGCAGCACACCGCAGGCGCGCGCGGGGGTCAGCTTGCGGCCATCGGGCATTTGCACAAACAGATTGGTGATCGTGCCCTCTGCCAGTTCATCGCGTTCGTTCAGAAACAACCATTCATCCACGCCATCGGGCAGGGTTGCGCGCATCTGGTCATACAGCCCGCGCTGGGTGGATTTCACCGCCAGCCAAGGATCATCTGCGCGCAACCGTGGCTCTGCCAGCCGCACGCGCCAGCGCGCGGGCGCAGGGGGCAAGGGGGCGGTTGTGACATCCAGCCTGCCCGCGGCATCCAATGTCATGCGGCAACGCAAGGGCGTGGCGCTGTCTTGCACCATTGCGGTGCGCGCGGCATCTGGATTGAAGGGAAAGCCCAGCCGCGCGGCACTGGCCCCCATGCGCGCCAGATGCAAATCAGCATGGCGCAGCCCCGGATACCAGCCAAAGGTTTCGATCAGGCGGGTTCCGTGCGGAATGCCGAGGCGTAGCGCGCTTTCCACAAGGCTTCCTCATATTCTGCTTCGGCGGTGGAATCCCAGACAATGCCGCCGCCCACATTCAGCACCGCTTGCCCATGTTGCACCATAAGCGTGCGAATGGCCACATTCAGATCAGCGCGGCCATCGGGGGCAAACCAGCCGATCGTGCCGCAATAAGCTTCGCGCGGGGTATCTTCCAGCGCGTGAATAATCTGCATCGCGCGCAGCTTGGGCGCCCCGGTGATAGACCCGCAGGGAAACAGCGCCTGAAACAGATCGCCAATTCCCAGCCCCTCTTGCAATTGCCCTGCAATAAGCGAGGTCATCTGATGCACTGTCGCGTAGGTTTCGATATGAAACAGCTCTGGCACACGCACCGAACCAATCTTGCAAATGCGGCTCAGATCATTGCGCAGCAAATCCACGATCATCAGGTTTTCGGCCTGCGTTTTCGGGTCATCGGCCAGAGCGGCGCGCAGGGCGTTATCTTCCGCCACTGTGGCCCCGCGCGGGGAGGTGCCCTTCATGGGCCGCGTTTCAATCTGGCCGCTGCGCGAAATGCGGAAAAACAATTCCGGAGAGCGCGAGAGAAGATCAGGCAGCCCGTCTTGCAGCACCACTGCGCCATGCCCGACTTTCTGACGGTCTTGCAACGCAGCATATAAGGCCAGCGCCGTGCCCTGCACCTGCGCCGTGATGGGAAATGTCAGATTGGCCTGATAAATATCCCCTGCGCCAATCCACTCATGCAGCCGCGCGAAAGCGCGCGTATAGCGCGCCCTGTCCCAGGCCGGGCGCAACGGCCCCATGACAGCCGCACCACCGGGCAAGGGCCGGGCCGCACGCGGGCTGTCATAAACGCCAAAGCACAGCAAGGGCAGTTGGCGCCGGGGCGGCAAAAGCGGCAAAAGCCGGGGTTCCAGCACATAGCCCAATTCATAGCTGGCATAGCCCGCCAGCCACGCCCCCGCCGCGCGCGCGGCCTGCATATCGGCAAAGGCGCGCGCCACATCCTCGCGCCCCTGCGCCGCAATCACGCGGTGCGGGCTGTCAAACCATGCGCTGCCCCCGTCCGGGCCTGTGTCAAATCTGATGCGCAATCGCTTCTCCAGCCATCTGTTCCCGCGTATCGAGTTAGAGCAAAAATACAGCCGTCAACAAGGGCTGGAATTTTTCCATGTGTCGCCCCCGCACCCCCCGACATCGGGCAGGATTGCCACAAAACCGAATTCATGCGGCAGGCTTGATCCGTATCAAAGACAGGTTTTCCCGGCCTGCCTAATCACAAAGCTGCAATCCGCCGTCTATATCCGTATGTCACGACCCCATAGAAGGAGCCTAGCCATGACCGAAGCCGCACGAGATGCCCAAACTCCAGAGGCGCTGGCTCCAGCACCCGAAGCACCCGAAGCGCCCCTGCCAGAAATCGCAGCCTCGCCAGAAACCAGCCGCATGCGCACTGCCCCCAAAGGCTATGCCTGGACACCAGACCGCGCAACCCTGACACATGAAGAAATCCGCCAGTATTTCGAATCCGATCGCTACCCCTACCGCTACAAGCTGGCGCGCGCCACATATGAGGCCGAAAAAGCCCGGTTGCAGGCGGAATTGCTGAAAGTGCAGAAATGGGCAATCGAAACCGGTGAACGCTTTGTCATGCTGTTTGAAGGGCGGGATGCCGCGGGCAAAGGCGGCACGATCAAACGCTTCAACGAACATCTCAACCCCCGCTATGCGCGGGTGGTGGCGCTGAACAAGCCATCGGAAAAAGAACTCGGCCAGTGGTATTTCCAGCGCTATGTCGAACATCTGCCAACATCTGGCGAAATGGTGTTTTATGACCGGTCCTGGTACAACAGGGCAGGGGTGGAGCGGGTCATGGGCTTCTGCACGCCCATGGAATATCTGGAATTCATGCGTCAGGCCCCCGAATTTGAACGCATGATGGTGCGGGCAGGCATCCGGCTTTATAAATTCTGGTTTTCTGTCACCCCTGAAGAACAGCGCCGCCGCTTTAGCGCGCGCGAAACCGACCCCCTGAAACGCTGGAAACTCTCGCCCATTGACAAAGCATCCCTGGGCAAATGGGATGAATATACACGCGCAAAAGAGGCGATGTTCTTCTACACCGATACCGCAGATGCTCCCTGGACAGTTGTGAAATCCAAGGACAAGAAGCGCGCAAGGCTGGAATGCATGAAGCATTTCCTCTCAACACTCGATTACCCCGGCAAAGACCCGGCAGTCGCCCAAAGCCCGGATCCGCTGATCGTGGGCCGCGCCCGGCATGTGGTCTTGTCAGGGGTGGAACTGGGGCATGTGATGGGGGGCGCAAACGGCTAATCATGCCAGCACCGCAAATGCAGCGCCCCCTGCGCCAGTTTTACCGCATTCCCCCGCTTGCAAACCCTCGCATGACAGGCTAGGCAACGGCGCGACGGATGGGTGGCCGAGTGGTTTAAGGCTCTAGTCTTGAAAACTAGCGTGCGGGGAACCGTACCGTGGGTTCGAATCCCACCCCATCCGCCACTTGCATATCGCAAACCCGAAATGAGGTCCCATCTGGGGCTTTTTTTCTTTTTGTTTCAAAGGGGTTTAGCGAGGCTATCCGACTTTCGGAGACTGGTGTTTCCGCCGAAATCGGTCTCTGAACGCCCCGCGTCTCTTTCCATCCGCCCTGCATCCAAATCGAGACGGGTTCAAAAAGTGACTTTTTTCAATGTATTGTGGAAATCGTGCCACGCCGCAGTTGAAGCGGGTTCGTCTGCTCTCGGTGCAAACAGAGACACCCGAAGGCGGCGTGGTTGTGCGAGGTGGGGCGAATATCCTCGAAAAGTCTGCACCTGATGCCGTGAATGCCCCCAGCCAGCGACATCTCGCATACCACGATGGTTCCATAGGAACCGAACAGAGGGCACACCGATGAGGAGGACGTTCAACACGCTAGCGATCGACGTGGCGAAGGGTAGCTTGCTTCGTTAGCGGGCAGTGGCAAGAGCGTGGTCCGTTGGAACCTTTGGGTCTGGCGGATGCGAACCGGCCCGATCTGACTACTAGGCTGTCCATCGACGCTATTCCGTCCCGGTAGGTTTGATCGCGAAGGTCGTCTCCCCACCATAACAACTTGCCAAGGTGGCCTTACGGAGATAGGAACAAAATAAGAACTCAGGAACTGGGCACTTGAACTTCCCAACCACAACTGGTGGTATGCGGGAGAGAGGGAGGCGCTATATGCTCACATCATTGGAACTCTGCGCTGGCGCCGGCGGGCAGGCGCTTGGCCTCGAGGATGCCGGATACGAGCACGTAGGCCTGGTCGAGATAGACCATCACTGTTGCAATACGCTCCGCCACAACAGACCGCAATGGAACGTCCTTGAGACCGATCTGCGCCTTTTCAAGGAATATGCTCACAAATACCGTGGTATCGACTTGCTCGCTGGTGGGCTCCCTTGCCCTCCTTTTTCGGTCGCGGGCAAGCAACTTGGGGAGCGAGACGAGCGCAACCTGTTCAATGACGCCATCGATATTATCGACGCCATTCGGCCAAAGGCCGTCATGATTGAGAACGTACGTGGGTTCTTGGACGCTGTTTTTCACGAGTACCGCGAGCGCCTGCGCAGCGACCTGAAGAGGCTGGGCTACAAGATGGATGTGAGGCTCCTGAACGCGTCCGACTACGGTGTGCCTCAGCTGCGCCCGAGGGTGGTACTGGTGGCGCTTCCGGAAGCGAGGTCAGATGCTTTTGAATGGCCAGACCCGGATCCACACAACCCTCCGACGGTCGGAGAGCATTTGTACGATCTCATGTCCGCGCGTGGTTGGCGGGGTGCTGATGATTGGCGTGAGCAGGCCAATGAGATTGCACCCACGATCGTTGGTGGCTCAAAAAAGCACGGTGGGCCTGATCTTGGGCCCACCAGAGCCCGTCGCGCATGGGCCACGCTTGGCGTAGAAGGGCGCACTATTGCGCTGGAGGCCCCAGACCCGTTTTTCAACGGCATGCCTAGGCTAACGGTTAGAATGGTCGCCCGGATTCAAGGCTTCCCGGATCACTGGCACTTTACGGGTGCAAAAACAAATGCGTACAAGCAGGTCGGTAACGCATTCCCGCCTCCGGTGGCTAGGGCGGTTGGATCTAGGATTGCCGCAGCGCTATCTAGACGAGTGCTTAAAGCGGTTTAGGCAGTGACAGATCTACCTGCGATGTGTGACCGTTTCGAGAAGACGAATCTTTCGGGACGGTTGGCAGGTGAAGGCATCGATACCGGCGAGCATTGTAAATCCTGGGCATCCTGACCACGCGCTACTTTCTGCACTTGCAAACGAGATGGTGCGGCGGGCAGGCGGTGTGGGGCCGCTTCAGAATAGTTTCTCAGCGATGCTGAGGGAGGCGATAGACAGTGTGATCATGACGCCAAAGACCGGGCGTCGTGCCTACGTTGAGCTAGAGAAGACTGAAAAGACCTACATCGGCACTCGTGTTGAAATCGAGTTGCGCTCACTACTGAAACTTCCAAAAGGTAAGCTGGATACCATCATCCTTGGCCATGATGTCGACATCAAGCACACGATGGGGAACAACTGGATGATCCCCACCGAAGCGGTTGGACACCCATGCATTCTCGTTGCAGCAGATGAAACGAAGGCGAAGTGCTACTTGGGCCTTATCGTTGCCCACCCTCACTACCTGACGACAGGGCAGAACAAGGACTCAAAGAAAACTATCTCTGCAAAGGGTTTTGAGAAGGTTTTTTGGATATTCAATTCAATTCACTACCCGCCGAACTTCTGGCGAAATGTGCCGAACGCTGTAGTCCAAAACATTTACCTTCAGACTACGGGCAATGGTCGAGTCGTAGAGCTTTTCAAGGGTATGCAGCAAACTGTAATCACCCGCGACGTTATAGAGGCCACTGCAATGCAGAAAGATTTCATGCGCCGCATCCGAGCGGACAATAAGCGTGGTACTAGGGATATTTTGGCTAAGCAGGGTATTATATTGCTCAATGGCCACTTTGATGCGCCGCTAATCTCCGCTCTTGGACTGCCATTTTGTGATACCAGTGAGTTTATCTCATACACGCCAAAGACAATCGCAGAGCTCCAAAAAGCAGGCGCTTTTGGCCACGCAGTTGCTTGGAAGCCCACGTCACCCCATTAGCTCTCGAAAGAAACCTAACGTTCCTCCGCCGACCCACTGCCGCATAAGTTGACGCGGCCGAAGTACCTCTGCCTTTCGCATGAGTGAAGTTGGGTTCCTCACTTATGTATCATACGCTTTCTTCTCGCCATAACGGGTTCAAATATGGCTTGACATCGAACACTTCACCACGCCGTGCAGCGCGTTCTAATTCGTAGGCATCGGCGGACGTGTCGACCAATGCATAGGCATAATCGAGGTGGTCGTGGATGAATTTCTTTGTGCGGGCATCCAGCGTGAGCGTGCCGCTTGCGAAGAGTGGAAGTTCATCCGTCTTGAGAGACGGTATGACGAACCGGTTCGCCACGTAGACGCAGAACTGGTCGCCCGAAAGCCTGCCACTGGCATGGCTGTTGAGGCGGGTGACCAAGCCGTATTTCTTGGGCGCGGCCTTGCCCTTGCTGTCGATCTCTCGCCCGGACATGCCGCAATAGATGAGTTCGCCGTCCTTCCAGATCGCATAGACGCCGGCGGCAACCGCAGGAACGCTGGGGTTGGGCCAGGCCGCAAACGGAAACCGCGGGGAAAACCTATCTCGGCTCATTCTAATACTTCTGCTTGTCTGGAATCACCCCACGAACGCCACCTCGAGGGTCAGCAACATCGCCCCTCCTGCGCGGGATGAGGTGGACATGCACATGGAAGATGGTCTGACCGGCCTCGGCGCCAGCATTGATGCCGACATTGAATCCTGTGACAGCGGGATCTGCGGCGAGGATTTGTTTGCGTTGTTCCCTGAGCATTGATTGGATCGCATTCAATTCGGGCTGATAGAGGTCAAAGTAATCGGCCACATGCCGCTTCGGGATGACCAAGGTATGCAGCGGGCTAACCGGAAACCCATCGCGGATCGCAAAGCAGAGCTCGTTTTCGGCGATGATCCTTTCTGCGCCGATCCCGCAAAATAGGCAGCCATGATCTCTCGCGGCATAGGAGGCCAGAACCTCCCTGAAGTCGGTATCGTCCCTGTCACGCTTGTTGGTATTGCATGTGACGCAGAGCGCTTGAAAATTGCTCAAATCGTCGCTGCCGCCTTTGGCGCGCGGCACGATATGGTCGACATGTAGGGCAGCCTGTTCTTCATGGGCCCCACACAGCTCACAGCGGTGCTTGGCGCGCTTTAGCACCTCATATCGAACTGAACCGGAGACATAGCCTGAACCGCCCCGGGTTTACCGGAGGGCAAAACTCTCGGAGAATTGCCCGTTATGGAACAGAATCGAAAGAAGACCTCGAAGCCGTATTCACCTGAGTTCCGCGAACGCGCGGTGCGGCTTGTCGCGGAGCATCGCGACGAATATCGAAGCGACGCGGCAGCGCATGCCGCGATCGCCAGCAAATTGGGCTGTTCGCCAGACAGTCTTCGCGAGTGGGTTCGTCAGGCCCAGCGTGATGGCGGCGAGCGGCCAGGCCAAACCAGTGTAGAGAAGGCCCGGCTCAAAGAGCTTGAACGCGAGAACCGTGAACTTCGTCAAGCCAACGAGATCCTGAAGAAGGGTGAGACCATTTTCCGCCATTGGTCCGAGGACAATGGTCGAACGCTTATTTTGCCCAGGATCGAAGGCAGCGCGGCATCGCTTCGAGCGATGCCTGAGATGCTCGACCGCCCGTTTCGCAAGTGATTGCTTTCATTGAAGATCACAGGGGTGAGTTCGGGGTCGAGCCGATGTGCAGAATGCTGCAAATCGCCCCATCCACCTATTATGAGCGGCGCGCCATCGCGCGTGATCCTGAGCGGGCGTCAGTGCGTGCAAAGTCTGATGCGGAGCTTTGCATCAAGATCAATGCTGCCTGGGAGGACAACCGCAAGCTCTATGGGGCACGGAAGATCTGGCATGTCTTGCGACGAGACGATGAGGCGGTTGCACGATGCACGGTCGAGCGATTGATGCGCAGCCTGGGGATAAAGGGGGCAGTTCGTGGTAAAAAAGTTGTCACCACGAACCCAGACGCCTCTCAGCCATGCCCAGATGACAAGGTAAACCGCTTGTTCAAAGCAGATCGACCCAATCAACTCTGGGTCTCCGACTTCACTTATGTTCCGACGTGGTCGGGAACGGTCTATGTGGCTTTTGTCATCGACGTTTTCGCGCGCCGCATCGTCGGCTGGCGGGTCTCGACATCAATGGCGACGCAGTTCGTTCTCGACGCTTTGGATCAAGCAGTATGGCAAAGAAAAACGCCTGATAACAAGGCCTTGATCCACCACTCAGATCGCGGATCACAATATCTGTCGATCAAATATACCGAGCGCCTTGTCGAAGTTGGCATTGATCCGTCGGTTGGAACAGTTGGCGATTCCTATGACAATGCTCTCGCTGAATGCGTCATCGGCCTATTCAAAACCGAGGTCATCAACCAGATCGGACCGTGGAAATCGATGCGCGAAGTCGAATGGGAAACGCTGAAATGGGTCGATTGGTATAACAACCGCCGGCTATTTGGACCCATCGGATACATCACACCCGCAGAAGCAGAGGAGGCATTCTATGCAAATCTAAACACACTCGATAAAGTAGCCTGACGTTGAACAAATCACCCTCCGGTAAACCCGGGGCGGTTCAAGGTGACAGCACGGGCAGGTCAAGAATTTGCTCTTGAGCGGACCGGCGAAGATGCTGGTACCATAGCCCACCTTAAGGTTTTGCCTAACGTCACACTAATGATGGTTTCGTGGCGTGAGCTTCTTGATGCCATGATGGCTGCTGCAAGATCCGGAGCAGAAGCAATAACGGCCGATATCTATCAGCTGCAGGTCCTTTGTGATCGAATTCAGGGGGAAGCATTTCTTCCCTTCAGTTCGTCCGAAGTCACCGGATTAAATCAGCCGATCCGTCATCGTGATTTGTGTAATTTGGTAGATTCTATTGTTGCAAGCCTAAAGTCGTCAGGCCAGGTCTCGCATGAGGGCTTGAATGCGACGCCACAACGACTTGGCTATATTCGATATATCTGGTTGGGTGCAAAAAAGAATGAGTTTGGTGCGTATCTTGGGCTGCGATATGATTTATGGCAATCAACCGGAGGAAACCCAATTTGGCTCGGCGTTCAGGACGCGGATGCGATGATATTGCGGCCAGTTTTTCAGAGGATAGCTGCAAAGCTGGATTTGACGGTTTTCGATGAAGGAAAGCGAACTGCAGTGGCTCTCCCAATGAGGTCCGGGCTTGAGTTTGAAGAACTCGTTACCCTTTCTGCTCGTGTTGTTGCGCAAATAATAGACGAGCTCCAACATTCGTAGCGGAACCTTTGCGATGAAGTTGGTAACGAATGTGGGGACATCAAGCCTCTCACAATTGTCACGATAGTTGAATGGAAGCATGCATGAAGAGGTCTTTGGGTCTTTCAAAGTCGCGCATCACTGCATACGAGCAGTGCCCAAAGCGACTGTGGCTTTCTGTAAATCGCCCAGAGCTTGGCAATTTTGACACCTCTTCAAAGGCCCGACTCGCCAGCGGCAACGATGTCGGAACGATTGCTTGCAACCTGCATCCAGATGGGGTGATGGTCGAAGCCGAGCCAAGCCTTGCCGTTGCACTTGAAACCACCAGAAAACTTCTTGCAGAAGGCCACCCTGGCCCAATATTCGAGGCAACATTTCAACACGATGGCGTCCTTATCCGTGCGGACATCATCTCTAGGGACGTTGATAATCAGTGGAAACTCGCCGAGGTTAAAAGCAGCACCGGGCCTAAGGAGTATCATAAAGGGGACTTGGCTACACAAGCTTGGGTCATGGAAGAGGCGGGCATCACACTGTCCGGGGCAACTGTGCGCCACCTTGACCGCAGTTTCGTACTTGAGCGCGACGGTGACTACACTGGGCTCTTTCAGGACGCTGAGATGCTGGAGCTTGTTCGACCTCTTATTGCTCAGCGTCCTGAGGTGGTGGCAGCGGCTCGTGATGTTCTTGCGGGCGATGAGCCTGATCGCGAAACCGGAGACCATTGCGCAGTACCGTTTGTCTGTGAATTCTTCGATTATTGCCGAAGCATCCCGCCAGCAGGTCCAGAGTGGCCTGTTACCATTCTACCGAACGGCGCGGGCAAAGGCTTCCTTGCGCGTGGCATCACAGATTTGTTGCAGTTGGATGAGACGGCGCTCCCAGAAAAGCTTGCTCGAATAGTCCGGGCCACTCGAACCGGCTTGCCCGCTCATGACGTTGAGGGTGCGAGCCGAGCGATAGAAGAATGGGGTTATCCGCGCGCTTGGCTGGATTTTGAAACGATCGCTTTCGCGGTCCCACGCTGGATCGGGACACGGCCGTATGAGCAGGTGCCCTTTCAATTTTCGATACATATAGAAGAGGCCGATGGAACTATATCCCACAAGGATTTTTTGAGCCTTGATGGCGCCGATCCACGTCGTTCCTGCGCAGAGGCACTGATTAAAGCTATTCCGGAGAAAGCCACGATCGTTGCCTATAATGCGCCGTTCGAGAAGCGGGTGCTACGCGAGTTGGCCTTACTGTTCCCGGACCTGAAAGCTACTTTGCTCGATATGGTGGAGAGAACCGTCGATTTACTTCCAGTAACAAAGTTATATTGGTATCATCGAGATCAGCGCGGATCATGGTCAATCAAGGCTGTGTTGCCAACCATGACGGATCTTGATTACAAAAGTATGGACGTAAAAGATGGCACAGGTGCACAGGAAGCTTACCTCGAAGCCATTAATCTAGAGCCGACAGATAGTCGCCGACTGTTTCTCGCAACTGCCCTTAAGGCATACTGTGCGCAGGACACATGGGCGATGGTTGCTATGGCACGATTCTTGTCCAAGAAGGCGACAAGCTTGGATTATTAATGGTGACATTCAGTGCCACCGTCTGATTTTTAAAGGGCATCAAATTCGCGCAGCGTTTCGCTCAAGCGTATTCATCCGCCGAGGGCCGTCTTTTTGCGCTGAAGATTTCCGCTTAGGTCCGACGTTATGTCCGACCATAGATACAGACCCGAAGTCGAGATCCTATCTGTCACCGATACCGGTCGCCGTCGGCGCTGGACGGATGCGCAGAAGGTTCGCATAGTTGAAGAGAGTTTCGGCCCGCGCGGGAGCATGTCCGAGACAGCGCGACGCCATGATATTGGTCGCACGCTGCTTGTGCGCTGGCGGCGTCAATATCGCGACGGTGAACTGTCGGGAGATGCTGCGCCGTTGCGGTTCATGCCAGTGACTCTCGCGGACCCTGAAGCCCCGGCGAAGGCAAATGCGCCAGAACCGGCGCCTGTGCCGACTGCGTGCGACCGTGCAGAGATCACGCTGCTGAACGGTCGGCGTCTTTCGGTTGCTGCGACAATCGATCCGGTGGTGCTGAGGCGCCTCGTGCAGGCGCTGGATCCGTCATGATCGCGTTTCCGGCTGGCACCAAGGTCTGGATCGCGGGCGGGGTGACGGACATGCGGCGTGGCATGAACACCCTGGCGCTGGCGGTGCAGCAGGGACTTGGCCGTGACCCGCATGGCGGCGAAATCTTCTGCTTCCGGGGCCGGAAAGGCGATCTGGTTAAGCTGCTGTGGCATGACGGGGTCGGCATGTCGTTGTATGTGAAGCGGCTGGAGGCGGGCAAGTTCATCTGGCCTGTAAGTCAGGATGGGACGGCCGTTTCGATATCCGCCGCGCAGCTCGGCTATCTTCTCGAAGGGATCGACTGGCGCAACCCGCGCTGGACGCAAAGGCCTGCAAAGGCTGGATAATTTCTGCTGAAGCGCCTGTTTTTATTGGCGATCCGGGGCTATTGTGGTAGTCCTCTGCCATGTCAAATACCGCTTCCGAAATCGCCAGATTGCGCGCTGAACTGGCCGCACAAACGGCCCGTGCGCAGGCCGCTGAACGCGACCTTGCGCAGGCGCGTGCCTTGGCATCCTGCACGGAAGCGATGATCCAGGAATTGAAGCTGGAGATCGCCAAGCTGCGGCGCGACAAATATGGCATCTCCTCCGAACGTCGCGCGCGGCTGATCGATCAGATGGAATTGCAGCTTGAGGAATTGGAAGCTGCCGCCACCGAGGATGCGCTTGCGGCTGAACAGGCAGGGCAGGACGACAAGACCAGCACCGTGCGCGCCTTCACGCGGCGCAAACCCGTGCGCAAACCCTTTCCCGACCATTTGCCGCGCGAGCGTGTGGTGGTCGAGGCTCCGACCACCTGCACCTGCTGTGGCTCGGATCGCATCGTGAAGATGGGCGAGGATATCACCGAGACGCTCGAGGTCATCCCACGGCAGTGGAAGGTGATCCAGACTGTGCGCGAGAAGTTCACCTGTCGGGCTTGCGAGAAGATCAGCCAGCCACCAGCGCCCTTCCATGTCATCCCGCGCGGTTGGGCGGGGCCGCAACTGATCGCGATGATCGCCTTTGACAAATATGGCCAGCACCAACCGCTCAATCGCCAATCCGAGCGCATTGCGCGCGAAGGCATTGACCTCAGCCTGTCCACCTTGGCTGATCTGATTGGCCATGCTTGTGTGGCGTTGTCCCCCATCCATGCGCTGATCGAGGGCCACGTGCTGGAAGGTGCGCGTTTGCATGGTGATGACACAACCGTTCCGCTTCTGGCGCGTGGCGGCACCAAAACTGCGCGGCTCTGGACCTATGTGCGTGATGACCGTCCCTTCGCAGGTGGAGCGCCACCTGCGGCCCTCTATTACTTCTCGACAGACAGGCGAATGGAGCATCCCAGCCGACACTTGGCGGGTTGGACCGGCATCCTGCAAGCCGATGCCTATGGCGGCTATAACGGCGTCTACAGCGCCCAGCATAAGCCATCCCCAGTCTTGAGCGCGCTATGTTGGTCGCATGCCAGACGCAAGTTCTTTGAGTTGGCCGATATTAAAGGCACAGCCCGCAAGGGCAAAATGGTGGCCGAAGAGATCTCGCCCATTGCGCTGGAGGCTGTCACACGCTTCGACGCTATCTTTGATGCCGAGCGTGAGATCACAGGCCTGTCAGCCGAAGCGCGTCATGAACTCCGGCGGCAACGGGTAGCGCCGATGGTCAATGATCTGCATGACTGGATGCGGGCCGAGCGGGTTCGGATGTCGAAGCACAACCCTGTCGCCAAGGCCATAAACTACATGCTCGAGGAGAAAGGCCGCTGGGAAGCGTTCACGCGTTTCCTGGATGACGGCCGCCTCTGCTTAACGAATAACGCCGCTGAGCGCGCTCTCAGGGGTGTCGCATTGGGAAGAAAGTCATGGCTTTTTGCAGGGTCTGAACGCGGTGGCGATCGGGCGGCCTTCATGTATACCCTCATCATGACGGCAAAAATGAACGATATCGACCCCCAGTCTTGGATGGCCGACGTCCTGGCAACGCTGCCGGATATGCCCGTGTCGCGCGTGCATGAATTGCTTCCTTGGAACTGGAAGGCCCGATATATGGCTCAGGCAGCCTGAACATGCATCTGAACAAGGTTCACGCCGTCAAAACCGTTGATCGCGTTGCGGCAGAACTGGGCGAAACGGTCGATCGCCTCCATGATCTCGCCATCAGCATGGAGCCCGAAGATGGCATCATCTGGGTCTATGGCACTGAAGAGGTCGAGGTCCTGGCTTTCACCCCGTTCGGTGTAGAAACGCTCGTCGAGATGATCGCCATGGAACGCGACCGTCAGGCCTGAACCACGGCGGCCTTCACCGGATGGATACGAACAAGCCCGCAATGGCTGCCTCTGACACGAGAGAGAGTTGGGTGCTAGGTTGGCCTCCTCCGCCACTTGCCCCCGCGAAAGGGTTCTCAGTGTCCGGCTGCGGCCGGATTTTTCCGTTGAATTAGAGGGTTATGTAGGTGGGGCCGTTAACCGGCCCGGGCGCCGAAGGCCGCCAACCTGCCCGCGCGTATCTGCGTTTCCGGAGAGTTGTCGCGCCCCGACCTGCTGCTGGAAATCGTCGCCCTTGCCCACCGGCCAGGGGTGCTGGCATGCGCATTCAGAAAACGGGCCGGATTGATAGTTGGGGGCCAAAGATCTTTCTGGGGTCGGCCGCGGGCGATATTGCCTCCGTCTGCCTGACAGCGCCGGACAAAGCCGCAGATTTTGCCGGGCAAACCCGCCATATTCTGGCCCGCGATATTCTGGGGGTAATAGATGATCTTCTGGGGCAGATGGGCAGCGGGCAAACCCTGCATAGCGCAATTGCGGCCACCCCAGGCCAGACATCTGTGCCACGGCATTTGCAGCGCTGTTGGCTTGGGTGAAAACACCCCTGACCGAGCCAGATTGCAAAGCATGACACCCTTAAAACCCGGCATGCACCAACCAAATACGGACAGCCCAGAAAGTTTTTATCAAAAAATGAACGCTACCTAATTCTGGCGTGTCATGTCCCAATAGGCCAGCCATTAAACCCGTAAAAACAAGGTAATATATGGCTTGCTATGATTCATTTAAATCATTGTTTTTGTTATATTTTAATTTAAAATCCTCCAGGGGTTCCGGAATAAATTTCTGCACCCTCTGCCGAATTCCGGTCGTGCCGGATTTGCACCCGATTCTGTAATGAAACGCCCCAGTGCAAGATATCTTCCGGGCATTGGCTTTGAAACCTGGTAAAAATCCAGCTACTGTCAGAAAATCCCATGGCAGCATGGGCAAAGTGAAAACAACATAAGAAGGGATCATAATGTTCACGAAAATTCTGGTTCCTGTTGATCTTGGGCATCTGGATCGCATGCAAAAGGCGCTGGCCGCAGCTGCAACTCAGGCCCGGACGCATGGCGCAACCATCACCTATATGGGCGTGACCGAAGAAACGCCGGGGCCAGTGGCCCACACCCCCAAGGAATTCTCGGCCAAGCTTGCGGCATTTGCCACCGAACAGGCCCAGGCGCATGGGGTTCCTACCGAAGCGCTGGCAGTGGTCAGCACTGATCCGGCGGTAGAGATCAACAAATTGATCCTGAAGGCGGTGAAAGAGAGCGGGGCCGATCTGGTGGTGATGGCCAGCCATCCGCCCCGGTTGCTGGATTGGATATTGCCGTCGCATGGCGGGCATGTGGCCGAACATGCGGATATTTCGGTTCTCATCATTCGCTGAGGCAGCAGGAACAGGCCGCACAATACCAAGAAGGGACGCATCATGAGCGAAAGCGAAAACACATCACATCTGGACGAACCAGAGGTAGAGCCTATCCCGGAACCAGAGGGCGAAACAGAGATTATCGAAACAGATTACGACATCGGGCAAGACAATTTCAGCGGCGCTGTTGCGCTGGAAATCGATATTCACAAGGTTGTCTTTTCCGTCTCGGCTATCGGGATCATGCTGTTCACCTTCCTGACATTGGCGTTCCAGAATGAGGTGGAACCCATGTTTGTGGGCCTGCGCGATTGGCTGACAAGCAATCTGGGATGGTTTTTTCTGTTTTCGGGCAATATTTTTGTGCTTGTTTGCCTTGGGCTTATCGTTTCGCCCTTGGGCAAGGTGCGTCTGGGCGGGCCAGAGGCGACACCGGATTTCGGCTATATCGGCTGGTTTTCCATGCTGTTTGCCGCCGGGATGGGCATTGGCCTGATGTTTTTTGGCGTGTCGGAACCCATGTCGCATTATTCCACGGCGATGGGCGGTATCACGCTTGGCGAAGACGGCCTGCGCACCGATTGGGCGCCATTGGGCGGGGCCGAAGGCAACGAATTGGAAGCGCGCCGCCTTGGCATGGCCGCGACCATCTTTCACTGGGGTTTGCACCCTTGGGCAATCTATGCCGTGGTTGCGCTGGCGCTGGCGCTGTTCAGCTATAACAAGGGCTTGCCGCTGACATTGCGTTCGGCCTTCTACCCGATCTTTGGCGAACGTGTCTGGGGCTGGCCGGGCCATATCATTGATATTCTGGCGGTCTTGGCCACTGTGTTCGGGCTGGCCACCTCGCTTGGGATCGGCGCGCAGCAAGCGGCGGCGGGGCTGAATTTTCTGTTCGGGCTTGGCACCGGCAATTCCATGCTGATCTTGCTGATCATCGTGATTACGCTGATCGCCATCATCTCTATCATCCGCGGGCTGGAAGGCGGGGTAAAGGTGCTGTCCGAGGTGAATATGGGCCTTGCCGCGCTGTTGCTGGCCTTTGTGATCCTTGCTGGCCCGACATTCGCAATCATCAGCGGGTTTTTTGACAATTTGCTGGCCTATGGCAAAAACCTGCCTGCGCTGTCCATGCCCTTCGGGCGCGAGGATATCAATTTCGCCGGGGGCTGGACGGCCTTTTACTGGGCATGGTGGATAAGCTGGTCGCCCTTTGTGGGCATGTTTATTGCTCGCGTCAGCCGGGGCCGGACAGTGCGCGAATTTCTGATTGCGGTGTTGATTGTGCCCACGCTGCTATCGGTGCTGTGGATGACAGCCTTGGGCGGCACAGCGATTGGCCAGGTGGTGAATGATGGCTATACGGCGGTGCAAGATGCGGCATTGGAACTGAAACTGTTCCAGATGCTGACACAACTGCCGCTGACGGCGATCACATCTTTCATCGGGATCGTGCTGGTGGTGGTGTTCTTCATCACCTCATCCGATTCCGGGTCGCTGGTGATTGATACAATCGCGGCAGGCGGCAAGACCAATGCGCCTGTCATCCAGCGCGTGTTCTGGGCCAGCTTTGAAGGCGCGGTTGCCGTGGCGCTGCTTTTGGGTGGCGGGCTTGCCGCGTTGCAGGCGATGGCGGTTTCCACGGGCCTGCCCTTTACGCTTGTGCTGCTGGCGGCGTGCTATGCCGTTATTCGCGGGTTGTTGAACGAACCCCGCTAACCCATTCCCCCGGCGTTGCGCCTGTGTGGCGCCGGGGAAATGCGCCTGTCACGTTACATGTAATGGGGATATGCCCGCACAGAAAGCCGCCAAAGAGGTGTAACACATCCCGCGCGCCGCGCCGTGCAAATGGGGGATAGCCGCAACCCGCCCAGCCAAGTTTCCTATATATTCCAGCCGGTTAGCCGGAAAACATGGTGCCCAGGAGAGGACTTGAACCTCCACGACCTTGCGGTCACTAGCACCTGAAGCTAGCGCGTCTACCAGTTCCGCCACCTGGGCAGGTTGCGTAAGGCGCTCTTTATGGCGGGGGCGCGGCACTGTCAACGGGGCAGTGCGGCAAAAAATGCCGATCTGTGCAAAAAGCTGATCTGACTTGTGAAACCGGGCGTGCGAGAGTATTCAAACCCCAAGCAAATTTGCGGTGGAGAGCGTTCATGTCCAAGCTGGTAACGATCTATGGCGGGTCTGGGTTTGTCGGGCGGTATATTGCGCGGCGCATGGCACAGGCCGGGTGGCGGGTGCGGGTGGCTGTGCGCAACCCCAATCAGGCGCTGCATGTCAAACCTTACGGCGCTGTTGGGCAGGTAGAGCCTGTTTTCTGCAATATCCGCGATGATGCCTCGGTGCGTGCCGTGATGCAGGGCGCGGATGCGGTGGTAAATTGTGTGGGTATTCTGGTCGAGGCCGGGCGCAACCGCTTTGATGCCGTGCAGGCCGAAGGGGCAGAGCGCATTGCCCGCATTGCCACGGAATGCGGCGTGGAAAAGCTGGTGCATCTGTCGGCCATTGGGGCGGATGCCGCCTCTGACAGCCTGTATCAGCGCAGCAAGGCCAAGGGCGAGGCGGGCATTCAGGCCCATTTCCCGAATGCCGTGATCCTGCGCCCTTCGGTGATTTTTGGCACGGAAGACCAGTTTTTCAACCGTTTTGCGGGTATGGCGCGGCTCTCGCCCTTTTTGCCGCTGGTCGGGCCACAGACACAGTTTCAGCCTGTCTATGTGGAAGATGTGGCCGACGCCGCCGCCCGCGCCCTCACAGGGAATGTCGCGCCCGGCATTTATGAATTGGGCGGGCCGGATGTGGCCAGTTTCCAAGCCTTGATCCAGATGATGCTGGCTGAAATCCGCCGCAACCGCATTGTTTTGCGTGTGCCCTTCGCTGTGGCCTCGGTGATGGGCGCGGTGCTGGACGGGGTGCAGGCCGTAACATTGGGGCTGTTCACCAATGGCATCCTGACCCGTGATCAGGTGCGCAATCTGCGCCGCGACAATGTGGTGACAGCGGGGGCAAAGGGCTTTGCCGATCTGGGAATAACGCCCACGCCCATGTCCTCGGTATTGCCGTCTTATTTGTGGGTGCATCGTCCGGGTGGGCAGTTCAAGGCCATTCACGAATCAGCCAGCCGCTTGCGCAAGGGGTGACAGGGGGTCAGCCCCCTTCATCCTCTCCCAGACGCTGGCGCAGGCTGCGCAGCACAGGGATAGTCTGGCGCACGCGCTCTTCGCCCAGGGTTTGCACGGCATTGTCTATCAGCGGCGTAATGGCGGCAAGGGCCGCATCGCGCGCTGCGCGCCCCGCCGGGCTGATCGCCACCATCTTGCGCCGGGCATCGTCCCAATCCGGGCGGATATGGATATAGCCCGCCACTTCCAGCTTGTTCAGCGTATTGGTCATGGCGCCGCGCGTGACGTGAAAGGCGCGCGCCAGCTCTGCCGGGCTTTGTTCGGCTTGCAGGCGCGCCAGCAGGTTCAGAACCCCGAAATGGGACAGCTCCATCCCCTTGGGCAGCACTTTGGACAGGCGGTTGCGCGCCAATTGATCGGCCATCAGCAATTCGCTGAACAGGGCATTGGCCAGATCACTGCGCGGGGATTTCATGCCGCCCCCTCCGGGCTGGTGAAGGGGCGATCATGGAACAGCGCGGGCACACGGTCGCGGGCCTCTACCACGCGCGCAAGATCCAGTTGCACAAGGCCCACCCCCGGCTCCAGGCCCATATCCAAGAGCACCTCGCCCCAGGGGGCCACGGCCAGAGAATGCCCATGCGTGCTGCGGGGGCGCCCTGTGCTGGCCTTGTGCCGCCCTGTCTGCGCGGGGGCCAGCACAAAGCACCCTGTCTCTATCGCGCGGGCGCGCAGCAGGGTTTCCCAATGCGCGGCCCCTGTAACGGGGCTGAAGGCGGCGGGCACTGTCAGCACTTCGGCCCCCGCCTTGGCCAATGCGCGGTAAAGATGGGCAAAGCGCAGATCGTAACACACGCTTAGCCCGAAATTGGCAAGCGGCGTCTGCGCGAGAACCGCCGCGCCACCGGGGCGGAACCCCGCCGATTCGCGATATGTCTCTGTGGGGGAAACCTGCACATCGAACATGTGTATCTTGTCATAGCGGGCGCAAATTTCCCCATCCGGGGCAATCAGGAAAGAGCGGTTGGCAAAGCGGCCATCCCCATCGCGGGTTTTCAGCGCCAGTGATCCGATCAGCACCCAAATTCCCAGCGCGCGCGCCTGAGCGCGCAGGCCAGCAAGGGTGATATCGTCATCTTCGGTTTGCAGCACCTGGGCCTGATGTGCGGCGCTGGCAGAGATGCAATTCGTCACCTCTGGTGTCAGCGCGATCTGGGCGCCCTGCGCCGCGGCGGCACGCAAATAGCCGCATGCCGTGGCAAGATTGCTGGCCGGATCATCGCTGGAACACATCTGGATCAGCGCCGCCGTAATGCCCATGCGCTATGCCTTCAACAGCGGATCAAGCTTGCCCGCCTTGTCCAGCGCATACAGATCATCGCAGCCGCCCACATGGGTCTCGCCAATGAAAATCTGCGGGACTGTATGCTTGCCGCCCGCGCGCTTTAGCATCTCTGCGCGCCTGTCTGGCTGGCGCATAAGGTCAATCTCGGTAAAGCTGGCACCCTTCGCACTCAGCAGGCGCTTTGCGGCATGGCAAAAGCCGCACAGGGGGGATGTATAGATTTCAACTGCTTGCATGGTTTGCGCTCGCTCTTATGGTCTGGCGCGCACTATAAAGGATCACTGCGCTCTTGCAACGCGTGCCAGCGCAATTACCCGAACAGAGGCCGCGCCATGGGCCAAACAGCTATCGGCAGCGGCGGAAAATGTGGCGCCTGCTGTCATCACATCATCCACCAGCAGGATATGGCGGCCCGCAATGCGGTGGCGCTGGCGGGGATGGGGGGCAAAGGCCTCTGCCACATTGGAAAAACGGCCCATACGGCCCCGCCCGTCCTGACTGCCCGTATGGCGGTTGCGCACCAGCAGATCGGGGCAATAGGCCAGCCCCAGTTCCTGCGCCAGCATGCCCGCCAGCAGCGCGGCCTGATTATACCGCCGCGTGGCAAGGCGCAGCCAATGCAGCGGCACAGGGGCCAAAAGCATATCGGGTTGCAGCATGGGCCGGGCTGCGCGCGCCATCCAGCGCGCGGCAGGGCGGGCCAGATCATGGCGGTCATGGTGTTTCAGCCCCAGCACGATTTGCCGCCCCCGCCCCTCATACAGCAGCACCGCGCGCCCCTGTTCCCATGGGCGCGCAAGGGTGATGCAGTCATCGCAGTGCAAGGGCGCATTGCCCCCATCGCCCGGCAGGGGCAGGCCGCAACTGTCGCAGCAGGCCCCCGAAATGAACGGCGTTTGCGGCCAGCATTGGGGGCAAAGCGCGCCCTCGTCTTCCACCTGCGCATCGCATGTCATGCATTGTGGCGGATAGAGCGCGCGGATAAGGCTGCGGGCCAGCCTGTGGCCAAGATGGCTTGCGCTTTGGCGCTGGTTTTGCATCTTGCCCCTTACCCCGTTAAAGACAGCGCCATGACCCAGCCGCCGCCAGACCTGACAGACCGCACCGCCCTTGGCCGCCACCGTGCGCGGGCTGGCGGGGATATGTTCTTGCATGACATCGCCCGCGCAGAGCTTCACGATAGGCTGAACGAGGTTAACAGACAGTTTACAAACCCGGCCATCGTGACAGGGCATCCGCAGGTCTGGGCGGATTTCCTGCCCGGCGCGGTGCTGGCCGAGGATACGCCCACGCTGCCCCTTGCCCCCGGCGCGCATGATCTGGTGGTGCATGTCATGGCGCTGCATTGGGCATCAGACCCGGTGGGGCAACTGGTGCAGGCGCGGCGCGCGCTGCGCCCTGACGGGCTGTTTCTGGCGGTGCTGCCGGGGGGGCAAACCCTGGCGGAATTGCGGGCCTGTCTGGCACAGGCAGAGGCCGAAATTTCCGGCGGGCTTAGCCCGCGCGTGCTGCCCATGGCCGAAATGCGCGATATGGGCGGGCTCTTGCAGCGCGCGGGCTTTGCCCTGCCGGTGGCAGACCAGATCAGCCAGCAGGTAGTTTACGGCGATATCGCCCGCCTTTATGCCGATCTGCGCACGATGGGAGAGCGCAATGCCCTTGCGGCACGTCGTCGCAGCTTTGCCCCGCGCGCCCTGTTCGTCCGGGCCGCAGAACTTTATGCGCAGCACTATGGCGATGGCGCTTGGCCAATCTGGGCACGCCGGACAATTACGATTACTGGTCCATGCGCCGTTATCTGAACGAATTCCTGTCTGACAAGCGCGTGGTGGATTACCCCGCCTGGCTGTGGCAGCCGCTGTTGCAGCTTATCATTCTGACAAAGCGACCCTTCACATCTGGCGCGAATTACAAATCCATCTGGAACCATGACAAGAATGAAAGCCCGCTTCTGACCATCACCAAGGATCAGACAGCCGCCATTGCCCAGCAGATTACCGACCGCTTTGGCGGCGATATCATGGTGGATTTCTGCATGCGCTACGGCAATCCGTCGACCAAATCCAAGGTGGAAGAGATGGTGAAAGCGGGTTGCGACCGGATTTTGTTTTTCCCGCTTTATCCGCATTATGCTGGGGCCACATCGGCCACGGCCTGCGACCAGTTCTTTCGCGCGCTGATGGAACAGAAATGGCAGCCCTCTGCCCGCACCGTCGCGCCTTATTTCGATCATCCCGCCTATATCAAGGCGCTGGCCGATTCGGTGCGCCGCGCCTATGACGCGATGGAGGAAAAACCCGAAGTGCTGGTTGCCTCCTATCACGGCATGCCCAAGCGCTATTTGATGCAGGGCGATCCCTATCATTGCCAATGCCAGAAAACGACGCGCCTGCTGCGCGAAGCTGACCGACATCATAGAGGCCAATTTGCGCGGCTGGACGGCGGGGTGATCCCCCGCCCTCTGCGGCGCTATGGGGCAGACATGAAAAAAGGTGGCGGGAAACCCACCACCTTTTTCCAATCTGTCGATGTGCAGTGCGACTTAGCGCGATGCAACAGCAGCAGCAACGATCAGCAGAAGCATGATCGGAACAATGATGCCGCCCGAAGACGAAGTTGTTTCTTCAACAACCACTGCCGGCTCGATGACCGGATCAGAGAATTTGCTGTGACCGCCAGCAAAAGCCGAAGTAGCAGCGACGGACAGCGCAGCAGCGAGTGCGATTTTCTTCATAGTAACCTCCAAAACGCGGTGGCGGCATGTGTCGCGCCAACCCCAAGACGATGTGTCGTCCTTTGTGGAAACCATTTTCTCACGCCAATTTCAATGGATTGGATGTAAAAATCCTGCTCTTTCTGCGGGCATCGACAAATTCGCAACACTTTTGCGCGGCAAACTTGCCGCATTTCGCGCGATCGGGCGGGGGTGGATCGGCTTGCCCCTGTGCACGAAAGCCACGCCTGCAGCGCACAAGCACGCGATCATCACGACTTCTGTTTGAAAATCATGTGCCGAGTCGGTAAGGAGCGCGCAGGATTCACAGGATTTATACATATGTTCCGTCTCTCTGCGCTACTTCTGACTGCCACCCTCGTTCTTGGGGCATGCGCCGCGCCCACCGCAACCCCTGTTCGGATGGGGGCAGATGGACGCCCGGCGCAGGTGGTGTATCGAATCAGCGCCTCGGACGCGCCGCGCGTGCGCCAACGGATGCAAGATGGCATCAACACGCTGCGCGGGCAAAATGGCCTGCCGCCGTTGCAGGCCAATGCGCAACTGGCCAGCGCCGCGGCAACCCATGCGCAGGACATGTCCTTTCAAAGCCGCCCCTGGCATTGGGGATCAGATGGTTCCAGCCCCATGCTGCGCGCGCAACGCGCCGGGTATCCGGGCCTTTTGATTGGCGAATTGATCTCGGAAACCTTCGAGAATGAATTCGAGACTGTAAACGCATGGATGGTAGAGCCGGAAACGCGGCAAGTGATTCTGGATCGTCGCGCCAACGAGATTGGCGTGGGCTGGTTTCAAGACCCGAATGGGAAATTGTGGTGGACAGTCGTTCTGGGGCAGGCCGCACAGCCCATGTTCCTGGCCGGGCGGTAATTTGCGCCTGACACCTCTTGGCGTGTCACACTGGGCCGCTTGATCTTTGCGCCCTGCCCGAAAGGACAGGGCGCTTTGCGTCGCGGTAGCGGGTTCAGCGGCAGGGCGGCCAGTGTCGCCCCGGTTTCAGCCGCGATGCGCCCCGTCTGCCAGCGCGCGCACATAGGCCAGCACCTCTGCCACAGGTTTGCCCGCCGCGATTTCCTTCACAATGGCCGATCCCACCACGCAGCCATCGGCCACGCTGGCAATCTGTTCGGCCGTTTCGGGTGTGGAAATGCCAAAGCCCACGATCACGGGCAAATCCGTGGCGGCCTTTATGCGCGCCACTTCTGGCCCCACATCGGCCGCTTGCGCGGCGGCGGCACCGGTGATGCCGGTGATCGAAACGTAATAGACAAAGCCCGATGTATTCTCCGCCACCTTCGGCAGGCGCTTGGCATCCGTGGTGGGGGTGGCGAGGCGGATAAAGTTCAATCCGGCTGCCTGTGCGGGCAGGCATAATTCGCTGTCTTCCTCTGGTGGCAAATCCACCACGATCAGCCCATCCACCCCGGCGGCTGTCGCATCTGCCAGAAAGCGATCCACCCCGCGATTATAGATCGGGTTGTAATAGCCCATCAGCACAATCGGCGTTGTATCATTGCCCGCACGAAAACGGCGCACCATGTCCAATGTCTTTTCCAGCGTTTGCCCGCCTTCCAGCGCGCGCTGGCCTGCAAGCTGGATGGTGGGGCCATCTGCCATGGGATCGGTAAAGGGAACCCCCAGCTCGATAATATCCACGCCTGCATCAGGCAGGCCCATCATCACGGCCAGCGACGTTTCCAAATCCGGGTCGCCCCCCATGATGTAAGAGACGAAGGCCTTGCGCCCTTCGGATTTCAGCTTGGCGAAAGTCTGGTCGATTCTGGTCATCTTGTCCTGTCCCTGGGTTGCGCTTTCGGGTTTGTGCGAAAAACGGGGCGGAATCAACCATGCTTGCACGCAAGGGGTGCGCCGCGCTCTTGTCTTGTGGCGCGCCTGCCCCTACAAGCGCGGCGCTGCCAGCTATGCGAAAGGGTGCGCCATGGGGTTCAAGATGGGAATTGTCGGCCTGCCGAATGTGGGCAAATCGACATTGTTCAACGCGCTGACCCGCACCGCCGCCGCACAGGCCGCGAATTTCCCTTTCTGCACGATTGAACCCAATGTGGGGGATGTGGCCGTGCCCGATGCGCGGTTGCAAAAGCTGGCCACCATCGCCAAATCGCGCGAGGTGATCCCAACCCGCATGACATTTGTGGATATCGCGGGCCTTGTGCGCGGGGCCTCGAAGGGCGAGGGCTTGGGCAATCAGTTTCTGGCCAATATCCGCGAAGTGGATGCCATTGCCCATGTGCTGCGCTGCTTTGAAGATGATGACGTGACCCATGTGGAAGGCAAGATAGACCCTGTTGCCGATGCCGAGACCATTGAGACAGAGTTGATGATTGCCGATATGGAATCGATTGAAAAACGGCTGGCGAACCTGTCGCGCAAAATTCGCGGCGGCGAGAAAGACGCGGTGGAACAAGACGCGCTGTTGCGCCGCGCGCTGGCCGCGCTGGAAGCAGGCAAGCCCGCGCGCACCGTTGCCGTTTCCGATGAAGAGCGCAAGCAATGGCGCATGTTGCAACTGTTGACAGCAAAGCCCGTGCTGTATGTGTGCAATGTGGAAGAAAGCGCCTCTGCCACGGGCAACACGCTGTCTGCCCGCGTGGCCGAAATGGCGGCGGCACAAGGGGCGGCGCATGTGGTGATTTCGGCCCGGATCGAGGAAGAAATCAGCCAGCTGGATGCCGAAGAAGCAGAAATGTTCCTGTCCGAAATGGGGCTGGAAGAAGCGGGGCTGGATCGGCTTATCCGGGCGGGCTATGCGCTGCTGGGCTTGCAGACCTATTTCACCGTTGGCCCGAAAGAGGCCCGCGCCTGGACAATTCCGGCAGGCACATTGGCCCCGCAGGCGGCAGGCGTTATTCACGGGGATTTCGAACGCGGCTTTATCCGTGCCGAAACCGTGGCCTATGAGGATTACATCACCCATAACGGCGAAGCAGGCGCGAAAGAGGCCGGAAAATTCCGCGTGGAAGGCAAGACATATGAAGTGAAGGATGGCGACGTTCTGCACTTCCTGTTCAACGCCTAAGACAGGGCAATCCGCCAGCGCGGCGCGGGGATGTTGCGCAATCGCTGGCCATCATGGATGCTGGGCGCAGATGATTCGGGAAAGAACCGCGCCAGCATGACAGTTACGCCCCCCACTGCCCTGCGCCTGTGGCCCATCGCGGCGCTGTGCCTTGCCCTGCTGGCGGGCTTGGGCTGGGGCGTGCATGAACAAACCCGCGCGCGCGCCTTCGCGGAATTGCATGAACGCGGGCAAAATACCCTCAGCCTTGCGCAATCCAGCTTGCAGGGGCAATTGGCCCGGTTCGAGCGGCTGCCCGGCCTGCTGGCGGAAGAGCGCGTGATCCGTTCGCTTCTGCT
This sequence comes from Paracoccaceae bacterium, assembly GCA_043561795.1. Taxonomy (GTDB): domain Bacteria; phylum Pseudomonadota; class Alphaproteobacteria; order Rhodobacterales; family Rhodobacteraceae; genus Roseinatronobacter. The sequence goes on along the minus strand of CP121316.1, from coordinate 941,887 downwards.
CTCGCCGCGCAATTCTGATCTGATCATGGCTGCGAATTTCTACCTGCGCGAAACCGCCGAATTGCTGGGCGCGTCTGATCTGTATGTCATGTATAGCGATGGCGAAACGCTGGCGGCCTCCAATTTCGACCAGCCGCATAGCTTTGTTGGCGGCAATTTCGCCTTTCGCCCCTATTTCTTCGATGCGATGGAAACGGGCGAAGGGCGGTTTTTCGCGCTTGGCACGACATCCAACAAGCGCGGCTATTACTTCGGCGCGCCCATAGATGTGGCAGGCCAGCGCCGGGGCGTGATTGTCCTGAAGATTGATGTGGATGAGATCGAACAGGCCTGGGCCTCGGAAGAGGTGCGGATTCTGGTTACAGACCCGGAAGAGATTATCTTTCTGTCCAACCGCCCGGATTGGCTGTTTCACTCTTTCGGCCCGCTGACACCCGATCAGCGCGACCGCACCCAAGCCACCCGGCGCTATGCCAATGCCAGTTTGGGTGTGCTGGAGTATCGCGCGGCCCAAGACAGGCACGGGTTTGATCTGATGGTCGGGCCGGGCAATGCGGTGGATGCCTCGGAATATCTGGTGGTGCAAAGCGCCATGCCGGATGCAGAATGGACAGTGCAAGTGCTGCTGCCCACCCGCGCCGCGCGGGGGCAGGCCGCAAGCGCTGTGGGCATGGCGCTTCTGGGCTTTGGGATATGCGCTCTTGCAGGGTTGGTGCTTTGGCAAAGGCGGCGGCAATTGGCGGTGCGGCTGGCGCTGCAACAGGCCGCGAAGGATGATCTGGAACGCCGCGTTGTGGAACGCACGCAGCAATTGCGCAGCGCCAATGCCGCGCTGCGCGACGAGGTGAGCGAACGCCGCGCCGCCGAGGCGCGGTTGCGCCAGACACAATCCGAATTGGTGCAGGCCGGCAAGCTGGCCGCGCTGGGCCAGATGTCAGCGGCCCTCAGCCATGAATTTAACCAACCCCTTGGCGCGGCGCGCAATTATGCCGAGAATGCCCAGGTGTTGCTGGATCGGGGCCGCACCGAAGAAGCGCGCAGCAATATTGACCGCATCATCGGCATGATTGACCGAATGACGCGCATCAGCCGCCATTTGCGCAATTTCGCCCGCAAGCCCAACCAGCAATTGCGCGCCGTGGCGCTGGCCGATTCTGTGATTGCGGCGCAAGAATTGCTGGATTGGCGGCTGGCCAAGCAAGGCGTCACGCTGGCGGTGGATCTGGGGCCTGTGCCCCCCATCGTGATCGGCGGGCCAGTGCGGCTGCAACAGGTGCTGGTCAACCTTATCAGCAATGCCATTGATGCCGTGGAAGATTGCCCCGACAAGCGGCTGGAACTGCGCGCGACCCAAAGCGGCGCAAGCGTGCGCGTCAGCTTGCGCGATCATGGGCCGGGCGTGCCAGATGCCTTGCAACCGCGCATTTTCGATCCGTTCTTTTCCACCAAGGAAGTGGGCAAGGGCTTGGGGCTGGGGCTGTCCATCTCTTACAATATCCTGCGCGATTTCGGGGGGGAATTGATGGTGCGCAACCATCCCGACGGGGGCGCGGAATTTACGCTGGTGCTGCAAGCGGCAGACAGCCTTTCGGCAGCGGCGGAGTGAGCACCATGCCCCATGTCCTGCTTGTGGATGATGATGCCGATCTGCGCGCCTCGACCGAACAGGCGCTGGATCTGGCGGGGCTGGCTGTTACGGGCCTGTCAGATGCCCATGCCGCGCTGGATCTGATAACAGGGGGGTTTGCGGGCGTTGTGATCACAGATATCCGCATGCCCGATATGGATGGCCTGAGCCTGATGTCGCGTATTCATGAAATTGACAGCGAAATCCCTGTCATTCTGATTACAGGGCATGGCGATGTGCCTCTGGCGGTGCGGGCCATGCGCGAAGGCGCGCATGATTTCGTGGAAAAGCCCTTTTCGGGCGCGCAGCTTGCCTCTATCGCCGCGCGGGCGCTGGAATATCGCCAGCTTGTGCTGGACAATCGCCGCCTGCGCGCTGTGGCCGGGCAGGCCGATGATATAGAGGCAAGGCTTGTGGGCCGTTCCAACCCCATGATCACCCTGCGCCGCCAGATGCGCACCATCGGCCCCTCTGATGCCGATGTGCTGATCATTGGTGAAACCGGCACGGGCAAAGAGGTGGTGGCCCGCGCGCTGCATGATCTTTCTGCCCGCGCAGAGCGGCCCTTTATTGTCATCACCTGTAGCGCCCTGCCCGAAACGCTGATCGAATCGGAATTGTTCGGGCATGAGGCCGGGGCCTTTCCCGGTGCGATCCGGGCGCGCATGGGCAAGTTTGACCATGCGCGCGGCGGAACCATCCTCTTGGATGATATCGGGGCCATGCCGCTGGATGTGCAGGGAAAGCTGCTGCGCGTGCTGCAAGACAGGGTGATCACGCCCCTGGGTTCCAATATCCAGCATGATCTGGATGTGCGCTTTATCGCCACCAGCCGCGTCGCGCTGGAGCCAGAGGTAGAGGCCGGGCGCTTTCGGGCGGATTTGCTGTATCGTCTGAATGCTGTCAGCCTGCGCGTGCCGCCCTTGTCGGAACGGCTGGAAGATATTCCCGCGCTGTTTACCCGGCTGTTATCCGAGGCCTGCGCGCGCCACCGCCTGCCCGCTCGCCGCGCCAGCCCCGCATTGCTGGCCGAACTGGCGCGCGGCACATGGCCCGGCAATGTGCGCGAATTGCGCAATGTCGCGGAACGCTTTGCGCTGGGGCTTGACCAATCCGCGCTTGCGCCGGATGCGGGCGATGCCACGCCTTTGCTGGCCGATCAGATGGCCGCGTTCGAGCGCAAGATACTGATAGATGCCCTGATCCGCCACAAAGGCGCGCTGAAACCTGTGTATGAATCGCTCGGCCTGTCGCGCAAGGCGCTGTATGACAAGCTTGTCAGATATCGAATCGACAAGGCCCATTTCCAGGGTGACGAAACCGCATAGTGCTAAGGATGTGTTAATTTCGATACATGCAAAGGCGGGTTTGTGTAGAAATCTACACATCGTAGCCCATGTTGGCGCAAACGGAACTGAATTTTCTACAAAGTTGCCTTGCAATCACGCCCCCCGCCGCCTTGACTGCGTGGCGTGCTGCCTTGCTCATGGAGGGGCTTGGCAGACATGCATATACGCAAACCAAGGGGAGGTCCCAATGCGTTTTACCAATTTCGCGGCTTTGGCCGCTGCTGCTGTCATGTCCGTTTCCATGGCTCAGGCCCAGGATCGTGACGGCTGGCCATCGGATCTGACAGTTGGCACAGCCAGCCAGGGCGGTGTTTACTTCGTTTACGGCAATGGCCTTGCCTCTTTCATCTCGGAAGAGTTGGGCGTCAATTCCACCGGCGAAGTGACAGGCGGCCCGGTGCAGAATGTCACGCTTCTTCAAATGCAAGAGCATGACATCGGCCTTGTGACAATGGGCCCGATGTTCGAGGCATGGAATGGCGAGAGTGAACTTGCCCCCGGCCTGCCGCATACAGATGTGCGCGCGCTGTTCCCGATGTATGAAACACCGTTTCAGGGCATCGCCCTCTCCAGCCAGAATATCACCTCTGTTGCTGATCTGGCTGGCAAGCGCGTCAGCGTTGGCCCTGCTGGTGGCACACCCGGCACATATTGGCCGCGCTTCATCGAAGCACTGGGCATAGAGGCCAATATCTCTTTCGCGGGTGCGGCAGATGCGGCAAGCCAGTTGCAGGACGGGCTGATTGATGCCTTTGTCTTTGCCGCCGGTCTGCCCATTGGTGCTTTCTCGCAGCTTGCCGCCGAGGCCGATGTGCGCACCTTCACCTTCTCGGATGAAGAGCACGCACAAATCCTTGCGGATTTCCCCGAAGTGTCCAACTTCACCATTCCCGGTGGCACCTACACCGTTCAGGATACAGACCAAGCTTCGGTGGCAATGTGGAACTTTGCTGTCGTCCACGCCGATATGCCCGAAAGCCTGGCCTATGAAATCACGAAGCTTGTGATGGAAAACAATGATCGCATGCTGCAAATCCATGCGGCCGCTGCGGCCACGCTGCCAGAGAACTTTGTCAATAACAGCTTCCTGCCCTTCCACCCCGGCGCGGTGCGCTGGTTCGAGGAAAACGGCTTCGAAATTGCCCCAGAACTGCGCGGGTAATCTGAAACGCCGAAATCATGACAAGAGGCCGCCCCGCGCGGCCTCTTGCTCGAATAAGATTTGTTATTTTTACAAACAGGGACAGGGCCATGGCGCAAACTTCCACCACGTCAGACACGCCACTTCTTGAGGGCAAAGCTCCGGACAACATCGCAGACGGCGTTGACCGCGAGATTGTCATGTCCAACCAGCGCGTGCCACCGGGGAAGGTGGGGCTTGTGATCGCGCTGGCCTGTATTTTGTACACTGCCTTTCATATTGGCGCGATGAATCTTTATCCGCTGGAAACATGGGTTTTCCGCCTGAGCCATGTGACAGGCGGGCTGATTATCGGCTTTTTGCTGTTTTCCGCCACGCTTTTCCCAGAAACCAGCGAAAGCGAAACCAGCCGCAGCCTGCCGGAAATGGCACTGGTGGGGCTTGGCGCGCTGGGTGTGGGCGTGGCGCTTGTCACGATCCTTTGGGCCGTGATGACAGGCAACCTTATTCCCACAGGCGCCCCGGCTGACCAACTGAAATATACGTTCGGTTGGCCCTTGATGGCGGGCACATCCTGCGCATTGCTGGCAAGCTGGCTGTTTCCCGGCAAAGACCGCACGCGCATTGCGCTGGCAGATATCGTTCTCGCTGTCGCCGCGCTGACAGTGGGGATTTACATCATCGCCCATGCCGGGTTCCTGCGCAACCGCGCGGGCGTTTTCCCGCATGTGAATGATATGTATGCCGCCATTGCCGGGATCGTGCTTATTCTGGAACTGACGCGCCGCCTTGCCGGGCTGGCGCTGGTGGTGATTGTGGCCGTGTTCATTGCTTATGGCTTTCTTGGCCCATGGCTGCCGGGCTTTCTGAACCATCGCGGCTACAGCCCGGAGCGGTTTTTTGCGCGCATCTATACCGATATCGGGGTGCTTGGCCCGACAACGGCGGTTTCCTCCACCTATATCATTCTGTTCATCACATTCGCGGCCTTTTTGCAGGCCAGCCGGGTGGGGGAATATTTCATCAACTTTGCCTTTGCCGCTGCCGGGGGCGCGCGGGGCGGGCCTGCGAAAGTGGCCATTTTCGCGTCAGGCCTGATGGGTATGATCAATGGCACATCTGCGGGGAACGTGGTGTCCACTGGATCACTGACAATCCCGCTGATGAAGAAAGTCGGCTACAAGCCCCAGACTGCGGCCTCTGTGGAAGCGGCGGCATCCTCTGGCGGGCAGATTTTGCCGCCCATCATGGGGGCAGGCGCTTTCATCATGGCAGAGATCACGGGCATTCAATACCGTGACATCGTGATTGCCGCCATCATTCCGGCGCTGCTGTATTTCCTGTCTGTCTATTTCATGGTGGATAAGGAAGCGCTGAAAAAGGGCATGCAGGGCCTGCCACGGTCGCAATTGCCAAAATTCCGCGAGATGGCGAAACAGGCTTATCTGTTCATTCCCATCATCATGCTGATCGGCGCGCTATATGTGGGCTATTCGGTGATCCGGGCGGGCACTTATGCCATGATCGCGGCCTTCGCCGTCAGTTATATCCGTGTGCTGGTGGATGGGCGCGAGGGGGGCATCAAAAACCACCTGATGGGGCTGATGCTGTGTGTTCTGGCCATCATGCCGCTGGTTGTGGGCGGGCAAATCCTTTCCCAAGGCTGGGGCGAGGGCAGTGGGCTGCAACTGATCGTTTCGCTTGTGATAAGCGCCATTTCGGTGGCGGGTATCGTGATGACACTGCGCATCGATTCGCCGCTCTCTGCCGGGGTGGCCAAGGCGGTGGAACATTTCCGCATGATCCCTTTCGCGCTGGAAATTGCCGCCAAGATGTCTTTGCAGCTGGTGGCCGTCTGTGCGGCGGCGGGTGTGATTGTGGGGATTATCGCCATCACCGGAATTGGCGTGCGCCTGTCGGGTGTGCTGATGGCCATTGCAGGGCAAAGCCAGCTTTTGGCGCTGTTCTTCGCCATGTGTGTCGCGATCATTCTGGGCATGGGCATGCCCACAACGGCGGCCTATGCGGTTGCGGCCTCTGTTATCGCGCCGGGCCTGATCCGCATGGGGATAGAACCGCTGACCGCGCATTTCTTCATCTTCTATTATGCGGTTATGTCGGCCATCACGCCGCCTGTGGCGCTGGCCGCCTATGCGGGCGCTGCGATTGCGCAATCTGACCCCATGAAAACCTCGGTCGAGGCGTTCAAGATCGGCCTTGCCGCCTTTGTCGTGCCCTTCATGTTCTTCTACAGTTCGGCGCTGCTGATGCAGGGCGAACCGCTGGAGATTGTGCATGTCTTTGTCACGGCAAGCCTTGGCATCTACCTTCTCGCCTCGGCGGTGCAGGGCTGGCTATTCGGGCAAATCGGGGTTGTGCTGCGTATCTTTGTGGGCATTGCGGCGCTGGCCATGATCGCGGGCGGCTGGACATCCGATCTGATCGGGCTGGCAGTGGCGGGCGCCGTATTCGCCTATCAGCGCTTTGTGGCCAAACCTGCCGCCACGGCCTGAGCGGCACTGATGTAACACCACCCCGCCCCGGCATGACCACCGGGGCGGGGTTTTTCATGGGACAAAGGCGCAGGCCATAGCAGCTGATAAGGCGACACCCCGCCCCGCCGCTGCGCCCTGCCAACCCGGCATCTTGGGCTAGAGCGGCTTTTGCGGTCTGGGATTGGCAAGCGCGCCCTCATCCAGCCGCACGCCCCGCAATTCCGCACTGTGCAGCACGGCATCATATAGCGAGCGGTTGCGCGCCAGCAGCCGCTTGAAGCGCACCTCATCCAACGACAATAGCGTGCAATGGCTGATGGCGCTGATCATGGCGCTGCGGGGCTGGCGTGTCAGAAGGCCGATATGGCCGAAAAACTCGCCCCGCCCCAGACGCAATTTCTGGCCCTTGCGTTCCAGCTCTACGGCGCCAGAGGCAATGAAGTAAACGCAACTGGAAACCTCGCCCTTGCGCAAGAGCACGGTTCCCGGCTCTATATGATGGGTGCGCAGCGCGCGGGCCAACTGGCGGCGCTGGGCATCGCTCATCCCTTCAAACAAGGGGAAGCTGCGCAAAAACGCATCTTTTTGCAGGGCGAAATCCAGATGGGGCCGTCCTTCCACCTTGGCGCGCTGCACCGACAGGCGGCTTAGAAGCGTTGCAAACAACTCTCGCGAGATCAGGCCATCGCTGAACAGAAGGCGGTATTCGCGCTCTTCCAGCCGCAAGGATGTGCGGCGGATAAAGCGGCGCTCTATCTCTTCGGCAAAGCCCGGATATTGCAGGCGCAACCCTTCCAGCGCATTGTCGGTTTCCTCTTCGCGCCGGCGCAGCAATTCATGCAGCAGATCGGCGACGCGGCGGCCATGAATGCGGCGGATCTTGCCATCAATATAGCCATGCAATTCGCCCAGAATCAGGCGTTGGTTCAGCAAAATCTCAAAGCGTTCCGCCGTCATGCGTTCGAGCGGGGCAGACAGGCGCAGGTAATTTTGCACCCAAACCGCCAGCCGATACCAACCGCCATAGCCCAAAGCCCGCCGCCCGGCGGCGCGGTAATCATTGCGCCCGCCGCCGCGCGTCTGTTCTATCAGCCTGTCCACATCCGAGAGCATCCGATCCACCAGCCGCGCGGAAAACACCTGTTGGCGGAAATTCTCTATAATCAGATCACGCTCGCGCCCGGCCAGCGCCACCAGCCCAAGGGTAATGCGGTCGCGGTCGGGGATTTCCTCTGCGGCCTCTGCCAGTTGCACCGCCCCGTCCAGCCGTTCGGCAAAGCGCTTGGCCTCGGATCGGATCACCTCTTTGGGCAGGCGGTAATCGCGCGTTGTCTCGGCAATATCCTCGCGCACATTTTGCAGCGCCACGGCGATTACCTGATGTGACAGCGCCTGATCCAGCTTTGGCAGCCTGTCCAGCCCCAGCCGCGAAATCACCCAGCGTAGCGTTGTCCCCTGCACCAGCAGCGTGAACAGGGTGAAACCCGTGGCCAATATCCCCACCTCGCGCTTGACCGCAGGCGGCACAAGCGCGCTTTCTGTCACCGCCAGCGCCAAGGCCAGCGTCACCGCCCCGCGCAAACCGCCCCACAAAATCGCAGCGCGGTAGGTGGGTTCCACTTGCGGCGACAGGCGCATGTAAGACAGTGCAGGCAACATGCCCCACAGCATGATGGCCCGCGCCACAAAGGCCGCCAGAACGATAATCCCGATCAGATATACATCGCTTAGCCGCAAATCGCCCATCAGGCGCGGAATAAGCAATGCGGCCAGAATAAAGATCAGCGCGCCCGCCCAATAGGCCAGCACTTCCCACACTTCGCGCAGATAGCCCCAGCTTGCGGGCATCAGCCGCCCCGGCCCGACCAGATTCAGCGTAAGCCCCGCCACCACCACCGCAATCACGCCAGAGGTGGAAAGGAATTGCTCGGCAATGATATAGGTCAGGTATGGCAGCGCCACGGAGACAGAGACTTGCGCGCGCGGAAAGGTGGGGATGACAGCCATCAGCGCGATTGCCAGCCGCGCCATGATCAGGCCCAGCCCGATCCCGCCCACCAGCAACCATGGAAAGATCACCAGCGCCTCTTGCAAGCTTGGGTCTGGCACGCCCGACATGACGAATGTCAGGAAGAACCCGAACAGCGCAATCGCGGCGGCATCGTTGAGCAGGCTTTCGCCTTCCACAATGCGCGTCAGGCGTTGCGGCGCGGCGATGTTGCGAAAGATGCTGACAACGGCGGAAGGGTCTGTCGTGGAAACAATCGCCCCGATCAGCAGGCAGGCGGCGAGGGACAGGCTGGTAAAGGGGGTTAGCGCATAGCCGATCACAAATGTGGCCACCACCACCGCGCCAATGGCCATGACAAGGATGGGAACCCAATCATCCAGCATGCGCCGCGCATTGACCATCAGCGCCACCTGAAACAGCAGTGTCGGCAGCAGCATATACAGGAAGATGTTGGAACGTATGGGCAATTCCAGCAGCCGCCGGAAAGTGGGGTTCAGCCCCGCGCCGTAATCGCTGGACAGCACATATAGCGCAAGCCCCCCGATCACTGCCCCCACAATGGCCAGAATCACCGTGAATGGCAGGCGCAGCCGCTCTGACAGCGGTTCACAAATTCCGATAATGACAAACAGCGCCGCAAGCGCGCCAACCAGTGCAATAATATCCATTGGGCGAATATAGGCGCGAATGGGGAATGAAAGAATCACTTATTGTGGCAAATGCCCTAAAATCAGGCAGTTTTTCCGATCTGCTTGCTTATTCCGCAGCCAGGGTTTGCCGCGCGGCGGGATCCTGGCCCAGGGCGGCCAGTTTGCGCACGATCTGATCCATCACATCACAAAACGGGCCAAAGCTGTCATTGGGCGCCACGCGGGCCTCATCCAGATACAGGCCGCGATCAATTTCTATCTGGATGGCATGCTGCCCGACCGAGGGCATACCATGGGCTTGGGTGATATAGGCCCCGGCAAAGGGTGAATTGCGCGCCACGCGCAGCCCGGCCTGGGTAAAGATTTCGGCCACGGCATCGGTAATGGCGCTATGGGCAGAGGCGCCAAACCGATCCCCCAGCACGATATCGGGCCGCAAGGCGCTGTGCTGGTTGCTCATGCTGACAGCATCGCGCGGCATGGAATGCATATCCAGCAAAATCGCGCGGCCATGGCGGGCGCGGTTCTGCGCCAGAATTTCGGCCAGCTTGGTATGGTAAGGGTGCCAGAACAGGCGCAAGCGCCGCTCTGCCTCTGCCTGTGTGAGTTTGCCGCGATATATGGCGCGGCCCCCCGCCACCACACGCGGAATCACCCCCAGCCCCGATGCGATGCGCGGGTTCAGGCCACGGCTGGAAATGCCATCTATCAAGGCGGGGTCTAGTTCTGTTGCCGCGCGGTTGTAATCCACATAGGCGCGCGGCACAGCCCCCAGCAGCACCGAAGCGCCTGCCGCAGGGGCAGCGCGCAAAAAGCAATCCACATAGGCATCTTCCGAAGATCGCAGCGCCAGCGGTTCCAGCACCGATACGGCCAGCAAATCGGGCGGATAGGCCCGCCCACTATGGGGCGAGGCGAAAACCACCGAGCTGTCTGGCATCATGGCCGGAAGGAAGCTGAAAGATTGCATCACACCTGTTCTTTTTTCCAACTATAGCGCAAGCAGGCCATGTTTCAAAAGCCCTTGATCCCGCCAGCGAACCCTTTTATAGAGCGCAGGACTGACGCGGGCTGATTGCCGCGTACCTTTTATTTGGGGCGCAAAATTGGTTCACATCAGGGCGCGTAGCTCAGTGGTAGAGCACTACGTTGACATCGTAGGGGTCACAAGTTCGAACCTTGTCGTGCCCACCATTCACCCCTGTCTTTGACAGGATAACCCATGAAGGCGCATGCGCGCCGCGAACAGGAGAAGGCCAATGAAGGTCAGAAACTCGCTGCGCTCGCTGAAGAGCCGCCACCGCGACTGTCAGATCGTGCGCCGCAAGGGCCGGGTCTATGTGATCAACAAGACCCAGAAGAAATTCAAAGCTCGTCAGGGCTAAGTTTATAGATATAAACGCGAAAACGCCCCAAGCCTTGCGCTTGGGGCGTTTTTGTCTGGGCGGTGCGCTACAGGGTTTCGGCCCGCGCCCCATCGGTTTGCGGGAATGCGGGTGCATCTGCGGCATCAAACAGCGCGCCAAGGCGCTGGGTGACACTTAGCAGCAAGGTTTGCTCCCACGGTTCCAGCACCTCGAATCGTTCGGCAAAACGCTGGTGCAGCGGGTCTGGGATGTGATCCAGCAGCGCGCGCCCGGCCTGTGTCAGAATCACCCAGATCGCGCGCCTGTCGGCCTGCATCCGTTCGCGCCGCACAAGCCCCCGCGCTTCCAGCTTGTCAATCTGGATGGTGATTGTGGCCTGCCCCACCCCCAAAGCGCGCGCAATATCGCGCGGCATGCCTTGGCCCGCTTGCGCGATTTGCAGCAAGACCAGCAATTGCCCCTGTGTCAGGCCAGAGGCGCGCGCCATCGCGCGCGCATTGCCTTCCAGAGCATGCACAATGCGCCGCAGCGCAATCAGCGTTTCAGAAGCGCGGTCTATCACGGGGGCTTGTTTCCTTAATATGCGTCATTGCCGCCAAATTGCCCGCTGCGCGCAAGAACTGCAACCCGGCCAGCGGCGATGATTTACTTATTAATTAAAAATATCGCGATAACAAATAAAAATTTCGGGTGCTGCGCCGCATTTGCCCTGCAATCACATAACAAATACCTGTAATTACTTAAGTAATCTGTCAACAGTTGCCCAAAATTACTTCGGGTTGCAAAGTATTTTGCAGCGCCTATATTGACGCTTCACAGGAAAAAGCAGGAAAAATAGGCAATATGGCAAATCATTCTCTTACCCTTCAGCCGCAGGTTGCGGATGGTGTGGCGCTTCGCCGCCCCCGCAAGGAAGACGGTTCCGAGGTTTGGAAACTGGTTGCGGCCTGCCCGCCGCTGGATCGCAATTCCATGTATATGAACCTTGTGCAGTGCGATCATTTCGCACAAACCTGCATTCTGGCGGAACGCGATGGCGCGCTTCTGGGCTGGATTTCCGGCCATATTCCGCCCGATCAGCCCGATACATTGTTTGTGTGGCAAGTGGCCGTGCATTCAGAGGCGCGCGGGCTGGGGCTGGGCAAGCGGATGCTGAAAGCCCTGCTGCGCCGCCCTGTCTGCGCCGATGTCACGCGGCTGGAAACCACGATCACGCGGTCTAACGCCGCATCCTGGGGCCTGTTTCGCAGTTTCGCGCGCGATCTGGGCGGGGCGCTGTCTGATGCCCCCCATTACGAGCGCGAGGCCCATCTGGATGGTCAGCATGCGACAGAGCATCTGGTGACAATCCGCTTGCCACGCAAGGCGCTGCGCGTCGCGGCCTGATCCCCCTCACATTCCCGAAACGAAAGGCGACATATCATGTCCAACGCCTCGATCCCGACCATCTATTCACGCCGCGAATCGCAAGCGCGCAGCTATTGCCGCGCTTTCCCTGTCAGCTTTGAACGCGCGCAAAATGCGACCCTGACAGATGCCAGCGGGCGCGACTATACAGATTTTCTGGCGGGGTGTTCCTCGCTCAATTACGGGCATAATGACCCCGATATGAAAGCCGCGCTGATTGCCCATATCAGCCGTGATGGGGTAACCCATGGGCTGGATATGCACACAGACGCCAAAGCCGCCTTTCTGGAAGCGTTCGAGCGTCTGATCCTCGCCCCACGCGGGATGGCGCATAAATTCATGTTCACAGGCCCCACCGGCACAAATGCCGTAGAAGCGGCCATGAAACTGGCGCGCAAAACCACCGGGCGCGATACGATCATCGCTTTCACCAACGGCTTTCACGGCATGACCATGGGCGCGCTTGCCGCCACAGGCAATGCCGGCAAGCGCGCGGGCGCTGGCACGGCGCTGGCCGGTGTGGTGCGCATGCCCTTTGAAGGGGCCATGCCGGGGGTGGATAGCCTGGCCATGATCCGCGCCATGCTGGAAAACCCCTCCAGCGGGATAGATGCGCCCGCCGCCTTTCTGATAGAACCCGTGCAGGGCGAAGGCGGTTTGAACGCGGCTTCGGCAGAGTTTCTGCAAGGGCTGCAAGCGCTGGCCAAAGAGCATGGCGCGCTGGTGATCATGGATGACATTCAGGCCGGGATTGGCCGCACTGGCCCGTTTTTCAGCTTTGAAGGCATGGGGCTTATGCCCGATCTTATCCCGCTGGCAAAATCGCTGTCCGGGATGGGCCTGCCCATGGCCGGGCTGCTGATCCGCCCCGATCTGGATATCTGGAAACCGGCCGAACATAACGGCACTTTCCGGGGCAATAACCACGCCTTTGTCACCGCGCGTGTGGCGCTGGAAAAATTCTGGGCCACCCCCGCCTTTCAGCGCGAGACAGAGGAAAAGGCCGCCTATCTGCAAGACCGCCTGAGCGCCATGGCCGCCCATATTCCCGGCGCAAGCCTCAAAGGGCGCGGCATGATGCAGGGGATTGATGTGGGCAGCGGCGACACAGCCGCCGCCATCTGCGCCGAATGCTTCAAGCATGGCCTGATTATCGAAACCTCTGGCGCGCATGACGAAGTGGTGAAAGTGCTGGCCCCCCTGACAATCCCGCAGGCGCAATTTGCCTCTGGCCTTGATGTGCTGGAATCGGCCATTCTGGCGCAAACACAGCAACCCATAGCCGCGGAGTAACACAGATGATCATTCGGGACTTTCACCAAGCCAAGCACACAGAGCGCCGCGTGGCAGATCAGCAATGGGAATCTGTGCGCATGCTGCTGGCCGATGACGGGATGGGGTTTTCCTTCCATATCACCACCATCGCGGCAGGAAGTGAGCATACGTTCCATTACAAGAACCACTTTGAAAGCGTCTATTGCATCTCTGGTGAGGGCAGTATCGAAGATCTGGCCACGGGCGAGGTGCATGATATCCGCCCCGGTGTGATGTATGCGCTGAACCTGCATGACAAACATACCCTGCGCTGCAAGACGGAATGCGTCTTTGCCTGCTGCTTCAATCCGCCTGTGACGGGCCATGAAGTGCATCAGGCAGATGGCTCTTACGCGCTGGAAACTTCCTGAAACAAAGGCGGGCCGGGGTGAAAAGCCCTGCGCCCATTCCCCCCATGACCCACACAGTCGAGAAGATCGGCGGCACTTGCATGAGCCGCGCGCCAGAGCTTGTGCCAGCCCTGTTTCTGGGCAATCGCAAGCCCGCGCAAATCTATAACCGCATTTTTGTGGTGTCGGCCTTTGGCGGCATTACCAATATGTTGCTGGAGCATAAGAAAACCGGCTCTCCGGGTGTCTATGCCCGTTTTGCGTCTGATGATGGTGGCGCGGGCTGGCAAGACAGCCTGCGCGAAACCGCCGCCCGCATGTGCGCCATCCATGCAGAAATTCTGACCCATAGCGCCGATTGCGAGCGTGCGGATGCTTTCGTGCGCGACAGGATGGAAGGCGCGCGCGCCTGCCTGATGGATTTGCAGCGCCTGGGCAGCTATGGCCATTTCCGCATTTCGCAGCAAATGCAAACCGTGCGCGAATTGCTGTCGGGGATGGGAGAGGCCCATTCCGCCTTTGTGATGACACTGCTTTTGCAGCGCCACAAGCTGAATGCGCGGTTTGTCGATCTGTCGGGCTGGCGCGATGGTGACAACCCCAGCCTTGCCGCGCGTCTGGAACAGGCCATGGAGGGCATTGATCTGGCCAGCGAATTGCCGATTGTCACGGGCTATGCGCAATGCTCTGAAGGGTTGATGCGCGAATATGATCGCGGCTATTCCGAAGTGGTTTTCGCCAATCTTGCCGCCCGGACAGGGGCGCGAGAGGCGATCATTCACAAGGAATTCCACCTGTCATCGGCTGACCCGAAGATTGTGGGCGTGGAGAATACCGTCAAGATCGGGCGCACCAGCTATGATGTGGCAGATCAGCTTTCCAATCTGGGGATGGAGGCAATCCACCCCAATGCCGCGCGCGTGCTGCGCCGCGCCGAAGTGCCCTTGCGCGTGAAACATGCCTTCCAGCCGCAAGACCCCGGCACGCTGATCGGCCCCGAAGGCGGCGCGTCTGGGCGCGTGGAAATGGTGACGGGGCTGGATGTGCAGGCATTTGAACTGCACGAACCCGATATGGTGGGGGTAAAGGGCTATGACGCCTGCGCGCTGGCCGCGCTTACCCGCCACAAGCTGTGGATCGTGTCCAAACACTCCAACGCCAATACGATCACGCATTACCTCAGCGGCTCTCTCAAGGCCATCAGGCGGGCAGAGGCCGAAATTCTGGCCAGCTACCCCAATGCCACTGTCACCGCCAAACCTTTGGCGCTGGTCTCTGTCATCGGGTCGGACTTGCGCGAGATGCAGGTTCTGATGCAGGGGCTGCAAGCATTGGATGGGGCAGGGATTGCCGTTCACGCGGCCCAGCAGGGCTTGCGGCGGGTAGAGGTGCAATTTCTGGTCGCGCGCGAGGATCTGGCAGGGGCCATCCGCGCGCTGCATGGGCATTTCGTGCCCCGGCAAGAGGCCGCGCCAAAGGCTGCATAGCCTGTGCCGCAATGGCCCCCTGCTTCTGTCACACTGTTGGCATGGGCCGCTTGCCCTGCACCCGGAATGTGTTGATCTTGGCGCGATCCGCTTCCGGGGCCAGCCCGTGCAAGGCGCGATAGCGCTGGCGGAACAGGCTGGCGGAAACATAGCCCGTTTCCTGCGCAATCTCTTTTATCGGGCGGTTGGAATACAGCACCAGTTGCCGCGCCGCGCCCAGCCGCAGGTTGCGGTAATAGCCAAGCGGCGTTGTGCCAGCCAGTTTCTTGAACAGCCGTTCCAGATGGCGGGGCGAGATGTCAATCTGGGCGCAGATATCGGCAATCTGGATCGGGTCTTGCAGATGCTCTGACATGATCCGCACGGCGCTGGCCAGTGGCTCTGGCAACATGTCGGCAGTCGCGGCGGCCAGCCGCGCCGGGATTTTCTGGCGCACGCCATAGCCGCGCACCAGCGGATGCTGGAACCAGCAGGCCGTTTCCGCCATCACCTCTGGCCCCAAGCGTTCTTCAATCAGCATCAGCGCGAAATCAAAGGCTGCGGCCGCACCGGAAATCGTGATCCGCGCGCCATCGCGCTTGATCACATCATCCACCGTGGCGATATCGGGGAATTCATCGGCAAAGGCCGCCGCATATACCCAATGCACAGAGGCCACATGCCCCGCCAGCACCCCCGCCCGCGCCAATGTGAACACCCCGCCACTGATGGCGCCCATCACGGTGCCATGCCGCGCAAGCGCGCGCAGCGTGCCTTCGGCATGGCGGGGGTTGGCAAAGCGCCCGATTGGCGGGGCGAGAACGATCAGATGCCCCGGCGCGCGCAGCTGTGCCAGCGCATAGGCGGGGTGAAAGCTGACAGCCGCGCTACTCTCCACCGCCGCCCCATCCTCTGACACAAGCGACCACGCGAAAACAGCGCGCCCGGATATCTCATTGGCCGCGCGCAAGGGTTCGATCAGAGAGGTGAGGCAGGCCATGGGAAACCCCGGCAGGATCAGAAAGGCCAGATGCAGGCTTGCGCCCGTATCGCGCGGGGGGGCAGGGGATGTGCTTTCGCCCGGCATGGCTTTTGTTCCAGATAGGGTAGCGCGGCCCGTCTGGCCGCCTTTTGCCCGACAATCGGATATATTGCGCGCAGGGTAAAGGGGCGGCAACACTGCCGCCCGCCCACTCAAGCGGCGGGTGGTTCAGGGCAGGCGGCGTGCCATCCTGGCCTAGACAGCCGAACGCGCCGCCATTTGCAGCGCGTGCCACAGGCTTTGCGCGCCCGATCTGGGGCCATAGACAGACACCGCCCCCCCGTCATGGCGCAGCAGGTAACAGCCCAGATGCTCTATCACCGTGCGCCGGGCCGTGCCGCTTGGCAGATGGGGCAGATCCAGATTGCACAGCCGCGCGAACATCTCTGCCACAAGCGGCGCGGGGCCTGTCACATCACACCGCGCCCAGGCGCTGCTTTGATCGGTGACGCTGGCGCAGGGGCCAAGCTGGGCGCGCAGATCGCCAGCGAGATCAGCGCTGTAAGGGGCCTGCACCATCCAGCTATGCGGCGCAATCCAGAACGCGCCCAGCCCCATGCCGCCATGATAGCACGCCACGCCCGGCACCTCTGCGCCAAGGGCTTGCGCCAGCGCGGCGGCGCAGGCCGCTTCCTGCCCCAGCCGCGCGGTGACAGAGGCCAGCGCCCAATCGGGGGCCTCTGCCAGTGTTAGAGGGCCAATTTGCTCTTGCTGCGGGGCCAAGGCGCCTAGCGCTGTCAGGGGGGCCAGATCATGCACGAAGCCGCTCTCCTTCCGGGTCATAGAAATGGGGCGAGGTGACCTGCACCTCCAGATCAACCCCTGTCAGGGGGCTTGCGGCGCGCAGCGTCTGGCCCATGCGGGCCGCGCCATTTTTCACAAAGCCCAGCGCGATATAGCTGCCCAAATTGGGCGAATAGCACGAGGCCGTGACATGGCCCAGATCATTGGCCGCCACCAGTGCCGCGCCCTGTGCCAGCAGATGCGCGCCCGCCGGGATCTGGCTTTGCGGGTTTGCAGGGCGCAGGCCCACCAGTTCCAGCCCCTCCGGCGCGGCCAGCCCTTCGCGGCGCGACAGCACCGCGCCGATACTGTCTTTGGCCGTGCTGACCATCCGGCCAAGGCCCAGGTTGCGCGCCGTGGTTGTGCCGTTCAATTCGCCGCCCGCCGCATGGCCCTTTTCAATGCGCATCACGCCCAGCGCCTCTGTGCCATACGGGGTAATGTCATACTCTGCGCCCACCTCCATGATCTTGCGGATCAGGGCATCGCCGTAGCGGGCAGGCACGGCCAGTTCATAGGCCAGTTCGCCAGAGAAAGAGATGCGGAACAGCCGCGCGCGGCAGCCATTGCAGATGGTCAATTCCGCGCAGGCCATGAACGGAAAGCCCGCATTGGAGAGATCAAACCCCCCATCCACCAGCCGCTCCAGCACGGCGCGCGATTTCGGGCCGGCAAGGGCAAATTGCGCCCATGCCTCTGTGGTGGAAATAAGCTGCACATCCAGATCAGGCCACAGGCATTGGCGCGCAAATTCCATATGGCGGAATACGGCCACGGCATTGGCCGTGGTGGTGGTGACCACGAAATGATCCTCGGCCAGCCGTGCGGCGGTGCCATCGTCCAGAACGATCCCGTCCTCGCGCAGCATCAGCCCGTAGCGCACACGCCCCACCGCCAGCTTGGCCATGCCGTTGCAATAAATGCGGTTCAGGAATTCGGCGGCATCGCGGCCCTGCACATCCACCTTGCCAAGGGTGGTGACATCGCAGACACCCACACTGGCGCGGGTGACCAGAACCTCGCGATCCACGCTTTCACGCCAATGGCTTTCCCCCGCGCGGGGGAAATATTGCGCGCGCAGCCATAGCCCCGCTTCCACAAATACCGCGCCCCGCTCGCGCGCCCAATGGTGGCTTGGGGTTAGCCGCGTGGGCCGGAAATCGCGCCCGCTGGATCGGCCTGCCAATGCGCCCAAAGCTACAGGCGTATAGGGCGGGCGGAACATGGTGGTTCCGGTTTGGGCAATGCTTTGCCCTGTCAATTCGGCCATCACGGCCAGCCCGCCCAGATTGGCGGTTTTGCCCTGGTCTGTGGCCATGCCAAGGGTGGTGTAGCGCTTCAGATGCTCCACCGCCTCAAACCCTTCCTGATGGGCCAGTTTCACATCCTTGATGGTCACATCATTCTGGAAATCCAGCCATGCGCGCTGTGTGCCCGCCACATGCCAGAACGGGGTGATCCGGGTGGGCGCATCCTCTGTGCGGGGTAGATCGGGGGCGGGGGTGTTATGGCCCAGATCGGCCAGCGCTGCGCGCGCGCCTTCTGCCCCTGTGGCAAGGGCGGCATGGGTGCTGAACTGCCCCATGGCTGCGCCCGCCACGGCCATTCCGGGGGCCAAGGCGGCGCCGGGAATAAAGGCCGCAATCCCCTCATCCCAAACAGGGCGCCCGCGCTGGTGGCATGTCAGGCCCAGATTGGGGTTCCAGCCCCCCGAAACCCCCAAAGCCCCCACCGAGAGCTTGCGGCTTTGGCCATTGGCCAGCCGCACAGTGACAGCGCGCAGGCCCAGCCGCCCGGCGCTATCTGTCACCTGCGCGCCTGCCAGAACCTCTGTGCCTGCCAAAGGGGGCGCATCGGGGCGGGTATCTATCACGGCGGCCACATGCACGCCAAGCGCCATCAGATCGGCGGCCGCGCGATGGCCCGTGTCGTTATTGGTGAAAATCGCCACATCCTGCGCGGGGCTAACTGCCCAGCGATGGGCATAGGCGCGCAGCGCGCCTGCCAGCATAATGCCGGGGCGATCATTATTGGCGAAAGCAATGGGCCGCTCTATCGCGCCTGCACAGACAAGCGCGCGTTTGGAATAAATGCGCCACAGCGTCTGGCGCGGTTTGCCCTCTGGGGGGGTGGCCAGATGGTCTGACACACGTTCCACCGCGCCATAAATGCCATGATCGAAAGCACCAAAGACAGTGCAACGCGGCATAAGCCGGACATGGGGCATTTGCGCCAGTTCGGCCACGGCCTGCGCCGCCCAATCCGCCCCGGCCATATCGGCAATGCTCTGGCGGTCGGCATTCAGCCGCCCGCCCATGCGGAAATCTTCATCCGCCAGAATAACCCGCGCACCTGCACGCCCCGCTGTCAGCGCGGCCATCAGCCCCGAAGGCCCTGCCCCGATCACCAACAGATCGCAATGCAGATAGCCTTTGTCATAGGCATCGGGGTCTGGCCGGGTGGTGATGCTGCCCAAACCCGCCGCGCGGCGGATCATCGGCTCATACAGCTTTTCCCAAAAGGCTGCGGGCCACATGAAGGTCTTATAATAAAACCCCGCTGTCAGGAAATTGGACAACCTGTCATTTATCGCCAGCGCATCAAAGCGCAGGCTGGGCCATGCGTTTTGCGGCATGGCTTGCAGCCCGTCAAACAGCTCTATCATCGTGGCGCGGGTATTGGGTTCCTGCCGCCCAGCAGTGCGCAATTCCACCAGTGCATTGGGTTCTTCGCTGCCCGCCGCCAGCACGCCGCGCGGGCGGTGGTATTTGAACGACCGGCCCATCAGCCGCACGCCATTTGCCAGCAGCGCCGAGGCCAGCGTATCGCCCGGATGGCCCTTGTAATATTGCCCGTCAAAGCGAAAGCTGATCTTCTGGCCCCTGTCTATCTGGCCGCCTTGCTGCAATCTCATCGCCCGCGCCCCTCTGCCCGCGCCACATCGCGCGCCAGTTCCGCCTTTACAATCTCATGCGTCAGCGTGTTGCGCGTGACCACCAGCCAAGAGCGGTCACCCTGTTCATGATACCACAGCTCGCGGTGCAGCCCGGCCGGGTTGTCGCGCAGATAGAGATAGTCGTGAAAGGCATCTGCCGCGCCCTCTGCCATGCCATCGGGGCGGGCTAACAGGCTGGCATCGCCCAGATATGTGAATTCCTGTGCATCACAGGGGCCAAGCAGGGGGTGAGGAATGATCATCTGCGCGCCTTTGGGTTATAATGGCTCATTTCGGCCCTAGTGCAGGTTGGGCTGCGCGCCCATGCCTTTTTCATCTATCATCAGCCCCTTGCGGAACCGATCCAGCCTGTAGGCCGTGGCAGTGGGGTGGGGGGTATCCGTGCTTAGCAGATGGGCAAAACACCAGCCCGAAGCAGGTGTTGCCTTGAACCCGCCATAGCACCAACCGCCATTGAAATAGAGGCCCTCTACAGGGGTGCGGTCGATGATGGGAGAGCCGTCCATGCTCATATCCATCACACCGCCCCACATGCGCAACAGCCGCACCCGCCCAAGGCCGGGGATCAGCGCCATGGCCCCTTCGGCCACATCTTCCACCACGGGCAGATTGCCGCGCTGCGCGTAAGAGTTGTAACCGTCAATATCGCCACCAAAGACCAGCCCGCCTTTGTCGGACTGGCTGCAATAGAAATGCCCCGCGCCAAAGGTAATCACACCCGGCATCACGGGCTTCAACCCCTCGGATACAAAGGCTTGCAGCACATGCGATTCAATCGGCAGCCTTAGCCCCGCCTGCGCCATGACGCGAGAAGAGGAACCAGCCACCGCCACCCCCACCTTGCCCGCACCGATAAACCCGCGCGAGGTTTCCACCCCAAGGCAAACGCCATTTTCAATGCGAAACCCGGTGACTTCGCAATTCTGGATAATATCCACGCCGGGCGAATCTGCCGCGCGCGCATATCCCCACGCGACAGCATCATGACGCACCGTTCCGCCGCGCGGCTGAACCAGCCCGCCCTTGATGGGAAAGCGCGCATCGGTGAAGTTGAGAAACGGGTATTCGCGGCGGATCTGGTCGGGGCTGAGATATTGCGCATCTGCGCCATGCAGGATCATCGCATTGCCGCGCCGGGTGTAGGCATCGCGCTGGGCGTCGGAATGGATCAGGTTCATCACCCCGCGCTGGCTGACCATGGCGTTGTAGTTCAGATCCTGTTCCAGCCCTTCCCAGAGCTTGAGGGAGAATTCGTAGAACGGCTCATTGCCGTCGAGCAGGTAGTTGGACCGGATGATGGTGGTATTGCGCCCCACATTTCCGCCCCCGATCCAGCCTTTTTCAATGACCGCCACACGGGTCTGGCCAAATTTGCTGGCCAGATAATGCGCCGTGGCCAGCCCATGCCCGCCACCGCCCACGATGACAATATCATAGCGGGGCTTTGGGTCGGGCCTGCGCCAGACAGGCTGCCAGCCCTTATGGCCGGTCAGGGCCTCTTTCAGAATGCGAAAGCCGGAATAGCGCATGGGGGTGCTCTTGGTTGCCTGTGCCCAACATAGCGGCTTGCACGGCGAAATCCTGCGCGAATCCGTCAGGGTGCGGCATCAAAACCGACTTTGCGCCCGCGCGCCTGCGCGCCATCCCCCCTTGTAACCAGCGGCTCACAGCCCTATGTTAGCTTTGTTCCTTCGGGGACTATGGACATAAACGCGCTCGTAATACGCGGATCGGACCCGGGGGCGGTACCCGGCGACTCCACCAAATATCCTTCATTTGGGGATCATGGGCCCGAAGCAGGATCGACGAACGTCTAAAGGGGTTAGCTTTGTCTCGGTGAGCGACCACCGTTATCGGTGCAAAACGTACAGTTGCAAATGACAACCGTGCTCCGGTGGCTGTTGCTGCGTAAGCGGTAACGAAACCGAAACTTAAGCCCTTGCGCTTAGCCGCGTAAGGCGGGGTTCGCAGGCACCTGGCAACAGAAGCCTGCACTTTATCCCAGCATCGCCGCCAGCACCAGAAGCGCCGCCATTTCCGACAGCATCTGCACCGCGCCCAGCACATCGCCGGTTTGGCCGCCAATGCGGGCCAAGGCCACGCGCGCGGCCAGCCATGCGGCCAGCGCCATCCCCCCCAGCGCCACCAGCGCGGCCAGACCCAAGGCCGCACCGCATAGCCCAACCGCCAGCACAGCGGGCCACAGCCACAGCCAGCCCCCGGCCCCTGCCGCACTGCGCCCCAGCCCATCGGGCCGGGCTGCGGGCATAAGCTGCAGCGCAAGGGCCATGGCCAGGCGGCTGGCTGTTGCGGCAAAGAGAAACACCGCAAGGGGCGCGCCTGTTGGGAAACTGGCCAAGGCCCCGGCCATCAGCGCCAGCACCACTATCAGCGCCAGCACACCGTAACTGCCAATGCGCGAATCGCGCATGATCTCCAACACATGCGCGCGGTCGCGCCCACCGCCCATGCCATCGGCATAATCGGCCAGCCCGTCATGATGCAGCGCCCCTGTGACCAGCGCCATAACCCCCAGCGCCAGCCATGCCCCCAGCATGGGCGAGAGGCCCAAGGCCAGCGCCCCATGCTGCGCGCCCCAGCCCAGCGCCCCCACCACCAGCCCCACCAGCGCGAAGGCCCAACGCGCCTGCGCCATGCTTGGCGCGGGGTCGGGCAACTGGCCTGCGGGCAAGCGGGTCAGCAGCATCAGCGCAAGCTGCGCCTGCGCCAGATGGCGGCGCGGTTGGATCATCCGATCCCGGCCTCTGCAAATGTGGCCATACCGTCATGGCAGGCCAGCGCCCCGCGCAACACCGATAGCGCCAGCGCCGCCCCTGTGCCTTCGCCCAAGGCCATGCCCAGATCCAGCAGCGGGGCCTTGCCCATGGCCGCACAAAGCCGCGCATGGCCCGGCTCTGCGCTGCGATGGCCAATCAGGCAATGCGAGAGGCTGTCGGGCCGCGCGCCATGCAAAGGGGCCACAGCCGCCGTGCAGATATAGCCATCCAGCAGCACCGGAATCCGCGCCATGCGCGCCGCCAGCACCGCGCCACAAATCGCGGCCTGTTCGCGCCCGCCAAGGGCCGCCAGCAGCGCCAGCGGCGACAGCCCGGCATGGCGCGCAACCCCGCGCGCCACAACATCGGCTTTCAGCGCCAGCCCTCCCGCATCGCTGCCCGTGCCGCGCCCCACCCAATCGGCGGCATCACCGCCGCAAATGGCATGGGCCAGCGCGGCGGAAATGGTGGAATTGCCAATCCCCATTTCGCCAAGGCACAGCACATCCGCGCCCAGATCGACTGCCGCCGCGCCCCGGTTCAGGGCCTCCAGACACTCGGCCAGGCTGAGCGCCGGGCCTTGGGTGAAATCCTGTGTGGGCCTGTCCAGATCCAGCGCGACCACCGACAAATCGGCCCCGGCCACGCGGCACAGCTGGTTTATCGCAGCGCCGCCTGCCTGAAAATTGGCCACCATCAGCGCGGTCACGGCCTGCGGAAACGGGTTTACCCCTTGCGCACAAATCCCATGATTTCCGGCAAAAACCAGCGCTTGCGCGCGGCCAATCCGGGGCCGCGCCACGCCCTGCCATCCGGCCATGAATTCGGCCAACTCTTCCAGGCGGCCCAAAGCGCCGGGGGGTTTTGTCAGGCTGGCCTGGCGCGCGCGCGCCGCTTGGGCGGCCTGCGCATCGGGCTGGGGCAGATCAAGGCGCGCGATATCATCCAGCGCAGCAAGGGGAAATGTCATTGCGGTTTCACTTTCAACGGATAGCCAGAGACACATAGCCACAGCTCATCACAGGCCAGCGCCAGTTTCTGGTTGCACAGGCCCGCCTGATCGCGAAAGGCGCGCGCCAAGGCATTTTCGGGGACAATGCCAGAGCCAACTTCATTTGTCACAAATACCACCGGCGCTTGCAGACGCGGCAAAAGCGCGCAAAGCACCTCTGCCTCTGCCACCGGGTCGCGCCCGGCATGCATGAGGTTGGACACCCAAAGCGTCAGGCAATCCACCAGCCGGGGCGGGCCGCCATCACTGTCTTGCAATGCGCGCGCCAGCTCCAACGGTGCGGCCAGGGTGCGCCATTCCGGCCCGCGCCGCGCCCGATGCGCGGCAATGCGCTGCGACATTTCATCATCCAGCGCCTCTGCGGTGGCAATGTAAAGTGCAGGCGCACCAAGGCCCAGAACCGTGGCCTCTGCCAAGGTGCTTTTGCCAGATCTGGCCCCGCCAGTTATGAGGATCGACTTTGCCATGGAAACGTGGAAAAGCAGATTTGCCGCAAATTGGAAAGCCCGAATTGCACCGCCGTTTTGGAGCGCCATAATTGGAACGCCCGTATTGTAACGCCCAGATTGGACAGCCCATATTGGAAAGCCCGACACATGCGCCTTGATCCTGCCGAACTTGTCCTGATCCGCCACGCCCCGGCCCAGACTGAAGGGCGCCTTGCCGGGCGGCGCGATGTGCCCGCCATGCTGCTGGACGCCAAGGCGCTGGCACGGGGCCGCGCGGCGCTGGCAGGGATGCGCCATGTTGTCACCAGCCCGGCGCTGCGCTGCCGCCAGACAGCAAAGGCGCTCTTTCCCAAACATGACATCTTGCAAGATGCCCGCTTGTGGGAACAGGATTTCGGGGCGGAAGAAGGCATGGCCTTTGCCGATCTGCCCGATCTGGGGCCACTCTCGCGCGCCGATCTGGCCACACGCCGCCCCCCCCAAGGTGAAAGCTTTGCCGATATGGTGGCCCGCGCCACCCCGGCGCTGGACGCATTGGCACAGCGCACAGAGGCCCATGGGCCGCTGGCCGTGGTCGCCCATGCAGGCACCGTGCGCGCGGCCCTCGCCCTGGCACTGGGCACAGTGCCTGCGGCATTGGGGTTCGAAATCGCCCCCCTGTCGATCACGCGCCTGCGCTGCCTGCCGGGGGCCTTTTCCATCATCAGCGTCAATCAGGAACTGTGATGAGCACCGCCGCACTCATGGCCCTGGCCCTGGCGATAGATGCGGCTCTGGGCTGGCCCGCATGGATTTACGCACGCATCGGCCATCCGGTCACATGGCTTGGGCGGCTTGTCACAGCGCTGGAACAGCGCTGGAACCACGGGGCCGCCCTGCACCGCCGCGCCAAAGGCGCATTGGTGGTCGCGCTGGTGACACTGGCAGCCGGGCTGCCGGCGGCAGGGGCACAAGCGCTGCTGCCCGCCGGGATATGGGGCGTGATCCTTGGCGCTGTGCTGGCCTGGCCGCTGATCGCCGCACGCGCGCTGCATGATCATGTCATGGCCGTGGCCCGCCCACTTGCCGCTGGCGATCTGACAGAGGCACGCGCCGCAGTCGCCATGATCGTAGGGCGCGACCCGGCACAGCTGGATCGCGCAGGTATCGGCCGCGCAGGGCTGGAGAGCCTGGCCGAAAACACCTCTGATGGCATTGTGGCCCCGGTGTTCTGGGGGGTGGTGGCCGGGCTGCCAGGGATTGCGATCTATAAGGCCGTGAACACCATGGATTCGATGATCGGCCACAGAACAGAGCGCTATGAGGATTTCGGCAAAATCGCCGCCCGGCTGGATGATGTGCTGAATATTATCCCCGCGCGGCTGACAGGGCTGATCCTCGCGCTTGCCACGGGACGACGCGCAAAACCTGCCCTGAGCGTGATGTGGCGCGATGCGCGCGCCCACAGATCGCCCAATGCAGGCTGGCCAGAGGCCGCAATGGCAGGGGCGCTGCATGTACGCCTATCAGGGCCACGCATCTATGCCGACCGGATCTCTCACGAACCCTGGCTGAATGAGACAGCCCCCGATCCCCAACCACAGGCACTGCTGGCCGGACTCGCGCTTTACCGCCATGCGATGATTTTGCTGGCAGCGGGCCTGTTGGGCCTTGCCGTGATCTGAGATCATCTCTCTCCCCAAACCTTGTGCTTGCGGCAGCACGTGGGGGCCAGCCCCCACACCCCCGGGATATTTGTTCCAAGATGAAAGGAATTATTAAGGTTAATGGTTGAGAGTGTTTGAGCGGTACAGGGAGGGATCCCGATGACCGCCCAAGGTGAAAGCGCCGTGTTGCGAGGTGGATAGGTCCAAGCAGCACGGCGCGGCCTTGTTTTCATCTTGGCCCAAATA
Source organism: Paracoccaceae bacterium (assembly GCA_043561795.1). Lineage (GTDB taxonomy): Bacteria > Pseudomonadota > Alphaproteobacteria > Rhodobacterales > Rhodobacteraceae > Roseinatronobacter. Next base: position 915,799 of record CP121316.1, on the reverse strand, counting down.
TCCACGGGGATTTTCAAGGGGGGCGTGCCTCCCTTGAAGCGGGGGGCGTAGGGGGGCGGCAGCCCCCCAATCCTCCTCTCGCTCAGGCTCGGAAATTGCGCACTGTCTCGATCATCAGCGCCACGTTTTCGGGGTCTGCATCCGGCGTGATGCCATGCCCAAGGTTGAAGATATGCGGGCCTTTGTGAAAGGCGCGCACGACGCGCTCGGTGGCCTCGACCAGCGCCTGCCCGCCGCTTACCATATGCGACGAGGCCAGATTGCCTTGTACGCAGCCATCTTTTTGCACATGTTCTGCCGCCCATTCCGGGGTGACAGAATTATCCAGCGCCACGCAATCCGCGCCTGTGGCCGGGCCAAAGCCGATATAGCCTTCGCCAGCCTCGCGCGGGAAGGCGATGATGGGGATGCCGGGGTGGCGAGCTTTGATTTCGGTTATAATCGCGCGCGCGGGTGCCAGCGCGTAGCGCTCAAACGCCGCGCCTTTCAGCGACCCTGCCCAGCTGTCAAAGATTTTCACCACTTCCGCCCCTGCCTCGATCTGCATGGAGAGGTAGTCAATCGTAGCCTCTGTGATGCGGGCAATCAGCGCGTCAAATGCCTCTGGGGCCTGTTCGCGCATGGCATGGGCCGGTCCCTGATCCGGGGTGCCGCGCCCGGCGATCATATAGGTGGCGACTGTCCATGGCGCGCCGGCAAAGCCGATAAGCGTTGTCTCTTGCGGCAATTCGCGCGACAGGATTTTTACGGTCTCATAGACAGGGGCAAGCGTGTCATGGATGGTGCTTGCGGGTTTCAGCGCCTCTACGCCCGCCATATTGGTAATGGTGGACAGGCGCGGCCCTTCGCCGGTGACAAACCACAGATCGGCACCCAGCGCCTGAGGCACCAGCAGGATATCGGCAAAGAGGATCGCGGCGTCAAAGCCATAGCGGCGGATGGGTTGCAGCGTCACTTCAGCGGCGAGATCGGGGTTATAGCAAAGCGACAGGAAATCACCGGCCTGCGCGCGGGTGGCGCGGTATTCCGGCAAATAGCGGCCGGCCTGGCGCATCATCCAGATTGGCGGTGTTGGCAGGGTTTCGCCTGCAAGGGCGCGCAGGATTGTTTTTTGGGCCGTGGCCGGGGCGGCAGCTGTCATAGGGCACTCCATATCTTTCCCTCTCTCGTCCCAATCCGGGCTGATTTTGTCAAGCACAGTTTACACATTGCGCTTGTGTGCCGCGCGCAGGATGGCTAATCCTGTGCCATGAGCACAGAGTTTCCGACCCCCGCCCAACCCCTGAAAATTGGCACGCGCGGTTCCCCGCTGGCGCTGGCGCAGGCATTCGAGACCCGCGCGCGGCTGATGGCCGCGCATGGCCTGCCAGAAGCGGCCCTGGAGATTGTGGTCATCAAGACCACAGGCGATGACCGCACTCTGATAGATGCCGATCGCCCCTTGAAGGAGATTGGCAACAAGGGCCTGTTCACCAAGGAAATTGAAGATGCGATGCTGCTGGGCGGCATAGATATTGCCGTGCATTCCATGAAGGACATGCCCACGCTGCAGCCGGATGGGTTGGTGCTGGACTGCTATTTGCCGCGCGAGGATACGCGCGATGCCTTTGTGGCGCATCATGTGCAGAGATTGGCCGATCTTGCGCCCGGGCAGGTGGTGGGGACATCCAGCCTGCGCCGACGCGCGCAGCTTCTCAGCCGCCGCCCTGATCTGCGCGTGGTGGAATTTCGCGGCAATGTGCAAACCCGGCTGAAAAAGCTGCAAGAGGGTGTGGCCGATTGCACCTTTCTGGCCATGGCCGGGTTAAACCGTCTGGGCATGCAGGATATCGCACGTTCTGCCATTGCGCCCGAAGATATGTTGCCCGCGATTGCCCAAGGCGCAATCGGGATAGAACGGCGCGCGGCAGATGAGCGCGCGGCGGCGCTGCTGGCCCCGCTGAATGATCTGGCCACCACCCAGCGCCTGCAGGCAGAGCGCGCCTTTCTGGCTGCGCTGGATGGGTCTTGTGAAACGCCCATTGCCGGGCTTGCCCTCATAGAGGGTGGCGAAATCTGGTTGCGCGGTGAAATCCTGCGTCCTGACGGGTCAGAGCGGCTGTTTACCGAGGGGCGCGCGCCCCTTGCCGATGGCGCAGCCCTCGGCCGCGATCTGGCGGCACAGTTGCGCGCCCGTGCGCCTGCGGATTTCTTTTCCTGGGTCTAGGGGTTTTCCCGATCCTCTGGGCGGGGCAGAGCCTGTGTCAGGGGCTGCGCCTGAAGGCAGATTGTGCGGGGCAGGTTTGAGCGGGTTGGGGACGTTCACCTTCTCCCCGGCTGATCCCCGCACCAAGCCCGGTTAACAGGGGGCAAAGCCCCCCCCGGGCAGCGCCCGACCGCCCCCAGGGCGGGCGCTTTGCTGCCACAGGCGCGGGGATTGAGGTCACATGAGGCTGCACCATAAACTGCAGACCACAGATGTCAGAGCGCCCACCCGCGGCCGGGCGCTGCCCTGTGTTGGGCGTGATGCCTTGAGGTGCGCGGTTGAACAGCGATGCGCGGCGGCCCGCGGCCTCGATTCCGCGCTTGGCACGAGGGGGCAGAGCGGCGCGCTCCAATGCAAAGCCAACCCTCACCTTGAGGCTGATATCATGCCTTCCCCAAAGACAGGGCAGAAAGACAAGCCGCGCAGTGCTGGGCCGCGGTGCGGCCCTTTGAGGCGCGGCGGCCTGCGGCCTTGACTCCGCGCAGGGCAATTAGCTCTGACTGCCCCCCATCCCCCCAAAGCGGCCCATCATCCCGGAACCTTCGAGCCATCGCACAACGCGCAGGGCGGTTTTGCGTGCAACTTGTGCGCTCCATGCCCCGCCAGCGTCACAGCGCAGGTGACGCCGCGCGCATTACGCCTGAAACCAGAGCAAAGCGCCCGTATTCCGCGCAAACCCGCGCGCCCATACCATCCTGGCAGGCATTGGCCCTGTCCGGCTATTCCGCGCCATCTGGCAACCCGCCCTTCTGGCCCTTATGTAAGGGCGGGATAGTGAAAGGGCAGCAATGGTGATCGGGCGTTTGTCAGACGGGGTGTTGCGCGGTGTGGATCGCGTGGCAGATACGCTGTCGGAAACCTTTCTGGAACAGCGGCTGCGGCTGGGCGTGACGGGCCTTAGCCAAGCGGGCAAAACCGTGTTCATCACCTCGCTGGTGGCCAATCTGCTGGACCGGGCGCGCATGGGCAGGCTGCAAGGCGTGGCGGGTGGCCATATAGATGCCGTTTTCCTGCAACCCCAGCCAGATGATACCCTGCCCCGCTTTGCCTATGAACGCCACCTTGCCGCGCTGACAGGGCCAGACCCGCATTGGCCAGAGGGCACGCGCCATGTCTCGCAATTGCGGCTGTCTTTTCGCATTCGCCCCGGCGGGGTGCTTGGCGGGCTGCGGGGTGCGCAAATCCGGCATCTGGATATCATCGATTACCCCGGCGAATGGCTGCTGGATCTGGGGCTGTTGGATAAAACCTATGCGCAATGGGCCGCCGAAGTGCTGGGCCGCATGCAAACCCGCCCCTTCGCGGCACTGGCGCTGGCGCAGATCATGGCGGCTGATCCCGATGGCCCCCATGACGAAGCGCAGGCACAGGGGCTGGCCGACAGCTTTACCGCCTATCTGCAGGCCAGCCGCGCGGCAGGGCTGCCCGATCTGACACCGGGGCGGTTTTTGCTGCCGGGCGATCTGGCAGGCTCTCCGGTGCTGTGCTTTGCGCCATTGCCGCCGGGCGCTGCCGCGCGTGGCAGTTTGCGGCGCGAAATGGCGCGGCGGTTTGATGCCTACAAGGCGCAGGTGATCCGCCCCTTCTTTCGCGATCATTTCGCCCGGATCGACCGCCAGATCGTGCTGGCCGATGTGCTGGGCGCCATCCATTCCGGGCCAGAAGCCGTGGATCGCCTGGGCGCCACCCTGACAGAGCTGCTTGCCGCCTTCCGCCCCGGGCGCAATGCCTGGCTGACCCGGCTTTTGCGCGGCAAACGCGTGGAACGCATCCTGTTTGCCGCCACAAAGGCCGATCATATCCACCATACCCAACATGACAGGCTGACAGCCGTGATGACAGCCCTCCTGCGACAGGCGCGCGACAGGGCCGATTTTGCAGGCGCGCGCACACAGGCTCTGGCCATCGCCGCCCTGCGCAGCACTGTGGAAGAAACCCACCAGCGCGGCGGCACAGCATTGGACTGCGTGCGCGGCACATTGCTGGCAACAGGGCGGCAGGCCGCGCTTTACCCCGGCGAATTGCCCAGCGATCCCATGGCCCTGCTTGGCCCGGCGCGTGCAGGCGCCCCGCGCTGGCTGGATGCGGAATATGACATCATGCGCTTTGCACCCCCCAGCTTGCAGCGCGCGCCGGGCGATGGCCTGCCCCATATCCGGCTGGATGCAGCCGCCGAATTCCTGATCGGAGATTTGCTGACATGACCCCGCGCAAACCCCTCCTGATCGAAGACCCGCTGCCGCCCGCGCATGATCCCGCCTCGGCCCCACCCCCGCCAGAGGATGATACACAAACCCCCGGCGCCAATGGCCGCGCCATGCAACTTGCCCTGCGCGCGGCCGGGCGGCGGTTGCCACTCTGGGCGCGGCTGGGCTGGTCGGCCTTGGGCGGGCTGGTTGTGCTGGGGGCCTCTGTCTGGGCATGGGATTTCGTCACCGGGCTGATGGCACGCATCCCCGCGCTGGGGGGGCTGGCGCTGGGGCTCTTGGCGATGGTCGGGCTGGCCGCGCTGGTGCTGGCCGTGCGGGAATTGGCCGCCCTGCGGCGCTTGCGCAGGCTGGATGCCCTGCGCAAGCGCGCCACCGCCGCCCATCTGGCACCCACACCGCAAGCCGCCGAAACCCTGGCGCGCGATATGCTGGCCCTCTATGCCAGCCGCCCGGAGATGCGCTGGCCCTGCTCAAGGCTGGCAGAAAGCCTGCCCGACCAGCTGGACGGGCCTGCAAAGCTGGAGATCACCGAAACCACCCTGCTGGCCCCGCTGGATACCGAGGCGCGGCGCGAGATTGAAGCCGCCGCGCGGCAAGTTGCCCTTCTGACGGCCCTGATACCACTGCCGCTGATAGATGTTCTGGCAGCCCTCGCCACCAATCTGCGCATGATCCGGCGCATTGCGGAAATCTATGGCGGGCGCGCAGGCGGGCTTGGCAGCTTGCGCTTGGCGCGGGGGGTAATCTTGCACCTGCTGGCAACCGGGGCTTTGGCCGTGGGTGAGGATATGATCAGCACATTGGCCTCTGGCAGCATGCTTTCCAAACTCTCGCGCCGCTTTGGCGAAGGGGTGGTGAATGGCGCTCTGACAGCCCGACTGGGCGTTGCCGCCCTGGAAATCTGCCGCCCCATGCCCTTCCACACTCTTCCACGCCCCAAAACAAGCGCGCTGATGCGCCGGGCCGTAAGCGGGCTATTTGACAGCGACGGTCCAAAACCAAACTGATCCGCACCCGCTTGCGGCAGCACGTGGGGGCCAGCCCCCACACCCCCGGGATATTTGTTCCAAGATGAAAGGAATTATTAAGGTTAATGGTTGAGAGTGTTTGAGCGGTACAGGGAGGGATCCCGATGACCGCCCAAGGTGAAAGCGCCGTGTTGCGAGGTGGATAGGTCCAAGCAGCACGGCGCGGCCTTGTTTTCATCTTGGCCCAAATATCCACGGGGATTTTCAAGGGGGGCGTGCCTCCCTTGAAGCGCTAGGCGATTCACACATTTCTGAGCCTCCATCCGTGGGTGAAGGATTTGAAGTACTGGAGACCGTGGCGGAAGGTTATTGGTCCGGGCGGTTTGGATTTCGGATAGCCGTCCCATCCGCCGAGCTTTGCGATGATCCATGCGGCCCAAGCCAGCGTTTCAGGCGGATGGGGGTTTTTCTGAAGTGTGGTCTTGCCTTCGAGTTCGGGCAGGAGTGCATGGAGGGCCTGGATTTCGGAGGGCGAGAAGGCGATCCTGGCGTCTTGCTCGGAGCTGCCATCGCGCGCTTGAACGAGCTGCATGATTGTGCAGGCAGCGCGGGCGGCAATCGCGGTCAGCTTGATCAACCGCTCGGCATTTTCCAGTTGACTGTCTTCCAGTTGGAGGCCCTGCTGTTTCAGCGTTCGGAAGAATTGCTCGATATGCCAGCGTTGCCGATACCAGCCAACTACGCGCCAGGCCATCACTGCATCCTCTACCTTATGGGTGGTCAGAAGACGCCACGAGATGGGCGCGGCGCCCGGTGGCGCCTCCACCTCGCAGATCTCGATCAGGTGGACTGCTACCGTCTCGGCCAGCCCCGCCTGCGTGGCCAGATTGCCGGGACGCTTGATCGAAACGGACCCAAATCGGGCCACAAGCCTGGCGGTGCGGGCCGGACGGCCAGGGCGTGCGCGCACCGCCACATTGGCCGTACCCGCGAATTGCAGCGGTGCGGAGGAAAGCTTGCCGCCACCTTCCAGAATTGAACGATCCGCCATGGCTCGGGTCAGGATATGAAAGCCCGGCTCAGGCAATCGCGCCCATTTCTCATAGATATCGCTCTCGCGATCACTGATTTCAGTCACCATATGCGCCCGGGCCAGAACCGTCTTGGCGGATTCTGCCGTGCTCAGCCACCGATGCGATTCCTTCTCTGACAGCGGCCGGCTCCGGTGGGGAACGCTTACCCGGCCATCGCGTGTCCATATCCGGCCCGCGGCCAAACCCAGAATGCCACCTGTCTCGGCATCCACACCCAGCATCGCGTGTAGCAAAACACCGCGCCCTAATCCCTTGCCGATCTCGCCTAGACCGCGGCTGCGCTCTCTGGTCGTCGAGAAATTGAATTCGCTGGTATCTTGGATTGCCAGTATATGCCGGCCCGCGCAGGCTTGCGAAAGCTCCGCTCCCCAGCCATCAACCAGGGCCTCCACCGTCACACGCGGATTGGCCAAAAAGCGCGAAAATCCGACAATCCCACTGCGTTGGCCACCCGCCAGACGCCGCAGGCAGGTGCTCGTGCGCGCCACCATTTCCGCGAGCAGCAGACCCCCCTTTTTGCCAGGCGCTCGTCTCCGAAATCGCCCAACCCACAGCCTTCCGAAGTCACCACAAGTCGCCCTCCATTTAAGGTAGGGCAATCGAACCATGCAAAACAAAACCCGTCAAGCGCACGGCAAGGGAAACCATTCCTAAAGATGTGTGCATCCCTTAGCCTTGAAGCGGGGGGCGTAGGGGGGCGGCAGCCCCCCAATCCCCTTTGCCTCACCGCGCCATCGCGTGATATTCCGGGTTAGGCCGCATGCCACTGGCCGAAGCAATCCGGTTCGACATCGAGAAGAACCCGACCACAGAGATGATGTCGAACATATCACGATCCGAGAAGCCATGTTCGCGAAGCCCCGCGCGGTCGTCTTCGGTGACAGTGGCGCTGGCCTCGGTCACAAGCGCTGCGAAATCAAGCATGGCGCGGGTGCGGTCATCCACGGGTGCTGTGTGGTAATTCATGACCAGCGCCTCGCCCAGAGCCGGGTTTCCTGACAGCGCGCGCACTGCCGCGCCATGGGCAACCTGGCAATACCAGCAGCGATTGAGCGATGAGACCAACACTGCAATCATCTCGCGGTCCAGTTTGCTCAGCCCGCTTTTGCCCAGCATCAGGTCGTTATACATTGCGACAAAGGCGTCGAATTTGCCCAGATCGAACAGATACGCGCGCAAGACATTGGGCACGAAGCCGATTTTTTCCTCGCATAGCGCCAGATACTCTGCCGTGCGTTCTGGCAGTTCCGGGATGGCGGGCAGATCAAGGGCTGTTACTTGTTGGGTCATATGATGTCTCCTCCCGGTAGTGGTAGCTTGCGGCGGGGCGCAGCCCGCAGCTTTCATACAGGTTGCGGGCGCGGGTATTTCCTGTTGTGACGGCCAGCGCCATCCATTCTGCGCCAGTCTCTTGCGCCCAATCTGCCGCGCCGCGCAGGATCAGTTTGCCCAGCCCTTTGCCCTGATGGGCGGCCAGCACATGCATGGCGTGCAGCATGGCGATATCCCCATCGCAGGCGCAAAAGGCCACGCCTGCCGCGCGGTCTGACACCCGCGCGAGAAGCGCTGCTTTTGCCCCCTTGGCGCGCGCCATGATTGCCAGCCGTTCCGGCCCGACCCCGCCTTCGGCCCAGATATCGCGCATGATGGCCAGGGGCGGCCAGAGGGGGAACAGGCGCACCAGTTCGGGCTTTTGGGCCAGGGCTGCCACGGGGGCGGCCAGAATCAGGGTTGGATCGCGCAGCGCATAGCCGCGCATTTCCAGCCGGGCATCAAGTGCGGTGTCTTTTGCGCATAGCCGGAACAGGGGCCTCTGGCCCTGCGCGCGCATTGCCGTTTCTGCGGCTGTGATATCCGGTTCCGCCGCAAGCGGGCTGGCCGCGCTTACGCGCTTGCCGCCGCCTGCACCATGACGCAGCAGCCAGCCTTTATGCTGGTCATACCCTGCAGCGGGCCATGTGGCCTCCAGCGCGGCCAATAGTCTGGGCGCCGCAGGGGGGATGGTCATGCGGGGTTGGCCTCTGTCGCTTCGGGGAAAAGCGTTGCAAGCTGCACAAGCGCCGCATCCACCTGGGCTTTGTCGGCCCCGCGCACAACCACGGTTGCGCCATATGCGCCGTTGCGCTGGAACGGGTAGCACCCGATGGCCAGCGCGGGGAAAGCCTGGGCCAGTGTGCTCAGGCGTTCGGCAATCTCGCCCTCGCCGCGCGGGATGGTCAGGTTTTGGCTATAGAGGGCCGCGCCCCCTTGCAGCCCCGGCAGACATTCGGCCACCATGGCCTGAAACACCGCCGGAACGCCGGCCATCACATGCACATTGCCCAAGGTAAAGCCGGGGGCAGAGGATACGGGGTTGGCGATCAGGCTGGCCCCGTCGGGTATGCGCGCCATGCGCAGGCGCGCGGCGTTCAATTCCAGCCCTGTGCGGGCGTAATGCTGGGCCAGGATTTCGCGCGCATCGGCGCGGATATCCAGCGCCACGCCAAAAGCTGCGGCCACCGCATCGGCGGTGATATCGTCATGGGTGGGGCCTATGCCCCCAGAGGTGAAGACATGGTCATATTCCGCCCGCAAATCGTTCAGCGCGGCGACAATCTTTTCATGCTTGTCCGAAACAATGCGCACTTCGCACAGATCAATCCCGTGGCGGGCCAGTTCGCCTGCAAGGTGGTGCATATTCGCATCGCGGGTGCGCCCCGACAGTATCTCATCCCCGATCACAAGCATGGCGGCTGTAGGGTTCGGCATGGCGTTCTCTTACCTCTTGGCTCTTTGCCATAGGTATAAAGGGCAGACGGGCCGCTTCCAACCCCGCATAACAGCGCGGCGCAGGCCAAGAGCCGCAGCGGCCCCGGTGGGGGCGCGCTATCCGCCCGGCTGCAACAGCGCGCGGGTGATCGCGCTATCCCCCTGCGCCAGCCCCGCGATCACATTGAAATGATGCAGGCCCGGTTCCACCACCAGCCGCGCATCCGCCCCCTTGCGCGCCCATGCCTCGCGCAACAGGGCCGATTGGCGCAGAAATTCAGGCCGCTCATGCGCGCCCACCCATGCTGTGACGGCGATTCCCTGTATGGGCGCATGCAGGGCGGCGCTTTCGCGCGCCGCCTCCTCTGGCGTGAGGCGCAGGGTAGCGCCCAGTTGCGTGGCGCGCAGCGGGCGCAGATCATGCAGGCCAGAGATGGATAGCACATGCCCCAGCCGCGACAGCACCTGCGGCGGCAAGGGGCTGGGGGTGCACACCATGCGTGTTACCAGATGCCCGCCGGCAGAATGGCCCGCCAGATGGATCGGCCCCGCCACCTCTGCGCTGGCCGCCGTGATCGCGCTGGCAATCTGGGCGGTAATTTCGGAAATCCGCGCCTCCGGGGCCAGGGTATAGCCGGGCAGCGCCACCGCCCAGCCTTGCGCCACAGGGCCAGCGGCCAGATGTGACCAGTCGGATTTCCCAAATCGCAGCCAATAGCCGCCATGCACGAAGACCACCAAGCCGCGCGGGCTGGGGGTATCGGGCAGGAACAGATCAAAGCGCGCGCGGGCATGGTGCTGATAGGGCAGATCCAGCCGCGCGCGGGCCTGGGCGCGAAACTGCGCCGCCGCTTCGGCCCATGCGGCCGGATAGCCTTCGGCCCCCTCTATGTAGGGGGCATTGGCAAAGGCATCATCCCAATCGATCCCCTCCATCTATGTCAGATCTCTGCCAAAGGTTTGCGCCAGAATCGCGGCCATTTCCGTGGCATCGCGCGCGGTGAATGCGTCGGGCTGGTTGCTGTCAATGTCGAACACTCCGATCAATCGGCCCTGCCCGTCATAGACGGGCAACACCAGTTCCGAACGCGTGGTGCTGGAACAGGCTATGTGATCGGCAAATGCCTCTACATCGGGGACAAGCTGCACCGCGCCCGTGCGCGCGCAGGCCCCGCAGACACCGCGCGAAAACGGGATCACAAGGCACCCATGCCCGCCCTGATAGGGGCCGATTTTCAGCAATTCGGGCGCGGTGACGCGGTAAAACCCTGTCCAGTCAAAGCGCGGATCAGCATGATGCACTTCGCAAACCACCGTTGCCATCAGCGCCACCATATCTGTTTCGCCCTCTGTCAGGGCGCGAATGCGCGCGGCAAGGCCGGGATAATCAAGCATCAGACCACCTTTCCATCTGTCCAGAGCAAGCAGCGCAGCGCCCTTGCGATGCGGCCGCGCCCCCCTCGATGGGGGGCAAGGCCGCGCTTGGTGGGGCGATGCGCCACAAGGTTGCGCCATTTCCAGCATTTCCGGCCGAAAGACAACCTCTTGGTAACATTTTAATCCTAAGCTCTCCAGATCGAAGCTTGGGGAAAGGGCTGGATATGCGGGTTATCATCGGGCAGGCCGAAGACGGGCTTGTCATCACTGTGCAAGAACCGCGATTGGATGCGGCGGTTGCCATTTCATTCAAGGATATCGTGCGCGATGTCCATGTGCCAGAGGGGATGCCGGTGATTCTCGATCTCTCTGAGGTAGAGTTTATTGACAGCAGCGGTCTGGGCGCGATTGTGGGCGTGATGAAGCTTTTGGGCCCCACCCGCCCGCTGGAAGTTGCGGCCTTGTCAGACGCCGTGCGCAAGCTTTTCCGGCTTACCCGCATGGATACTGTTTTCAAAATCCGCCCCTACGCACCGAAAGCACGACAGATCAGCGCGGCGGGGTGATCCCGCCGCCGCATATCCCCCTTCCCCAAACAAACAGGCCCCGCATGCCACATTCCCCCCGCTTTTGCCGCCTGAGCCCCGTCGCGATGGAGGATGGATAATGGTTGCACTACTGGCAGCGGAGAAAGAACTGCATGTCATCTGCGATGGTACGTTGAATTCCGTGCATCACGCCATGATGCAGGTTACCGATTTCCTGCGCGCGCGCACCCTGCCCAAAGCCTATTCCGACGATCTGCTTCTTGCCCTGTCCGAGGCCCTGAGCAATATCTCGCGCCACGGATATCATCAGCACGTCGGCGCGATCAGCTTTACCGTCACGCTTGGTCAGGATGCGCTGATTTGCTGTGTGCGCGATACTGGCTGCGCCTATGATCCCACAGATCAAGGCCACAGCCTGCCCGAACCCAGCGCCTTGCACGAAGGCGGCTATGGCTGGTTTATCATCCGCAGCCTTGCTGCCAAAATCAACTATGCCCGCACTGATGGGGTCAACAGGCTTTGCTTTTCCATCCCGATGGCATAGGATATCCGCCAGATTGTGACCGCAGCACAGGCCCTGCGCCCGCGTGGCATATATGCGCTTTCTGACACTGTGCCAAACCCCCAAACCGACACCCAAGCGCGTTAGAACATGTCGCGCAGAACCGGGAACCGGTTTTGCGCAAAACGACATGCGATCCCTCAAGGTCAGGATGGGGCGCGTGCATGCGAATGAAGGCGGCAGGCTCTCGCCGCTGCGCAATGCCCTGCCAGCGCATATGCCCCGCGCAAGACGCCGCCCCGCGACAGTGATTTGGCCGCACCCTGCGCTTGGCGTCAGTTGCGCTATGGTTTTGCGGCGATAAAGCGCAACGCCAGGCGGGGCTATCGCCACCCTGCGGCCCAATGCTGCGCGGCTTTGCGAATGCCCCGCTCATGGCCGAACGCCCGCGCAGCCGGGCAAGATTAGCTGCCATCATCCCAGAATTCCGCGTCCCAGATTGCGGGTGTGCCGCAGATTTGCGGGTCTGGCGCTGCAACGGCTGCGCGGTCTTTGGCAGGGTAATCAAGCGCGCCCAGAATAGAAAGCAGCACCGCCAGCCGCGCGCGATATTTGTCTTCGGCGCGAATGACTGTCCAGGACGCGGTATCGGTATGGCTGCGCTCGAACATCTGGGCGATGGCATGGGTATAGCTGTCCCATTTGCCCAAACCCTGCACATCTATGCGCGACAATTTCCAGTGCCGCATGGGATCGCCCTCGCGCGCAAGCAGGCGGCGCAACTGTTCGGCGCGCGATACATTCAGCCAGATCTTGATCAGATGCACCCCGTCCCCCACCAGCATCCGTTCAAATTCCGGCAATTGCTGGTAAAAGCGGGCCTGCTGGTCTGGGGTGCAAAAGCCAAAAACAGGCTCTATCACGGCGCGATTATACCAAGAGCGGTCAAACAGCACCATTTCACCCCCCGCAGGCAGGCGCGCGACATAGCGCTGAAAGAACCATTCGCGCAATTGGCGGTCTGTCGGGCGGGGCAGGGCCTCTATGCGCGCGGTGCGGTGATTGGCCACTTCCATAATCCGGTTAATCGCGCCGGATTTGCCTGCTGTATCGCGCCCTTCAAAGACGACAATCACGCGCTGGCCAGTATCTTCAACCCAGCGTTGCAGTTTGACCAGCTCAAATTGCAAGGGCTTCAGCGCCGCGTCATATTCGGCGCGTTTCATCCAGCGGGGATAGGGGTAGCTGCCTGCCAATGTATCGCGCTTGCGGGCGGTGATCACGGCCTCGCGCAGTGCGGCGGGGGCCGTGTTTTCCAGAAAATCTGTCACCTGCCCGAAAAATGGCATGGGAATATCAGACATGGCCCCCCGCATGCAAAAGAATATCCCACCAGAAAAGGGCCAAATCAGGCCCGATTGCAAGCAGTTTGAGAGAGGGCTGAGCGAGGTGGAGCGGGCAGCGGGAATCGAACCCGCACCAAGAGCTTGGAAGGCTCATGTGATACCATTTCACCATGCCCGCGCTGGTGCCATGGCTAGACCAAGGGCGCGCGAGGGTCAAGAGGTGAGAGGCAAGAAGCCCCTTTACGCAGCCTCCCTTTACGCAGCCAGCCGCGCGCGCGAGGGCAGCAAGATTGTCAACAGCCCCAGAAGCGGCAGAAAGGCGCAAGCCTGATACACCCAGACAATCCCGCGTATATCGGCCATCACGCCCAAGATGGCCGCCGCTATCCCGCCCATGCCAAAGGCAAAGCCAAAGAAAATGCCCGCCACCAGCCCCACACGCCCCGGCAGAAGATTTTGCGCATAAACCACAATCGCCGGAAAGGCAGAGGCGATGATCACCCCGATCACAACCGAAATCACCCCCGTGGCCACCAGCCCCACATGCGGCAGCAACAGCGTAAAGGGCAACACCCCCAGAATAGAGGCCCAGATCACCACCAGCGGCCCGAACCTGTCCCCGATCAGCCCGCCCAGCATGACGCCCGCCGCCGTGGCGGCCAGAAACAGGAACAGCATTTGTTGCGCGGCCTCTATGCCCAGATCAAAGCGTTCAATCAGGAAAAACGTGTAATAGCTGGAAATGCTGGCGGTATAGGCGTTTTTGGAAAAGGTCAGCACCGCCAGAACCACAATCGCCCAAGCCACGCGGCGGCGGCTTAGCCCATGGCTGGCCACGCCCCGGCCCTGCGCCGCGCTGGCGCGGGCAAGCGTGCCATACCACAGGCCCACGCGGTTCAGGATCACCATGCCCAGCAGCGCCAGAATGGCAAATGCCGCAACACTGGGCCGGCCCAAAGGCACGACAATGAAGGCCGCCAGCAATGGCCCCAGGGCAGAGCCGAAATTGCCCCCCACCTGAAACAGCGATTGCGCCGTTCCGAATTTGCCGCCCGATGCCAATCGCGCCACGCGGCTGGATTCGGGGTGGAACACGGCAGAGCCTATGCCAATCAGCATTGCCCCAACCAGCAGCCCGCCATAGCTTTGCGCCAGGGCCAGCAAAAGCAGCCCCACAAGGGTTGATCCCATGCCAATGGGCAGCGATTGCGGCAAGGGGCGGCGGTCTGTCACCAGCCCGACCAAGGGTTGCAACAGCGAGGCCGTAACCTGAAAGGCGAATGTCATAAGCCCGATCTGGCCAAAGCTGAGGCTGAATTCCAGCGCCAGCAGCGGATAGATCGCGGCCAGCAGCGATTGCATGATATCATTGATCATGTGGCAAAAGCTGATCGCCACCAGCACGGCCCAGGTGGTTTTGGTGGCGGCAGCGGGGGCAGCTGGGGTTGCGCTTTGGCCCATCGGATAGTCTTTCACATGTGCAGCAATCGCCTTATGCGCCAGCCTTCGCAGGGATGCAAGCAGGCGCGTGATGGCGGCGCGGGGCGGCAGATATGCCGGGGCAGAGGCGTGGCAAGCTGCCCCCCGCGCCTCACAACAAGGGCGATGCAATCGCCAGGGTGTTGTTGCGCAGCCGCCGCAGGAGTGACCAGGCCGCCACATCCGCGCTGTCCAACCGATTGGCGCGGGCAATATAGCTGCGCTGGCGCGCGTCCAGATCGGCCACGGCGCGCGGACATTGAAAGAGAAGCGAATTCTCGTAATTCAGATCAAAGCTGCGATGATCCAGATTTGCCGTGCCCACCATGGCAAACAGCCCGTCCACCGTGACAATCTTGGAATGGATCAACCCACCCTCGAACAGGTGAATGCGCACGCCTGCGCGCATCAGATCGGGAAACAGGCTTTCACTGGCCGCCGCCACAATCCGGCTGTCATTGCGCGCGGGCAGCACAAGATCCACCAGCACCCCGCGTTCCGCTGCCGAACATAGCGCGGTATGCAGCGCCGGTTCGGGCACATAATAGGGCGTTGTGATGCACAGCGTTTCGGTTGCGGCATAAAGCATGGCGCGCAACGCATCTGAGGGCGTGGTGTTTATGTCATCAGGGCCAGAGGCGATGACCTGCGCGACAACGGGGCCAGCGCTGGCAGGGGCAAGGGGTTCGGACAAGAGCGCGCTCAGATCCTCGGCGTGATGGGTCATCCAGTCTTGCAGGAATACCGCCTGTTGCTGGCGCACAACCGGGCCTTCCACCCGCATCAGGATATCCACCCAGGGGGCAAAGCGGGGTTTGATGGCAAAGGCCGCATCGGCGCAATTGCGGCTGCCCACCCAGGACAGGCGATTGTCCACCACCACGATCTTGCGGTGATTGCGCAAATCCAGCCTTTGAAACAGCAAGCTGACAAAGGGATTTCCCACAGGGGCCGCGCGCTCCACCGCCACGCCTGCCGCCTGCATCTGCCCCCACAAGGCAGAGCGGATCAGCCGCCGCGCGCCGTGATCATCCACCAGCACCCGGCAGGCCACCCCCCGCCGCGCGGCCTCGCACAGCGCTTCGGCCATGCGCGTGCCTGTGGTATCGGGCAGCCAGATATAGAACAGGACATGCACATGATGGCGCGCGCCCGCGATCGCGGTGAGAATATCGTCCATCATGCTATCGCCTTCGGGCAACAGCGCCAGATGGTTGCCACCCACAGGCAGAAACCCGCCCGTGGCATGGCCCGCCGCAAAGGCGGGCCGGGCGGCACCGGTAACAGCCAAGGGCGGGGCCAGTTGCAACCGATGCGCGGCCAAAAGCTGATTGCGCACCTCGCGCATGCGTTCGGCTTTCGCGCGTTCCAGCCGGATTTCGCCAAACAGGAAATAGGCCGCTATCCCCACCCCCGGCAGCGCCGAGATAACCGTCACCCATGCCAGTCGCGCGGGCGGCGTAAGCCCCGCGCGCAACAAGGCCCGGATAATGAACCCCCCCTGAAGAATGACAACCAGAACGACCGTTGCAGCAGCCATTTTTGTATGTTTCCTGCCATTGCCACAGGTTTACCCTGTCACGATGCGCGCCCAGAGTCACCCCTTGCACACAGGAAAGGCTTGAAGCCCGGCGCGTTGGGCTATTTAACAGCGCGCATGATACCCCAGTTCATTTTGAAACACAGATAAAAGGAAGGCCCATGCAACTTAGCCCGCTTGCCTATGATCGCTATGTCGCGCCTGCGCGGTTGCGGCCCCAATTATGGCGGCTGGTGCTGGGGGTTGGGGTGCTGATGGCCGTGTATTTCCTGTGGATGGGGGTGATGGCCGGGGCCATCGCGCTTGTGCAGGGCGGGGCGGGGCTGGATCGGGCGCTGGGCACGATCGGGCTGGGCGATAGCCCTGGAT
This sequence comes from Paracoccaceae bacterium, assembly GCA_043561795.1. Lineage (GTDB taxonomy): Bacteria > Pseudomonadota > Alphaproteobacteria > Rhodobacterales > Rhodobacteraceae > Roseinatronobacter. The sequence continues at coordinate 899,373 of CP121316.1, read as the reverse complement.
CACTGGTTCTGCTGTTGCTGACATTTGTGGGCATGGCGCTGGGTGCTTTTGCGGCGGTGCGTTGGCTGCACCACCGCTCTGTCGGTTCGCTGTTTGGGCCGCGCGCGCTGGTGCTGCGGGATTTCGGCCTTGGCCTTGGCTTGTTCATGCTGGTGGCCCTGCCCGGCGTGCTGTGGTTTTTCCTGACATTGGATCTGACGCGCGGGGTGGCGTGGTCGGTGTGGTTGCTGTTCCTGCCGTTGGCCATTGGTGGCCTGTTGATCCAGACAGGCGCCGAGGAGATTGTCTTTCGCGGCTATATGCAGCAGCAGCTTGCCGCGCGTTTTGCCGCGCGTTGGGTGGCGCTGGTGCTGCCTTCGATATGTTTCGGGCTGGTGCATTACGCCCCTGCGGAAATGGGCGGATCAGCCTGGTGGATTGTGGGGGTGACAGGGTTTTTCGGCTTTCTGATGGCCGATCTGACCATGCGTTCGGGCAATATTGGCATGGCTTGGGGGTTGCATTTTGCCAATAACATGCTGGCCATCCTGCTTTTCACCACCGGGGATGCGCTGGATGGGCTGGCGCTGTATCGGCTGCCCTTTGCCGCCAGCGATACAGAGGTTCTCTTGCCCATGATCGCGCTGGATATGCTGGGCATGGGGCTTGTCTGGTTTCTGTGCCGGCTTGCTTTGCGCGGGCGCTGATTGCAATTTTTCACAACTCGCACTATCTGGGCCAAACCATGCGCAGGAAACCCCGATGAACTGGATTACAAATTACGTTCGCCCCACAATCAACTCGCTGTTTTCACGCCGCGAGATGCCCGAAAACCTGTGGGAGAAATGCCCAAGCTGCGGCACGATGCTGTTTCACCGCGAATTGACGGAAAACCAGCGCGTCTGCAATTCCTGCGGCCATCACATGACAATCTCCCCGCGCGAGCGGTTCCACAGTTTCTTTGATGGCGGGATATACAAGGAAATTGCCGTGCCGCAGCCTGTGGCCGATCCCTTGCAGTTTCGCGACCAGAAAAAATACCCCGACCGGATGAAATCTGCCCAGAAACAGACGGGCGAGAAAGAGGCCATGCTTGTGGCCGAGGGCGAGGTGTTGCGCACGCGGCTGGTGGCTGTGGCGCAGGATTTCGGGTTTATGGGCGGGTCTATGGGCATGTATGTGGGCAATGCCATTGTGGCGGCCTGTGAACATGCGGTGGCGCGCAAGCTGCCCTTGGTGCTGTTTTCCGCCGCAGGCGGGGCGCGGATGCAAGAGGGGATACTCTCGCTTATGCAGATGCCGCGTTCCACTGTGGCGCTGGATATGCTGCGCGAGGCCGGTTTGCCCTATATCGTGGTGCTGACCCATCCCACCACCGGGGGCGTGACGGCCAGCTATGCCATGCTGGGTGATATCCAGATCGCCGAACCGGGCGCGCTGATCTGTTTTGCCGGGCCGCGCGTGATTGAGCAGACCATCCGCGAAAAGCTGCCCGAAGGGTTTCAGCGCGCGGAATACCTGCTGGAACATGGCATGTTGGATCGTGTGACCCCGCGCAAGGAATTGCGCGCAGAGATTGCCACGATCCTGCGCATGTTGACAGGCCAAACCCCTGTGGTGCATGGCGATCTGCCCCGGCCAGAACCTATAGCCGCGCCAGTGGCCGCGCCACTTGCCGTTTCCGCCGCAAACGCGGCCCCCAAAACGCCAGATAGCAAATGACGAAGGCCGGTTCCGACGCGCTATTGGCGCGGATGATGGAATTCCACCCCAAGATCATTGATCTGACGCTGGATCGTGTCTGGCGTTTGCTGGGGGCGTTGGGCCATCCTGAACGCGCCTTGCCGCCTGTGATCCATATTGCGGGCACGAATGGCAAAGGTTCCACCCAAGCCATGATCCGCGCCGGGCTGGAGGCCACGGGTGCCAGCGTTCATGCCTATACCTCACCGCATCTGGCACGGTTTCATGAACGTATCCGCCTTGCGGGCACGCTGATTTCCGAACCTGCGCTGAGTGCGCTTCTGGATGAATGCCTTGCCGCCAATGGCACGGATGCCATCACCTATTTCGAGATCACCACCTGCGCGGCCCTCTTGGCCTTTGCCCGCAGTCCCGCCGATTACACGCTATTGGAAGTCGGGCTTGGCGGGCGGCTGGATGCAACCAATGTGGTGGATGCCCCCGCGCTCTGTGTGATTACCCCTGTCAGCTATGACCACCAGCAATTTCTGGGCGAAACCCTGCCCCAGATTGCGGGCGAAAAGGCGGGGATCATCAAGCGTGGTGTGCCCTGTGTGGTTGGCCCGCAGGAAGACGCCGCGCTGGAGGTGATAGAGGCCCGCGCCGCGCGCCTTGGTGCGCCGCTGCTGGCTTATGGCCAGCATTGGCATGTGGGCACTGAGGGCGGGCGGCTGGTCTATCAGGATGAAAACGGGCTGCTGGATTTGCCGCTGCCCAATCTGCCGGGGCCGCATCAGGTGCAAAATGCCGGGATGGCGCTGGCCGCCTTGCGCGCGCTGGGGCGCGGGCAGGGGGCAGAGGGGGCCGTTACCCGCGCCGAATGGCCCGCGCGCATGCAGCGCTTGCGCCATGGCCCGCTGGTGGAGGCCCTGCCGCAAGGCGTGCTGTGGCTGGACGGGGGCCATAACCCTGCCGCCGGTGCTGCGATTGCGGCCAGTTTGGCGCAAATGGGCGTGGGGCGCTTGTGGCTGATTTGCGGCATGCTGAACACCAAGGATGTGGCGGGCTTTATGCGGCCCTTGCAGGGGGTGGCGCAGCATCTGCATGCTGTGTCCATTCCCGGAGAGGCCGCAACCCTGCCTGCCAGCCAAACCGCCGATGCCGCGCGCGCCGCCGGTATTGCGGCCACAGAGGCCGCAAGCGTGGCCAGCGCCCTGGCCGAGATTGCCGCGCGCGATCCGGGCGCGCAGGTGCTGATTTGCGGCTCTCTCTATCTGGCGGGGCATATCCTGCGCGAGAATGGCTAACGCGCGCCAGCTGACACCTATAGCGGCTGTTTGCTGTGGTTTTCGGGTATAAAGGGCGGCGCTATGGGGCGAAAGCCCCTCAGGCCGCGCTGGGCAATCTTCCCTGACCGCCCCCAAGCTGCCACCGTGTATCTTGTCTCGGACGGCGCATAGGAGGCCGTCAATCGACAGGCGAGGGCTACGCCTCTGCCGCCTTTGCCCCCACGCGCGCTTGATAGAGATGCGTGAACACCGCAGCCCCCACCAGCGGCATGGCCAGATTGAGAACAGGCACGCTTAGCCCTGCCGCCAGCACTGTGCCGGGCAACCACAGCCACAGCATATGGCGCTTTTGCAGCGCGCGCGCCTCTTCGGCGCTATGGCGGCGGCGCGCGATCATGGTGAAATATTCGCGCGCCAGCAAAAACCCGTTCACCAGCCATAAAAGCGCAATGCCGTAGCCGTTGGAAATGGCAAAAACCCCCATCCCCAGCACATTCAGCGCCACCAGCAGGCCGAAATACCGCGCGCCATCGCCCAGCGCCTCGCGCAGCGGAACACGGTTGCGGGGCGCAAGGCCACGGTAATGCTCTGCCTCTACGGCATCGGCCACATCATCCAGATAGAGGCCCGTAAAGGCAGAGGCCACAGGCACCATCAGAAACACCGACAGCCCCAGCAGATAGAGGATAGAGCCAAGCGAGAACAGCGACCCCAACCCCTGCACCTGCCCGGTAATGGGCAAGATCAGCGCGCCGGGGGCCAAAAGCTGCACCAAGAGCAGCACAAAGGCATAGAGCACGAATAACAGCGCCACCGCCAGCGCCACCCCCAGCCATAGCAAACGGCGATAGCGCGGGTCACGCAGCTGCGTGACGGCGTTGATATAGGCGCGGATCATCGGGCGCTCCTTTTCTGGCCGGGTCTGGCCCAGATATGGGGCACATCCCGGCGCGGCGCAACTGTTGCGCGATCAGCTTTGCAAACGCGTTGTCAGGGCCGCGATATCGGGGCGGGGGCGTTCGGGCGGGGTGGCAGCACTTGTGCCGATATGAATGAACCCTGCAATCCATTCCTGCGGGGCCAGCCCAAGCGCGCGCTGAATCTGGTCATCATAGGCAGGCCAGCCAGACAGCCAGCAAGCCCCCCAGCCAGAGGCAAGTGCGGCATTGACCAGCGACAGGCACACCGCCCCGGCGGAAAGGGTTTGTTCCAGTTCCGGGATTTTCTCGGACGGTTTGGGGCTGGCCACCACCGTCACAATCAGCGGGCTTTCGGCAAAGCTGGCGGCGGATTTGGCGGCTTTCTCCGGCTCCAGCCCCAAGGCTGCCGCGCGGGCGGTGATCTCATGCCCCATGCGCGCGCAAGCGCCCGCGTCCAGCACCACAAAGCGCCACGGTTCCAGCTTGCCATGATCGGGCACGCGGGCGGCGGCTGTCAGCAACAGATCAAGCTCTGCGCCATCTGGCACAGGCGTTTGGAGCATTTTGGCCGGGCGCGACCGGCGGGCCAGCAGAAATTCCATCACATCATGGGAATAGGGCATGTTCAACCTTATCACTTGGGGGCGGCGCGCGCCTATGCGGCTGCGCCGGGGGTCTCTGGCTGGGGCCGGAGGAATACCGGCTGGTCTGGCTGCGAAAGATCGGCGGCATAGGAATAGCCGCCCGTGGTGAAATCCTGCAAGGCGGAAGGATCGCGCAGGCGGTTTTCCAGAATGAACCGCGCCATCGCGCCGCGCGCGCGCTTGGCGTAGAAGCTTATGATTTTCGGTTCTTCCCCGTCGCGCATTTCCTTGAAGACAGGTGTAATCACGCGCGGGTGCAGGGCCTGTTGCGCCACCGCCCCGAAATATTCGTGAGAGGCGCAGTTGACCACCACATCCGCCCCCACCTCTGCCGCCGCCGCATTCAGCGCCTGTGCAATCCGTTCGCCCCAATAGTCATAGAGCGAGGCCCCGCGCGCCGTTTGCAAGCGGCTGCCCATTTCCAGCCTGTAGGGTTGCATGGCATCGAACGGGCGCAGCAGGCCATAAAGGCCCGACAGAATGCGCAAATGCCCCTCGGCCCAATCCAGTGCATCACCATCCAGCGAGCGCGCATCCAGTCCCGTATAGGTATCGCCCGCGAAAGCATGGATGGCCGGGCGCGTGGCCTCTGGTTCGGGCTGTGCCGCGAAGGTTTCAAAGCGTTCCAGATTAAGCGCCGCCAGCTTGTCGCTGATCTTCATCAGCGATTTCAGCCCCTCTGCCCCGATCTTGCGGGCCTCTGCGGCCAGGGTGATGGCATCTTGCTGGAAATCCGGCTCTGTCAGCGCGCGGGCTGTGCCCTTGGGCGACCAATCCAGTTTCTTGGCGGGGGAAAGAATGACAAGCATGGCAAACCGGGATTTGTTGGCGTTGCCTGACTACCTATCGGAGTTGGTCTGAATGTCCAGCCCTGCAGGGGCCAGATGGGGCGCAAGATGTGCGATAGGGGCAGGGCGCAGAGATCGCTTTGCCCGCAATGCAGCCCGTTGCCCATAGCGCCCCGCCTTTGCGGGTAACCTAGCGCCCCCGCGTCACGCGTTCGATCATCTCATAGGTGATCACTTCGGACAGGATGATCCCCGCAATCACCACAAAGGCACCGGTGGCGATAATTGTGACAAGCTTTGCCTTGCGCAGCATTTGCGCATCTTCGGGGGCAGAGGCATGGGTTCCCGGCACAACCTCTCCCGCCTCTCCCTGGGTTTTCAGGCGGAAGGGCAGGACAAGAAACAGCGTCATGAACCAGATCACCGCATAGAGCGCGATGGCAGACATGATGGACATCAGACTTGCTCCAATTCCACAAGGCAGCCGTTGAAATCTTTGGGGTGCAGGAACAAGACCGGTTTGCCATGCGCACCGATCTTCGGCTCGCCCGTGCCCAGCACGCGTGCGCCTTCGGCTTGCAGCTTGTCGCGCGCGGCCAGAATATCATCCACCTCGTAGCAAATATGATGAATGCCGCCAGATGGGTTTTTATCCAAAAACCCTTGGATGGGGCTGTTTTCGCCCAAAGGATACAGCAGCTCAATCTTGGTATTGGGCAGGGTGATAAACACCACCGTCACGCCATGATCGGGTTCATCCTGCGGGGCGCCCACATCTGCGCCCAAAGTGTTGGCATATTGCGCAGCGGCGGCGGCCAGATCTGGCACGGCAATTGCAACATGGTTCAGGCGTCCGATCATTCTGTCCTCCATCATGGCAGATGTGATGCTTATGCGCACAGCCTTGCGTGATGGCAAGCTTTGCCTGCGTTTTTGCGGCATGACGCCGCAGAAACGTGATGGCGCTTAACGTCTTTTTAGCCTGCATCCGCTGCAATGGGCCTAGACGCGCATTGGAGATTCGGATGCCTATAGAGATCGCGCTTGCCAGCCATACCGCGCGCATTGCAGCGCCTGCTGATGTCACCTCATCTGCCTTGCAACGCGGGCGCACCCTGTTGTTGGTAGAGGACAGTCGCCTGAGCAGTGATGCCATTCGCATGATGTTCAATGGCGCGGGTGGGCGCATGCGCCGGGCCGACAGCCTGCGTGCCGCGCGGCGGCATCTGGCGCTTTACACCCCCGATGCCGTGCTGATTGATCTGGGCCTGCCTGATGGATCGGGGCTTGATCTGATCCGCGAGTTGGCGGGCCAGACCCCGCGCGTGCCACGGATCATTGCAACCTCTGGCCAGCATGATCTGGAAGCGGCGGCCTATGCGGCGGGGGCGGATGCGTTTTTGCCCAAGCCGATTAGCAGTATCGCCCATTTCCGCGCCGTTCTGGCCCCCACATTCTTTGCCCTGCGCCTGCCCTGTGATGGCAGCACACAGGCCGCATATAGCAGCACCGCCCTGCGCGATGATCTGTATCTGGCGCTGGATTTGCTGCAACTGGGCGAACAGGGGGTGCGGCGGGGCTATGCGCTGCAATTCATCGAAGGGATCGCGCGCAGCATGGGGGATCAGGATTTGTTGGCGGCGGTCGCCCGCGCCGGGCATCTGGAGCGGTTTACAGAGCTTGCGGTGATGCTGCGCGACAGATTGCAGGCGCAACCCGCACTCTGAAGGGGGGTTTTGGGGCGGGTGCTTCCGGGGTAGGGAAGCAGCGCCGGGCGAGAGCGCGCGCCTTTGGGCCATGTCGCGCAAGGCCGGGCCAATGCTTGCCGCTCTCTGCCTCTGCTGGCTTTGGGGGCTTGGGGCTGGCAGGATGGCGCATTTACATATCGTTAAATCTGCAGTGCCTGGCTATGGCACAAGCCGCCGCCGCTTCGGGGCGCGCGGGGTATCGGCCCTGCTGCCTCTGGCCGCTTTGGGCGGGCATGGCGGCGCAGAGCGTGCATTTTGCACAAGATAAAAGCCGCAACGCCGCCTGGGGCGCAAGCTGTGACTGCCTTGGGGGCAGGGCATGGGCGGCGCGATGTCGCGCCGCCCTTATCCGTGTCAGTCTTTCGGCGCCAAGCGCAGCCCCAATTCGCGCAATTGCTCGTTTGTCGGGTCTGATGGCGCTTTGAGCAGCAAATCTTCGGCGCGCTGGGTCATGGGGAACATGATGACCTGGCGAATATTCGCCTCATCCGCCAGCAGCATCACAATCCGGTCAATCCCGGCGGCACAGCCGCCATGGGGGGGGGCGCCGAATTTGAACGCCTTGACCATGCCGCCAAAACGCTTGTCGACCTCGGAATTCGGGTAGCCTGCAATCTCGAAGGCGCGATACATGATTTCAGGTTTGTGGTTGCGGATCGCCCCCGACAGCAATTCATAGCCATTGCAGGCCAGATCATACTGATAGCCCTTCACGGCCAAGGGATCGCCCGCAAGCGCCTCTATCCCGCCTTGGGGCATGGAAAACGGGTTATGGCTGAAATCAATCTTGCCGGATTCGGGATCTGCCTCATACATCGGGAAATCCACGATCCAGGCAAAGGCGAAGCGGTTTTCATCCACCAGCCCCAATTCGCGCCCGATCTCGTCGCGCGCCTTGGCCGCCACGGATTGAAACTGCGCGGGCTTGCCGCCAAGGAAAAACGCGGCATCGCCCTCGCCAAGGCCAAGCTGCGCGCGGATTGCCTCTGTGCGTTCTGGCCCGATGTTTTTGGCCAGAGGCCCTGCCGCTTCCAGCCCGTCATCGCCCGCGCGCCAGAAAATATACCCCATCCCCGGCAGCCCTTGGGCTTGGGCGAAGGCATTCATGCGGTCGCAGAATTTGCGGCTGCCGCCTGTGGGGGCGGGGATGGCGCGAATCTCTGTGCCGTCATTTTCCAGCAGCTTGGCGAAAATCGCAAAACCAGAGTCGCGGAAATGCTCAGACACCACCTGCATTTCAATCGGGTTGCGCAGGTCTGGCTTGTCAGAGCCGTATTTCAACAGCGATTCGGCATAGGGGATGCGCGGCCATTCGGTGCAGGGATCAACCTTTTTGCCTGCGCCAAATTCTTCGAACACGCCTTGCAGCACGGGGCCAACAGCGGCGAAAACATCCTCTTGCTCGACAAAGCTCATCTCCACATCCAGCTGGTAGAAATCTGTGGGAGAGCGGTCTGCGCGCGGGTCTTCATCGCGGAAACAGGGCGCAATCTGGAAATAACGGTCAAAGCCCGACACCATGATCAATTGCTTGAACTGCTGCGGCGCTTGGGGCAGCGCGTAAAACTTGCCCGGATGCAGGCGCGAGGGCACAAGGAAATCCCGCGCGCCTTCGGGGCTGGAGGCGGTGATGATGGGCGTTTGAAACTCGGTAAACCCTGTTTCCCACATGCGCTGGCGCATGGAACGCACCACATTGGAACGCAGCATCATATTGGCGTGCAACCCCTCGCGCCGCAAATCCAGAAAGCGGTAGGACAGGCGGGTTTCTTCGGGGTAATCGGGTTCACCGAACACGGGCAAGGGCAGATCATCTGCCGCGCCCAGAATATCCATCTTGCGGATATACACCTCTATCGCGCCTGTGGGCAGTTTGGCATTCACCAAGGCCGCATCGCGGGCTTTCACTGTGCCTTCAATGCGGATGCAATATTCGGCGCGCAGTTTTTCTATCGCGCCAAAGGCGGGAGAATCGCTATCGGCCAGAACCTGTGTGATGCCGTAATGATCGCGCAGATCAATGAACAGCACGCCCCCATGGTCGCGGATGCGGTGCACCCAACCCGACAGGCGCACGGTCTCGCCCACATGGGTGGCGTTCAGATCGGCGCAAGAATGACTGCGATAGGCGTGCATGATGGCCCCTTTTATCTGCAAGACTGGCGAATGCCGCGATACACAATCTGCGCGGCCAGAAGTCAAGGCCCGAAGTCATGTTGCGCGGGTGTGCTTGGCGCCTATGTCCAATGCATCTGGGCTGCGCCGGATAAAAGCGCATGGGCCATGACCAGCCTCTCGGCGCGCAACTCTTGGGCCTGTGCGGCGGCAAGCACCGTTTCATCCTGCATCAGCACGAAATCCAGCCCGGCCACGATAACCGCCCGATCCGGCCCGCCGGGGGCGGATAGCCCGGCCTGCAAATCCCCTATTGTGGCACCGCTGGCGGCCAGAAAGACGGGCAAAAGCTCTTCTTGCCCGCAGAGCCAGCCAAGGGTGGCAAGGCCGATGGTTTCGGCCTGATCTTCGGTCATTGTTCAAATCCCCGGTAAATATGAAAGGGTTTGTTAACCACTGTTAGGTATTGGTGAGCGTATCTTAAGCTCGTTGGGGAAATCGCACAATGTCCGGTCGCATTCTTGTGGTGGATGACATGCTGCTAAGCCGCATGGTGCTGCGCGTCAGGCTGGCATCGGCCTGTTACCAGACCCTTCATGCCAGCACGGGCGCAGAGGCGCTGGAACTGGCGCGCGCGGAAAGGCCCGATCTGATTGTCATGGAATGCGCGCTACCCGATGCCACAGGGCCGGAAATTTGCGCCAGATTGCGGGCCGATCCGAAAACCGCACATATTCCGATCATCCTGTTTTCGGCAGATGGGGGGCGGGCCTTGCGGTTATCGGCACTCTCTGCCGGGGCGGATGATATTTTGCGCAAACCCATGGACGAGCCATATTTGCTGTCACGCATTCGCGTGTTGCTGCACCACGGCGCGGCAGAGGCCGAGTATCAGACCCATGCAACCCCGATGCTGCGCATGGGGCTGGCCGAAGCTGCGGCGCAGTTTCACGGCCCTGCGCATGTGGTGATGGTTGGGCCGCGCCCCGGCCATGAGGGGGGCAAGACCCCCCTTGATTGCGGGCTGTGTGACCATGTTCTGGCGCTGCCCGATGTGCTGGCCTTGCCGGTGGGCGGGGCCATGCCCGATCTGTTGGTGCTCTCGCCCGAAGTTCTGGAGCAAGGCGGGTTGCAACTGATCACGGAATTGCGCGCGCGGCCTGCAATCCGGCATGTTCCCAAGCTGGCGCTGTTGGGGCCTGAATGCCCGCTATCTGCCGCGATGGTGCTGGATATGGGCGCAGAGGATGTGATGCGCCTGCCGCTGGACAAGGCGGAACTGCGCCTGCGCATGGCCGCCCTGCTGGCGCGCAAGCGCCGCTATGACGCGATGCGCCGCGCTTTGGGGGCAGAGTTGGATCTGGCCGCGCGTGATCCGCTGACGGGGCTGTTCAACCGCCGCTATGCCATGTCGCGCCTGTCTGATCTGGTGGCAGAGCACGCGCAGGGCGGCAGCGGTTTTGGCCTGTTGATGATTGATCTGGATAACTTCAAGCGGGTGAATGACAATTTTGGCCATAGTGCGGGCGATGAGGTGCTGGTGGAACTGGCCGCGCGCCTTGGGGCGCATTTGGGGGCAAGTGATGTTCTGGCCCGGTTCGGCGGGGAAGAGTTTCTGGTGATCCTGCCCGCGATTGGCGCGGCACAGGCCCATCAGATGGCCGAGGCGATCCGCCAGCAGATTGAAGAGCGGCCCTTTGTGCTGACCAATGGGGGGTATAAGCTGCTGATCACGGCCTCTATCGGGGTGACGGTGCACCAGCCGGGCCGGGCGGATGGGTCTTGCACAGTGGTAGAGAAAATTCGCAAGATGCTGGACCGGGCAGACCAGGCCTTGCGCCTGTCCAAGACGGGGGGGCGCAATCGGGTATCGCTTGGGAAATCAGCCATGGCGTAGGGCGCGCGGGATCGCAGGCACGCGGCCCACTCTCGTCCCGTGATCTTGTCTCTCAGCGCGGCTCTGGCCCGCGCGGGCTGCGTTTTGCCAGCCGCTCTTGCAGTTCCAGCGCATAGGCGCGGCGGTCTTGCAACGACATGGCGCTGACAGTGACCAAAAGCCTGTCATGCATTTGCGAGCTGATGCGCAACAAGCGATCCTGAGCCTGCAGCAAGGCCATGGAAAACGCCTCTGGGTCAAACTCTTCGGCCTGCAGGGCTGCGATCATTTGCGTGCGCGCGGCAGTGGCGCTTGGCCCCTCGCGGCGCGCATTGCGCCAGATTTCGCTGATTTCGCGGCGCATGGCCCGGCGTTCGGGCGCAGGCAGCGCGGCAACAGAGGCGCGCAGCAATGATGCCGATGGCCCAGTGCGCGCGGCCATGCCCCAGATCACACCGATGGCCAGAAAATTCAGCACCACTGACAGCACAAGCGCCAGTTTCAGCCATGGAAAGCGTTTTTTCGTGGTCTGCTCCATGGTTCAGAACTCCTGCCAGAGGGGGTCATTCACCCCGATAAGATGCACTGTCACACGGTCGATCACGCCCAGCGGCGCATCCAGCCATAGGGGCATGTCAAAGGCCGCGACTGGCATTGGCACACTGGCCCCGATCCAGACGCCTACAAGCGTGGCCAAGGCCCCGCCTGCAAGCCCCGCTGGCATGGCCCAGCCGGAAAACCACCCCCGCAACACGCGCAGCGACGGCCTGGTGCGTGGCGCAGGGGCAGCAGGCGCAAGCGCCTGTGCCACAATCTGCGCGCGCAAACTGGCGCGCAACTGCGGCGCATGGGTGCGCGCATCGGCAAAGGCTTGGGCGAGGGGATCGCCCTGGCTATGGTCTGGGTGTTCAGTCGTCATCTTCATACCCCAATGCGTCACGTTGCCCGGCCAGAATGGCCGAAAGGTTGCGTTTGCCGCGTGCTGTCAGGCTTTCTACCGCTTCCACCCCCACCATCATGATGGCGGCGATTTCGGGGTTGGTCAGCCCTTCCAGATGGCGCAGGATCACGGCCTGGCGCTGGCGTTCCGGCAGGGCCTGAAGTGCTGTTTCCAGCGCGCGTGCGCGCGCTTGCTGCATCAGCCGTGCATCCTGGCTTTGGCCGGGGTCGGGCAGGTCTATCCCGGCCTCGGTTTGCGGGCGGCGGCGGCGCAACCTGTCGGTGCACAGGTTCGAGGCCACGCGGAACACCCATGTCGAAGGCTGCGCGCCCCCGTCTTGCCAGTCGGGCGCCATGCGCCACAGCCGCAACATGGCCTCTTGCGTCACATCCTCGGCCTCTGTCAGATCGCCCAGCATGCGCGCGGCAAAGCGCAGCACGCGGGGGGCAATCAGATCGGTAAGCGCCTCTGCGGCCTGCCTGTCGCCCTCTGCGACACGGGCCAGCAAATCTGCCTGCTCCGGCTCTGCCCGCATTTCCAGCGGCATGCCCCCCGCCTTTCTGTCTGGCCTGCGTTACCAGCGGCCACGCGGCTTTTGGTGGTTTTCGGCCCGCTCTGCCATGCGCGCGGTGAAGCGTGCATATTCATCGGCATCAATCACCCCGTCATCATTGCTGTCAATACGCGAGAACATGCGCGCGCCCCGTTCTGCCATGCGTTCTGCCCTGCCTTCTGCGCGGCTGTCATTGGCGTTTGCGCCCTGCCGCAAGCTGGCAAGCCCCGCGCGCAGCGCCGCTTCGTCCAGCACCCCATCCGCATTGGCCTGTTCCATGATGCGCGCGACCATGCGCTCTTGCGGGGCTTGCAGCAGGGCCTGAAACTGCTCTGGCGTGATCTGGCCTGTGCCTGCGCTATCGAGTGTTTCAAAATCCGGCAGCATGCCCATACGGCCTTGGCCAGAGGCGCTGGCCCCGGTTGCGACCCCTGTTGCCGCCAGCATGAAAACGCCAAGCAGCGCGGGTTTGAAAATTGGTGTCATGGGTGCTCTCCTTGCAAAATTGGGGCTGTTTGGCCCTGTGATACCCAGATAAACGCGCCAGGCGCCCGGTTCCGTCGCGGATTTTTGCCCAGGCTTGCGGCATGGCGTCGCAAATCCTGTATCGCGGCTGTATTTTTTGGCGCGCCGGGATATATGCGCATCCTTAGCCCTGAGAGAGGAGCACCCCGCATGACCCTTGCAGATACAAAGCTGGCCGATGATCGCCCCCTTGCCCCGGCGATCTGGCGGGGTGTGCAGTGCAAATGCCCCGCCTGCGGCGAAGGCCCGATGCTGGAGCGCTATTTGAAAGTGCGCGATGCCTGCCCCGCCTGTGGCGAGGATTTAAGCCATCAGCGCGCCGATGATGGCCCCGCCTATCTGACAATGCTGGTCACGCTGAAAGTGGTCACACCCGCGATGGTGGCCGCCATGTTTGCCTGGGAATGGCACCCGGCGGTATTGTTTGGCGTGTTTTCCACCTTGCTTGTGGTGCTTTCCCTGTTTCTTCTGCCGCGCTTCAAGGGCATGATCGTGGCCATACAATGGTCACGCCGCATGCATGGGTTCGGGGATGGAGAGAGAGAGTATCGCTGACAAAACCGCCCTGCGCGATGCCGCAACCATTTTGCTGGTGCGCGGGCAGGGCGATGATGCGCGTGTCTTGATGGGCCAGCGCGGCGCCAGCGCGGCCTTTATGCCCGATAAATTTGTCTTTCCCGGTGGTGCGGTGGATGTGGGCGATGGGGATATCGCGCTTGCGCGCGCCCTGCCGCCTGCCTGCCATGCGCGTCTGGCGCAGGGCCATGCGGCCCCGGATGCGCTGGCCGCCGCTGCGATCCGAGAGCTATGGGAAGAAACCGGGCTTGCGCTTGGCCTGCCGGGCGATTGGCCCGATGCGCCGCCCGATTGGCAGGGTTTTGCCGCGCGCGGGCTGGTGCCCAATGCGGGCGCGCTGCGCTATATTTTCCGCGCCATTACCCCGCCGGGCCGCCCGCGCCGGTTTGATGCGCGGTTTTTTCTGGCCGATGCTGCCGCCGTGCAAGGTGATCTGGAGGATTTTTCGCAAGCTTGCGATGAATTGCGCCATCTGCACTGGGTCGCGCTGCGCGATGCGCGGCGGCTGAATCTGCCCTTCATTACCGAAGTTGTGCTGGCAGAGGCGCAGGCCCATCTGCGGGGCGAAGATATGCCGCCTTCGGTTCCGTTTTTTGACAATTCCACCGAAGTTTCAATGTTCCGCCGGATAGCCTGATTGCCGAAGTGGTAAAATTGGACTTATCTGCATGATAATTCTGGACATATCGGCCCTATTTCTGCTCTGATAGCCACAAGACTGCCGCTTGCCGCTTTGCGCGCAGGCAGCACCAAGGGGAGGAATAAGGGCATGGCCAGCCAGCCGATGCCGGATCTGTCACCGCAGGTCTCGGATGAGGTGCGCAAGACAACGTGCTATATGTGCGCCTGTCGTTGCGGAATCAATGTGCATATGAAGGCAGGGAAGGTTGCCTATATAGAGGGCAATCGCGACCACCCGGTGAATAAGGGTGTGCTTTGCGCCAAGGGCAGCGCGGGGATCATGCAGCACCTGTCGCCCGCAAGGCTGCGCGCGCCGCTACGGCGGGTGGGGCCGCGCGGTTCGGGGCAGTTTGAAGAAATCTCTTGGGAAGAAGCGCTGCAAACCGCAACGGACTGGCTTGCACCGTTGCGCGCCACGGCCCCTGAAAAACTGGCATTTTTCACCGGCCGCGACCAAAGTCAAAGTTTTACCGGCTGGTGGGCGCAAGCCTTTGGCACGCCCAACTGGGCCGCGCATGGCGGGTTTTGCAGTGTCAATATGGCGGCGGCGGGCATTTACACAATGGGCGGCGCGTTTTGGGAATTTGGCCAGCCTGATTGGGACCGGACCAAACTGTTCTTGCTGTTTGGCGTGGCCGAAGATCATGACAGCAATCCCATTAAAATGGGCTTGGGCAAGCTGAAGGCGCGTGGCGCGCGGGTGATCGGGGTTAATCCCATCCGGTCGGGCTATAATGCGGTTGCCGATGATTGGGTGGGCATTACGCCGGGCACAGATGGGCTGTTTATCCTCTCTCTCGCGCATGAATTGCTGCGCGCGGGCAAGATCGACCTTGGCTATCTGATCCGCTACACGAATGCGCCGTATTTGGTGAATGCGCAGGAAGGGCCGGAAAAAGGGCTGTTTTTGCGCGGCGAGGATGGCAAACCGCTGGTGCGTGACCGCCGCACCGGGCAGGCCGTGGCCTGGGATAGCCCCGATATTGCGCCAGATCTGGCCAATGGGGTGGAGATTGGCGGCGTTACGCATCTGCCTGTGTTCCGCCATCTGGCCGATCGCTATCTTGCGCCCGAATATGCCCCCGATGCCGTGGCCGCGCGCTGTGGCATACCTGCCGCGCGCATTCGTGCCATTGCCGCCGAAATTGCGCGCGTGGCCTTTGAGGAAGAAATCACCATCAACCAGCCCTGGACAGATTTTCGGGGCCAGAAGCATGACAGCATGATTGGCCGCCCTGTGGCCATGCATGCCATGCGCGGGGTATCGGCCCATTCCAACGGCTTTCAGACAGCGCGCGCGCTGCATATGCTGCAAATCCTGATTGGCAGTGTGGAAACGCCGGGGGGGTTCCGGTTCAAGCCGCCCTATCCCAAACCGCCAGAGGCCCATCCCCGCCCCCATGCGGGCCACAAACCCGGCCAGCCGCTGGATGGCCCGCATCTGGGCTATCCGCTGGGGCCGGAACATCTGCTGATAGAGGATGACAACACCCCAAAACGCATAGACAAGGCGTTTTCATGGGAAGCCCCGCTTTCCGCGCATGGGCTGATGCATATGGTCATTTCCAACGCCCATGCCGGAGATCCCTATCCGGTGGATACGCTGTTTTTATATATGGCGAATATGGCGTGGAATTCGTCCATGAATACCAGCGCCGTGATGGAGATGCTGACAGACCAGAACCCCGACGGCAGCTATAAAATTCCGCGTATCATCTATTCGGATGCCTATAGTTCGGAAATGGTGGCCTTTGCCGATCTTGTCTTGCCCGATACCACCTATCTGGAACGGCATGATTGCATTTCGCTGCTCGATCGCCCGATCTGCGAGGCAGAGGCGCTGGCCGACAGTATCCGCTGGCCTGTGGTGGCGCCTGACCGCGATGTCCGGCCCTTCCAGACTGTCTTGCTGGATCTGGGCGCGCGTCTTGGCCTGCCCGGCATGGTGCGCGAGGATGGCAGCGCGAAATTCAAGGATTACGCCGATTATATCACCAACCACGAACGCCGCCCCGGTGTGGGGCCGCTGGCAGGGTTTCGGGGGGAAGATGGCACAGGCAAGGGGCGCGGCGCGCCCAATCCCGGCCAGATAGATGCCTATATCCAGAATGGCGGTTTCTGGCTGGATCATATCCCGCCAGAGGCGCAGTTTTTCAAACCGTGGAACGCCGCCTATCAGGATTGGGCTGTGGCGCGGGGGCTGTATGACAGCCCGCAACCCTATGTCTTTAACCTCTATGTGGAACCCTTGCGCAAATTCCAGCTTGCCGCCGAAGGGCATGGCCACCGCCAGCCACCAGAGCATTTGCGCGAACGGCTGATCCAGACAATGAACCCGCTGCCAATCTGGTATCCCACCTTCACCGATGCAGAAACAGACCCGGCAGAATACCCGCTGCATGCCCTGACCCAGCGCCCGATGGCGCATTACCACAGTTGGGGCAGCCAGAATGCATGGCTGCGCCAGTTGCACGGCCATACGCCCCTCTATGTTTCGGGCGATATCTGGGCGCAGCATGGGTTTTCTGAGGGGGATTGGGCCACGCTGACATCCCCGCATGGGCGGATCACCCTGCCTGTGGTGCGTATGGATGCGCTGAACCCGCAGACTGTCTGGACATGGAACGCCATTGCCAAACGGCGCGGCGCATGGGCTTTGGGCGAAGAGGCGCCAGAGGCCACGCGCTCCAGCCTGTTGAACCATCTGATACACGAGTTGTTGCCTCCCAAGGGTGATGGCTTGCGCTGGGCCAATTCCGATCCGATCACCGGGCAGGCGGCATGGTATGATCTGCGTGTGCGGATTGAAAAAGCCCCTGCCGGGCAGAGTGTCAGTTATCCGGCCCATCCGGCCCAAGCCTCGCCCCTGCCCAAAGCGCCGCGCGATCTGGCCCATCAGGTAAAGGGATAAGCGCCATGACCAGCCTTCCCCCCCCGTCTGCCCGCAAACTGGGCCTTGTGATTGATCTCGACACCTGCGTCGGCTGTCATGCCTGCGTGACCGCCTGCAAGGGCTGGAATACGGAAAACTATGGCGCGCCGCTATCGGATATGGATGCTTATGGCGCCAGCCCGGAAGGCACATTCCTCAACCGGGTGCATACATTCGAAGTGGCGCGCGACAGCGCGCCGCCGATGGTGGTGCATTTCCCCAAATCCTGCCTGCATTGCGACAATGCCCCTTGCGTGACAGTCTGCCCCACTGGCGCCAGCTACAAACGCGCCGAAGACGGGATTGTGCTGGTCAATGAAAGCGCGTGCATTGGCTGCGGGCTATGCGCATGGGCCTGCCCCTACGGCGCGCGAGAGATGGATAGCGCCGCCAAGGTGATGAAGAAATGCACGCTTTGTGTGGATCGCATCTATAACGACAATCTGCCAGAGGAAGACCGCACTCCCGCTTGCGTGCGCACCTGCCCTGCGGGCGCGCGCCATTTTGGCGATCTGGGCGATCCTGACAGCGATGTGTCGCAACTTGTGGCCGCGCGCGGCGGGTTTGATCTGATGCCAGAGCAAGGCACGGCGCCTGTGAACAAATACCTGCCTCCGCGTGGGCGCGACACGCTGGAAATACCTGATCTGGCCAGCCTGTGCGCGCCTGCCCCCGCGCCGCAAGCGGCCCCCGGCGCGCAGCCTACCGGGCTGCTGGGCTGGCTGGATCGCGCGTTGGAAAGGCTATAGCATGCACCCCGCACCCTCGCTTATTCTGTTTACTGTGTTGTCGGGTTTGGGCTTTGGCCTGTTGGTCTGGCTGGGGCTTGGCCTGCGCGCGCCCACGGGCTTGGGGGCGATTATCCTCTTTGGGCTGGGCTATGGGCTGGCAGGGGCCGGGCTGATTGCGGCGGCCTTTCATCTGGGCCATCCAGAGCGCGCGCTTCTGGCATTCACGCAATGGCGTTCCAGCTGGCTATCGCGCGAGGCGGTGCTTGCGCTGGCCGCGCTGGGGGTGATGGCCCCGCATGCGGCAAGTTCGGCCTTTTGGGCCACGCCTTTGCCGCTATTTGGCTGGCTGGGCGCTGTGCTGGCGCTGGCCACAATTCTGGCCACGGCCATGATTTATGCACAAATCCGCGCTGTGCCGCGCTGGCATCATTGGTCTACCCCGCCTGTGTTTTTGCTGGCCGCGCTGGCGGGCGGGGCGGTTTTGGCGGCGCAGATCACGCTTGCGCTATGGCTGATGGTGGCGCTGGGTGTGGCGATGGTGGCGCATTGGCTGGCAGGGGATCGCCGCTTTGCCACTGCCGGCAGCACGGCGGGCACGGCCACAGGGCTGGGGGGGCTGGGCCGCGTGCGCCTGCTGGAGCCGCCACATTCGGGGCGCAATTACCTGCTGCGCGAAATGGTGCATGAGGTGGGGCGCAAACACGCGCAAAAGCTGCGCCTGATTGCGCTGGGGGCGGGCGCGGTGCTGCCCGCGCTGGTGCTGGCCTTGTCGGGCGGGTATCTGGCAGTTGCGCTGGCGCTTCTGGCGCATCTGGGCGGGATGCTGGCGCAACGCTGGCTGTTCTTTGCCGAGGCAGAGCATGTGGTGGGGCTGTATTACGGCAAGCGCTAGGGGTCTGCACCGGAGCGAAGATTTCGTCATACGGGGCAGGTATGGGGACGGTCGATTTGCCCTTTTGCGCGGAGTCAAGGCCGCAGGCCGCCGCGCATCGCCATGCCAGAGGCATGCCTACGGCATGACGCCGCCCCCTCGGCCCGGCGATTTGGCAGCCATGGGCGCTTAGCTTCAGTTTCGTTCGGACATTGCCGCCATAAAGTGACATAGCCCTGCGGTTGGATCGCCGCACTGCGGCCCAGCACTGCGCGGCTTGTCTTTTTGCCCTGTCTTTGGGGAAGGCATGATACCAGCCTCAAGGTGAGGGTTGGCTTTGCATCGGAGCGCGCCGCTCTGCCCCTCGCGCCAAGCGCGGAATCGAGGGCGAAGCCCGCCGCGCATCGCCGGGCCGCCCCCCGGCACGGCGATTTGGCTGCAACCTGCGCTTAGCCTGAGTTTCGCGCGGATTTTGCCGCCATAAAGTGACATAGCCCTGCGGTTGGATCGCCGCACCGCGGCCCGACGCTGCGCGGCTTTGCGCCCTCTCCGTATGGCCCCCTCACTCTATATCGCGGGCCTCATCCACCAGCATGATGGGAATGCCGCCCCGGATGGGAAAGGCCAGATGCGCGGCCTTGGAAATCAATTCCTGCCGCGCGGCATCATAGCTGAGCCGGCCATTTGTCACCGGGCAGACCAGCGCTTCCAGCATGTGCCGGTCTGTCAGGCGCGCGGGTTCGGGCGCATCTGTCATTGCAGCATCTCGTCATCGCCGCCGCGCAGGCTGAATTCCATCAGCATCACCAGCGTTTCGCGCCGGGTTTGCAGCGAGGGGGCTTCCAGCAGCGCCTGTTTGTCATCGGGTTCGAACGGGCAGAGCATGGAGAGAGAGTTTATCAGCAATTCGTCATCGGCCTCTGACAGGCTGCCCCAATCTGTCGAGAGTTTGTGCATGCCGAAAAACCGCTTGAGGAGATCAAAAAATGCGTCCCGCTTCAGGCCGGGATCATTTTCTTCATCACCCTGATCGCGGGCGAAATCGGCCCAATCCACTTCGGTGCGGCGATAGGGGGTAAAGCCCTTCACCTCTTGGCGCACCCGAAAGCGCGATAGGCCCGACAGGGTGATCATATAGCGCCCGTCCTCGGTTTCCGAAAACGCGGTCAGGCGGCCCGCGCAACCGATGGCGTGCAAAGGCCGCTCGTCACTGCCCGGCACATCGCGCGACTGGATCATGCCAATCAGACGATGGGGGGTTTTCATGCAATCTTCGATCATCGCCAGATAGCGGGGTTCAAAGATATGCAGCGGCAACCGGGCGCGCGGCAAAAGCAGCGCCCCCGGAAGCGGGAAAATCGGGATGGTTTCGGGCAGGTCTTTGATGCGCTTCATAAGGGCCTAGCTAATCCGAAAGGGGGTTTAGGCAAATATCATCGAACTTAGCCGCCGCCGCCCCTTCGCCACCAACGGATCGGTGGGTTTGAGCGCATCAAATATCGTGAAAAGCTGGGTTTTGGCGGCCCCCTCATTCCAGTCACGGTCGCGGCGGAAAAGATCCAGCAATTCCTCTATCGCCTGTTCCACATGGCCAGTGGCGTAAAGCGCCTGTGCCAGATCAAAACGGGCCTGATGATTGGCAGGGTCAGTGGCCAGCAGGGCGCGCAATTCATCTACCGGGCCTGCCGATTGCGCCTGCTGCGCCAGCGCCAGAGTGGCGCGCGCGGCGTCCAGTTCGGGGGCATTGGCCATTGCGGGGGCGGCATTGGCCAGCAGCGCTTCGGCCTGATCCAGCGCGCCAGCGGCGATCTGGGCGCGCACCAGCCCGCCAAAGGCGCGGGCATTCGTGTCTTCCTGCGCCAGCACTGCGGCGAATACCTGGGCGGCATCGCTGGCCGCGCCTTCTTCCAGCATGGACTCTGCCTCATCCAGCGCGGCACTTAGCCCGCCATCATCGGCCAGCGCGGCCAGTTTGCCCACAAATTCCTTCAACACCGATGGGGGCTGAGCGCCCTGAAACCCATCTACCGGCTGGCCCTGAAAAAACGCATAGACGGTGGGAATGGATTGCACACGCAATTGCCCGGCAATGCCCTGATTTTCATCGACATTGATCTTGACCATGCGCACCTTGCCCTTGGCCGCGCGCACTTCGGCTTCCAATGCGGGGCCAAGGGTTTTGCATGGCCCGCACCACGGCGCCCAGAAATCCACGATCACGGGAACTGTTGCGCTGGCTTCGATCACCTGCGCCATGAAGGTGCGTTCTGATCCGTCAACAATCAGATCGGCCTGATCCGGTGTGTCTGCTTTTCCAAATTCCAGCATGGGTGCCCCCGTCAATTGCATTTGTGCCTTATATGGGCTGTGTGCGGCCAAAGGGGAAGGGGTCAGAGATCAAAGCTTGCGAATACGGGCGCGTGATCTGAGGGTTGCTCCCACCCACGCGCGGCGCGCAGAATGCGAGAGCCATGGCCCGCGCCCGCAATATCGCGGCTGGCCCAGATGTGATCCAGCCTGCGGCCCTTATCGGCGGCATCCCAATCGCGCGCGCGGTATGACCACCATGAATAAAGCTGCCCTTCGGGGATATCCTGACGGGTAATGTCGGCCCATGCGCCGGCCTCTTGCACCGCGCCAAGGTGTTCCACCTCTATGGGGGTGTGCGAGACGATTTTCAAAAGCTGTTTATGCGACCAGACATCATCTTCGCGCGGTGCAATGTTCAGATCCCCCACAAGGATGGATTTTTCGGGCCGTGTCTCGCGGAAATGGTCGCGCATTTCTGTCAGGGTGTCCAGCTTCTGGCCGAATTTCTCGTTCACCTCGCGGTCGGGCACATCCCCGCCGGCGGGCACGTAGAAGTTGTGGATCGTTACACCGTTTTCCAGCCGCGCCGCGACATGGCGCGCATCGCCGCGCGCGCACCAATCTATATGGCCTGCATCTTCCAAGGGCAGGCGCGACAGGATCGCAACGCCGTTATACCCCTTTTGCCCCCGCGCAACCCAATGGCCATAGCCGATGGCTGCGAAAGCATCGAATGGCATCAACTCCACCGGGCTTTTGCATTCTTGCAGGCACAGGATATCGGGCGCTTCGTCTTGCAGCAGTTTTACCACCAGATCGGCGCGCAGGCGCACAGAGTTGATATTCCATGTGCAAAGGGTAAAGGCCATGTTCCACCTGTCTGTCTTTGCGCCCTACATGCACGGCCACCGCCCGCCCGGCAAGGCTTGGGGTGAAAAAAAGGCCCGGATACTTATCCGGGCCGTCAGTCCAACAGGGAGGAGATGTGCACCCTTGCCCCGGTGCACTGGGGAACACATGATACTTGTTAACAACCTGAGGTTGCACCCTGCCCCAAGAATGCGGCAAGATTAAGACCGGGATCCCAAGTTCATCAACAAAATCGATAAGTGTTTGATTTCATTTAGGCCGAATGGCCAAAAATGTTACAACAAGAGCGCTGTCAGGCTGGCTTTGGCAGGTTGAGTGTTTCGAAGAGGTCCAGTTGCTCCGGTGTGGTTTTGCTTATTCCGTGGAAGCTGCGGCTTCCGGCATATGCCGTGTGTTTCTGGATGCGCGACAGGATGTCGAGGGCGACTTGGGGGCTCGCGGTGTGCCCCTTGGCTTTTAGACGCATACGCATGACGCGGTGAAGGGTGAGGGCCAGAAAGCAGATTAGCGCATGAGCGCGGATACGATCTGGCAGCCGGTGGTGAACCGGCGCAATCTCGATGTCGGATTTCAACACGCGAAAGCCACGCTCGATATCGGCCAATGCCTTATAGCGCGCGACGGCGTCAGCCGGTGTGATCTCGGGGACATTGGTCAGCAGGACGAGCTTGCCATCAAACAGGGCCGCTCGGGCGATAGCGTCTTCATCTATGTCCCAACTGAAGCGATCTGCCGTGAGATCGGCCTTGATGAAGCGCGTCAGTTCCGCGTCTGAAATGGCGCGGACAAACCGGCTATAGGCCCCCCGGTCTGAGGCGCGGCGGCCTTTCTCGCTTTTTCCTTCGTCCTGGCGATCAAGCTTTGCGACCATGGCATTGCCCATGGCATCGAGCTCATCAATCCTTGCACGGCGCGCCGCACCCTGTTCCTTCGCGCGCCCGGAATCATGCGCCACAATCAGGCGGTGCCCTTCAAAACTGGCCTCGCGCAACCCGTCACCGTCGCTGAAGTCGAAATTCTGGAAGGTTTCCAGCAGGTCGCTGTAGCGACGCGCAGGCACGGCCAGGATGAACTCCAGCTTGCGCCCGCCCTTATCGGCGATGTCTGTCAGGTGGTGGATGTTGTCGAGGCTCAGCAGGCCGCGATCCGCCACCAGAATGATGCGCTGGATAGGAAATCGCTGCAGGACCGTTTGCAGCATGCCCTGCAGGGTCTTGGTCTCGGACACATTTCCCGGATGCACGGTGTGCATGAGGGGCAGGCCATCGGCGGTCTGCACCACGCCCAACACGAACTGGCGCGCGATGCCGCCTGTTTCCTTGTTCATGCCAAAGGCGCGAACATCATCTTCCAGCCGGGCCTCGCCATGAATCCGCACGGTCGTCAGGTCGTAGAAGACCATTGTGAGATCGTGATCCACGAGTGGCCTGATCTGGCGGGCCAAAGCCTCCTCGACACCCTCAGCGTTGTCCATCAACGCGTCCATAGCGCGAAGCAAATGCTGATGGGTAACGGTCTCGGGCATGGCGGGCATGGCAACAGTTTCCAACCAACGCAGGCAGCCCAGCTTGCTTGTGGCATCGCACAGCCTGTTGAACACCATGGCTCGAACAAGCGCTTCGGCATCAATGCTGCGCTTGCCGGAACGCAGCGCCCGGTTGAGGGCCCGGTCGAACCCAAGGTCTTTCCACAACTCATGCAGGGCAAAGACCGTGCCATAGGTGCGGGCGGGATCGTGTGTAATCTCGTGCGCTGTGTTCTCAAGGCGCCCAACGGCTCTGTTCAACCCATTGATCAGGGGATCAAGCTTCTCAGGCGACAGCCTGTCCAGGCGGCCGAGGTTGGCGACCACCTTGATCCTGACCTTTCCTTCAGCGTCGCGATGCCCCTCCACCAGTTGGAGATAGCTTCGACCGCCTGATTTTGAGATGCGCGTATACATTGGACTAACGTTAAGTCCGAATTCGTCAAACATGCAAGACAATTATCAATGAAACGTGTTACAACAAGGCTTCGTCAAAGCAGGAGCCTTTGGGACGATAACTCATTGATAACTATAGCATCGGAAAACCGTAGATAGCGAATTTACCCAATTTGCTGTCGAACTTCGGCGGGATCAAGAGGCCAGACGATAGCCGCCCGATTCTGTGAGCAAGAGCGACACATTCGAGGGGTCCGGTTCGATCTTCTGGCGCAAACGGTAGATATGCGTCTCAAGCGTGTGGGTCGTGACGCCTGCGTTATAGCCCCAGACCTCATGCAAGAGCACATCGCGCGCCACCACACCATCGGTGGAACGGTAGAGGAACTTGAGGATATTGGTCTCTTTTTCCGTCAGGCGGATTTTGCGCTCTGCCGCGTCTATCAGCATTTTTTGCGCGGGTTTGAACAGATAGGGGCCAAGCTGAAAGACGGCGTTTTCGGATTGTTCATGCTGGCGCAATTGCGCGCGCAGGCGTGCCAGAAGCACCGGCAGTTTGAAGGGCTTGGTGATATAATCATTCGCGCCGGAATCGAGGCCAAGAATGGCGTCACTGTCGGAATCATGCCCTGTCAGCATGATGACGGGCGATTTGAACCCGGCCTTGCGCATGCGCTTGCACAATTCGCGCCCGTCAGTATCGGGCAGGCCCACATCCAGAATGGCCATGTCAAACTGGCCCGCGCGGATTTGTTCCATTGCCTCGGCGCCATTTGCGGCCTCGAACACATCGAATTCATCGGTCATGACCAGTTGCTCGGACAGGGCTTCGCGCAGATCATCATCATCATCGACCAGCAGGATCTTGTTCAGTTTTGCCATTACATCACCTCTGTGAGTTACCTGCGGAAAAGATGCGGGTTTGTGAGCGGTGAAACAAGGATTGCTACACTGACTCACAGGCTCGTGTCAGAAAGCGGCCAATTGTTTCAATTCCTTCAAAAGCGGGCTACATCTGGCGCAATCTGGGAGAGGCATTGCCATGGCGTTGGGCCTGACACTTGTGGAAAAGATAAACCGCGCGCGGGCGGATATGCGGCTGGGGGTTCCTGTCATTCTGTCCGACGGGGCCGCAGGCCGCGCGCTGGTGCTGGCGGCAGAGGCCATAACCCCCGCACGGCTGGAGGATTTGCGCGCGCTGGGGCCGGGGCTGACACTGGCGCTGACAGGCCACCGCGCCGCCACGCTGAAGGCGCGCGCCTATGATGGTGATCTGGCGCGCGTGATCGTGCCGCCCGAAATGGGCTGCGACTGGCTGCGCGCGCTGGCCGATCCGGCAGATGACCTGCGCCACCCGATGAAAGGCCCGCTGATGAGCCTGCGCGACGGGGGCGCAGACATGCACCGCGCGGCACTGGCGCTGGTGAAATCCGCGCAACTGCTGCCTGCCGTGCTGGTGCAACCCCTGAGAGATGCAGGCGCGGTAGCCGGGCTGGGCCTGACAGAGCTGGCGGCTGGCGAATTGGCCGAAGTGCTGGCGCGCGAGGCCGTGCTTGCGCCCGTTGTCAGTGCGCGGCTGCCCATGGCGGCCGCACAGGCGGGCCGTGTGCATATCTTTCGCCCCCGTGAGGGCGGTGAGGAGCATTACGCCATCGAGATTGGCGCGCCAGACCGCGCCGCGCCTGTGCTGGTGCGGCTGCATTCGGCCTGTTTTACTGGCGATGTGCTGGGCAGCCTGAAATGCGATTGCGGCCCGCAATTGCAGGCCGCACTTGCGCAGATGGGGCAAGAGGGGGCCGGGGTGTTGCTGTATCTGAATCAGGAAGGGCGGGGCATTGGGCTGGCCAACAAGATGCGCGCCTATTCCTTGCAGGATCAGGGCTTTGATACCGTAGAGGCCAATCATAGGCTTGGCTTTGAGGATGATGAGCGCGATTTCCGCCTTGGGGCGGGGCTGTTGCGCAAGATGGGGTTTTCACAGGTGCGGTTACTCACGAATAACCCGCGCAAGGTGGATATGCTGAATGCCCATGGGTTGCAGGTGGTAGAGCGCGTGCCGCTGCGCGTGGGGGCAACGGAGGAAAACCGCGCCTATCTGGCCACAAAGGCCGCGAAATCGGGGCATTTGCTGTGAGACCGGGCGCGCCCGCGCGCGGCGCCCACCCACCCACCCTTGCGCCGCGCGCGGGCGCGCCCTGCGGGACAGAGGGGGGGCGGGATGACGCGGTTTGATATGGTGCTGACGCGGCAGGGCTTGCGGTTTCGGGGCCGGGTCTATCCCTGCACCATCGGGCGCGGGGGGGTGCGGGCCGACAAGCGCGAGGGCGATGGCGCGACCCCGGTGGGGGTGCATGCGCTGGTGGGGATGTTGTATCGCCCGGATAGGATGGCGCGCCCTGCCGATTGGGCTGTGCCCATCGGGCCGCGCGATTTATGGGCCGATGATCCGCGCGATCAGGAGTATAACCTGATGGTGCGCGCGCCTTATGGGTTCAGCCATGAGCGGTTGCGCCGCGCTGATCCGCTATATGATCTGGTGCTGATTACGGGCTGGAACTGGCCGCGCGCAGAGCGGGGGCGGGGATCGGCGATTTTTATCCATGGCTGGCGCAGGCCGGGCTATCCGACAGCCGGGTGTATTGGGCTGGCCCCGCAGGATTTGCGCGCGATTGCGCCCTTGATCCGCTATCAGACCCGGCTGATTGTGCCCGATTGGCTGGCCGGGTAGGGGGCGCTCGCGCCCCCTCTTTCGGCTTCGCCTCAATTCACCCCCTGAGGATATTTGGGCCAAGATGAAAGGGCGATCAGGCGCGCGCCCCGAAAATGGCAGAACCTACGCGGATATGGGTGGCGCCATGTGTGATGGCGATCTCAAAATCATCCGACATGCCCATGGAGAGGCCGGGCAGGCCATTGCGCGCGCCGATTTCGGCGAGATGGGTGAAATGGGGGGCGGGGGGTTCGGCGGCCGGGGGGATGCACATGACGCCGGCAAGCGGCAGATCGAGGGCGCGGGCCTGAGCTATGAAGCTGTCAGCGTCTTCGGGCAGGATGCCGGCTTTTTGGGGTTCCGCGCCCGTATTGACCTGCACAAAAAGCTGCGGGCAATGGCCCATATCCTGCGCCAGCCGCGCGAGGGTTTGCGCCAGTTTGGGGCGATCCAGCGAATGGATGGTGGTGAAAAGTTCCATCGCGGCGCGGGCCTTGTTGGTTTGGAGTGGCCCCAGCAGATGCAGTTCGACCGGCCCAAAACGGGTGATCCAGCCGGGCCATTTGCCTGCCGCTTCCTGCACGCGGTTTTCGCCAAAGATGCGGTGGCCTGCCTCCAGCACGGGCAGGACGCGGCTTTCGGGTTGTTCTTTGGAGACGGCGATCAGGGTGATGCTGGCCGGGTCGCGGCCTGCGGCAATGGCGGCGGCGGTGGCGCGGGCGCGGATATCAGGCAGGGACATGGGGATCAGCCTCCGAGTGCGACGAAGGGAGAGGTGGGGCGGCGTTTGTCGCTGTCAAGTGTGATGCCTGCGCCGAATGTCAGCCCGCCATCTGTCTGGCCCAGAAATTCCAGATGCAGCCTTGTGCGCGCTGTCATGCGCAGGCCGGTTTCGCGCTGGCCTGCCCAAGCGGGGCCGCGATCATAGACCAGCCCCATGCGGGCATCGCCAGAGATATTCAGGCCCGTTTGTTGGCCCTTTTGTTGGGCCGTAGCGCTGGCGGGGGCGAGGGCCGTTGCCGCAAGGACAAGAGCAAGAAGGCGCGCGTGCAGCATGGCCGCCCTAGCGCCCCCCGATGGAGCGCACATCATTGCCGGCGCCGATAAAGACACCGCCCACGCCGTCAAATACGGCAGAGGTGGTTTCGCAGCCTGTCAATGCCAGCACAGACAGGGCGACGGCGCAGAGCGGAGATTTCCAGAATGTCATGCCTGTTTTCCCATTTTGGTGTGGTTTTTGCGCGACCATAGCGCCTTGCGGGGACGGAAGGGAAGAGGGGCGCTTGCAAAAAGCAAAGAGCGGGCCGAAGCCCGCTCTTTCCCTGTCCGATCTGGAGGGAGATCAGAAGCTGAAGTTCAGGCCGAAATCTGCCTGAGTTGTGCTTTTCACGCCAGCAGCTTTGAAGTTCGTGTTCACGATACCGCCGCGCAGCGATGCGCCGCCGCCAAGATCGTAGATGCCGCCGAGGCCAACATAGGTGTTCTTGGCGAAGTCACGACGGCCGAAAGCTGTGACGGTGATTTCGTCAAACTTGCCGGAAGCGGAGACTGCGAACTGGTTCTGCTTGGCAGCGCCGCCAGAGGTGCGCAGTTGGCCGCCCAGTGCTTTTACGGTGATGCCGTCCATGGTGTAAGCAGCGCTCAGCACGATGTGGGTTTGTGCGCCGCGGGCGGTCACAGCAGCGACGCCAGGCTTAGCTGCAGTGAAAGTTGCTGTCGCATCAACACAGCTCAGGCCGGAAACGTCAACTGCGCCAGCGGAGCAAGAAGCGGCGACTGGAGCGACTGGAGCCGATGCAGAACGTGCATTCTGACGCTCAACACCCAGACCAACTGTGAAACCTTCGATCTTGTAGCTTGCGCCGATCGAGGACACTTTGGAGGCGAAGGATGGGTTGGTGTGCGACACAGCGACGGTGAAGCCATCAATGCTGTATTCGTAGCGCGCTGTTGGGCGTGTGCCGCCTGGGTTGCCCAGATACGCGATTTCATGGATGTCGCTGAAACCTGTCAGGCCAACGCTGGCAACATGGCCGTTGATGAAGGCAGCAGCGCCATCAGTGTCGCCCATTGTCAGCTTGCCGAAATCGCCGGAGATGAACACGGAACCAGCTGTGCCAGAGGCAGCGCCGGAAGCGTTGTCTGCGCGGAAGGAACCGCCAAATGCCAGACCGCCATCGGTTTCGCCTGTCAGCGTGAATGTTACACGGGCGCGGCTTACGAAAGCAGCTTTGTTTGTGGTCAGACCGCTGTTGTAGGTGATACCCATGCGGGCATCGCCAGACAGTGTAACATCAGCAGCAGCAACACCAGCCGACAGCGCCAGGGCTGTAGTAGTGAGAAGACTGTTTTATCGGGCGAGGTGTTATTGCTACTGTTGTTCTGGCCGGATTTGGGCCGCGCCCGGAGCGGTGCGGGGGCTGTTTGGGCGGGGTGTTCACAAACGCTTGACGCGGGGGGTAATTGGGGGCCTGCCGGGGCATTGGCTCTGGGGAAGGGGTTACAAAAGCGCGCATTTCCGATAGGATGGTGGAAAAAATATTGAGGTCATGATGAGCAGACTGATCCTTTTGGTTTTGGTGGCGGGTGTGCTGGCGGCGTGTGGCACCCGCTCTGGCCAGTTTTCGGCCCCGCGGAATTTGGAAAACGCCTGTGCGCTGGAACGCGAGCGCCCGGCCTATTTTGCCGCCATGCGCGCCACAGAGCGGCGCTGGGGCACGCCCCTGCCGGTGCAGATGGCGATTATCCATGCTGAAAGCCGCTTTATTGGCGATGCGCGCACGCCGGTGCGCTGGCAGTTGGGGGTGATCCCGATGGGGCGGCAAAGCTTCGGCGCTGGGCTATTCGCAGGCGCTGGATGGGACATGGGAGGAATATGTGCAGGAGGTGGGCGTGCGCCGGGCCTCTCGCACCAATATCCGCGATGCCACGGATTTTGTGGGCTGGTACACCAACAAGACGTTGGAGCGGAATGGCGTGCCGCTTTATGACGCGCGCAACCAGTACCTGGCCTATCACGACGGGCATGCGGGGTTTCGACGCGGGACGTATAATGCCAAGCCGTGGTTGATTGGGGTGGCGGATCGCGTGGCCTCTCGGGCGGCGATGTATGACCAGCAATTGCGGGCCTGTGGGCGGCGTTAGGGCTGGTGCCGGGGCTGTGGTGCTGTCTGGGGTGCTGTGGGCCTGTGCGGGGCGTTTTGGGGCCTTCGTGAAGATTTCATGAAGTGGCCATAGTTTTGCCGCAGGGTGTGGCGATAACCTTGGTTAACAAAGCCAAACAGGACAGGAGTTTCCCCATGCTGCACCGTGATTTCGCCTCCGGCCCCGCAAAACCCGCCATAGGGGCGCTTGGCCTGCCCCGTGGGGCCTATGCCGCCGAAGACCCGGAGTGCCGCATCTACAAGCGCTATGCGGCGCTCTCAGACGCGCTGGAGGCGCAGTTGCCCCCGCGCGGCTATATCAGACATTGACCGCGAGATCCGGCAGTTCCAGCGTGAGCATCAGCTCGCGCAGTTCCTGCCGGGCGGCGATATGGGACATTGTCATCGCCTCGCCCAGATCGGCCAGATCCAGCAATGTCAGGCCCTTGGGGAAGAGTTCGCGAAAGACCACGCGCTCGCTGAAACCGGGGGCAAGGCGAAAGCCGATGCGGGCGGCCAGCGCTTCCAGCGCATCGCCGACCTTGCGTTTGTTGTGCATGGCGGTTGTGCCCATGCGGTTGCGCAGCACAATCCAGTTGAGCGGCCTCAGCCCGGCCATGGCGCGGGTTTGCCGCGCCTTCCAGACCATTTCGGAATAGATGGAGGGGGCCAGCACTGCGCCTGTTTCCGGGTCTGTGCGCGCCAGAAGATCGAAATCTATGAAGCTGTCATTGATGGGGGTGATCAGCGTATCGGCCACGGAATGGGCAAACTGGCTGTAGCGGGTGTGCGATCCGGGGCAATCTATCACGATGAAATCGCTGTGCGCGGTCAGGGTTTCCAGCGCGGCGCTCATGCGGGCATCATGCAGTTGCGGGCCATCGGGCAAATCAAATTCCGCCGCATCGGGCAGGGGGTGGAAATCGGGGCAAGGCAGATCGTGCCCATGCCGGGCCATGAAAGCGCGGCGGTTTTCAATATAGCGCCCAAAGCTAAGTTGGCGGATATCCAGATCCATCGCGCCCACGCGCAGCCCCATCCGGGCGAGCGCGACAGAGACATGCATGGAGACCGTGGATTTGCCCGATCCGCCCTTTTCATTGCCAACAACGATGATATGGGCCATGTCCGCAACTCCGCCTGCTACGCTACCGCGCCCATCTAGGCCCGTCCTGCGGCAGATACAAGCGCTGCAACAGTGGCGGCGGGCAAGAAAAAAGGCGCGGTTGCCCGCGCCTTTTTGCACCTGTTCACACTGGCAGGGTTCAGAAGCCCAGGCCCGCGTATTTGTTCTTGAATTTGGACACGCGGCCGCCGGTATCCAGCAGGCGCGATGTGCCGCCCGTCCAGGCCGGGTGCACGCTGGGATCAACGTCCAGTGCCAGGGTATCGCCTTCGGCGCCCCAGGTGGATTTCATCTGAACAATGGTGCCATCCGTCATCTTGACATTGATGAGGTGGTATTCGGGATGCGTATCAGATTTCATGGCTGCGCTCCTCAGGCGTTCGCGTCCAGAGGACGGTAGTTTGTCTTTTCAACGATGCGGGCAGATTTGCCGCGACGATCACGCAGATAATACAGTTTCGCACGGCGCACACGGCCACGGCGCACAACTGTAATGCTGTCGATATTGGTGGAATACAGCGGGAAAACACGTTCCACACCTTCCCCGAAGGAGATTTTGCGCACGGTGAAAGAGGCGCCAATACCAGCGCCACCCTTGCGGCCAATGCACACGCCTTCAAAGGCCTGCACGCGCGAACGTGTGCCTTCGGTCACTTTATAGCCAACGCGGATCGTGTCGCCCGCCTTGAAATCGGGAATTTCCTTGCCCAGAGCAGCAATCTGCTCGGCTTCGATCTGTGCGATCAGGTTCATCGCATGTCCTTTCTTGCGCACGGTTTTTTCCGTGCCGGTGATGCTGGCCCATAGCTCTGGTCTTCGACCGGGTTCGCCGCAGCGCCCGCCAGAGATAGGTCACGCTTCTCATCTTTCTGTGTCAGGCCCGCACCCTGCCGAAGTGTTCAGGTGGCACATGACAAACGGCCCACATGCCGAATCCCGGCAGCGAACAGCGCCCTGTTACGGCCAGATGCGCTGTGCGTCAAGCCCTGCTGGCGGCGCGGGGGGGGCAGATATGAAAACCCCCGCAAGGCGCAGGCGCGTTGCGGGGGCAATCTGGTGCAGCTTTCGCCGATATCAGACGAGAGCGGCCTTCGCCTTGGCCACGATCTGGCCGAAAGCATCGGGTTCATGAACGGCCAGATCGGCCAGAACCTTGCGATCCACTTCAATCCCGGCCAGACCCAGCGCGTTGATGAAACGCGAATAGGTCAACGTGGGGTCGATTTCGCGCACTGCCGCGTTGATTCGCTGAATCCACAAGGCGCGGAAGTTGCGCTTGCGGGTTTTGCGGTCGCGGGTGGCATATTGGTTGGCTTTGTCCACCGCCTGTGTGGCTGTGCGGAAATTGCGCGAGCGCGCACCGTAATAGCCCTTTGCGGCCTTGATAACCTTGCGGTGACGGGCGTGGGTGACGGTGCCTGATTTAACACGTGACATGACAGCGGCTCCTTAGCGGTCGTAGGGCATGTATTTCTTGACGATGCGCGCATCCTGTTCGCTCAGGATGGTTGTGCCGCGCGCGTCACGGATGAATTTTGTGGTCCGTTTGATCATGCCGTGGCGTTTGCCGGCCTGACCTGCCTTGACCTTGCCGCTAGCGGTCATGGAGAAGCGCTTTTTCGCGCCGGATTTGGTCTTCATTTTGGGCATTTCCATCTCCTTTCGGTGGAGGGTGGCGAGATACGACTCGGCATGCCACTTCGCCGGACGCACTCGTATTAGAGCGGGCCGCATAGCCCAGATCACCGCTATCCGCAAGGCCCCCATCGGGGCTTGGGCTAAAATTGCGCGATAATCCGGCCCACAACATAGGTTGTCAGTTCTGGCACTTGTGTAACCGGATACATGCCTTCGGGCCTGTCGATCGCCACAAAGCCGATCAATCCCGCACTGACCAGCACCAACGCTAGCGCAACAATCGGCCTGTGGCCCCGCGCCCATGCACTGACAATGCTGACAAAGGCGAGGGGCAAAAGATAAAAGCCCATCATATAAAGCGTTGCGTGATCCATGAAATCCATCTCAAAACATGAGACAGATTACTCAGGTTCCCCCTGCACAATCAAGTGTTCTGCGCAGGGTGCCACGCGCAAGATGTTTGTTGTGCCCGGCTGGTTGAAGGGAATGCCCGCTGTCACAAGGATTTGGTCTTTTTCCGTTGCGAAACCATATTTCAGCGTAACGCGCACCGCATTGATCACCGCTTTCTTGAAACGCTCCACATCGCCGGTCACGGTTTCGCAATGCACCCCCCAGACCAGCGCCAAGCGGCGCGCGACGGGTGTAATGGGTGTGATGGCGATAATGGGCACATGTGGGCGTTCGCGCGCCACCAGATTGGCGGTTGTGCCCGATTGGGTGAAACAGCAGATCGCGGCAATATCGGTTTTCTCTGCCAATTCGCGCGCGGCGGCCACAATGCCATCGGCGATTGTGTGGTGCTTTACGCGGCGCGAACTGTCGATGATCTCGATATAGGTGGGGTCGCTTTCCACCTCTATGGCCACATTGTTCATGGTTGTGACAGCTTCAATCGGGTAATGGCCCGCCGCAGATTCGGCAGACAGCATGACCGCATCCGCACCCTCGTAGATGGCCGTGGCAACATCGGAGACTTCCGCGCGGGTGGGCATCGGGCTTTCGATCATCGATTCCAGCATCTGCGTCGCCACGATCACCGGCTTGGCCGCGGCGCGGGTGCGGCGCACAAGGCGTTTCTGGATGGGTGGCACATTCTGCACAGGCAATTCCACACCCAGATCACCGCGCGCGACCATGATCCCGTCAGATACGGCCAGAATTTCCTCAAAGGCTTTCACAGCGGCGGGCTTTTCGATCTTGGACATGATGGCGGCACGGCCCTGCACCAGATCGCGTGCCTCTGTCACATCAGAGGCGCGCTGCACGAAGGACAAGGCCAGCCAATCCACACCAAGGCGGCAGACAAATTCCAGGTCCTTGCGGTCCTTGTCGGAGAGCGCAGCGAGGGGCAGCACCACATCGGGCACGTTGACGCCCTTGCGGTTGGAAATCTCGCCGCCCACGGTGACCGTGCAATTGGCGAAATCGGGGCCGCAGCTTTCCACGCGCAGGCGGATTTTGCCATCATTGACCAGCAATTCCGCCCCCGGTTCCAACGCTTTGAAGATTTCGGGATGGGGCAGGTTCACCCGCTCTGCACTGCCGGGCGCATCGCTCAGATCCAGCCGGAAGGGCTGGCCCTCTGTCAGATCCACTGCGCCATCGGCAAAGCTGCCCACACGCAGCTTGGGGCCTTGCAAATCGGCCAGAATGGCAATCGGGCGGCCCAGATCGGCCTCTACCTGCCGGATAATCGCATGGCGGGCGGCGATTTCTTCATGGCTGCCATGGCTCATATTCAAGCGAAACACATCCGCGCCCGCCTCGAACAGGGCGCGGATCATGTCATAGCTGGAAGAGGCTGGGCCAAGCGTGGCCACAATCTTGATCATGCGATGGCGGCGCAGGGGGGATGTCATGCGGGTTCCTTTCACTCGGCACAGGCCAAAAGGGCCATTTCCACCGTCTTAGGCAGGGTTTATGACATAACGGCGCGAAACCGTAGTCGTTAGCGCAAACATTTATCAGGTCTTTGCAGCATTGCAACCCTGTCGCAGGCTTGACGCGCAAGGCACACAGGGTCACTTAATGGCCAAAGACAAGGGAGAGATTGATGGATACCCAAACCCGCACCGAATTGGAAGCCGCCGCTTTTCGCGCGCTGCTGGAGCATCTGAACCGCCGCACCGATGTGCAAAACATCGACATGATGAACCTGACCGGTTTTTGTCGTAACTGCCTGTCACGCTGGTATCAGGAAGCCGCAAATGCCCGCGGGATAGAGATGGACAAAGAGGCCGCGCGCGAGATCGTTTATGGCATGCCCTATGACGCATGGCGCGCACAGCACCAGACAGAGGCAGGCGCAGAAAAGCAGGCCGCGTTTACCAAGGCTTTTGCGGAAAACGTTGAGTCCAAGCCAGAATGAGCGCGCAAGGCAAGCTTCTGTAGAATCAGGCGCAGCGCCCCCATAGTTTCAGGATCGGCGCTGCGCTTCTTGCGGGTTGCCGCCGCAATATTGCGACTATGGGCGCGTTCTTGGCCATGACTGATATGCAATCTGTCCCAAAGCCCGCCGCGCGGGGCTGCAACCAGTGGACAGAAGGCAAAAAATAGGTTCTATTAACCTTATTTAACGGGCTGCAGTGCCCGACCGCGTTTTATAAGGTGGTTTTCCATGAACGGGCTGTTCCTGCTTTTCGGATTCGCAGCGCTTTTTGCCGTATCCCAAGCCTTTTCCAACTCTTCCGAAGATGACACCGACCCTCTGGAAAATGACACAGTGACGCGCCGGGGCACAGCACAGGCCGATGTGATTGTCAGTGCTGGCAGTGAAATTGTCATGGGGCGGGGCGGTGATGATACCCTGATCACCACAGGCGACAGCACGCTGATGGGCGGTGCCGGAAATGACACGCTGACCAGCTATGCCGATGGCACGTTGATGGGTGGGGGCGGGGCGGATACGCTGATATCCTATGGTGGTGGCGCGGTGCTGAATGGCGGCGGCGGGGCAGATACGTTCATCATCAATCTGTTGCGGGTAAATCAGGCAGGCACATTGCTGGATATCAACAACCAGCCCGTCGCGCCAACAGTGATCAATGATTTTGACCCCGATCAAGATCGCCTTGTGCTGGATTTGCGCGCCAGCACATTGCTGCCCGAAGGGCCAGAGCCTGTTGTCGTCACCGGCGCTCTTGCCCCGGATGGCGAAGGGCTGATGATCCAGATTGATGGCGTCAATGCCGTGCAGCTTTCCACCTATGGCGGCGGGGATATGCAATCCGCGGCAGAGGCCCTGTTCACAGAGTTTGATGCCGTCGATATCCTGGGCGCGGAGGTGGTCTTTCCGCCCATTGACGGGGAAGCGGATATACCCGCGGGTATTGAAACCGTCCAAGACCCTGAAACCGGCAGATTGTCTTTCCGTGTCACCGATGACTATCGGGGCGGCGGTGAATTGGTGGGTATCGCGGGCGAAGCCAGCATCGTGGATCTGTCGGGCTACTTTGGCAATATTCTTATTGCCGAGGCCGATGATGGCACGATCTTCATGGTTCCGCGCGGCTCTGCCCCAGAGCCCACAGTGCTGACCCGTATCAACACCATCATTCTTGGGCCGGGGGAGGATGTGGTGAATGTGGGCAGCGTTCCGGGCGGGCTGACTGTGACAGCGACAGAGGGAGTCAATGTGATTGGTGCCTGGCGCGGCCGGGTGGATGTTGTTCTGGAAGGCGGCACGAATACTGTCACCATGAGTGATGACGGAAGAATTCAGGCCCAGATTTCGGGCGGCGAAAACCAGATTATCGGCGATGATGACGTCTTTACACAGATCGTCATGCGCCCGGATGCAACGGGTAACACCACAGTTTCCGGCATGCGGGCGGGCAATCCCGTTACCTTTCTTGGGGATGATCCCAGCCTGAATGTGGTGCTGAATGAAGAAGGCGGCCTTGTTGCCACTTGGGACGGTGGCATGTTGCAGATGGAACAGGCGGGTTTTGTCACCGTGGGGGATAATGCACGCGTTGATGCCTCTGCCCGCGATGTTGCCGCAACCGCGATCATTCAGGCTGGCGGGCCAGAGACAAGAGTGACGGGCAGCGCCCAACCCGATCTGATCTCCGGGCAGGGCCAATTCTTCGGCGCTGGCGGGAATGATACAATCCGCCTGACCCATCTTGAGGATGGTGGCGCCAGAGCGGGCGGCGGCGGTGGCAAAGATCTGCTCTTTGCAGATATATCCGGCAATGGTTCCGGCGATCTTGTCCTGAAGGGTGGCACGAACATAGATAGTTTCGTGGTTCAGGTTGATAAAATGGTCTGGACAGGCGAGGGGGGTGTCGCGCGCATCATTGATCTGGCAGATGATGAGAGCGTGCGGCTGGAAGTGCGTTATCCGCAACTCTCTCCCGCCCCGGTGCCAGAGCCTGTGGTGACAGTGCAGGAGGATGCAACCGCCAATGAAGTGCGCGTTTTCGTGGATGGTGATCTGGCGCTTGTGGTCGCAAACCGGGCATCCCTTCGCGAAGGGATGCTGGTTACTGATCTGAAGCTGTTTCAGGACTTCGACAATATGATCGCCTGACCAAAGCGCCAGCACTTCTTGCAGCGCCCTGATTTGCGTCAGATCGCCGCTTTGCGGCTT
This sequence comes from Paracoccaceae bacterium, assembly GCA_043561795.1. Classification (GTDB taxonomy): domain Bacteria; phylum Pseudomonadota; class Alphaproteobacteria; order Rhodobacterales; family Rhodobacteraceae; genus Roseinatronobacter. Next base: position 862,207 of record CP121316.1, on the reverse strand, counting down.
TCCTCGATATAGATTTCGCGCAGCCGCAGCGCCATTGGCCCCGGCACGCCCGCGCCCAGTGTCGCCCCGTCAATTTCGACCACAGGCATCACAAAGGTGCTGGCAGAGGTGACAAATGCCTCATCCGCCGCCCGCGCCTCTTCCAGGGTGAAATTGCGCTCTTCCACCTGCATTTGCGCCTCGCGCGCAAAGCGCAGCACGGCTGCGCGGGTAATGCCGTGCAAGATATCATTGGACAGCGCGCGCGTAATGATCCGCCCATCCTTGATGATATAGGCGTTGTTCGATGTGCCCTCGGTCACAGCACCATCCTGCACCATCCAGGCATCATCGCAGCCCGCCTTGATGGCCATCATCTTGCCCATGCTGGGGTATAGCAATTGCACGGTTTTGATATCGCGCCGCCCCCAGCGGATATCATCAATCGCGATCACCTTGATCCCCTTCTTCGCCTTCGGGCTATCCACCAGCGCGGGGTTGGACTGGGTGAACAGAACCACTGTTGGCGCGGTGGTTTCCGGGTCTGGAAAGATGAAATCCCTGTCACCGGGCGCGCCGCGTGTGACCTGCAGATAGATCATGCCCTGATCCAGCCCATTCTGGGCCACAAGCTGGCGATGCACCTCCAGCCAGGCGTCGCGCTCCATCGGGTTGGCGATGTCCAGCTCGGTCAAAGACCGCTGCAGCCGGATGAAATGGCCATCAAAATCAATCAGCTTGCCATCTATGACGGTTGTCACCTCATAGACGCCATCCGCCATCAGAAAGCCCCGGTCAAAGACAGAGACGGTCGCTTCCTCTTCGGGCAGATAGCTGCCATTCACATAGACAATGCGGCTCATATATTACCATCCTTCGGGCAATTTGCGGACAGCCCCCATGGCCGCCGATGTTGTCAGCGCCGCATAGGCGCGCAGCGCGGTAGAGACTTTGCGCGGGCGCGGCTTGGCGGGTTTCCAGCCTTTCGCATCCTGCGCCTTGCGGCGTGCGGCAATTGTGGCCTCATCCACCGCCAGATGAATCCGGCGATTGGGAATGTCGATTTCAATCAGATCGCCCTGTTCCACCAGCCCGATCAACCCGCCCTCGTCTGCCTCCGGGCTGACATGGCCGATCGAGAGGCCCGATGTGCCCCCCGAAAACCGCCCATCTGTCACCAGCGCGCAGGCCGCGCCCAAACCCTTGGATTTCAGATAGCTGGTGGGATACAGCATCTCTTGCATGCCGGGGCCACCGCGCGGCCCCTCATAGCGGATCACAACCACCTCCCCCGCCTGCACCTTGCCTGTCAGAATGCCGCTAACTGCGTCATCCTGGCTTTCAAAGACATGCGCGGGGCCAGAGAATTTCAGGATCGAATCATCCACCCCCGCGGTTTTCACAATGCAGCCCTGTTCGGCCAGATTGCCAAACAGCACGGCCAAACCGCCATCCTGGCTAAAGGCATGTTCCTTGCTGCGGATCACGCCCTTTTCGCGGTCTGTATCCAGCGCGTTGTAGCGCTTGGATTGGCTGAAGGCTTCGGTTGTGCGCACACCGCCGGGGGCTGCGGCAAAGAAATCCAGCACCTCCGGGTCTGTGCTGCGCGCAATATCCCACATATCCAGCGCCATGCCCATGGTCGGGCTATGCACAGTGGGCAAATCGCGGTGCAGCAGGCCCGCGCGATCCAACTCTCCCAGAATGGACATGATCCCGCCCGCGCGGTGCACATCTTCCATATGCACATCAGATTTCGCAGGCGCCACCTTGCACAGGCAGGGCACGCGGCGCGACAGCCGGTCAATATCGGCCATGGTAAACTCTATCCCGCCCTCATAGGCAGCGGCCAGCAGATGCAAAACCGTGTTGGTGGAACCGCCCATGGCAATATCCAGCGACATCGCATTTTCAAACGCTTCGAAGCTCGCGATATTGCGCGGCAAAACGCTTTCATCATCCTGCTCATAATAGCGCTTGGCGAGATCGACAATCACATGGCCCGCGCGCAAGAACAGTTTCTTGCGATAGGCATGGGTGGCAAGGGTAGATCCATTGCCGGGCAGCGACAGGCCCAGCGCCTCTGTCAGGCAGTTCATGGAATTGGCCGTGAACATCCCAGAGCATGACCCGCAGGTCGGGCAGGCTTCTTCCTCAATCGCCTTGACCTGCGCATCGGTATAGCGCTCATCGGCGGCCACGACCATGGCATCCACCAGATCCAGCGCCTTGATCACGCCGTCAATCTCTACCTTGCCGGCCTCCATCGGGCCACCAGAGACGAAGACGCAGGGAATATTGAGCCGCATCGCAGCCATCAGCATGCCCGGCGTGATCTTGTCGCAATTGGAAATGCATACCATCGCATCGGCGCAATGGGCATTGACCATATACTCCACCGAATCCGCAATCACCTCGCGCGAGGGCAGGGAATACAGCATCCCGTCATGGCCCATCGCGATCCCGTCATCCACCGCAATGGTGTTGAATTCCTTGGCCACGCCGCCCGCCTTTTCCACTTCGCGCGCAACCATCTGGCCCAGGTCTTTCAAATGCACATGGCCGGGCACAAACTGGGTAAAGCTGTTGACAATGGCGATAATCGGCTTGCCGAAATCGCTGTCCTTCATCCCTGTTGCGCGCCACAGGCCACGGGCCCCGGCCATGTTGCGTCCATGCGTTGTCGTGCGCGAGCGGTATCTTGGCATTTGGCTATCCTCCGATTTGGCGCAGTGCATAGCGCATGCGCAGCCCTTGGGGAAGAGTGCTTACCCCCAAAGCGCAGCTTCGGGCGGGTGCACGCCCCCGGCATCATAGCGCAGGGGGTGCGCGCGATCCTCGGCCAGCAATAGCGGGCCATCCAGATCGACCACCTCTGCGCCTTGCGCCACCAGCACGGCAGGGGCCATGGCCAGAGAACTGCCCACCATGCAGCCCACCATCACGCGGTAGCCCGCCGCGCGGGCGGCATCCCGCAGCGCCAAGGCCTCGGTCAAGCCACCGGTTTTGTCCAGCTTGATATTGATCATGTCATATTTGCCCCGCAGCGCGGCCAGGCTGGCGCGGTCATGGCAGCTTTCATCGGCACAGACCGGCAAGGGGCGCGCAATCTCTGCCAGCATCCCGTCAGCCCCGGCAGGCAAGGGTTGCTCCACCATCGCCACACCCAGACGCAGCAAATGCGGGGCCAGATCACGATACACCTCAGCGCTCCACCCCTCATTGGCATCCACGATGATCTGCGCGCGCGGCGCGCCCGCCCGCACGGCCTCCAGCCGAGCCATATCATCTGGCGTGCCAAGCTTGATCTTCAAAGCCGCGCGGTCAATGCCGTCACGCAGGCCCGCAATCTGCGCGCGCACCGAATCCAGGCTCTCGCCATAGCGCGCATAGGGCACACATTCCCCGCGCCCCTGCACGCCATCGCGCGCCACAGTCACGCTCAGCACATCGGCATGCGTGCGCGAACCGCGCGCGATGGTGAACACCTCTGCCAGGGCAAAACGATCCTCGGTTACTGTCAGCACGCTGTGGCCCTTTCATCTTGGCAAAAATATCCTGGGGTGAATTGGCCGCAGGCCAAGAGGGGCAAAGCCCCTCTCCGCCCGGCTTACAGCGCTTGCAACGCCTCCACCAGACGCCCGGCCCCATGGCGGAAGGGATCAACCGTTGGCAGGCCCATCCGCGCCTCTACCTCGGCGCAATAGGCCAGCGCCTCTGCATCCGACAGCGCAGCAGTGTTGATCGAAATTCCCACCACCTCGCAAGCGGGGTTGGCCACCCGCGCCAAAGCCAGCGCCATATCGCGCAGATCTTCCAGCGTGGGCAGGGCATAGCCGGGCAGGCCGCGCATATGCGCGCGGCTTGGCTCATGGCTCAGGATCAGCGCATCAGGCTGGCCGCCATGGATCAGCGCCAGCGTGACCCCGGAGTAAGACACATGAAAGAGGCTCCCTTGCCCTTCGATCAGATCCCAATGATCGGGGTCGTTATCCGGGGTCAGCCATTCCACCGCGCCCGCCATGAAATCGGCAATCACGGCATCCAGCGGCACACCGTCGCCGGTAATCAGAATACCTGTCTGGCCTGTGGCGCGGAAACTGGCCTTCAGGCCGCGCGCGACCATTTCGCGCTCCATGCACAGGGCCGTGTACATTTTGCCCACAGAACAATCGGTGCCTACGGCCAGACAGCGCTTGCCGCTGCGCTTGATGCCATTGGCGATCGGGTATTGAACACTGGGCACCCGCACATCATGCAGCTGGCGCCCGCAGGCTTCGGCCACGGCTTTCAGGTCAGGCTCGTCGCGCAGCAGGTTATGCAGGCCAGAGGCCAGATCAAACCCTTCCTCCAGCGCGGCAACCAGCACTTTCTTCCAGGCCGCAGAGATGACGCCACCGCGATTGGCCACACCGATCACCAGGGTTTTTGCCCCGGCCGCCTTGGCCTCTGCCAGCGTCATATCGGGCAATTTCATATCGGCCTTGCAGCCCTCCATACGGAACTGGCCCAAGGCGAAATCAGGGCGCCAATCCTTTATGCCTTGCGCCACTTTCGCGGCCAGGGGATCGGGCGCATCGCCCAGAAACAACAGATAGGGGGTTTCGATCATGGCGGCCTCCGGTTGGCATGGGGAGCAGTCTTTGGCAAAGTTTCGCCCAAATCGCAGGCAATGTATTCGTGATTTTACGACATCTCTGCAGATTTATTCGAAGGATCGTGCAAAACTGAGCGCAGTTGCGCAGTTTTTGTGCGCGATACAGCAAATCTGCGCGACCGCCCCCATGTTTTCGCAGGTGCAGAAATTTGCTTGCAGGGGGGTGCGCAAGAATATAACCACAGCCCCACATATTCCGAAATTTCCTGACCCGAAAGGTTTCGCCATGAGCTTTCGCATCCAGCCTGCGCCCGTTGCCCGCCCCAATCGCTGCCAGTTATTCGGCCCCGGCTCGCGCGTGGCGTTGTTTGAGAAGATGGCAGCATCGGGCGCGGATGTGATCAATCTGGATCTGGAAGATTCGGTCGCGCCCTCGGACAAGGACAGTGCGCGCGCCAATATCATCAAGGCCACGCATGAGGTGGAATGGGGCAATAAAACCCTGTCTGTGCGCATTAACGGTCTGGATACACCCTTTTGGTATCGTGATGTGGTGGAACTGCTGGAACAGGCGGGCGAAAGGCTGGATCAGATCATGATCCCCAAAGTGGGCTGTGCGGCGGATATCTATGCGGTGGATGCGCTTGTTTCCAGCATAGAGGCTGCCAAGGGCCGCGCAAAGCGTATCAGCTTTGAGGTGATCATCGAATCCGCGGCCGGGATTGCGCATGTGGAAGAAATCGCGGCCTCCAGCCCGCGTTTGCAGGCCATGAGCCTTGGCGCGGCAGATTTCGCGGCCTCCATGGGCATGGCAACCACCGGAATTGGCGGCACGCAAGAGAATTACTATATGCAGCGCGGCGCAGAGAGATATTGGTCAGACCCCTGGCATTGGGCGCAATCGGCCATTGTGGCCGCCTGCCGCACACATGGGGTTTTGCCTGTGGATGGACCATTTGGCGATTTTTCGGACGATGAGGGCTTTCGCGCCCAGGCACGGCGCTCTGCCACGCTGGGGATGGTTGGCAAATGGGCGATCCACCCCAAACAGGTGGCGCTGGCCAATGAGGTGTTTACCCCGTCTGACGAAGCCGTAGCAGAGGCGCGCGAAATTCTGGACGCGATGACAGCGGCCAAAGCGCGCGGCGAAGGGGCCACTGTCTATAAGGGCCGTCTGGTGGATATCGCCTCTATCAAACAGGCGGAAGTGATTGTGCGTCAGGCGGAAATGATTGCCGGTTAAGTAGAGATGCACGCGATCGTAACTTGAAATTTACGATTTGTCTGGTATCTATCGCGCAAAGGTTCCCCCCCGATGACAAAAACCCAAGGGGTTTTCCGAAAGGTAGTCGGGGGGGTCATTGTTCAATAATATCTGCGCGCCCCATGGCGGAAAATTTCAAATTCGCTGCGCATTTGTGGGGCAATGCTCTGGAATGCGTCAGGGTCTTCGTGCTCCCATTTCCGAAAGATCGCCCAGTTGAAGTAATCGGCAATCTGCAAGCCATAATGTGCGCTCGATGCATGGTGCATGACGCGGTAAGGGGTGCGATCTGGCAGCATCTCGGCAAGAGTCGTTTTTGATGGCTTTCTCAATGGCCTTGCGCTTGCCGGCAACAGGCAGGCTGTCGGTTATGACCACCACTTCGCCCAGTCCATGCGCCGCCTTCTCGATTGCAAAGCGAAGCAGATAGCCAAGCATCTTTGGATAGAATTTTTCTGGCGCCTGTAGCGCCGGGCCGGTTTTGCACTTTTCCACAATCACGGCATCAACCGACTCTGGCGGCACCTCTTGGCCGAGCATTTCAAACACCTTGCTACGCACATGCCGATTGTCATTTGCGCAGTGGAAATATTCCATCTCAATACGCGGTTTTATGCGATGCTCGATCAGATTGTATTTGTAGGTATCAAGCGCGGTATGCAACCGGAACGGCCTGTAGAGGCTAACACAGGTAAGGGTAAAGAACCTTGTGCCGCTGCGAGAAAAGTCAAAATTTCCACCTTCATCCAAGAAAATGTATAGCGTTGGCAGGGCTTCTGCATTCAAGTGTAAGCTCTCTCTTTAAATATAAGTATATGAAATAAATAAATTATATTTGCGTTTGTTGGGGAGGATTCGATTTTTACTTGCAATCCTCCCTCGTCTTTATCCTCACATCTCTTCCACCATCACCACCCCGCCCAAGGATTTCACCGCGCCTTTGATTTGGGGCGTTATGGCAAATACCTGCCCGGAATCGATATCATATTCCCGCCCTTGGGCATGATCCGCCACGCAAAACCACACTGGCCCGCGCGCGCGGCTTGGCCCGTCTTTGTGCCGCGCCAGAAGGGCAGCGACCGCGGAAATCGCCTCTGGCGCATCGACATGCACCCGCAGCCCTGCCGCCCCTGCATCTGCGACAACGGCATCAATTGGTTGCACGCCGCGCGCCAGCAGTTTCAGGGTTTCGGCTTCCATCGTGGCCTCGACAGTGAGAACCACATTTTGCCCGGTTTCCAGATACTGCCGCCCGGCTTCCAATGTGTCAGAGAAGACTGTCACCTCATATAGCCCCGTCGGGTCTGACAGTTGCACAAAAGCGAAGCGGTTGCCGCGCGCGGATTTGCGTTCCTGCCGCCCGGATACCGCGCCGGCAATCTTGGCCACAAACGGCCCGCCTGCGGCCTTTTTCTCGATCTCGGCCAATGTCAGCACCTGTTTGCGGCGCAGTGGCCCTGCGTAATCATCCAGCGGATGGCCGGAAAGATAAAAGCCAATCGCCTGATGTTCCTGCCCCAGCCGTTCGGTGGGCAACCAATCATCACAGGCGCTGAGCCTTGGTTCGGGAATATCCGCGCCTGCCTCGCCAAAGAGTGACACTTGATTGGAGGCGCGGGCCTCATGGATGGCGGCGGAATAGCCCACCAGCGCATCCAGACTGTCGAACACCCGCTTGCGGTTGCGTTCCAGCTGGTCAAACGCGCCAGCGCGGGCCAGCATTTCCAGCGGGCGTTTGCCGACGCGTTTAAGATCTACCCGGCGGGCAAGATCAAAGAGGGTGGCAAAGGCTTTGTCGCCGCGCCCGTCCACGATCAGGCGCATGGCATCGACACCCACATTTTTCAGCGCGCCCAAGGCATAGACAAGTGCGCCCTCCTTCACGTCAAAGCGCGCGCGAGAGCGGTTTACACAGGGCGGGATGACGGCAATCTCCATCCTGTCAACTTCGCGCTTATAGACGGCCAGTTTCTCTGTCAGGTGCAGATCGCAATTCATCACGCCTGCCATGAATTCGACAGGGTAATTGGCTTTCAGATAGGCAGTTTGATAGCTGACAACGGCATAAGCCGCCGCATGGGATTTGTTGAAGCCGTAATTGGCGAATTTTTCCAGCAGGTCGAATACCTCGCCGGCCTTTTTTTGATCCACCCCATTGGCCACGGCCCCTTGCACGAATTTTGGCCGTTCCTTGGCCATTTCTTCGGCAATCTTTTTGCCCATCGCGCGGCGCAGCAGGTCTGCCCCGCCGAGGGAGTAGCCCGCCATGACCTGCGCAATCTGCATCACCTGTTCCTGGTAGACGATGATGCCTTGGGTTTCTTCCAGAATGAAATCAATCGAGGGGTGGATGGATTCCAAGGGCCGCAGGCCGTTTTTCACCTCGCAATAGGTGGGAATATTTTCCATCGGGCCGGGGCGATAGAGCGCCACAAGTGCCACGATATCTTCAATGCAGGTGGGTTTCATGCGCCGCAGCGCATCCATCATGCCCGAACTTTCCACCTGAAACACGGCCACTGTGCGCGCCGAGGCATAGAGATCATATGTCGGTTTGTCATCCAGCGGGATGGCGGCGATATCCAGCGCCACGCCACGCCGCTTAAGCAGATCAACCGCGTTCTGGATAACGGTCAGGGTTTTCAGGCCCAGAAAGTCAAACTTCACCAGCCCTGCCGCTTCCACCCATTTCATGTTGAACTGGGTGGCGGGCATGTTTGATTTCGGGTCGCGGTAGAGCGGTACAAGCTCGTCCAGCGGCCTGTCACCAATCACCACGCCTGCCGCATGGGTAGAGGCATTGCGCAACAGCCCTTCCACCTTTTGGGCATGGGTCAGAAGGCGGTCAACCACTTCTTCGGCCTTGGCGGCCTCTCGCAGGCGGGGTTCATCGGCCAGCGCCTTTTCAATGCTGACAGGTTTCACCCCTTCCACCGGGATCAGCTTTGACAGCTTGTCCACCTGCCCATAAGGCAATTGCAACACCCGCCCCACATCGCGCACGGCGGCCTTGGACAAGAGCGCGCCAAAGGTGATGATCTGGCCCACCTTGTCATGGCCATATTTGTCCTGGGTGTAGCGGATCACCTCTTCGCGCCTGTCCATGCAGAAATCGATATCGAAATCGGGCATGGATACGCGATCGGGATTCAGAAACCGTTCGAACAGCAGCGCATAGCGCAAAGGGTCGAGATCGGTGATTGTCAGCGCATAGGCCACAAGGCTGCCCGCCCCAGACCCACGCCCCGGCCCCACGGGAATATCATTATCCTTGGCCCATTTGATGAAATCGGCAACGATCAGGAAATAACCGGGGAACCCCATGCCTTCGATGATGCCAAGCTCAAATTCCAGCCGCTTTTCATACTCTTCCACCGGGGCGGCATGGGGGATCACGGCCAGCCGCGCGGCCAGCCCTTCTCTTGCCTGCCGGCGCAATTCTTCCACCTCATCCTCGGCAAAGCGGGGCAGGATGGGCGCGCGTTTTTCGGCCTTATAGGCGCAGCGCTGGGCAATCTCGACTGTTGTTTCCAGCGCTTCGGGCAGATCGGCAAAGAGGGCTGCCATCTCTTCTGGGGATTTGAGGTAATGTTGCGGGGTCAGACGGCGGCGCGGCGCGGATTGATCGACATAAGCGCCATCCTTGATGCATAACAGCGCATCATGGGCCTCGTACATGTCGGGCCTGGGAAAATAGGCGTCATTTGTGGCCACCAGCGGCAGGGCCAGTGCATGGGCCATGTCAACAAAGGCGCGCTCTGTCAGGCGCTCTGCCTCCATCATCTGCCCGCCGGGCGTGGCGTGGCGCTGCAATTCCACATAGAGCCTGCCGGGGTAAATGGCGGCCAGCCGTTCCATCAGCGCGCGGGCCTTGGGCAACTGGTTGGTTTGGATCAGCTTGCCCACGGCCCCTTCGGCCCCGCCAGACAGGCAAATCAGCCCCGCGCTATACTGTTCCAATTCCTCAATCGTAACCTGCGGAACCGGCCTGTCCTTGGGCAGGTACAGGCAGGAATTCAGCTTCATCAGGTTCATATAGCCGCGCTCGGATTGCGCCAGCAGCACCACAGGCGCAGGCAGGCGCAGCTTTTCCCCCGGCGCGGGCGGATCATAGGCCAGCGATATCTGACAGCCCAGAATGGGCTGGATACCAGAGCCAGAGGCCAGAACCGAAAATTCCAGCGCGGCGAACATATTGTCAGTATCGGTGACAGCAACCGCCGGATAGCCCTTCGCGGCACAATCCTTGATCAGCTTTTTCAACGGAATGGCGCCTTCAAGAAGCGAATATTCCGTATGGGTGCGCAGGTGGATGAAGCGGGGCAAATTACTCATGCCGCCAGCATAGCCAAGCGCGCGGGGCGGGGGAAGGGCGCAGCCCCGCGCCGCCGCAGATTTTGCGCCCTATTCGGCGGCCACACGCCCGGGCCGCAGCAAGGGGGCCAGATAGCGCCCGGTATGGCTGGCCTCTGTCGCGGCCACCTGTTCGGGCGTGCCAAGGGCCACCACCTGCCCCCCGCCATCGCCGCCTTCCGGCCCGATATCAATGATCCAATCAGCGGTTTTCACCACATCCAGATTATGCTCGATCACCACTACAGAATTGCCCTGATCCACCAGTTCATGCAGCACTTCCAATAGCTTACGCACATCTTCGAAATGCAGGCCGGTTGTGGGTTCGTCCAGAATATACAGCGTCCTGCCTGTGGATCGGCGTGCAAGCTCCTTGGACAGTTTCACGCGCTGCGCCTCGCCCCCCGAAAGGGTGGTGGCTTGTTGGCCCACCTTGATATAGCCCAAGCCCACGCGCATCAGCGCATCCATCTTTTCGCGGATGCTGGGAACGGCTTTGAAAAACTCCTGCGCGTCTTCGACCGTCATATCCAGCACATCGGCGATGGATTTGCCCTTGAACAGCACTTCCAGCGTTTCGCGGTTGTAGCGCTTGCCCTTGCAGGTTTCGCAGGTGACATAGACATCGGGCAGAAAATTCATCTCAATCTTCAGCACGCCATCGCCCTGACACGCCTCGCACCGCCCGCCTTTGACGTTGAAGGAAAACCGCCCCGGCTTATACCCGCGCGCCCGTGATTCGGGCAGGCCCGCGAACCAGTCGCGGATCGGGCCAAACGCGCCGGTATAGGTGGCAGGGTTGGAACGCGGGGTGCGGCCAATCGGGCGTTGGTCTATGTCGATCACCTTGTCCAACTGCTCCAGCCCCTTGATGGTTTCGCAGGGCGCAGGGGTCTGGCGCGCGCCGTTCAGCCGCATGGACGCCGTTTTGAACAGGGTTTCAATGGTCAGGGTGGATTTGCCACCCCCCGAAACGCCTGTGACGCAAACAAATTTCCCAAGCGGGAAATCTACTGTCACCTCGCGCAGGTTGTTGCCGCTGGCTTTGACCACTGTCAATTTCTTGCCATTGCCCTTGCGCCGCTCTTTGGGCACCGCGATTTCCCGCGCGCCGCTCAGATATTGGCCCGTCAGGCTGGCCGGGTCTGCCATAATTTCTGCCGGGGTGCCCTGTGCCACCACGCGGCCCCCATGCACGCCCGCGCCGGGGCCGATATCCAGCACATAATCGGCGGTGCGAATGGCCTCTTCATCATGTTCAACCACCAGCACCGTATTGCCCTGATCGCGCAGATTGCGCAGCGTTGTCAGCAGGCGGTCATTGTCGCGCTGGTGCAGGCCGATGCTGGGTTCGTCCAGCACATATAAAACCCCTGTCAGGCCAGAGCCGATCTGGCTGGCCAGCCGGATGCGCTGGCTTTCGCCCCCCGATAGCGTGCCCGCATGGCGCCCCAATGTCAGGTAATCCAGGCCCACATTCACCAGAAAGCCAATCCTCTCGCGGATTTCTTTCAGGATTGCGCGGGCGATTTCGTTTTTCTGCTTGCTCAGGCTGTCTGGCACGCCTTCCACCCAGGCATAGGCCTCGCGGATGGACATCTCTGTCACCTGCCCGATATGCAGCCCGCCAATCTTTACCGCCAGCGCTTCGGGTTTCAGCCTGTGGCCGCCGCAAGTGCCGCAGGCGCGCTGGTTCTGATAGCGCTCAAACTCTTCGCGTATCCAGGCGCTGTCGGTTTCGCGGTAGCGCCGTTCCATATTCGGGATCACCCCTTCAAAGGCGCGGGTCACGTTGTAAACCCGCCCCCCTTCGTCATAGCGGAAGGGCAATTCCTCGTCATTGGAGCCATGCAAAAACACCTGTTTCACATGGGCGGGCAGGTCTTTCCATGGGGTGCGGGAATCGAATTCGTAATGCTTGGCCAGAGATTCGATGGTTTGTAGGAAATAGGGGGATTTGCCCTTGCGCCAAGGCGCAATCGCCCCATCGGCCAGCCGCAGCGCGGCATCTGGCACGACAAGGCGCTCGTCAAAGAACAGTTCTACCCCCAGCCCGTCACAATCGGGGCAAGCCCCCGATGGCGCGTTGAAGGAAAACAGCCGTGGTTCAATCTCGGAGATGGTAAAACCGCTGACAGGGCAAGCAAATTTCTCGCTGAAGGTGATGCGCGTGCCCTCTTCGGTGGCCTCTTCCAGAACGGCTATGCCATCGGCCAGATCAAGCGCTGTGCGCAAACTATCGGCCAGCCGCGTTTCCAGACCGGGGCGCACCACCAGACGATCTACAACCACATCAATGTCATGGCGGAATTTCTTGTCCAGCGTGGGCGGTTCGTCCAATTCGTAAAACTGGCCATCCACCTTGACCCGCTGGAAGCCCTGCTTGCGCAGATCCAGAAATTCTTTGCGGTATTCGCCCTTGCGGTCGCGCACGATGGGGGCCAGCAGATAGGCGCGCGTGCCCTCTGGCATCTCCATGATGCGATCAACCATATCCTGCACTTGCTGTGCTTCAATGGGCAGGCCCGTGGCGGGGCTGTAGGGCGTGCCTGCGCGGGCAAAGAGCAAGCGCATGTAATCGTATATTTCCGTCACTGTGCCGACAGTGGAGCGGGGGTTTTTGCTGGTGGTTTTCTGCTCTATCGAAATCGCGGGCGAGAGGCCGGAGATATGATCCATATCCGGTTTTTGCATCATATCCAGAAACTGCCGCGCATAGGCGCTTAGCGATTCGACATAGCGCCTTTGCCCTTCGGCATAGATGGTATCAAAGGCCAGGCTCGATTTCCCCGAACCCGACAGCCCGGTAATGACCACCAGCTTGTCACGGGGCAGGGTGACATCAATATTCTTCAGATTATGTTCGCGCGCGCCGCGCACTTCGATGAATTTCTGCTCAGACATTCATGCCCCCAACTGCGCCTTACACGCCCAAACCCGCAAGATAGAGAGGTTGGGCCGAGTCTCCAACCCAAATATGCGAACAAAGTATAAACATGCGTAGAAATTCGGCGTGAGAGGGCGGGACGACCAACACATGCAGAGATATGAATTTATACATTGCAATTTTTGCATCTTTGGCGCATAGAGAGCCAAACCGCAAAAGGATGCCACCATGTTTTCATTTCTCAAATCCAAAGCCAGCGCACAGCGCATCAACCCGTCAGAGGCCGTGGCCCGCGCTGCCGCCGGCACACTGACATTGATTGATGTGCGCGAAGCAGGCGAATTGCGCCAAAGCGGCAAAGCCAAAGGCGCGCTGCATATCCCGCTTTCCGAGATCAGCGCGCAAACCGATCCGGCCAGCGGGCATTTCAACCGCAAACTCTCTCGCGACAAGGCGGTGGCGCTGTATTGCGCCTCTGGCGCGCGGTCAGGCCGCGCGGCGCAGATGATGGCCGCGAATGGCTTTGCCGAGGTGTATAATCTGGGCAGTTTGCAGGATTGGAAGCTTTCCGGCGGCCAGATCGTGCGCTGACAGCCGGCGAGCGGCTGGTGCTTGCGCCAGCCAGCCCCTTGCCTGAAAGACCCAAGGGCAGCGACGCAGGGATGAGGGGGCGGCCCCCCCAGATGGGGGGGCGTAGGCCCTTAGAAATGCAGCGCGCGCCCGTAAGCATCCAGCACGGATTCGTGCATCATCTCGCTGAGGGTGGGGTGGGGGAAGACAGTGTTCATCAGGTCTTCTTCCGTGGTTTCCAGCGCGCGGCCCACGACATAGCCCTGTATCAACTCTGTCACTTCCGCGCCGATCATATGCGCGCCCAGCAATTCGCCGGTTTTGGCGTCAAAGATCGTCTTGATCATACCCTCGGGCTCCCCAAGTGCGATGGCCTTGCCATTGCCCATGAAGGGAAAGCGCCCGACCTTGATCTTGGCCACTTGCGGGTGGCAATAGGTGCAACCGGCAATGCTGGCAGGATCTACCGCATGGGGGTGGCCGCCTGCAATCAGTTCTGCCACCATTACCCCCTCATGGCTGGCCTTGTGTGCCAGCCACGGCCCTTGCGTGGCATCGCCAATCACGAACAGCCCCTCTACGCCGGTGCGGCAATATTTATCCGTCACCACGAAAGAGCGGTCAATCTTCGCGCCCAGTGCTTCCAGCCCCAGATTTTCGGTATTGGCCACAATGCCCACGGCGGAAATAACCGTGTCAAATTCCATTGTTTCCGTCTTGCCGCCGCGTTCGATATGGGCGGTTACTTTGGGGGCGGCGCGATCAAGCTTCTTGACCATCGCCTTTTCCAATATCTTCATGCCCTGCTTTTCAAACTGCTTTTTGGCAAAAGCGCTGATTTCGGCATCTTCCACGGGCAGAATGCGGTCTTGCACTTCCACCACTGTCACATCTGCACCCAATGTGTTGAAGAAGCTGGCAAATTCTATCCCAATCGCACCAGAGCCGATGACAAGCAGCTTTTTCGGCATCCGCTTGGGTTGCAGCGCGTGTTTGTAGGTCCAGACCAGATCGCCATCCGCCTCAAGCCCCGGCAATTCGCGCGCGCGCGCACCCGTGGCGAGGATGATATTGGGTGCCGTCAGCTCCTCTGTGCCCTTATCGGTTGTCACGGTCACTTTGCCCTTCGCGGGCAGCACCCATCACGACAGTGACCTTGTTCTTCTTCATCAGGTGGCCGATCCCGCCCGACAATTGCCCCGCCACCTTGCGCGAGCGTTTGACCACCGCGTCCAGATCATAGCTGATATTATCGGCACTCAGGCCAAACTCCTTGGCGCGATGCATCAGGTGAAACACTTCCCGGATTGCGGCCACATAGCCCCCCGGCCCGGCTCCGATAACAACAACATCAAACGATCTGGCAGCCATGCGATTTCCTCCCGTCGCGCCCCGTGCAAAACTAGTTTGGCATTAAACTATTTTTTGCAATGTCGCAACGCAAAGCAGGAAATGCCGCCATGCACAGGGCGCATGGCGGGCGCGGGCCAAACTTATGCCGCCTCTTGCAGGGCCTTCACCGCAGAGCCATAGCCGCCGCGCGCCAGAAAACTTTCCTCTCCCGGTGTGCTGGGCCGTCCAAGGGCGGCGTTACGATAGGGAAAGCGGCCAAATTCGCGGATAACGGCGCGATGCGCGCGCGCATGCAGCAGGTTATCTGCACCGGTTTCGGGCATGCGCAGCAAGAACATGCGCACGGCGCGATCCTGATCCATCTGGCTTTCGGAATGCATCAGCGGCAGGTAGAAAAACTGGCGCTCTGGCTCTGGGGTCTGGCGGTCAAAGCCCAGATGGCAGGCACGCGCGGCCACGCGGCGGGCCAGATCATCGGTTGCGAAGGCGCGCTTATCCTCGCGGAACATGTTGCGCGGGAACTGGTCTGTCACGATGATGAAGGCCAGCGCGCCGCGCGCGCAGGATGTCCAGCGTTCCAGCCGCCCTTCAAGCGCTTTCTCCCAAAGCGGCGCGAAGGTTTCGCGAATGCGCGCATCCAGCGCAGGATCGGACGCATACCAGCCCGCTGGCCCCACATCCTTCACCCAGAACTGGATCACCTCATCAACCGTTGTCATATCCCTCACCTGCGGTTGTTGCATAATAATTAAGCGTGACAGTGTTTCCCGCGTTTCACAAGGATTTCGCCCTGACAAACGCGCGAGCACGGGAAAACGTGCCGAATTGCCACTATGTCGGGCCAGATTCGGCCTGTTGTTCTGTCAGTTCGGAATAAACGGCCTCTACTGTTGCTGCCGATACGACAGGCGACATGGGCGCGAATGGCCCTGTTTCGGATACGGGCACAGAGGGGCGTTGCGTCATACGCCAGCTGGCATAGACCACCAGCATCATCATCAACACGATGATGAACAGGAAAAACCCCGATGGCCCGATAATCCCCATCAACCAGCCAATCGCCAGCGGCCCGATGATCGCCCCGACCCCATTGACAAACAGCAACCCGCCAGAGGCCGCGGCCATCTGATCGCCATCCAGATAATCATTCGTATAGGCCACCAGCAGCGAATACAGCGGGTTGGAAATACCCCCGATTATCAGCGCCACCCCCACCAGCCCGATAAAGGGCAGATCAAACAACACAGCCAGCGCCCCGCCAGCCACCCCGATCAGCGATACGATGACCAGCAATTTGCGCCTGTCCATCCTGTCAGACAGCCAGCCGATAGGATACTGAAACACCAGCCCGCCAAAATAGATCGCCCCCGTGAAGATAGAGATTTCCAGCACGCTTAGCCCGGCCTCTGTGCCCCAGACGGCGGTCATGCCAAACATCGCGGCAAAGACACCGCCCATCAGGAAAATCCCCACCACACCAAGGGGCGAGATATCATAAAGCTCTCTGATAGACATGGCGCGGGTTGTGGCGAAGGTTGGCGCAGGGCTGACCGAGAGCAAGATCGGGGCAAAGGCCAGCGACACCAGAACCGAGGGGATGATAAACAGCAAATACCCCGCAGGATCGGCAAAGTTTATCAGCGCCTGCGCCGAAATGATGCCCACCATCTGCACGATCATATACAGCGACAGCGCCTGCCCGCGATTTTCATTGCTGGCGGTATTGTTCAGCCAGCTTTCCGCCGTGACATAGACCCCCGAAAAGCAGAACCCGATCAGCACGCGCAACAGCGCCCAGATGATCCAGTCAGGCAGGGCCGCATACAGCACCAGCACCGCCGAGATCAGCGAGCCAAGCGCCGCAAATACCCGCACATGCCCCACCCGGCGGATCATTTCCGGCGCCATGCGCGACCCGAACAGAAACCCCACAAAATAGGCCGACATGACGACCGACATTTGCAGCGTGCTAAAGCCCTCTATCGCGCCCCGGATGCCCAGCAATGTGCCCTGCACGCCATTGCCGACCATCAGAAACATCAGCCCCAGCAAGAGCGCCCAAGAGGCCGTGAAAACCTTTAGCATTGCATGTCCTTCGGTCAGTGCTGCGAACAGCTTAGGCCCGCTACCCTAACGCCACTATGACAGAAACGACACCCGCTGTCGCGCTCAGGGCAAAAGCAGTGACGAATCGCCGTAAGAAAAGAAGCGGTAGCGCTGCGCGATGGCATGGGCATAGATATCCATGATCCTCTCGCGCCCCATCAGGGCGGAAACCAGCATCATCAGGGTGGATTTCGGCAAGTGGAAATTTGTCATCAGCCCATGCGCCAGCTGAAAGCGGAAACCGGGGGTGATGAAAATATCCGTCTTGCCCGACCATGCCCCAATCTGGCCGGGGCCGGTGGCGGCAGTTTCGATCAGGCGCAGCGCGGTTGTGCCCACGGCAATCACCCGCCCGCCGCTGGCATGGGTGGCCATGATCTGGGCTGCGGCCTCTGGTGTGACCTGCCCCCATTCGGCATGCATTTTATGGTCGCGCACATCATCCACCTTCACGGGCAGAAATGTGCCCGCGCCCACATGCAATGTCACCTCGGCAAAGCCCACCCCCATCGCGCGCAATTTCTCCAGCAAATCCGCGTCAAAATGCAGCGAGGCCGTGGGGGCGGCGACTGCGCCGGGGGTGCGGGCGAACACGGTCTGATAATCCTCGCGATCCTGCGCATCGGCGGCGCGACGGCCTGCGATATAGGGCGGCAAGGGCATCTGGCCTGCCCTGTCCAATTCGGCGTCAAAATCATCGCCCGCAAGGTTGAAGCGCAAAACCACATCTTCCGCCCCGCGCTGCACCACCTGCGCGCGCAGGCTGTCGGTAAAGATGATTTCTTCGCCCTCTGCCAGTTTGCGCAGGGGTTTGGCCAAAGCGCGCCAGCTGCCATCGGGCTGCGGCTCTGTCAGGGTTACTTCAATCTTGGCGGAAACAGGGCCTTGCGCGCTGTCGCGCAGGCGCTGCCCGAACAGCCGCGCGGGGATAACCTTGGTTGTATTGATCACCAGCAAATCACCGGGGCGCAGAATATCGGGCAGATCGGCCACATGGCGATCAGCAATCGCATCGCCCTGCGCCAAAAGCAGCCGCGCCGCAGGGCGCGGGCGCACAGGGCGCGTGGCAATCAGCTCTTCCGGCAGGGTGAAATCAAATTCTGACAATTTCATGGCGCGCGCTTTTCCCAAGTGTTGCATCCGGCCTTTAACTTGCCCGCCAAGCCGCTACAACAGGGACAACGATTTCGTGACACGGGAGATGACAATGGCACAGACAGGCGACATGGCCCCGGATTTCACCTTGCCCCGCGATGGCGGCGCAGAGGTCACACTTTCGGCGCTGAAACCTTCAAAAGTGGTTCTCTATTTCTACCCGCGCGATGATACGCCCGGTTGCACCACAGAGGCACTGGAATTTACCGCCCTGATTGCAGAGTTCGAGAGCGCAGGTGCCAAGGTGATCGGTATTTCCAAAGATACCGTGGCCAAGCACGACAAATTTCTGGCCAAGCATGATCTGGGTGTGATCCTGGCCTCTGACGCTGACAGCGATGTGTGCGAACGTTACGGCGTCTGGGTGGAAAAAAGCATGTATGGCAAGACATCCTTCGGGATTGAACGCGCGACGTTCCTTGTGGATGGCGAAGGCCGCATTGCGCAAGTCTGGCGCAAGGTGAAAGCGGCGGGCCATGCCAGCGCCGTGCTGGAAGCCGTGCGCGCCCTATGACCCAAAGCTTGCGCGAGATGGCCGTTGCGGTGCTGACCACGGCAGACGGGCGGGCCAAAACCGCCCTGTCACGCCAGCATGCCGCCACATGGTTTGCGGCGCGCAAGGCGGGTGCGCCCTTGCCGCTGGGCCATGCCATCCCGCCGGACAGGCCCGCGCGCCCTGACGCGCCGGAATTGCTGGATCCGCGCGATGTGCCGCGCCGCCGCCCCAGCAGCCTGCAAGGGCGTATCGCAATCTTGCACGCCATTGCGCATATCGAATTGAACGCGGTCGATCTGCATTGGGATATGATCGCGCGGTTTCCTGAGATCGACATGCCCTTGGGCTTTTATGATGACTGGGTGAAAGCGGCGGATGAGGAATCCAAGCATTTCAACCTGATGTGCGATTGTCTGGAGGGGCTTGGCAGCCATTACGGCGCAATGCCCGCCCATGCGGGCATGTGGCGCGCCGCCGAAGATACGGCCGACGATATTCTGGGCCGTCTGGCCGTGGTGCCCATGGTGCTGGAAGCGCGCGGGCTGGATGTGACGCCGGGCATGATAGAGATATTCCAGCGCGCAGGCGATGCGCGCGCGGTCGAGGCGCTGCAAGTGATCTATGCCGAAGAAGTGGGGCATGTGGCCTATGGCTCCAAATGGTTCAACTTCCTGTGTGGCCGCCAAGGGCATGACCCCCAGCCCGTGTTTCTGGAACTGGTGCGGCGCTATTTCCACAGCCCCTTGCGGCCCCCGTTCAATGAGGAAAAGCGCGCACAGGCCGGGTTGCCGCCAGATTTTTACTGGCCCTTGACAGAACCCGCCTGAGCCAGAGGTGAAAATCTCTCCCGCGCCGGGTTTCGCGGCCTTCCCCTTCGCCCCGGCATCGGCGCAGGCTTGCCTATGTCGCAAAGGGGGCGCTCGCGCCCCCTCTTGGGCCTTTGGCCCAATTCACCCCCTGAGGATATTTGAGCCAAGATGAAAGCCGCAGGAGAGCAAGGACAGCCACGGGGCTGCCGCGCAGTGGGGTGATATCGGCAAGATACTGCCGATTGATCGCCGCAGGCGCACTGTTGCCGGAAAACCACTATTTAACAACTTGCCCGATGCCCCGCCTGCCCGTAACACAATCCGGGGGGCAGGCGTGAGTGTGTTGCCAACCCCGTGTGCCGCGTAATGATCGCAAGAAGTTCCATCAGCACCCCGTGCAAGACGCCAAAGTTAAGCAGGAAAATTGCCTTGAAACGACTTCTCGTTCGCGTGAACCAACGCCTGGAGCGCAGATTACCTGAACAGCGCCTGTTCCTGAGATCCGACAACACCACGCGTTTCGTGCGTTTGCGCCCGTTGTCGCAAGCGATCGGCATTGCCGGGGTGTCTGTGTTTTTTGCCTGGGCGGTGATTGCCACATCCATCTTGCTGATGGATGTGATCGGGTCTGGCAATCTGCGCGACCAGGCCTTGCGCGAACAGGCCAATTATGAGCATCGCCTGAACCAACTGGCCGCAGAGCGCGATTCGCGCGCCTCAGAGGCCGAGGCCGCGCAAACCCGCTTTGCCGAAGCGATGGCGCGGATTTCCGAAATGCAGATGCAGCTTCTGGCCTCGGAAGAGCGCAGGCTGGAACTGGAAACGGGGATTGACGCCATCCACAGCACCGTGCGCCGCATCACCCGCGAACGTGACGAGGCGCGCGACAGGCTGGCCGAGGCAACCCGCACGCTGGCCGCCGAAACGGGATCAACCCGCACGGCCGCAGATCGCAACCGCGATACCGAACAGATGCTGGATTACCTGCTGGTCGCCATGGAGCGCGCGTCGCAATACACGCATGATCTGGGGGTGGGGGCAGAGCAGGCCGCCAATCAGGCCCGCCATCTGGCCTTGGAGAATGAGCTTCTGAAAGATCGCAACCATGTGATCTTTTCGCAATTGGAAGAGGCGCTGGAAGCGGTGATTGCGCCGATGGAGCGTGTTTTCAATTCTGCCGGTGTTTCGCCAGACCAGATCCGCAGATTGGTGCGGCAAGGGGCTTCGTCGCAATCGGCATCCTTGCGGCCCATTGCGGTGTCCACCTCCGGGGTGATGGGGGCCAGCCCGGATATTGCGCGCGCCAATGCCATTCTGGATCGCATGGCCGAAGTTACGGCATACCGTCAGGGCGTGGATCGCCTGCCAGTTGCGCGGCCCGTCAGTTCCGGTGCTGTGCGCCAGACTTCCGGTTTCGGGATGCGCCGTCACCCGCTGACAGGGCGCAATACCATGCATAGCGGGCTTGATTGGGCCGGGCCGCGCGGCACGACCATCACCGCCTCTGCTGATGGTGTGGTAAAAAAGGCCGGACGTCAGGGCGGCTATGGCAATCTGGTAGTCATCCAGCATGACTTCGGGATCGAGACCTATTACGCGCATTTGAATTCCATAGATGTCCGGGTGGGACAAAGGGTCTCGCGCGGTCAGAAAATTGGTGGTATGGGCACTACAGGAGTCTCTACCGGCGTTCACTTGCATTATGAGGTGCGTGTCAATGGCAGAGCAGTCAATCCGCTAACGTATATAAGGGCTGGACAGCATGTTTTCTAAAAGTCGTATCAATGAACCGGGGCCAAAGACCGAGGCTGAACAGGCTCCGGCCAAAACTGTAGAGGCAACGCCTTCTTTCCTGCGTCAAAGCGGGGCTGAGTCGTCCTCCAGCCATGTCACCAAGGCCAAGCCTGCTGCATCTGTGCTGGCAGCTGATCTGACAGTAACGGGCAATCTGAAAACAACGGGTGATATTGTCATTGAAGGTGTGGTCGATGGTGACATCCGTGCGCATCTGCTGACAGTGGGCGAAAGCGCCACCATCCGCGGCGAGATTGTGGCAGATGACATCGTGATCAATGGCCGCGTCATTGGCCGTGTTCGGGGCCTGAAAGTGCGCCTGACATCTTCGGCGCAGGTGGAAGGCGATATCATTCACAAGACCATCGCCATCGAATCGGGCGCGCATTTTGAAGGTTCGGTGCAGCGGCAGGATGATCCGCTACAGACCAACCGTGGCGGCAGCGCCGCGCCAGAAGCACCCGCGCCCGCACCCAGCTTTCAGCCGCGCCCCGAGGCATCGGATGCGATCAAGAAAGCGGCAGAAGCCAAGAAATCCATTCAGGGCTAAGGCTGTCCAGCCAGTCGCCCAAAAGGAAAGAGCCGCGTAGTTGCGCGGCTCTTTCCTTTTGGGCGTCCGGGTTGCAGCACATGGAAGCTGCGTGCTTGCGCACGCAGCCTTTGGCTGTGTTGCCTTAGCCGATAATCGCATTCAGCGTGCCAGATGGGCGCATAACGGCAGCGGTTTTAACCGGATCGCCGTGGTAATAGCCGCCCAGATCAACCGCTTTGCCACGATCTGCGCGCAGTTCTGCGATGATCTGCGCTTCTCTCTCTGCCAGCGCTGTGGCGATGGGGGTAAAATGGGCGCTAAGTTCGGCATCTTCGGTTTGTGCGGCCAAAGCTTCGGCCCAATAGCGCGCGAACCAGTAATGGCTGTCGCGGTTATCGGGCTGGCCGGGTTTGCGCTGGGGCGAATTGTCATTGTCCAGATAGCCTTGGGTTGCGGCCTCTACAGCCTCTCCCAGCAGGCGCGCTTTGGTATTGCCGCGCGCATCGGCCAGAAACTTGAAGCTTTCGCCAAGTGCGCAGAATTCGCCCAGGCTATCCCAACGCAGATGGTTTGTTTCCAGCAGCGCCTGAACATGCTTTGGCGCCGAACCGCCCGCGCCGGTTTCAAACATGCCGCCGCCATTCATCAGTTTCACGATGGACAGCATCTTGGCGCTGGTCGCCAGTTCCAGAATCGGGAACAGGTCTGTCAGGTAATCGCGCAGCACATTGCCGGTGATGGCGATGGTGTTTTCACCTTTGGTGATGGTTTCCAGACTGGCGCGGGTTGCCGCGCGCGGGGCCATGATCTCAAACTTGTCGGCCACGCCCTTGGCTTCCAGAATGGGGGTGACAAGCTTTATCAATTCGGCATCATGGGCGCGATTGGCATCCAGCCAGAAGATAGAGCGGTAGCCCGTGGCCTTTTGGCGATCAATCGCCAGCGTCACCCAATCTTCAATCGGCGCGCGCCGCACAGAGGCAGAGCGCCAGATATCGCCCGCTTCCACCTTATGCTCGTGCAGGACGGTTCCATCCTCCAGCACCATGCGCACAGTGCCATCATGGGGGATTTCGAAAGTGGTGGGGTGGCTGCCATATTCCTCAGCTTTCTGCGCCATCAGGCCCAGATTCTGCACTGTGCCTGCGGTGGCCGGGTTCAGCGCGCCATTGGCTTTGAAGAATTTGATGGTTTCATCATAAACAGGCGCATAGCAATTATCGGGGATCACACAATTTGTGTCATGCTCTTTGCCATCTGGCCCCCAGCCCTTGCCGCCTGCGCGGATCAGCGCGGGCATAGAGGCATCGATAATCACATCAGAGGGGACATGCAGGTTGGTGATCCCCTTGTCGCTATCGACCATATACATGGGCGGGCGCGCGGCGGTCACGTCGTCAATCGCAGCCATGATCGCGGCATTGTCTTTCACCCGCGCCAGCAGATCGCCCATGCCGGAATTGGGGTTCACCCCCAGCGCGGCCAGCTCTGCCCCGAATTTTTCAAAAACCGGTTTCAACCAGGCGCGCACCGCATGGCCGAAGATGATCGGGTCCGAGACCTTCATCATCGTCGCCTTCATATGCAGCGAAAACAATGTGCCCTTGTCCTTGGTGCGCGCGATTTCGCTGTCCAGAAACGCGCCAAGTGCCTTTACTGACAGGAAAGTGGCATCAACCACCGTGCCCGCGGGGTAAGAAACACCCGCTTTCAGCACGGTTTCCGCGCCATCTGCGCCCACCAGCACAATCTTTGCGGTGGTGGCCGCGCCCAAAGTGGCCGATGTCTCATTGGCGAAGAAATCCGCGCCGGGCATGGAAGAGACTTCGGTTTTGCTATCGGCTGTCCATGCGCCCATGCTATGCGGGTTGGCTTGGGCAAAGCGCTTTACCGCGCCAGCTGCGCGGCGGTCTGAATTGCCTTCGCGCAAGACCGGGTTCACGGCAGAGCCTTTGATCGCATCATAGCGCGCGCGAATGTCTTTTTCCGCCTCTGTGGCGGGGCTGTCGGGGTAATCGGGCAGGGCGTAGCCCTGGCCCTGCAATTCGCGGATTGCAGCCAATAGCTGCGGGCCAGAGGCAGAGATATTGGGCAGCTTGATCACATTCGCCTCTGGCGTTTTGACCAATTCGCCCAATTCCGCCAGATCATCCGTAATGCGCTGATCCTCGCGCAGGAATTCTGGAAATGCGGCAATGATCCGCCCTGCCAGCGAAATATCGCGCGTGCCAACAGACACGCCGGCTGCGGCGGCAAAGCTTTGGATGATGGGCAGGAACGAGGCCGAGGCCAGTTCTGGTGCTTCGTCAACCTTGGTATAGATGATGTCGGGAATTGTCTTGTCGGTCATGCGTAAGGCCCCTGCTGAAACTTGCGCGCAGCATAGGCGAAATCACGGCAAAGGTAAACAGTGCACAATGGTATACAATAAAATAATCTATAAAATCACGCGCGCCGGGGCGGCGGTGTTGCGGGGGCAAAGAGGGGAAGGGCCGGGGCGTATGGTCAAGCGGTGCATAACAGCCGCAAGCGGGCGCAGGTGACACCCCTGCAACCCGTGCAAAACCAAAATGGCGCGGCACAAGGCGTCTTATCCTTGCGCCGCGCCGCGCCTGTTACAGGCTGGCATCCAGCGCCGCCAGAATGGCATCGCCCATTTCGGCGGTCGAAACCGGCACGCCACCATCCGGCCCCATCAGATCGGCCGTGCGCACGCCATCTGCCAGCACCTTTTCAACGGCAGCTTCCAGCCGTGCGGCCTCTGGCCCCTGATCAAAGCTGTAGCGCAGCGCCATGGCAAAGCTCAGGATACAGGCGATGGGATTGGCCTTGCCTTGCCCTGCGATATCGGGGGCAGAGCCATGCACTGGCTCATACAGCGCCTTTGGCCGGCCATTTTCCATGGGGGCGCCAAGGCTGGCAGAGGGCAGCATGCCAAGACTGCCTGTCAGCATCGCGGCCAGATCCGACAACAGATCGCCAAACAGGTTATCGGTTACGATCACATCAAACTGTTTTGGCCAGCGGGTAAGCTGCATGGCGCCTGCATCGGCATACATGTGGCTCAGTTCCACTTCGGGGTATTCGCGGCTAACTTCGGTCACGACATCGCGCCACAGAATGCCCGATTCCATCACATTGGCCTTTTCCATGGAACACAGCTTTTTGCCGCGCTTCATGGCCAACTCAAAGGCCGAACGCGCCACGCGCGCAATCTGATGCCACGCGGCTCACCGAAATAGACGCCGGAGGTCAGTTCGCGCACGATCATGATATCGAGGCCGGCAACGATGTCCTTTTTCAAAGACGAGAAATCTGCCAGAGCGTCAAAGCACTGGGCCGGGCGCAGGTTGGAAAAGAGGTCCATCTCCTTGCGCAGACGCAGCAGGCCGCGCTCTGGCTTGACGCTGAAATCCAGCACATCGTATTTCGGCCCGCCCACAGCGCCCAGAAGCACGGCATCCACGGCTTGCGCCTTGGCCATCGTGTCATCATGCAAGGGCTGCCATACCAGTCGATGATCTTGCGAACCTCGGCCATGACTTCGGGGCCGATCCCGTCACCGGGCAGAATGAGAAGCGAAGGATTGGTCATGAAGTTTCCTCTCAATGGTCGCAGCACTGGCTAGAGCCTGTTCACAGGGGCGTCAAGACCGCGGCTTGTGCTTTGGCGTTTTGGCGCGGATGTGTTATGTTGAATCCCTGATGAGAGGAGGGAATACCATGACCCGACATCTGATAGACACCCCCCGCAAATCCGAGGGCACGCGCCTTGGCCAGTTTGTGAAGATCGCGCGTGAGGCGAACCCGCATCATGCCACCCGCCAACTGGTCGCGCGGCTGCGCCCGCAAAGCCCGCAACGGCTGGCGGCATATCTGCGGATTGCGCGCGGCCAGCAAAGCTGAGGCGCGGCGGCTAGGGCAGGCTGTCGGATTTCGCCAGCCTGTCAAACGCCTGCAACTGCGCCAACAGGGCTGGCATCTGTGCCAGCGCCACCATATTCGGCCCGTCCGAGGGGGCGGTATCCGGGGTTTCATGCGTTTCAATAAACAGGCCCGCACAGCCCACGGCCAAAGCCGCGCGCGCCAAGGGGGCCACAAATTCGCGCTGCCCGCCAGAGCTTTGGCCCTGCCCGCCGGGCTGTTGCACCGAATGGGTGGCGTCAAAAATTACCGGATAGCCAAACCCCGCCATGATTGGCAGGGCGCGGAAATCTGACACAAGCGTGTTATAGCCAAAAGATGTGCCGCGTTCGCACAGCAAGATGCGCTCATTCCCGGTGCTGGCCAGCTTTGCGGCCACATTGCCCATGTCCCATGGCGCCAGAAACTGCCCTTTCTTGATCTGGACAGCCCGCCCCGTGGCCCCTGCGGCCAGCACCAAATCTGTCTGGCGGCACAGAAAGGCCGGAATTTGCAGCAGATCGCAAATTTCGGCAACTG
Source organism: Paracoccaceae bacterium (assembly GCA_043561795.1). GTDB lineage: Bacteria > Pseudomonadota > Alphaproteobacteria > Rhodobacterales > Rhodobacteraceae > Roseinatronobacter. The sequence continues at coordinate 835,870 of CP121316.1, read as the reverse complement.
GCGCGCACTCTTCCACGCTGTGAACATCTGTCAGAACCGGGCAGCCAAATTCGGCGCGGATATGCGCCAGAATATCCAGCCCTGCGGCCAAACCGGGGCCGCGCGGGCCGCTGAGGCTGGTGCGATTGGCCTTGTCATAGCTGGCTTTGAAAATGAAAGGTATTCCCAGCCGCGCGCAGGTTTCGGCCAGAGCGCCTGCAATCTGGCGCGCATGATCCAGAGTTTCCAACTGGCAGGGGCCAGAGATAAGCACGAAGGGCAGAGTATTGCCTATCTCGATCTGGCCAATCCGCACTGTTCTCATTCAATCCCCTCACGCGCCAGAATGGCTTCGATGCGCGCGACATCTTCCGGGGTGTTCAACTCCCAGAATTCGCGGCCGCGCGCGTCCACCTCTATACAGGTGACAGGCAGGCCATGATAGAGAAAGCGCAACTGCTCCAACCCTTCCAGCATTTCCAGCGCGCAAGGCCCCAGCGCCATATAGCGGGCCAGGGCCGTGGGCGTGTAGGCATAAACCCCGACATGGTGAAAGGCGGGCACAACCTCGTGCGTGCCGTAGCTGCGCCCTGTATGCGGCAACACTTCCTTGGAAAAGTACAGCGCCGTGCCATCTGCGGCCATGACAGCGGTTGTGCCGCCCACGCGCCCGGCAAGGCGATCTTGCAGGAACAGCGCATGAGACGCGGGCGTCAGGCGCAGAACCGGGGTAGCCATCTGCGCGCCGCGTTCAATGGCGGCAATCAGCGCCGTGACAAACCATGGCGGGGTAAGGGGGGCATCGCCTTGCAGATTGACAACCACGCGCGGCGCAATCCGAAGGCGCGCCAGCGCATCGGCGCAGCGCTCTGTGCCATTGGCACAGGCGCTGTCTGTCATCACCACATTGGCCCCAAAGCCTGCGGCAGTATCGGCAATGCGGGTATCATCCGTGGCCACATATACGCCGTCCACGCCCCCCACAGCGCAGGCCGCGCGCCAGCTTCGCTCTATCAGCGTTTGGCTATCACCGCGCGCCCCGCGCAACCCCACCAGCGGTTTGCCCGGATAGCGGCTGGACGCATAGCGCGCGGGGATAAGAATGACCCTGTCAGCGGCCATAAATGGCCCCGGATTGCAGGCAGGTTCGGGCAGCGCATAAAGGGTGCATTATGAAATGTCTTTCGAGGCATAAACTCTCGAAAGAGCGCTACAGGAGCGGTATGCGCCCTGTCAAGGCGGGGGCATGCCGCCTATGGCACCCAAACAGAAAACCCCGGCAAAGCCGAAAAGGCCGCGCCGGGGCAGTGATCTTTTACACGAAACGCGCGCGGAGCTTAGCTGCCGCTTGCCTCGGCCTCGCCTTCGACAGTGCTGAACTGCGACAGGAAGGCAATGATATCCAGCGCTGTCGCTTCATCGCGCACGCGGAAGGACATCTGGCTGCGCGCGCGGTTGCTGCCCAGCTTCTCACGCAGATAGGTGTTTGGGTCTAGCAGATATGTCACCATCTCTGCTTCATCCCAAACCAGCCCGGCTTCGCCCGCTTCCACCAGCGACGCGCCATAGCGGAACTCTTCAGTCCCTGCCTGACGGCCAATCACGCCGTAAAGATTGGGGCCAGTGCGCACATTCGGGCGCCCGGCCAGAACCTCGCCCGCCTCGTTTGTCACATTATGGCAGTTCTGGCACTGGCTTTGAAATGCTGCCGCGCCTGCTTCGGCATCGCCTGCATAGGCGGGCAGTGATGCGAAGGTTAGTGTCAGGGCAGCCGCAGCCGCGCCGAATTTGAAAGACATATCCTGTTTCCTCCCGGTGATTACCAGATTTGTGTTGATGTGTGATTATCCCGCGGCATGTCAAGCATTCTCATGCAACGGCATGCGCAATTGCGCATTGTTTCCAAAGGTCAGAAAGCGCATTCACCAGATGATCGATATCTGCATCCGAATGCAGCGGCCCCGGTGTAATGCGCAGCCGCTCTGTGCCTTTTGGCACAGTGGGGTAATTGATGGGCTGCACATAAACGCCCCAATCCTGCATCAGGATATCAGAGATCATCCGGCATTTCACCGGATCACCGATCATGACGGGAATGATATGGCTTTCATTATTCATATGCGGGATGCCCTTTGCATCCAGCCGCGCGCGCAGCAGCGCCACGCGGTCGCGCTGGGCCATGCGCTCACTGTCGGAGTGCTTGAGATGCCGGATAGAGGCCGTGGCCGCTGCCGCAACCGCCGGGGGCAGCGCGGTGGTAAAGATAAAGCCAGACGCAAAAGAGCGGATGAAATCACAAAGCGCCTCTGACCCGGTGATATACCCGCCCATCACGCCAAAAGCCTTGCCCAATGTGCCCTCGATCAGCGAAATGCGATGGGCCAGCCCGCGTTCTTCCGAAATGCCGCCGCCGCGCGGGCCATACATGCCCACGGCATGCACTTCGTCCAGATATGTCAGCGCGCCATGGGCTTCGGCCACTTCAACGATCTCGCGCATGGGGCAGATATCGCCATCCATGGAATAGACAGATTCAAACGCCACAATCTTGGGCCTATCGCCCACCGCTTTCAGTTTGCGATCAAGGTCGCGCCAGTCGTTATGCTTCCACAGCACCTTGTCGGCGCGCGAATGGCGGATGCCTTCAATCATGCTGGCATGGTTCTTCTCATCCGACAGGATGACAGCATTGGGAATGCGCGCGCCCAGAGTGGATAGCGCCGCCCAGTTGGACACATAGCCAGAGGTAAACAGCAGCGCCGATTCCTTGCCATGCAGATCGGCCAGTTCCTCTTCCAGAATGCGGTGCAGGTGGTTGTTGCCCGATATGTTGCGCGTGCCGCCTGCGCCTGTGCCGCAGGCTTGCACCGCTTGCACCATGCTGTCCACCACATCGGGATGATGGCCCATGCCCAGATAATCATTCGAACACCAGACAGTCACTTCCTGCACCTCTGGCCCGGCAAAATGCTTGACCTTGGGAAAACTGCCACATTGACGCTCTACCTCGGCAAAGACGCGATAATTGCCCTCGGATTTCAGCGTATCGAGTGCGGTTTTGAAATGAATGTCAAAGTCCATTAGGATCCCCTCGGTCATGTTTTTCGTTTTGTGGTGTTGGGCGCAGGGATCATCCAGCGCCAGAGTTTGTCATCGCGCACCCGCCAGACCATGAACCAATGTTCCAGCAGTGCAAGCGCGGTGAGCATGGAGAGAAGCGTAAAGCCGATGATCGCGCCCTGATCGGCGGCCTGATGCGCCCGCCACAGCCGTTCCAGAAAACACCCCACCGCCAGCGCCAAAAGCGTGACAGAAAGCGGGAAAAACCCGCTGACAGGGCCTTGGCGGAAATAGCTGGACAGATGCGCCAGAGGTTTGGGCAGGAAATCGGTATTGATACGCGGCACACCCAGAAACAGGTTCAGCTTGGCTGAGATGCGCGCCGCGAAAAGCACAAGGAATGTCCAGAGTGCGAAACTGTTTTGCGCGCCAATGCAGGCCAGCATCAGCACCACCAGCACGCCCGCAAGCAGGAATTCATGCCAGGCCACAGTGCGAAACGCCGCCCAGAACCGCGCGCCCGGTGCCAGCCCATCCGGGCAGGGGCGGGTATTGGGGCCGGTTACAACGCCCGACAGAAAGGCCAGTTCCACCCAGGCCCAAAGCGCGAGCGCCGAGAGAAACGCAAACCACACGCCCTGCGCGCTGTCATCGGCCAGGGTGGCATTCACGCCCAAAGCCCCGGCGGCAAAGAGCGGCAAAGACAGGATCACCGACCAGGCGTGTTGGTCTGGCCCGCCCCGATCTGCCGCATGCACGCGCCACAGCAAGATGCCCGTGGCAAACCACCACAGGAAAAGCGCAGCAAGTGCAGCGATCCAGGGGGTTTCGAACATGGGCACTCTCTCCTGTGGTAAGGGTGTGGTGCGTGCCTGCGCACGCACCCCACAGTCTCAGTAAGCCGGTTCCAGACGCACCGAAGCGGGAGGCGTGCTTTTCTTGACCGGGATGGTATAGAGCGACACAAAGGCCCATGCCGCCTGTGTCCCGGCCGCAAATTTCGCAATCCGCCCTGCGATCCCGCCCTGCTTTTCGCCGGCTTCTATCTTGCGGAAGGCCCGTTCCATGCGCTTGAGGTTGGGCATCCAGCGCGGGTGGTCGATATCCAGTTCCATCGGGAAAACCTGCTTGGCGATTTCAGAGGTTTTGCGAAACACCTCTTGATCATACCAATCAATATCTACCCCCAGCGCTTCGTGGAAGGCCGGGCGCGCGTGGTCGCGCACATACATGGTGGAATAGACAGCCGTCAGGAAAAACCGAATCCACAGCTTGTTGGCAAAGCTTTCCGTCAGCTTGGGGTCGGTGCGCATCAGCAGGGCGAATGCCTCGCCATGGCTGAATTCATCATTGCACCATTCTTTGAACCATTTGAAGATCGGGTGGAACCGATGCTCAGGGTGTTCCTCAAGGTGGCGGAAGATCGTGATATAGCGTGCATAACCGATCTTTTCCGACAGGTATGTGGCGTAGTAGATGAATTTGGGCCGGAAATAGGTGTATTTCTTCTGCTGGGTCAAAAAGCCCAGATTGACCGAAATCCCCGCCTCGCGCAGCGCATCGTTGATGAAGCCCGCGTGACGGGCCTCGTCGCGCGCCATGTAGTTGAACAATTCGCAAATATCGGGGTTTTTGCCGCGGCGTTTCATTTCCTTATACAGCACGCAGCCCGAAAATTCGGCCGTGCAGCTGGACACCAGAAAATCAATGAACTCGCGCTTGAGTTTCGGCTCCATCCCGTCCCAATCAACATCATCCCAATCTTCATTTTTCTTGAAATGGCCCTTGTTGGGGTCGGCCTTCATCTGCGCGATCAAAACGTCCCAGTCCTTGCGCACGGGGGTGACGTCAATCGCGTCCATCTCGTCAAAATCGGTGGTGTAGAAGCGCGGCGTCAGCAGGGTGGATTCCTGCGCCATTGCGTCTGTGTCAAACTTGTCGGCCATTTCGGCATGAAGTTCGTCATGGGTGGTTGCGTGCATGTTCATACGCTCATCTCCTCTGAGAAAGAGAATTCACAGAGTTCCATGAATTCGAAATCGCCTGTCAGCCGTGTCCAAAGCCGTTCCAGCGCGTTCGCGCGGGTGATGGTGGCAATGCGATCCTCTATGATCAATTCGCCCCATGCGGCCAGCACGGGCGGGCCTTGCACCTGCACCTCATCGCCGGGATGCACGACAGAGCCGTCATTGAACCGGACATGGGCATGAAGTGCTTCAAAGCGGTGCGACACTTCGACAGTGCAGGGCACCTGTTCGACCTTTCGAGAGAAGAGTGACATTTTGTTTTCCCTTTTTTGGTTTCTTTGGTCTTTAGCCTGTCCCGCTTATTGCGGCACTTCAGCAAGCAGCCGCTCGAATGCGGCCTGGTTGTCGCGCCCGAACTGTGTCAGCTCGACGCGGTAATCTGTCAGCGGATCAATCGCGGCAAGGCGCCCGTTTTCAAACTGGATGATATCCAGCGGCAATGTCGGATCAATCCCGTGGCGGCGGCGCATTGTCATCAGCCCATTCTGAATGACCGTAACAAAGCCACCATGATCCATGTCAGCAATCAGGTTGCCATCTGCATCCAGCACTGTCACGGATTGCGCATCATTGCCCACCAGCCGGATAGACCAGCTTTGCACCACGGGCGCAGGGGCAGGGATGGCCGCGCGTTCACGCCCGGTGACGCTGGCAAATGCCACCAGCGCCAGCGAGATAGCGGCCAGCCCGAACATGGCCCGCACCAGAACCGGGGGGATCATGTCATTGTTATCGGGCCGCTTGAAACCGGGCTGGAAAGGTTTTTGCATATTTGGATTTGTGCTCATAACGGCCCTCATTCGGCTGCAACCAGATCACCGGCAGGGGCGGTGGCACTGGTCTTGCGTTCAATAACGGGCTGGGAAATGCGCGCCTCTGCGGCCTCTGCCAGCAGGGTGGCAATCTTTGCAGCCTCTTGAATGCAGCGCAAAGCGGGCTTTGTCACCCGCACATGGCCGGGGCGGGCATGGGGCCAGAGGATCAGATAAGAGAATTTCGTCTCGCCCAATGTCTCTAGCGCGATTGTGCCTGTGCCATCCTTGCGCAGCTTCAGATCGGCATTGGCGATCTGGCGGAAAGGCAGGTTCAGCGTGACGGTAAGTGCCGCGCCAATACGCATGGCCACCCGCGCCGTGGTGATGGTATAAACGGTGCTGCGCGCAGCGACCAAGGCCAGCAGCCCCACCACCACCATCGCCGCCGCCCAAAGCAGCGCATAGGGCAGGCCAAAGGCAAAAGCCCCCGCCGCGCCCCCGTCCAGCGCGCCCATAGAGGCCCGCCAGCCGATGATGACCGCGAAATAGCCGGTAATCCAGTTTATCTTATAGGCTTCGCGCGCCAAGGCCCAGGTATCGGGCCGGCCCTGCCACAGGATGCGTTCGTGTTCCGGGGGCCGCTCTGGCAATCCCTTCACAGGTTCAAAGGCGAAATCATCGTGTGACATGGGCCGGTTCCTTATTTTTTATGTCGTCAAAAGGTGGGTCAGGCGGGCTTGGAGAGCATGCCCATCAATAGCCCCAGCTTGCTGGCAGAGGTGACGCGCTTGTCGCTGCGATAGAGATAGCCACCCGCATAGAAGCCAGAGACTTTCTCTTCTTCCAGCTTGGTGATCTGCGCATCGCTTGCGATCAGGGGCGCATCGGTGAACGAGGCCGCATCAATCGAATTGACATAGACCATGTTGGATTTGATCCGCACCATCTGCATGGGGATCAGGCGCTTTGTGCCATCCTCCAGCGTGGCTTCCAGATAGCGCACCAGCTGTTCTGGCACATCCACCCACATATCTGTGATCTTGCCTGCCGCTTTCTGGTCATTGCCCACTACAGGCAGCCCGCGCGGATCGCGCCCGGCGGAAACGGCAAAATCGCCCACTTTCGCCATTGGCTGGATTTTCGGATGGGCATGGCCATCCAGTTCCGGCTCGTCCCGGCGCATGGCCCAGGATGCCGGGCCAACGCCGTCTTTCATCGGGTCGCCCGTTGGGGCAAAGGGAAAGCCGCCACTGCCAGCGGTGGGCGCAAGCGCCAATTCGCGCTGTTCACGCACGAAATCTGGCGCGTTATATTCGCCGCGCCCATGGGGCAGGACAAATGTTTTCGCTTCTGGCACTGGCAAAAGTGAATTTGCGTGGCTGCCGTCATCGTTTTCCAGCGGGTAGCCTTCGCGCATATTCTCGCGCTGGATATAGATGATCAGCCCGGCAAAAAACAGCCAGAACAGATAGAGCGATATCAAGGCCAGATCGAAATTGCCGAAAAACAGCCAGCCATAGGGGGTATCCATGGTCTTTCCTCCGTTGGGTCAGGTCGGGAAATCGGCAAGGCCGATCCGTTGGTTGCGGTGTGTGGTAGAGTTGTGAATCCGTGTCTTGACCAAAGGGCCAAGGATGATGAGCGTCAGGAACAACAGCCCGATCTCGATGTGGTAAACAACAGAATAGCCGATATCGGGGGTCATCAGGCCCGCGCCCAGATGGCCTGCATTGGCAAGCCCTTGCACAGTATCGCGAATGCCGCCGCCCAGCGCCACGGCCAGCCCTGCTGCGGTGGCCTGCGCGGCCCCCCATGCGCCCAGCGCCAGCCCGCCGCCCACAATGCCCCGCCGGGGCATTTCCATGGCAGCTGTCAGCGTGGAGACAGCAAACAGCCCCAGCCCAAAGCCAATGCACAGCGCCCCGAAATAGAACAGGCCCCCGGATTGCAGTGGCCCGGCAAAGATAACGGCGGAAAACGCGAAAATCCCGATCACGATGCCCAGCCCCGCCATGCGAAACTGATCCACCCCGCGCGCCAGCCAGCGCGCGGCCAGCCAGAAGCCAAATAGCGCCCCTGTGGCCCAGACAGCGGTCAGCGTGGTTGTGGCTGCAACAGACAGGCCCAGAATTTCGCCGCCATAGGGTTCCAGCAGCACATCTTGCATATTGAAGGCCAGACCGCCCAGAAACACCACTGCCAGCAAGCGCCCCGCCTGCCCGCCCGTGATGTAATCCTTCCATGCCTCGCGAAAGGCGGGCTTGGGGGCCTCGCGCTCTGCGCGCGTCATGGGTTTGATCTTTTCCTGCTTCCACAGCGCGATGATATTCAGCGCCAGCGTAAACACCGCGCAGCCCTGCACCACCTGAATCAGGCGCAAATCACTGAAATCGCGCAGCAGCCAGCCCACCAGCAGTGCAGCAATGGCCATGCCCCCAAGGAAGGTGACATAGAGCAGCGCCACCACGCGCGGGCGGGTTTCATCATCGGCCCGATCAGCGGCCAGCGCCACACCGGCTGTCTGTGTCATATGCAGGCCAAAGCCTGTCATCAGAAAGGCAAGTGCGGCAATCACCTCGCCCGCGAAGGGCACATCATGCACCACATCGCCTGTCAGCACCAATAGCGCGAAGGGCATGATGGCCAAGCCCCCGAATTGCCAGAGCGAGCCAAACCACAGATAGGGAATGCGCTTCCAGCCAATGGCCGAGCGGTGGTTGTCAGAGCGAAAGCCAAGCAGCGCCCGGAAGGGCGCAATCAGCACCGGCAGCGCGATCATGACGGCCACAATGCTGGCGGCCAGTGACAGCTCCACAATCATCACACGGTTCAGCGTGCCCAGCAAAAGCACTGTGGCCATGCCCACCGATACCTGAAACAGGCTCAGCCGCAAAATCTGGCGCAAGGGCAACCCCTCAGAGGCCGCATCCGCAAAGGGCAGCCAATTCATACTGATCTTGCTGAACATGGCCTTGGGGATAATCATTGCTGCACCCTCAGACATTCGGAAATATAGAACCCGCGCGAAACCCGGCCCACGCGCGACAGCCCCGCCACGCCAAGGCGCTTGTGGTCTTGGGGGATCATCGTGGGCGAACGGTCTGCCCGTGGGAACAGGCGGCCCGTATGCCACATCGCCATCAACAACGGTGTGCGCGGGGCCACGGTGAACACAATCTGCCCGGCGCGTGTGGCCAGCCCGTCAAGGGCGGCTTCCAGATCGGGGCGGGTGTAATAAATCAGGCTGTCCATGGCGATAACATGGTCAAACCGGCCCAGTTCTGCCGCCAGCATATCGCCTGCGCGAAACTGCACGCGGCCCGCCAGCCCTTCGGGCATGCGGGCGGCGGCAATCTCTACCAGCTTGGGCGAAATATCTATCGCCAGCACATCGGCCCCGCGCGCGGCCAGTTCGGCACTGGCGGCCCCTGTGCCGCAGCCAGCATCCAGCACCCGCGCGCCGCGCAGATCTGTGGGCAGCTGATCCAGCATCAGCGCGCGCATGCTGTCGCGCCCGGCACGCACCGTCTGACGAATGCGCGAAACCGGCGCGTCAGAGGTCAGACGCTCCCAGACCCGCGTGGCCGTGCCATCAAAATAGCTGGCAACGCGGGTGCGGGTGCTGTCATAGCTGGAGGAAGGGGCCAGATCGCGCATCAGTCAAACCCCAGCAACTCAAAGATATCACGGTCGGGCAAGGGCGCGGGGTTCATCGGCTCCGTGCCCGAATACAGCAATTCGGCAAGGCGCATATATTCCGCGCGGCAGGCCAGAACCTCGTCATCGGCATCCATTTCAAACAGCGTCTTTTTCTTCAGGCGCGAACGGCGGATTGCATCATAATCGGGCATATGCCCAATGCGGTTAAAGCCCACGCGGTCACAAAACCGATCCACTTCATTCGTCTCGCGCGAGCGGTTGGCAATGCAGCCCGCCAACCGCACCTTGTAATTGGCCGATTTCGCTTGCACCGCTGCGATAATGCGGTTCATGGCATAGATGCTGTCAAAATCATTGGCCGTCACGATCACGGCGCGGTCGGCATGCTGCAAAGGGGCGGCAAAGCCACCGCAGACCACATCGCCCAACACATCAAAGATCACCACATCCGCATCATCCAGCAAATGATGCTGTTTCAGCAGTTTCACTGTCTGGCCCACCACATAGCCGCCGCAGCCTGTGCCGGCAGGCGGCCCGCCGGCCTCGACGCACATCACGCCGCCCCAGCCTTCGGTTACGAAATCCTCGGGCCGCAGCTCTTCCGAGTGGAAATCCACATCCTTGAGGATGTCGATCACCGTGGGTTGCAATTTGCCTGTCAGGGTGAATGTGCTGTCATGCTTGGGGTCGCAGCCAATCTGCAATACCCGCTTGCCCATCGCGGCAAAGGCGGCAGAGAGGTTGGAACTGGTGGTGGATTTCCCGATCCCGCCCTTGCCATAGACAGAAAACACTTTCGCGCCCTCGATCTTGGTATCGGGATCAAGATGCACCTGCACCGAGCCTTCACCATCGCGCCCTTTCAGGTCGGGGATATCATCTCTTGGGCTCATGGTCTGGTTCCCTTCATCTTGGCTTAAATATCCCGGGGGTGCGGGGGCTGGCCCCCGCTTTTCTGGTGGCGGTGCTGGCCCCCGCTTTTCTGGTGGCGGGACTGGCCCCCGCTTTTCTGGTGGCGGTGCTGGCCCCCGCTTTTCTGGTGGCGGTGCTGGCCCCCGCTTTTCTGGTGGCGGGACTGGCCCCCGCTTTTCTGGCGACAGGGCTGGCCTCCGCCTGTCCGGGTTTGCAGGTATGTTGCGGGTCTGCTCATTCTGCGGCAATCCCTTCAACGCGGTCTTCGATTTCATCGGCAGCATCTTGCAGCGCGGCCAGTGTGGCGGCATCGGGCTGCCAGTAATTGCGCTCATGCGCCTCTATCAGGCGGCCTGCCAGACGGGCGCTGGCTTGGGGGTTCAATTCGGCCAGACGGCGGCGCATGGCCTCGTCCAGCACAAAGGTTTCTGACAGGCGCTGATAGACCCATGGCTCTACTGTGCCCGTGGTGGCCGACCAGCCCAGCGTATTTGTCACCTGCGCTTCAATCTGGCGCACGCCTTCGGCCTTGTGCACCAGCAGTGCCTCATAGAATTTCGGGTTCAGCGCGCGTGACCGGGTTTCCAGTGCGATCTGGTCGCGCAGGCTGCGCACCTTGCCGCTGCCGCGCGTCTGATCCCCGATATAAACTGGCGTATCCTGCCCGCCGCGCGCGCGTTTCACGGCGCGGGCAATCCCGCCCAGCGTATCAAAATAATGGTCAACCGTGGTCACGCCCAGTTCCACCGATTCCAGATTCTGATAGGCCATATCCACGGTTTTCAGCGTGGCTTTCAGCAGTTCCGCCTGTGCCACAGGCTTGCCATTCACCCCATAGGCAAAGCCCTTGCGGGCCTGATAGGCATCGGCCAATTCATCCTCATCGCCAAAGGCAGAGCTATCGACAAGCTGGTTCACATTGGAACCATAAGCCCCTTCGGCATTGGAGAAGACGCGCAAGGCTGCGGTTTCCAGATCAACGCCCAGATCACGCGCGGCCACAAGCGCATGGGCGCGGATGAAATTCTGTGCTTCTGGTTCCTCAGCCAGCGCCGCTTTCAGCGCGGCTTCGGCCAAAAGGCGGGTTTGCAGGGGCAGTGCATGGCAAAGGCGGTGGGCATGCGGAAAGGATCAAACGCGTGGATATTGCGGCCCGTGGGCAGAATGTCAGGGCTGCGGATCAGATCGCCACCCGGAACGGGGGCAATATATTCCGCACCCAGCGCGCGCATCAACCCGCGCAATTCAGGGTTTTCCTGAAGCGCGGCATCCATCGCGGCGCGGGTGGCATCATCGGTTTCAACATTGGCCAGCAGTTTGGCGCGTGCGCCTGCATCGGGCGTGCGGCCCACAATATGCAGCCCTTCGGGAATAAGCGCATCTTCGCATTCCAGAAGTTTGATCCACAGGGTTTCCGGCCCGCCTGCCAGATCCACCGCGCCCGCCTGTTCGGCAATCAGCGTTTCCAGATCGGCGCGCGCGGGGTCATCGGCAGGCATCCGGCGCCAGCGTGTCAGGCTGTCTTTCAGCTCTTGCAGGCCCTTATAGAGGCCCGCTTGCGCCACAGGGGGGGTAAGATGGGTAATCGTCACCGCGCCAGAGCGGCGCTTGGCAAGGCTGGCCTCTGACGGGTTATTGGCGGCATAGAGGTAGATATTGGGCATTTCGCCAATCAGCCGGTCGGGCCAATCGCGCGCGCCAAGCCCGGCCTGTTTGCCGGGCATGAATTCCAGCGCGCCATGCATGCCAAAATGCAAGATCACATCGGCGCGGTAGGTGTTGCGCAGCCAGAGGTAGAATTGCGCAAAAGCATGGGTAGGGGCAAAACCGCGCTCAAAGAGGAGCCGCATCGGATCACCCTCATAGCCGAATGTGGGCTGCACACCGACGAAGACATTGCCAAATTGCGCCCCAAGGATGAACACGCCGCGCCCGTCGGATTGCACGCGCCCCGGTGCAGCCCCCCAGACAGATTCAATCGCGGCCAGAGGGGGGCAGTTGCGCACCATCTCTTCGGCGGGGATATGGGCGGCGACATTGGCCTCTTGCCCATAGGTGGCGGCATTGCCTTTCAGCACGGCCGCGCGCAGATCATCCGAGGTGGCGGGGGGTGTCAGGCTATAGCCCTCGCGGGCCATCTGGTGCAGGGTGTTGAACAGGCTTTCAAACACATCCAGATACGCGGCTGTGCCCACCGCGCCGGCATTGGGCGGAAAGCCGAACAGAACAATCCCCACCTTCTTTTCAGCGTTCTGGGTGCGCCGCAGGCGCACCATACGCGCCACTTTCTCGGCCAGCGAGGTGATACGCTCATGGCAGGGCGCCATCTCGCGCGAGCTTTCCTCGACCTGACAGGCATGGGCGCAGCCTGTGCATTTTTCCATTCCGTGACGGCCCGCAAAGACAGTGGGGCAGGTTGCGCCATCAATTTCAGGCAGGGCGATCAGCATGGTGGTTTCGACAGGGCCAAGCCCAGTGCCAGAGGCCGCCCATTGCCCAAGCGTCTGAAATTCCAAAGGATGGGCCACCATATAGGGCACATTCAGCGCCTTGAGCACGGCCACGGCGGCGGGGCTGTCATTATAGGCAGGCCCGCCTACAAGGCTGAACCCGGTGAGCGACACAGCATGGACAAGAACCAGGCGCGCACGTCCTGTGATTTGCCGGGGATCAGGCGCAGGATTTTGGGCAGGCGGCGCAACAGGCTCATCTGCTTTTCGCCAGAGGCGGGCTTTGTCTTGTCGCCGCCCCCGCGCAGCTTTTTCATGATCTTGGCAATGCCGGTGGCGGGTTTCATCATGTCCAGATCGCCCATTTTCGTGAGTTTCACGACCTGGGGATCGGCAATCACGCCGATAAAGGCATCACAGCGCGCCCGCGCGGCCTGCAATTCGGGCAGGCAGGCGGTAACGTGCTCTTCGATGAACAGAAGATTGGCCACCACGATATCGGCGGCATTTATGGCGGCCTTGGCCTCTGCCAGGGCGGCGGGGTTTTCGGCCCATTCGGCAGCCGCGTGGATAGAGACATCCAGCCCCGGAAAATCCGCGCGCAACCGCGGCAGAACGCGCAAGGCCGGGCCTGCCGCATGTGCGTCAAGGGTGACGACAACAAAGCGGTAAGGTTTGGGCTGGAGCGCGCTGTTATCGAGCATAATGGGCCTTTGCCTCGTAAAGCGTATCGACCGAGATTTCGTTCAGACCTTTTTCCACGGCGAATTTTTCGGTATTGCGCCGCGCCTTGCCGCGCACGAAGAAGGGGATTTTTTTGAGTTCACGCTCGGCACAGCCAAGCCAGACGATATTGTCCAGGGACGGGACGGCAGTTTGGGGCAGAGCGTCTGGCGCGGGCATCGAGCCCGCTTCAGCCGCGGCCGCATGCGCGGCGGTCTGATCGAGTGGCAGCGGATGTGCCTTGCCCCCATGATGGGACGGCCCGGCGGCATCGTGGAATTCAAAATCCTCGCGGAACATGGTGAGAAGATGTTCCTCCAGCCCCATGACCAGCGGGTGCACCCAGGTATCAAACAGCACATTCGCCCCTTCAAACCCCATCTGGGGCGAATAGCGGGCGGGGAAATCCTGCACATGCACAGGCGCGGATATAACGGCGCAGGGAATGCCAAGGCGTTTGCCGATATGGCGTTCCATCTGTGTGCCGAGGATCATCTCTGGCGCGGCCTCTTCAATCGCGCGTTCGACTTCGAGGTAATCATCGGTGATAAGCGCCTCTAGCCCGAAGTCGCGCGCCAATGCGCGCAGCGGGCGGGCCTGTTCGCGGTTGTAGCAGCCCATGCCGCACACCTCGAAGCCCATTTCATCGCGGGCCACTTTGGCCGCGGCCATGACATGTGTGCCATCGCCAAACAGGAACACGCGCTTGCCCGTAAGATAGGTGCTATCAACCGAGGCCGCCCACCAGGGCTGGCGCAGGCGCTGGTCGTCCACAGGCAAGGTGCTGCCAGACAGCGCGCGCACCTCGTCGATAAAGGCGCGGGTGGCATTCGCACCGATGGGAATGGTTTTGGTAAAGGGCTGGCCAAGTTCCTTTTCGCACCAGCGCGCAGCGGATTCCGCCGTTTCCGGATAGAGAAGCACATTGAAATGCGCAGCGCCCAAACGGGTGATATCGGCCGGGCTGGCACCCATGGGGGCGGCCACATTCACCTCTATCCCCAACTCTGACAGCAGGCCGGTAATTTCGGCCAGATCATCGCGGTGGCGAAAGCCAAGCGCTGTGGGGCCGAAGATGTTGCAGGTCACACGTTCTGTGCGCGCCATGGGCCGGGCGAGCGTGCGGCAGATTTGCAAAAATGCCTCGTCACAGCCAAAATTTTCCTTGCGCTGGTAGCTGGGCAGCTCCAGCGGGATCACGGGGATGGGCAGCCCCATGGTTTCGGCCAGACCGCCGGGATCATCCTGGATCAGCTCTGCGGTGCAAGAGGCCGCGACAAGCAGCGCCTGTGGCTGAAAGCGGGCATGGGCATCGCGGGCCGATTGCATGAACATGCCCGCCGTATCCGCGCCCAGATCGCGGGCCTGAAAGGTGGTATAGCTGACAGGCGGGCGGTGATTGCGCCGCTCTATCATCGTGAACAAGAGATCGGCATAGGTATCGCCCTGCGGCGCATGCAAGACCATATGCAGATCGCGCATGCCTGTGACAACGCGCATCGCGCCAACATGGGGCGGGCCTTCATATGTCCAGACCGCAAGCTTCATGGCTGGTATCCTGTGCTGCAACGGATGAAGGCTGTCATTCGGCGGCCTCCAGCATATTGGGGTGCTGGCCGCGCAGCAGGGCGCGGCGGCGCAGGGGGCGGGCAAAGAGATCACCCGCCTGCTCGTAGAAATGCACCGGGGTGAAGACCAATTCGATGGCCCATTTGGTCAGCAGACCTTCGGCCTCCAGCGGGTTGGCGAGGCCAAGACCGCAAACCGTGAGATCAGGGCGCGCGGCGCGCACGCGTTCTAGCTGCAAATCAACGTCCTGCCCTTCGGAAATCACGGGGCCAGCGGCCAGCAAGTCCAACTCTGGCCCATGCAGATCGGCATGCAGATAGGGCGTGCCAACCTCTATCGCGCGCATGCCGCATTCGCGTGTCAGAAACCGCGCCAGCGGGATTTCCAACTGGCTGTCAGGCATGAAGAAAATACTCTTGCCGCGCAATGTCTGGGCGGCAGCGGCAATGGCCTTTTCAGCGCGTGCGCGTGGGGCCGCCACAACCTGATCCACCTTTTCCGGGCCAATCCCGAATGCGGCGGCGACAGCTTTCAGCCAAAGGGTTGTGCCTTCGGCGCCGAAGGGGAAGGGGGCGGAAATATGCTGTGCCCCGCGCCGGATAAGGGCGGCATGGGTTTCGCCAAGGAAAGGCTGGGTCAGGGCAAAGCGGGTATTCGGGCCTATTGCGGCATCAAGAGCGGCACGTTTGGCAGGCAGGCAGCGCACCGGCGCAATGCCGATCTGGGCCAGCAACTCCAACGCCTGATCTTCCACCACATCGGGCAGCGCGCCCACCAGCAGCAATTCCTGCGCCTGCGTCTCTTGCAGGGCGGGAACCATGGCGGCAAGGCAGGCATCCTCGCCCTCGGTAAAGGTGGTTTCAATGCCAGAGCCAGAGTAATTGAGCACCCGCACGGCAGGGCCATGCGCGGCACTCAGACGCTCGGCGGCGCGGGCCAGATCCAGTTTGATCACCTCTGAGGGGCATGAGCCCACCAGAAAGAGCTGGCGAATATCGGGGCGGCGGGCCAGAAGACGGCCCACTTCGCGGTCAATCTCTGCATTGGCATCGGCCATGCCGGCCAGATCTTTTTCTTCGAGAATCGCCGTGCCGAAGCGGGGTTCGGCAAAGATCATCACGCCCGCCGCCGATTGCAGCAAATGCGCGCAGGTGCGCGAGCCGACCACCAGAAAAAAGGCATCCTGCATTTTGCGATGCAACCAGATGATCCCGGTCAGGCCGCAGAATACCTCGCGCTGGCCGCGCTCTTTCAGGACAGGGGTATCTGTGCAACCGCCGCTCATGCCGACACCTGCTGCCCGGCGGCGGCCTGTGCCCCAAGCCGCGCAATGCGCAGTTTCCAGAT
Organism: Paracoccaceae bacterium; assembly: GCA_043561795.1. Taxonomy (GTDB): domain Bacteria; phylum Pseudomonadota; class Alphaproteobacteria; order Rhodobacterales; family Rhodobacteraceae; genus Roseinatronobacter. The sequence continues at coordinate 819,388 of CP121316.1, read as the reverse complement.
GAATTGGATGGCATTGACCACATAGGCCACATAGGCCACCAGCGCGAGCAGCATCAGGTTATCGGGGGTCATGGCCCCCATGAATAGCGCCACCAGATACCATGTGTGCAAGGCGATCACGCCAAAGCTGACCACATCTTCCCAGAAAAAGGCAGGGGCCAGCAGATATTGGCCAAACACTTCCTTTTCCCAGATCGCGCCTGTGACCATGATGGTATAAAGCGCCAGTGTTTTTGCCAGCACCGAAATCGTGGCGGCCATATAGCCTTCGCCTGTCATCAAAAACCGGATCACAAGCGCGGCAGACACAATGCAGATCACAAATTGAACAGGGGCGAGAACGCCTTGCACCAGCGTCCAGCGAGAGGCATCGCGCTTGCGGCGCTGCTCTGGCGTGTAAAGCGCGGGATATGGATTCTGCGCCATAAGGCCCCCCCAGGTTCGATTCCTATCATCAATTCTAGTCGCGCTTTATGGCGAGTGTCAACTAAAACTTACACACCGCAAAGGGAGGGCTGGCAAAAGAAATTTACGCTATTCCGGCGGTTTTCTGCAAAGAAACTCTTGAATTACGGATTATATTCTGGTTTCGCTTCCCTTGAATATTCGCACCGCTTAAGGTGTGTAAGTTTTATTTGACATTCAGTAGCGTTCCTGAGACGCTTGGCGCGAACGACTCTCTGCCGTGCTTTTGGGCCATGACACCAGGCGAGAGAGGTGCTGCGGGGGGTGACTCATGGATGGACAGGCACATTCGGAACGGCACCAGGAGCGCGAGGTCACACTGTCCTTGCGCAGCTTCGCTCTGCGGGTTGTTTCGGAATTGCGCCGGTCTGCTGCTTCGGCGCAGCGCAGTTTCAGTTCTGATCTGGCCGAACAGATTGTCGCCTATGCGCGCAGCGGCGATCAAAGCCGCCTGAGTGCGATCTACAGCGAATTGCAGCGCCGCCGGATTACGGCGGATGATGTGATGGATATCTATCTGCCCCATGCTGTCAGCGTGATTGGCCATCAATGGCATGAAGAGGAAATTGACATCCTGCATGCCTCTATGGCCTGCGCGCGGATGCAGAATGTCTTGCGAGAGATTGGCCATGCCTGGGTGTCGGACAGGGTCGCGCGGCAGGGGGATGGGCGGGTGTTGCTGACACTGCCTGTTGGCGAACAGCATACCTTGGGCGCGATGCTGGCGGCCAACCAGTTGCGCCGGCGGGGTGTGTCTGTAAAGGTTATGCTATTGCCCCAGATATCCGAATTGCGCACAATCATGGAACGCAGCAGGTTTCACGCCGTATTCATCTCGGTATCGAATCTTTCGTCCTTGAAGCCCTGTGCCGCGATGGTGGAGGTGTTGCGCGCGCTGTCTGCGCCTGATATGCCGATCATCATTGGTGGGGGCTTGGTTTCAAATGAAATTTTCGGTAATGATCCTGGCCGAATCGCAGAGATGACGGGCGCTAACCTTGTTACTAATGACATTGATTATGCGCTTCATTTTTGTGGCGTTCAGCAGATCAGTGCGGCTGCTGAGTAGCGTTAGCGTCACTCGATATCCGCGGAAAACGCTGCCCGCATGGCAGCAGGAGGGAAGCGAGTGACCATGTCAGATCATGGGGGCCTATCTCTGTCGCAAGAGGTTGCAAGGTTCGTAGATGACCCGTTCATCGCGTCCGTTGTCGCCGGGCTTGCGGATATCTGTCTGATTGTCTCTCTTGCTGGCAAAATAGTGGCGGCTTCTGGCAAGGCCAGTTCTGCGCAAGCTTCGATTGTGCCGGGCTGGAAGGGTGCGCAGATCGACACGTTGCTTGATACGGCCTCTGCCGAGAAGCTGCGCCGCAGAACAGAGCAAATGCGCCAGGAAGACCAGGGCTTCGCGCCGCGCTGGACGGAATTGACCCATGTCTTGCCGGGCAATGAGATGCTGCCTGTGCGCTATGCGCTGTATATGCTGCCCGGCCGCGAGCATCTGCTGATGCTGGGCCATGACCAGCGCCCGACAATAGAGATGCAGCAATTATTGCTGAATGCCCAGATCGCGCTGGAACGCGATCACGAAGCGCAGCGCGAAATAGATACGCGCTACCGCTTGCTGATGGATTTCACGACAGATGCGATTGTGCTTATTTCGGTGGCAACGGGGCAGATGGTGGATATCAACCATGATGCCGCCGCCACGCTGGGCCGTGCGCGCGCTGATCTGATTGGCAAACCGCTGGCAGAGTTTCTGGCAGGCCAAACCCGCGAAGCGCTGATGGCGGGGCTGGAAGTTTCCAGCGCTGCCGGGGCTGCTGCGATTCTGGAAGTCGAGGTGAAATCCTCGCAACGCAAAGTGCAGATCAGTGGCAAGATGTTCCGGGCCTCTGGCGAGCAACTGGCAATCTTGCGCCTGACAGACCCGGAGGGCGGGTCGGTGGGGGATCAGCGCCTTGCATCCAATTTGCGGCAATTGTTCAATCACGGGTCTGATGCGATTGTCTTCGCTGATCGGGATGGCAATATTCTGGCCGCCAGCGAAACATTCCTGAATCTGACGGATTCACCCTCTGCCGCTGCGGTGCGCGGGCGGTCTTTGTCCGAATTTCTGGCGCGCGGCGTGGTGGATTTGCGGGTCTTGCTGGAAAATGCGCGCCGTGCCGGGCAATTGCGCATGTATGCCACCAAGCTGAACACGGATTTCGGCGCACAGATCGGGGTAGAGGTATCTGCCACATGGCTGGATGATCAGTTTGATCCGGTTCTGGCGCTGGTCTTGCGCAACGCCTCCAGCGCGGGGGCCTTGCGCCCCGAAGCAGGCGGGCCAGACAGCAATATGCAGGGCGTGATCGAATTGGTGGGGTCATCTACCCTGAAAGACATCGTGTCAGAGACGACCGATGTGATTGAGAAGATCTGTATCGAAACCGCGCTGGAACTGACGCGCAACAACCGCGTTGCCGCTGCCGAAATGCTGGGCCTGTCGCGGCAATCCTTGTATGTGAAGCTGCGCAAATACGGGTTGCTAAGCAAAGAAGAAGGGTAAAGCCGCGTTTTCTGCCATGGCGTGGCGCAGAATTTGATCTGCGTCAATTTAAGTTGTCACCATATATGTAAACTTGTGTTTACACATTGGAGGGAACCCATGCGAATCGTCTTTGTCCATCCGAATTATCACTCTGGCGGCGCGGAAATTGCCGGAAACTGGCCGCCCGCATGGGTGGCTTATCTGACAGGCTCGCTCAAAGCCGCCGGATTTGACGATATTCATTTCATTGATGCGATGACAAATCACATCGATGATGACGCCCTTCGCGCCAAACTGGCAGAGTTGAAACCCGATGTGGTGGGCACAACCTCTATCACGCCCTCGATCTATGTGGCCGAAGAGGTGATGAAAATCGCGCGCGAAGTTGCGCCGGACTGCATTACCGTGCTGGGCGGCGTTCATGCCACATTCATGTTCCGCCAGGTGCTGAGCGAGGCGCCCTGGATTGACGTCATCGTGCGCGGCGAGGGTGAAGAGATTGTTGTCAATCTGATGCAGGCCATCCGCGATGGGCGCTGGCCTGCCGATCGGCGCAAAATCCATGGCCTTGCCTTTATCGAGGAGGGCGAGATTGTCGCCACGCAAGCGGCCTCTACCGTCAAAAACCTTGATGGGATCACGCCCGACTGGTCGATTCTGGAATGGGACAAGTATATCTATGTGCCGCTGAACCGCCGTGTCGCCATCCCCAATATGGCGCGGGGCTGTCCCTTCACCTGTTCGTTCTGCTCGCAATGGAAATTCTGGCGCGATTACCGCGTGCGCGACCCCAAGAAGGTTGTCGATGAGATCGAGAAACTCGTCAACGACCACGATGTCGGCTTTTTCATCCTTGCCGATGAAGAACCCACGATCAATCGCAAGAAATTCATCCAGTTCTGCGAGGAATTGATCGCGCGCGACCTGCCGCGCCGGATTCAATGGGGCATCAATACGCGCGTAACCGATATCATGCGCGACAAGGAATTACTGTCTTTCTACCGCAAGGCCGGGCTTGTGCATGTCTCGCTTGGCACCGAAGCAGCCGCACAGATGAAGCTGGACCAGTTCAACAAGGAAACCACCGTCGCCGAGAACAAGGAGGCGATCCGCCTTCTGCGCGAGGCCGATATCTTTGTGGAGGCGCAATTCATCGTGGGCCTCGACAACGAGACCGCAGAGACGCTGGAGGATACATTCCAAATGGCATGGGACTGGCAGCCGGATCTCGCCAACTGGGCGATGTATACGCCCTGGCCCTTCACACCGCTCTTCCAGGAAATCCGGGATCAGGTAGAGGTATTCGACTATTCGAAATACAATTTCGTAACCCCGATCATGAAGCCCAAGGAAATGACGCGCGGCGCATTGCTGGAAGGGGTGCTGAAGAATTACCGCCGTTTCTATATGCAAAAGGCGCTGTTCCATTACCCATGGCGCGGCACGGGATACCGGCGCAAATATCTGTTGGGCTGTCTGAAAGCCTTTCTCAAGGCGGGGGTGCAGCGGCAGTTCTATGATCTGGGCAAGCACGGCTATTTCAGCCTGAAACCGCGCGATGATCTGGATTTCGGGTTTGATATGACCCGCACCATTGCCGATGCGCAAATGGCGGATTGGGAAGATCACGCCGATAAAAAGCGCAAGGCGCAGGAACGGCGCGAGGCGTTGCGCGCCCAGGGCAAGGCCCGCGCAGAGGAGCGCAACGCGATCAAAGCCTGCGGCGGCGGTGGCCAGATGGACGAAGACGCACCGCCCGCGCGCGCCTTTCGCATGCCAAATGGCGCCGAAGCCACGCGCCGCGAACCGGCAGAGTGAGCGCCTTGGCCGCCCCGGCACGCATAGGGCCAAATGCGGTCTTGCAGCATATCCCGGTTCTGGATGCCATGATCGGAGAGCGGTTGCGCAATGCGCTGCTGTACCGCGCGGGCGTTACAGAACCGCCCCCCGATGCCGGTATGCTGCCCGAAGATGACGTGGCGCGCCTGCACCAAGCCGTGCGCCTGTTCCTGCCCGACCGCGCGGCGGAAATTCAGCGCGCGGCGGGCTTGGGCACGGGCGATTATATTCTGGCCCACCGTATCCCGCCCGCCGCGCAATGGCTGATCCGGCATGTTCCGGCATGGGCCGGGGCGCGGCTGTTATCGGCCGCAATTGCCAAGCACAGCTGGACATTTGCAGGCTCTGGGGTGTTTCGCATTACCAGCCACACCCCCCTGACATTTGAAATTGCGGGCAATCCCTTGGCCGTGGGGGGCGCGGCCTGTGATTGGCATGTGGCCGTATTTGAACGGTTGTTTGGTGCGCTGGTCTGGCCGGATGTGCGCGTGGTGGAACTGGCCTGTTCGGCCACCGGCGCGCGGGCCTGTCGCTTTGTGATAGGCCCCAAGGCTGCGCCTGCGCTCCGGTAGCAAACCCTGCTGCCTTCGGTCTGGCTGCGCCCCCAAAAGGCCCCAAATCGCGATCATCTTTGCCGGGCGGTCTATCGGCGCGGCTCTCCCGTTACAGGGTCTAGCTTCAACTCTATCTTGGCGCCGTCCTTGGTGAAAAGTTCCACTTCCCAATAGCCGTCTTCATCCCAGTCAATTTCGTCAATGAAGCGGATGTCATAGCGCGCTTCCAGCGCTGTGATGATGGCGGACAGGGGCAGGGCCTCTGCCGGTGGGGTGCGATCTGCCAGCGCGGGCGCAGCGCTTAGCGCAAGGGTTACAGGGAAAATATAGCGCAGTTTCACGACAATCTCCTTCATGCGTTTGGGGGCGGATATGCGCGGGCATTGCTGGTTCAACCTGCCGCTTCGGGCCATGCGCGGAAACTCGCGCACTGTAAGGGCGAATTAACACTTGATGGAATTAAAAATGTAAGGCAAAGTTTACAACATGAGCGATATGAGTCTTGCAACCCGCCCCAAACCGTCCAGCCTGCCGCAACCGCGCGCCATGCTGGAGCTGATAAAGCCGATCACGTGGTTCCCGCCAATGTGGGCCTATCTGTGTGGTATCATCTCTGTCGGGGTCTGGCCCGAAAGCTGGGCCTTGGTGGTGCTGGGGGTGCTTTTGGCCGGGCCGATTGTCTGCGGCATGTCGCAGGCCGCGAATGACTGGTGCGACCGCCATGTAGATGCCATCAATGAACCCAACCGCCCCATTCCATCGGGCCGCATTCCGGGCCGCTGGGGGCTGTATATCGCGGCTCTGATGAGCGTGTTTGCGCTGGCCGTAGGCTGGCAGCTTGGCCCTTGGGGCTTTGGCGCGACAGTGGTGGGCGTACTGGCCGCATGGGCCTATTCCGCCGAACCGGTGCGCGCCAAGCGCTCTGGCTGGTGGGGGCCGGGGCTGGTGGGGCTAAGCTATGAATCGCTGCCATGGTTTACCGGCGCTGCCGTTATCGCCGCCGGTGCGCCACGGTTTGAAATTGTGGCCATTGCGGTTTTGTATGGGCTGGGCGCGCATGGGATCATGACAATCAATGATTTCAAGGCGATAGAGGGCGATCGCCAGATGGGCCTGAAATCCCTTCCCGTCACGCTTGGCCCGGTAGATGCGGCCACAGTGGCGGGCACAGTGATGGTGCTGGCGCAACTGGTTGTGGTGTTCTTGCTGATAATCTGGGGCGCGCCGGTGCATGCGGGCCTTATCGCGCTGGGCATTGGCGTGCAAATCTGGGCCTTGGGCCGCTGGCGCCAAGACCCTGCCCGCCTTGCGCCGTGGTTTAATGGCACAGGCGTTGGCCCCTATGTGCTGGGCATGATGGTTGCCGCCTTCGCGCTGCGGGGGTTGGCCGCATGACGCTGGGCTGGGGCCAGATTTTCCGCCTTGGGCTGGTGCAAGCCAGCCTTGGCGCGATTGTGGTGATGATGACATCCACCCTCAACCGCCTGATGGTGGTGGAACTGTCCTTACCGGTGGTTTTGCCGGGGTTTCTGGTGGCGCTGCATTACGGTGTGCAGATCACGCGCCCGCAATGGGGCCATCTGGCAGATCAGGGCGGCAACCGCACGCGCTGGATCATTGCGGGCATGGCCATTCTGGCGGCGGGGGGCTTGGGCGCGGCGCTGGCCATTCCGCTGCTGGAGAGCAATTTTGCCCTTGGCCTTGCGCTCTCGCTGCTGGCCTATGCGGTGATCGGGCTGGGGGTCGGGGCCTCTGGCACATCGCTTCTGGCGCTCATGGCCACGGCCACTGCCGAACACCGCCGCCCGGCTGCGGCCACAATCACATGGCTGATGATGATTGCGGGCATTGCGCTTACTGCCATCACGGCGGGCAAATTCCTTGATCCCTACAGCCATGCGCGTTTGCTGGCGGTTGTGGCGATCATTTGCGCGGGCGCAGTGGCGCTGACCACGCTGGCCGTCTGGGGGATAGAGCGGCGGGTGGTAATCCGCCCCGCCCCTCCGCCTGCACGGTTTCGCGACGGCATGCGCGAGATATGGGCCGATACCCGCGCGCGCCATTTCACCTTTTTCGTGTTTCTGTCCATGACCGCCTATTTCATGCAAGAGCTTATTCTTGAACCCTATGCCGGATTGGTCTTCGGCTTTACGCCGGGGCAATCCACGCAGATGTCGGGCGCACAGAATGGCGGGGTTTTTCTGGGCATGGTGCTGGTGGGGGTTGCGGCCTCTGGGTTGCGCATCGGCAGCTTGCGGGCGTGGGTTGTGGCGGGCTGTGCGGGGTCTGCGCTGATGCTGGTGGCGATTGCGGGCGCAAGCCTCTGGGCGCTGCCCCTGGTTCCACTGGTGGTGGCGCTGGGCTTCTTCAATGGCATGTTTGCCGTGGCCGCGATTGGCGCCATGATGCAGCTTGCAGGCGAGGGGCGCGACAAGCGCGAAGGCGCGCGGGTTGGCCTTTGGGGCGCATCACAGGCGATTGCGGCAGGGTTTGGCGGGCTGACAGGGGCCGCGCTGGTGGATCTGGCGCGCAGCCTGTTGCCGGTGGCCGATGCCTTTGGCGCGGTTTTCCTGTTTCAGGCAACAATTTTCATAGCGTCTGCGGCCTTGGCTGCGCGCATCATGTCACCGCGCCCGAATGCGCTGATGGTTCCGGGGGAATAGGCCATGCAATATGATGTTTTCGTTGTGGGCGGCGGGCCTTCGGGCGCTGTGGCCGCAGAGGATCTGGCGCGCGCGGGCCGCAAAGTGGCGCTGCTGGACAGAGCTGGCCGGATAAAGCCTTGTGGCGGGGCCATCCCACCGCGCGCCATTGCGGATTTCGATATTCCCATGTCACAGGTGGTGGCGCAGATCACCACGGCGCGCATGATCTCTCCTACCGGGCGGGCGGTGGATATTCCCATCGAAAATGGCTTTGTGGGCATGGTGGATCGCGAGCATTTTGACGAATTTTTGCGCGCCCGCGCTGCTAGCTACGGCGCCGAACGGCTGACAGGCACATTCCTGCGTATTGAACGCGACACAGCGGGAACCCATGTCATCTGGCGCGACAAGGCCAGCGGCGAAGAACGCCGCAGCGCCACAAAACTGGTCATTGGCGCAGATGGCGCGCGTTCCAATGTCGCGCGGGCCGAAGTGCCGGGGGGCGATAAAATCCCCTATGTGATTGCCTATCACGAGATTATCAAAGCTCCGCCCGCGAATGATGTCTATAACCCCGATCGCTGCGATGTAATCTATGATGGCCGCATCTCGCCCGATTTTTATGGCTGGGTGTTTCCGCATGGCGCACATGCCAGCGTGGGCATGGGCACAGAAGTTAACGGCGCTGATCTGAAAAAGGCCACAGCCGATTTGCGCGCCATGTCGGGCCTCACAGGCTGCGAGACGATCCGGCGCGAAGGCGCGCCCATTCCGCTGCGCCCGCTGGACAAGTGGGACAATGGCCGCGATGTGGTGCTTGCAGGCGATGCGGCGGGGGTGGTTGCGCCCTCTTCCGGCGAGGGGATTTATTATGCCATGGTGGGCGGGCGCGTGGCGGCCACGGCCGCGCAAGCGGCGCTGGCCTCTGGCCGGGCCAAGGATTTGGCACTGGCGCGCAAGCTGTTCATGCGCGAACACAAAACCGTGTTCCGGGTGTTGCGCCAGATGCAGGATGCCTATTACAAATCCGACGAGCGGCGCGAGCGTTTTGTCTCTCTCTGCCATGATATTGATGTGCAGCGCCTGACATTCGAGGCTTATATGAACAAGAAACTGGTGGCCGCACGGCCTTTGGCCCATATCAAGATCGGCATCAAGAACATGCTGCATCTGACAGGGCTGGTGCGGCCCGGCTACACATGAGCTGGCTTATCCCCGCCTGGGAGGATGGCACGCTGAAACCCATGGACAAGCTGGATGTGCACAGGCGCGGGCTGAAGCACAAGGCGATTTCCGTTTTCGTAACAGAGGGCGACCGCGTGCTGATCCAGCGCCGCGCGCTGCACAAATACCATACGCCGGGCCTATGGGCGAATACCTGCTGCACCCACCCCCATTGGGGCGAAAGCGATCTGGATTGCGCCACCCGCCGCCTGAATGAGGAATTGGGCATTTCGGGGCTGGATTTGCGCCATGCGGGCGAGATTGAATATCGCGCCGATGTGGGCGGCGGGCTGGTGGAGCATGAGGTGGTGCAGGTTTACACAGCCCGCGCCATGCCCGATCTGCCTGTCACCCCCAACCCTGAAGAAGTGGCGGATGTGGATTGGATCAACCTGCCCGCCCTGCGCTCTATCGTAGAGCGGCGGCCAGAGCGGTTTACGCCCTGGCTGCGCATTTATCTGGCAAAACATCTGGAAACGATTTTCGGGCCACATGCCGGAACGGCCCCGATTGCGGCAGGGCGCGGCACAGGCAAAGCGAAAATCGGGGCATAAGCGCGGGGTGGTGGGGGCTATGCGCCGCCCCCCTTTGGGCCGCGTTCAGGCAAATTGCGGATTGCGCTTCCAGACCGAGAAATTCAGCGCGCCCGCGATTGTTACCCACAGCAGATAGGGCGCAAACAACAGTCCCGCCACGCTATCCAGCGCCCAGAAACTGACCATGGTGGCCGCAACCGACAGCCACAGGCAGCAGAGCACGATAAAGGCAGGGCGCATCCGCTTCAGGCCGAAAAACACAGGCGACCAGAGCGTATTGAACGCAATCTGCACCGCCCAGAAGGCCAGCGCCTGCGGCGCCCCATCCAGAGGGGCGACACGCATGGCGGCATAAGCGATGGCGATATAGAGCGTGACCCAGACCAGCGGAAAGACAAAGCCCGGCGGTGTCCAGACAGGTTTATCAAGGTCGCGATACCAATTTCCCGGCTCGAACATGGAACCTGTGGCACCCGCCGCGCCACAGGCGGCCAGAAATGTGAAAAACAGCATCCAATCCATGAAAAACCCTCTTGCCACCCGCGCTGACAGCCAGCCGGGCTTGATCCAATTGCGCGCCCCAAGGGGCGCAAGAGATACATTCGCGCGCCCCAAGGGGCGCGGGCGCGTCTGGCCACTGGGGGAATATGTAGGTCAGGCGCTGCGCCGATCCAAGCCTGTATGGGCCTCTCGCCGCTTCATATCTTGCGCACGCAGCCGCGACAGCGCGGTAATCAGCGTTTCCGAGCGGCTGAAGCGCGTATTCTCGCGCGTGGCCGCCTGCACCAGAAAAGCAGTTTCCGGCTGCGGGCGGGCGTAAAGCGTGGCCATTTGCGGCAGCACAAGGCTGCCGCCTGCGCGCAGCGCAGACAGGCCCAGCCAGCCCAGTTTGCGCCCGCGCGTTGTGACCGCGCGTTGGCTGATACTGTCGCAGCCCTGCGCGCGGATCACCTGCCCAATGCCGCGGTAAATGCGGCTGGCGGCAAAGATACCGGGACGGCAGGCAAGGGGCAGAGCGGAAATGCCGGGTTCTGCGCGGGTATATAGCCTGTCGGCCTCGCGCAGCAGGCGGTCTGTCATGGCGCAGATTTCGGGCAGGGCCTGGGGCGCGCGCAAAAACGCCTGCGGGCTGATCCCGCTTTCGGCAAACCACTCCAGCGGCAGGTATATCCGCCCGCGCCGGGCATCTTCGCCCACATCGCGCGCGATATTTGTCAGCTGCATGGCCAAGCCCAGATCGCAGGCCCGCGCCAGCCTGTGCCGATCATGCACGCCCATCAGAACGCACATCATGGCCCCCACCACAGCCGCCACGCGCGCGGAATAGTCCAGCACGCCGGAAAGCGTTTCAAACCGCCGCCCTTCGGCATCCCATGCCAGCCCTTCCAACAGGGCATCGGGCAGGGCGCGCGGCATTTGGTGGCGCTCTATCATGCGGGCAAAGGCGCGGTCTATGGCGGCGTTATGGGGCTGGCCTGCATAGGCGCTGTCCAGACGGTCTTGCAGGTGCAACACGGCCTGTGTGGGATCGTGCCCTTCATCCACGGCATCATCGGCCAGCCGGCAAAAGGCATAAAGCACCAGTGCCGGGTCGCGCACAGTGGCGGGCAGCAGCTTTGACGCCGCGTGAAAGGACAGCGAGCCTGTGCGGATGGCCGCGCGGCAGGCTTCCATATCGGTATCGGCGCTCATTCTGCGGCCATGGGCAAAGGGGCGGCGGGGCGCGCGGTGGCGGGCGCATCTGGCACAAGCTGGGCCAGCACCTCTGCCGTGCCGATCACACCGGGCACACCTGCGCCCGGATGTGTGCCAGCCCCGGCCAGATACAGGCCCGGCACTTCCTCTGAGACATTATGCGGGCGGAACCAGGCGCTTTGCAAAATCCGTGGCTCAATCGAAAACCCTGCACCAAGGGGCGAGAGATAGCGGTCGCGGAAGGTTTCGGGCGTAAAGACAAGGCTTTCGCTGATATGGGCAGACAGGCCCGGCAACAGCCGTTCTTCCAGCATGGCCAGCATTTTCTGGCGGTAGGGTTCTTCTTCTTGCGCCCAATCCACACTGTTTTCATGCCCCAGATGCGGCACAGGCGAGAGGACATAGAAACAATCATCCCCATCGGGCGCGACAGAGCTGTCCGTGACAGAAGGGCGATGGACATAGAGGCTCATATCATCGGCCAGATGGCCATTGATAAAGATATCCTTGATATGGGCGCGGTAGCGTGGCCCCACCACAATCGTATGATGGCCCACATCGCGCCACATGTCGCGCGTGCCTTTCGTGCCGAAATACCACACAAACAGCCCCATAGACCAGCGCGTGCGCTGCAATTTCGCATCTGTCCAGCGTTTGCGGGGCCGGTTGCGCAACAGCCGCGTATAGGTATGGCCCGCATCGGCATTGGACACCACCACCGCCGCATCCAGCCGCGTGCCATTGGCCAGCCGCACACCTGCCGCGCGCCCGTGTTCGACCAAGATCTCGTCCACCTCGGTGTCCATCTGCAACTGGCCGCCCTGATCGCGGATCACTTGCGCCATGGCCTTGGCAATTGCCTGCACACCGCCCATGGCGTAATGCACGCCAAAGGCTTTCTCCAGATGGCTGACAAGAATATACATGGATGTCACGCGAAACGGATCGCCGCCAATGAACAGCGGGTGAAACGACAGCGCAAAGCGCAAGCGCGGGTCGCGCACGCGCCGCGCGGCATGGGCATAGACAGACCGATCCGCGCGCAACCATGCAAAGCGCGGCAAGACCTTGATCAATTCCCAAAGCTCGTTCATCGGGCGGCGGCCAAGATTTTCATAGCCAAACCAATAGCGATCCTCAGAGTCGCTTAGAAATTTGCGATAGCCCGCCACATCCCCCGGCGAGAGGCGCGCAACCTCTGCTTCCATCGCGCTATCATCTTGCCGCGCGGTAAAGCTGGAACCATCGGGCCAGCGGATTTCATAAAACGGATCCATCGGTTTCAGCGTCACATCGCGGTCAAAATCGCGCCCGCAAGCGGCCCAGAGATCGCGCAGGCCTTGCGGCACTGTTACAATGGTTGGCCCCAGATCAAACCTGTATCCGCCCTGCGTGATGGATGATCCGCGCCCGCCCGGCAGATCAAGCTTGTCAATCACGGTCACGGCATAGCCCTTGGCCCCCAGCCGCATGGCAGATGCCAACCCACCAAGCCCCGCGCCAATGACAATTGCACGCTGCGGCTGTGTAGAATCAGACATGTTCGGTTCCCATCTTCTGGTGCTCGTTTCAGCTTACACTGTGCCGATCTGTCAATCAAGGTTTACATTCTTCGCTTTACTCGCGCCAGAGGGTGTGACAATCTGGGTTTACACTTCACAGGCGGGAATCGTCATGCAAACCGTCACGCTCAGTCTGTTCCGCTTTGATCGCGCCTTGGCGCGGCTTTGGGTTCTGGGCCAGATGGGGGCGGCGCGGTTTGTGTTGCCGCATGTTCCGGGGCTGCGGTTCTGGAAGCTGTGCGGCTCTGGCACGGGCGAGGGGTTCACCCCCAAGCCCAATTGGGGCACATGGGCCATTCTGGCCGCTTGGGACAGCCGCGCAGCCGCCGAGGCTGGCTTGCAACGCGCGCCCTTCGCGCGCTGGCAGGCCAAGGCCAGCGAAAGCTGTGTGATCTATCTGGAACCCTATTCCGTGCGGGGCCATTGGGCGGGCAAAGCCCCCTTTGCCGCCGAAGGGGCCGCACCAGATGGCCCGATCGCCGCCATGACGCGCGCCACGGTGAAACCTGCGCGCGCCTTGCGCTTCTGGGGCCGTGTGCCTGATATTTCGGCCAAGGTTGGGGCCGATCCCAATGTGATGTTCAAGATTGGCATTGGCGAAGTGCCGCTGCTGCATCAGGTGACATTCTCTGTCTGGCCCGATGCGGCCAGCATGGCCGCCTTTGCCCGCCGTGGCCCCCATGCCGAAGCCATCCGCGCGGTGCGCGAAGAGGGCTGGTTCAATGAAGAGCTGTATGCCCGGTTCCGCGTAACCGGAACGCGCGGCACATGGCAGGGGCGCGCCCCCCTTGCCGCAACACCCAGACAGGAGGCCGCATGACGCCTTTCCCCTTCACTGCCATTGTCGGGCAGGATGAAATGAAAACCGCAATGATCCTGACAGCGATTGACCCCAAAATCGGCGGTGTGCTGGTGTTCGGGGATCGCGGCACAGGCAAATCCACGGCTGTTCGCGCGCTGGCCGCCCTCTTGCCGCCGATCGAGGCTGTGAAGGGCTGCCCTGTCAATTCCGCCAATCCCGACGATTGCCCTGCTTGGGCAGAGGTGACAGAGACCGAGATCATCACCCGCCCAACCCCGGTGGTTGATCTGCCCCTTGGTGTGACCGAGGATCGCGTCACCGGCGCGCTGGATATTGAACGCGCGCTGACCCGTGGCGAAAAAGCCTTTCAGGCCGGGCTGTTGGCGCGGGCCAATCGCGGATATCTCTATATTGACGAAGTGAATTTGCTGGAAGATCACATCGTAGATCTGCTGCTGGATGTGGCCCAATCGGGCGAGAATGTGGTCGAGCGCGAAGGCATGTCCATCCGCCACCCCGCGCGCTTTGTGCTGGTAGGCTCTGGCAACCCCGAAGAGGGAGAGTTGCGGCCCCAGCTTTTGGACAGGTTCGGCCTGTCGGTGGAAGTGACCAGCCCCAAAGAGATTGACACCCGGATAGAAGTCATCCGCCGCCGCGATGCCTATGAAAACGCCCATGCCGCCTTCGTGGCTGAATGGGCGCCCCATGATGCCGCGCTGCGCGCGCGCATTCTGGAAGCACGGGCGGCGCTGCCGGGGCTGAACACCTCTAATGTGGTGCTGCATGATTGCGCGGCGGTGTGCCTTGCGCTTGGCTCTGACGGGTTGCGCGGGGAACTCACGCTGTTGCGCACCGCGCGCGCCTTGGCGGCCTATGAGGGCGCGGGTGATGTGACGCGCGCCCATATCCGCGCGGCAGCCCCCATGGCCCTGCGCCACCGCCTGCGCCGCGATCCGCTGGATGAGGCAGGCTCTACCGCGCGCGTGGCCCGCCAATTGGCAGAGGTGCTGCCCTGACCCCTTATGATGACACCAGCGGCCAACCCGGCCGCCCTGCGCCCGATTCAAGCCCTTGGGCGATGGTGGAACGTGCGCTGACCCTGCTGGCGATTGATCCGGTCGGATTGCGCGGGCTGTGGCTGCGCAGCCGTGCGGGGCCGGTGCGGGACAGGGTGCTTGCGGCTTTGGCCGCGCTTGGGCCGCGAAAGCTGCATCCCTTCATCACGGATGAGGCCCTGATGGGCGGCATGGATTTATCCGCCACTCTGGCCAGTGGTGAAATGCACCGCCATGCGGGCCTGTTGGAAACCCCCGGCTTTCTGGCGCTGACAATGGCCGAACGCTGCCCCCCCGGTCTGGCCGTGCGTTTGGGTCAGGCGCTGGATCAGGATGCGGGCCTTGCCCTTGTCGCGCAGGATGAAGCGGCCGAAGAGGGCGAGGGCCTGCCCGCTGCACTGGCCGACCGTCTGGGCCTGTTTGTGGATTTGGACAGTTTCGCTTGGGGCGAGACACAGGAATTTGCCCTGAGCCTGCCCTTGATTGCGACGGCCCAAGCGCGGCTGGCCCATATGGCCACAGATGCCGCGCAAGCGCGGCTTGTGCATGTGGCCGCCGATCTGGGCATTGCCAGCCTGCGCGCGCCGCTTCTGGCCTTGGCCTGCGCGCGCGCCCATGCAGCATGGCGCGGCGCAGGGGCAATTGCAGAGGAAGATTTGGAAATCGCCGTGGCGCTGTGTTACGCGCATAAAGCGCGCCATTTCCCCGAAACGGCGCCAGAGCCGGATGATGCGCCGCCAGAGCCGCCCCAGACCCCACCCGAAGAGGCGGGCGCGCAGAATGAAAGCCTTCAGGATATCCCCGAAGAGATGCTGATTGACGCGGCGCGCAGCGCGCTGCCACCGGGGCTGTTGGCGCAGCTTCAGGCCGCGCGCGTGGCGCGTGCGATGGGCGGCAATTCCGGCGCGGGGGCTGCGCGCAAATCCCTGCGGCGGGGCAGGCCATTGCCGTCGCGCGCGGGCAAGCCCGGCGCAGGCGCGCGGGTGGATGTGATCGCAACGCTGCGTCAGGCCGCCCCATGGCAAAAGATGCGCCGCGCCATGATGCCGGGGCGGGGCGTGGACAGATTGCTTCTGATGCCCGCCGATATTCGCATAAAGCGCTATCAGGATCAGACCGACCGTGTGCTGATTTTCGTGGTCGATGCCTCTGGCTCTGCCGCATTGGCGCGCTTGGCAGAGGCCAAGGGCGCGGTGGAACTGATGCTGGCCGAAGCCTATTCGGCGCGCGATCATGTGGCACTTGTGGCCTTTCGCGGCCATAGCGCGGAACTGTGTTTGCCGCCCTCGCGTTCGCTGGTGCAGACCAAGCGCAGGCTTGCGGGCCTCCCCGGTGGCGGGGCAACGCCCCTTGCCCATGCGCTGCAAATCGCCCTTGCCACGGCCGAACAGGCGCGCGGGCATGGCATGGCGCCCACGCTGGCCTTTCTGACAGATGGGCGCGGAAATATCGCGCTGGATGGCAGCGCCAATCGCGCGCAGGCCGGGGCAGAGGCCGCGCAGATTGCCCGCGCCATTGCTGCGCGCAAAATTCCTGCGCTGGTGATTGATACCAGTTTGCGGCCCAAGCCGCAGCTTGCCGAACTGGCCGCCCAGATGCGCGCCACGCTTATTGCCTTGCCGCGTGCCGATGCGCGAACGCTCTCCACCACCCTCTCTGCCGCGCTGGGGGGATAGAGATGTCCAGCATTCCCAAAGACTGGCCCTTAAGCGCGCAGTCAAGGGTTATACGCTGCCGCCCGCATGAATGGCATGTGCAGATTGTGGGCAAGGGGCCGGATGTGTTGCTGTTGCATGGGGCCGGGGCCTCTGCCCATAGTTTTCACAGGCTGGCGCGGTATTTGCCCGGATATCGTCTTATCATGCCCGATCTGCCGGGGCAGGGCTTTACCCGCGCAGGCGGTATGATGCGGCTGGGGCTGGATGCGATGGCCGATGATCTGGCCACGCTATGCGCCGATCAGGGCTGGCGGCCCCTGGCGATTATCGGCCATTCCGCAGGGGCGGCCATTGCGCTGCGCCTGATAGAGGTGTTGCCCAATCCGCCCCGCGCTGTGGTGGGGATAAACGCGGCCCTTGGCCCGTTTGACGGGTTTGCAGGCTGGCTGTTTCCCAAACTTGCCCGCGCCATGTCGGCCAGCCCTTTTGTGGCCGCGATTGTCACGCGCCTGACATCCAAGCGCAAGCAGGTGGAAGGGTTGCTGCGCGGCACAGGCTCGCAACTGGATGCAGAGGCGGTGACGATGTATCAGCGCCTTGTCGGCGATCCGCGCCATGTGGAAGGGACGCTGGGCATGATGGCGCAATGGCAACTGGAACCGCTGATAGAGCGGTTTCCGCAAATCATGCTGCCTTGTCTGCTGATTGCCTCGGACAAGGACAAGGCGGTTCCCGCCCGTGTCTCGCGCGAGGCGGCGGCGCGGATGCAACGCGCAACCTATGCCGAAATCACTGGCTATGGGCATTTGCTGCATGAAGAGGCCCCAGAGGCCGTGGCCGAACTGGTGCTGCCGTTTTTGCGGCGCACAAGTGGGCATATGTCGGTTGTGGGCGATCCCTGATCGGGGCGGGTGGCCTGCTGTCTTGACGCCGCGCAACTGTATAGCTTCAAGTTCCTTCGCGGCCTGTTCCAGACCTTCGCCATATACCCTGCCTGCCCGGAGATTGCGCTTTGCGGCTGGCGCATGAAGCATCCCGCGTCACGGGAGGGGCTTTGCCCGTTTTAATCTGGAAACTGCCAGCCCCTGCGGCGCGGTACGCGCACGGCCAGCATGGGCTTGAGCAGTGGCTGCGCGAAGCGGCGCAAATCCAGCGCCTCATGCACGCCCACAGTTTCCACCCCGTCAATGCGCGTGCGCACAGCCGCGCGGGTATAGAAAGGCGCATCCAGCATGGCCAGTTCCTGCCGGGGCTGAAACCCCGCATCGGCGCGGGTTTCGCGCCGCACCGCCCAAAGGCTGCGCGCAAAGCGCGCCTTTGGCGGCGGGGCGATATGTTCCAGCCGCCCATCGGGGTGGAATTGCAGCGCCGTCGCCGCCGTGCTGCCATCGCGCAGGGTGGCATCATAAAAACACGCCGCGCCGCCACGATTGGGAAAGCGCCCCCATGTCCAATAGCGGAAATCATCTTCCAGCGCGGCCTCTCCGAAATTGCTGTCGAAATAGCCATGCCCCTGCCATTTATGGCCCGGCTGCAAATCTACCTCTATGCGCGCGATGGGGGCAAAGGGCTGCCAACGGTGGCTGCCATCGGGGGCCAGATCAAAGCTTTGGCCAAACAGCGCTTCCGGGTGCAGGGTGATCGTGCCGCGCACACGCGAAATCAGCGGGGGTGAGGAAACTTCATTCACCTCTATCACCAGCCGGTCACCTTCCCAGCGGATGGACGAGGGGCCAACCTCGAACACATCTTGCGATTGGCGCAGGGCGGGGCGGCCTCTGTCTGTCATGGTGAAGCGGGCTTGCGGGCCATAGGTGGCGACATTGATGCAGCAATGGTTTTGCGGGTCGCGCCGCCCCGACCAACGATACCATGGCGAAAATACCGATCCGATAAACCCGATTACCGAGAGGGCGCGCGCGCCGTCATCGCTGATCCCGTCGATATACCACCACGCATAGCCATTGGGCGGAACATGGGCGCGGAAATCCGGTCGCTGAGCGCTGCTGCTGCTGCGTGTTTGCCCGATATCAGCGCCATCGGCACGCCCGCCCCCGGATGCACCCCGCCCCCCGCCAGATATAGCCCCGCTATCCGCATGCGTGCTGTCGGGCGCTGGAATGTGGCCATCACCCCGTTGGGCGACAGCCCATAAAGCGCCCCCTGACTGTGCGGAAACAGGCGCGCGAAATCCTGCGGCTGTGTCAGCGCCTGTGGCAGTGGTTCGGGGTTCAGATGCAGGCCGAACCGGGCCAGACGGGAAAGCGGAGATGTCGGGCATGGGCTGTCCTTGCTATAGCGCGCGCCCGGTGCAAGCGCGGGCGCATTGAGAATGAATTGAAACCGCTCTGGGCCAAGGGGCTGTGCGCCAAGCCTGTCTTGTGCGCAAACATAGATCGTGGGCGCAGCGGGGGTGCGGCCTTTGGCCAATGGCCCGAATTCCTGTGCGGGATCATCGGCGAAGAAAACACTGTGATAGGCCAGCGCCTGCTGGCCCAGCCCTTCGGGCTGCACTGTGGCGGCAAATGTCCAGACATTGGCCGACAGGCTGCGCGGCTGGGTCTGGTGGCGCTTTGGCGCGCGGCGGGGAGTATCCAGCAAGAAGGGCAGGGCGGCGGGATCGCCGTTGAAGATGATCTGCGCAGCCGGAAGGATTGCGCCGCAGCCAAGCTGCACCCCGGCAATATGGCCCCCTTTGGTCAGAATCCGCGCAACTGGCGTATTCAGGCGCAAATCGCCCCCCAATGCTGTAAAAACCCGCGCCAAGGCGTGCGCAAGGGCGGCCATGCCGCCTTGCACGGCCCAGACGCCTGCGGCCTCTGCCTGCCAGATCAGGCCACGGATGGCAGGGGCAAGCGCGGGATTGCCGCCCACATAAGTGGCATAGCGCCCGAACAACTGGCGCAAGCGCGGCTGGGTGAAGCGTGCCTCCAGCATGGCACTCAGGCTGCGCCCCGGCGCAAGCCATGGCAACAGGGCAGGGCGCGCAAGCATGGCGCGGGCCGCAGCGCCCATGCGCGGGCGCGGGCTGCGCATGATGGGCGCTTCAAAGGCCGCGAAAAGCGCGCCTGTCTCGCGCTCGAACCGGGTAAATTCATCCCGCGCCTGTGTGCCAAAGGCCGCGCCAATGGCATGGGCATTGGCCGCTGCATCGGGATACAGATCCAGCTGTGTGCCATCGGCCCAGAAATGGCGCGCAAGTAGCGGCAGGGCTTTCAGGGTGATGTGGCTGTCCAGCTCTGCCCCGGCGGTCTGGAACAGATCGTCCAGCACATCGCGCAGCGTCAGCACCGTTGGCCCGGCATCCACTGGCCCGGCGGGGCTGGGCAGGGTGCGCATCTTGCCGCCCGGCCAGCCCTGCGCCTCCAGCAGCGTAACATCGCGCCCGGCAGCGGCCAGCCTGATGGCAGCCGCCAGCCCGCCCATTCCGGCGCCAATAACAAGCACTGTGTCTTTCTGCATCTTCATGTCAGGAATTGTTGACTCTTTGTCCAAAACTGTCCAGTATAATTTACACTATCTGTCTAAATTGTATGACACAACCGGATGAGGGGCGCTATGGAGCTGAGCAAACGTATCGACAGAGCCATGACACAGGCCATAGCGCGCGCACAGGGGGCCGATACGCCAGAGGGCAGCGTGCCTGCGCGGCTGGCCTCGGCGCTGAATTATGCTGTCACCCCCGGTGGCGCGCGGATTCGCCCCACGATTTGCCTCTCCGTGGCCAAAGCCTGTGGTGATGACAGGCCCGATCTGTCAGATCGTGCAGCCACGGCGCTGGAGCTGATCCATTGCGCCAGCCTTGTGCATGATGATTTGCCCGCTTTTGACAATGCCGATTTCCGGCGCGGCAAGCCAACTGTGCATCTGGCCTATTCCGAACCCTTGGCCGTTCTGACAGGCGATAGCCTGATCATTGCCGCCTTTGATCTGCTGGCCGATGTTCCCGATACCGATGCCGCCCGCGCGCTGCGCCTGACGCGGCTTTTGGCCCGTCATACTGGCATGCCGCATGGCATTTGAGCGGGGCAGGGCTGGGAGAGTGAAAGCAAGGTCGATCTGGGCGCCTATCACCGTTCCAAAACGGCGGCGCTGTTCGTGGCCGCGACCCAGATGGGCGCGCAGGCCGCGGGCCATGAGCCAGAGCCATGGGTGGAACTGGGCGCGCGCATTGGCGAGGCGTTTCAGGTGGCCGATGATCTGCGCGATGCGCTGTATGACGAAGCGGCGCTTGGCAAGCCTGCCGGGCAAGATGTGCTGAACAAGCGCCCCTCTGCGGTGGAAGAATATGGCGTGCAAGGCGCGATCAAGCATTTGCAAGATATCCTCAGCGGGGCGATTTCGTCTATCCCCTCTTGCCCCGGCGAAGGGCAGCTTGCCCAGCTGGTGCGGCTATATGCCGAACGCATGACCCCGGTTGCCCCTGTCCGGGTGTAGCGCTGTGACAGACAGCCCCGCGCCCGCCTTTCGCCCTGTGGGGTTTTTCAATCGGCTGGTGGCCGCGCCGTGGTTTCAGGCGCTGTCGCTGCGCGTGCCGGGATTGCGCGGCATTGCCCGCGCCGAGGGGCGCGCGATTTTTGACCTGATGCAAGGATTCGTGCAAAGCCAGATGCTGACAGCGCTGGTGGAATTGCGCGTGTTGCACAAGCTGGCCGATGGCCCTGCAACAGTGGCCGCCTTGGCCGCGCGCTGCGATGTCCCGCCAGAGCGTATGGCGATTCTGTTGCAGGCCGGTGCGGCCATGCGGCTTTTGACGCGCAGGGGTGCAAACTATGGGCTGGCGCGGCGTGGCGCGGCCTTTCTGGCCGTGCCGGGGCTGGCCGATATGGTGCGCCATCATCATGTTCTATACGATGATCTGGCCGATCCTGTGGCCTTTATCCGGGGGGAAACCCGGCCCAAGCTGGCGCAGTTCTGGCCCTATGTTTTTGGCGGCCAGAGCGCAAACCCAGAGCAAACCGCCCGCTATTCGCGGCTGATGGCCGAAAGCCAGCATCTTGTGGCGCAAGAGGCGCTGGCGCATCTCTCTCTCAAAGGGGCGCGCAAGTTGCTGGATGTGGGCGGCGGAACAGGGATGTTCCTGCGCGCTGTGCATGCGCGCTATCCGGGGTTGGAACTGGCGCTGTTTGATCTGCCCGATGTGGTGGCGCAAGCGGCACTGCCAGAGGCGATTGCGCGGCATGGCGGCTCTTTCCGCAGCGATCCGCTGCCAGAGGGGGCGGATGTGATTTCGCTGGTGCGGGTGCTGTATGATCATTCTGATGAGACTGTGCGCGCGCTTCTGGCCAAGGTGCATGACGCCTTGCCCCCCGGCGGGCGGGTGCTGGTGATAGAGCCGATGTCCGGCGGCGCGCGGCCCGATCCGCAAACAGATGTGTATTTTTCAGTTTACACATTGGCGATGGAAACAGGCCAAACCCGCAGCGCGGCGCGTATTGCGGAACTGCTTTCAGAGGCGGGTTTTGCGAATATTTCAAAAGAAAAGGGCAAAAGGCGCTTTGTGACCTGTGTTTTGCAAGCAGAGAAGCGGCCTGCCCCCGCCTGAGTGGTCTTGTGAGCGATTTTGGGTGTCAATAAGAGTTGACAGTTTAGGTTGTATCGTTATGATTACATTATAGGCACACGACTCGCCATTCACTGCTGTTGCAGATGAGATGCGCCCGCTAGGAGATACCCTTTGCAGACTGACGCCATCATCCTTTCCGCCCCTCGCCAGCTTGCGCTGGGCCGGGTGGGGCTGAAGGCGGCAGGGCCGGGGGATCTGGTGGTGCGTATCGGGCATTCGGGCGTTTCCACAGGCACGGAAAAACTGTTCTGGTCGGGAGAGATGCCGCCCTTTCCGGGCATGGGCTATCCGCTTGTGCCGGGCTATGAGGCCGCGGGCGAAGTGGTCGAGGCCGGGGCCGAGACAGGCTTCAAGCCCGGCGAGCGCGTTTTCGTGCCGGGGGCTAATTGTTTTACGCCGGGCGATGCCGGGCCGGTATATGGGTTGTTTGGCGGGGCCTCTCGCTATCTGGTGACTGAGGCCAGCCGCGTTACCCGCATTGACCCTGCCATGGGGCCGGAAGGCGCGCTTCTGGCGCTGGCGGCAACTGCGCGCCATGCTGTAGCCGGGCCAAATGCCAGCATGCCCGATCTGATTGTGGGCCACGGTGTTCTGGGCCGTTTGATCGCGCGGATTGTCATTGCCTCTGGCGCGCCTGCGCCGCAGGTCTGGGAAGTGAACCCCGCGCGCCAATCTGGTGCCCAAGGCTATGCCGTGTGCCACCCCGATACCGATACCCGCCGCGATTACCGCTGCATCATGGATGCCTCTGGGGCCGAAGGGCTGATCGATCAGCTTGTGGGCCGGATTGCGCGCAATGGCGAAGTGGTGCTGGCGGGGTTTTATACCAAGCCTTTGCAATTTGCCTTCGTGCCCGCCTTCATGCGCGAGGCGCGTTTGCGCATTGCCGCCGAATGGCAACCGCAAGATCTGATTGCCACGCGCGAGATGATCGAGAGCGGCACGCTCTCTCTGTCCGGGCTGATTACACATCGCGCGCGGCCCAAGGATGCGGCGGCGGCCTATGAAACGGCCTTCACCGATCCTGACTGCCTGAAAATGATCTTTGACTGGGAGGAAGCTGCATGACCCTCGACATCCCTAATCTGAAGGATTTCGACCAGCGCCTTCGAGAGGAAGCGCAGGAAGAGCCAACGCTGGAAATCCCGCAAGACCCGCCCAGCAAGCACACCCAGATCATTGCGATCTATGGCAAGGGCGGTATTGGCAAAAGCTTCACCCTGGCCAATCTGTCTTGCATGATGGCCGAACAGGGAAAGCGCGTGCTACTGATTGGCTGTGATCCGAAATCCGATACAACCAGCCTGCTATTTGCGGGCAAAGCCTGCCCCACGATCATCGAAACCTCTACCCGCAAAAAGCTTGCGGGCGAAGAGGTGCAGATCGGTGATGTCTGCTACAAGCGCAACGGCGTTTTCGCGATGGAACTGGGCGGGCCGGAAGTGGGCCGGGGCTGCGGTGGGCGCGGCATTATCCACGGGTTCGAACTGCTGGAAAAGCTGGGCTTCCATGACTGGGATTTTGATTACGTCTTGCTGGATTTCCTTGGCGATGTGGTTTGCGGCGGCTTTGGCCTGCCCATTGCGCGCGACATGGCGCAGAAGGTCATTCTGGTAGGCAGCAACGATCTGCAATCGCTGTATGTGGCCAATAACGTCTGCTCTGCGGTGGAATATTTCCGCAAACTGGGCGGGAATGTGGGTGTTGCCGGGCTGGTTATCAACAAAGATGACGGCACGGGCGAGGCGCAGGCTTTTGCGGATGCCGTGAAAATCCCGGTGCTGGCCACAATCCCCGCCGATGAGGATTTGCGCAAGAAATCCGCCAATTACCAGATTGTTGGCACTGAAAAAAGCCAATGGGGCCCGCTTTTTGCCGGGCTGGCAGAGGCCGTGGGCATTGCCCCGCCCATTCGCCCCGAACCGCTGGATCAGGATGGGTTGCTGGCGCTGTTTGACAGCAAGGATACCGGTGGCGATGTGGTGCTTGTGCCCGCAACCGATGCCGATATGCGCGGCAAACATGCAGCCGTGAAAGCCTCTCTTGAAGTGGTGTATGACGATGCCTGAAGATTTCGCAGAGATCAGCACAGGCGGAGAGGTGGGCTATGACAGTGCCGCCGATACGCCTGTTGAAAAGGTGATCGAACGCGCCCCTTCGGACGTGCCAGAGGGCGTGCAGGCCGATGGCATGGGCTGCCATGCCCCCGCCGAGAAGATGGAAGCCGCCGCCCGCGCCGCCGGAAATGGCGAAATTCTGGATCAATTCGCCAAGGATTATCCGCGCGGCCCGCATGACAAGCCCGAATCCATGTGCCCCGCCTTCGGGTCTTTGCGCGTGGGTTTGCGGATGCGGCGTGTGGCAACTGTTCTCAGCGGCTCTGCCTGCTGCGTCTATGGGCTGACATTCGTGTCGCATTTCTACGGTGCGCGGCGCTCTGTCGGCTATGTGCCGTTCAATTCTGAAACGCTGGTCACGGGCAAGCTGTTTGAAGATATCCGCGACGGTGTGCATGAACTGGCCGATCCTGCGCGGTATGATGCCATTGTGGTGACCAATCTTTGCGTGCCCACGGCCTCTGGCGTGCCACTGCGGCTTTTGCCCAAGGCGATAAACGGGGTGCGGATTATCGGAATTGATGTGCCCGGTTTCGGCATT
Organism: Paracoccaceae bacterium; assembly: GCA_043561795.1. Classification (GTDB taxonomy): domain Bacteria; phylum Pseudomonadota; class Alphaproteobacteria; order Rhodobacterales; family Rhodobacteraceae; genus Roseinatronobacter. The sequence continues at coordinate 794,593 of CP121316.1, read as the reverse complement.
CCCACCCATGCCGAGGCCAAGGATGTGCTGGCAGGCGCGATGCTGAATTATGCCCGTCAGGAAATTATGGCCGGGCCTGTGCCTGCGCCGGTTGCTGGCCGTTCTGACCGCCCCAGCGTGGCGCTGTTGGGAGAGATGTTTCCAGCCGATCCCATGATGATTGGTGCCATGCTGGCGCCTATGGGGCTGGCGGCTGGCCCGGTTGTGCCCTGCCGCGAATGGCGCGAGCTGTATGCCGCGCTGGATTGTGGCGCAGTGGCGGCCATTCATCCCTTCTATGCCGCCGCCGTGCGCGAGTTCGAGGCGGCGGGCCGCCCCGTTATCGGCTCTGCCCCTGTGGGGGTAGAGGGTACGCATGATTGGCTGGCCGCGATTGGCGCGGCCTTCAATGTGGCCCCGGCCCAGATTGCAGCGGCCCAAAATGCCTTTGTGCCTGCAGTGCGCGGGGCCTTGGCGAAAGCACCCATTACCGGGCGGATTACGTTGTCGGGTTATGAAGGTTCGGAATTGCTGGTCGCGCGGCTTTTGATCGAAAGTGGCGCGGATGTGGCCTATGTGGGCACGGCTTGCGCGGCCTCGCGCTGGTCTGCCGCAGATCGGGACTGGCTGGAAGCGCGCGGCGTGGTGGTGAAATTCCGCGCCTCGCTGGCCGATGATCTGGCGGCAGCCGATGGGCTTGACCCTGATCTGGTGATCGGAACAACGCCTGTTGTGCAACATGCCAAGCAAAGGGGCACACCGGCGCTGTACTTCACCAATCTGATTTCCGCGCGCCCCCTGATGGGGCCTGCCGGTGCGGGCAGCCTGGGCGAGGTGGTGAATGCCGCTATTGCTGGCAAGGCCCGCATGGACAAGATGCGCGATTTCTTCGAGGGCGTGGGCGAAGGCGATACCGCAGGCATCTGGGAGGGCAGCCCCAATCTGCGCCCCGATTTCCGCGAACAGCACCAGAAGAAGCTGGATAAAGCGGCCAAAGCCGCCAAAGCGCAGGAGATGATCTGATGCTTGTGCAAGATCATGATCGTGCGGGCGGATATTGGGGGGCGGTTTATGCCTTCTGCGCCGTCAAAGGGTTGCAAGTGGTGATTGATGGCCCTGTGGGCTGTGAAAACCTGCCTGTCACATCTGTCTTGCATTATACAGACGCGCTGCCCCCGCATGAATTGCCCATTGTCGTGACCGGCCTGGGCGAAGAAGAACTGGGCCGCGATGGCACTGAGGGCGCGATGAAACGCGCGTGGAAAGTGCTTGATCCTGCGCTTCCTGCCGTGGTGGTGACAGGTTCTATCGCCGAGATGATCGGCGGGGGCGTGACGCCCATGGGCACGAATATTCAGCGCTTTTTGCCGCGCACCATTGATGAGGATCAATGGCAATGCGCCGACCGCGCGATGACCTGGATCTTCACGGAATTTGGCCAGACCAAGGGCCGTATGCCGCCAGAGAAGAAGCGCGAAGAGGGCGCGCGCCCGCGCGTCAATATCCTTGGGCCAATGTATGGCGTGTTCAACATGCCCTCTGATCTGGCCGAAATCCGCCGTCTGGTGGAAGGGATCGGCGCAGAGGTGAATATGGTCATGCCGCTGGGCGCGCATCTGGCCGAAATGCGCAATCTGGTGAATGCCGATGTTAATATCGTGATGTATCGCGAATTCGGGCGCGGCTTGGCCGAGGTTTTGGGCAAGCCCTATCTGCAAGCGCCCATTGGCATGGAAAGCACAACGCTGTTTCTGCGCCGCCTTGGCGACTTGCTGGGGCTTGATCCTGAACCCTTCATCGCGCGCGAGAAGCATTCGACGCTGAAACCCATGTGGGATTTGTGGCGCTCTGTCACGCAGGATTTCTACGCCACGGCCAGTTTTGCCGTGGTGGCGAATGAAACCTATGCGCGCGGTTTGCGCAACTATCTGGAAAATGATCTGGGCATGCCCTGTGCCTTTGCTGTGGCGCGTGTGGGCGGTGCAAAAACCGATAATGACCGGGTGCGCGCCCTGATGGGCGAAAAGCGGCCCCTGATCGTGTTCGGGTCTATCAATGAAAAGATGTATCTGGCCGAATTGAAGGCCGGGCACGGCCCCGCGCCTGCCTTCATTCCCGCCAGCTTTCCCGGTGCGGCCATAAGGCGTCATACTGGCACGCCGATGATGGGCTATGCCGGTGCAACCTATGTGCTGCAAGAAGTGTGCAATGGCCTGTTTGATGCGCTGTTCCATATCCTGCCGCTTGGCAGCCAGATGGATGCCGCAGAGGCCACGCCCGCGCATCTGAAACGCGATTTGCCATGGTCGGAAGCGGCCAAGGCAGAGCTTGACCGGATTGTGGCCGAGCACCCGATTCTAACCCGAATTTCTGCCGCGCGCACTCTGCGCGATGCAGTGGAGAAGGCCGCGCTGGAACGCGGGGCCGATGAAGTTGACAGCGATCTGGTCGAGGCATTGCGCCCCGGTCTGGCCCGCGCCTGAATGAGAGATAGGAGGACTGCAAAATGGCTGACTATACCGTCAATGCCCCCCGCCCCCGCGCCGAGCGGGCACGCGCCTGGGAATACAAGCTTTACTTCAGCGTGATCTTTCTTCTGGCGCTGGCCACCGGGGTTCTGACCTGGTCCTGGCGTGTTGTGACAACGGGCCGCTTGCCGCGCCTTGGCCCTGTGGGCCGCGCGCTGAAAGATGCCAGCGTGATCGCGCCCATCATTTTCCGCAGCTGAACGCTGCGCAACAGAATTCCCGTAGGCCAGGGTCTGCGGGAGCGGTGCCGCCCGTGACAAGGTGACATCTTCCCGGCCGCAGGGTGTGCGGCGTCAGTCTTATGATCCGGAGGATACTATGGCTGAAAATACTGATCTGTCTTTCACAGGTCTTACTGATGAGCAGGCCCAGGAACTGCACTCGGTCTACATGAGCGGTCTGACGCTTTTTGTAGGCGTTGCAGTGGTTGCGCATATCGCAACCTATATCTGGCGTCCTTGGTTCTGAGGAAGGAAAAGAAATGTCCAAATTCTACAAGATATGGCTCATCTTCGACCCCCGCCGCGTATTCGTGGCTCAGGGTGTCTTCCTCTTCCTGCTTGCAGCGATGATTCACCTGGTGGTGCTGTCCAACGGCATCAACTGGTTCGCTGCTGCGGCTGCACGCGCTGCGGGCAACTGAGCAGGGCCGAGGCCCCAAAATGTCGCGGGCGGTGGCGTTTGCATGTCGCCCGCGACGATTTCAGAGACGGGATTTTCCCATCGCGGCAGGCCTGAATTCTGGGCCTGTGCGCCATAATGTGGAGAGGGAAGCATGGCACTGCTCAGCTTCGAACGAAAATACCGCGTGCCGGGCGGCACGCTGGTCGGCGGGAATCTGTTCGACTTTTGGGTTGGGCCGTTCTACGTCGGTTTCTTCGGGGTAACGACGATTTTCTTCGCCGTCCTCGGAACGCTTTTGATCTTCTGGGGGGCAGTGCTGCAAGGCACCTGGAACCCTTGGCTGATTTCCATCAATCCACCACCCCTGTCCTATGGGTTGGGGCCTGCACCGCTGCTTGAAGGCGGGTTGTGGCAGATTGTGACCATCTGCGCCATTGGCGCTTTCGTGTCCTGGGCGCTGCGCGAAGTTGAAATCGCGCGCAAGCTGGGCATGGGTCTGCATGTGCCATTCGCCTTTGGCGTGGCAATTTTTGCCTATGTCACACTGGTTGTTATCCGGCCCGTGCTGATGGGCGCATGGGGGCATGCCTTCCCCTATGGCATCTGGACGCATCTCGATTGGGTGTCCAATGTTGGCTATACCTATGGCAATTTCCACTACAACCCTGCGCATATGATCGCGGTGACCTTCTTCTTCACCACAACACTTGCCCTGGCATTGCATGGCGCGCTGGTTCTGTCGGCGGCCAACCCCGCAAAAAAGGGCGATACGATGAAAACGCCCGACCATGAAGATACCTTCTTCCGCGATTTGATCGGCTATTCGGTGGGCACACTTGGCATTCACCGTCTGGGCCTTCTTCTGGCGCTGAATGCGGGTTTCTGGTCGGCTGTCTGTATCGTGATTTCGGGCACGATCTGGTTCGACCAGTGGGTTTTCTGGTGGGATTGGTGGCTTGATCTGCCCTGGTGGCGCGATATCGCAGGAGGCGTCAATGGCTGAGTATCAGAATATCTTTACACAGGTGCAGGTGCGCGCCGCCCCGGAAATGGGCTTGGTTGAAGGCGTAGAGCTGGGCAACCGCACCAAATCTGCAAGCTTCTCCAACCTGCTGGGCTGGTTTGGCAATGCGCAGCTTGGGCCAATCTATCTTGGCACCATGGGCGTGATCTCGCTGGCCACAGGTGCGATCTGGTTTGTGATGGTGGGTTTGTGGTTCTGGGATCAGGCAGGGTATAACCCGGCCGTGTTCCTGCGTGATCTGTTCTGGCTGTCGCTGGATCCGCCAAGCCCTGAATACGGTCTGGGCATCCCCCCCATGAGAGAGGGCGGCTATTTCCTGATTGCCTCTTTCTTCTTGCTGATTTCGGTCATGACATGGTGGGTACGCACCTATCTGCGCGCCGAAGCGCTGGGCATGGGCAAACATGTGGCCTGGGCTTTTGCTTCTGCCATCTGGCTGTTTCTGGTTCTGGGGCTGTTCCGTCCTGTTTTGATGGGGTCGTGGTCAGAGGCTGTGCCTTATGGCATCTTCACCCATCTGGATTGGACGAATCTGTTCTCGCTGCGTTATGGCAACCTGTTCTACAACCCGTTCCATGCGCTCTCTATCGTGTTCCTCTATGGCTCTGCTTTGCTGTTTGCCATGCATGGGGCCACGATTCTGGCGGTCTCGCGCTTCGGTGGCGACCGTGAATTGGAACAGATCGTGGATCGGGGCACGGCATCCGAACGCGCCGCCTTGTTCTGGCGCTGGACGATGGGCTTCAATGCCACAATGGAAGGGATTCACCGTTGGGCCTGGTGGTTTGCTGTGCTCACCACGCTGACAGGCGGTATCGGTATCCTGCTGACAGGAACTGTGGTCGATAACTGGGCTATCTGGGCCGAGGAACGCGGCTTCCGTCCCACCTATGATTAAGGAGTGACTGACCATGGTTGAACACGACTATATCCAGGAAAGCCCCACCGCGCGCCTGCGCAACTGGGTGCTCTCCGAGATGTTGCGCGGTGCAGGATATGCGGCCTTGTTCCTTCTGGCGATTGGCATCTTCTACGCCATTATCTGGGGCGTTGGGCAAATGCTGCCCAGCGACAGCAAGAATGCACCGCCGCCCATGCCCTATAGCGCGCTGGAAGCGCCTTTGGATTGGGCGACAGTGTAACACGGATCGGGGCGCAGGGCGGCTTTGCCGCCGGCCTGCCCCCAAAAGGGTTCGAACCATATAGCCGGTTCGGACGCGGGCTTGTGACGCCCGGTTCCCTTTCCTGTTGGCGACAGGAAACTGGTGCCGTGCGGGCCTGCCCCACGGCACCCTTTTTGCGTTTGGGCGCCAGTTCAAAATCAAAAAATGAAAGGGAACGCCCATGCAACCGACACAGCCCACCCCGTCAAAAACCCCCCATCTGGATCGCGTGGCAGGCCCTGCCGATCTGCGGGATCTGAGTGATCTGGAACTGGACGCGCTGGCCCAGGAACTGCGCGCCGAAACGATAGAAACCGTCAGCCGCACCGGCGGGCATCTGGGATCATCGCTTGGCGTGGTGGAACTGACAGTGGCCTTGCATGCCGTGTTCCGCACGCCGTTTGACAAACTGATCTGGGATGTATCGCACCAGTGCTACCCCCATAAAATTTTGACAGGGCGGCGCGAGCATATGCCAAGCCTGCGGCAGGCCGGTGGGCTGTCGGGCTTTACCAAGCGCAGTGAATCGGTGTTCGATCCCTTTGGCGCGGCGCATAGTTCCACCAGCATATCGGCGGCGCTGGGCTTTACCATTGGCCGCGATATGGGCCAGCCCACAGGTGATGCAATTGCCGTGATCGGCGATGGCTCGATCAGTGCGGGCATGGCTTATGAAGCGCTGAACAATGCAGGCGCCGAAGGGCGGCGGCTGTTTGTGATCCTCAATGACAATGACATGTCCATTGCGCCCCCGGTGGGGGCGATGAATACCTATCTGAACCGGCTGAACATGCCCCATGCCAGCCTGTCAGAGATTGCCCAGGGGTTTATGGCGGCATTGCCCCATTCCCTGCGCGAACAGGCCCTTGCGGCACGCGCCCGCGCCTGTGGCGGCCCGCCAGATGCCACAATGTTCGAGCATCTGGGCTTTACCTATATCGGCCCGATTGATGGCCATTCCATGCCCGATCTGCTGGCCACGCTGCGCATGGCCCATGCCCGCGCCGAAGGACCGGTGCTGATCCATGTGCGCACTGTGAAGGGCAAGGGCTATGCGCCCGCAGAGGCCGCCGATTGCAAATATCACGGCGTTTCAAAATTTGATGTGGCCTCTGGCGCGCAAAGCAAGGGGCGGGCGAATGCGCCCAGCTATACCTCTGTCTTTGGCCGCGCCCTGACGGATGAGGCCGCGCGCGACCCGATGATCGTGGCGGTAAGTGCGGCCATGCCCAATGGCACAGGCATAGATATCATGGGCCAGCGCTTTCCCCGCCGGGTGTTTGATGTGGGCATTGCCGAACAACATGCCGTCACCTTTGCCGCAGGCATGGCCGCCAGTGGGCTGAAACCCTTTTGCGCGATTTATTCCACCTTCCTGCAACGGGGTTATGATCAGATTGTGCATGATGTCGCCCTTCAGGGCCTGCCTGTGCGCTTTGCCATAGATCGCGCGGGGCTGGTGGGGGCGGATGGGGCCACACATGCGGGCAGTTTTGATGTGGCCTTTCTGGCCAATCTGCCCGGTATGGTGGTGATGGCCGCAGGCGATGAGGCAGAGCTTGTGCATATGGTTGCCACAGCGGCGGCGCATGATGCCGGCCCGATTGCCTTTCGCTATCCGCGCGGCGAAGGGTCTGGCGTCGATCTGCCAGCACGCGGGCAGGTGCTGGAAATCGGCAAGGGCCGGGTGCTGAAAGAGGGCGAGAGCGTGGCGCTCTTGTCTTTCGGCGCGCATTTGCCAGAGGTCATGCGCGCCGCCGAGGCGCTGGAGGCGCGCGGCATTACCTGCACCATTGCCGATGCCCGCTTTGCCAAGCCGCTGGATACCGATCTGATTGCCCAGCTTGCCCGCCACCATGCGGCGCTGATTACCATAGAGCAGGGCGCGCAGGGGGGCTTTGGCGCGCATGTGCTGCATTACATGGCCAATGCGGGGCTGTTGCAGCATGGGCTTGCCATTCGCACCCTGACATTGCCGGACAGGTTCATAGACCAAGGCAGCCCGGAACAGATGTATCATGATGCCGAACTGACGGCAGATCACATTGCCACAGCGGCGCTACAAGCGCTCGGTGTGGAAGCACTTTCCAAACGTGCAAATCGTATTACAGTTATTTGACGCGCCCTTTGCGCCAGAACGGGTTAGAAAAGAGGGAGTTTTCGGAATGCCACATGCGGAAATGAAGAATGCGCCGCCGCTTTATGGATGGGCGATTGCAGCAGCGGCGGGGGCAGTTGCTGCGGCCGTGTCTTATCTGATTGTCGGGATCGAGGGGAATGGCTCTGTCGCTGTTGGGGCGGTTGTCGCCCTGGTGGTGGGGGTGATCTTTACCATTGCCGAAACGCCCCCCCAAACCAAAGCCCCCATTGCTGGCCATGCCAAGACTGCCGCCGCGCCTGTGGCCTCTGCTGCGCCTAGCCCTGCGCCTAGCCCTGCGCCTGCCGCGCCAGAGATGGGCACCCAGCCCACAGCCCTTGCCGCGCCCCAAGGGGCGGCGGATGATCTGAAACAGATTTCCGGCGTTGGCCCGGTGCTGGAGCGCAAGCTGAATGACCTGGGGATTTATCATTTCTGGCAGATCGCCAAATGGGGCGAGGCTGAAATTGCATGGGTCGATGAGAGCCTGAACTTCAAAGGCCGGATCACGCGTGATGGCTGGATCGCACAGGCCAGCAAACTGGCAGAGGCCAGCCCCGCCACCCCGCAAGCCTGATAGCATGGTTCTGGAAGATGGCGGCGGCCCCGGTTTGCGGGCCGCCAATGGCCAGCACTGGCGCTATGTGGCCGATACCGTGATGGGCGGTGTGAGCACGGGCGCGCTGTCGCGCGGCCTGCATTACGGCAAGCCAGCGCTGCATCTGACAGGCGCTGTCAGTCTGGAAAACAATGGCGGTTTCGTGCAAATGGCGCTTGATCTGGCGCCACAGGGGCAGGTGCTGGATGCATCGCGCTTTGCGGGCCTGTCACTCCTGCTGCATGGCAATGATGCACCCTACAATATCCATCTGCGCAGCCCCGATATGCCGCGGGTCTGGCAAAGCTGGCGCGCGCAATTGCAAGTGCCTGCGCGTTGGGTGCACATCTTTGTGCCGTTTTCGGATTTCACCCCGCACCGCACGGATTTGCCTGTTCAGCCCGTGCGGCTGTCGCGAATCGGGCTTGTTGCCATCGGGCGCGAAATGCGTGTTGATCTGGCGCTTGCGCGGCTGGAATTCGTATAGCGCGCCGCAGCAGAGCGGCGGGGCTGTCCCAGCCTGCTGAAGATTGTGATCTCCCGCTTCCCGGCGTTTCGCCATATACCCTTAGCGCACCGACATTTCGGTGCGCCCGAAAATCGCCTCGGCCTCGGCGCTGCCTTTGGGACGCAAGGTTAGCAGCGCGCCTTGCCGTTCGATCATGTCGCGATCAAGCGCGCGCAATATGGCGGCGCGCGCGCGTGGCTCTGGCCAGCGCAGATGCGCCACCAGCGCGCCCAAGGTGTTTTCCTCTGCGGCCTTTTCGGTGTGCTGATGGGTGAACAGATGCGCCACCAAGGCGCGGCAATCGTGATCCAGCCGCCCGCGCCGCGCGGCCAGCCCCTGTGCCACCAGCCCCCGGCCCGGCGCGAATAAAAACGCCAGTGCAAACCAAACCCCCGTCATGCTGGCCATCATCCCCCCGATCGAGACATCCCAAAGCACGGCCAGCCCATAGCCTGCCAGACAGGCCGTAACCGACAGCATGACCGCCAGCGCCAACATGGCCCAGAGCCTCTGGGTAAGCAGATAGGCCGTGGCAGGCGGCACGATGACAAAGGCAATGAACAGCACAGCCCCCACAGCATCAAAGGCCGCAACGGCGGTCATGCTGGTCAGGCCCAGCAGCGCATAATGCAGCACCCCCGGCAAAAACCCCAGCGCAGCCGCAAGGCCGGGGTCGAAGCTGGCGAGTTTCAATTCCTTCCAAAAGGCCAGCACGAAGGCCAGATTGAGCACCAGCATCACCCCCAGCGTGACCACCGCGACCGGGACGCGCTGGCCCAGAACGGGCCATGTATCCAGCCAGACAAAGCCAATCTCTCCCAACAGAACGGTTTCGACATCTATATGCACATCGCGCGCATAGACCGAGATCAGCAGCACCCCTGCGGCAAACAGCGCCGGAAAAACCAGCCCGATCGCGGCATCCATCCGCACCAGTCTGGAACGTGCAAGCAATTCTGTCAGCGCCACTGTCAATATCCCTGTCAGCGCCGCGCCGATCACTTGCACCGGGCCGGAAACCTGCGCTGTCAAAAGCCAGACAACAATGATCCCGAATACGATGGAATGACTGATGGCATCTGTCAGCATGGAATTGCCGCGCAGCACCAGAAAACTGCCCAGCACCGCGCCAGAGGCCCCGACAAGGCAGCCTGTCAGCACGATCATGGCCGGGATGGAGTTGAAAAACGCCGTGATCATGGGCGGGGCTTTCTTGCAGGCGGTGGCGCGGCTGTGTCGGCCTGCGGGGGGAGAAGCTTGTCTTGCAGCCGCGCGGCCTCGGTATGGCCAGCGCCGGTAAGTTCCCAATGCGGGGTTGTCTCTGGCGGGTGGGTAACAGGGCGGATCAGGCCGCGCGCCTCCAGCCCGGCCAGATGGGCCGCGCGCGGCATCGCGCCAAGGGCGGTTTTCAGCATGCCCCCTTCGGCGGGGTAGCGGGTATCGGCATGGGCGGTGGCCAGCCCTTGCAGCGTGGTCAGAACGCGGCGGTCGCTGATGCGCGCGCGGGCTTGCCGCGCGGCGACTGCCTGCCAGATCACCCCGCGCCCCGGTGCGGCCAGAAGCGAGACAAGCACAAACCCCGTTGCGATCAGCACCACCACAGGCCCTGTGGCCAGCCCCCGCACAGACGCACTGACCAGCGCCCCGCCTGCGCCAGAGGCCGCCCCGATCAGGGCGGAAAGCACCACCATTGCCCCCAAAGAGCGCGTCCATTGCCGCGCGGCTGCCGCAGGTGCAATCAGCAGCGCCACCATCAGCACCACCCCCACCAGTTGCAACCCGACCACGATTGCCAGCGCCACCAGCACTGTCAGCGCCGCTTCCAGCCAGAATACCGGCAAACCCTGCACGCGGGCAAATTCCGGATCAAAGCTGACCAGCTTGAATTCCTTCCACAAGGCCAGCACCACCCCCAGCGCGGCCAGCCCCACCCCCGCCATGACCCAGAGATCGGCGCGCAGGATGGCGGCCGCCTGGCCGAACAGAAATGTTGCAAGCCCGGCGCTGGCGGTATTGCCCTGGCCCTGCACGAATGTCAGCAGCACCACCCCCACAGCGAAAAACACGCTCAGCACGATCCCAAGGGCGGCATCTGTTTTCAGCGTGCTGCGCCGGATAATCAGCATCATGGCCAGCGCTGCCAAGGCGCCTGTGGCAAAAGCCCCGCTCAGAATGCTGGCCAGATCGCGCGTGCCTGCCAGAATGAAGCCAAGGCAAATCCCCGGCAGGGCGGCATGGGCCAGCGTATCGCCCAGCAGGCTTTGGCGGCGCAGCACGGCAAAGGCCCCCAGCATGCCACTTATTGCGCCCAAAAGGGCCGCGCCCAGCAGCACTGTTCCAACAATGCCCCCAAGGCCCAGCGTGTTCATGTCCGGCCCATATCCAGAGGCGCGGCGATCATGGCCAGGTGTCGGCCATAGGTGGCGCGCAGGTTTTCGGGGGTGTATACTTTGGCCACTGGCCCTTGGGCGATGATGCGCACATTCAGCATCACCAGCCAGTCGAAATAGCTTTGCACCGTGGTCAGATCATGATGCACCACAATCACGGTGCGCCCGCTGTCGCGCAGGCGTTTGAGCAGGGCGATGATAACGGCCTCTGTGCTGGCATCGACGCCCGCCATCGGTTCATCCAGGATCAGGATGGGGGCATCCTGCACCAGCGCGCGGGCAATGAAAACGCGCTGTTGCTGGCCGCCGGAAAGCTGGCTGATCTGGCGATCTGCATAATCCTGCATCCCGAGTTCTGCCAGCGCTTCCATGGCGCGCGCGCGGGCATCCTTGCCCGGACGGCGCAACCAGCCAAGGCGGCGATACAGCCCCATTTCCACCACATCCCGCGCGGTGGTGGGGAAATCCCAATCCACACTCTGGCGTTGCGGCACATAGCCGATCTGCCCGCGCATCTGGGCCACCGGGCGGCCCAGAAAGCGCACATGCCCGGCCACAGGGCGCACCAGCCCCAGCGCGGTTTTCAGCAAGGTGGATTTGCCCGATCCATTCGGCCCGACAATGGCGCACATCACGCCGGGGGGGATATCCAGATCAATATCCCACAGCGCGGTTGTTGTGCCATAAGAGACCGTCAGATCTTCTACATGCAGGGCCTGATCGGGTTCGTGCAGTGCTGTGTCAGACAAGGATTCCGGCATGGCATCTGCGGGGCGGGACATATTCGGGCCTCTCTGTGGCGCGGCAGGGCGCGGGTTTGGCTATACCATAGCGCAAGACAGGGCTTAGGGCGAGCCATCGCCATACGCGGCCAGGATTTCCGGCCAATCGGGCAGGCTGCCCCCAAGGGCCAGGGTGATGACAGTGGTATTGGCGCGCATCATGCCAATGTAGCTGGCCTCTGGCGTGCCCTCTGCACCCATCGCATCAGAAAATAGCGCGCCCCCGATGCCAACATCCTGACCGCGGCTTTGCACCTCTTGCACCAGTGCTTCCATTGTGCGGGGGTTGATGGTGGTTTCCACAAATACCGCCGGCACACCGCGCGCAATCACGAAATCTGCCACATCGCGGATATCTGCGATACTGGCCTCAGAGGCCGTGGAAATCCCTTCAATCGCCTCTGAGGCCTCTATTCCATAGGCATCTGCGAAATAGTAAAAGGCATCATGGGCCGTGACCAGCAGGCGCTGGCCTTCGGGGATAGAGGCGATGGCCGCGCCAATCCAGTCATGCAGTGCGTCCAGCGCTGCGACATAACCGGCCGTATTCGCTTGCAAAGTCTCTGCGCATGCAGGGCGCTGCGCGGCGATTGCATCGGCAATCACAGGGGCAATACGCGCCCAGCGGCTGGCATCCATCCACAGATGCGGATCAACCCTGCCGGCGTCTTCCGGGTCTTGCAGCGTGGCTTCCGGGGGGAAGCTGGCGGCAACCAGCCCCACTGTGGGCGTGCGGTCGCGAAAGCTGTCCAGCACATCGGCCAGCCGTTCTTCAAGGGCGCGATCCACATAAAGGATAAGCTCTGCCTCGGATATTTTGCGCACATCGCCGGGGGTGGCGGAATAGTCATGTGGGTCTGTGCCTGCGCCGATCAATGTGGTGACGGTGGCGCATTCGCCCGCCACATTTTGCGCCACATCGGCAATCATGGCGACTGTGGCCAGCACATTGAGCGGCTGTTCTTGGGCATGCAGCGGGGCGCCGAGGGCAAGGGTAGCGCCAAGGGCGATCGTCGGGAGGGCGAAGCGGGGCATGGAGACTCCTTTTTCTGTGTGTTGCCCGCATTTATATGCAAATGATAATCGTTCGCAACTAGAAATCGACAATCCCCCGCTGCGGGCAAATGCCGCACGAAAAAGCCCCGCCTGAGCGGGGCTTTCGCAACACAGTATGACGGTGGGCTTAATCGGCTGCGTGCTGCAAGGCGCGCACGCCGATTTCGCCTTCTTCGCGCGCCTTGATCGCCATAACGGCGGCATGGCTGCCTGCGGCAGTGGTATAATAGGGGATCTTGTCATACAGCGCGACAGAGCGGATTTCGCGGCTATCCTCTATGGCCTGTGCCCCTTCGGTGGTGTTCAGCACCATGGCAATCTCGCCGCTTTTCAGCAGATCGACAATATTGGGCCGCCCTTCATAGACCTTGTTCACCACCTCGCAGGCAACGCCCTCGCCCTTCAGCCAATCTGCCGTGCCGCGTGTGGCCACAATGACAAAGCCCAGATCAACCAGCGTTTGCGCTGCTTCCACCATCTGCGGGCCTTTGTCGTAATCCTTGATCGACAGGAACACGCGGCCCGATTCTGGCAATGTCACGCCAGCGCCAAGCTGCGCCTTGTAAAAGGCGCGGGCGAAATTGCGCGCCCAGCCCATCACCTCGCCGGTAGAGCGCATTTCTGGCCCCAGCAGCGTATCTACACCGGGGAAGCGCGCGAAAGGCAGCACCGCTTCCTTGACCGAGAACCACGGGGTTTGCGGGTCTGCCAGTGTCATGGGATCGCCCATTGGCATGGGTTCGGATGGCGCGACATCGGCCTTGATCGGCGCGCGCATGGGGAAGTTTGACAGCTTTTCCCCTGCCATCAGCCGCGCGGCAATGCTGGCAATCGCGCTGTCGGTGGCCTTGGCCACAAAGGGCACAGTCCGAGAGGCGCGCGGATTCACTTCCAGAACATAGATCACGCCATCCTTGATGGCGAATTGCACATTCATCAGCCCGACCACATTCAGGCCGCGCGCCAGTGCTTCGGTTTGCACGCGCAGTTCCGCAATCATATCCGGGCCAAGCGAATAGGGGGGCAGCGAACACGCGCTATCACCCGAATGCACGCCCGCTTCCTCTATGTGCTGCATGATGCCTGCCACATGCACGGCCTCGCCATCACACAGCGCATCCACATCCACTTCCACCGCGCCCACAAGATAGCTGTCCAGCAGCACCGGGTTTTTGCCCGAAACTTGCACGGCATCGCGGATATAGCGTTCCAGATGGGCATCATCGCGCACAATCTCCATCGCGCGGCCCCCCAGAACATAAGAGGGGCGGATCACCAGCGGATAGCCCACCCGCGCCGCAATCTCGAACGCCTGATCGCGGGTAGAGGCAATGCCATTAACAGGCTGTTTCAGCCCCAGATCATTCAAGAGCGCCTGAAACCGCTCGCGATCCTCTGCCAGATCAATCGCATCGGGCGAGGTGCCCAGAATGGGGATACCTTCGTCTTGCAGCGCATTTGCCAGTTTCAAAGGCGTCTGGCCGCCAAATTGCACGATCACGCCATGCAGCGTGCCTGCTTCCTGTTCCACGCGCAGAATTTCCAGCACATGTTCCAGCGTCAGGGGTTCGAAATACAGGCGGTCGGATGTGTCATAATCGGTTGAAACCGTTTCGGGGTTGCAGTTGATCATGATGGTTTCATAGCCAACATCTGTCAGCGCGAAACAGGCATGGCAGCAGCAATAATCAAACTCAATCCCTTGGCCAATCCGGTTGGGGCCGCCGCCAAGAATAACCACTTTCTTGCGCTCCGAGGGCCGGGCCTCGCATTCCGCATCGCCCATGACAGGGGTTTCATAGGTGGAATACATGTAGGGGGTCTGGGCCTCGAATTCCGCCGCGCAGGTGTCAATGCGCTTGAAGACGGCATTCACCCCCAGATTGCGCCGGGCGCGGCGCACCTGTGCTTCATCCCGGCCCGTCAGGATGGCAAGGCGGGCATCGGTAAAGCCCAGCATCTTCAGCGCGCGCAGCCCTTCGGCTGTCACAGGCAGGCCCTTGGCGCGAATCTCTGCCTCGGCCTCCATGATCTCGCGGATACGCGAGAGAAACCACGGATCAAAGGCGGTGGCGGCCTGAATGTCATCATCTGACAGCCCTTCGCGCATGGCTTGGGCAATCAGGCGCAAGCGGTCGGGGGTCTGGGCGCTGATGGCCTTTATGATGGCCGCACGGTCTGGCGCGCCGGGAATGGCGATTTCGTCAAAGCCCGTCAGCCCCGTTTCCATGCTGGCCAGCGCCTTTTGCATGGATTCGTGGAAGGTGCGGCCAATGGCCATCGCCTCGCCCACGGATTTCATGGCCGTGGTGAGATGTGGCTCGGAGCTGGGGAATTTCTCGAACGCGAAGCGCGGGATTTTGGTGACGACATAATCTATCGTCGGCTCGAAGCTGGCGGGGGTGACTTTGGTAATGTCATTGTCCAACTCATCCAGCGTATAGCCCACCGCCAGCTTGGCCGCGATTTTCGCAATCGGAAAGCCCGTAGCTTTGGAGGCCAGCGCAGAAGAGCGCGATACGCGCGGGTTCATCTCGATCACGACCATTCGGCCATCGGCTGGATTAATCGCCCATTGCACGTTGGAGCCACCCGTCTCGACCCCGATCTCGCGCAGCACTGCAATAGAGCCGTTGCGCATGATCTGATATTCCTTGTCTGTCAGGGTAAGCGCCGGGGCCACGGTGATCGAATCGCCCGTATGCACGCCCATCGGATCCACGTTTTCAATGGAACAGACAATGATCGCGTTATCCGCTTTGTCGCGGACAACTTCCATTTCATATTCCTTCCAGCCCAGCAGGCTTTCATCGACCAGAATTTGCGCCACGGGTGACGCATCCAGCCCGGAACGGCAAATGCGCTCGTAATCATCGCGGTTATAGGCCACGCCGCCGCCGGTGCCGCCAAGGGTAAAGGCGGGGCGGATGATCGCGGGCAGGCCCACATATTCAATCGCCTCTATGGCCGCGGCCACACCTGCGTTGATGTCATATTTGCCGTTGTCCAGCTTTGGCGCGGCGATGATGGTGGCTTTGGGGTTTTCCAGCCCGATTCTGTCCATCGCTTCGCGGAACAGTTTGCGGTCTTCGGCCATCTCGATCGCGTCGCGGTTGGCGCCAATCAGTTCCACCCCGAATTTGTCCAGCACCCCCATATCGGCCAGCGCCAGAGAGGTGTTCAGCCCGGTCTGCCCGCCCATCGTGGGCAGCAAGGCATCGGGGCGCTCTTTCTCGATAATCTTGGCCACGATCTCGGGTGTGATCGGCTCGATATAGGTGGCATCGGCGAGGCCGGGATCTGTCATAATGGTTGCTGGGTTGGAATTTACCAGAATGACCCGGTATCCCTCTTCGCGCAGCGCCTTGCAGGCTTGTGCGCCGGAATAGTCAAATTCGCAGGCCTGCCCGATGACAATTGGCCCCGCCCCGATGATCATGATGGATTGAATGTCGGTTCTTTTCGGCATGACGGACCCCTGACTGACCTGCGCGCATGCGCAGCCACGCGTAAAACGCGCTGCGCAAATTGGTGCGGGTTATAGTCATGGGGTTGCGCGGCGCAAGCCCCGATCCGACCGCAGTTGCCCCAGATTGACCGGCAAAAACGAAATCGCGGCTACGAGTAGTTAATCTTTTGCCGGTATCCCAAGCGGGGCAGCACGCTCTGGCACGTTGGGCGATTGCGCGACAGGTGCAGGCGCGGGGCAACACGCAAAAGGCCAAAATGGAAATTGGGCGCAGTCACAATGTCGATACGCCAGTTGCGGTGGAAGAGCGCCTGACAGAGATTCAGGCGCTTGTTGTCACCTTGATCCATAAATTGCTGGCCTCTGACTGTGCCAATGTGGATTGGGCGCTTGATGACTGTCTGGCCCGGCTTGGGGCCTATGCCGGGCGTGACAGGGCCTATGTTTTCCTTGTTTCCGGCCCGTTGGTAAGCAACACCCATGAATGGTGCGCACCGGGTATCAGCCCGATGAAAGACCAGTTGCAGGATTTGCGGGTGGCCGATTACGGGGCCCTGTTTGCACCGCTTATTGCCAGCCAGATTTTGAACATCGCCGATATAGCCGATTTTGCGCCCGGCAGCATGGAATATGAAATTCTGGCCGCGCAGCAAATCCGCTCTCTTTTGCTGGTGCCGATGCTGGATGATTCTGGTCTGTTCGGAATTGTAGGGTTTGACAGCGTAACAGAGCGGGGCGATTTTCTGCCCGGCGAAACCTATCTTTTGCGGGCCTTTGCCGATGTGGTGCGCACTGTGCTGACGCGGCGCAAAGCAATTGCGGATATGCATGCCGCGCAAGAGGAATTGGCCAAGGAACGCGCCTTTTTGCAAGGGATTGTCAGCACCGATGCGGCTGGCTTTGTTGTGCTGGATGCAGAAGGGGTGATCATCTTTGCCAATCAGGCCGCCGAAACCATTCTGGATGTGCCGCTTTCTGGCCTGCTGGGGCAACGCTTTGATGCGCCCCATTGGCGGCTGACTGATCTTGCAGACTGTCCCATCGCGCCCGAAGATCACCCCTTTGTCAGGCTGCGCCGGGGAAGCGCCATGGTGCGCAACCAGCGCCTTGCACTGCATTTGGCCGATGAGGTGCGTTACATTTCCATCAATGCCGCCCCAATAACGAACGGATGCCCCGCCACCTGCCATATTGTCTATGCCATTACCGATGTTACCCAACTGGTAGAGGCCGAAAAAGCGCGCGAGGCCGCGCTGGAAGCCGCCCATCGCGCAACACAGGCCAAATCCAGTTTTCTGGCGAATATGAGCCATGAAATCCGCACGCCGTTGAACGGTATCCTGGGCATAGCGCAAATCCTGCAAACTGCGATCACCGATCCTGCGCAAAAGCAGATGGCTGCGATCCTGATGGATTCTGGCGAATTGCTGATGAATATCCTGAATGATCTGCTGGATATGACCAAGATCGAGGCCGATGCGATAGAGCTGGAGATCATTCCTTTTCAGTTGGCCGATCTGGCGCGCCGGGTAGAAGAAGTGCACACGCTGCGGGCCTCGGAAAAGCGGTTGTCTTTCGCCGTCACGCTGCAAGACCCTTCCGGCTTTGATCGGCTGGGCGATCTGCACCGCCTGATGCAGATTTTGCACAATCTTATCAGCAATGCGCTGAAATTCACACAAAGCGGCGCAGTGCGTGTTGGCATAACCGCCTCTGATGCGACACAGCTTGTGTTGCATGTGCAAGATAGCGGGATTGGCATGACTGCACAGCAGGCAGAGCATGTGCTGGAACCCTTCGCACAGGCAGATAGCACGATCACCCGCCGGTTTGGGGGCACGGGCCTTGGCATGGCAATTGTGCGGCGGCTGACGGATATGATGGGGGGCGCGCTGCATATTGACAGCGTTCCGGGGGTTGGAACCAGCGTAACAATTACCTTGCCCCTTCCCGCACAACCCCCCATTGCCGCGCCGCAAACCCCTGCCCCTGCCGGGCTGGCACCTTTGCCGCCGCTCGCCGTTCTGGCGGCCGATGATAACCGCACAAACCAGATGATCCTTGGCATGATGCTGGGCCAGCTGGGCGCGCATGTCACACAGGCAGATGATGGTATCGCCGCCCTTGAACGCTATCGGGAGAGCCAGTTTGATCTGTTGATTCTGGATATTTCCATGCCGCTGCTGGATGGCGTGGCCTTGCTGCGTGAAATGCGCAGGCTGGAGGCCGCGCAGGGCCGTGCGCGCTGCCCCGCGATTGCCTTTACCGCCAATGCCATGACCCATCAGGTGCAATCCTATCTGGATGCGGGTTTTGATGGCTGTGTCACAAAGCCATTGAAGCTGGAACGCCTGCACGGCGCGATTGCAAAGCTCATCGCGCCCGGCGCGGCAGAGGGGTAGGGCGCATGTTGCAGGCGTGCTTTGCCAAGGCGCGCGCAAGACCCCAGACAAAGCACAGCGCGCGCCATCTGGCAGGGCGGGGCCGTCCTAGCGCAACGCCGGCAATTCCACCTGCCCCGCACGGCAGGCACGGGCCAGAAGGGCGTCATCACAGGGGCGCGGCGTCAGATCATGGCGCAGGCAAAGGCGCAATTCCTGCGCCCGCCCGGCGCGGCATGTGAGCACGGCCATATCTGGGCCGAATTCTGGATTGGCTGCGCGAAAATCTGCCAGCAAATCGGCAGGGCGGGCGCGCAGCGCGGCGCGGTCGGCGCGCAGGCTTGGGGGGAACTCCAATGCGGCAAAGGCGCGGCGCGTCTGGTCGAAATACTCCGCCGGGGCCATGTTGGCGCAGCTTCCATGTTTGCGCCACTGATGCGCAGCCAGCCCGGCGGCCCCCATGATATCTTCCAGCGCGCGCAAGCTGGCAGAGCTTGGGGCAGGGTGGTCTGTGGGGCAAAATTCCGGCCAGCCCCCGCTGTCGTGCTGCGGCCATAGCCCATGCACCAGCCAGCCCGCTCCGGCCCCCGGCGCACAGCGCGCCGCACCCCGGCTGTCGCCCTCAGATGCGCACCAACTGGGTGTCCAGCTCAGGGCCAGCACCAGATAGCCGTCACGCGCTGCCGCCTGTGATATGGAGCGCGGCCACAGCCCCCAGCCCGCCACCCCCAGCACGGCCAGCGCCACAACTGTCATGATCATTTTGCGCATTTCGTCTTTCCCTTTGCCAGCATGCGCGCTATAAGCCCACCATCCCCGAAATCGAGGAATGGCAGGCCCGCCCTGCAGCCGGAGCCCCGGCACGAGATGAAGCATGCGCATTGCACTGCGCTCGTATGACAGGAGTTCATGTCATGTCAAAACCATTGATGCCCAAGGCCACCGCCGTTTGGCTGGTTGATAACACAACGCTCAGCTTCAAGCAGATTGCAGATTTTTGCGGCCTGCATGAACTGGAAGTGCAGGGCATTGCCGATGGCGATGTCGCGGGCGGCGTGAAGGGCTTTGACCCTGTTGCCAATAACCAGCTGGATGCCATTGAAATAGAGCGCGGCGAAAAAGACCCGCGCTATGTGCTGAAGCTGAAATACAACCCCGCCGCCGAGGGCGAGGAAAAACGCCGTGGCCCGCGCTATACGCCTTTGTCCAAGCGTCAGGATCGCCCGGCCTGGCCGCCGATTACAGCGATGCCGAAAGCTTCTTCAACCTGCCTGATGATGATGACGAGGATGAAGACGACGATATTGATCCGCGCTCGCGCTAAGGGTAGGCGATAGCAGTGCAAAGGCGGGTGGCCCTGTGCCGGGCTGAAATTCGGGCCGGGCCGCCCGCCACGGCAGAGTCAGACGAATTCGGGGAAATGACATGAAATTCACGCTGTCCTGGCTACGGGATCATCTGGAAACCGAGGCCACGCTGGAACAGATCGCAGAGGCGCTGACCGATCTGGGGCTGGAGGTGGAAGAGGTAAGCGATCCCGCTCAAACTCTGGGCGCGTTTCGCATTGCCCGCGTGATAGAGGCCGCCCAGCACCCCGACGCAGACCGCCTGCGCCTGTGCCGGGTGGAAACATGGCCCAACGGCCCCGACAGCGCGCCCCAAGAGGTGCAGGTCGTCTGCGGCGCACCCAATGCCCGCACGGGCATGCGCGCCGTATTCGCGCCCGTGGGCACGCATGTTCCCGGCACCGGGGTAGATCTGAAACCCGGTGTCATTCGGGGGCAGGCCAGCAACGGGATGCTGTGCTCCGAGCGTGAGTTGATGCTGTCAGACGCCCATGACGGCATTATTGATCTGCCAGATGATGCGCCTTTGGGCATGCGCTTTATCGATTACGCGGGGCTTAATGACCCTGTGATCGAAATTGCCATCACCCCCAACCGCCCCGATGCGCTGGGCGTGCGCGGTATTGCGCGCGATCTGGCCGCGCGGGGCTTGGGCGTGCTCAAGCCCTTGGCCGCAGCGCAGGTGCAGGGCAGTTTCCCGTGCCCCATAAGCGTGACCATCGCGCCAGAGCTGAAAGAAAAGGGCTGCCCCATTTTCGCAGGCCGCGTGATCCGGGGGGTGAAAAATGGCCCCTCGCCCGATTGGTTGCAAAAACGGTTGCGCGCCATTGGGCTGCGTCCGATCTCGGCCCTCGTGGATATCACCAATTTCTTCACCTAGCTGGACATGGCCGCGCGCATGGTGGTGGAACTCTGCGGCGGCGAGGTGTCTGATATCGCGCTGGATGGCGCAATCCCCGATACCGCGCGCAGCTACCGCTTTGATCCGCTGCGCACCCGCGCGCTGGTGGGCATGGATGTTCCAGAGGCCGCGCAGCGCGCCACGCTGGAGGCTTTGGGCTTTGCCCTGACAGGCGATCAGGCCCAGCCCCCCAGCTGGCGCCCCGATATTCTGGGAGAGGCCGATCTGGTAGAAGAAATCGCGCGCATTGCGTCCCTGACCAAGCTGGAAGGCAAGCCCCTGGCGCGGCCCATGCCCGGCGTTGCCCGCCCGATCCTGACACCGCTGCAAACGCGCGAACGCGCGGCGCGGCGGATGCTGGCGGGCCTGGGCTATAATGAATGCGTCAGCTACAGCTTTATAGATGCGGCCTCTGCCACAGCCTTTGGCGGCGGGCAGGATGCGTTGCGGCTGGAAAACCCGATTTCATCGGAAATGACGCATATGCGCCCCGATCTGTTGCCGGGCCTGTTGCAGGCGGCCGCGCGCAATCAGGCGCGTGGCAGTGCCGATCTGGCCCTGTTCGAGGTTGGCCCCGCCTTTGCCGGCGGAGAGCCGGGAGAGCAGCATATACAGGCCGCAGGGATATTGGTGGGCGCAACTGCGCCGCGCGATCCTTACGCCAGCCGCCGCGCGGTTGATCTCTATGATGCCAAAGCCGATGCAGAGGCGGTGCTTGCCGCCATTGGCGCGCCTGCAAAATTCCAGATCACGCGCAATTTGCCGGGCTGGTTTCATCCGGGGCGGGCAGGGGTGATCAGCCTTGGCCCGAAATTGCCGCTGGCAGTATTTGGCGAATTGCATCCCAAGATCATCAAAGCCTATGATCTGAAAGGCCCGGTTGTGGGCTTTAGCGTGTTTGTGGAAAACCCGCCCTATCCCAAGGCGCGCAAAACCACGCGCCAGCCGCTGATAACAAGCGCGCTGCAAAGCGTGGAGCGTGATTTCGCCTTCATTCTGGATGCGCAGGTAGAGGCGCTGAACATCGTCAATGCCGCCGCCGGGGCCGACAAGGCGCTGATTGCTGGCGTGCAGGTATTTGATGAATTCACCGGGCCAAAGGCTGCGGCGCAATTTGGCGACGGGCGCAAATCCGTGGCCATTTCGGTGCGGCTGCAACCGGTCGAGCGCAGCTTGACAGAGGAAGAGCTGGACGCAATCAGCCGCAAGATTGTGGAGAAGGTGGAAAAAGCCACAGGCGGCACATTGCGCGCGGGCTAAAGGCAAGGGCGGCAGGGTGCGCCGGGGCGCACCCTATGCAAGGTTTCAGCGCAGGATAGACCTCCCTGCATAAAGCGCGGTATCGCCAAGCATTTCTTCAATGCGGATCAGCTGGTTGTATTTTGCCAGCCGGTCAGAGCGCGCAAGGCTGCCGGTTTTGATCTGCCCGCAATTGGTGGCCACGGCCAGATCGGCGATGGTGGCATCTTCTGTCTCGCCAGAGCGGTGCGACATCACGCAGCTCATGCGCGCGCGCTGCGCCATGTCCACGGCGGCGAGTGTTTCTGTCAATGTGCCGATCTGGTTCACCTTCACCAGCAGTGAATTGCCGCAGCCCTTGGCAATCCCTTCGGCCAGACGCGCGGGGTTGGTGACAAAGAGATCATCGCCCACCAGTTGCACCTTGTCGCCCAGGGCCTCTGTCAGCAGCGTCCAACCTTCCCAGTCATCCTCGGCGCAGCCATCTTCAACGCTGATGATGGGGTAATCGGCGCAAAGCTTCGCCAGATAGGCCACATTCTCTGCCGCGCTCAGCGACAGGCCCTCGCCCAGCATCTCATATTTGCCGCCCTTGAAATACTCGGTCGCGGCGCAATCCAGCGCGAGATAGATATCTTCGCCGGGGCGGTAGCCCGCCTTTTCAATGCTGCGCAGGATGAAATCCAGCGCATCGCGGGTGCTGGAGAGATTGGGCGCAAAGCCGCCCTCATCGCCAATGCCCGTGGACAGGCCCGCGCCGGAGAGTTCCTTTTTCAGCGTGTGGAACACTTCCGCGCCCATGCGCACGGCCTCGCGGATGCTGGTGGCGGCCACGGGCATGATCATGAATTCCTGAATATCAATCGGGTTATCGGCATGCTCGCCGCCATTGATGATATTCATCATCGGCACAGGCAGGGTGCGCGCCGATGTGCCGCCCACATAGCGGTAGAGCGGCTGGCCGCAATATTGCGCCGCAGCCTTCGCCACCGCCAGCGAGACCCCCAGAATGGCATTCGCCCCCAGGCGCGCCTTGTTGGGCGTGCC
The DNA here is from genome assembly GCA_043561795.1 of Paracoccaceae bacterium. Lineage (GTDB taxonomy): Bacteria > Pseudomonadota > Alphaproteobacteria > Rhodobacterales > Rhodobacteraceae > Roseinatronobacter. The sequence continues at coordinate 771,421 of CP121316.1, read as the reverse complement.
GTCCAGATCACACATGGCCGCATCAATGGCCACTTGTTCGGTGGCCTCAAAGCCCACCAGCGCTTCGGCCAATTCGCCATTCACGGCGGCCACGGCCCCCAGAACACCCTTGCCCATATAGCGCGCCTTGTCGCCATCGCGCCGCTCCACAGCCTCATGCGCGCCCGTAGAGGCACCAGAGGGCACCGCCGCGCGGCCCATCGTGCCATCTTCAAGGAAAACATCCACCTCTACCGTGGGGTTGCCCCGGCTATCCAATATCTCGCGGCCAATAATGTCGATAATCGTGCTCATGCGCTGTCCCTATATGTTATGGGCGGGTTTGCGCCTGCTATAGCCTGTGCTGATGACAGTTTCCAGCCTTCGGCAGCGGGCAAAAGCTTGCTCCGTCTGAAAGGGTGCTCCGAAAGGCTGCGTGGTTTGGCGCATTATCAGGGGCTGCGCGCTTTTCTAGCCCTCTGGCAAAATCCAATAGCTGTGGTCGCCGCGCCGTGCGGTTTGCATGCCTGCGCGGGCGTCCATATAAAGCGGCATCTGCTGCAACACCCGCCGCAAGCGCCGCAGCGCAAGCGGTTTTGTCATCAGCAATATCGCCTGCTCTTCTGTTGTCTGTATCAGATCGGGGCTGTGATTGGCGGTAATCAAAACCGCAGGCACAGGCCCGTGCCGCGCGCGCAGCGCGGCGATAAGGGCAAGCCCGGTTTCGCCGCCATCCAACTGGTAATCGGCCAAAATCACATCGGGTGGCACGCCAAGTTCTGCGATCTGGGCCTCTGCCTCGGCCAGGGTGGCGGCCTCTATCGGGCTTGTGCCCCAATCTTCCAGCACCCCCATCATGGCGCGGCGCACATTGGCGTCATTTTCCACCACCAGCACCAGCATTTCCTCCAGCGGGCCGCGCGGTTCGCGTGGCGGGGTGGGGGCGGGCAAAAGCGGGATATGCTGCGCGCGCGGCACAGTGACGCTGAACATCGTGCCGCGCCCCAGCTCCGAGCGCAGCGCCAGCGGATGATTGAGCAGCGCGCAAGCCTGTTCCACAATAGCCAGCCCCAGCCCCATGCCCCCATCTTGCCCCACGGGATCAAGCCGCGTGAATTCCTGAAAAATTTCTGCCTGTTTATCTTCGGGTATGCCGGGGCCGGTATCCCATATTTCCAGCCGCACCGCCCCGCCACTGGCCCGCGCCCCCAGCAAAACCCGCCCCTTGCGCGTGTAGCGCAGCGCATTGGACAGCAGGTTTTGCAAGATGCGCTTCAGATAAACCGGGTCTGTCACCACATGCGCGCGGCAGGGCAGGACGCGCAATTCCAGCCCCTGCTTTTGGGCAATGGGGGCAAATTCCTCGCGCAGCCTGTCCAGCAAGGGATCAAGTGCGATGGTTTCGGGTTTCGCCCGCGCCGCGCCGATATCGAATTTCGAGATATCCAGAAGCGCGCCCAGAATCTGCTCGACAGAGCCGAAGGCGCTGACAATCCGCTCTGTCAGGCGGGCTTGGGCGGGGGGCTGATCCATCGCGCGCAGCGAGGCCAGAAACAGCTTGGCCGCGTTCAACGGTTGCAACAGATCATGACTGGCCGAAGCCACAAACCGCGATTTCGAGGCATTGGCCCGCTCTGCGGCATCGCGGGCGGATTCCAGTTCTATCGTGCGGGCGCGCACGCGTGCTTCCAATGTCTCGTTCAGGCGGTGCATTTCGGCAATGGCGCGGCGTTCCTTTGTCAGATCGGTGAAAGAGATCACAAAGCCGGAATCCGGCATGGCCTGCGCCGAAAGTTCCAGCACTGCGCCTTCATCCTGCACAATTTCCAATGTCAGGGGCGGGCGATGGGGCGGGCCGTTTACCCAATCTGTCAGAACGGCGCGGATATTGCCGCGCCCCAATTGCCGCCGCCGCATCAGATTGTTCAGAAGGGCGGCAAAGGGCGTGCCCGTTGCCAGCAGATCAACCGGCGGCGAGAATAATTCGCGCAAGCGCCGGTTCCAGCCCGCAAGGCGCGCTTTGGCATCAAAGATAAGCACGCCCTGATCCATGTGATCCAGCGTGGCGCGCACCATCTGCGCCTGTTCATCCAACAGTTTTGCGCGTTCCTCGCGTTCGGTGCGCACCATGCCTGTCACATCTGTTTGCGTGACAGCCGTGCCACCCGAGACCATGCGCTGTTCGCTGACCTGCAACCACTGGTCATCCACCAGCGGCACCATGAAATTCACATCGCGCCTGCGGTGGCTTTCCAGACGGTTGCGCACCCATTCGGCGCGGGCCATGGCATCGGGTAGGTTCAGCGCCGGGCTTTCCGATACGATGCGCACATAATCGCGAAAGCTTAGCCCCGGCCCGATCCGGTGGCGCACATCGGGCAGATCGGCGCAGAAGCGGGAATTGCACATTGTCAGGGTATCACTGGCATCGAACATGGCAAAGCCCTCGCCCATGGCCTCCAACGCATCGGCAAGGCTGTTGCGCGCGCGCACGGCGGCGCGTTCGGCCTGTGACAGGCGCGCATTGGCCACGCGCAACCTGTCCAGCGTTTCGGCCAGATCGCGGGTGCGGGTGCGGATTTGCTGTTCCAGCGCAACCACATGGTTCAGCTGGCCCACCGGGCGGTTGGGGCCTTGGGCCGCGCGTTCTGATCGCTCTATCAGCGCGGTGACAATGGCACGCAGCCGCGCGTTTTCCTCTTCCAGCGACAGGCCGGCAGTCAGGATCGAATCAACCATCTGCGCGCGCCTCTGCCGCACTGGCCAGAAAGCCAGAGATATCCAGCCCTTCGGCATCTTCTTCGGGCGGGTAGAAGGCAAGGCCCGTGAAGGTCTGGTTAACATGCACAAGGTTGAACTGCTCGCCATAGGTATTGAACCCCGTTACCCCGTGCCGATCCAGCACAGCGGAAATGCGGTGGCGGCTTTGGCTATTCTCGGCCTCCAGCCGGCGCAGGATGCAATCGCAGGCCAGAATTGCCGGTGTGGCCCCATCGGCGCGCAGGCGCGCCAATTCGCTTTCCAGATGGGCCACCAGATCGCGGCTTTCGGCCAGTCGCAGCACAAGCCCGGTTTCTATGGCGGAAAAGAAGCGCAAGGTGCCATCGGGTTCCACCCGCTGAATGGCAAGAACATGGTGGGTATCGCCGATTTTGGAAACCACAGGATTTGCCGCAAAGATGAAGGGTGACAGATGTTGCGGGTCTTTGCCCAGAATGCGCGCATATTCCCGCCCTGCGGGCATGCCATTGATCGCGCGCACCAGCCGGTGCGCGGGGTCGGCATCTGTCACCACCATGCGCTGTTGGGTGGGCATAAGGTGATCAAAGCGGAATGCCGTCACCCGGCAGGGGGTGCGCAGCACGGCCAGAACGGCGGCATCGGTCATGAACCGCGCGCCATGCAGCACGAATGTCTGGCCAAAGCGCAAGCCATCGCCTGCCGATCCGCCCACAAGCGGGCTTTGGCCCAGTGCTTCGGACAAGGCCCAGACAAGCTGATCTTCGCGCAGCGACAGCCCGTCAGACAGCAGGAAGGCCACTTCATTGGCCCAATCGGCGGTGGAAAATGTCACCTCTGCGCGCAGTTCAAAGGCCAGATCGCGGGCGCGTTCGGGGTCAAAATTGCGCAAATCTCCCAGATACCCGGTGGCCACGCGAAACAGGCTGCGCGGCAGGCCAAGGGCAACAAGATGCCCTTCCAGATAGCCGCCTGCGCCAATCTCTCCGGCAGTGGTGCAGCCGATGATCCGGGTGGTTTGCGCAAGCGGCGCAAGGCTGGTTTCCAGAATGGAAAGATCATGCCCCTCGCCCACAAACAGGATCACAAGCGCCATTTCCGGTGCAGGAAGCTGCGCCAGAATTTCTGCAATGGCGCGCGCTGTGTCGGGCTGCGCTGATTGCGCGCGCCGGATAAAGGCGTCTGGCTGTTGCATCAAGCCCCTCCCGCTGGCCCTTTGCGGTGCATTGCCAAAACCTAGCGCAGGAGGGCAGGCATGCGCAAAGGGTTTGCGCGGCATGGGGGCAATCTCCGCGCTTTGTGTGGTGGTCGCGGCGTGTTTTGGTTTGGGGCCTTGCACCCCGTCAGGATGGCGAAATCTACTCGCGCAATATCTGCGCGAAGCTGGCGGAATTGGCAATGCGCACGGCCTGTGTGCGGCTTTGCGCGCCCAGTTTGCGCAAGATCGCCGTGACATGTGCCTTCACTGTGGTTTCGCTGATCGACAATTCATAGGCGATTTGCTTGTTCAGATAGCCTTCGCAGACCAGCGCCAGAATGCGGCCCTGTTGCGGGGTCAGTTCTGCCAGACGCTCTACCGCGCTGCGCCCGGCCAGCGTGGCGGCGTCATCATCCGCGCGCGAGGGGGCGCTATAGCCCTGGGGCAGATAGGTTCCGCCCTGCGCCACGGCGCGAATGGCCTCGACAAAGGCCTCTCGCGGGCTGTGTTTGGGCACAAACCCTGCCGCGCCCGCGTGCAAAACGGCGGTAATGATGCGTTCCTCTGCCATGGAGGAGACCACAATCACAGGCACGCCCGGCGCGGCATTGCGCAGCCGCGTCAGCCCATCCAGCCCCGCCACATCGGGCAGGTTAAGATCCAGAATGATCGTATCGGCCTGCAAGCCGCCGCGCAATGCCGCCAGCCCCGCCCCAAGAGAGCTTGCGGTTTCCACCTGTGCCAGCCCCAGCGCATCCGAGAGGGTCATTTGCAGGGCTTCACAAAAAAGCGGGTGGTCATCTATCACCAATATCATGTCGTCCCTCTCTCTGGTGACAGCTTTCATGGTGATCATCGTCTCGCGCATGGACAAGGCCCGTTTGTTGCCGTCTGACTCCCCGTTTGCAGTATAGGGCAGCGCGGCGCGGATTTGGCCCCCCCTATAGGTCTTAGGCCGCGCCTGTGCGCAAAAGGCTGGCGATATGGCGCAGCGCCAGCAGATACCCTTCGGTGCCGCAGCCCGCAATCACACCATTGGCGCGCGCGCTGACATAGGAATGATGGCGAAAGCTTTCGCGCTTGTGGATGTTGGAGATATGCACCTCTATCACAGGGCCATCAAATGTGTTCAGCGCATCCAGAATCGCCACTGATGTATGGCTATAGGCGGCGGGGTTGATGATGATGCCTTGCGCAGTGGCGCGCGCCTCGTGGATCATCTCGACAATTGCGCCTTCATGGTTGGATTGGTGGCACAGCACCTCCAGCCCCAGATCCTGCCCTAGCGCTTGGGCCGCGCGGGCGATATCTTCCAGCGTATCACGCCCGTAGATTTCGGGCTGGCGATGGCCCAGAAGGTTCAGATTGGGGCCGTTCAGAATATGGATCATGGGCATGCGGATACGCGCCTTTCAGATGGGTTTGTCCTGTGATGGCACAGTGCCGCGCCTGAGAAAAGCATTTCAGCGGCCAAGCTGCGCCAGGGCTTCCTGTCGCAAGGCCTCGGAGCGCTGTTCGATCACCGGTTCCAACTGGGCCAGAAAGGCGCGCGGGGGCGCACCGGCGGGGATGGGTTCCAAAAACTCCACCACGGCCAGACCGGGCTTGCGAAACAGGCTGTGGCGGGGCCAGAATACGCCCACATTGGTGGCAACTGGCACGCAATCCTGACCCAGTTCATCATAGAGCACCGCCGCCCCCACCTTATAGGGCTTTTGCACCCCCGGTGCGACGCGCGTGCCCTGCGGGTAGATGATCAGCTGCCCCGGCGCTTCGGCCCCGGATTTCACCCGCGCCACCATTGCTTTCACGGCCTGCCCGCGCTTGCCGCGATCCACGGGAACACAGCCCACGCGCAGCGCATACCAGCCAAGGATCGGCGCATAGACAAGCTGCTTTTTCATGATGAAACGCGGGCGCGGCAAGGCCCCGAAAATCAGGATGATATCGAAAAAGGATTGATGCTTCGCCGCCACCAGAACCGGGCCTTGCGGCACGTTTCCGCGCACCTCGGAATGCAGGCCGGCAATTGCGCCGGCCGACCAGCGCACATAGCGGCAATACACATGCATTGCCCGCAAGGCCCCATCGCGGCGCAGGATCGCATAGGGCAGAAACACCACCGCCACCACCAGCATCGCAACATACATCTGCCCGATAAACACAAGCGAGCGCACCCATTGCACGGCGTTACGCATCATGTGACCCCCCTTAGCACATGAAAGGCGGTAGCAAGGCTGGAGAGAAATGCAAGCCCCATTGCCACCGGCGGAACCAGTAATGGCCAGAGCCATCCGGCCCCGTCAAACCCTATCCCCGCCATATGTTGCGCGGCCCCGCCCAATTCCGGCAAGGCCCAAAGAACGGCCATGGCCAGCGCCGTGCCGCCCGCCGCACCCAGAACAGCCAGTTGCGATATGCGCTTTACAAATGCCGCCGCGATAAACCTGTCCCGCGCGCCAACCAGCCGCAGCACCTTTATCACCTGCCCGTTGGATGCAAGGCTGGCGCTGGCGGCCAGCGCGATGATGGCGCATGTTACCCCGCCGATGAGCAAAAGGGCCACCAAGGCCACCCCTTGCAGCCGCGCGGCCGCCTGCACCAGCGGGCGGCGCCAGCGGGTGTGATCGTCATAAACGGCGCCCGGCGCCTCGGCGCTCAGGCGCAGGCGCAGCCCTTGGCGGTCTGGCCCTTCCGGGGTTTCGCGCAATTCGATCAGCCGGGGCATGGGCAAGGTCTCCAGCGGCAGATCAGGGCCAAGCCAGACTTCCAGCAAGGCGGTCTGTTCGGCGGCATCCATCACGCGGGCCTCGGCAATGCCCGGCGTGGTGCGCAGCACTTCCAGCACAAGGGCGGTTTGCAACTCCATTTCTTCGGGCGGGGCAGAGATGCGTATCGTAGCGGTTTCCGCCAGTTGCGCTTCCCATCCGCGCGCAAGCTGGGCCGAACTGGCCGCCAGCGCCAGCACAAAAACTGCCAAAAACGCCATAGCTGCCGCGCTGCATACGACCAGCCACACGCTTTGGCCCGACCGCGGCACAACCAGACCTGAAATCGCGCCTGTGCTCACAGTTCTGCCCCCGCCAGTGTCAGTTTGCGGCCCGATATGCGCAAAACACGCGCATTCGCATGGGCCTTGGCAAAGCGGATCAGGTTCAGATCATGCGTGGCAATCAGAACTGCCGTGCCCATGCGGTTCAATTCCAGCATCAGCAAAAGCAGGCGTTGCGACATTTCCCAATCCAGATTGCCTGTTGGTTCATCGGCCAGCAGCAGGCTGGGCGCGGCGATGACGGCGCGGGCAAGCGCGGCGCGCTGGCGCTCTCCGCCCGAAAGGGTGGGGGGCAGCGCCTCTGCCCTGTCGGCCAGCCCAACCCAGCCCAGCAAATCGCGCAAATCAGCGTCCAGCAAGCGCCGCCCTGTGGCCGTCATGGGCAGGCCCACATTCTGTGCCACGCTGAGGTGATCCAGAAACTGACAATCCTGATGCACCACGCCAATGCGCTGGCGGGCCTCTGCCAACTGGTCGCGCGTCATGGTGCTTCGATCTTGGCCCATAAGGGTAATCTTGCCCGAACTTGGCAGCAATTCCCCATAACACAGTTTCAGAATGGTGCTTTTCCCGGCCCCGGACGGGCCTGTCAGAAAATGGAAACTGCCCCCCTCCAGCCTGAGCGAAGCATCCCGGAACAAGGCCCCGCCGCCATAATCATGCGACACACCGTCAAAGACGATCATAAACGCCACACCTTCGCCATGACCATCTCTATCCCTGTCCTTGCAAATACCGTTTATAAACTTGGAGATCGTCTGCGTGCTTGCTACAACATAAGAAACGCCGCGCCAATGCCCGGCATGCGGTTTTGATCAAGGTCAGTTAGATGCGCTTAATTTGCCCAAGTTGCCAAGCACATTATGAAGTGGATGACATGCTTTTGCCGCCAGAGGGGCGCGAGGTGCAATGCTCTGCTTGCGATTTCATCTGGTTTCAGGCGCATCCAAAGCCTGCGCCAGAGGTTGCCGCCGAAGCGCCGTTGCCAGACACGCCGCCAGACACGCGGCCCGACACGCCGCCAGCGCCCGGCGCTGCGCCGCGCACTGTCAGTGGCGCTGCACTGGATGTTTTGCGCGAAGAAGCCGCGTTCGAGGCCCGCTTGCGCGCTACCGAAGCCAAGGAACCACAAGACAGCCAGCAATCCGGCACCATTGCCCCCACCTGGCCCAGCGCCGCGCCACAGCTGCCGCCCGAAAGCCCGCCTGAGAGCCCGCCTGAGAGCACAGCCAAGCAAACCCCGGCGAGTTTTCCAGATATTGAAGATTTCCGCCCGCCACCGGGTGCCCTTGGCGCCGATGCGGTAGAGGAAGGCAATACAAGCCAGCCCACCCCCACTGCCGCGACATGGCGCAGCTTTCTGCGGGGGTTCGCTGTGCCAGTGCTCTTGGCGGGCATTGCGGCTGCACCCTATGTGCTGGCCGCAGAAATTGCGGCCGCACTGCCGGCGGCAGAAGGGGCATTGGCAGGCTATGTCGCGGCGGTGGATGCCTTGCGCGTGAAATTGGCAGGGCTTGTGGGGGGGTAGCCCCCGCGCGTGTTTTGCGCCTGACTGTGGGTGCTCAAGGGCAGGTTTGAGCGGGTTGGGGACATCTGAGTGAAGCACCAAGCGCGGAGCAAAGGCCGAAGGCCGCCGCGCAGCGCTGCTCAACCGCGCCCCTTAAGGCGTCCTGCACAGGACAGGGCAGCGCCCGACCGCGGGTGGGCACTCTGACATCTGTGGTCTGCACTTTATCGCACAATCCCCCGTGACCTCAATCCCCGCGCCTGTGGCAGCAAAGCGCCCGCCCTGGGGGCGGTCGGGCGCTGCCCGGGGGGCCTGCGGCCCCTGTTAACCGGGCTTGGTGCGGTTAGGCGACATTGGGGGAGGGCGCAAAGCCGCGCAGCGTCGGGCCGCGGTGCGGCGATCCATCCGCAGGGCTATGTCACTTTATGCTGGCCAAATCCGCGCGAAACTCACGCTATGCGCAGGGTGCAGCCAAATCGCCGTGCCGGGGGGCGGCCCTTTGAGGCGCGGCGGCCTGCGGCCTTGACTCCGCGCAGGGCAATTAGCTCTGACTTTCCCCCTCTCCCCCCATAAGCGCCCTTCGCAGTATCTGGCGAAACTTATCCCAAACATGCAAGGCCGGGCGCATATTTGCCACTCTTTCCCATCACAAAGGCCCCGCGCAAGCTGCGCGGGGCCTTGTCGTCTCGCTTGGGCAAGTCTCAGGTGTTGCCGAATTCGGGATAGGCTTCCATCCCCATTTCCGTCTTATCCAACCCTGTGACCTGATCTTCGTCGCTGATGCGAATGCCCATCACCGCTTTCAGGATCAACCACACCACCAGCGATACAGTGAACATGAAGGCCCCGATGATCGCCATGCCGATAAACTGCGTCACAAAGCTTGCATCGCTATTGCTGAGCGGCACAGCCATCGTGCCCCACAGACCTGCAAACAGGTGAACCGGGATCGCACCGACCACATCATCGATTTTCAGCTTGTCCAGCAGCGGCACGGTGAACACGACGATCACACCACCAACAGCACCGATCAGCGTTGCCGCACCCAGCGAGGGGGCCAGCGGTTCTGCGGTGATCGACACGAGGCCAGCCAGCGCGCCGTTCAGCACCATCGTCAGGTCAGGCTTTTTGTAAAGCAGGGTCGAGAGGATCAGCGCGGCCACAGCACCACCAGACGCAGCAGTGTTCGTGTTGGCGAAAATCCGGCTTACATCGGCCACATCAGAGATTGTGCCCATGGCCAGCTGAGAGCCGCCATTGAACCCAAACCAACCCAGCCACAGAATGAACATGCCCAGTGTTGCCAGCGGCAGGTTGGAACCCGGCATGACTGTCACGCGGCCATCTTTGCCGTATTTGCCATAGCGTGCACCCAGCACCAGCACCCCGGCCAGCGCGGCCCAGCCGCCTGCGGCATGCACGATGGAGGAACCTGCGAAATCGGAGAAGCCCATTTCAGACAGGAAACCGCCGCCCCAGCTCCAGCTTGCCTGAATCGGGTAGATCACGCCTGTCAGCACAACCACGAACACAAGGAACGGCCACAGCTTGATGCGTTCGGCCACAGCGCCCGACACGATAGAGGCGACAGCGGCACAGAACATCAGCTGAAAGATGAAATCCGACCCGACAGAGGCATATGTCACGTCATAGACATCTTCGGCGGTCACGCCCACAGGCTCCAGCTCAGTGGCAGAGAAACCGCCAAGCATGCCTTCAATCACCCAGCCATCGCCCGGATACATCAGGTTGAAGCCGACGATGAAATAGGCAATCGCGGCCAGCGAGAAAAGCGCCACGTTCTTTGTGGCCTGCATTGTCGCGTTTTTGGAACGCACCAGCCCGGTTTCCAGCATGCAGAAGCCTGCCGCCATGAAAAACACCAGAAAGCCGCCGACAAGAAACAGCAGCGAGTTCATGATGAACACCATTTCAGTGTTCAGCGTTGCCACCGCTTCCAGAGCTTCGGCGACAGTGCTTTCTTCCTGCGCAAACCCAAGGCTTGGCAAAAGGCCTGCCGCAGCGGTAAGCGGGAGTAAGGTTTTCAGTTGCATCTTGTGTTGTCCTTCCTGAAATCTTGCTGCCAAAGGCTCAGAGCGCGTCATCGCCGGTTTCTCCAGTGCGCACGCGGGTAGCCGCGGCCAGATCAAGCACGAAAATCTTGCCATCGCCGATTTTGTCGGTGCGCGCCGTTTTTTGCAGCGTTTCCACCACCTGATCGGCCATCGCATCGGAAACAGCGATTTCCAGCTTGATCTTGGGCACGAAATTCACGGCATATTCAGCGCCGCGATAGATTTCCGTATGGCCCGATTGGGCACCGAACCCCTTGATCTCGGTGACCATCATGCCGCGCACGCCGATACCCGTCAGCGCTTCGCGGACTTCTTCAAGCTTGAAGGGCTTGATTGTCGCAATGATGTATTTCACAGGTCATCCCCTTTCTTCTGAGCGAGTGTCCAAAGGATCGCACAGGGCCAATCAGTGAGGTGCGGGGGGCATTTCTCAATATCTTGCCGCGCTGCGGCAGGGGGTTCCGGGGTAATTTGCACAAATATGTGCACAAAAAAGAAGCATTGCACAAAAATTAGGCGAAAAGATGATGGCGGGCTGGCGCGCGGGTAAACAACTTCCCGCGATTGCAGTGGTAATCTGGTGGCAAACATGGCAGATTCACGCAAAAAGCCATTAAAATGGGACAGCACCCCGGCAAGCAGGTTTGAGATATGGGCAGTTCTGGCGGCAGCGGGCGCAAATTGGTGGCGGATCGGCGCAACGCGCCAGCGCGCAAAGCAACCGCGGCCCAAAAGGCAACCCCGGCCCGCCAGCGCAAACCTGCCCCAAAGCGCAAGGAAGGCAATATCGTCATGCGCTTCATTCGCGGCACGATCGGCCTTGTATGGCGGCTGGCTTGGGGTGTGACATGGCGCCTTGGCGCGACTGTCGGCATGTTGCTACTGCTGGCAAGCTCTTATTTTTACATGACCATGCCGCCGCTTTCGGACTTGCTGGATGCGCGCGCGCGCGGCTCTGTCACGATGCTGGACAAAGATGGCAATGTCTTTGCATGGCGCGGCGAAACATTTGGCGGCATCATCACCGCGCAAACAGTCTCTCCCCATTTGAAGAATGCCATCATAGCAACCGAAGACAGGCGCTTTTACTGGCATCTGGGCGTATCACCGCGCGGGATCGCCGGGGCGATTCGGTCTAACTTGCAATCCGGGCGCGGGGCGTTTTCCGGGGCGGGTGGCTCTACCATCACGCAGCAGGTGGCCAAGCTGCTCTGCCTTGGTGTCGTGTTCGATCCGGCGCAATGGGACTCAGAGGCCGCCTATGAAGCAGACTGCCGCCGGGGCACTGTCTGGCGCAAGATACAGGAATTGCCCTATGCCTTTGCGCTGGAAGCGCGCTTCAGCAAGGATGAAATTCTGACCATCTACATGAACCGCGCCTTTTTGGGGGCCGGATCGCGCGGGTTTGAAGCTGCGGCGCAGCGCTATTTTGGCCGCTCGGCTGCCGAAGTTGGCCCATCCGAAGCCGCGATGCTGGCGGGCCTTCTGGTGGCGCCGTCGCTCTATGCGCCCACGCGCAACCTGCGCCGCGCGCAGGATCGTGCGAATGTGGTGATCGGGCTGATGCAGCAGGAAGGGTATCTGACAGAGTATGAAGTGGCCGAAGCCCGGTCATTTCCTGCAACACTATCGGCAAATGCCGAAGCGCCGCGCGGGATTCATTTCGCAGATTGGCTGATGCAATCCGGCCCCGCATTTCTGACCCGCACCACCACAGAAGATGTGATCATGCGCACCACCTTTGATCCGCGCCTTCAGGCGGCCACAGAGGCGGCGGTGACAGAGGTGTTTGCAAACCGCGTGCGCGAAGGATCAGAGGCCGAAGTGGCGGTTGTTGTCATGTCTGCGGATGGGGCTGTGCGCGCCATGGTGGGCGGGCGCTCGGCGCAAGTGGGCGGGTTCAACCGCGCCACACAGGCGATGCGGCAAACCGGCTCTTCCTTCAAACCCTTCCTGTTCGCTGCCGCGCTGGAAAACGGGTTTGAACCGTTCGACATTGTGGAAGATGCGCCGCTGACCATCAATATCCCCGGCTCTGGCCCATGGTCGCCGCGCAATTATGACAACCAGTTTCATGGCTTTGTTACCCTGACAGAGGCGCTTGCGCGCTCTCTCAACACCCCCGCCGTGCGGATATCCGAAGCGATGGGCCGGGCGCGGGTGCGTGAGGTGGCCAATCAATTCGGCCTGCACAGTGATCTGGCCGAAGGCCCCGCCCTGGCACTGGGCGCGTCCGAGGCCAATTTGCTGGAAATGACCGCCGCCTATGCGGGTATCCTGAATGGCGGCAGTGCAGTGCGCCCCTATGGCATTTCCGAACTGCGCCTGCTGGAAGATCCCGCACCGCTGTTCGGGGCCAGCACCGGGATTGGGGATCGGGTCATCTCGGAACGTTCGGCGCAGGTGCTGACATGGATGATGACCCGCGTTGTCGCAGAGGGCACAGGCCAGCGCGCGCGCCTGAATGGCTGGGATGTTGCGGCCAAGACCGGCACGACACAGGCTGCGCGCGATGCGTGGTTTCTGGGCTTTACCGCCGATTACGTGGCGGGCGTCTGGATGGGCTATGACGACAACTCGCCCCTTACCGGGGTAACGGGCGGCGGATTGCCTCCCGAAATCTGGCGCGAAACCATGAGCCGCGTGCATGAGGGGCTGACCCCGCGCCCCCTGCCCATGATCCAGCCGGAACAGCCGGTGTTCGAGCCGCCGCAATCCTTTGTGCCGCGGCAGGGCGGCGGGGGGCAAATCGGTGGCACGACCCCGCTTGAAGATGCGATTCGCGGCGTGCTGGGCGCGATTTTCGGCGGGAACTGACAGGGGTAAACTAGTGGCCCGCACCTGACGGATGGTTCCGGCATGACGGGCAGCTTTGGGTGGGAGAGAGGACGTTGAGGCCGAACCCTTGCGCGGAATCAAGGCCGCAGGCCGCCGCGCATCGCCGGGCCGCCCCCCGGCACGGCGATTTGGCTGCAACCTGCGCTTAGCCTGAATTTCGCGGGGACATTGCCGCCATAAAGCGCTTAGCCCCCCGGTCGGATCGCCGCCCCGCGGCCCAGCACTGCGCGGCTTGTCTTTTTGCTCCGTCATTGGAGAAGGCAAGGATATCACGCACACGGTGACTGGCGGCTTTGCATAGAAGCGCATCGCTTAGCCCCCTCACCAAGCGCGGAGCAAAGGCCGAAGGCCGCCGCGCCTCAAAGGGCCGCCCCCTCGGCCCGGCGATTTGGCTGCCGTGGGCGCTGAGCTTAAATGTCGCCCGGATATTGCCGCCATAAAGTGACATAGCCCTGCGGATGGATCGCCGCACCGCGGCCCGACGCTGCGCGGCTTGTCTTTCTGCCCTGTCTTTGGGGAAGGCATGATATCAGCCTCAAGGTGAGGATTGGCTTTGCATCGGAGCGCATCGCTTGGCCCTTGCGCCCCTCGCGCGGAGCAAAGGCCGCAGTCCGCCGCGCATCGCCGGGCCGCCCCCCGGCACGGCGATTTGGCTGCAACCTGCGCTTAGCCTGAATTTCGCGGGGACATTGCCGCCATAAACCGCTTAGCCTCAAGGCCAGATCGCCGCCCCGCGGCCCAGCGCTGCGCGGCTTGGTGCGCTACCCTAATGTCCCCAACCCGCTCAAAGCCCGTATTAAACAGCGTGTCATGCCTGCTTCGGCGCGCTATCGCAGCGCGCGCCCCTTCACCACGGCATCTGGCCCGAACCGGGCGCGCAGCTTGTCCATGGCGCGTTCGGCCTCTGCGCGTTTTGCGGCGTCGGGATCCAGCAAATCGGGGCTGAAACCGGGGCCGCTATCTGGGCAGAGATCCGATATGCCCACGCCCAGCAGCCGAAAGGGCGCGGCCGTCATGGCCTGCGCCAGCAAGGGCCGCGCGCTGCGATAGATCACATCGGCCAGCGCCGTGGGGCTGTGCAGGCTGGTTTGCCGCGTCAGGCTGCGGAAATCCGCACGCTTCAGCTTTAGCGTAACCACCCGCCCGGCCAGCCCCCGCGCCTTTGCCCGCTGCGAGACCTGATCGGCCAGCCGCCATAAATGCCCATCCAGAAGCCCCTCCTCTGCAAGATCGGTGTCAAAGGTGCTTTCCTTGGAAATGGATTTCACATCGCGGTCAGGGGCTACGCGCCGGGCATCCTGCCCGCGCGCCAAGTGCCAAAGCCGCGTGCCCGTTGCCCCAAACCGCGCCACCAGATCGGACTGATCCCAGCGCAAAAGATCATCAATCGTGGCAATGCCCGCGCGTTCCAATTGCGCCCGCAGGGCCGCGCCCACCCCCCAGATGATCCCCATGGGCTTGCCGCGCAGAAAATCTGCAGTATCCGCCCGCCCGATGACAGAAAAGCCGCGCGGCTTGTCCAGATCCGAGGCGATCTTGGCCAGAAACTTGTTATGCGACAGGCCCACAGAGCCGGAAAGCCGCAACTCTCGCTCCATCCGGCGCACAAGCCCGGCCATCAGCACCGCAGGCGGGGCGCCCTGCAGGCGCGCTGTGCCTGACAGATCCAGAAATGCCTCGTCCAGCGAGAGGGGTTCAATGGCGGGTGTCAGGTCTTGCATCATCGCGCGTATCTCGCGCGAGGCGGCCTCATAGGCCGCAAAACGCGGTTTCACGACCACGGCTTCGGGGCAAAGCTTGAGCGCCTTGAACATTGGCATGGCCGAGCGCACGCCACGAATACGCGCGATATAGCACGCGGTTGTCACCACCCCGCGCTGGCCCCCGCCCACGATCACGGGCGTGTTGCGCAGCGCCGGGTTGTCGCGCTTTTCCACGCTGGCATAAAAGGCATCGCAATCCATATGGGCAATCGCCAGATCAAACAGTTCCGCCCCGGCCAGCACGCGGGGCGAGTGGCATGCAGGGCAGCGCGGCCCTTGGTCAAATCTGGTCAGGCAATCACGGCAGAATGCGGGCATGTGGCATCATACAGCGCCGCAAGGCGCGGCGCTAGCGGCGCCGCTGTCACGGATAGGCGACAGCGCACTCCATGCTGCGCGCTTGCAGGCGCAGGCAGGCGCGCTCTGCCTCTGTCTGGGTCAGGCCGGCAAAGGCCGCTTCAAACCGCCCGCTTGTCTGGCGAATGCGGCTAACGCCATTGCCCAGCGAATTGGCCTCTGCCATCTTGACCGTGATCAGGCTGCGTTCGGCGGCCGCGCGCGAATTGAACTGCCCCAAGGACACCCCCCAAAGCCGCCCGCCATCCGAGGTGGACAGGCGCGGCACGATTTCCGGGGCCGCCCCTTGGGGCTGGCTGTCAATCTGTGCCTCGAGGGCGGCCGCAATCGCCTGCGTTTCCAGATTGCGGGTGGAGCTTGTCAGGATAATCCCGGATTGCACCGCCGCAGGGATCGCACCTGCGCCAATATCCAGATCGGCATGAGCTGTCATATCTTCAATCGGCTCTGGCCCATCATCGAAGAAAGAGGCCTCTGCGCCAAGCCATGTCAGCGCATCTGGATCGTCGCGCATCTCATCTGCCCCAGAGGCTTGCGGCAGCGGGGCCTCTGCCAGTGCAATCAGGGTATCTGCGCCGGGGGCTGCATCGGGTTCGGCCATCTGGGTTTCGGCCACAGCCTTTGCCAGCCCCTCCGGGCGCGCTTCGGGGATGGGGCTTGCCTCTGTCAGGGTCAGGGCATCGGCATCTGTCGCGGCTTCTGTTCCTTCCAGAAATTCCGGATCAGCAAGGCGGAACCCTGCCGCAAGCGCCACATCCAGCTCTGTTTGCGGGGCATCGGCAACGGCCAGAGACTCCGGGCGCGCAGGCGGCGCATCCATCACCGGTTGAGGCGCAACTGTTGCCAGTTCCGCGACGGGCGCGGGCGCGGGCGGCTGCGCGGCCGCAATTTCAGAAACCACCGCATCCACGCTTTCGCGCACAGCCAGCAACACCGCCGGATCAGGCGCGCGCATCGGGCGCGCGGCCGGGCGCGGGCTGGAGCGCACGGCCATTTGCAACCGGATCGTCTTGGCGGCGGCGGATGTATCCTCGTCGCCATTGCGGGTGGCGGCAGGGGCCTGCGCCACGGCAACAGCCCCCCGCCCCTGATAGGCCGGGGTTGCAGGCGCGCGCGTGGCCACACGCGCGCTTGCGCGGCTAAAGCCGATATCCAGCAATTCGGCCACATGCGCATTGCGCGCCGCTGTCGAACTGCCGCCAAACATGGTGGCGATGATATGCTTGTCGCCGCGTCTGGCCGAGGCTGTCAGATTGAACCCTGCCGCGCGTGTGAATCCTGTCTTGATCCCGTCTGCACCAGAATAGGCATCCAGAAAACGGCGGTTGGTATTGGGCACGGTCGCCACGCCCGCATGATCACTGCGCCGGGAGAAGATGTTGAAATATTGCGGATAATCAAAATAAAGCTGGCGGCCCAGAATGGTCATGTCCCGCGCGCTTGACAGATGGCCAGCCTGTGTCAGCCCGTGGGGGTTGTGAAAGGTGGTGTTTGACATGCCCATCGCGCGGGCGGTGCGCGTCATACGATCGGCAAATGCCTCGACAGAGCCGGAAATCCCTTCGGCGATCACCACAGAGGCATCATTGGCAGAGCGCAGCGCCGCAGCGCGAATCAGATACCGCAGCGCGATGCGCTGGCCGGGGCGCAACCCAAGGCACACACAAGAGGTGCCTGCCGCGCGCGCACTTACGGTGAATTGCGTGTCCAGCGTGACTTCGCCGTGTTTGACGGCCTCGAACGCCACATAAAGCGTCATCATCTTTGTCAGAGAGGCAGGGTGCAGGCGGGTATCATGATTGCGCGCGAAGATCACTTCACCGTTGCGGGCATCCATCACCATGGCCGCATAGGGCGCAGCCTGCGCCCCCGCGCCGATAAACCCCGCGCATAGCATTACCGTAAACGCCAGCGCGTGACGACATATCCGCAAGAATTGCGCCTGCATTCTGTGCCTCTGCTTTCGCCCGCGGTTTTTATGCGGGTCATCTGCTCTGGTGACACGATAGCATAGGGGGGCATGCAATAAAAGCATGAATTTTCAATGTGTTTTAAGGCAAAGTTAATGAAGGTTCTTGCAGATTTAGTAGGCCATGGCGGCAAATCCACCAAATGCGCGAAGCTTTGCCCTGTCATCTCTGGCGCAGGGCATATGCCGACAGCCTGGCGCAGGCGGGTGTCGGACGAGAGCACCACGCAGAGGCGCAGGGCCGAAGGGCGCGCACCGTCGTTTCCGTTGGCAAGCTTTCGTCATGCGGTGCAAAAGGCGCTTTGCGGGAAAACAAAAACTCGGTGCTTTGGAGTATAGACCAGATACCGAAGGGCTGGTTTGAGTGGGTTGGGGACGTTCACGTTCTCCCCGGCCAATCCCCGCACCAAGCCCGGTTAACAGGGGGCAAAGCCCCCCCGGGCAGCGCCCGACCGCCCCCAGGGCGGGCGCTTTGCTGCCATCTGCGCGGGGATTGAGGTCACATGAGGCTGCACCATAAACTGCAGACCACAGATGTCAGAGCGCCCACCCGCGGCCGGGCGCTGCCCTGTGTTGCGCGTGATGCCTTGAGGGGCGCGGTTGAACAGCAATGCGCGGCGGCCCGCGGCCTCGATTCCGCGCTTGGCACGAGGGGGCAGAGCGGCGCGCTCCGATGCAAAGCCAACCCTCACCTTGAGGCTGATATCATGCCTTCCCCAAAGACAGGGCAGAAAGACAAGCCGCGCAGTGCTGGGCCGCGGTGCGGCGATGCACCTGCAGGGCTATGTCACTTTATGGCGGCAAAATCCGCGTGAAACTCAGGCTAAGCGCAGGTTGCAGCCAAATCGCCGTGCCGGGGGGCGGCCCGGCGATGCGCGGCGGCCTGCGGCCTTGACTCCGCGCAAAAGGGCAAATCGACCGTCCCCCATCCCCCCATAGCCGCCCTTCATAACCGATAACGACCATTACATCAGGCGCTTTTCTCAGGCGGGGCGGATCAGCGCGCCACAATCGCGGGGCTTGGCGCTTTGATGATCTGGCCAATACAGGCGGCGGGGTATCCATGGGCGCGAAGCTGCGCCAGCAGTGCGGGCATTTCGGCTTGCGGCACGGCGGCCAGCAAGCCGCCTGCCGTTTGCGGATCGCATAACAGCGCCGCGCGGGGGCTGTCTGGCGCTTGGAGCAGATGGGCGACGGCCGCGCGGTTGGCCTGTGCCAAAGCCGAGGCATGCCCCGCCGCCACCAGCGCACAGGCCCCCGGCAGAACGGGGATATCCTCCAGCACCAGCTCTGCGGCAATGCCCCCGTCTGCCAGCATTTCCGCCAGATGGCCCGCAAGGCCAAAGCCCGTGATATCGGTCAGGGCATGGGCATGGGGGGCCAGCATATCTGCCGCGCGCACTTGAGGCTGAAGCATGGCCGCCAGCGCTGCCGCCACATCCTCGCCCGCCGCCGCGCCTTGCATCTCTGCGGCCATGATAACCCCGGTTCCGATGGCTTTGGTCAGGATCAGGGCATCGCCGGGCCGCGCGCCAGATTTGCGGCGCGCTGTGCCGTCTATCAGGCCCGTCAGGGTAAAGCCCAACTGCATCTCTGCCCCCATCGTGCTATGGCCCCCCACCAGCGCCGCCCCTGCCGGGCCAAGCACGGATAGCGCGCCCGCCATCACCTCTTGCAGGGTGCGGGCTTGCAACTCTGGGGCCATGCGCGGCAGCGTGACAGAGGCCAGCGCCACCTGTGGGCGCGCGCCCATGGCCCAGATATCGCCCAAAGCATGTGTGGCCGCGATTTGCGCCATGACAAAGGGATCCTCCCAAAGCGCGCGCAGATGATCCGTGGCAATCACCTGCTGCGCGCCGCCTGTGCGCAGCACGGCGGCATCATCGCCAATGCCGGTTTCGATATCGGCATGGGTGATTTGGGGCAGGGCCGCGCGCAGGGTTTGCGCGCCCAGTTTCGCGCCGCACCCACCGCACAGGGGCCGGTCTTCCAGCATCTCGCGCAGCCCGTCTGCTATGGCGGGGGGCAGGGGGTGGGGCAGCGCTGGGGGGCCGCGCAACTTGGCCATGAAGGCCGCGTCAATCCGGTCTTTCAGCCGCCACAGCCACGCGCCCTCTGGCGCAAGCCCCCATTTATCGGCCAGCGCGCGCTTGCCCCCCAAGGAGACGAGTTTCAGGTAATCGCGCTGCGGGTGATAGGCGCGCATCCGCCCCGCCCCCAAGGCCGCGCGCAGATTGTCCAGCAGGACAGGGGCCTGGCGCACGGCATAGACCCCGGCCTTGGGGCGGGGGGCATGGACCATATGCGCGCAATCGCCCACGGCAAATATATCGGGATCGCTGACAGAGCGCAGGTGTTTATCCACCGTCACAAAACCCTCGGTCAGGTGCAGCCCTGTCTGCTGCAACCAGCCCTGCGCCCGTGCCCCTGCCGCGCCAAGCACAAGCGTTGCAGGCAATTCCGTGCCATCTTGCAACTGCACGGCCTGCGCATCTATCCGGGCCACCTGCACCCCTTCGCGCGTGGCAATGCCTGCGCGTGCCAGATGGGCCAGCAGGCGCGCGCGGGCTTTGGGGCCGATATGGGGCAAGAGCCGCGCGCCGTCGATAATCGTGATCTGCGGCTTATGCCCTGTCAGGGCGTGATGGCTGGCCAGTGCCAGTTCCACCCCCGCCACCCCACCGCCGATAATGGCAATCTGTGGGGCAACCGCGCCTGCTTTCACACGCGCAAGCCAGCTTTCCCATGCACGCGCATAGGCCCCCAGTGGTTTTGCCGCTACCGCATGCTGTGCAAAGCCCGGTATTTCGGGCAAATCCGAGGTGATCCCGATATCCAGCGCGGCCACATCATAGGCAAGGGGCGGGCGGCCTGTGACATGGATCAGCTTTGCCGCGCGGTCTATGCCTGTGGCGCGCCCAAGGATCAGCCGCGCGCCTGCCCGCCGCGCCAGTTGCACCAGATCAATATCCAGATCACGCCGCGCGTAATGGCCTGCAATATGGCCGGGCAACATGCCAGTATAAGGGGCGGTTGGATCGGGGTTTATCACGGTAATCCGCAGGCCGGGTAGCGGGCGCATGGCAAAGCCATGCAAGACCAGCGCATGTGTATGGCCACCCCCTATCAGCACCAGATCGCGGGTCAGGGGCAGGGGGGCAGGCATGTGCATCATTCTCTCCATGGGCTGACCGCCTGACAAATAGCGCAGGGCATGGGTTAAGGCGAGAGGCGCGCGCGCAGCGCTGCAATCTGGTCTGGCAGGGCGCGCGCAGACATGGCACAAAGAGGCCATGACGCCCGATTGCACGCTTACCCTGCATAGCCCCTCGCCAGAGGGGACGGCCCGGCTTGCCGCCGCTTTGGGTGCGTGCTTGGGCGCGGGGGATGTGGTGCTTTTGTCTGGCCCTGTGGGCGCGGGCAAAAGCCATTTTGCCCGCGCGCTGATCCAGTCGCGGCTGGCGGCTTTCGGGCGGTGGGAGGATGTGCCTTCGCCCACCTTCACGCTGGTGCAAAGCTATGATCTGGGCGATGTCGAGATATGGCATGCCGATCTTTACCGCCTGTCAGACCCGTTTGAGATTGTGGAGCTGGGGTTGGAGCAAGCCTTCGACACGGCCATTTGCCTTGTGGAATGGCCAGAGCGGCTGGGCACGGCCAAGCCCGCGCGCGCCTTGCATGTGACATTGCATCAGGCCGAAGGGCCAGAGGCGCGGATACTGGAATTTGCAGGCTTTGGCCCGGATTGGGCCGGGGCGCTGGCGGCATTGGCCAAAGCGGGGGCAGATGATGTTTCAGGGTGATCCGCGCGCGGCGCATCTCTTCGCCCTGCCGCCCGGTGCGGATTTCCCCGCAGCGCTGGCCGCAGGGCTGGCCGCGCGGCTGGCCCCGATGGCCCCGGAGGCGCGGGCAAGGGTGACAGTGCTGGTCAATTCCGCGCGCATGCGCAACGCATTGCGCGCGGCCCTTGTGGCGCAAGGGCCGGGGTTGTTGCCGCGTATCCGGCTGGTAACAGAACCCCTGTTGTTTGAAGGCGCCGCCGCCCTGCCGCCCCCGCTTTCGCCCTTGCGCCGCCGCTTGGAGTTGGCACAGTTGATAGAGCGGCTCTTGACGGCCGCGCCCGATCTGGCCCCGCGTTCGGCGCTTTATGATCTGGCCGACAGCCTTGCCCGGCTATTTGCCGAAATGCAGGCCGAGGGCGTGCCTTTGGCGCGGCTGCGCGATCTGGATGTCTCGCGCCATTCGGGGCATTGGGCGCGCTCTCTGGCCTTTATCACCTTGGCCGAAGAGGCGCTGCGCCCGGATGCGCCAGACGCGGAAGGGCGTTTGCGCGCGCAGGCAGAGGCGCTGATAGCCCGCTGGCGCGATAGCCCGCCCGCCGATCCTGTGATCATCGCAGGCTCTACCGGATCGCGGGGCACAACGGCGCTTCTGATGCAGGCTGTCGCGCGATTGCCACAAGGGGCGGTGGTGCTGCCCGGCTTTGATTTCGATATGCCGCCCGAAACATGGGCGGCCCTGCCCAAAGGGCTGGCCCCCGAAGACCATCCGCAATACCGCTTTTTGCGGCTGATGCAGGCGTTGGAGATGACCCCAGATGCGGTGCAGCGCTGGGATATGGCCCCCCCGCCATCGCCTGCGCGGGGGCGGCTTGTCTCTCTCGCGCTGCGCCCTGCGCCTGTGACCGATCAATGGATGGACGAGGGGCCAAGGCTGCAAGGGCTGGCAGAGGCTTGCGCCGATATGGCGCTGATAGAGGCGCCATCGCCCCGGATGGAGGCGCTGGCCATTGCGCTGCGCCTGCGCCATGCGGCGGCCCAAGGCCAGCGCGCGGCCCTGATCACCCCCGACCGCGAGCTGACACGCCGGGTAACTGCCGCGCTGGATTACTGGCGCATTATCCCCGATGACAGCGCAGGCCGCCCCTTGGCGCTCTCTGCGCCGGGGCGGTTTTTGCGCCATGTGGCGGGGCTGATGGTGCGCAGGCTGGACGGGCAGGCGCTGCTTGCGCTGCTCAAACACCCGCTGACCCATAGCGCGGGCGAGCGCGGCGCGCATTTGCGCCATACCCGCGATCTGGAATTGCGCATCAGGCGCAAGGGCATGGCCTATCCCGATGCCGGGTTTTTGCGCGATTTCGGCGCGCGGGCCGATTGCGGGGCATGGGTGGACTGGCTGATATCCGCGCTGCCGCCCCAGCCAGACCCAAGCCCGCGCCCGCTGGCCGATCTGGTGGCCGCGCATCTGGCGCTGGCCGAGGGGTTTGCAGGCGGGGAAGAAAGCGCGCTTTGGGGCGCTGCCGCAGGCGTGCAGGCGCGCCGCGCCATGGCGGAACTGGCGGCAGAGGCCGGGGCGGGTGGCCCCCTCTCTCCATCCGATTATGAGAGTTTCGTCACCCGCTATTTGCAAGGGTTCGAGGTGCGCGCGCCTATTGCCGCCCATCCCGGTGTCATGATCTGGGGCACCCTGGAAGCCCGCGTGCAAGGTGCTGATCTGGTTATTCTGGCGGGGCTGAATGAAGGGGTCTGGCCCAAGGCCCCCGACCCAGACCCATGGCTGAACCGGCGCATGCGCGCCGATGCCGGGCTATTGCTGCCAGAGCGCCAGATTGGCCTTTCTGCGCATGATTTCCAGCAGGCGATTGGCGCGCGCGCGGTGGTTCTCTCGCGCGCCATCCGCAATTCCGAGGCCCAGACCGTGCCCTCGCGCTGGCTGAACCGGCTGACAAACCTGCTGGGCGGCCTGCCCGGCGCGGGCGCAGAGGCGCTGGCGGCGATGCGCGCGCGCGGCGGCGAATGGGTGGATATGGCCGCGCGCTTTGACGCTGATATGCGCACTCTGCCACTGGATGATCCCGCCACCACCACACGCGCGCCGCGCCCTGCACCCGCGCCCCCTGTGGCGTCCCGCCCGCGCCAATTGCCTGTAACCGCCATAAACCGCCTGATCCGCGACCCGTATGAGATTTATGCCAAATATGTCCTTGGCCTGCGCAAGCTGAACCCGCTGCACCCCTCGCCCGATGCCCTGTTGCGCGGCACGGTGCTGCATAAGGTGTTGGAAGATTTTACCCGCGCCCCGCTGGAGGATGACCCCCACGCGCAGCTGATGGCCCTTGCGCGTGACACGCTGGCGCGCGAAGTGCCCTGGCCTGCCGCGCGCGTGCTGTGGGAGGCGCGCATGGCGCGCGCCGCGCAGGCGTTTTTGCAGTTTCACCTTGCCCAGCCGGGGCGCGTGTTGATGCTGGAAGAACAGGGCGCGCTGGAGGTGAAATCCCCCGCCTTTCGCCTGATCGCAAAGCCCGATCGCATAGATGAATGGCCCGATGGCGAAATTCATATCATAGATTACAAAACCGGGCAGGCCCCCACCCGCTTGCAGCAAGAGCATTTCGACAAGCAGCTTTTGTTGCAAGCCATGATGGCCGAAGAGGGCGCATTTCAGGCGCTTGGCCCGCGCGATGTGGCGCGGATAACCTATCTGGGGCTTGGCAGCAGCCCCAAACCCGTTGAAACAGAAATAACGCCCGCGCTGTTGGAACAGACGCGCGCGGAATTCGTGCAGTTGATTTCGGCCTATCTGGACGCCCGGAAGGGCTTTCCCGCGCGGCGCATGTTGCTGTCAGAGCGCGAGGTTTCCGATTATGACCATCTGTCGCGCTATGGCGAATGGGTGATGCAGGATGCGCCGGTGGTGCTGCCAGTGGGGGGCGATGATGCGCTTCAATGATGCGACACTGGCGCAAAACCGCGCGTCTGATCCGCTGGCCTCGACCTGGCTTTCGGCCAATGCCGGGTCTGGCAAGACCAAGGTTCTGACAGATCGTGTGGCGCGGCTGTTGCTGCGCGGGATAGAGCCGCAGCGCATTTTATGCCTGACCTATACCAAGGCCGCCGCCGCCGAGATGCAAAACCGTCTGTTTGCGCTTTTGGGCAAATGGGCGATGCTGCCAGAGGCGGAGTTGCGCGCGGCCCTTGCCCAGATAGACGAGGCCCCCCATGACGGGCTGGCAGAGGCTCGCAGGCTGTTTGCCCGCGCGATTGAAGCACCGGGCGGGCTGAAGATACAGACCATCCATTCCTTTTGCGCCTCCCTTTTGCGGCGTTTCCCGCTGGAAGCCGGGCTTTCCCCGGCCTTTACCGAGATGGATGACCGTTCCGCCCATGCGCTGCGCGGCGAGGTTCTGGATGGGCTGGCCGATGGGGCGGGGAGTGCGGCACTCGATGGGCTGGCGGCTGTCTTTACCGGGGCAGAGCTTGATGATCTGCTGCGCGAGATTTGCGCCAATGCCACTGGCTTTTCCGGCCCTGTGCCAGATGCCGCCCTTGCCGCCGATCTTGGCCTTGCCCCCGGTGACAGTTTCGAGGGCCTGTTGGCCGATGTGTTTCTGGGCGGCGAATTTGCGCTTTTTGACGCGCTTGTGCCGCATTTGCAGGGCGGCAGCGTGACCGATGTAAAAAACGCGGTAAAGCTGGCCACCATTGCCCAAGGCGCCCCCGATCTGGAGGCGTTGGTCGCGCTGGAAGGGCTGTTTCTGACAGGGGCAGGCGCGAAAGAGCCGTTTAGCGCCAAGCTGAACAGCTTTCCCACCAAAGCCACGCGCAAGGGCCTTGGCACGCTGGCCGACAGGCTGGATGCGCTGATGCTGCGGGTGGAAGCCGCGCGCCCGCGCCGGATTGCGCTGGCCGCCTATCGGCGCGCTTGCGCGCTGCACCGTTTTGCGCGCGCTTTTCTGCCCGCCTATGCGCAGGCCAAATCTGCGCGCGGCTGGCTGGATTTTGATGATCTGATCGCGCGCGCTGGCCAGTTGCTGACCGATCCATCCGTGGCGCAATGGGTGCTGTTCAAACTGGATGGCGGGGTGGATCATATTCTGGTGGATGAGGCGCAAGACACCTCTCCCGGCCAATGGCGCGTGATAGAGCAACTGGCGCAGGAATTCACCGCAGGCGAAGGCGCGCGCGATGCCAGCCGCACACTGTTTGTGGTGGGCGACAAGAAACAGTCGATCTATTCCTTTCAGGGCGCGGATTTGCAGGTCTTCGATGCCATGCAGGCGCAGTTTCGCCAAAAACTGGCCGATGCCCAACTGCACCTGAATGAAGCGCTTCTGGCGCATTCCTTCCGCTCTTCCGATGCCGTGTTGCGCAGCGTGGATGCCACGTTTCGCCCGCCAGCCGATGCCGGGCTTGGGGGCGCGCCGCACCATATCGCTTTCAAGGCCGCATTGCCGGGGCGGGTGGATCTTTGGCCCCTTATCCCAAGGCCAGAGACACCGGAAAAGCCGCAATGGCATGACCCTGTTGATATCATGCCCGAAGAGCATCATCACCGCCAACTGGCCCGCACCATTGCGCGCCAATTGCGCGAGATGGTGGATAGCGGCGTGCCGATCCCGCACCGTGAGGGCGCGCGGCCCCTATCCGAAGGGGATGTCCTGATCCTTGTGCGCCGCCGCAACACGCTGTTTCATGAAATTATCGCCGCCTGCAAAGCCGAAGGGTTGGAGATTGCAGGCGCAGACAGGTTGCGTCTGGGCGGGGAAATGGCGGTGCGTGATCTGACAGCGCTTTTGGCCTTTCTGGCCACGCCCGAAGATGATCTGTCGCTGGCCGCCTGCCTGCGCTCGCCGCTTTTGGGCTGGTCAGAGGACAGGCTTTTCCGGCTGGCGCAGGGGCGGGGCGGGGCCTTTCTGTGGGCGCGGCTGCGCGAGGCAGGCGATGCCCCGACATTGGCCATGCTGGAGGATATGCGCGCCCAGACCGATTTCTTGCGCCCCTTTGATCTGATAGAGCGCTGCCTGACGCGCCATGAAGGCCGCCGCCGCCTGATTGCCCGTCTGGGGGCCGAGGCCGAGGATGGGATTGATGCCTTTCTGGCGCAGGCTTTGGCCTATGAGCAGATTGAAACCCCCAGCCTGACAGGGTTTCTGGGCTGGCTGGAACATGGCGATGTCCAGATCAAGCGCGAGCTGGATGGCGCAGGGGGCCGCTTGCGGGTGATGACAGTGCATGGCGCGAAAGGGCTGGAAGCGCCTGTCGTGATCCTGCCTGACACCGCCGATCACAGCCCCCCCGAACGCCGCCAGATTTTCCCGCTTGGCGATGGTCTGGGCTGGCGTGGCAGCAAGGATGATACCCCGCCCGCGCTGCAAGCCAGTATGCAGGCCGCCGCCGATCTGCGCATGCAGGAAGATGCGCGGCTGCTCTATGTGGCAATGACGCGGGCAGAAAGCTGGCTGATAGTGGCTGCTGCCGGAACAGTGGAAAAGCCCGATTGCTGGTATAACCGGATTGCCCAAGGGCTGGCCCATGTGGGCGCGGTGGCGCAGGATTTCCCCACGGGCGCAGGGCTGCGCCATCAGCATCTGGACTGGCCGCTTGCAGCGCCCTTGCAAACAGGCGCGGCCCCCGATGCGCCAGTGGCTGCATTGCCCGCGCTCTTGTGGGAACATGCCAGTATGGCCCCTGCCGCTGCGCGCGCGCTCTCGCCCTCAAACCTTGGCGGGGCCAAGGCGCTGGGCGGCGAGGAGGGGATGGAGAGCGACGCCGCGCTTGCCCGCGGCCATGCGCTGCATCTGTTGCTGGAACATCTGCCACTTTGGCCGCGCGAGAACTGGCCAGCCCATGCGCGCGCGCTGTTGGCCAGTCTGGACGGGGGCGCGCCGGAAGATGCTGATCTGTTGCTGCAAGAGGCCATTGGCGTGCTGGATGCCCCCGATCTTGCGCCCCTCTTCGCCCCCGGCACCTTGGCAGAGGTCGAGATTTCGGCCAGTTTTGCCAGCCAGCCCCTTTATGGTGTGATCGACCGGCTGGTGGTGTCTGAAGATGACGTGCTGGCGGTGGATTACAAATCCAACCGCGTTTTGCCCCGGACGCCAGAGCAGGTGCCCGAAGGGCTGTTGCGCCGGATGGCGGCCTATGCCGTGGCTTTGGAGCAGGTTTTTCCGGGACGGCGCATTCGCGTGGCACTGCTCTGGACAGCGCAGGCGCAGCTTATGGAATTGCCCGACACTCTTTTGCAAGGCGCGGCAGCGCGCGCGGCGCTTGAATCCGGCGCGGCAGGGGCATAGGTATTGAGCCAAGTGAAACCAATGATTGGAGGGGCCAATGCCCACAGTTTCCGTTACCGATGCCACCTTTGATGCCGAAGTGCGCCAGTCCGATATCCCCGTTGTGGTGGATTTCTGGGCTGAATGGTGCGGCCCGTGCAAACAGATCGGCCCGGCTCTGGAAGAGCTTTCGGCCGAATTTGCGGGCCGTGTGAAGATTGCCAAGGTGAATGTGGATGAAAACCCCAGCACTGCCGCATCCATGGGCATTCGCGGGATTCCTGCGCTCTTTCTGTTCAAGGATGGGCAGGTTGTGTCCAACAAGGTTGGCGCGGCGCCCAAATCCGCGCTGCAAAGCTGGATTGCCGAATCGGTGTGATCTGGCACAGGGCGCGGCCCGTGCCGCGCCTTTCCCCTGCCGTCTGGCGGGGTTCTCTAACCTGATGGGGCTGCGATGAGCGATTTTCCCGGCTGGCATGGCACCACCATTCTGGCAGTGCGCCGCGGTGGCGAAGTGGTTGTTGCCGGTGATGGCCAGGTGTCACTTGGCCAGACGGTCATCAAAGGCACCGCACGCAAGGTCCGCCGCCTCAGCCCCGGTGGCTTTGATGTGGTTGCGGGGTTTGCGGGCTCCACCGCCGATGCGTTCACCCTGCTGGAGCGGCTGGAGGCCAAGCTGGAAGCCACGCCCGGACAGTTTGCCCGCGCCTCTGTCGAATTGGCGAAAGACTGGCGCACGGATAAATACCTGCAAAAGCTGGAGGCGATGCTGATTGTCAGCGATGGGCGCGATCTGTTCGTGATCACCGGCGCGGGCGATGTGCTGGAGCCAGAGCATGACATCGCCGCCATTGGATCGGGCGGCAATTTCGCGCTGGCCGCCGCGCGCGGGCTGATGGCCACGGATATGAGCGCCGAAGACATCGCGCGCCGCGCAATGGCGATTGCCGCGGATATTTGCGTCTATACCAATGGCAATCTGACTGTGGAAAAGATCAGCGCCTAAGCCGCACCCAAGGCCCGGACGGGCCATGTCAGATATGGGGCCTTAACCTTTGCCAGATGGGTGCCAAGGGGCTTGGCTGGCAGGGGAAAAGCCCTGCGTCACGCAGGGCGTTTGCGGATGGTTTTGGCGAATATGTCAAAAATTTCGGAATTGGCAGCGATCACCTCGCCGCGTTCCAAGATGCTCTCGCCCTCGCGGATGGGGGCAGTGAAGCCCCCGGCCTCGCGCACCAAAAGCAGGCCCGCCGCGATATCCCAGGGCTGCAATTCGCGTTCCCAAAACCCGTCATACCGCCCCGCCGCCACATAGGCCAGATCAAGCGCGGTCTGTGCCTTCCACCGGGTCAGATTCCTCGGCCAGCCAGCCATAATTGGGCCGCGCGTCCATCAGCATCTCGCGGATGATCTTTTCAGACGCGATATCCGCCCGGCTGAGAAAATCTCCCGCCGATTTGCTGGAGACCTGAAGGTTCTCCACCTCGCGGAAATCCTTGGCCAGAGCGCGCCCTGCCTTGCGGGCGGCTTTCATCATGATGTTGAGATTGGCACTGCCTTGCATGCGGGTCGCTCCTGTCCGGGTATGGGGGCGCTATACTTGGGGATGGCGGGGAAGGGAAGGGGTTGCGGGCAAAGCGTGTTTTGTAACTATGGCCACTTTTCCTGTAAGGATTAAGGAGATAGAAACCTGTTCCGGCGCTAAGAAAGCTTTATCTGGTGAACATATTGTGTACATAGTTCATCCTGAACAACGTATTTTGCCTGCTCAAGCTGCTTGTGGCTCGATTTGATTGGTCGGACGGTGCCGTATAGCGGCCAGGAGCGCGGCGATGATGAGCGCAAAAATAGCCCTGAGATGGGCCAGTATCTTGCGGATATTGTGGCCGCAGGCACAGAGAACAGCGAAGATCGCATCTCCTCCAGTGCCCTTGAGGGGGCAGCGTGTCAGTCGACCGTCAGTTTTCATGTGTCCGATCTCGGCTTCGATGGCGCTGCGCCTTCGCAACAGTTTTGCCAGCATGGGCGTGATGCCTTTGCGCGTTCCGCTGATCAGGACGCGGGTTCGCGTCACACCATGGCCGCGATAGCCACGATCCACCACGGCCAGTGAGGGGCGGATGTCAGTCAGCACTTCGACCTGAGCCAGTGCATCTTGCAGAGTGTGCCCGTCATATGGGTTGCCAGGCAACGAGCGTGCCCCGACAATGAAGCCTTCCTCGATGGTCGCCGCGATAGTGACCTTGGTGCCAAATTCATAGCGCACACGCGCCTTGCCCTTCGAGATACAATCGACCTCGGGTTCATGCAGGCTGTAGATCTTGTTCTTATCCTTCGGTTTCTGATCCAGCAGCCGCCCTGTCAGCACCAGCGCATCGCAGATTTGTTCGCGCAGCGCTCCAGCTGCAATGCCACTCAGATGACGGCGCAAGTCGCGCATAACCCGCCCCGTGTAGCCTTGCAGCTTTTTCAATGCCTTGCGCATCCGCTTGAATTGTTTCGCGTGGGCATAGCGGCCGACCTGTCGCGCCAGGCGAGGGCCAAGACGGGTGTAACTTTGGCGTAGATCGACATCGGCCTCATGCGCCAGCGCCACCAGCTTTTGGCGCGCGCGTTCATAGAGCCGCGCATCAGTCGGATAGGCAATGTTCTTTTCCATCACCGTCGTGTCGACCGACACGCGCTCAAGGCTCTTGTCATCCACAGCGCCAGACGCGCGCCCGGCCTCGATGGTCTTTGTCAGCAGCCATTCAGCACCTTCCTCGCCAATGCGATTGCGCCAGCGGGTGAGCGATGATGGGTCGATGGGTGGACGGTGCTGGAAGAACACCTCGCCGCAGAAATGCTGATAATAGGGGTTCTCCACCCAGCGAGCCACCACAGCCTCGTCAGACAGCCTGTAGGCGTGCTGGAGATAGAGCAGCCCTGCCACCAGACGCGATGGCGTTGCAGGTCGTCCCTCTTGCGAGGGAAAGAACCCAGCCCATTCGCGCTCAAAGAAATCCCAGTCAATCAAATCCGCCAGCTTCACCAGTGCATGACGCATATCGATGATCTCGACCAGCCGCGCGCGGAACAGATCGTCTTGCTCTGGACCCTTCGGTTTTGCCTTCATCCCCCACCCCGAAATTGCAAGGTTTCGGCCCAAATTATACGAAACCTTGCAAAAAAAGGCGATAAGAAACGTTCATTTCGCAAGCATAATCAGGATGTTGAGGGTTGTTCAGGGCGAACTACATACGCGTATACCGCCACCCAAGTTGACAGGAATGGTGAGGGCTTTAGCTGGCATGATGTATAAAATTTTTGGGATCACACATTAGATGAATTGGTGGCGCAGAAAAGTTTTTCTGGCGGCTTGTCGTATTGCGACCAAGAATGAGATTCCATCAAGATACTCAGTCGGTCGCAAGGAGAACAATTTTACTTTCTTTAAGTTCTTTGAGGCGGGCGAGGAGAATTCAAGATTTCTTTTGCTCAAGCCGCCATTGGGTGAAAAGCTCAATGGAATAAGTTGGCCAAATAATCTTCAAGAAGGTGTTGAAACAGATGTTCAGATAGATAACATCTTTGATCCGATATTTGAAATAAGAAGAGTATATGGATCGGTTGAGATTACATACTCTTCGCCCATCTCTTTCCTTTTGGCAGAGAAAATTAAATATCACAGGCTTATTGATTTCAAGCGTCGTGTTGAACTGTATTTTTTTAAACGGACATTCCGTTTTACCCATGAGCGAATGAAAGTGCTGGAAGCTGTTGTCGACTGGCGCAGATCACTCCTTGCACCGCAAAACAACCAACACATTGAGGATAGGTTTTTCACCCATATTGATCTTTATACCAAAATGTATGGCTGGAACGCTTGGCATCTGGATGACTACCAAGCACATCTAGAGCAGCTAAGGTTTATTCTATTATCTTTTGTTGAATCTGGTGAGTTGGATCACGGAGTAGAGGGGTTCAAGCTACGCGCGAAGAGCCTCGAAACTCTTTCCGTATATGAAGAGCAAGCTCAAAAGCATATGGATGCTCACCGTCAAAGCAAGGGAATTTTTTGGCTTACTTTAGTGATTGCTGTTTCTGCAATTGGTCAGCTCGTGTGGAACATATACTCTGATAACTAAATTGAGAAATTAAACCAATCGACACTGCAATTTCACCCCCGCTGCAATTTCACCGGCTCTGTCCGGGCCAGCCGCAGGACATGCGCCATGAACGGTTTGCCGCCATCCTCGTCGCGCACGGCGGCATATAGCCGCCGGGTCAGGCCCCTTTCGGTGAGCCGTTTGGTCACATAATCGGAATGGTAGCGCACTTCGCGCAGCACCCAGTCGGGCAGGACGGCCACGCCCCGGCCAGAGGCGACCAGAAGCAGAATCACCGCTGTCAGTTCCACCTGCCGGATGGCGCGGGGTTCTACTTTGGCGGGGGTCAGAAGTTGGGTGAACACATCCAGCCGCGTGCGTTCCACCGGGTAGGTAATCAGCACCTGATCGCGGAAATCCTCGGCCTCTATATGGGCGCGGGTTGCCAGCGGGTTGGTGGCGGCGGCCACGAAGACAGGTTCGTAATCGAATAGCGGCAGGAAGGTTACGCCCTCGATATCCTCCGGGTCGGAAGAGATGACAAGATCCACCTCTTCGCGGCGCAGGGCGGGCAGGGCATCGAAGGCAAGGCCGGGGCGGATATCGACATCCACATCGGGCCAGGCCTTGCGAAACTGTTCCAGCACTGGAAACAGCCAGTCAAAACAGGCGTGACATTCGATGGCGATATGCAGCCGCCCGGAACTGCCCTTGCGCAGGCCGGTGAATTCTTCCTCCAGCGCGGCCACACGCGGCAGGATATCTTCGGCGGCCCGCAGCATCTTCAGCCCTGCTGCCGAAAGTTTCAGCGGTTTTGACCGGCGGACGAACAATTCCACCCCGGCCTGGTCCTCGATCCCCTTCACCTGGTGCGACAGGGCAGATTGCGTCATGTTCAGCAAATCGGCGGCACGCGCCAGCCCTCCGGCCTCGTGGATGGCCTTGATCGTGCGCAAGTGGCGGAATTCGATATGCATGCTGCGCTCATAATGGTGTTGAGAATAATGAATTGGTTTCACATTCGCGGCTATGGCACAAGAGGGCATCAAGTATGGAGTTGCACATGCCCACCCCCCGCGTATCTTTTGAATTCTTCCCGCCCAAAACGCTGGAAGCCAGTTTCAAGCTGTGGGACACGGTGCGCATGCTGGCGCCGCTGGCGCCCAGCTTTGTGTCTGTCACCTATGGGGCTGGCGGCACCACCCGGCAATTGACGCATGAGGCCGTCACCACCATCGGTGCGCAATTTGGCCTGAATGTGGCCGCCCATCTGACATGTGTGGATGCAACGCGCGCCGAAACGCTGGCGATTGCCGAAAGCTACGCAAAAGCGGGCGTGTCCGAGATTGTGGCACTGCGCGGCGATCCGCCCAAGGGGCAGGGCGGGTTTACCCCCAACCCGGATGGCTTTGCCAATTCCATAGAGTTGATCGAGGCGCTGGCCGCCACTGGCAATTTCAACCTGCGTGTGGGGGCCTATCCAGAGCCGCACCCGGAGGCCGCCGATAATCTGGCCGATGTGCGCTGGTTGAAGCGCAAGTTTCAGGCGGGCGCGCATAGTGCGATCACGCAGTTCTTTTTCGAGGCCGATACCTTCCTGCGCTTCCGCGATGCCTGCGCGCGCGAAGGGGTGACGGGCAAGATCATTCCCGGCATTATCCCGATTGAAAACTGGACAGGCATTCGCAAATTTGCCCTTGCTACCGGGGCCAGCGTGCCTGCATGGATGGACGAGGCCTTTGACAAAG
This sequence comes from Paracoccaceae bacterium, assembly GCA_043561795.1. GTDB lineage: Bacteria > Pseudomonadota > Alphaproteobacteria > Rhodobacterales > Rhodobacteraceae > Roseinatronobacter. Next base: position 738,057 of record CP121316.1, on the reverse strand, counting down.
CAAAGCGCGATGGGCGCGAGGATTTGCTGGCCACGGCGCTATGCACAGAGATGTGTGACAAGCTGGTGCGCGAGGGGGTGGAGGATTTGCATTTCTACACGCTGAACCGCCCGCATCTGACGCGCGATGTCTGCCATGCGCTGGGTGTTCAGCCCCATGTTGCGCTGGAGAATGTGGCCTGAACACCATGGCCCATTGACCGGAACGCCAAAACCCACTAACGCAAGCGCCACTGGCCGGATGGCCCGTGGCGCTTTGTTTTCCGGATTGCGGGCCACGCTAAACATACCGCTAAAGAGGTCTGGGCGCTGCCCCCGGCCTGTGACGGTTCGGGGGTTTTTCTTTTGGCCAGAGGGGTCGGATTGATATGGCGCAGGATTGGGGAAAACGCACGAAACTGGTGCATCACGGCGCACGCCGCAGCCAATATGGCGAGGTGGCAGAGGCCATTTATCTGACTCAAGGGTTCGTCTATCCCACGGCAGAGGCCGCAGAGGCCCGATTTGTGGCGCTTGGGGAAGATGAATTCATCTATGCCCGCTATGGCAACCCCACTGTGGCGGTGTTTGAAGATCGCATTGCGGCGCTGGAAGGCACGGAAGATGCCTTTGCCACGGCCTCTGGTATGGCTGCCGTTTCTGGCGCGCTGACATCCATGTTGCGCGCGGGTGATCATGTGGTGTCAGCGCGGGCGCTGTTTGGCTCTTGCCTTTATATTCTGGAAGAGGTGCTGCGCCGTTACGGGGTAGAGGTGACATTCGTGGATGGCACCGATCTGGAGCAGTGGCGCGCCGCCATTCGCCCCGGCACAAAGGCTGTGTTTCTCGAATCCATCTCCAACCCCACGCTGGAGGTGATTGATCTGAAATCCGTGGCCGAACTGGCCCATGCGGCAGGCGCTTTGGTGGTGGTGGACAATGTGTTTGCCACCCCCGTTTTCAGCCGCGCCGTGGAACTGGGCGCAGATGTGATCATCTATTCGGCCACCAAGCATATTGACGGGCAGGGCCGCGCGCTGGGGGGCGTGATCTGTGGCACGCGCGATTTCATTCGCAAGACGGTAGAGCCGTATATGAAGCACACAGGCGGCGCCTTGTCGCCCTTCAATGCATGGATCATGCTGAATGGTCTGACAACGATTGATCTGAGGGTGCGGGCGCAAGCCGCCTCTGCCTTGGCGATTGCAGAGGCGTTGCAGGGCGATCCGCGCCTTGCCCGTGTGATCTATCCGGGCCTGACCAGCCACCCGCAACACGCCATTGCCGCCGCGCAGATGGACGGGTTTGGCACAGTGCTGGCGCTGGATGTGGCGGCAGGCAAAGAAGCCGCATTCCGCATGCTCAATGCGCTGCAAGTGGCGGTGATTTCCAACAATCTGGGCGATGCGCGCACCATTGCCACCCATCCCGCCACAACCACCCATCAGCGCTTGCCCGAAGATCAGAAAGTGGCGCTTGGCATTACGCCGGGTCTGATCCGCCTGTCGGTCGGGCTGGAAGATACCGCCGATCTGATTGCCGATCTGCGCGCAGGGTTGGAATTGGCCGGCTGACACCAGCGCGCCGATTGCCGCAGGTTCCCGGTTGCGACGGGCAGCTATGGGGCGCGGATGAGAGCACAAAGGCCCTGCGCGCAATCAGCGACGAAGCCCGCCGCGCATCGCAGGGCCGCCCCCGCCCCATGTGCCCGCCCCTTGTGCCCGCCCCTTGTCTCGGACAACAGCCATAAGATATGATCTAACCACGCCCCATGCGCGTATTCTTGTGGAAAAGCGAAAACCACTGCCTATTTATGGTTCTGGCAGTCAGGAAGGAAATCCCACGATGAATTTGCATATTTCCAGTCTCGACCACACGCCCAGCCGGGAAGAGGCCGAGGCCGCACTTGATCTGTTGCGCCGCTTTACCGATGCCGCGCCAGAGGCAGAGCGCCTGCAACTGGAAACTGCGGTCACAAGCCTGTTGCCTTCCGCCGCCTATCCGGTGCTGAACCGCGATTACCCGGCAGAGTTTGAAGTGGGACATGCCTATAAAGAGGGCCTGCCAGACCTGCAAAATGGCCCTGCAAGCCTGATTGTGGGCGCAAAAGCGGCCATCCAGCATGTAGGCATTTCCAATTTCCGCCTGCCCATCCGCTACCAGACCCGCGAAAACGGTGATCTGACGCTGGAAACCTCTGTCACCGGCACTGTCAGTCTGGAAGCAGAGAAGAAGGGCATAAACATGTCGCGCATCATGCGCAGCTTTTATGCCCATGCAGAGCGCACCTTCAGCACCGATGTAATCCGCGCGGCGCTGGAAGATTACAAGGCCGATCTGGACAGCTTTGATGCCCGCATCATGATGCGCCTCTCCTTCCCGATGAAAGTGCAATCCCTGCGCTCTGGTCTGGTCGGGTATCAGTATTATGATATCGCGCTGGAACTGGTGGATCAGGCCGGCACGCGCCAAAGCTTCATGCATCTGGATTATGTCTATTCCTCCACCTGCCCCTGTTCGCTGGAACTGAGCGAACACGCCCGCGCCACGCGCGGCCAGCTTGCCACGCCCCATTCCCAGCGCTCTGTTGCGCGCGTATCGGTAGAGGTGCTGCCGGGCCGCAAGCTGTGGTTTGAAGACCTGATTGAACTGTGCCGCGCCGCCGTTCCGACAGAGACGCAAGTCATGGTCAAGCGCGAGGATGAACAGGCTTTCGCCGAATTGAACGCCGCCAACCCGATTTTTGTGGAAGATGCCGCGCGCAGCTTCTGCGCGAAGCTGGAAGGCGACGCCCGGATTGGTGATTTCCGCGTGGTGGCAAGCCATCAGGAAAGCCTGCACAGCCACGATGCGGTCAGCGTTCTGACCTTGCCTTGATCGCTGTCGGCTCTGCACTTCTGATGGCCTGCACGATGGAAAACCAGCCCCCCGCAGCGCGCCCAGATGCGGCCCCCGTGGCCGCGATTGTGCCTGTGGGCAATCCTGCGGCTGCGCGTATCTCGGATAGCAGCAGCACCACCACAACCACTGTTACCGGCAATACAACCCGCACAGAAACACGCAGTTCCAGCGTTTCGGTAGATGGGGCGGGGCTGTTGGGCGCGCTTCTGGGGGCGAGCGGTCAGCCTGCCGCGCCCGCTGGCAATGTTGCGTCAGATTATGTGGGCACATGGCGTGTGACCAGCCCCAACAATCGGGAATGCCGCCTGACCTTGCAGCCTGCAAGCCGCGCTGGCGCGCCTGCCAATGTGCAGAATTCCGGCTGTTTCCAGGAATTGTTCGGCACAACCCGCTGGAGCTTGCGCGGCAATGATCTGGTTTTGGCCGATGCTTTTGGCAATGTGAAAGCCACATTGCGTGCCACAGCACGTGACAGGCTTGATGGAGACGGCGTGACAATGTGGCGGTAACGGCGCGCATTCTGACAGTCACTCTAAACCCTGCGCTGGATCTTTCGGCGCGGGTAGGGCAGATGCTGGCCGGCCCCAAATTGCGCCTGTCTGCGCCGGTATATGAGCCGGGGGGCGGGGGGGTGAATGTGGCCCGCGCCATTCATGCGCTTGGCGGTGATGTGCTGGCATGGGTGGCGCTTGGGGGGGCAAGCGGGGCGCAGCATCTGGGGCTTTTGCAGGGGCAGGGGGTGGCCGTGCAGCGCTTCGCCGCACCGGGTGAAACGCGCCAAAGCTGGGCCATAACCGATGATGCGGGCCAGCAATTCCGCCTGCAATTGCCGGGTGCGGATTGGCCCGCACCCCTTGGCGCGCAGGCGCTGGCAGATATTCTGGCCCATGCGGCGGGGCTGGTGGTGCTGTCGGGCAGCCAGCCGCCGGGGTTGGAGGCGGATTTTGCCCAAACCCTTGGGCAGCGCCTTGGGCCGGGGCGGTTGATTGTGGATATCTCTGGCCCGGCATTTGTTCAGCTTGTGCGCGCGCCACGGCGCGCGGGCCGCCCCGCGCTGTTGCGCCTTGATCAGGCAGAGGCCGAAGGGCTGGCGGGCCAGCCCCTTGCCACAGTGGCCAATAGCGCGGAATTTGCCCGCGCCCTTGTGGCCGAAGGTGTGGCGGCGCAGGTGTGTATTGCACGCGGGGCGGATGGGTCTGTTCTGGCAGATGGGACAGGGGCGCATCATTGCCGCCCACCTGCTGTGCCTGTACAAAGCAAGGTGGGCGCGGGTGACAGTTTTACGGGCGCTTTCACCTTGGCGCTGGCGCAGGGCCAGAGCGCGCGAGAGGCGCTGCGCCTTGGCACTGCCGCCGCCGCAAGCGCTGTTATGACACCGGGCAGCGCATTGTGCCGGGCTGCGGATGTGATGCGCCTGCGCGCGCAATGTGATCTGGCCGCGCTCTGACGCTTGACACCCGGCCCGCCCCGCGCAAAGGCTGCGCATCATGCTAGATATGCGCCCCGTTGTTCATCTGATCGGATTGCTTGGCCTGACGCTGGGCGTGCTGATGCTTTTGCCTGCCGTTGTGGATTGGCAGGCAGGCCATGACAACTGGCATGCTTTCGTGCGCGCCAGCTTTCTGATTTGCCTTGTCAGTGCCGCCGCCGCGCTGACCACGCGCAACGCGCTGGATGCCGGGCTGGGGCGGCGGCAATCCTTTCTTCTGACAGCTGCGGTTTGGGCCGTGCTGCCTGCGCTTGGCGCGATCCCCTTCATGCTGGGCGCACCCCATGCCGATCTGACCCATGCCTATTTCGAGGCCATGTCGGGCATGACAACCACGGGAACAACGGTTTTTGTGGGGCTGGATAACCTGCCCCCCGGTGTTCTGCTCTGGCGCTCTATGCTGCAATGGTTGGGCGGGCTTGGGATTGTGGTTGTGGCGCTGGTGTTTCTGCCTGTCCTGCGGGTGGGGGGCATGCAGCATTTTCAGGCCGAAGCCTTTGATACGATGGGCAAGGTTCTGCCCCGCGTTTATGATATATCGGCAGGGTTGTTGCAGGTCTATTTCGGCCTGACGCTGGCCGCGATCATAGCCTATATGGCCTTTGGCATGTCGGGCTTTGATGCCGTGAACCATGCGCTGACAACCATTGCCACAGGCGGGTTTTCCACGACAGACGCATCTTTTGCGGCATTCGCGGGGCCGTTGGAATATGTTTCGGTGGTGTTCATGGTGCTGGCGGGGCTGCCCTTTATCCGCTTCATTCAGCTTATGGGCGGGTCTTGGGTGGCGGTGTGGCGCGATGTGCAGGTACGCGCCTTTCTGCGCTGGACAGCCTATGCAGTGGGGGCCGTTATCTGCTACCGCTTGCTGACCAGCGATGTGGCCTTGCCCGATATTCTGCGCGGAACCCTGTTCAATGTTGTGACGCTGTTTACCGGCACGGGCTATGGCAGCGAAGATGTTTCCGGTTGGGGGGATTTCCCGCTTCTGGTGGTGATGACGGTGGGGTTTATCGGGGCGTGCACGGCCTCTACGGGCTGTTCGCTGAAAGTGTTTCGCTATCTTGTGCTGTTCGAGGCCATTCGCGCGCAGATGCAGCGTTTGCGCCGCCCGCATGAGGTGGTGGCGCTGCGTCTGGGCGGCAAGCGGCTGGAACCCGATGTGGTGTCATCGGTGATCGTGATGTTCACGGTTTTTGTGGCCAGCTACATGGCGCTGGCCGTGGCATTGTCGCTGACAGGGCTGGAATTGCGCACGGCGATCACAGCCGCATGGACAGCGATTTGCAACATAGGCCCTGTTTACGGGCCGGAAGTGGGCGCAACTGGCGCGGTGGATGGCTTTCCCGCAGCGGCAAAATGGCTGATGATTTTCGGCATGTATCTGGGCCGGCTGGAAGTGCTGACAGTGCTGGTGCTGGTGCTGCCCCGCTTTTGGCGGGGATAGGCTGCGCCCCCTACCCGCCCAAACGGTGCAGATGCACATCCGGGCAGGCGCGTTTGGCAATCTCGCACAGATGGGCGTGATGGGTCAGATAGATCACTTGGCCGCTTTGGGCCATCTCGGCCAGCAGGCGGAATGCGGCTTCGCTGCGGGTATCATCGAAGGTTTCCATAATATCATCGGCGATAAAGGGAACCGAGGGCCGCGTGCGGGCCAGTTCCAGATAGCCCGCCGCGCGCAGTGCCAGATAGAGCTGAAACCGCGTGCCTTTGGACAGGCTGTCCACGGGTTTGCCTGCCCCGCCGCGGGCCTGCGCGATCAGGATTTCACTGCGCCCATCGGGTTGGGTGGACAGCCCTTCATAGCGCCCCCCTGTCAGCAGCGCGAAGGCCGCACTTGCGCGCGCCATCATGCCAGAGCGGTGGGTATCGCGGTACAGCCGCAGCGCCTGTTCCACGGCCAGCATTCCGGCCTGTCGCGCCATGAAATCTTGCGCCTCTTGCGCGATTTGAAGCACAAGGGTCTGGCGCTCTGCCTCCAGCCGGGCGGCTGTGCCATCGGCGCCCGCCGCATCGCGCGCCTGTTCGGCGCTGGCCAGCGCGGCATAGGCTGCACGCAAGGCGTCTTCCTGCGCGCCAAGGGTAGCTTTCAGGGTTTCGGCCTCTGCCTGTGCCGGGGCGGGATCGAAATTTTCCAGCCGCGCCAGTTCATCTTCCAGCCGCAACCCGCGCAGATGCTGGGCCAGATCGGCGCGCAGGCTGTCACAATCGGCGGCCAGATCGCGCGCTTGGGCCATTTCGGCCAGATGGTGTTCAATCCCGCGCAACGAGGTGTCGGGGAATTCGGCGCGCAAGGGTGCCGTGGCCGCATCCAGCCGCGCGCGGCGCTGGGTGAGTGTGTGCAGATGGGCGCGCGCTTGAGTGATGTCGCGTTCCAGCCGCGCGCGTTCGGTCGCGCGGCTTTGGGCCTCGCGCAGGCGGGCGCGCAGGCGCGGCCACAGCGCCTGCGCATCTTCTCCCGCATCCAGATCCAGCGCTTTGGCCAGTGCTTTCAGATCGCTGTCAAAACTGGCCAAATCTTCTTCAATCCGGGCAATGCGGCGGTGCAAAGCCTCTGCCTGCGGCGCCAGAACGGCCAGTTCCGCCAGCACGGCAAGCGTGGCGCGCATCTGTGCTGCATCCGGGGCGGGGGTGCCAATCCATGTGCGCGCGCAAAGCTCTTGCCACCTGGCCTGCCATGCGGCCTGTTCGGCCTGAGCCGCCTGCACCTCGGCCATGCGCGTGGCAAGATCACGGCGCGCGCGGGCGCTTTGGCGCAGGGTTTCGGCGGTGCTTAGCAGGGCCTCGGCCTCTGCCAGCAGGGTGGGGTAATCCGGCCCGGCCACTGCGCTGCCCAAAGCGGCCAGCGCGGCGCGCAAGCTGCTTGCCGCACTGTCCAGCCGCGTGGCCTGCGCCTGTGCTTGCGCGCTGGCCTGCGCCAGATCGTGCTCGGCCTGCAAGGCAGTCTCGCGCCGGGCCAGCCATGCGCGCAAATCGGGCAGGCTGCGCGCTTCCGGCGAAATGCCAAGTGCTGCCCAATGGCGCGCAAGCTGGCCCTCTTGCGCGGCCAGATCGGCGCGCGCGCTGTCGCGCCGCGCCTGCGCCTGTGCAAGGCTGGCCATCTCCTGGCGCAGCAGGGCCAGTTTCTCTTCGCGCCGCGCCTGTTCCAGCCGCGCGGCTTGCACGGCATCATCTGCGGCCATGGCCGCTTCAAACTCTGCGGCCGATTGCGCGCAAAGCTGCGCCTTATGCGCGGCCCAGGCCGCTTGCCGTGCGGCGCGGCTGGCCTGTGCCTGTTGCGCGCCAACGGGTGTGGCAGTGTCACATTCCGCGTGCAGGCGAGCGGCGCTGTCTTCCAGCCGCGCGCAATCTTGCGCGGCGGTGCGCGCGGCGTCTTGCGCCTGTGCAAGCGCGCTTTCCAGCGCATGCAGGCTGTCTGCATCCGGCACATCCAGCGCGGCGAGGGCCAGCCCATCGCCCTGCCAAGGCGCAAGCCGGGCAAATGCTTGGGCCTGTGCGGCTTGGGCCGTGTTTCGCGCAGCATCCGCCTCGGCACAGGCGCGCAACAGATCGGCGCGGCGCAATTCTGCTACCAAGGGCTGCAGCCGCGCAAGTGCGCCCTCATCCAAGGGGGCGCTTGCGGGCATGTCCTGCACTGCGGTTTGCGCGCGGGCCAATTCGCGCTTTGCGCTGTCCAATCGGCTGGCAAGGCGGGTTTCTGCCTCGATCATCTTGGTCAATTCTGCGGCCAGATCGGGGGCGATAGTGGCTGCTTCCACAGTCAGATCATTCCGGCCCAGCCGCCCCAGCGCGGCAATCTGGGCGCGTTCAATCTCTGCCAGTTCCGCGCGACGGCGGGGCAGATCGGCGCGTTCCTTGGCAACAGCGCCGAAACGGCCCTCCAATTCTTCCAGCCGGGGGATATGGGGGGATGCGGCATCATCCGGCGGCAGGCTGGCCAAGGCCGCTTGCAAACTGGCGATCTGGTCTTGGGCGGCGGGGATAAGCGCAGCCAGTTCAGCCTCTTCTTGCAGCCAATCGGGCAGGGTGGCGGCCCAATCGGGCGGCAGCGGGCGCGGGGCGGGCAAGCTGGCAAGGCGCGCGTCATCCCTGCGCAACCGCGCCAGCAAGGGCAGCGCGTCCAGATCGCGGCGCAGCGCATCCAGCCGCGCTTTGGTTTCAGCATGGCGCATGCGGGCGCTGTCATAGCCTTCTTGCGCCTGTTCCACGGCCTGCACCAGCCTGCGCCAATCGCTGACAGCCAGATCGGCGGCCTTGCGCTGGCTGGTCAATTCGGCCAGCCGCGCCTTATGGCCTGCCAGCGCATGCGCGCGGCCTTTGGGCTTGAACCACTGCGCGCTGTTGTCATGCAGGGCAGAGAGTTCCGCGCTCAGTTCTGCCAGCCCGGCACTTGCGGCAAAAAGCAGGCTGCCCAATTCGCCCTTGCTGTCGAGAATGCTTTTGCCGCCCAGTTCCAGCGTATCATCATCCAGCGAGAACATGGTCATATACCCGTCGCGATCCAGCCCGCCCAACGCTGCGGCAAGGGTGGCATCGGGCAAGGGGCTTTCTGTGGCCGCGTCCAGCAGAGTATTGGCATTGCCCTTTATCCGCGCCACCGCCAGCGCGCCAAACGGGGTATCAAGGCTGCCCTCCAGCCGCAGGGCGCGATTGTCATGCAGGAAATTATACCCGGTGCGCGCGGGAATGCCGAACAGAAGATCCAGCCAGCCCGAAAACAACGTGGATTTTCCGGCCTCATTCGGCCCATAGATCACATGCAGATCGGGCTTGCCGGGGGCGGGGGGCGGAAAATTCAGCGCGTGATTGGTGAAATGGCCATAACGCAGAAGGCCAAGCTGGTTCAGCCTCATGGGGTTTGGCCCCGCAAATGGGCCAATATTTCGGCCACCCCGTCAGATATCAGGGCATCGGGCAGATGGGCCACGGCATCGCGCGCCTCTGGGGGCAAGGCTGCTTCGAGTGACAGGCGCACATCCTCCAAGGCAGCGGCATAGGCGGGGCTGTGCAGCACATCTTGCGCAATCAGGGCCGCAAGATCGCCCAGCGCACCCGATACAGGGGTGCGGCTGTCCAGCGCCAGCACCAGCTTTTCCACCCAGATACCGCCCAGCCCGCGCGCCACATCCTGCGCCTCGGCCAAGGCCAGATCGCGGTCACGCCGCAACCGCGCGGCCAAGGGGGTGGCACCGCGCAATTCCAGCCGCGCCACCAGATGCGGGCAGGGCAGGCGCGCGCCTTCCAGCGCCGCGCCAATGGCGTGCCGCAGGCCCGCCCAATCCTCCAGCCCTGTGATATCCACCGCGACAGGCGCAAAGCCCGCCAGCGCCACCACCTCCGCGCGGGTTGTGACTGTGCCCTCATCGTTTATCTCCACCAGCGTCACGCTGCCCGCGCCCGGTTCGCCAATATCGCGGCCCTGCGGAATGCCGGGCATGGTGACATGGGCCAGCCCGTGCCGGGGCGCGGGGTAGTCCAGCCGTTTGTGGATATGGCCCAAGGCCCAATAGTCAAACCCGCTGCCCTGCAAATCCGCCAGCGGGCAGGGCGCATAGGGATCATGCCCCGCCGCCCCGCCAAGCGAGGTGTGCATCATCCCGATATTCAGCGCATCGGGTTCGGGCGGGCGGTATTTGGGCAGCAGGTTTTCGGGTGCATGTTTGTCGCGAAAGCTCAGGCCGTGGATGGCCACGCGCCGGGGGCTGGCCGCGATGATCTCTACCCCCGCGCGGCCTGTGAAAACATGGGTCAGGGGCGGCAATGTCAGTTCGCGGGTGATGGTGCTTTCGGCATCATGGTTGCCCCGGATGATAAAGCTGGCAATCCCCGCCTGATCCAGCCGCGCCAGCTCTGCCGCCAGAAAACGCGCGGTTTTCATGCTGGTTTGCTGGCCATCATACAGATCACCCGCAATCAGCAGCGCATCCACCTTTTCGCGCAGACAGAGCGAGATGATATTTTGCAGCGCGCTGCGCGAGGCATCGGCAATCATCTCTGCCAGATCGGGATCGCGCAGCGCAAGGCTGCGCAACGGGCTGTCCAGATGCAAATCGGCTGTGTGAATGAAGCGAAATCCCATAGCGGCCAGATTGCCCTGCTTGGCGGGGCAGTGCAATGGCTGGTGCACGGGCCTCAGTGCTGCCATGCCGGGCGCGCATGGCGGGCATTCGCTTCTGGCGTTGTTTTTCGTGCGCGCGCGCATTATGTCCAGAGATGCAGCGTCTTGAGGAGGGGAAGCCTTGCGCGATCTGAAATTGCCTGACCAGCGGCACCCGGAAAAAGCCCATCGCCCGGTGCAGGCCCAGCCCAAGAAACCCGACTGGATTCGTGTCAAAGCGCCCGGCGGCAAAGGCTATGCCGAAACCCACAAAATCATGCGCGAGCACAAGCTGACCACAGTCTGCGAAGAAGCAGGCTGCCCCAATGTGGGCGAATGCTGGTCACAGGGCCATGCCACCATGATGATCATGGGCGAGATTTGCACGCGCGGCTGCACCTTTTGCAATGTCGCCACAGGCCGCCCCGATACGCTGGATGCGTTTGAACCGGGGCGCGTGGCGCATGCAGTGGAAAAACTGGGGCTGAAACATGTGGTCATCACCAGCGTTGACCGCGATGATCTGGCCGATGGCGGCGCCGAACATTTCGCCCAGACCATCCGCGCCGTGCGCCACCGCAGCCCCGACACCACAATCGAAATTCTGACGCCTGATTTCCTGAAATGCGCCCCTTCGGTGCTGGAAACCGTGGTCGAGGCGCGGCCCGATGTGTTCAATCACAATCTGGAAACCGTCCCCGGCCTTTACCCCGAAGTGCGCCCCGGCGCGCGTTACTTCCATTCTCTGCGCCTGCTTCAGCGGGTGAAGGAACTGGACCCGTCGATGTTCACCAAATCGGGCATCATGGTGGGGCTTGGCGAGGACAGGCAGGGCGTTTTGCAAGTGATGGATGACATGCGCGCGGCTGATGTGGATTTCATTACAATTGGTCAATATCTGCAACCCACGCCGCGCCATCATCGGGTGGATCGGTTTGTCACGCCGGATGAATTCAAAGCCTATGAGAAAGCGGCCTTTGGCAAAGGGTTCCTGATGGTCTCTGCCACGCCGCTGACGCGATCAAGCTATCACGCGGGCGATGATTTCGCACGCCTGCGCGCCGCGCGTTTGGAGAAGCTGGCACAGGGCTAGTGGCCCGCCATCTGTTGCAACAGGCACTGCCCTGTGTTGGGCGCGATGCGTTTGCTCACTGCAGCGCGGTTTGCCCGACTGTCTGCCCCCGCAGCGCTACCCCGCATGGTGGGAGCTTCGAGCGGGTGGCAAGTTCCACAGTGTTCGCCATCTGGCACAAGATAGCGTATGTCGGCTGGGCGCGGGTTGGGGACGTTCACGTTCTCCCCGGCCAATCTCCGCACCAAGCCCGGTTAACAGGGGCCGCAGGCCCCCCGGGCAGCGCCCGACCGCCCCTTGGGCGGGCGCTTTGCTGCCACCTGCGCGGGGATCGAGGTCACAGGGGATTGTGCGATAAAGTGCAGACCACGGGCGGAAGAAGCGCCCACCCGCGGCCGGGCGCTGCCCTGTGTTGGGCGTGATGCCTGAAGGGGCGCGGTTGAACAGCAATGCGCGGCGGCCTGCGGCTCATCAATGCGCGGCTTTGCGAATGTCCCCAAACCCCAGAAAGCCGCCCTTTCATACCCGGCAGCATCTGGAATATGGGGGCTTTGCCGGCTGGTAAGCGCCCCGGATAGACAGCCCGCCCACGGGTGAAACCTTGCACTGGGTTGCAGATCGGCGCGCGCTATGGCTTGCGCCCCGTCTCGCCCGCACCCAAGACCAAAAAACCATCGCAAGCCGCGTGCATTCCGTCTGCTTCAGCGTTAAGAAAACCCCGAACGATTCAGGAGTGCCCTGCCCATGAGCTTTTCCCGCCAGATCAAGATCGCCCCGTCGATCCTTTCGGCTGATTTCGCCAATTTCGGTGCGGAGATCCGCGCCATTGAGGATGAGGGCTGTGATTGGGTCCATGTGGATGTGATGGACGGGCATTTCGTGCCAAATATCACCTTTGGCCCGGCCACCTGCGCCGCCATCCGCCCCCATATTCGCGGCGTGATGGACGTGCATCTGATGATCGCGCCGGTTGATCCCTATATCGACGCCTTTGCCGATGCAGGGGCCGATATCCTGACCGCGCATCTTGAGGCGGGGCCGCATATTCACCGCACGCTTCAGGCGATACGCGGGCGGGGGCAGATGTGCTGGTGGCAGGCTCTGCGGTGTTCAAGGGCGGTTCGGTGGACAATCCCGCACCTTATGGCGCGAATATCCGCGCCATCCGCATGGCGGCAGAGGCAGCAATGGGCGCGGCCACATGATCCGCGCGGTTATCTTTGATCTGGATGGCACGCTGATAGATAGCGCCCCCGATATCTGGGCGGCGGCCAATGCGGTGCTGGAAGAAGCAGGCCTGCCCGTGGTCAGTTTCGCGCAATCGCGCGGCTTTATCGGGCGCGGCGCGCGGGTGTTTGTAGAGCGGATGGAACATGCTGTCACGGGCAGCAATGATCCCGCCCGCACCGCCCATCTGCATGCGCGGTTTTTGCACTTCTACGAGCGCGCGCATGAAAACACGCGCATCTATCCCCATGTCCCCGATGTGCTGGAGGGGCTGCGCAGCGATGGGCTGGTTTTGGGCCTGTGCACCAACAAACCTTTCGCCCCCACAGAGGCCGTGTTGCGCCATCTGGGCTGGGCAGGGCTGTTTCAGGCCGTGGTGGGCGGCGATACGCTGGCCGTGGCCAAGCCCGACCCGGCGCCCCTGCATGAGGTGATAAACCGCCTTGGGTTTGGCGTGGCAGAGATTGCCTATATTGGTGACAGCGAAACCGATGCCGAAACCGCCGAGCGCGCGGGCGCGCATTTCGGGCTATATACCGAAGGCTATCGCAAGGCCGCGCCGGAAGAGATGTATCATCACTTCCGGTTCGAGGATTACCGCCTGTTGCCCGGCCATCTGGCAGAATATGGCCGCGTCTTGGCCCGATCATGAGCCGCCGCCCGATGCCTCCACCCCTAAGCCTGCCCAAGCCGGGGCTGTGGCGGCGCACGCCGCCTGCAATTTTCCCGCCCATCATGGGGCTGTTCGGGCTTGGGCTTGGCTGGCGCGCGGCCGCGCCTGCCTATGGGCTGCCGTCTGCAATTGGCGATATGATCCTTGGCGCGGTGGCGTTGCTGTTTGTATTCGCCGCGATTGCCTATCTGGCCAAACCCCTGCGCCGCGCAAGCGTGCTGCTGGACGAAATGCGCGTGCTGCCGGGCCGCGCCGGGCTGGCCGCGGCCAGCCTGTCGCTGATGCTGATGGCGGTCGGCCTTGCGCCTTTTGCCCCTGCACTGGCGCAGGGGCTGGCGGTACTGGCCGTTGGGGTGCATCTGGGGCTGGTGGCGTTGCAGGTCTATGTGCTGCGCGCAGGCCCGCCAGAGGGGCGGGTGGTGACGCCTGTCTTTCATCTGAGTTTTGTGGGGTTTATCATTGGCGGTGTCGCTGCCAATGCGCTGGGTTATCCGCAGATTGCGCAAGGCGTGCTTTGGGCCATGCTTGTGCCTGCCGCCCTGATCTGGGCCATCAGCGCGCGCCAGTTGCTGCGCCAGCTGCCGCCCGCGCCCTTGCGCCCGCTTCTGGCCATACATCTGGCCCCGGCATGCCTGTTCACCATCGTGGCAGATGGGGCAGGTTTGGGCGAGGTGGCGACAGTGTTTGGCGCGCTGGCGATTGTGCTGGCGGTGGCGCTGCTGGCCGCTGGCCGCTGGCTGACAGAGGCGGGGTTTTCCGGCCTGTGGGGGGCGTTCACCTTTCCGCTCTCGGCTTTTGCCACGGCGCTGATCCTGCTGTCTGATGGGCAAGGGGCGCTGGGCGTCGTTGCGGGGGTGCTGTTGCTGATCGCAAGCGCTGTCGTGCCGCTGATCGCGTATCGCATCCTGAAGCTATGGGCGCAAGGCACGCTGGCGGCCAAAACCAACGCTGCGGAAGCGTGACACCGCGCCACCTAGCGCGTGTTCAGATGGTCATGGATCACCTGCGCCAAAGCCTCTGATATGCCGTCCACGGCCTGCAAATCCGAAAGCCCCGCGCGCGCCACGGCTTTGGCAGATCCGAAATGCGCCAGCAGGGCGCGTTTGCGCCCCGGCCCGACACCGGGGATATCATCCAAAGGCGAGGCGCTGATGGCCTTTGCCCGCTTCGCCCGGTGGGTGCCAATCGCGAAGCGATGCGCCTCATCCCGCAGGCGCTGGACGAAATACAAAACCGGGTCATTCTGGCGCAGCGCAAAGGGGCGGCTGCCGGGGCGGTGGAATTCTTCCTTGCCTGCGTCGCGGTCTATGCCTTTGGCCACGCCCACCATGGGGATATCTTCCAGCCCCAGATCGGCCATTATGCCCGCAACGGCAGAAACCTGCCCTGCGCCGCCATCTATCAGCAACAGATCGGGCCATGTCTCGCCCATGCGGTTCGGGTCTTCTTTCAGCAGGCGTTCAAAGCGGCGGGTCAGAACCTCTTTCATCATGCCGAAATCATCGCCCGGCGTGATCCCATCGCCACGAATGTTGAACTTTCGGTATTGGCTTTTGATAAACCCGTCCGCCCCGGCCACGATCATCGCGCCCACGGCATCCGTGCCTTGGATATGGCTGTTGTCATACACCTCTATGCGCTCTGGCGGGCCATCCAGCCCAAAGGCTTCGGCCAGCCCTTCCAGCATGCGCCCCTGCGCGGCGGAAGAGGCCATGCGCATGGCCAGCGCCTCGCGCGCATTGCGCAGGGCGTTTTCCATAAGTTCCGCCTTTTCGCCGCGCTGGGGCACGGCCAGTTCCACCTTGCGGCCTGCGCGCGTGGCCAGAAGCTGGGCCATCAGATCGGCATTTTCAATCTCATGCGACAGCAGCACAAGGCGCGGGGGTTCCTTGCTGTCATAAAACTGGCCCAGGAAGGCTTCGAGTATCTCCGGCTCTTCCGCACCTGCACCTGTGGCGGGATAGAAATCGCGGTTGCCCCAGCTTTGATTGGCGCGAATGAAGAATACCTGCACACAGGCCTGGCCCTTTTCCAGATGCACGGCCACCACATCGGCCTCTGACACAGAGCGCGGGTTGATCCCTTGCGCCTGCTGCACATTGGTCAGCGCGCGGATACGGTCGCGCAGCGCTGCCGCGCGCTCGAATTCCATCGCGTCAGAGGCCGCTTGCATCTGTTCGGCCAGTTGCGCCTGAATCTTCGTGCTTTTGCCAGATAAAAACCGCGCGGCATCGGCCACAAGCGCGGCATAATCGGGTTCGGAAATATAGCCCACACAGGGCGCGCTACAGCGTTTGATCTGATAAAGCAGACAAGGCCGCGTGCGCGAATTGAACACGGAATCGGTGCAGTTGCGCAGCAAGAACACCCGCTGCAACTGATTGAGCGTGCGGTTTACCGCGCCTGCGCTGGCGAATGGGCCAAAATAGGCCCCCGGCGTTGCCCGCCGCCCCCGATGCTTGCGCAATTGCGGAAAGGCATGATCCTTGGGCAGCAGGATATAGGGAAAGCTTTTATCGTCGCGCAGCAGCACATTGTAGCGCGGCTTTAGCTGCTTGATCAGGTTTTGCTCCAAAAGCAGCGCTTCGGTTTCGGTGCGCGTGGTCAGGAACATCATGGATGCGGTTTCGGAAATCATCCGCGCAATCCGCCCCGAATGGCCAGAGGGGCGCGCATAGTTCGACACCCGCGCGCGCAGATTGCGCGCCTTGCCCACATACAGCACCTCTGATTTCTCGTTGAGCATCCGGTACACCCCCGGAGAGCCATCGAGCGATTTGAGATATGCCTGAATACACGCATGCCCGCGCAATGTGGGGGCAGTGACGGGCGGGATTTCCTCTGGTGGCAAAGAAGGGTCAGTCATGCGGCCGGGCTTTGTGTGATTCTTAGCTGGTCTGCAATGTTTTCTGCCCTGCGGCAACCAGAATCCTGTCCACCAATCCTGTGGATAACCCTGTGGAGAGAGGGCGGATTGCGTGCGTTTTTCCTTGATTCAAAGGCCATTCCTTTAACTGCCTAAAAAATAGGCGATAAATTAACTTGTTGTTTTTACGACAAATAATTTCTAGTTCCCTGCAAGGCGCTGAAATTCTTGATGTTTTCATCTCAGTTCTGTGACAGCTTTGTAAACAGTGCACAACTTTGTCCATGCGGCCTGACTATGCGCCAAATTGGGCGGGGGGCTGGCCTGTGATATCGGGGGTCTGCCATATCAGGTGCTGGCCGCCATCGATGCACAAAAGCTGGCCTGTCACGGCGGGCGCATCCAGAAAAAACCCCAATGCCGCGGTGATATCCGACAGGTTGGCCCCGCGCCCCAGCACAGTGCTGGCGCGGCTGTTGTCATATTCCGCGCGGGGCTGATCTGCGGCTTGCAAGGTTGGGCCGGGGCCAATGGCATTGACGCGCACGCGCGGCCCCAATTCTTGCGCCGCCATGCGGGTAAAGGCCCAAAGCCCCATCTTGGCGATGGAATAGGTCATATGCTCTGGCGTCAGCTTGCGCACTTTCTGGTCAATCATGTTCACCACCAGCCCTTGCGCCAAGGGTTCGCCCGCCGCATCGGGCAGGGGGGCGGGGCATTGCGCGGCGAAAGCCTGTGTCAGCACGAAAGGCGCGCGCAGGTTGGACATCATGTGCCTGTCCCAGCTGTCGCGCGTGGCGGTGGCGATGCTGTCTGCCTCGAAGATAGAGGCATTGTTCACCAGCACTGTCAGCGGCCCGCCAAGACCCGCCGCCGCTTGCGGCAAAAGGGGGGCCAGCGCGCTTTCCTCCAGCAGATCGGCGCGCAGGCAGATGGCCTGCTGGCCCATGCTCTCTATCTCATGCGCCAGCTCTTCGGCGGCTTGGGCAGAGTTTGCGTAATGGATGGCCAGATCATGCCCGCGCCGCGCCAGATACAGCGCCATAGCGCGGCCCAGACGTTGCGCCGCCCCCGTTACCAATGCCCGTGCCACTGCCCCTAGCCTCCGTTGTGAAACAGAAGCCAGAGATAGCCCCCATAGGCAAAAAGCAAGCCAAGGCCAAGCACGCGGCCAATCGGGCGGCCTGTCCAGATGAAAGGCGCCAGCAGCAGCGCTGCGCCCAGCATCACCCACAGATCCAGCCGCAGCATTTGCGCGGGCACATCCATCTGGCCCACCATCCCGGCCACGCCCAGAATGAACAGCAGGTTGAAGATGTTGGAGCCGAGAATATTGCCCAAGGCCACCCCGCCCTCGCGCCGGATTGCGGCCATCATTGTGGTGGCCAGTTCGGGCAAAGATGTTCCCACCGCCACAATCGTCAGCCCGATCACCACATCAGACACGCCCAGCGCCTCGGCAATATCTACCGCGCCTGTCACCAGCAATTGCGCGCCCAAGGGCAGGCCGATCAGGCCCAGCGCCAGAAAGCCCGCAATCTTGGGGCCGTGCAAATTGGGGTCTGCGCCTTCCAGATCCTCCAGTGCCATGTCAACCCGCGCGCGCCGCCCGCGCAGGATGCTGTCACCCATGAACACCGCAAAGGCCACCAGCAGAACCAGCGCCTGCCACAGGCCAATCGCCCCGGTAAAGGCCAGCGCCATGAACAACACTGTCACCGCGATCATGATCAGGAAATCGCGCTGGCTTTCGCGTGCCATGATGACAGGGGCAATCAGCGCAGGCGCGCCCATGACCAGCAAGATATTGGCGATGTTGGAACCGACAACATTGCCCAGCGCCAACCCCCCCGCGCCTGCAAGCACCGCCTGAACCGAAACCAGCAATTCCGGTGCCGATGTGCCAAAGGCCACAACTGTCATCCCCACCATCATGGCCGGAATACCCAGCCGCAGTGCCAGATTGACGGCACCGCGCACCAGATAATCCCCCGCAAACAGCAAGATCACCAGACCGGCCACCACAAACAGAATATCCATCAGCATGTATTACTTGTCCTTGCAGGTGCAGGCATCATTGCGCAGCAGAAACTTGCCACAGCGCGTGCATTTGCGCGGGCGCGGCAGTTTGGTGGCGCGTAATTTATCCAGCGGGGTTTTGTGGTTGGGGTTCAGGAACTTCTGGACTGCGCCCATCACGACCATGAACACCAGAAATCCGGCAACGATCTTGATCAGCATCGCCTACAGCCCGTAGCGCGCAAATAGCGCGCGTTCCTGTGCCTGCGTTATCAGCGCATCGCCCAGAGACAGCCCAAACCGGGCCAGAAACGGACGGCGCATGCCATAGCCGCGCAGGCGCAGCTTGTCGCCGTAGCGGGCTTTGAGTGTGGGAACCAGATGGCCCAGCCCATCGGCCAGCCCCAGTTCCACCGCGCGCGCGCCCACCCAGAATTCGCCTGTAAACAGGCTGTCATCCTGCACCAGCTTCGGCCCGCGCCGGGCCTGCACCTGCGCGATGAAATTCTGATGCACCTGATCTTGCAAGTTGCGCAGCCGCGCCACATCGTCGGGGTTTTCGGGGCGGAACGGGTCTAGCTGCGATTTTGAGGTGCCAGAGGTATAAACCCGCCGCTCTATCCCGTAGCGCCCAATCAGATCATGCAGCCCAAACCCGGCAGAGATAACACCGATAGAGCCGACAATCGAATTGCCATCTACAAAAATTTCATCCGCCGCCGTGGCCAGCCAATACCCGCCAGAGGCCGCCACATCTTCCACAAAGGCAAGAACCGGAACCTCGGTTTCCTCTGCCAGCCGGCGAATGCGCGCGGCAATCAGCGCGCTTTGCACAGGGCTGCCGCCGGGTGAATTGATCACCAGCGCCACTGCCTTGGGCTTGCCGCGCTTGAAGGCGGCCTCGATCAGCGGGGCAAGGCCCGCATCATTCAGCCGCCCCGGATTGGCGCCAGAGGCAATCATGCCTTGCAGCCGAATGACGGAAACAAGAGGCGGGCGGTTGAGAAATGGAATACGTTTGATCATGGCGCAGGATGTAAGGCAGGGCAGGGCGCGCAACAAGAGGGCGCGCGAAAGAATGCGCGCTTGCATGGCCCTGCCTGCGCGGCCAGAATAAAGCCATGATAGACCGTCTGGAAATGTTCATTGCCCTTGCCACCGAACGCCATTTTGGCCGCGCGGCCGAAAGCTGCGGCGTGTCGCAGCCCTCGCTATCGGCGGCCATCAAGCAATTGGAAGGGGAATTGGGGGTGCAGCTGGTCTGGCGGGGAAGCCGGTTTGAAGGGCTGACGCCAGAGGGCGCGCGGGTGCTGGACTGGGCGCGCCGCATCGTGGGCGACACCCGCACCCTGCGCGAGGAAATGCGCGCGGCCCGGCATGGCTTGTCAGGCAATCTGCGCTTGGGGGTTGTGCCCACCGCCCTGCCCATGATTGCGCAGCTGACCGGCCCTTATCTGCGCAATCATCCCAATGTGCGGCTGGAAATTCTGGCGCGCTCTTCCATCGAAATTCTGCACCAGATTGACAATCTGCAACTGGATGCGGGCGTGTCCTATCTGGATAACGAACCTTTGGGCCGCGTGGTGACAGAGCCGCTTTATACCGAACGCTACCTGCTGTTGATCCGTGCCGATCATGCGCTGGCCGGGCGTGTGGGTTTGGATTGGGCCGATCTGGCGGGATTGCCGCTGTGCCTGCTCACGCCAGATATGCAAAACCGCCGCATCATAATGGCCGAACTGGCCCGCGCTGACGTGAGTGTTACGCCGCAATTGCAATCCAATTCCGTGCTGAGCCTGATTGCCCATGTGCGCGCGGGGCCGTGGGTCAGTGTCGTGAACGCCCATACGGCAGAACTGTTTGCCGCCACACCCGATCTGGCCGCCGTGCCGCTGCGCGGCGAAGCGGGGGCAAAACAAGTGGGCCTGATCGCGCCATGGCGCGAACCCCATACCCCGGTTCTGGCCGCCCTGCTGGCCGAGGCGCGGCGCTTCGGGCGGGGGTGAGGGGCTTTGTGTTCTCAGACTGAACAATTTAGGGCGCAGTTGCCCTGCGGGCACCAGAAATGGGTTGCGCTCTGATCTGCTGTCTATAGCGTTACACTATAGTTTGAGACAAAGCCCATTTTTGAAAAGTGCAGCCTATGGATGATCCCCCATTTCGCCATCGCGGGGTGCAAATTCTGGTCGATACGACCGAAACAGCCGAGCTGGATATAGAGCTTTATGGAATCAGCCCTGAGACAGCAAATGCCATTGCACGTACTCTGCGCGCTTTGCCTCAAAGCGCCGCAGATCGGTCGGTCGGGAATTTCCTGATCCGCGAGGTTTTGGGCTTTGATGTGGTGTTTATCGTCGGGCGCGCGGGGCGCGATGTTGTCATAACAATCGGTCGCATTCGCCCGCCAGATACACAAGAGCCGACAGAACTGCTTTTGAAATATCTTAACATTGCTGCTATATTCAGAGGGGCCACGGGTTTCTAAGCCTGGATGGAGGTTCAATGACGCTGGAAGAGTATAAAAGCCTGACAGAGACAGATCGCATGCGCGCGGCCGCATCGGCGCTTTCGGCCGTTGCCGCAACACAGAATGCATACGATATGTTGCCAGAGGGCCTCTCTCCAGATGCCAACACCCTCGCCAACGCGGCGCGCGCAACGCTTGGGGGGCAAGTGGCCTTTGGTGTGAAGGGCGCTCTAACTGATGATGGCGCAATATCTGAAACGCTGGAGGAATTCGAAGGCATCGTTTTACGCCTAACGCCTTCGACAATGTCGCAACCAGACTTGGCGCGGGTCATTGAGCAGGCATTAGAAGCGCAAGGCCGCAAACTCGCCAGAAAGCTGAGGTCGGACGAGGAGGGATAGCGCCCTCACACCCCGCGCCCGCCTGTTGCCTCTGTCACCCCCTCTGCCGCGCGTTTGACCAACGCGCCCATTTCCACCGCGCGGGGCAGTGACAGGCGAAAGACCGGGCCAGAGATCGACAGCCCCGCCACGGCGCGGCCCTGCGCGTCAAAGATGGGGGCGGCGATGCAGCGCATGCCTTCGGTGCGTTCCTCATTGTCTATCGCAAAGCCGCGCGCGCGGGTCGTGGCCAGATCGGCCCCAAGGGCCGCGCCATTCGTCAGCGAGGCCGGCGTAAACCCCTGCAATCCGCGTGATATGATTGCCGCCAGCCGCTCTTGCGGCGCATAGGCAAGCAGCGCCTTGCCAATGCCCGAGACATGCATCGGGCTGCGCGTTCCGGGCGGGAAGAAGGCGCGAATGGCCTCATGTGTTTCCACTTGCGTCAGAAACAGCACCTCATCGCCTTCCTCTATCCCCAGATTTGCGGTTTCCCCCGTTTCGCGCATCAGGGTTTGCATGGCCCCGCGCGCGCGGTCTGCCAGTTTGGTGCGCCGCAAAAACGCCGATCCGGTGCGAAACGCCCCTGCGCCGATATGCCAGCGCTGGGCTTCTGCCTCCAACTCTACAAAGCCATGGGTCTGAAAGGTGGAGAGCACGCGATACACCGTCGCGGGGGATTGGTCGGCGGCCTGGGCCAGTTCTGTCAGTGTAAGCCCGTTGGCCTGGGCCAGCACATCCAGAATCAGCAAGGCGCGATCCAGAGATTGCACTGTGTTCTGTTCGGTCTTGTCATGAAAGGCGCGGGGGCGGCCGCGCGGTCTGGTATCGCTGGCGCGGGTGTCTGATGGGCGTGTTTCGGGCATCGGCATTCCTTTTTTGCAGTGCGGCAAAAAACCATTTCAGCCAGTGAAAAACGAAAAATCCAACATTCTCAATCTGTAGCATGTATTTTTCGCATAGCAAAAAACAATTTCAAAAAAATTGCAAAAGAGGGCGGCACATGTCATCTCTTCGGCAGTAGCTGGAGGAGAGCGCAAAATGTCCCTGCAAAACCCGGTTTTCATTCCAGGCCCCACGAATATCCCAGAAGAGATTCGCAAAGCCTGTGACATGCCCACGATTGACCACCGTTCGCCCACATTCGCCAGAATGTTCAAACCCGCTGTGGCTGGTGTGCGCCGCGTGTTGAACATGGGCGCGGGTGAGGTGATCATCCTGCCCTCGACCGGGACAGGGGGCTGGGAAGCCGCGATCACCAATACGCTGTCGCAGGGCGATACTGTGCTTGCGGCGCGGTTCGGGATGTTCAGCCATCGCTGGATTGATCTGTGCCAGCGCCATGGGCTGGACGTGCAGGTGCTGGAGACACCCTGGGGACAGGGCGCGCCCTTGGGCGCGATTGAAGCCGCGCTGCGCGCTGATACAGGCCATAAGATCAAGGCCGTTCTTGCCACGCATAACGAAACCGCTACGGGCGTGCGCTCTGACATCGCAGGCATTCGCCGCGCGCTGGATGCGGCGGGCCACCCGGCCATGCTGTTTGTGGATGGGGTATCGTCCATTGGCTCCATGCCGTTTGACATGGCGGGTTGGGGTGTGGATATCGCGGTTGCCGGATCACAAAAAGGGTTCATGCTGCCAGCAGGGCTGGCCATTCTGGGGGTATCGCCCAAGGCGCTGGGCGCAATGGAAACGGCGCGCCTGCCCCGCACGTTTTTTGATTTCCGCGATATGCTGAAATCCTACGCCGCGGGTGGCTATCCCTATACCCCCGCCGTGGGGCTGATTGCCGGTTTGGCAAAATCCATCGAGATGCTGGAAGATGAAGGGCTGGACACCGTTTATGCCCGCCATCACCGTCTGGCCGAGGCCACGCGCCGCGCGATTGCCGCATGGGGCATGCGCCCCTGCGCGGCCAGCCCCGATCTGTATTCGGATACAGTGACAGCCGTTCTTGTGCCAGACGGGTGCAACGGGACAGAGCTGGTGCAGCTTGCGGCCACGAAATACGGTGTGGCCTTTGGTGTGGGTCTGGGCGAAGTGGCGGGAAAAGTGTTCCGCATTGGCCATCTGGGCATGCTGACAGATGTCATGCTTCTGTCGGGCCTTGCCACGGCAGAGATGTGCATGGCCGATCTGGGCTGGACTGTGAAGCTGGGATCAGGTGTGGCCGCAGCGCAGGAATATTTGCGCAATTCCACCCCTGTCGCGCTGGCCGCTGCGGCCTGATGGGGGCTTTGCCCCCGTCGCCTGAACGGCGACTCCCCCAGGATATTTTTGCCAAGATGAAAGGCGGATGGGTTATGAAAGACCTGCATGATATGATAATTCCGAACTATGACGATGTGCTGGCCGCCCATGCGCGGATTGCCCCTTATATTCACCGCACGCCGATTCTGACCTCCAGCTATCTGAATGCGCTGACAGGGGCGGAGCTGTTCTTCAAATGCGAGAATTTTCAGAAAGCGGGCGCGTTCAAGGTGCGCGGTGCCTCCAATGCCGTGTTTGGCCTGTCTGAGGAGATGGCCGCGCGCGGCGTTGCCACGCATTCAAGCGGCAATCATGCGCTGTCTTTGAGCTATGCGGCGGGGCGGCGGGGCATTCCGTGCCATGTGGTGATGCCGCGCACCGCGCCACAGGCCAAGAAGGACGCGGTGCGCGGCTATGGCGGGATCATCACGGAATGCGAGCCCTCCACCACATCTCGCGAGGCGGTCTTTGCCGAGGTCCAAGCCGCAACCGGTGGAAATTTCGTCCACCCCTATAACGACCCCCGCGTGATTGCCGGGCAGGCGACCTGTTCGAAAGAGTTGCTGGAGCAGGTGGAGGGGCTGGATGCCGTGATCGCGCCGATTGGCGGGGGCGGCATGGTATCTGGCACATGCCTGACGCTCTCCAATATCGCGCCGCATATCGAGATTTTCGCAGCAGAGCCAGAGCAGGCCGATGATGCCTATCGCAGCTTCAAGGCGGGACACATCATTGCCGACGATGCGCCTGTCACGATTGCCGATGGTTTGAAAGTGCCGATGAAAGAGCTGACATGGCATTTTGTCTCCAACCATGTCACCGATATTCTGACGGCCTCGGAAGAGGAGATCATCGCCGCCATGAAGCTGACATGGCAGCGCATGAAGATTGTGATCGAGGCAAGCTGCGCTGTGCCGCTGGCCACGATCCTGAAAAACCCGGACATATTTGCCGGCAAGCGTGTTGGCGTGATTATCACCGGTGGCAATGTCGATATGGACACGCTGCCTTGGATCAAGATGTAACCTGAGGGGAATGACATGAACGCACCGACCAGATTTGAGGGCCTTGAGGTTGGCTATGATGTGCCAGCGCTGCCGGGCATGAGTGAGGCTGATATCCAGACCCCATGCCTGGTGCTGGATCTTGACGCTTTGGAGCGCAACATCAAGAAGATGGGCGATTATGCCCGCGCCCATGGCATGCGCCACCGGGTGCATGGCAAGATGCATAAATCCGTGGATGTGGCCAAGCTGCAAGAAAGCCTTGGCGGCGCCTGTGGCGTGTGCTGCCAGAAGGTGAGCGAGGCCGAGGTTTTCGCGCGCGGGGGGATCAAGGATGTGCTTGTTTCCAACCAGGTGCGCGACCCGGCCAAGATTGACCGTTTGGCGCGTATCCCGAAACTGGGCGCGCGGGCGATTTGCTGTGTGGATGATGTGGCCAATGTGGCCGATCTGTCGGCGGCGGCGGTGAAGCATGGCACGCAGATTGAGTGCCTGGTGGAGATTGATTGCGGCGCGGGCCGGTGCGGCGTGACCACCACCCCCGCCGTGGTAGAGATTGCCAAGGCGCTTGATGCGGCACCCGGCCTGAAATTCGCAGGCATCCAAGCCTATCAGGGCGCTATGCAGCACATGGACAGCTATGAAGACCGCAAGGCCAAGATTGCCCTTGCCGTGGCCATGGTCAAGGATGCGGTCGATACATTGGCCGCAGAAGGGATCAGTTGCGATATCGTGGGCGGGGGCGGCACAGGCAGCTATTATTTCGAAAGCAACTCCGGCGTTTATAATGAACTGCAGTGCGGCTCTTATGCCTTTATGGATGCCGATTACGGGCGCATTCTGGACAAGGATGGCAAGCGCATTGACCAGGGCGAATGGGAAAACGCGCTGTTTATCCTGACATCGGTGATGAGCCATGCCAAACCGGGCAAGGCGATTGTGGATGCCGGCCTGAAGGCGCAATCGGTGGATAGTGGCCTGCCGGTGATCTATGGGCGCGATGATGTGAAATATGTCAAATGCTCTGACGAACATGGGGTGGTGGAAGATCTGGAGAATGTGCTGAAGGTGAATGACAAGCTGCGCCTTGTGCCCGGCCATTGCGACCCGACCTGCAATGTCCATGATTGGTATGTGGGTGTGCGCGGCGGCAAGGTGGAAGTGCTTTGGCCCGTATCCGCGCGCGGCAAGGCGTATTGAGCGCGCTTTGAACCCCTGTCATGGCGGCTTCGGGCCTTGTGCCTGAAGCCGCCCTCTTTTCAAGAAAAAGGAATACCCCATGTGGATCGTGCCCGAATCCGCCATATCCGGCCTTGTGGATGCCCAATCGGCCTTTGAGGCGATTGAAGAGTGTTTTGCTGCCATGGCGCGGCGGGATGCCTATAACTTTCCTGTCGTGCGCGAGGCGCTGGGCGAGGGGCGGCAATATGGGTTCAAATCCGGGCTGGACAGGGCCGGGGCTGTGCTGGGGGTGAAAGCGGGCGGATATTTCCCCGGCAATGCCGCGCGCGGTATCCCCAATCACCAAAGCACGGTGTATCTGTTCGATCCCGATAGCGGCAAACCCGTGGCGATGGTGGGGGGCAATCTGCTGACAGCGCTGCGCACGGCGGCGGCCTCTGCCATATCCATCAAGCATCTGGCGCGGGCGGATGCGAAAGTGCTGGGCATGGTGGGTGCGGGCCATCAAAGCGCGTTTCAGTTGCGCGCCGCAGCGCGCCAGCGCCAGTTTGAAAAGGTGGTGGGCTGGAACCTGCACCCTGAAATGCTGCCGCGTCTGGCAGAAACGGCGGCAGAGCTGGGCTTGCCCTTTGAAGCGGTTGATCTGCCCCAATTGGGTGCCGAGGCCGATGTGATCATCACCATCACCTCCAGTTTCGAGGCAATCTTGCAAGATGCCCATATCCGCCCCGGCACGCATCTGGCCTGTATGGGCACAGATACGAAGGGCAAGCAGGAAGTGGCGCCCGAAATTCTGGCGCGCGCCACGGTCTTTACCGATGAGGTGGCGCAATCCATAAGCATTGGCGAGGCGCAGCATGCGATTGCCGCCGGGTTGCTGCGCGAGGGTGCGATTGTGGAATTGGGCGCGGTGATTACGGGCAGTCATCCGGGCCGGGTATCGGCAGAGGAAATCACCCTGTTTGATGGCACAGGCGTTGGCCTGCAAGATCTGGCCGTGGCCGCGCGCGCGGTGGAATTGGCGCGTGCGCAGGGGGTGGCGCAGCAAATCGCGTTTTGAGAACGGCGCGCCGGGAGGGGAGGCCCGCCGCGCCAAGGGGGTAGCGCGCAGCAAGCGCCGCGCTGCCCCCGCTTCAGGCGTTTACATCCACCACCACGCGGCCCTTGATCTGGCCTTGCAAAATCTCTGCCCCAAGGCGGGGAAGATCTGCCAATGTGGCGGGGGTGATCATCGCTTCCAGCTTGGTCATGGGCAGGTCTTTGGCCAGCCTTTCCCAGGCGCGCATCCGGTTTTCATAGGGTTGCAGAACGGAATCTATGCCCAGCAGGTTTACCCCGCGCAGCAGAAAGGGGATAACGGTTGCGGGCAGATTGGCCCCGCCTGCAAGCCCGACAGCCGCGACAGAGCGGCGATATTGCATCTGCCCCAGCACCCGCGCCAGCATCGCGCCGCCCACGGAATCGATGCACCCGGCCCAGATTTCGGATTCCAGGGGCCGCTTTGTGGTTTCATTTATCATCTCGCGCGGCACGATCTGGCTTGCGCCCAGATCGCGCAAATAGGCCTCCGCCTCTGGCCGCCCGGTGACAGCCGCCACCTCATGCCCCAGCGCGGCCAGCAGCGCCACCGCGACAGAGCCAACACCCCCTGCCGCACCTGTAACCAGCACAGGCCCGTCACCCGGCTTTAGCCCGTGATCTCCCAGCGCCATCACGGCCAGCATGGCGGTAAATCCGGCTGTGCCCACGGCCATCGCCTGCCGTGTGGTCATGCCCTTCGCCAGCGGCACAAGCCAATCCGCCTTCACCCGTGCGCGCTGGGCGTAGCCGCCCCAATGCGCCTCGCCCACACGCCAGCCTGTCAGCACCACCTTGTCACCCGGCGCATAGCGCGCATCATCCGAGGCCGTCACAGTGCCCGCGAAATCTATGCCCGGCACATGGGGATAATTGCGCACCAGCCCGCCACCGGGGCCAAGGCACAGGCCATCCTTGTAATTGACGGTTGAATACTCAACCGCCACTGTCACATCGCCCGCAGGCAATTGGCTTTCGTCAATCTGCTGGACAGCCGCATGGGTTTTGCCATCGGCGTCTTTTTCCACAATCAGGGCGTTGAACTGCATGGGTTCCTCCGGGGGGTTGGGCGCGGGGTGGCCTGCAAAGCGCTTTGCGGCGTGGCGGGGCCATGATATGTCTGACATATCAGACAAGGAAGAGCGCTGCAAAACATAAATGTCAGACATTTATCACAGGCCCCAATTCTACCGGCCCTCAATTCTACAGGCCCGATCATGAAAACTGATCTCGACAGCACGCGCGAATATTCGCAGCAGATCGCGCAAGCCATCCGGGACGAGATTGTGGCAGGCAGCCTGCCTGCAAATGGCCGCTTGCCCTCGGAGGGGGAGTTGGCCGCGCGGTTTGGTGTTTCCAGGCCCACAATCCGCGAGGCACTGAAACGGCTGGCCGCGCAAAACCTGATCCGCACGCAGCGCGGTGCAACCGGGGGCGCCTTTGTGAACCAACTGAGTTTCGCACAGGCGCAAGAGCATCTGGCCACAACGGCAACCTTGTTGCTGTCCATGAACGCAATCGATTTTGAAACGGCCTGCGAGGCGCGTTTTGCCCTGGAGCGTGCCTGCCTGCCGCTTGCCTGCACGCGGCGCACACCCGCCCAATTGGCCAGCCTGCGCGCAGAAATACTGCGCCAAAGTGCTGATGGGCTGAGTGATGAGGGGTTTTGCGCCTCTGATGTGGCCTTTCACCGTGCGCTGGTGGATGCGGCTGGCAACCCTGTGCTCTCGTGGCATATGGCGGGCGCGGTAGAGGCCATGCACCCTTTGATGAACATGATCACTTTCACCGCCAGATCGCGTGCTCGGATTGTAGAGTTTCACACCCGGCTTGCCAATGCGCTGGAACAGGGCCAGCTGGCGCAGGCAAGTTGCGCGTTGGATGAATTGGCCGCTTATACACTGGAACTGGGCGGCGAAATCCGTGCCCGCCGCGCAGGCGGGCCGGGCTAGGGCGCACGATTGCCTGTGCCTGCGCGCAAGCCAGCATCAGGGCTAGGCGGCATTTTGCGCAACCTCATCCGCCCAATACCTCTGCCAATAGCGGGTTGGGAAAGCGGCGCTGCAAGGTGACGGCCAGAAAGTTTTCGCGCAGCCCCTCCAACCGCGCGACTTCGACCAATGCGCCAGATTGCAATTCATCCTGCACCACGATCGGGGGGATAACGGCCAAGCCCGCATCGGCCCGCGCCAGAAGCCGGATCATGGCCATGTCATCTACTTCGGCGGCAATGGCCGGGGTAATGCCAAGCCGCCCCACAAGCGCATCAAACCCCGCCCGAAGGGCCGTTTCGCGTGTGGGCAGGATCAGCGGATGGGCCATCATATGCGCGCGCAGGCTTTGGGCTTGGGCCTTTGTGCGTGCAGGTGTGCCGATCAGGCTGACAGGCTGCGCATCCAGATCATGCACCAGCCAATGACTTGCGGCATCGCGTGCGGGGGCAAGATTTGTCAGCACCACATCCAGCGCCAGCGCTTCCAGCCCGCGCAACAATTCCTCTTGCGAGCCCGCGCGCAGCACCACTTCAATATCCGCCCGCCCGATCAGCGGGTGCAGAAATTGCATCTGAAAATTGCGCGACAATGTGGCCAGCGCGCCCACGCGCAAGGCGCGGCGCACGCGCCCGGTTTCGCGCAAGGTGGCGGTCAGATCATCTGCGGTGCGAAAAATCGCCTCGGCATGATCCAGCGCGATCCGCCCGGCCTCTGTCAGCACCAGCCCCCGTCCCCTGCGTTCAAACAGGTCTTGGCCAAGGGCGGCTTCAAGGCTGCGCAACTGGGTGGATAGCGCCGATTGCGACAGGTTCAAACCGCGCGCCGCCCCTGTCAGGGTGCCATCACTGGCCACGGCGCGGAACAGGCGCAGGTGATGAAGGTTCAGATGGGCCATGGTGTTCCCGATCAGGTGACGATATGGGTTCTATATTATAGAACAAATAGCCGCAAAACATATAATTTTATATAAGTAAAATCTCTGATTTACCGCCCTGCGAATAGCGTATGGAGCCTTCGCATGGATATGATTGCAGATTTCTTGCTGGTGTTTCTGGCACAGCTTCAGAAACCAACTTTGGCGTTTTTGCTGGCAGGCATGGCGCTTGCGGCCTTGGGGAGCCGTTTGGAAATACCCGATTCGGTGTATCAGTTCATCGTGATCGTGCTGCTTTTGAAAATCGGCATCGGTGCGGGGATTGCTCTGCGCGAGGCGGAATTGCGCGATATCCTGTTGCCCGCCCTGGCCGCGGTTGCGCTGGGGGTGGGGATTGTCTTTCTGGGCCGGATCACGCTGGGGCTTTTGCCCAATCTGCGCTTTGGCGATAGCGTGGCCACGGCGGGGCTGTTCGGGGCGGTTTCGGCCTCTACGCTTGCGGCGGGAATGGTGATGCTGGAAGAAGACGGCCTAAGCTATGAGGCCTGGGTTCCCGCGCTGTATCCGTTCATGGATATTGCCGCACTTCTGACAGCGATTGTGCTGGCAGAGAGGGCGCGGGCCAAGGGCAAAGGCGCGCTGAACCTGCGCGCGATCATCGCCGAAAGCCTGCGCGGCGCGGCCCTGTCTGCCCTGCTTCTGGGTGTGGCGCTGGGCCTTTTGGCGCGGCCTGATCCTGTCTATGCCAGCTTTTATGAGCCATTGTTTCGCGGGTTCCTCTCCATCCTGATGCTGCTGATGGGGATGGAAGCCTATTCCCGGCTGGCAGAGCTGCGCCGCGTGGCCCATGTCTATGCCGCATATGGGCTGTTGGCACCGCTGGTGCATGGGGCTTTGGGCTTTGGCGTGGGCTGGGCCTTGCATCTGGCCACAGGCTTTTCGCCCGGTGGCGTGGTCATTCTGGCCGTGATGGCGGCCTCCAGCTCCGATGTTTCCGGCCCCCCCACCTTGCGTGTGGCAATTCCTTCGGCCAATCCTGCAATCTATATCGGCACATCCACCAGCCTTGGAACGCCGGTCGCGCTATTGTCCATCCCGCTTTGGATGGCGCTGGCAGAATTCGCCTTCTCGCAGTGACAGGAGTGATCTGACATGACCCATCCCGCAATCAAGCTGACCATCATTGCAGAGCGCCTGTTGAAGCCACGGATCGAGGCGCTGTTATCTCAGGCCGGGCTAAGCGGCTGGTCGCTTTTCCCCGGCGGAGGGCGCGGCACGCATGGTGTTCACCGCGCGCAGGCCGCACAATTGGTGCGCGAATTCGCCATCATCAAGTTTGAAGTGGTGCTGCGTGATCGTGCCACAGCCGAGGCTTTGGCCGAAACCCTGACCACCGAAATCATGGCCCAGCAACCCGGCCTTGTCTGGCTGGAACCCGTCGAAATCTGGCGTATCAGCAAATTCTGAGTGCCCTCTCTGGCCCGGCGCACCTGTCTGGCCCCAAAACCCGTGCCAAGGCCCTTGAAATCTTCGGGCCTTGGCAGCACCTTTCCCGCCCAAGCCACCCCGCATAAGGAGCGCCAATGTCGCCGCGTTTTGACAAATCCCGCCTGCCCAGCCGCCATGTTACCGAAGGCCCCGCCCGCGCGCCCCAGCGCAGTTACTTCTACGCCATGGGGCTGAGCGAGGAAGAGATCAACCAACCCTGGATCGGCGTTGCCACCTGCTGGAACGAGGCCGCGCCCTGCAATATCACGCTCAACCGTCAGGCGCAGGCGGTGAAAGCCGGGGTCAAGCAGGCCGGCGGCACGGCGCGCGAATTCACCACCATCACAGTGACAGATGGCATTGCAATGGGCCATGAGGGCATGCGCTCCTCGCTCGCCTCGCGCGATGCGATTGCCGATACGGTGGAACTGACAATGCGCGGGCATTGCTATGATGCGCTTGTGGGGCTTGCGGGCTGCGACAAAAGCCTGCCGGGCATGATGATGGCCATGGTGCGGCTGAATGTACCTTCCGTTTTCATCTATGGTGGATCAATCCTGCCGGGAAAAACATCCGCGCGCGCGATATCGTGACCCGCAAAAGCCTTGAGAACGCCGCGCGCGTTGTCGCCTGCACCGGCGGGTCTGCCACGCCCCTGACAGAGACAGGCGGCGTGGTTGGCCTGCGTGGCAATCTGGCCCCTGATGGCGCGATTGTCAAAGTCGCAGGCATGAGCGCCGAAGAGCAGGTTTTCACCGGCCCCGCCCGCGTGTTTGAATGCGAGGAAGATGCCTATGAGGCCGTGCGCCAGCGCGCCTATGCGCCCGGCGATGTGATCATCATCCGCAACGAAGGCCCCGCAGGTGGGCCGGGCATGCGCGAGATGCTCTCCACGACCGCTGCCCTCTCTGGCCAAGGCATGGGCAAGAAAGTGGCCCTCATCACCGATGGGCGCTTCTCGGGGGCCACACGCGGCTTCTGTGTGGGCCATGTCGGCCCCGAGGCGGCGCAAGGCGGCCCGATCGCCCTGCTGCGCGATGGCGATATGATCACCATCAATGCGGTGACGGGCGAATTGTCGGTGGCGCTGTCAGAGGCCGAACTGGCCAGCCGCAAAGCCGAATGGTCTGGCCCCAAGCCCACAGAATACGCCTCTGGCGCCATCTGGAAATTCGCGCGCCTTGTGGGGGGCGCGCGTTGGGGCGCGGTTACCCATCCCGGCGCACGGGCGGAAACCCATATCTATATGGATCAGTAACCGCCCCGCCCTGGCCCACCGCCTTGGCCCGCCCCCCCCATATGCGCGGGCCAGGGCTTGATCTTCCGGCGCCCGCGCGCAACAACCGCCGCGCGCGCGCTTTCAGCCAAGGAACCCTGCCATGACACCGCCCGAAACCCCCGCCACCCCGGAAGCAGAGGCCGCTCGCCACCGCGCCAAGATGCAAAAGATCAAGGCCGCGCGCGACAAGATGATGGCCACGAAAACCGATGAGAAGGGTCTTGTCATCGTTCATACCGGCGCGGGCAAGGGCAAATCCTCTTCCGGCTTTGGCATGATCATGCGCTGCATCGCGCATGAAATGCCCTGCGCCGTGGTGCAATTCATCAAAGGCAACTGGGTCACGGGCGAGCGCGAATTTCTGCGCGCGCGCTTTGCGCAGGAATGCACCTTTGTCGTCTCTGGCGAAGGCTTCACATGGGATACCCAGGATCGCGACCGCGATATCGCCGCCGCCCGCGCGGGTTGGGAACAGGCCAAAGACCTGATCCGCAATCCCGATATGCGCCTTGTGCTGCTGGATGAAATCAATATTGCGCTGCGCTATGACTATCTGCCCATCGCCGAAGTCGTGGCCTTCTTGCGCGATGAAAAACCCCCCATGACGCATGTGGTTCTGACCGGGCGCAATGCAAAACCCGAACTGATCGAAATTGCCGATCTGGTCACAGAGATGACAGAAATCAAGCACCCGTTCCGCGCCGGAATCAAGGCGCAAAAAGGGGTCGAATTCTAGAGCGCGTCGCGTTCATTCGCAGTCACGCGACCCACTCTAACCTTAAGTGGTCGCATGTCTTTTTGCGCAAAACCGGTTCCCACTTTTGCGCGACATGCTCTATCCGGGCCGCCTGGCCTGCATCGGGCGCGCCGCCCCTCACCTCAACGCGCGTCCCGCGGCTGTCATCGGGGGTGCGCGCGCCTTTTCCCCATTCATCTTGGCAAAAATATCCCCGCCGGAGGCGCAGGCCAGCCACCTGCCCCAGCGCTGGGGGATACCCGCGCCCATTTCCGATGCCCTTGTCAACCTGCACCTTGTCAACCTGCAGGGGATAGACTTTTCAAATTGAAAACTCTAGATAGTTGTATAAATGTCTCTTTGGGGCGGATTGGGCTTGCCTTTGGGCGTATCAGATACACAATCTGACAGCGGGGCATTGCGGCGAATATCCGCATATACTGCGTTGCGGGGCCGTTTTTGATGAATTTTCGCTCTGTCCTGGTTGTCTGTGTGGGCAATATCTGCCGTTCTCCGGTGGCAGAGCGCGCGCTTGCTGCCGATCTTGCCGCGCGCGGCTCTGGCGTGGTGGTCCGCTCTGCCGGGCTTGGCGCGCTTGTGGGCCATGCGGCAGATGCCACGGCCAGCGCCGTGGCCGCGCGCCACGGTGTCACGGTATCAGGCCATATCGCGCAGCAATTTACCCGCGATTTGGCGCAGGCACATGATCTTGTGTTGGTCATGGAACCCGGCCACCGCCAGGAGATCGCGCGCCTTGCCCCTGATCTGTCAGGCCGGGTGATGCTGTTTGACCACTGGTGCGGTGGGAAGGGCATTGCCGATCCCTACCGCCGCTCCCCCGAATTTCACGAGGCAGTGTTCCTGCAGATCCGCGATGGCGCGCGGCTTTGGGCCGAGAAGCTGACATATAAGGCACAAGGATAACCCAGATGGATGCACGGCCAGACCCTGCTTTTCGCACGCATGGCGCAGTTTCGGAGATGCGCGGCGCCCCCGCACAGGCCCCTGTTTCCGAAAGGCAGGTATCGGATGAGATTGATCTGGGCCAGCTGTTTGGCCTGCTCTGGCAAGGCAAGCTGTGGATCATTCTGGGCATGGGGCTGGGCCTGGCGGTTGCGGCCTTCAGCTTTGCCAATACGGCCCCCACCTTTCAGGCCGATGCCTTGGTGCAGCTGGAAGAGAAAAACGCCGCGATGATGCTGCCGGGAAGCCTGAGCGCGATGGTGGAGGATGATCCGCGCAGTGTGACGGAAGTGGAAATCCTGCGCTCGCGCATGGTGCTGGGGCGCGCTGTGGCGGATCAGAATCTGGATTGGGTTGTGCGCCCGGAAATTGCGCCTCTTATGGGCACAGTGCTGTCGCGCTACAGGCTTTGGGGCGTGCAGGGCCTGTTTCCGCAGCGCTTTGCCCGGCCGGGAGAGTCTGTTTCGCTGCAAAATCTGGTTGTCCCGCCGGAATGGCTGAACCAGTATCTGCGCCTGACAGTGGCCGAAGGGGGCGCCTATACACTTGAATTGCCGAATGGGGATCTGTTGACGGGGCAGGTTGGCGCGCCCCTTGGTCTGGAAGATCTGGGCTTTCGCGTCATGATATCGGAAATCCGCGCTGCCCCTGGCCGCCTATACAACTTGCGCCAGATTGGCGAGGGAGAGGCCATAGAGGATCTGCGCAGGCGCCTGACTGTCAGCGAGCGCGGGCGTGGTTCGGGCATTTTGGAGCTGCGCGTCACAGGGCCGGACAGGGCAGCAAATGCCCGCGCCCTGGATGCGATATTGCGCGCCTATCAGCGCCAGAATATCAATCGCAGTGCGGCACAGGCCGCAGGCAGTCTGGATTTCATTCGCGAACAGATCCCGTTGGCAGAGCAGGCCTTGCGTCAGGCCGAAGCGGCGCTGAACGCGTTTCAGATGCAGCAGGTCTCGGTAGATTTGCGGCTGGAAACCCAGACCATTCTGGACGAGGTGACGCGCGTTGAAGCGCAGCTTGCAGAGTTGCAGCGCCGTGAGGATGAGTTGTCCTTGCGCTTTACCCCCATGCACCCCAATTACCGCCTGCTGCTGGATGAGCGCGCGCGCTTGCAAACCCGGCTGGACGGGCTGCGCGCACAGATTGGCGATTTGCCCGAAACGCAGCGCCAGATCATCAACCTGCAGCGCGATGTCGATCTGGCGCAGCGCTTGTATCTGGAGCTTCTGACCCGTGCGCAAGAGGTGGAGGTCATGCGCGCCAGCACCATTGGCAGTGTCCGCATCGTGGATTCCGCCATTGCCGCACGCGATCCGATCGCGCCGCGCCGCAATCTGCTTTTGGCGCTGGGGGTGGCGCTGGGTTTCATGGCCGCGATCGGCGTTGTGTTGCTGCGGTCGTGGTTGCGCAAGGGCATACAGGACGCGGCAGAGCTGGAGCGTATGGGCCTGCCTGTGTTTGCAACCGTCAATTACAATCGCGAAGCAGACACCCAGGGGCGGCGAAATGGGGCCCTGCCCATTCTGGCGCTGACAAACCCCACCGATCTGACCATAGAGGCGCTGCGCTCTTTGCGCACCAGTTTGCATTTCGGCATGTTGGATGCCGGCACGCCTACCCTGACACTGACCTCCACCCATCCAGAGGCAGGAAAAAGCTTTCTATCGGTCAATCTGGCTGTCGTCGCCGCGCAATCAGGGCAGCGCGTATGCCTGATAGATGCCGATCTGCGGCGCGGGCAATTGCGCCGCTATATGAACCAGCCGCGCAACCATCCGGGGCTGGCAGAGGTTCTGGCCGGCACCAAGCGCCCCGAAAATGTCATCCAACATGGCCCTGTGGATAACATGTATTTCATCGGCACCGGGCGCTACCCGCCCAACCCGTCAGAATTGCTGATGCGCGCAGAGTTGCGCGATTTGTTTCAGTGGTGTTCGCGTCACTTTGATCTGGTCATTCTGGATAGCCCGCCCGCCTTGGCCGTCACAGACCCTGTAATTCTGGGCCGCAACTCTGGCGCGACCATTCTGATCGCACGCCATGACAAAACATTGCCCGGAGAGATTGAGGCCACGCTCAAGATATTTCAATCTTCCGGGCAGCGTCTGGCCGGGGCGGTGCTCAATGGCTTTGATCCCAGCAAGGCCAAGGGTGGCTATGGGTATGGCTATGGATATGGCTACCGCTATTCCTATCAGCAACGTGGCGAATAGTTCTGGATGCAGGGCGAAAGCTTGCTTCCGGGCAAGCTTCATTTCCGGGGCGGTGCCAAATTCTGCTTGGATCTTTCGGGGCGGGTAAGGCAGGGGAAAGCGCCTTGCATCGCCAAGGGCCGGGATGGCGCAAATCCGCAACACAAGCCTTTGCTGGCCACGCCCCGACATTTAAGAAGTTGCGCGATAGAGGGCAAAAATGTATCGAAAAGGGAGTTATTGCTCTTTAGGGCAATATATGCGCAAAAGCGCCAAACCTGCCGGGGTGTGACAGGGCCAGATTGCCCGTGTCGCGCGTAATCAGGGGGCGCCGTCAGACAAGAGTATGAAGCAATATGATTACCACTGCCCTTTCCCCCGCCAGCCATGTTTTGTTTTTTGCCGCCCCGCGCGGCTTGCGGCGGGCATTTGCGGCTTTGGTATTGCCATTCTTGCTGATGGCCTGTGCGGACGGGCATACAAGCTTTCCGCTGACATCTGACGCGCAGGGCGCGTTGGGAGAAACGGTCGAGGTGATCGCGCTGGATGCCACGAATATCGGCAGTTTCTCGCGGGCGGCGCGTGTGCCGCAGGCCACCACCCTGCCTGCAACCCCGAATTGGAGTTACCGGGTCGGGGTGGGGGATATTCTTTCGGTGATCGTGTTCAACCAGCCGGAACTGACCATGCCCGCCGGGCCGCAGCGCACTGCGGCCGAAAGCGGCTTTCAGGTGGGGCAGGATGGCAGTTTCAGCTATCCTTTCATAGGCTCTGTCCCGGCGCGCGGGCGCAGCGTGGAAGCCATCCGCGCCGAGATTGCCACCCGCCTTTCCGCCTTCATCCCCGATCCGCAAGTGGATGTGCGCGTGGCCAGTTTCAATGCACAGGCCGTGGTTGTGACGGGTGAGGTGAAATCACCCAACCGCCAAGCCCTGCGCTCTGTGCCACTGACATTGATAGAGGCGGCCAATGCCGCTGGCGGGTTCACAGATGCAGCCGATATGCGCGCCGTCACCGTGCAGCGCGCCGGGCGCCTGCATCAGGTGGATATAGAGGGGTTCTTGCAGGCAGGGCTGTTGCAGAACAACCCGGTTCTTGTTGATGGCGATGTGGTGAATATTCCGCGCCGCAGGGCCGAAGAAGCTTATCTTCTGGGCGAAGTGGCCAAACCTGATGTTGTCGATCTCTCGCGCGAGCAGATTACCCTGACACAAGCCATCACCCGCCGCGGTGGCCTGAATACCGGGCGGGCCAATGCGCGCGGTGTTTTGGTGTTTCGCGCATATCACACCCTGACGCGGGTTTTCGTGCTGGATACCTCGCGCCCCGAAGGACTGCTATTGGGCACGCGCTTCATGCTGGAACCGGGCGATGTGGTCTATGTCTTGCGCGCGCCGTTGCAGCGCTGGAATGACACGATCACGCGGGTTTTGCCAACCGTGCGCGCCATAGATACCGTGCAGGGGCTGTAAGCGGGTTTGGGCGCTGTTCAGGGCAAGCGGCTATTTTGCCGAACGCCGCCTTGACCCGCCATCGCCCGCAGAGACGCCCGATTTCCACGAGGAATGCGTTTTGCACTGCTTGCAGATTCGTTCACCGAATCCCTCGCTCCAGAAGGCCGTTTTGCAGCTTAGGCAGTGTCGGTTTGCAGGAATATCGCCGCTGGCGGGTTTTGGGGTCAGGAAATCCAGATTTCTGCCAGTCATGCGTTTTTTCTTCCTTCTGCGTGATCCGTGGCGCGGCACGGATTATCCGCGCGCTGCCGGATCAGCGTGTGAATTCGGTCTGTCTTTCAGGGCTTTGGGACGGGCTGCGCAAGATTGGCGGCTTGGAGAACTGTCTTTTCACCGGGGGCGCGTACCGCCCTTCTGGTGTAACCCATAAAGATTATATGGGTCGTCCTGCACCCCGATACAAGGCGCAAGCGCCGCTTTGGCGGGTTTGTGGGCAAATAAATGCGCTCTTTGGCTGCGCTTGGGCTTGAAAGCATTGTATGCCGATGTATCCTCAGCCTCTGGGGGAGATATCCATGGCAGATGCAGACTTTGTCTTTGATCCTGCGATCTATGCGCGCACGGCGTCCCTTTTCGCGCTCAAACGCAGCACATTCGCGCCACAGGCCGTAGAGGCTTTGGCCAGCGATGTGCTCAAACGCCTTGCCACGCATTCCAGCGCAAAAGAGGCCGTAGCCGCGCCGGAAATCACCCCTGAAAGTGTCGATGCGTTTTGTGAGGCCCTGATCCAGCCACACCCGCAGGCGGCACAGCAGTTTATAGAGGCCCGCCGCGCCGAGGGTGTGACGCGCCGGGGCGTGTATTTTGGCTATATCAGCGCCGCCGCCTGCAAACTGGGCGAGAAATGGGACAATGATGAATTGTCCTTCATGGATGTCACGCTTGGCACGGGCCATCTGTATGCGCTGATGCGCGCCTTGCGGGCCGAACGCATAATAGATTTTCGCGCCGTTGATGCCGAGCGCAGCGCGCTGTTTGCCACGGTTCCGGGAGAGGATCATGGGATCGGGGTTACGATTGCGGCGGATCATTTCCGCGAAAACAACTGGCAGATCGATTTGCAGATCGGCACTGAATTTGATGGCCTTGTGCGCCATGCCGAAGAAACCTGCCCGCGCATCATCGGCCTGTCGCTAAGCACCGAAGAGCGGCTGGATACTTTGGCGCGGCTGGTCGTGGCGCTGCGGCTGGTGGCGCCGGCTGCCATTATCGGGGTGGCGCCTGCTGGCGGGTTGGTCAGCGCGCGCATTGGTGCGCTTGCAGATGTGGATATCGTTTTTGCCAGTGCCGATACCGCCAGTGACGATCTGGCCCGCGTGATCGCAGAGCGGGCCAGTTAGGCGGGCTTGCGCCGCTATGCGCGCTCTTGCCACATAACCCCGGCGGGCGGGATGTCTTGCCCCTCCCAAACCAGCGGCGTGGCCCCATGGTTGAACCAGAACCGCCGCGCGCCGCTATCGCGTTTGCGCAGGGCACCCGGCAAATCCCAGGTGGCAATTCCCTGCCCGTGGCACAGATCGCGCAAGATGCTGGTCAAGGTCTGATCATCGGGCCAGCCCGCCAGATAGCTGATCTTGCCGCCCATCATGGCGGGCAATCCATCTTGCCTGCGCAAGGTGACGGGCGCTTGGCCCTCCATCTCTTCGGCCCAATGCACAAAACTGCCGCCCCCCTCCAACGGAATATTTGCGCCCGGCGGCAGGCTTTCCACCCGTGTAACGCGCGCATCCAGCCCCGGCAGGGCGGGCGGCAAGGGGGTGGGAATGGCGAAATCAGGGGTTTTGGAATTGCTGCGCGGCCCCAGCAGCACTTGCCCTGCGCACCCCGCCAGCGCGCCGCGCAATTGCGCCGAGAGTGTGAATAGCCCCGGCGCAAGCACCAGCTTCCAGCGCGACAGATCGGCGGTATCGGGGGGCAGGATATCAATATTCAGCCCCAGCCGCCGCAAGGCGCGATACCATGCAAAGACCAGCCGGAAATAGTTGAAATCCGCCCCTTGGGGCTGAGTATCCCAAGCCCATGCGCTTTCATAATCAAACACCAGCGCCACATCGCCCGCCGCGCAGCCCGCCTGCGGGGCAAGGGCCAGTTCCTGCGCCACTTGCATGGCCTCTGCCAGCCCCGGCGCAGGCGCGCTATCGGGGCGCAAAAGCCCTGCATGCATCTGCTCTTGCGCAGAATGCGCTTGCCGCCAACGGAAATAGCTCACGACCTCGGCGCCGTGCGCAAAGGCCTCCCACGTCCAAAGCCGCACCATGCCGGGCAGGGGGGCAGGATTGTAGGGGGCCCAGTTCACCGGCCCGGGCTGCTGTTCCATCACCCACCAGCGCCCCTTGCCAACACTGCGATACAGATCATGGTGGAAAGCCTGAAAATCCGGGTCGCCCTGGCGCAGAAACGCGGCTTTATGTTCGGCGCTGGCTTCCAGCCTGTCCGAGAGAAAGCCAATCGGGTAGCTGTCCCAACTGGCGATATCCAGATCATCGCCGAGCTTGTAATGGTCAAATTCCGTGATCCGGCCCATATAGTTATGGGCAATCGGCGCGGTGCTGTGGCGGCGCAGGATATCCACTTGCGCCCGGTTGAAGGCCACAACCTGATCGGAGCTGAAACGCCGGAAATCCATCACATGCGCGGGGTTGGGTTCTGTGACTGTCAGATGTGGCAGATCGATTTCGTCAAAGCGGCCATAATCCATAGACCAGAACACATTGCCCCAGGCGCGGTTCAGCGCATCAGGGCTTTGGTATTTCTGCGCCAGCCAATCCCGGAACGCCCCGCGCGCCGCAGGCGAATAGCTGAGGATCGTGTCATGGCATCCATATTCATTATCGGTTTGCCATGCGGCGATATGGGGGTTGCGGCCATAGCGTTCGGCCAGCAGCGATACGATGCGCTTGCATTCTGCCAGATAGCCCGCATGGCTGAAGCAGTAATGGCGGCGCGATCCAAAGCCGCGCGGGCGCCCTTGGGCATCCATGGCCAGCATATCGGGATGGCGCGTCAGCATCCAGCGCGGGGGGGTGGCGGTGGGGGTTCCCAGCACGACCTTCAGCCCGGCTGCGCCCAAGACATCTATCGCGCGATCCAGCCAGTCAAAGCACAGTTTGCCGGGGCTTGGTTCCAGCCGCGACCACGCGAATTCGCCAATGCGCACCCATTGCAGCCCGGCTGCCACCATGCGCCTTGCATCTTCGGGCCAGATATCTTCGGGCCAATGTTCGGGGTAATAGCACACACCAAGGGCGCGGTTCATGGGGCAGGCTCCGTTCTGGAAAAGCTGTAACGCGTGCAATGCTGGTAGCTTTCGCCGGGGTGCAGCATGGCTGTGGGGAAATGGGGCTGGTTGGGGGCATCGGGCCAGGCCTGAGTTTCCAGCGCAATGGCGCAATGGCGGGCATAGCGCCGCCCGCCCAGCCCCTTTGGCCCCTCTGCCTGCGGCAGGTGGTTGGCGGTGTAAACCTGTAGCCCCGGCTGGGTGGTGGCCACTTCCAGCCGCAGGTGATCAGCGTGCAGCCATGCCACTGGGCGGCAGGCGGCATGCGGCCTGTCTGACAGGCAGAAATTGTGATCCAGATTTGCGCCTTGCAGGCTTTTGCCTGCAAGATAGTCAAACTCTGTGCCCGCAACAGGTGCAATCTGGCCTGTGGGCAAAGCGTGTTCATCCGTCGGCAGATACTGGCTGGCGGCAAGGCGCAGGCTGTGGCGCGCAAGCGTGCCGCTGTCATCCAGCGTGAAATACCCGTGATGGGCAAAGCTGCACGGTGTGGCCTGTGTGGTTTGGGCCGTGGTGGTCATGCTAAGCGCACCCCCTGACAGCGCAAGCGTGACCGCGACATCCAGCGCGCCGGGAAAGCCCATATCGCCATCCGGCATATGCAGGGCCAGTGTCACGCTATCGGCGCTTTGCCCGCGAATATCCCAGATCGCCTGCGCGCTGCCCTGTGGCCCGCCATGCAGGCAATGGCCCCCAGCGGCATTTTGCGCAAGCTGGAAGCGCCGCCCGCCCAAGCTGAATTGCCCCTGTGCGATGCGGTTGGCATAGCGCCCCACCATGGCCCCGAAATACTGCATCGGCCCCAGATAGGGGGCAAGCGTATCTGCGCCCAAAACCAGCGGATGCGCCACGCCCTCCAGCCGCAAATCCTGCACGATTGCGCCCAGTGTCAGCACATGGGCCACAAGCCCGCCGCCGTGCAGGCGCAGGCGGTGGACAGGCTGGCCGTTTGGCAGATGGCCAAAAACCTCAGCCATCGTCCAGCCTGATCTGATGCTCGGCCAGCCCTTGCGCGATATCTGGCGCGACAAAACACGCCCCATCAAGCGCATGGGGCCGCGCGCGCCCTTGGCGTGCTGTCGTGCAATACAGGCTGCGCAAATCCGGCCCGCCAAAACCGGGGCAAGAGGCATGGGCGGCAGGCACGGAAACCGCGCGCAGAAATTGCCCATCCGGGGCATAGCAGGCCACACGGCCCGCGCCCCATTGCGCCACCCAGAAGCGCCCTTGTGCATCAAATACCGCGCCATCGGGGTTCAGCCCGTCTGCGTTCAGATCCAGCCAGCATTCGGGCGCGCCCTTGGGCCAGCCTGCGGCATCCAAGCCCACGCGCAGAATGCGGCGGGTCACGGTATCGGTAAAGCAGGCGCTATGCCCATCGGGGGCAAAGCTGATCGCGTTGGGGATGGTGATGGCGCTGTAAAGCTGGCGCAATTCGCCGCCCCGATAGCGCCAGATTGCCCCTGCCCCCGCTTCGGCCCCTTTGCCCATCGTGCCAATCCAGAACCCGCCTTGCGGGTCTGCGCGCCCGTCATTGGAGCGGGTTCTCAGATTCTCGGCCTCCAGCGCGCAGAGGGTGCGGGATTGGCCCGTTTCCAGATCAAACAACGCAAGCCGCGTTTCAAAGGCGACAACCACGCGGCCATGATCCACCCAGCCCATGGCAGAGGGCATTTCGCCAAACTCCCAACTGCGCGCAAGGCTGTGCAATTTGCGCCCTGTGATATCAAACCAGAAAAATTCGCCGCGCAGCGGGTGCCAGAAAGCGCCTTCGCCCAGATCGCAGCGAATGTCATTCAGCGGTGTCATGCGCAGCCATCCCATGCAGCAACGGCGGCGCGCGCGCGCGCGCCTACATCGGCTGCACTTGCGCCGGGGGTATAAAGCGCTGTGCCAAGGCCAAAGCCTGTGGCCCCCGCCTTGCGCCATATGGCGAAATCGGGCGCGCCAACGCCGCCCACCGCAAAGATGGCGCAATCGCGCGGCAAGACCGCGCGCATGGCCTGCAACCCGTCTGCGCCCATCTTGAAGGCAGGAAACAGCTTTAGCCCGGTTGCGCCAGCGCGGATGGCGGAAAAAGCCTCTGACGGGGTGAAGATGCCGGGGTAACTGTCCAGCCCTGCGGCGCGGGTGGCCGCGATGACATCGGGATTGCAATCGGGAGAGACGATCAGCCGCGCCCCTGTGGCCGCCACGGCGCGCACCTGCGCCACATCCAGCACTGTGCCTGCGCCGATCTGTGCCTGCGCCCCGAAGGTTGCAACCATGGCGGCGATACTGTCCAGCGCATCGGGCGAATTCAGCGGCACTTCGATTTTGCCAATCCCTGCCGCAATCAGGGCCTGGGTGACGCCAAGCGCCTCTGGCGGGGTAATGCCGCGCAGAATGGCAATCAGTTCACGCATGGGCGCTGTCCTTCGGGCAGATGGGCGCGCGCGGCAGAGAGGCCCGCCAGCGTCATTTCACTTGCATCATGGCTTGTAACAGGCACGGACAGGCCAACAAGGGCGGCGCTATAGGCGCCCATCACCTCTGGCGCGCCAATCAGCGCCACGCGCTGGCCCAGCCAATAGGGTTTGGCCGCCGCCAGTTCCGCCCCGATCAGCAGGCCAGACAGCCGGGCGCGGGCATGGGCCGGATCAAGCCCGGCCAGCAGCCCTTCGGCCCGGATGGTGAACAGCCGCGCCATCAGCCGTTCTGGCCGTTCCATCCCCTGTGCCACGCCTTCGGCAAATCCGGCATCCTCCCAGCCACCAACCGAATGGCGCAAGACAGAGTGTTCGGACAATAGCGCGAACATCTCGCCTGTCAGGAAGGTCTGGAAGCTGACAACCTCTCCCGCGCTGAGATGCACCCATTTGCTATGCGTGCCGGGCAGGCAGATCACCCCGTCCCAGCCGGGATTATGGGCCAGAAAGCCCGCAATTTGCGTTTCCTCGCCCCGGATCACATCGGCGGGCTGCGCTTGTTTCAGCCCCGGCACGACATGCACGGACAGGCGCAAATCGCGGCAGGGTGCGGGGATCAGGCTTGCGCCCTGTGGCTGGCAGGGAACCGCGCGATAAGGCGCTTCGACCCAGCCCTGGCGAGAGCCGACCATACCGCAGGCGATAACAGGTGTCACCTGCCCCTCTGGCAGCCAAGGCCCGATCAAACCCAAAAGCGCGCCTTCAAATTCGCTGCGTGCCAGCCGCGCCATGCCCCGATCTGAT
Organism: Paracoccaceae bacterium; assembly: GCA_043561795.1. Lineage (GTDB taxonomy): Bacteria > Pseudomonadota > Alphaproteobacteria > Rhodobacterales > Rhodobacteraceae > Roseinatronobacter. The sequence continues at coordinate 693,837 of CP121316.1, read as the reverse complement.
GCGGCATGATGGATCACGCGCGCCCCCGCCAGTGCCCAGACGCGCAAATGCGATGTGCCCCAATCGGCGGCGATCCAGTCTATGTGTGTGGTGGCGGGCGGGGTCATCCTGTCACCACCACGCCGCCATCAATGACCAGCGCTTGGCCCGTCATGGCCCGGCTGGCCTGAGAGGCCAGAAACAGCACACCGCCTGCAATATCTTCGGGGGCGAGTGTGTCGGGCAGGCATTGGCGGGCCAGATGGGCGGCCAGCCCTTCGGGCGTGACCCAGTGTTCCAGTTGCTTGGGTGTCATCACCCAGCCCGGCGCAAGGGCATTCACGCGAATACGGTCTGGCCCGAATTCGCGTGCAAGGCTGCGCGTCAGGCCATTAAGCGCGGAATTGGCAGCCGTGTAGATCGGATAGCCCGCATTGCCCATCATATAGCTGATCGAGGTGATGTTGATAATCGCCCCCCCGCCCATGGCCTGCATCTGCGGGATCACGGCCTGGGCGGCATAGACATAGGATTTGAAATTGATCGCCAGCGCCCAATCCATGAAATCTGGTGTCACCTCTGCGAGGCTGTGGCGCTGGTCATTGGCGGCATTGTTCACCAGCACTTGCACGGGGCCATGCGCTGCCGCCGCCTGCGCGATGGCCGATTGCAGCGCATCGGGCTTGGTGATGTCACAGGCGATGAACAAGGGGCGATTGCCGGTGCTTTGCGCCATCTGTTCGCAAAACGCGCTGGCGTCAGAGCGTTGAACAAAGGCCACGCGCGCGCCCTGGCGCAAAAATGCCTCTGTCAGCCCTGCGCCAATGCCAGAGCCGCCCCCCGTGATAAAGACAGAGGCATGTTTCAGGTCGGGATAGATCGGGGTCATGCAGCACTCCGGCAGGTGTGGTAGGATGGGGGATAAGGCTCAGGCGGCTTTGCGTGTGTGGCACCAATCGGGCAACCATGGGCCATGCGCGGCCAGCATCTCATCCACCAGCGCGCGGATCTGGCGCAAATCCAGTTCAGCCGCGGTGTGGGGGTCCAGCATGGCCGCATGATAGATATGCGCGCGGTTTTCAGTCAGCAGGGCTTGCACTGTCAGTTCCTGCACATTCAGATTGGTGCGCATCAATGCCACCAGATGGGGCGGCAAATCGGGCACGACAGTGGGATGCAGCCCGTTTGCATCTACCAGCGTTGGCACTTCCACCGCAGCCCCTTGGGGCAGTTGCGGGATATAGCCCTGATTGGCATGGTTGCCGTAAATCACCGACGGCGTGCCGGTAACAATGCTGTCCATGATCGTGGCGGCATATTCATTCGAGGGCGCGTGGTCTATGCGCGGGGCGGATTTCAGCGCCTGCGCCTGTGCGCCCCATGCGGCAATCTGTTCTTCGCAGCGTTTGGGGTATTCATCCAGCGGGATGCGAAACGCCTCTATCAGATCGGGGCGGTGGGATTTGATGAACCACGGCACATATTCGGCGAAATGTTCGGAAGATTCTGTCACGAAATACCCGAAATGTTCCATCACCTCATAGCGCACCAGATTGGGGCAACGGGGGTTCCAATGGCTTTCCAGCGGGATGGCGCCCGCGCGGTAGCCCTCGCGCAAGCTGGGATAGAGATCGCGCCAGCCTGCGCCATCGCGCAGCTGCAAATCCAGATAAAAGGCCATGTGGTTTATGCCCGCCGCGCGGTAGCGCAGATCACCCAGTGAAAGCCCCAGATCGCGCGCCAGTTCAAATGCCGTGCCTTGCACCGAATGGCACAGGCCCACTTGCCGGATATCCGGGTGGCGCGCGGCCAGCGCCCATGTATTGATGGCCATCGGGTTGACGTAATTCAGCATCAGCGCCCTGGGGCAAACTGCGCGCATATCTTCGGCCAAGGCCCAGAGATGGGGCACGGTGCGCAAGCCGCGCATAATGCCCCCCACGCCCAGCGTATCGGCAATGGTCTGGCGCAGGCCATACGCTTTGGGGATTTCGAAATCGGTGACAGTGCAGGGCTTATAGCCCCCGATCTGGAAGGCCACGATCACGAAATCAGCCCCTTCCAAGGCGTTGCGGCGGTTGGTTGTGGCAGTAACGCGCGCGCCCACCCCAAGGCTGGCCACCAGCTTGCGCGCCACCAGCGCGCTTTCCTCCAGACGCGCGGCATCAATATCCATCAGCGCGATATGGGCCTCTGACAGGGCCGGGCGCAGCAGCGCATCGCCGATCAGGTTTTTCATGAACACGGTGGAACCCGCACCGATAAAGGCGATTTTCGTCATTTCACAGCTCCCAATGTCAGGCCCGCGATAAAGTGTTTTTGCATCAGAAAGAACATCATCATTGAAGGCCGTGATCCCGGCTGTCACCGGCTGGCTTTCCGGACCCTGCGTCAACACCACAGCCCAGAAATAGTCGTTCCAGATGAAAGTGAAGATCAGCACCGACAGCGCCGCAATGGCAGGGCGCATCAGGGGCAGAACCACATACCAGAATATGCGGATTTCCGACACGCCTTCCACGCGGGCGGCCTCTATCAACTCTCGCGGCAGGGCGCGGATGAAATTGCGCATGAACAGCGTGCAAAATCCGGTTTGAAACGCGATATGGAACAGAACCAGCCCCAGCCGCGTATCATATAGCCCCATATTCAGCGTCAGATCGCGCACCGGAACCATGAGTATCTGGAAGGGCACGAAATTTCCGGCCACGAACATGAAGAATATCCAGATATTGCTTCGGAACCGATACACCCCCAAGGCAAAGCCCGTCATGCAAGACAGCGCCACAGCGCCAATCACGGTGGGCACGGTGATAAAGACCGAATTCAACAAATAGCGCGGCATGGCGCTATCGGTGAACACGCGGGCGTAATTTTGAAACCCGGCAAAACTGGTGGGCAGGCCCCAGAGATTGCCTTGGGTGAAATCGCTATCGGGCTTGATGGAAAACAGCGCCACCATCAGCAGCGGCAAAAGCCACAGGATAAGTGCCACGGGGACAAGCGCCTTGTAGGTGGCCTGCATGGCGGCAGAGCGGCGTTCGACAGGGGTGGGAAACATGTCAATACCCCCGCTCTTCGCGCCACATGCGCCACAGGAAAAACGCGATATAGACCATCATGATCAAAAACAGCACCACCGCAATCGCGGCCCCATAGCCCATGCGGAACCCGTATTCCGAAAGCGAGACTTCGAACATGTAATAGGCCAGCACGCGGCTTGATCCGAATGGCCCGCCATTGGTCATGACAGAGATCATATCAAAGCTGCGCAGCGCGCCGATCACTGTCACCACCACGGCGATAAACGTGGCCGGGCGCAGTTGCGGCAGGATCACATACCACAGCATTTTCCAGCCCTTTGCGCCATCCAGCCGCGCGGCCTCTACCTGTTCGGGATCAACCGCATTCAGGCCCGTCAGATACAGGATCATGCAATAGGCGATCTGCGGCCACAGCCCTGCGGCAATAATGCCATATGTCACTGTGTTCGGGTTGCCCAAGACATTCATGGGCGCAACGCCAAACAGCCCGATCAGCGGATTGAACAGCCCGATTGCCGGGTTGTAAAACCACGCGAACACAAGGCCAACCACCACTTGCGAGATGACAAAGGGAAAGAAGAACAGCGATTTGTAAAGCCGCATGCCGCGAATTTGCTGATTGAGAAACAGCGCGATAAACAGCCCGCCCGGAATGGCCAGCAGATACAGCAGCAGCCATTTCACATTATTGCGCAGCGAGGTGTAGAAGGCGCGGTCATCCAGCAACTGGCGGTAATTCTCCAAGCCGACAGGCACAGGCTCTCCCAGCCCGTCCCAGCGATAGAAGCTGATATTGAAGCTCTGGAAGATGGGATAGATCACATAGAGCGCGAAAAACGCGATACCGGGGGCCAGAAACAGCCATGGGGCCGCGCGCATCTGGTTGCGGCGCCACCAGTTTCTTGCCTCAGTGTCGGATGGAAATGACATGCCCGGCCCCTGTCTGGCAATTCAGGGGCGGCCCGTTCAGGCCGCCCCCGTGGGAGGAATGCTTGGATTACTGCGCGATCACGCGCTGGCGGACACGTTCCAGACGATCAAGGATATCATCCAGATTATCCGGCATCACCATGAATTCCTGAAACCCTTCCATGCCTGCCGCGGCCATTTCGGCATCGGTATCGCGGTCAAAGAATTGCGCAATCCCGCCTGTCGCGTTTGACAGCATCTCGAACCCGGCCTGAATGAACTTGTCATCTGCAACAGTGGCGTTGCGGTTGATCGGCAATTGCCCCAGCACCTCGTTTACAATGGTCTGGTTTTCCGCGCTGGCCACAAATTGCAAAAAGGCGCGGGCATTGTCCTTGTTCTGGGCTTGGGCCGGGATGTGCAAAGTATCCGTTGGCGCATCTTCGGCCATTGGAATGCCCGGTGTGATTTCGGGGAATTGGTAGAAACCAAGCTGATCATCTGTAAGCCCTGCCTCGCGCAGGGGGGCAACAAGGAAATTGCCCATCAGATAGGCGGCAGCTTCGCCATTCACCAAAAAGGGCTGGGCTTCTTGCCATGTATAGGCGGTGTGATCATCAATGAAGGCGCCCATATCCAGCAATTCGCGCCATTTGGCAAAGGTTTCGCGCACGCGCTCATCCGTCCAGGGAATTTCGCCCGCTGTCAGGGCCATGTGGAAGTCATAGCCGTTGGTGCGCAGGTTCAGATAGTCAAACACGCCGCCAGCGGTCCACAAAAAGCGCGTACCGATGGTGTAGCATTTGCGCCCCGAATCCAGAATGGTCTGGCAATTGGCCTTTTCCTCTTCCCATGTGGTGGGGGCGGAAAGGCCAAGCTCCTCGAATATATCCTGCCGGTAGTAAATGCCCCATTGGTAATAGCTGTAGGGCACGCCCCATTGTTTGCCGTCCAGCGTAAGTGCGGGGCGGGTAGAGGCAAGTTCTTCCCCCATCTCGCCCGCCCAGAGATCAGAGACATCCTCGAACAGCCCCGCCGCCACGAAAGGCCGCATGCGGTTGCCGGCATACCAGCCATTCACATCGGGCGCATTGGCCGTCAGGTAATTGCGGATCTGGGTTTTGTTCGCCTCGCGGTCGATCAATGTCAATTCGATATTCAGCGCCGGGTGCAGGGCCTGAAACCGCTCTACCATGCCTTCCATCGCGGCTTTGGGGGCGGGGTTCTGGTCATTGAAAAAGATGCGCAGATCGCCTGTCAGTTCGGCCTGTGCCGTGCCTGCCAGCAGCGTTGACATGGCCAGCGCGGCGGCTGCGCCTTTGAACGTGAACTGCATGTTTTCCTCCCTTGCAGGTTTCACTATTTGAAACTAGTTTTTACATATTGAAAAAGATGGCGCGACTCGCTAGGCTTTGTCAAGAAATTGTTTCCATGCACCATGGGGGAGGGGTGATGGCCGCAAGCGCTGCATCTGATGGAACTGTCGCCAAGGCGCTGGAAGTGCTGGATCTTGTGGCCGCCCATGGGCGCGCGGTGCGCTTTTCCGATTTGCTGGCCGATAGCCCCTATCCCAAGGCCACGCTTTACCGATTGCTGCAAACGCTGGTGGGGCAAGGGATGCTGGCATTTGATCCGCATCATGCCAGTTACAGTCTGGGCATAAGGCTGGTGCGGCTGGCGCATGTGGCCTGGCAGCAAAGCTCTCTTGCGCCCATCGCGCGGCCCCATCTGGACAGGCTATCGGCAGAGGTGGGCGAAACCGTGCATCTGGCGCAGCTGGATCATGCCCAGGTGCTGTATGTGGACAAGCGCAATGCGCGCGAGCCGGTGCATATGTATTCGCAGGCCGGCAAGGTTGGGCCAGCCTATTGCACTGGCGTTGGCAAGGCCATGCTTGCTTTCGTGCCGGAGGCCGATTTACCCGCCCTGCTGGCGCAGCAAAGCTGGCACAGGTTTACCGACAAAACCTTTACCACCCCCGAAGCGTTGCAGGCAGAGCTTGCAGCCATCCGCGCCCGTGGCTTTGCCTTTGACGATGAAGAGCATGAGCCGGGGATTATCTGTGTGGCGTTGCCGATCCTGTCATCACGCGGGGGGGTGCTGGGGGCGTTGTCTGTCACATCCACCACCGCGCGCACCAGTCTGGCGGCGTTGCAAGGGCTTGTGCCCATCATTTCACAGATCGCGCAGACCATTGCGCAGGAAACCGAAACCTGGCGTTTTCCCGAACAGGGCGCCCAACCTCTTCGCAAAAGGGCCTAAGCCATGTCCGGTGTGATGCTGCGCAATGTCATCAAGAAATACGGCGAAACCCAAGTGATTCCTGCGTCTTCGTCGGCCCCTCTGGCTGTGGCAAATCCACCCTTTTGCGGATGATCGCGGGGCTGGAGGAAACATCTGGCGGCCAGATTGGCATTGGCGCGCGCGATGTCACCCATCTTGACCCCGCCCAACGCGGCGTGGCGATGGTATTTCAGACATACGCGCTTTACCCGCATATGACGGTGGCCGAGAATATGGGCTTTGGCCTGAAGATGACAGGCCATCCCAAGGCCGAAATCCAGCAGAAAGTGGCCAAAGCGGCCGAGATTTTGCGCCTGAATGACTATCTGTCGCGCAAGCCCAAGGCGCTGTCTGGCGGGCAGCGCCAGCGCGTGGCCATTGGCCGCGCAATCGTGCGCGGGCCAGAGGTGTTCTTGTTTGATGAACCTCTCTCCAATCTGGATGCCGAATTGCGGGTGGAAATGCGGGTGGAAATAGCCCGCTTGCACCGCGAATTGGGCGCAACCATGATTTATGTCACACATGACCAGGTTGAAGCGATGACGCTGGCCAGCAAGATCGTGGTGCTGCGCGGGGGGAGGGTAGAACAGGTGGGCGCGCCGCTGGATCTGTATCGCGACCCCGACAATCTGTTTGTGGCGGGATTTATCGGCTCTCCGGCGATGAACCTCTTGCCGGCCCGCGCCGCCGAGGGCGGGGTGATCGTGCCTGCCCTTGGGCCAGAGGTGATTGCCTGCCGCACGCCCGGTCATGTGGCTGATCTGGTTGCCGGGTTTCGCCCGCAAAGCCTGCATATCCTGCCCGGTGACAGCCATATCGTAGAAATGACAGAGGCGCTGGGCGGGGTGTCTTTCATCCATTGCGCGCGCGCGGGCCAGCCCAAGCTGGTGATCGAAACACGCGGCCAGCATGTCGAACGCCCCGGCGCCGCCATTGCGCTGCGCGCAGAGGCGGCGGAAATGTTCCTTTTCGATGCAGGCACAGGGCGGCGGTTGCGCTAGGGCAAAGGGGCCGATCTTCGCGACCTGACGTATAAGCAATGACACAGGTGTGCGCAGGTGCCGGGCCATGGCCCGCGATTCGCATATGATATCCGCCCGGCGGCCAGCGATGCCATAACGGGCCAATTTTCTCCGCTATGGCCCCTGCCGCCCGCGTTGTGGTGCTGGCCAATATGCGCGCTTCCCGATAAATGCAGCCCCGCCGCGCTGTTTTCCCCAAGGTTTTCAGCCCTGCCCGCAAAAGCCGGGCAAGTGATTTGCATTTGTCATATTGCCGTTACATGGGCTGCGTATCCGGGCGGTGTTGAAACTGCCCATCCGGGGCGCAAACCTAAAGGAGCGTATCATGCGCACTTCCTTCTCCCTCTCGCTGGCCGTATCGGCGCTGGCGCTTAGCGTTGGCATGGCCAATGCCCAAAGCATTGATCCCACCTTGCCAACATACGAGGCCGCCTCTGGTGTGTCCGGCAACCTGACATCAATCGGGTCGGACACGCTCAACAACCTGATGACGCTGTGGTCGGAAGGCTTCCGCAGCTTCTACCCGAATGTTGCCGTGCAAATTCAGGGTGCTGGTTCGGGCACTGCTCCCCCCGCGCTGATCGAGGGCACAGCCCAGTTCGGCCCGATGTCGCGCGCGATGCGTGGCTCTGAGATTGAAGAATTTGAAGCACGCTATGGCTACCCCCCGATCCCGCTGCGCGGCGCGATTGATGCGCTGGGTGTGTTCGTGCACCGCGACAACCCGCTGGATTGCCTCAGCCTGCAGGAAGTTGATGCGATCTTCTCTTCCACCCGCGCGGGTGGTGCAGATGAAGCCATCACCACATGGGGCCAGGTTGGTCTGACAGGCGAATGGGCAGATCGCCCGATTGCCATGTATGGCCGCAACTCTGCTTCCGGCACATATGGCTACTTCAAAGACGTGGCGCTGTTTGGTGGCGATTACAGCCCCGAAGTGCGTGAACAGCCCGGTTCTTCCACCGTGATTCAGGGCGTTGCCGCAGATATTGGCGGGATTGGCTATTCCGGTGTGGGCTATGGCACGGCAGATGTGCGCGCCATCCAGATCCGTGGTGAAGATGGCAATTGCTATTCCACCGATGATGCACCGACAGGCAATTACGCAATTGCCCGCTTCCTGTATGTTTACATGAACGTCGATCCCAATGCCGAGATGGAGCCGCTGCGCGCTGAATTCGTGCGCTATGTCTATAGCCAGCAAGGCCAGGCCGATGTTGTGCGCGCAGGTTTCTTCCCTGTCACATCGCGCGTTGCAGACATGGATCTGGAAGCTTTCGGCCTGAAGTAATAGAGCTGTCTTTGCTTCGGGTGGGGCGGTCTCTGCTGCCCCACCCTGTTTTATTCTTTGCATTCGGGAAAATCAGCCCATGAGCGATATGCCAGCACCCAGCACCCAAGATCGCGCCGCAACCGCCCGCACGCGGCGCATGACGACCCGCGCCAGTGTCAAGATTGGCGAGCGGCTGGCAGGGGGCATCATTACCGTTGGCGGATTGATGGTCATCGTCGCCGTGTTGGGGATCATGGTGTTTCTGTTCCGGGTGGTCGCGCCCCTGATGGCGGGGGGCGAGATGTATGGCTCTGTGCGCCACCAGTTGGACACGCGCGCGCCGGTGATCTGGGCGAATGCGGATGAGTTTCAGACATTGTCCACAGTGCTTACGGCCGATGGTGTGGCGCTGACCTATCACATCCCCACCGGAACAGAGATTTCGCGCGCGGAATTTGATTTTGGTGGCGTGGGCGTCAGCTCTGTCAGTGGCACGCTGGAACGCGACCGCGTGGCGCTGGGGTTTGATGATGGCACAATGCGTTTTGTCACCTTGGGTTTCAGCGCCACGGCAACGGCGCAAGCCCGCATGCCCGGCGGCCTGACAGCGCTGGATGCACGCGATCAGCGCCTTGAGGAGCGCGTTTTCACCCAAGTGGGCACAGGCGATTTCCGCACCCTTTCGGCCCTGTCCGAATTGCGCTCAGTGGAACAGATTTCGGAGGCGTCCATCGTGGCGGTGGATTACCGCATAGGCGGCACGCCCGAACGCCCGGTCATTGCTTTCGCTACCGTGGATGCGCTGGGCGAGGTGCGCGTCAGCCGCTCGCGCGTGCAGACAAACATGATGACGGGCGAAGAAACTGTCACCACCACAACAACCGAATTGCCCCCGATCGGGCTGCAAGGCAATGAGCAAGTGACGGGGCTATTGCTGTCGGGCAATGCCGACCGTGTGCTTATTTCGTCAGATGAGGGCTATATCTACCGCTACGACCTGCGCAATCTGGATGCGCCCGCCATGGCAGAGCGCAGCCGCGTGGCCGATCCCGGTGTGGCCGTTACGGCAATGTCATTCCTGACGGCCGAAGATGCGCTGGTGGTCGGCACGGAAGATGGCGGCGTGGCCGTCTGGTTCCGCCTGCAAACGGGCACTGACCAGACCACCGATGGCCGCGAAATGGTGCGCGCGCGGGTGCATGCGGAAATGCCTGCCGCTGTGACCGATATTTCCGAAGCGCAGCGTTCCAAGGAATTTGTCGTCACCGATGCGGCGGGGAATGTGTGGGTGTATCACTCCACCTCGGATCAGGTGCTTATGCGCATGGCGCGCAGTGGCGAATTGGGTGCACAGACGCAGGCCATGATCTTCCCGCGCGGCAATGGTGTTCTGCTGGCCGCAGAGACCGGCGAAGTGGAAGCCTGGCAATATGCGCAGGCCCATCCCGAAGTAACGCTGAAAGTGCTGTTCGGGAAAATCTGGTATGAGGGTTACAACCAGCCCGAATTCATCTGGCAATCCACTGCCGGAACTGACCTGTCAGAGCCGAAATATTCGCTTGTGCCGCTGATTTTCGGCACGTTCAAGGCGGCCTTCTATGCCATGATCTTTGCTGTGCCCATCGCGCTGATGGCCGCGATCTATACATCGGAATTCGTGGACAAGCGTGTGCGCGGCACTGTCAAACCGATGATGGAGATGATGGAATCCCTCCCCACTGTGGTGTTGGGCTTTATCGCCGCGCTGGTGTTGGCGCCTTTGGTGGAAGAATGGATCGGCGCGGTGCTATTGGGCTTTTTCGCGCTGCCCATGGGGTTGATGCTGGGGGCCTTTGCCTGGCAGGCGTTGCCCGCGCAAACTGCCTTGAAATATGACGGCTTTCCCAAATTCACGCTTATGGGCATCTCTATTCTTGTCACCGCATGGGTCGCCTCGCGCCTTGGGGTGACGCTGGAACAGGCGCTGTTTTACGGCGATTTCAAGCAATGGACGACAGGGCGCATTGGCACGGGCACGCCCTTCATGTTCCTGATCCTGCTGCCGCTAAGCTATTTTGTCACCGCCTGGGCCTTTCGCAAGCAATTTGGCCACCATTACCGCGATCTTATTGGCGCGATGGAGCGGTCACGCGCCGGGCTGGTAGATGCGGGGCGCTGGATTGCGCTGCTGATCATCGCGATGATCCTGTCTTATGCGGTGGCGGCCTTGCTGACGCTGATCGGCTATGACCCGCGCGGCAGTTTCATAGACAGCTATCAGCAACGCAATGCGCTTGTGGTGGGCTTTATCATGGCTTTTGCTGTCATCCCCAATATCTACACCCTGGCCGAAGATGCGCTCAATTCCGTGCCCGGCCATCTGCGCGCGGCCTCATTGGCCTGCGGGGCAACCCCGTGGCAAACCGCGCGCTGGGTGGTCTTGCCCACGGCGGCATCGGGGGTGTTTTCGGCGGTGATGATGGGCATGGGCCGCGCCGTGGGGGAAACGATGATCGTGGTCATGGCGGCGGGGAATACGCCGATCATGGAATGGAACATCTTTTCGGGGCTGCGCACGCTCTCTGCCAATATCGCGATTGAACTGCCAGAGGCGGTGAAGGATGGCACGAATTACCGTGTCCTCTTCCTTGCCGCGCTGACCCTTTTCATCATGACATTTGTCATCAATACCGGCGCGGAGCTGATCCGCCAGCGCTTTCGCAAGCGCGCCTTCAATCTGTAAATCGGGGCTTGGGGACAGATATGACCATTGTGAACGAAAACCTCCCGCAAGCAACTGTGGCCACCGCACGGGGCACGCCACAAAAGCCGCGCGCGCGGCGCCGCTTCTCTGCCGATCTCTCGGCGCTTGGGGAGCCAGCGCTTTGGGGCTTTGGCGGGGCCTTGGCCTTGGGGATCATCCTGATCGCGGGCTTTCTGATGGTGGTGCTTTATAACGGCGCCACAACCTTTTGGCCCAAGCCCATCGACAAGGTGGAATTGACAGATGGCAGCGTGATTGCCGGGGTGGAACGGCGCGGCACGATCTTTCGGCCCGATCCGGCCACAATGACAGAGGCCGTGGCGCAAACTGTGGCGGAAAATGACGGCTTTGCCTATCGCACCCTGTATCAGACCGCGAATTTCGATCTGTATGGCGATGATTTTCGCTGGGTGGCCGATTTTGAGGTGGCCAATATCACCCAGCCCGAAGATTTCTATTATTTCGAGCGTCAGGTCTGGGGCGTGTTTGTGGGCCGGATTGCTGGCATGCAGATCAACGGGCAAGCCATGGCCTATGATCCGGCTGTGTTTCGCCGTGAACAGGCGCTTGCGCGCGAGCGGTTTTCTGAAATCCGCAAGATCGAGCGGAGCGAGATTGGCCGCATCAACCATCTGATAGAGCGCGAACGCCTGTCGCAGCGCCGCGCGCTGCTACAAGGTGACGAGGAAAGCGCCGCCCCCGTGATCGCGCAATCGCAGGCGCGCATTGCCGAATTGCAGGCCGAATTCGAAGTGCTGCAAGCGCGTGTGGATGAAATTCGCGCGGTGGATCAAGGCTTTCGCGTAACACTGGAAGAAGTGGGCGGCCGCACGATAGAGCCGGAGATGAGCCAGATTGTGCGCTATTTCCCCGCCAATGCCCTGAGCCTCTGGGACAAGCTGCGCATCTATGGCGCGCGCTGGGTCGAGTTCGTCTCGGCAGAGCCGCGCGAGGCCAATACACAAGGCGGCGTCCTGCCTGCGATTTTTGGCACTGTGGCAATGACCCTGCTGATGGTTGTGTTCGTGGCCCCCTTTGGCGTGATTACGGCGCTATACTTGCGCGAATATGCCAAACAGGGGCGCGTGACATCCATCGTGCGGATTTCGGTCAACAATCTGGCCGGGGTTCCGTCCATCGTTTATGGCGTGTTTGGCCTGGGCTTTTTCGCCTATACGATGGGCGGCACGATAGACCAGTTGTTCTACCCCGAAAACCTGCCCAACCCGACCTTTGGCAAAGGCGGCATCCTCTGGGCCTCTCTCACACTGGCATTGTTGACAGTGCCTGTCGTGATCGTGGCCACAGAAGAGGCGCTGGCCGCCGTGCCGCGTTCCATGCGCGAAGGATCGCTGGCTTGCGGGGCCTCCAAATGGCAGACGATCCGCTATGTGGTGCTGCCCAAGGCGCTGCCGGGTATCATGACAGGCATGATTCTGGCCATGGCACGCGGCGCGGGCGAAGTGGCCCCGCTGATGCTGGTGGGCGTTGTGAAACTGGCCCCCGCCTTGCCGATTGACGGCTTTTATCCCTTCATCCATCTGGATCGCAGCTTCATGCATCTGGGCTTTCACATCTTTGATGTGGGGTTCCAGTCGCGCAACTCTGAAGCAGGCAAGCCGATGGTCTTTGTCACCACTCTGTTGCTTCTGACGCTGATCGTGATCATGAATGCAACAGCCATTATTGTCCGCAACCGCCTGAAGCGCAAATACGCCACCGGCCAGTTCTGAGGCTAAACCCATGGACACACTCGAATTCGAACCAACCGCCTATCATGTGAAAGAATCGCCCGAAGGCGCAGCGCTGGAAATCCGCGATTTCAACCTGTGGTATGGGCAGAAACAGGCGTTGTTTGACAATAACCTGAAAATCCAGAAAGGGCAGGTTACGGCCATGATCGGCCCATCGGGCTGCGGGAAATCCACGCTGCTGCGCTGCCTGAACCGCATGAATGATCTGGTCGATGATCTGCGCATTCAGGGCCAGATTTCGGTAGATGGGTTTGATATCTATGCCAAGGGCGTGGATGTGATCGCACTGCGCAAGCGTATGGGGATGGTGTTTCAAAAGCCCAATCCCTTTGCCATGTCGATCTATGACAATATCACCTATCCGCTTCGGGTGGATGGCGTGACCAAGAAATCCATTCTGGATGAGACGGTCGAACGCGCGCTGCAACAGGCCGCGCTGTGGAAAGAGGTGAAAGACCGCCTCAATGACAGCGCGCTTGGCCTGTCGGGCGGGCAGCAACAGCGCCTGTGCATCGCGCGCGCTGTCGCGTCTGACCCCGAAGTGCTGCTGATGGATGAGCCATGTTCCGCGCTTGATCCCATTGCAACCGCCCGGATTGAAGAGCTGATAGAGGAATTGAAGGGCACATATTCCATTGTCATCGTCACCCATTCCATGGCGCAGGCCGCGCGCGTGTCTGACAATACCGCTTTCATGTATCTGGGCCGCCTGATCGAATATGGCGATACCAATACGATTATCACCAATCCGCAAAAGTCACGCACCAATGATTATGTGACAGGGCGTTTCGGATAATCCCCAGATGCACAGCCCGCCCATCGCCTCGCTTATCGCAGCCCTGCCCCTGCCTGTTCTGGTGGTGGATATGGAGGGGTTTGTGCAGGCCGCCAACCCGGCGGCGCGAGAGCTGTTCGGGCTGCGCATAGAGGGCGCGCAAATTCGCGCGCATCTGCGCCAGCCCGAAATGGCGGTGATGCTGGAGCGCGTTTTGGGTGGTCAGGCCGAAGGTTGTGCAACCTTTGTCACCAGTTCCGCCAGCCGGGAAACCGTGTGGCAGGTGATCGCGCGGGCCATGCCGCCGGGGCTGATTGTGCTCTCTCTGACCGATATCTCGGATATAGAGGCGGCAGAGGCGCAACGGCGCGATTTTGTGGCAAATGTCAGCCATGAATTGCGCTCTCCTCTGACTGTGCTGACGGGGTTTATTGAAACACTGCAAGGCCCGGCAGGGGCAGACCCTGCCGCGCGTGCAGAATTTCTGACAATCATGGCCGAACAGGCCACGCGCATGGGCGGGCTGGTGGCCGATCTTCTCTCGCTAAGCCGGGTAGAGGCGGTGGAGAAAATCCGCCCCCGCACTCCTGTTTCCATTGATATGGTGCTCAAAGCCACGCTGGCCGCACTGCGCCCGCAGATTGATGCGGCCAATGTGCAGCTGGAATACGCAGTGCCCGCCGATCTGCCCGATATCCCCGGCGATTATGACCAGTTGGTGCAAGTGTTTCACAACCTGATCGAAAATGGCGTGAAATACGGGGCCACAGGTGGACGGCTGGAAATTGGCGCGCAGAAACTGCCGGCGCTGCCGGGGTTTGACGGGCCTGTGCTGCGTGTCAGCATCCGCGATTTTGGCGAGGGGATTGACCCGATTTATATTCCACGCCTGACAGAACGGTTTTACCGTATAGACAAGGCCCGCTCGCGCGATAGCGGCGGCACGGGGCTGGGCCTGGCAATTGTAAAACACATCCTGAGCCGCCATCGGGGCCGGCTGGTTATCCGCTCTGCCATTGGCGAAGGGGCCAGTTTTGAAGCCGTCTTGCCCTGCACCTGAAACATCCTGAGAGGAATTTAGCCATGAAACCGCATACACTCTCCGCCTTTGACCGTGATCTGGAAGCCATTCGTCTGTCGGTGCTTGCCATGGGCGGGCAGGTGGAAGCCGCGATCCTGAACGCCTCGCGCGCGCTGGAAAGCCGGGACGAGGATCTGGCCGCACAAGTGATTGACGGCGACCGCGCGATAGATCGCGCCGAGGAAGATATCAACGCGCAAGTTGTGCGCCTGCTGGCGCTGCGCCAGCCGCAAGCGGATGATCTGCGCTCTGCCGTGGCCGTGATGAAAATGGCGGGCGAATTGGAACGCTTGGGCGATTACGCCAAGAACATGGCCAAGCGCGTGCCGGTTCTGATTTCCGCGCCCGTGATCGAGGGGGCGGCCGGCGCGCTGCGCCGTCAGGCGCGGCTGGTGGGGCAGATGCTCAAAGACATGCTGGACGCGTTTGCGCGCATGGATGCCGCCTTGGCGCGCGATGTCATCACCCGCG
This sequence comes from Paracoccaceae bacterium, assembly GCA_043561795.1. Taxonomy (GTDB): domain Bacteria; phylum Pseudomonadota; class Alphaproteobacteria; order Rhodobacterales; family Rhodobacteraceae; genus Roseinatronobacter. The sequence continues at coordinate 678,503 of CP121316.1, read as the reverse complement.
ATATCGAGGTGGATGACATGACAAATGCCCTGTTTCGCGAATTCATCACGCATATGATGGAAGACCCGCGCAATATCACGCCCTGCCTGCATTATGTCTTTATCGCCAAGAATATCGAACGCATGGGCGATCTGGTCACCCATGGGGCCGAGCATGTGATTTTCGTGACCGAAGGCAAACTGGCCGAGGCGCGCGAAAAGGGCCATTCCACTGCCACGATAGAGCCGCCGAAAGGGTGATCCCATGTCAGATGCCACCGCGCCGCTTGTGCTTGTTGTCGATGACGAACCCGCGCAGCTTGCGCTTCTCAGCTATAACCTGAAAGCTTCCGGGTTTCGCGTGGTCACGGCCAAGGATGGCGAGGAAGCTGTGCTGGCCGTGGCTGAACAAGGCCCCGATGTGGTGCTTCTGGATTGGATGTTGCCGCGGCTTTCCGGGCTGGAAGCTTGCCGCCAGATCAAGGCCACGGCAGAGGGGCGCGCGGCGGCGGTGATCATGGTTTCCGCGCGTTCGGAAGAAAGCGACCGCGTGCGGGGGCTGGACACAGGGGCAGATGATTACATCGTCAAGCCCTATTCCGTGGCAGAGGTAATTGCCCGTGTGCGCGCCAATCTGCGCCGGTTGCGCCCTGTCAGTGCCGGGCAGGCGCTGACAGTGGGCGATGTGCGTCTGGATCCGGACAGCTACCGCGTGACCCGTGGGGGCCAGAGCCTGCATCTTGGCCCAACGGAATTTCGCCTTCTGGCCGCCTTCATGGAACGCCCCGGCAAGGTCTGGACGCGCGAGGCGCTGCTTGATCGTGTCTGGGGCCGCGATATCTATATAGATACCCGCACGGTAGATGTGCATGTCGGGCGCTTGCGCAAAATCCTGTGTTCCACCGGCGGGGAAGACCCGATCCGCACTGTGCGCGGCGCAGGCTATGCCATGGGGTAAGGCCCGATTTGCGGGCTGTCTGGCCGATCTGGCCGCATTCTGCCATGGCACGGCATGCCCAAGCTGCCCCGCCTTTTCTGCGCGCAATGTCGCTGCCTGCCGGGGTTATGGCGTGATTTGTCATTGTGCTGTGTATATGCGGCGTTAAACAGGGCGGCATATCGCTGTGAAAGACTGCTCATGACCTCTGATATCCGTTTGGCCTTTGCCCATCCCGAAGCCCGCGCCGAAGCCTCTGCCCCGGCAGACCCGCGCGACCGCATAAGCCTGCGCGATCATGTCGTGGCCGTGGAGATTGGCGCGTTTCAGGCCGAACGCGGGCAAACCCAGCGCGTGCGCTTCAATGTGGTTGTCGAAGTGCGGCCCCATCCTGCCCCGCTGGAAGATGATGTCGATCGCATTTTATCTTATGACCGCATCACAGAGGCGATTGCCGCAGAACTGGCAACCGCGCGCCTTAATCTGCTGGAAACATTGGCCGAACGCGTTGCAGAGCGGATTTTGCTGGAACCGCAGGCCATGCGCGTTTTTGTGCGGGTGGAAAAGCTGGATCGCGGGCCGGGGGCCTTGGGCGTGGAAATCGTGCGCAACCGCGCCGCCCAGCCCTTGCGCGCGCTAGATGCCGCCGGGCTGGAACAGGCGGTGCACCCGCTGGTGGTGTATCTGGACAATGCCATGATCGATGCCCCCGATCTGGCCGCGCGGCTGGATGGGTTGCAGGCGCAGGGCTTGCCTGTGATCCTGTGTGTGGGGCTGCCGCCGCAGGCCGTGGCTGAAACCGGGCACAGGGCGGTGCAGCGCCGGATTGATTTGCTGGCGATTGAACAAAACGCATGGCGGCTGGCCGCGCGCGATCCGCGCTGCGTGGTTGTGTCCAGCCGGACAGAGATTGACTGGGCCATGAAGCAAGGCCAGATGATTGTCTGGGCACCCTCAAAGCTGGTGCTGGATGCAACGGATGGCCCCAATGCCTCGGCCCGTGACGGTGTGGCGCTGGCGCTATGGCTGGCCGAACATGTGGCCGCCGCGCGCCTTCTTGTGCCAGAGGGCCTGGCCGTGCCCCCCGGCAGCCATGTGCCGCAAGAGCAGTTGGCGCGCTGGGGTTCTGCATCTTAGACAGGCTGCGCAAGGGCAGGGTTGAGCGGCTTGCAGGCATTGGGGTGGCGCGACACTGCGCGGAGCAAAGGCCGCAGGCCGCCGCGCATCGTCATGCCGAAGGCATGCCTCTGGCATGACGCCGCCCCCCGGCACGGCGATTTGGCTGCAACCTGCGCTTAGCTTGGGTTTCGTTCGGACATTGCCGCCATAAAGCGCAAAGCTAAACGGGGGTATCGCCGCACCGCGGCCCAGCAATGCGCGGCGGCCTGCGGCCTTGATTCCGCGCGACAGAGCAAATCGACCGTCCCCATCCCCCCATGGCGGAACCTTCCACCAGATGCAGAACATCAGAGCGGGATGACCTGATTTTTAAAGAAAACCGGGTTCCGGGTTTGCTCATCACGCGCAACTTCGGGCAAATTCCCGCCACGCGCCTTGCGAAATTTTGCCCCGCCACTGCGAATGCTTGCAAGGCCCGCATACATTCGGCAAAGAGCGCGCATGACATACCGCTTGCCCCATCTGTGCCCCGCAGCCCTTGCCCAGCCTGATTTGCCGCGCCTGCGTGGGCAAACCGGGTTGCGCATTGCCGCCATTCAGGAACATAGCCGCACCGCCCCGCCCGTGCTGCGCGCCTATGATCCTGCGCGCGATGCCGATCTTGCCGCGCCCTTGCCCGCGCTATGCGGGCTGGCGCTGGATCGCCCGCGCCTTATGGGGATTGTAAATGTCACGCCCGACAGCTTTTCCGATGGCGGCCAATTTGCGCAGCAGGGCCAAGCCTTTGCGCAGGCCCTGCGGCTGGTGGCAGAGGGGGCCGATATTCTGGATATCGGGGGCGAATCCACCCGCCCCGGCGCGCTGGAGGTGCCGGTCACAGAGGAAATCGCGCGCACAGCGCCGCTGATCCGCGCCTTGCGCGCCGAAGGGCTGCGCCTGCCCATCTCGATAGATACGCGCAAGGCCGAGGTTGCCCGCGCCGCGCTGGATGCGGGGGCCGATATGGTGAATGATGTTTCAGCCCTGACATGGGATCGTGACATGGCCCCGCTGGTGGCCAAGGCGGGTGTGCCGCTATGCCTGATGCATGCCCAAGGCACCCCCCAGACAATGCAGGAAAACCCGCATTATGAGAATGTTAGCCTTGATGTGCGCGACTGGCTGGGCGCGGCCATCGCGCGCGCAGAGGCCGCCGGAATTGACCGCGCGCGCCTGATTGTTGATCCCGGTATCGGCTTTGGCAAAACGCTTGAGCATAATCTTGCGCTGCTGGCCACTCTGGGGCTGCTGCATGATACGGGCTGTGCTATCTTGCTTGGGGCATCGCGCAAGCGGTTTATCGGGGTGCTGACCGGGGTGGAACAGGCCGCAGAGCGGGTGGCTGGCTCTGTCGCGGTGGCGCTGCACGGGGCGGCGCAGGGGGCGCAGATTTTGCGCGTGCATGATGTGCGCGAAACACGGCAGGCGCTGTCACTGTGGCAGGCGCTGCAAGAAACAGAACTTGGGGCAAAGACATGACGCGCAAATTATTTGGCACGGATGGTGTGCGGGGAACGGCAAACACCTTTCCCATGACTGCCGAAATGGCCCTGAAACTGGGTGCGGCAGCCGGGCGGCATTTTCGCCGCGATGGCAGCAATGGCCACCGCGTTGTGATTGGCAAGGATACCCGCCTTTCGGGCTATATGATCGAAACGGCACTTACGGCGGGGCTGACAAGCACGGGCATGAATGTTCTGCTTCTGGGGCCAGTGCCCACGCCTGCGGTGGGGTTTCTCACGCGCTCCATGCGGGCGGATCTGGGGATCATGATTTCGGCCAGCCACAATGCCCATCAGGATAACGGGATCAAGTTTTTTGGCCCTGACGGGTTCAAGCTGTCGGATGCCGATGAAGCTTCGATAGAGCAGATCGTTGCGGGAGAGATTGCTTTGGCGCAGCCTGCCAATATCGGGCGCGCGAAGCGGATTGATGATGCGGGTGGGCGCTATGTGGAATACGCCAAAACAACCTTGGCGCGCGGCACGCAATTAAACGGCCTGCGCATTGTGCTGGATTGCGCCAATGGCGCGGCGCACCGGGTTGCGCCGCAACTGCTTTGGGAATTGGGCGCGGATGTGATTGCCATGGGCACATCGCCCAATGGTTTGAATATAAACCTCGATTGTGGATCGACCCATCCGCGCGCCTGTGCGGCCAAAGTGCTGGAAACCGGGGCCGATCTGGGGATCACACTGGACGGCGATGCAGACCGGGTGATCTTGATTGATGAACGCGGCCAGATTGCCGATGGCGATCAGATCATGGCCCTTTTCGCCCGCCGCTGGGCAGAGGCCGGGCGGCTGAATGAGGGTGTGCTTGTGGCCACTGTCATGTCCAATCTGGGGTTGGAAAACTTCCTGACAGCGCATGGCCTGCGCATGGAACGCACCGCCGTTGGTGACCGTCATGTGGTGGAACGGATGCGGCAGGGCGGCTGGAACCTGGGCGGCGAGCAATCGGGCCATATCGTGATGAGCGATTACGCCACCACGGGCGATGGCATGATTGCGGCGTTGCAGTTTTTGGCTGCCATGGTGGAAACCGGCAAACCCGCCTCGGTGCTGGCGCGTTGTTTCGAACCTGTGCCGCAGATGCTGAAGAACCTGCGCTATGCGCCGGGGGTGGATCTGCTATCGGCTGTGCAGGTGCAGGCGGCAATTGAAGATGCCAAGTCCCGGCTTGCAGGCCGTGGCCGCTTGCTGATCCGCAAATCGGGGACAGAACCTTTGGTGCGCGTCATGGCCGAATGCGAAGATGAAGGGCTTTTGTCAGAAATTGTGAACGGGATTATCGCGGAAATGGAAGCGGTGGCCTGAACAGCCGTTTGCCATTCCGGCAGTGACCAGAACAGGGAAACAACCCGGCTTGCGCCGGGTTGTTTCGCGTAGGTAGGTCAGGATTTTTTCAGCCCCGCGCCGTTGCCTTTCATCCCGCCTGAGACTTCTTCCGTTGCCTCGTCGCTGAGCGCCTTTGGCAGGGCCAGATTGAGGATGATGGCGATTGCGGCGGCGGGCAGGATGCCCGATGTCAGCAAGACGCGCGGGGTATCTGGCAGATGTTGCAGCGCGCTTGGTTCCAGTTGCAGCCCCAGCCCCAGCGAAAGTGCGATGGCAAAGATCACCATATTGCGCCGGTTCCATTCCACATCCGAGAGCATGGAAACCCCCGCCGCCACCACCATCCCGAACATGACAATCACACCGCCGCCCAGAACTTCGATGGGCACAGTGGAAATGACCGCGCCAACCTTGGGAAACAGCCCCGCAAGGATAAGAAACACCGCGCCAATGGTCACGACATGGCGGCTCATCACCCCTGTCATGGCAATCAGCCCCACATTCTGGCTGAAGCTGGTATTGGGCAGCGCGCCAAACAAGCCCGATACGGCTGTGCCCAGACCATCGGCATAGGTTGCGCCCTTGATCTCATCCTCTGTCGCCTCGCGCCCTGCGCCGCCTTTGGTAATGCCCGATACATCGCCCACTGTTTCCACAGCCGAAACAAAGGCCATGGCGCAAAAGCCCACTATTGCGGCAGTGGTGAATTCCAGCCCGAAATGCAGCGGGTTTGGCAGGGCAAATGCGGCAGCATTGCCGATCGCCCGAAACTGACCATCCCCAGCATGAAGGCCACGCCATAGCCTGCCATCAATCCCAGCAGCACGGCGGAAACAGAGAGCATGCCGCGCGCAAAGAATTTCAGGCCCAGCGTGACAAAGATCACCACCAGCGCGACAGACCAGCTTTGCAGGTTGCCGAATTTCTCTGTGCCCATGGCGGGCACGCCGCCTGCGGCATATTGCACCCCCACCCGCACCAGTGCGAGGCCGATCATGGTCACAACCAGCCCTGTAACCAAGGGCGGCAGCGCAAAGCGAATACGCCCGATCACCAGCCCAAGGCTGGCATGAAACAGCCCGCCCACCAGAACACCGCCCATCACAACGGCCATCGCATCCACGCCCTTGCCCGCCACAAGCGGGATCATGATGGGGATGAAGGCGAAGGATGTGCCCTGCACGATGGGCAGCTTTGCCCCCACTGGCCCAAAGGTGATGGTTTGCAGCAATGTCGCTACACCTGCAAAGAACATCGACATTTGCAGCATGTAAATCAGATTGGGGAAATCGGGCGAGCCAGAGCCAAAGCCAAACCCCGCAGCCCCCGCCACGATAATGGCGGGCGTCACATTGGAAACGAACATGGCCAGCACATGCTGAACCCCCAGCGGGATGGCCTTGTATAGGGGTGGGGTATAATTCGGGTCGCGCAGCTGGGCGGGTGTGCCAAGGCTGGTATCTGACATGGTCTTGTCCTCCTTCAAGACAGACAAAATCCTGCGCCCAAGGGCGGGATTTCGGGGTAATGCACGCGGCGCGCCCTCCTCCTCAGGGCGTGCTGCGCACCTCATACGGCGATGTAAACCAATATTCCTGCAGGTTCGGTGTTTCCCCAATCCGGTCGATCACGGCAAAGCGGCCGGGGCTGGCAAGCGGGGTCAGCACCCCATGCCAGATATTGCGGTGAAAATTGATCCCCTGCGCGCCGTTTGTGACAAAGGCGCGGGGCGTGCCGGGTGTGCCGCCCGCATCTTCCGCCACGATCACCAGAAACGGGTGTTCATGCATGGGTATAAACGCCTGAGAGCCATCGGGATGGCGTTCCACCATCTCCAGCTTATAGGGCAGGGCGCGGGGCCGGGCATCAAAGAGCGAAATCCCCGCGCGCCCATCCGGCCCGAAATCCAATCCCGCGCGATCATGAAACCGGCCACACAGGCCCTGATTGATCAGCTTGTCCGGCATGCCCGCCACATCCAGCACATCGCCAAAGGGGGCGAAGGTGGCGGCGGTGAGGGGGCTGGGGACAATCACGGCCATCGCCTTAAGCCCCCTCCGCCAAAAGGGCGTGCAGGCGCAATTCGGCAATGCGTTCGACCTGCTTGCAGGCTGTGGCAAATTCCGTTGCGCTGTCATTGTCCAGCCGTGTCTGGAACTGGGCCAGAATGCTGGCCTTGGTATTGTCGCGCACGGCGATGATGAAGGGAAAGCCATGTTTGGCCACATAGGCGGTATTGAGCGCCTCGAATGTTGCGCGCTCTGTATCTGTCAGGGCGTCCAGCCCGGCGCTGGCTTGTTCCTGAGTGGATTCGGCTGTCAGGCGTTTGGCGGCGGCCAGTTTTCCCGCAAGATCGGGATGGGCGCGCAGCACGGCCAGCCGCTCTGCCTCTGTGGCAGAACGGAACGCGCGGGCCAGTGCATTGGCAAGGCCCGTGGCGCTGTCATGGGCGGGGCCAAGTTCCAGCCCATGCGCGCGCTCTGCCACCCATGGGGAATGTTCGTAAATGCTGCCAAAGCGCGCGACGAAATCCGCGCGCGGCAGGGTGCTGGGCCGTTCGCGGCGCTGATGGGGGTGGGTTGCCGCCCAATGCTGCGCGATATCCAGCCGCCGCGCAAACCATACGCCCGAATGCGCCTGCGCATGATCCAGAAAGCGTATCAGCCCTGCCAGCTTGCCGGGCCGCCCGATCAGGCGGCAATGCAGCCCGATGGACAGCATTTTGGGCGCGCCTGCTTCGCCTTCGGCATACAGCACATCGAAGGCATCTTTCAGATAGGTTTCAAAATCGCCCCCTGTCACCCAGCCGGGGGCCGTGGCAAACCGCATGTCATTGGCTTCCAGCGTATAGGGCAGGATCAGTTGATCGCGCGCGCCAAATTCCATCCAATGCGGCAGGTCATCATCATAGGTGTCTGAAATCCAGTCCAACTGCCCGGTTTCCGCTGCCAGCCGCACAGTATTGACAGAGCAGCGCCCCGTATACCAGCCGCGCGGGGCCTCTCCCACCACTTCGGTATGCAGGCGGATGGCCTCTGCGATGGCGGCGCGTTCCTCTGCCTCTGGCATGTCGCGGTGTTCCACCCATTTCAGGCCGTGGCTGGCAATTTCCCAATTGGCGGATTTCATGGCGGCCACTTGTTCGGGGTTGCGGGCCAGGGCGCTGGCCACGCCATAAATCGTGACAGGCAAGCCGCGCGCGGTGAACAGGCGGTGCAAGCGCCAGAACCCGGCCCGCGCGCCATAATCATACATGGATTCCATATTCCAATGGCGCTGCCCCGGCCAAGGCTGCGCGCCGGGGATATCGGACAAAAACCCTTCCGAGGCCGCATCGCCGTGCAACAGGCTATTCTCGCCCCCTTCCTCGTAATTCAGCACCAGCGAAATGGCGATCTTCGCGCCATTGGGCCAAGCGGCCTTTGGGGGGGTTGCACCATATCCGGTCAGATTGCGCGGGTAGCGTTGCACGAAGGGCCTCCGGGGGTTAGCTGTCGATTATGTGATAAGACAGAATAATCATTTCCGCTTTCTGTGTTTTTTTGAAAGACCTGAAAGCCGCGTGATATGCAAGAGGCTGGCATTGTGCCGCATGGCGCGGCAAGAATGGGCGCATTGCGGCTTATGGGGGCGATCATGGCAGGATTTCTGACAACACATGTTCTGGATACCGCGCGCGGCCTGCCTGCGGCGGGGCTGGAGATTACGCTTTATGCGCTGGAGGACGGCACGGCGCGGCGCGAAGTGGTGCGGATGGTCACAAATGACGATGGGCGCACAGACAGCCCGATCCTGCCGCAAGCCGATTTCGCAATCGGGCAATATGAGCTGGTTTTTGCGGCGGGTGCCTATCTGCGCGCCACCGGGCAGGCAGGCGCCGACCCGTTGTTTCTGGATGAGGTGCCCATCCGGTTTGGCATCAATGATGCAACCAGCCATTATCATGTGCCGCTCTTGCTGTCGCCTTATGGCTATTCCACCTATCGCGGCAGCTGAGCAAGGCTCTCTCCCGCGCGCGCCAGTTCGGATTTGATGCGCGCGGCAATGAAATCTGTGAAGATTGTCACCTTGGGATCACGCAAGCGCCGATGCGGGGTCAGGGCGGCCAGCGTGACAGGCAAGGGCGGCGTGGCTTCGGCCACAGGCACAAGCGCGCCAGAGAGCAGATGATCTGCCACCTCGAAAATCGGTTTCATCACAATCCCGCGCCCATCCAGCGCCCAACCTGTCAGCACATCGCCATCATCGGATTCGAATGGCCCGGCAATCTTGTAGCGCTGCGGGCCGTCGGGGCTTTGCAATGTCCATTGAAATTCGCGCGCGCCCGGATAGCGCAGGTTCAGGCAATCATGGCGCTCTCGCACCAGTGCCGCGCCATCGGCAGGGGTGCCGCGCCGGGCAATATAGGCAGGCGCGGCGCATAGAATGCGCGGACATTCGGCAATAACCCGCATTTTCAGCGCCGAATCTTCCAGCGTGCCAAGATGAAAAGCCATGTCCAGCCCTTCGGCTGTCACATCTATGCCCCTGTCTGACAGGCGCAGGCGCAATTCGATTTCGGGGTTCTCATCCTTGAACACAGGCACATGTGGCGCAATCAGCCGCCGCCCCATGCCCAAAGGGGCGGCCACAAACAACGTGCCGCGCGGTTTGGCGCTGGCATGGGTCAGCGCGCCTTCGGCTTCGGCAATGGCATCCAGTATCTTCAGCGCGCCATCATAAAATAGCGCCCCGTTCGAGGTGGGCTGAAGTGACCGCGTGGTGCGGTTGAACAGCCGCACGCCCAGATGCTTTTCCAACTCTGCCACCCGCGCCGAAGCAACCGCCGGAGACGTGCGCTGATCGCGCGCAGCGGCGGACATGCTGCCCAATTCATAGACACGCACGAACATCTGGACATTGCTAAGATAGGCCATGGCGATTTTCAGTGTGATTTTGAAAGTGCTGGGTGTTTTCTGGAATTAACAGAAAGCCGCAAGGCAGTATAGGCTAATGCTGCACGCGAACAGAAAGGATGCAAACATGCTGGAACTGGCGGTCTGGGGGGCTTGGGCGGAATTTGCGTTTCGCTGGTTGCATGTGATTACGGCCATGGCATGGATCGGGGCGAGCTTCTATTTCATCGCGCTGGATCTGGGGTTGCGCAAATCCCCCAACCTTGCGCCCGGCGCCCATGGCGAAGAATGGCAGGTGCATGGCGGGGGGTTCTACCACATCCAGAAATATCTGGTTGCTGATGGTTTTGCTCTTCGTGCTGCTGGTGATCATGGCATGGGGTTACACGCAGGTTTTCACAGGCCGCGCCGCGTTGCTGCATCTGGGGGCATTTACCGCCACGATCATGTCGGGCAATGTGTTTTTCATTATCATCCCCAACCAGAAAATCGTGGTCGCTGATCTGCGCGCAGGGCGCGTGCCGGATGCGAAATATGGCAAGATTGCCAAGCAGCGCTCTACCCATAACAACTACCTGACGCTGCCGGTGATCTTTATGATGCTGAGCAACCATTACCCGCTGGCCTTCGCATCCGAGATGAACTGGCTGATCGCGGCATTGGTGTTCCTGATGGGGGTTACGATCCGGCATTATTTCAACACCGTGCATATGCGCGGGGGCTATAAATGGTGGACATGGGTCGCCACGACTGCGCTTTTTGTGGCGATTGTCCTGCTCTCTACGCTTGGTCAGCCTGATCGTGGGGAAGAGGAACTGGCCAGCCTGCCGCCCTCTGTCGCGCGCTTTGCCGAAGATCCCGAATTTGAAGATGTCTATTGGACAGTGGTGGGCAATTGTTCCATGTGCCACGCGCAAGAGCCGCTTTGGCCGGGGCTGCACTGGGCGCCCAAGGGGGTGGTGTTGGAGACAGAGGCAGAGGTCGCGCGCGCGGCGCAGGTGATCTATCTGCAATCGGGCATATCCCATGCCATGCCACCGGGCAGCACTGTCTTGATGGACGATGAGGCCCGCCAGCAGATTGCACAATGGTATCGGCGCGCCTCGGGGTCTTGACGGCTGGTTTGCAACCCAAAGCAAAAAGCCCCGCCATTTCTGGCGGGGCCTTTTATCTGGCGCGCAAGCGGTTTACCCGATTGCGGCCTGTTTCACTTCATCATCAATGAAAGGCACATATTGCGCGAAGTTTTCGGCAAACATGCCCACCAGCTTTGCGGCCTGACGGTCATAGGCGTCAGGGTCGGCCCAAGTGCGGCGCGGGTCTAGCAGCACATCGGCCACACCCGGCACGGAAACGGGCACATCAAAGCCAAAATTCGGATCGCGCCGGAATTCCACATCCTTGAGCGAGCCATCCAGCGCGGCACTCAGCAGGGCGCGTGTGGCCTTGATCGGCATACGCGAGCCTGTGCCATAAGCGCCCCCTGTCCAGCCTGTATTCACCAGCCAGCAATCCGCGCCAAACTGTGCGATTTTCTCTTGCAGCAGCTTGCCGTAAACTTCGGGGCGGCGCGGCATGAAAGGCGCACCAAAGCAGGTGGAGAAGGTGGGTTGCGGCTCTGTCACGCCCTGCTCGGTTCCCGCCACTTTGGAGGTGAAACCAGACAGGAAGTGATACATTGCCTGCGCAGGCGTAAGGCGCGCAATGGGCGGCAGCACGCCAAAGGCATCGCATGTCAGCATGATGATATTGCGCGGAACCCCACCAAGCGAGGTTTTGGACGCGTTTGAAATCGCCTCCAGCGGATAGGCCACGCGGGTATTGGCTGTCAGGCTATCATCGGTGAAATCCAACTCCAACGTATCGGGGTCAAACACCATGTTTTCCACCACACTGCCAAAGCGGTGGGTTGTGGCATAGATTTCCGGCTCTGCATCGGCATCCAGATTGATGGTTTTCGCGTAGCAGCCCCCTTCAAAATTGAAGATACCGCTATCTGACCAGCCATGTTCGTCATCGCCAATCAGAATGCGCGCGGGATCTGCCGAAAGGGTGGTTTTGCCTGTGCCCGACAGGCCAAAGAACACGGCTGCATCTTCCGGGTCATCCAGCCCGTGATTGGCAGAGCAATGCATGGGCATGATACCCTTTTCGGGCAGCAGGTAATTCAGCAATGTGAACACGGATTTCTTGTTTTCACCCGCATAGGCGGTATTCGCGATCAGGATCAGCTTTTTTTCAAAATTCAGCGCAATCACGGTTTCCGACCGGCAGCCATGGCGCGCGGGATCGGCCTTGAAGCTGGGGCAGTTCAGGATTGTGAATTCGGGCACAAAGCTGGCCAGTTCCGAAGCCTCCGGGCGGCGCAGAAGGTGGCGGATGAACAGCCCATGCCACGCCAGTTCCGTAATGACGCGCACATCCAGCCGATGCGCGGGGTCGGCACCTGCATACAGGTCTTGCACGAATAATTCACCACCCTGCACATGCGCCAGCATGTCGGCATGAAGGCGGTCAAAATGCTCTGGCGTCATGGGGGCGTTGTTTTCCCACCAGATCTTGTCTTCCACTGCGGGTGTGCGGACAACAAATTTATCTTTCGGAGAGCGGCCTGTATGCGTGCCTGTCTGGGCCAGAAACGCACCGCCAAGGCCCAGATGCCCTTCGCCGCGTGTGATCGCAACTTCGATCAGTGCGGGTTCAAGCAGGTTGTAATAAGCTTTGGAAACACCGACAATTCCCTGATCTTCAAGGCGTTTTTCCGGGTTGACGCGGGGTGATGTCATGTTGACTGCTCCATATGGCGCGTGATCCGAGGTTCAATCTATAGCACGAATTGGCCCAAATGGGCGGTGATGGGTTGGATAGCCAAGCCTATATCACCACGATTGCGGCAAAGAATAGGCTCGATTGTGCGAGTTAGCGCAATCACCAAGGCGTTAGCGCAACATAAATACTTTGCGGGCAACCTGACTGTTGCCGTTTCGCACTGCACCGCCGCGAATCGCACCTTCACTGACGCAACTAAAGATATTTTTATTGCCTCTTTCGGGCTTCTGGGTGATTATGTGGCAAAAATGTGGCAAAATTGCCAGCAGAGCAGAGAGAGAAGGACAGGCTTATGTCTAAAATCGCATTGGTCGATGACGATAGAAATATTCTGACATCCGTTTCAATTTGTCTGGAGGCAGAGGGTTTCGAGGTTGAAACCTATAATGACGGGCAGGCCGCTTTTGATGCCTTCAGCCGCAAGATGCCGGATATGGCCGTGCTGGACATGAAAATGCCGCGCATGGATGGGATGGAATTGCTGCAGCGCCTGCGCCAGAAAACCCAGATGCCGATTATCTTTCTCACCTCCAAGGATGATGAGATTGACGAGGTGCTGGGCCTGCGCATGGGGGCGGATGATTATGTGACCAAACCCTTTTCACAACGCCTGCTGGTAGAGCGTATTCGCGCGCTGTTGCGGCGCAAACAGGCGATAGAGGCCGGGCCAGAGGCGGTTGAGGAAGCCAAGGTTCTGGTGCGCGGCCAGCTGGAAATGGATCCGCTGCGCCATCAGGTGAAATGGAAAGGGCAGGATGTGACGCTGACTGTTACGGAATTCCTGCTGCTTCAGGCGCTGGCACAGCGCCCCGGCGTGGTGAAATCGCGCGATCAGTTGATGGATGTTGCCTATGAAGACCAGGTTTATGTCGATGACCGCACGATCGACAGCCATATCAAGCGCCTGCGCAAGAAGATGCGCGTGGCCGATCCCGAATTCTCGTCCATCGAAACACTATACGGCATTGGATATAAATATAACGAAGCCTGACAGCAGATTGGGCGATAGCGGGACAATGCACATCAGGGGCGGCAGGTGAAGATCAAGGGGGGTTCGGCGCGGGCGGATATTGTCCTTGGGGATGATTGGGTTGGGCCGGGGGATGCGGTTGAAACCGAGGTGCGCGCCTCGCGCGCGCGGCGGGGGTTTTTCAGTATTTCCAGCTCGCCACTGGCGCGCAAAGTGGCGCTGTTCAATCTTGTGGCTTTGGTGGTGCTGATTGTCAGCATTCTGTTCACAAACCCGTTCCGGGAATCGCTTTTGGCCAAGCAGGCCGAATTTCTGGGCGCGAATGTGCAGATTCTGGCCGATGTGCTTGCCGCAACCCCGGATCTGGGGGCAACACGCGATCTGTTGGCAACTGGCCTGCAATTTGATCGCCGTGTGGAAATCATCCTTGTCGGGCAGGACGGTGTGATCCTTGCGCGGCTGCAGGGCAAGTTGGGGTCACAAGAAGACACGCATCTGGAGCGCGCAACCCCGATCAGTGATATGCTGGGCGCAATCTGGCGCGGCCTGTCGTTTCTGGGGCGGTTGCATGCCGATACGCCTGCCGCTCAGGCATTTCCGGCTGTGGCCCAAGAGATGTATGAACGCAATCAAGACGGGTTGGGCGCGCGCCATATCTATCGCGACAGCTTTGATGACATGTGGATCGCGGCCAGCGCGCCGATTATCCGTGACGGGGATGTAACCGGCGCGGTGTTTCTGCGCCGCCTGTCCGACGATACCGCACGGCTGATGCGGATAGAACGCGAACAGGTGCTGCAGTTCTTCTTGATCGCCGTCATCGTTTCGATAGGGCTTAGCCTGATTCTGGCGGCCACAATTGCCAACCCTTTGGCCGATCTGGCCATGGCCGCAGAATTGGGCAAGCGCCGCGATGCGCGCAAAACTGCGCCGGGCGCAAGGGTGCGCATTCCCGATCTCTCTGGGCGGCCAGATGAAATTGGCGATTTGTCGCGCGCCATGCGGGGCATTGTGAACGCCCTTTATGACCGGGTAGAGGTTCGCGGCCGATGTGGCCCATGAGATCAAGAATCCGCTGGCCTCTCTGCGCTCTGCCGTGGGCACGATGCGCGTGGCCAAGCGCGAAGATCAGATTGCGCGCCTGTTGGATGTGATAGAGCATGATGTGCGCCGCCTTGATCGGCTGGTCTCGGATACATCCAATGCCTCGCGGCTGGATTCGGAATTGGTGAAGGAAGAACAGGAAGAATTTGATCTGGTCAAATTGCTGGACAACCTGTGCGAACACCTGTCGCAAGAGGCGCAGGAAAAGGGGGTGGAATTTGTCAAAATCCTGCCCGAAGAGCCTGTGCGCATTACCGGGCTGGAAGGCCGGTTGGCGCAGGTTTTCGTCAATCTGATCACCAATGCCATTTCCTTTTGCGAAGATGGGGGGGCCGTGCGCGTCTGGGCGCGCCAGCGCCATGACCGCGTTTTGGTGGTGGTGGAGGATACTGGCCCCGGCATTCCCGATAATGCCTTGAAAAAAGTCTTCAAGCGGTTCTATTCTGAACGCCCGGCCCATCAGTTTGGGAACCATTCTGGCCTTGGGCTGGCGATATCGAAACAGATAATAGAGGCGCATCAGGGTGTGATCTGGGCCGAAAACATACGCCTCAGCGAAGCAGAGCCTGACAGCGTGCCGCTGGGCGCGCGTTTTGTTGTTGGCCTGCCGCTGTGACGGCGGCCATTACTGCACCGCAATTGCACGCAAGCGCCGTTGCCTTTGAAAGCGCCGGGCGCTGGGCGGCCATTTTGATCCTTGGCCAATCAGGCGCGGGGAAATCCGAACTGGCGCTGGAACTGATGGCCATTGGCGCAAGGCTGGTGGCCGATGACCAAACCTGTTTGCGCCGTGATGGGGCGGCAGTGCTGTTATCGGCGCCCGAAACTATTCGCGGCCTGATCGAATTGCGGGGCTTTGGCATTCTGAAAGCGCCCTTTCTGCCCTCGGCCCGTCTGGCCGTGGTGGTGGATATGGGTGAGATTGAAACCCGCCGCCTGCCAGAGCGCGAGATGATTGACGTGCAGGGGCTGGCAATTCCCCTTCTGCGCCGTTGCGCAAGCAGGGCTTTTGCCTCTGGGCTGAAACAGTATATCTTGTCGGAGTGTTGGGCCCCCGATTGAAACCAGACAAACAGGCCAAGCCATGATGCCAGAGCCGCAACAGACCTCCGCACAGCCGCCCCGGTTGGTGCTTGTGACAGGCCCTTCCGGGGCCGGGCGCAGCACGGCGCTGAACGCGCTGGAGGATATCGGCTTCGAGGCCATCGACAATATGCCAATCTCGCTTGTGCGCCCCTTGCTGGCCACACCGCTGGAGCGGCCGCTTGCCCTTGTGCTTGACCCCCGCAATCGCGATTTCTCTGTCGAGGCGTTGCTGGCGCTGGTGTCTGATCTGGCGGCGCTGCCGGGGGTGGCGTTTGATCTGGTTTATCTGGAATGTTCTGTGCCCACGTTGATCCGGCGCTATTCTGAAACGCGCCGCAGCCATCCGCTTTGCCCGCAAGGCATGGCCCGCACGGGCATAGAGCAGGAAGCGCGCCTGTTGCCTGCCGTGCGCGCGCGCGCCGATGTGCTGCTGGATACAGAGGCCCTGACGCCGCATGAATTGCGCGCGCGTATTCGCGCGCTCTTTGCCGAACCCATGGGCCAGCCCATGCGGGTGCAGATCGAATCCTTCTCATACAAGCGCGGCATACCTGTTGGGGTGGATCTGGTCTTTGACTGCCGCTTTCTGGGCAATCCGCATTGGAAGCCCGAATTGCGCGAACTGGATGGCCGTGATCCGCGCGTTGCGGAATTTGTTTCTGCCGATCCCAGATTTGACGGGTTTTTTCAGCGCATTCTTGGATTGGTTGAGTATATGCTTCCTGCATGCACGCAAGAGGGGAAATCACAGCTTGCAATCGGGCTTGGCTGCACGGGCGGGCAACACAGATCGGTTGCAACTGCAGAAAAACTGGCAAATGCGCTTGCGCAGGGGCAATGGCATGTGTCTAAACGGCACAGAGAACTGGAACGCATCGCGGCACAGGCTGCGGGCGCAGAAAACGTGTAAGGTCGGCTTGTGATCGGGATCGTTATCGTTGCTCATGGGGGCCTTGCGCGGGAATATCTGGCCGCGATAGAGCATGTCATCGGCAAACAATCCGGGATTGCTGCCATTTCCATAGAATATGATCATGACAGGGCCGCGAAACAGGCCGAAATCGCTGCCGCTGCGGCTGCGGTGGATCAAGGCAATGGCGTGGTGGTTGTGACGGATATGTTTGGCGGCTCTCCGTCCAATCTGTCGCTGCCGGCCTGTGCCGGGCCGGACAGGCGGATTTTATACGGGGCCAATCTGCCCATGCTGATAAAGCTTGCGAAATCGCGCGATCTTGGCTTGCAGGCCGCAACATCTGCCGCGCTGGAAGCCGGGCGCAAATATATCAATTCCATAGAGATCGGGCGCTAGAGCGTCCGCAAGTGCAAAGCCCCAAAAGGTAAGTTCAGAGAATGACGGAAATAGAGCTTCAGATCATCAATGAAAAAGGCCTTCATGCCCGCGCCTCTGCGAAATTTGTAGAGGTGGTCGAGGCGCATGATGCAACCGCCGAAGTCATGAAAGATGGGATGAGTGTTCCGGGCGATTCCATCATGGGGCTTTTGATGCTGGCCGCTTCGCGCGGGACATCCATTCTGGTGCGTATCACCGGCGCGCAGCAGTCAGAGCTTGCACAGGCGCTCAGCGATCTGGTTGCAGACCGCTTTGGCGAGGGTATGTAGCGCGCTCACGCCTCTCTCACGGCAGTGTCAGACATCGTGACAGGCGGCAGCATTCCGTCTGCGGCATCGGGGCATTAGGTATTCGGTCATGCAGAGCAAAGCCGCGCAGCTTGGGCTGCGGCGCGCAGGCTCTGTGTTGGATATGAAAGGATACTGATATGAAACATGCAGGTTTTTTTGCCATTACCGCATGTGCGGTTGGTTTCGGCTCCATCGCCGCGGCGCAGGATATGAGCAAAACTGCCCCCGCTTTGTCTGAACCCACCCTAACCGCCCCACCGCCCGCCATGGCAAGCGCGCCCCGCATGAACTGGACAGGGGCCTATATTGGTGCGGGTATTGGCTATGGCGAAATGTCATTTAGCGGCGCGGGCAGCACCAGCAGCGCCGCTGCGGGGCTGTTTGCGGGCTATCGTCAGGATATGGGCGGTTTCGTGCTGGGGGGCGAGGCGATCATCGTGCCCACCTCTTTTGGCGGGGTTGATCTGCCCGGCGGTGACAGCCTGAGTGCCGGTGCTTCGGTTCTGGGCACGGCGGGCATGGCCTTTGGGCCAGAAGGGCGCACGCTGGGCTATGTCGGGCTTGGCCCCACATTGCTGCGTTCCAGCGGGCCTGGCGGGTCTGAAACCTCTGTTGGTGGCACGGCCGCTTTGGGCCTTGATCACATGCTCACAGATTCGCTGATGCTGCGGGGCGGTGTGAATTACACTGTCGTAAACAATGTGGGCGCGGCTGATGTGAATACGCGCACGCTTGGTGCGGGGGTTGGTCTGGCCTTCCGGTTCTGATAGCACCGCAAGCCCCCGCGCCACGCGCGCGGGGGTTTTGCCATGTCAGTCATCCTGCCCAAGGCTGGGGGCCGGGCGCTGGGGCAAATCGGGATGGGCCGACATGTGAAACGGCGCGCGCACGCCCTTCAGCCCGCCCATATCCAGTTCCAGCCCGCGCGCGATCACTTGCGGATCGGCAAACACCTCTTGCATGTCATTGATCGGCCCTGCGGGCACGCCCGCCGCCTCGCAGGCGCCCAGCAGCGCCAGTTTTCCCCATGTGGCGGTTTGCCCGCACAGGATTTCCGACAATTCCGCCCGCCGTGCCACGCGCGCGGAATTGCTGGCGTAATCGGGGTGATGCGCCAGCCCCTCCAGCCCCAGAATGGTGCAAAGCCGCTGATACTGCCCGTCATTGCCCGTGGCGATAATGATGTGGCCATCGGCGCAGGGAACCACCTGATAGGGCGCAAGATTGGGGTGGAAATTGCCAAGGCGCTGGGGGGCCGTGCCTGTGGCCAGATAGTTCATGGCCTGATTGGCCATCAGCGCCACCGCGCTATCCATCAGCGCCATATCAATATGCTGGCCGCGCCCGGTGCTGTGGCGTGCATGAATGGCGGCCAGAATGGCGGTGCTGGCATAGATGCCGGTTACGATATCCGTAACCGCCACGCCCACCTTATGGGGCATGCCATCGGCAGGGCCGGTGACCGACATCAGACCGGACATGCCTTGGATGATGAAATCATAGCCCGCGCGGTGGGCATAGGGGCCAGTGTGACCAAAGCCGGTGATGGAACAATAGATCAGACGGGGATTCAGCGCGGCAAGGCTGTCATAATCCAGCCCGTATTTGCGCAAGCCCCCCACCTTGAAATTCTCGATCAGCACATCGGCGCCCGCCACCAGATCGCGCACTTTCGCGCGCCCTGCATCGGTGCGGAAATCTGCGGTGACAGAGGCTTTGCCCCGATTGGTGGAATGGAAATAGGCGGCCTCTGGCGTGCCATCGCGGTCTATGAACGGTGGCCCCCAGCGGCGGGTGTCATCGCCTTCGGGCGCTTCCACCTTGATCACCTCTGCCCCCAGATCGGCCAATGTCTGGCCAGCCCAGGGGCCAGCCAGTATCCGCGCAAGCTCTATCACGCGGATACCCGCCAGCGGCCCCGCCATGGTGCTTAGCTGCCCAGCTTTTCGTTCAGGATGCGTTCAAACTCGGCATAGGCCATGTTGGAATAAAGCTGCCCGTCAATCACGAAACTTGGGGTAGAACGAATGCCATAGGTTTCGGCATTTTGCTGGTAGAACTCTGTCAGCGCCAAAGCCATGTCGCTATCTTCAAGGCAGGCGTTGATTTCTGTGTCATTCATGCCCGCCTGACGGCCAAGGCGGCGCAGGTTATTGGCCACTTGCATCGGGTCGGACGAGGCCGCCCATGTGCTTTGGGTTTGATAAATCAGCTCTATCATCCCGTGATAGCGTGCCTCACCCCCGCAACGCGCCACCATTGCCGCCCACAGGCCATAGCGATCAAAATAGACCTCACGCTTGATGTAGAAGACTTGCCCGGTTTCAATAAAGTTTTCTTTGATCTGCTGGAACGCCCCTGCATTATATGTCGCGCAATGCGGGCAGGTGAGAGACGAGTATTCCACCATCACCACAGAGGCCTCTGGATTGCCCAGCACCATATCCAGCGGGTGCACCTCTGTCGTGCCCACTTGCGCGGCGGCTTCCATCGGGGCGGGGCCATTGGTTTGGGTGGAATACCACCAGCCCCCCGCACCCAAAGCGCCCACAAGTGCTATGGCGGAGATAAGTTTCGTGTTCATATGCTTTTTCCTTCAGATTTTCCCGCTTTGGATAAGACATTGCGGGCCAGACGTTCAAGAGCCGTTCGCAAATCTGCATCCTGCACCACCGCGGCAGTAGCAGCCGCCTTGCGGCTGATCTCTGGCGCAGGGGCCGGGGCGCTGCGTTTGGGCGCGTGGGTGAATTCGGCCTGCCCTTCGGCAAAGCCCGTGGGGGCAGTTTGTGTAAGTGTGATGCGCGCAATCGCATTATAGCCATAACAGGCATTCACACGCTCGCGCAGGTGCGGCAGTTGCATTTGCAGCAGGGGCGCTGCCGCGCCCGTTGTCAGCAAGCTGAGTGTCGCGCCCAAGCCACCCTTGCCATAGCCGATTTTGACAGGCCGGCACAGGGCAGCGATATCTTCGCCCGCAATCTCTGCCCAATGGGTCAGCAAGCGGGCCACGGCGAAACCGCGCGCCTCTCCGGCAGTGCGGATTTGTGGCGCCATCAACTGTGCCGCCGCTACAAATCCGCGCGCGCGGCGTTCGGGTGGCGTGTTGGGGGCGGGTTTCTGTGCCATGGCGCCTTTTCAGCCCTTGCGATGCATCGCTGTCAGTTTACCCTTTAGGGCAGCCAATTCCAGAGGAGAGCTGACCCCTACCGCATATGGCTGTCGGAGGTGATGTTGCAGCAAACCACCGTCGCGGCGGTGAAATCCTATTTCCATGCCTTCACTACCCGTTGGCCGCGCGTGCAGGATCTGGCCGCCGCCCCCGATGCCGACGTGATGGCCGCTTGGGCGGGGCTTGGCTACTATGCCCGCGCGCGCAACCTGCTGAAATGCGCGCGCCTTGTGGCCGCTGCCGGGGGCTTTCCCGCCACGCGGCAGGGGTTGCAGGATTTGCCGGGGATTGGCCCCTATACCTCTGCCGCCATTGCCGCGATTGCCTTTGATGCGCCCGAAGTGGTGGTGGATGGCAATGTCGAACGCGTCATGGCGCGGCTGTTTGATGAACATACCCCGCTTCCTGTGGCAAAGCCCATCCTGACCGCCTATGCCGCGCGCCTGACGCCTTGCGCGCGGCCCGGTGATTATGCCCAGGCGGTGATGGATCTGGGCGCGACACTATGCACCCCGCGCAACCCCGCCTGTGGCATCTGCCCGTTGCGCAGCCCCTGCGCGGCGCGCGCCGCTGGCACTGCCGCCAGCCTGCCCCGCAAAATCCGCGCAGGCGCAAAGCCCATAAGGCAGGGCATTGCCTATCTGGGCCTGCGCGCCGATGGCGCCTGGCTGATGGAGCGCAGGCCCCCCCATGGCCTGCTGGGCGGCATGCTGGGCTGGCCCGGCACGGATTGGGCCGAAGGCCCGCCGCAAGACAGCCCGCCCCTTGCCGCAGACTGGCAGCCTGTCGCGGCAGAGCTGCGCCACACCTTCACCCATTTCCATTTGCGCCTTGCCCTGCGCGTGGCCCATCTGCCCCAAACTGCGCCGGGGCTGTTCATCCCCCAAGCGCAATTTGATTCCCGCACCCTGCCAACGCTGATGCGCAAGGCCTATGATCTGGCCGCGCCCCATCTGGGCCACGCGTAAGCCGCGCGCGCCCCGATCGCCTGAAAAACTGTCGCAGGTGCGGGGGGGTGTTATCCCTCTCCAAAGAGAGTATATTTGCGCAATAGTTTATCCGGCAATCAGGGGGCTTTGCATGACGCCAGAGCACTTGCGCAAATTCAGCTCTGCGCTGCCATTCTGGGTATCACTGGGCTTTGTGCCGCTGGTCTGGCTTTCCGCACTTTGGGGGGGCTGGTGGTTTATGCTGCCAGTGGCTTATGGCTGGTGGGCCTTCACGTTGCTGGATTTCCTGACAGGGCTGGACAAGGACAATCCCGATACCGAAATCCCCTTGCGCGACTTGTTCTGGTATCGGCTGATCACGCTCATCTGGTTCCCCATCCAGTTTGCCAGCATTTTCGGGCTGGTCTGGTATCTGGCCAAAGGGGCTTTGCCATGGTGGGAACAGATCGGCGTCATGTTCGGGCTGGGGGTGATGACCGGGGTTATCGGCATCGTTTATGCGCATGAACTGATGCACCAGAAACCCAAAACAGAGCGCTGGTTGGCCGATCTTCTGCTGGCCTCGGTGCTCTACAGCCATTTCCGCTCAGAACATCTGCTGGTGCATCACAGCTATGTCGCCACCCCGCGCGATCCGGTGACAGCGCGCTATAATGAAGGGTTCATCGCCTATTTTGGCCGCGTGCTGCGCGATTGCCCGCCCTCGGCATTTCGGGCCGAAGCCGCGATGCTGGCGCGCAAGGGGCTTGGCTGGTGGCACGCGTCAAACCCGTTCTGGCGCTACGGCGCGCTGCAAGGGGGCATGCTGGCGCTGGCCTTCGCGCTGGGGGGCGCTTGGGGGGTGGTGCTCTTTGCGGTGCAAAGCTTTGTGGCCTTCTGGCATCTGGAATTGACCAATTATATCGAACATTACGGGCTGACACGGCGCTATCTGGGCGATGGGCGCTATGAACCGGTGCGCCCGCACCATAGCTGGAATGCGTCACATGCCGCGTCAAACTGGCTGATGATCAATCTGCAACGCCATTCGGATCACCATTTCAAACCCGATCGCCGCTTTCCGCTGCTGCAAAACCATGATGAAAGCGCCGCGCCCCAATTGCCTTTCGGGTATCCTGCGCTCACCACTCTGGCCATGTTCCCACCGCTCTTTCGGCGCTACATGAACCCCAAGGTGCGCGCATGGCGGCGCCAGTTTTACCCCGATATCACCGATTGGTCGGATTATACGCATCACCGCACACCGCCCCCCAAAAATGCGCCCTGAGACAGCCCTTGCGGGCGCGCGCTGCGGCGCTACCTCTGCAAGATGACTGATATCGAAATCCTCTATAACGGGCGCTGCCCAATCTGCTCGGCAGAAATAGCGCAATATGACCGCGCGGCCCAAAAGGCCGGCGCGCCCCTGCGCTTCACCGATCTGCACAGCGCCGAACTTGCAAGCTGGGGCCTCAGCGCCGATCAGGCCACGCGCCGCCTGCATGCGCGCGCGGGGGGGCAGATCATATCCGGCTTTCCGGCCTTCCTTATCTTGTGGGAAAACCTGCCGCGCCTGAAATGGCTCGCGCGGCTCCTGTCCCTGCCGGGGCTGCGCCAACTGGCAGAGCTGGGCTATAACCGGATCGCCGCCCCCCTGCTTTACAGCCTGCACCTTCGGCGCATTGCGAAAGGCGGCTAATTTCATCTTGGCCCAAATATCCTGGGGGGAATTGGGCGTAGCCCAAGGGGGGCAAAGCCCCCTTTGCCCCGGCCGGCCAATCACACAAACTGTTCGCGGATCAGACGCTCTTCCAGCCCATGACCGGGATCAAATAACAGCTTATGGGCCACATCCCGCGCCGATGTGATATCCACCCGCAGCACATTGCGCACAGAGCGGCTATCGGCATCGGCCATCACAGGGCGGCGCTCCGGGTCGATCACCTCAAAGCGCAGATGCGATTTCTTGGGCAAAAGCGCGCCCCGCCAGCGCCGGGGGCGAAAGGCGGCAACAGGTGTCAGCGCCAGCACATCCGCGCCAATGGGCAGGATCGGCCCATGGGCGGAATAGTTATAGGCGGTCGATCCCGCAGGCGTGCTCAGCATCGCCCCATCGCAGACAAGCTCATCCAGCCGTTGCTTGCCATCCACGATGATACGCAGCTTGGCCGCTTGCGCGCCCTGGCGCAGAAGCGAGACTTCATTGATCGCCAAAGCCTCTGTCACGGTGCCATCAATCCGGGTGGCCTGCATGCGCAGCGGGTTCAGCACCGCCATTTCCGCCTGATCCAGCCGGGCAAGCAGCCCTTCCACCTGCCAGGCATTCATCAAAAAACCGACAGTGCCGCGATTCATGCCATAGACGGGCGTATCCAGATGCTGCGTGGCATGCAGGGTTTGCAACATGAACCCATCGCCCCCAAGCGCGATGATCACATCGGCCTCCTCGGGGGCAACATTCTCATGGCGCCATGTCAGCGCCGCCAGCGCATCTTGCGCATCGGGGGCGGAACTGGCCAGAAATGCAAGCTTGGGCGACATGCGCGTTCCCTGTCCTCTATCCGCCCTTTCTTGCGCGCAACAGGGCGCTTGGCAAGCGCGTTCCGATAGGCACCATCTGGCGCGGATCGGCCACAAAGGGGCGCGGCAAGGTCGCGCATGGCCGCAAAATGGCGCAAACAAACCTTTGCGCGCGGGCAGAATTGCGCTAATTGGACGCCAAACCCCTTATCCAGACCCTTCGGAGGCTGCCTGATGGATCAGACCACGCGCGACACTGGCTTTTTCACCGAGACTGTGGAAAGCCGCGACCCCGAACTTTTTGCCGCCATCCGCGCAGAGCTTGGCCGCCAGCGCGACGAGATCGAGCTGATTGCCTCGGAAAACATCGTCTCCAAGGCAGTGATGGAGGCGCAAGGCTCTGTCCTGACAAATAAATACGCCGAAGGCTATCCGGGCAAGCGCTATTATGGCGGCTGCCAATATGTGGATATTGCCGAAGATCTGGCGATTGCACGGGCCTGCGAATTGTTCAAATGCGGTTTTGCCAATGTGCAACCCAATTCCGGCTCTCAGGCCAATCAGGGTGTGTTCACCGCGCTGTTGCAGCCGGGCGATACGATTCTGGGCATGAGCCTTGATGCAGGCGGCCACCTCACCCACGGTGCGGCCCCCAACCAGTCCGGCAAATGGTTCAACGCGGTGCAATACGGCGTGCGCCGTGATGATCTGGAAGTGGATTATGACCAGATCGCGGCGCTGGCGGCCGAACACAAGCCCAAGATGGTGATTGCCGGCGGATCGGCCATTCCGCGCATCATCGATTTCGCCCGCATGCGCGAGATTGCGGATTCGGTAGGGGCCTATCTGCTGGTGGATATGGCGCATTTTGCCGGGCTGGTGGCGGCGGGCCTTTACCCCTCTCCCTTCCCGCATGCGCATGTGGCCACCACCACCACGCATAAAACCCTGCGCGGCCCGCGCGGCGGCATGATCCTGACCGATGATGCGGCGCTGGCCAAGAAATTCAACTCTGCCATCTTCCCCGGCATTCAGGGCGGCCCCTTGATGCATGTGATCGCTGCCAAAGCCGTGGCCTTTGGCGAGGCGCTGCGCCCCGGTTTCCGCGCGTATCAGAAACAGGTGATCGCCAATGCCAAGGCGCTGGGGGATCAGTTGGAAAAGGGCGGGCTTGCCACAGTGACAGGCGGCACGGATACGCATTTGCTGCTGGTCGATCTGCGCCCCAAAGGGGTGAAGGGCAACGCCACTGAAAAGGCACTTGGCCGCGCCCATATCACCTGCAACAAAAACGGCATTCCCTTTGATACTGAAAGCCCGATGGTGACAAGCGGCATCCGCCTTGGCACGCCCGCAGGCACGACCCGTGGTTTTGGTGAGGCGGAATTCCGCCAGATTGCCGACTGGATTGTGGCCGTGGTGGATGGTCTGGCCGCGCATGGCGAAGAGGGCAATGGCGCGGTGGAAGCACGGGTGAAAGCCGAAGTGGCCGAGCTGTGCGCGCGCTTCCCCATTTATCCGGGTTTGTGAGCGGAAGCGGGGTTAGGGGGCGCTCGCGCCCCCTCTTGGGCCTTTGGCCCAATTCACCCCCTGAGGATATTTGAGCCAAGATGAATGGGGCAGGGGAATGCTGAATATTCTGCGCCATGGTGTGAAAACCGATCTGCCCACGCTGCTGATTGTGCATGGTCTGTTTGGATCGGCGCGCAATTGGGGGGCGATTGCCAAGCGCCTGTCTGACAGCCGCGCGGTGATTTGCGTTGACATGCGCAATCACGGCGAGAGTTTTTGGGCGGAGCGCCATGGCTATGCTGATCTGGCGCAGGATCTGGCAGAGGTGATCTTGGCCGAGGGGGGGCCTTTGGATGTGCTGGGCCATTCCATGGGGGGCAAGGCTGCGATGGTTCTGGCGCTGCAATGGCCGGAACTGGTTGGGCGGTTGCTGGTGGCTGATATTGCACCGGTTGCTTATGGGCATAGCCAGTCGCATTTGATTGCGGCCATGCGCGCGCTGCCTTTGGCCGCGTTGGGCAGCCGCGCGGCAGCCGATGCCGCCTTGGCCACGCAGATTGAGGATGCGGGCGTGCGCGCGTTTTTGCTGCAATCTCTGGATCTGAAGGCCAGCCCGCCGCGTTGGCGGTTGAATCTGGATGTGCTGGAGCGTGAGATGGCTCAGATTACCGGATGGCCAGAGGTGGCGGGCCAGTTTGATGGCCCGGCGCTGTTTCTGAGCGGGGCGCTGTCGGATTATGTGCGCCCTGAGCACAGGCCCGCGATAAAGGCGCTGTTTCCGGCGGCGAAATTTGCCAAGCTGCCTGGCGCGGGCCATTGGCTGCATGCCGAAGCGCCGCGCCCCTTTGAGGCGACAGCGCGGATGTGGTTTGACTGAGCGCCGGGTTCAGGCCTCTATCAGCTTGCGCGCGATGATCCAGCTTGCGCCGACACCCACCAGCGCCCCAAGCGCTGCCGATATCAGGATGGGCTGCAGCGTGTCTTGGCCGATGCTGAGGGCCGCGACAACGCCGATCCCAGCGAAGGTAACGCCAGCGATAGAGTAGATGAGCAAAAACAAACGTGTCATGGGCTGCCCCCTTTTGATGTGCAATAGCGGCAGATAATCGGCCATCCGGGCCATGCGCCTTGATCTGGCGCAAGGTGGTGCGGGACATTCAGTCGCAGGCAAGGCGGGCGCGCAGAACGCCTGAATCGCCTTGAATGCTGGCAGGGGTCAGGCTGCAGCCGGTCGCGGCCTGTGTGGCGGCCACCATGCGGGCCTGAAGCCCTGTCTGGGTTGCGCGGGGGGCATAGCCGTGGCGGATGATTTCCACATCTCTGCCCTTGCGCCAGATGGTCAGGCGGTGCCCGTCGATCTGCGTTTCCAGCCTTTCGCCGCCGCGCAGATGGGGCGAGGGCATATCGCAGGCGCAAAGCAGGGCGGGCAGGAGGATAAGAAGCGGGCGCATGGCGCGAGCATGCGCGCGATTGGTTAAGAAAGGGTAAAGATGCGATCCTGCCGCGCTGGCTTGAACTTTGGCGCGGCCTGGGGTTTGGTGCGTGTGATGATTTTGCCCAGCCCCTGCCAGAAAGGCCCCCGACATGACCCCAAGCCATGTGCCAGACTGCATTTTTCACACCCGCCAGCGCAATGAGGCTTTGGCCGGCGAGAACCCCTATGAATGGAAAGACCTGCACACGCGTGATATTTTCGGGGGCAAGCGGGTGGTGCTGTTTGCGCTGCCCGGTGCGTTTACGCCCGCCTGTTCGGAAAGCCATGTGCCGGGATATGAACGCCTGCATGACCAGATCATCGCCCAAGGGGTGGATGCGGTGATCTGTCTGGCGGTGAATGATGCCTTTGTCATGTTTCAATGGGCCAAGGCGCTGGGTATTGCGAAAGTGCAAATGTTGCCTGATGGCAATGGCGATTTCACGCGCCAGATGGGAATGCTGGTGCAGCGCCAATCGCAGGGAATGGGGCTGCGCAGTTGGCGCTATTCCATGCTGGTTGAAGATGGGGCAATCACGCAGCTTTTTGCCGAACCGGGCTTGCGGGATAACCCGCCGGGCGTGCCCTTGCAGCGATCGAGCGCCGAGGTGATGCTGGAGTATCTGCAAGGCCGCGCCTAGCGGGCTCGGCGCATTTTCCTTGACGGGCGGGCAGGGGCGCGCCCATCCTTGGCGGCATGCGGATTGTCACTTTCAATGTCCAGAACCTGCGCCTGCGCCGTCTGGCCGGGCGGCTGCGGCTGGACGGGGCGCGCGATGGGGATATGGCACAAGATAGTGATCGCGCGGCCGCAGCGCTGGATTTTGCGGATCGGCGCTTGACCAGTGCCATTCTGGCGCAAGCCGATGCGGATGTGATCTGCCTGCAGGAAGTGTTTGATCTGGAAACGCTGGATTTCTTCCATGATCATCTGATGCGCCATGCCGGGGCCGGGGGGTATCCGCACCGGGTATGCTTGCCGGGAAATGATGGCGCAGGGCGCGATCTGGCGGTGCTGAGCCGCCGCCCGCTGGAAGATGTTCAAAGCCATGCGCGGCTGACACCGGATGATCTGGGCTTGCCTGTGCTGCCCGGTTTGCAGGGGGGCAGGCCGCTTTTCCGGCGGGATTGTCTGGCATTCCGCCTGGGCGGGCTGCATCTGTTTCTGTGCCATTTCAAGGCACCCTCGCCCGATGCCGCGCGGGCCTGGCCCATTCGCCGGGCAGAGGCTTTGGCGGTGCGCAAGCTGGTGGAGGGGCTGGTGCAGCGTGATCGGGCCGCGCCATGGCTGGTCTTGGGCGATCTCAACGAGCCAGTTGGCGCAAAGGGTGAGAGCGCCACGATTGCGCCGCTTATGCCGCCCTTTTCGGTTGATCTGGTCGCGCGTATGCCGCAGGCCGAGCGCTGGACGTTTTATGATGCCGAAAGCGGCCAGTATGCCTGCCCCGATGCGCTGTTGGCCGCGCCTGCGCTGGCGCAGCGCTGGCCAGAGACTGTGCCGCAAGCCTTGCGCGCGGGGTTGGACAGGGCTGCCACGCGCGCCGGGGGGCAGCGTCTGGCCGATGTGGGGGCGCATCGCCCCCATGCCAGCGATCATGCCGCACTCTTGCTGGAACTGGCGGGGGCGTAAGGCCGCGCTATTCCAGAGGTATGGAGGCAAACAGATACACACTGTTCAGGCCAGGATTGGGCTTATACAGCCCACCATTGGAGCGGTGATCCACCCCGACCCCATATTCAACGCCACTGGGGCGCTGCACACCCAGATCAAGTGCCGAGCGGAACTGGATTGGCCCGCCCAGATTGGGGCCAGAGCCGCGCCGCTGCACCCCCACCATTGTGCTGGTGCGCAAAAACAGCCCGGCATCTTGCAGCCGCCATGTGGTTGCCGCCCCGATACCTGCCCAGCCAGAGCCGTTTGCCGCGCCCGATACGCCAAGAACCGGCTGGAATTTCCAGAAAACCGGGCTGCCGAGGTAGCGCAAATATGCTTCGGTGCTGCTGGGGTCTATCTGCTGGCCCAAGCTGCCGATCACGCGGGGCGATTCAGCCGCCGCAGGAAATGTGAGACAAAGCAGTGCGAGAACTGCCGCGCGAATATGGCTCATGGTGGTGCCTGCCTGTGTTTGTGCGCGGCTAGCCGCGCTTTTCTGGGAAATCTGTGGAGCGTGAAATTGCCTCTCTGCACTCTTAAACATATTTTGGAATGAATGTGAATCGTCAATGGCGCGCAATGGCCGCCGCCGCGCGCATTTTGCGTGATTACTGTGCAAATCTCTGCGAAAGCGTGGTTGCATGGGCAGTCTTTTGCCGAAATCAGGCGCAAATCAGGGTGCAAGCCATTCGCCTGCCCAATCTGTTGCCTGCGTGAACCGCGCGCGGCGATGTTCCGGGCCAAGATAAAGGATATCCATTTCTGTCAGCCAAAGGCGCAGCACGGCAAAGGCCGCCGGATCGGGGTGCTTGTGATAGGCCAGCGCCTCTGGGATTGGCTGGCCGGGGGCTGGCTGGGTGCCATAGCTTTGGCGCGCGACCTGCGGCACGCGTGCCCATGTCTGCGCCACGTCTGGCCCGTGATGCAGGGTGGCCCTGGCCTGCAAGCGGATTTGCAGATGCGTGCGCGAATCCCAGATATGCAGCGCGGCGGCCGGGTTTGCCCGCAATTGTGCTATTTTGGCCGAATTCAGATCAGTGTGGATTTCCAGCATCCCGCTTGCCTTGTCTGCGCTGCGCAAAACGACAGTGCGCAGCGCCGGGATGCCATCTGTCGTGACGGTTGCCAATGTCGGGTGCCGGGCCGGGGCGTGGCGATCCTGCACGCCGCGCGCCAAGTGCTGCCATGCCGCCGCATGCAGGCTGTCAAGGTGCAAGGCCCAGGGCGCGGCGGGCGCGTTCATTTGTAAACCGCGCGCCGGGCGGAAAACTGGCGCACACGCTTGCGCCATGCGCGGTAGCTGCCCGGCTTCAACTCTGCCCGCATCAGGGCGCGCACATCATCTGCCCCAAGCCCATGCTGGGCGCGGATGGTTTCAAAACTGGCATGATCGCTTAGCGCCAGTTCGATGATTTCGCTTACTGTCGCGCGGTCAAAATCGGAAATGGGCATGGCCTGCCTTTTTGTTCACTTTCCCTGCGGGATTTGAGGCGGCGCGGCGCTGTGTCAATGCGGTGCGTCATTTGTGTCGCGCTCTGCCTCTGCCTGTTCGGCAGACCATGTGGTCGCGGCCTCTACGGCCACAGGCGATGTGGTGGGCAGAATGCCCAGATAGCTTTCGGTTTCCGAAGCTGGAATACCCGCGCGCTGGGTCATGCGATAGGCGGCATAGAGTGCGATTGCGGCGAATGTGGCGCTCAAGACCAGCCAGAAGGCGAATGGCCCGAACCCCTGCATGGCCCAGCCTGTTATCAGCGGCCCCAGAATGGCGCCCAGCCCAAAGGTAAAGATCAGCCCGCCCGA
The DNA here is from genome assembly GCA_043561795.1 of Paracoccaceae bacterium. Classification (GTDB taxonomy): domain Bacteria; phylum Pseudomonadota; class Alphaproteobacteria; order Rhodobacterales; family Rhodobacteraceae; genus Roseinatronobacter. The sequence continues at coordinate 648,004 of CP121316.1, read as the reverse complement.
TGCGGCGGGCATATCCTCTGTTGCAAGCGTGTCATTGGTATAGGCGAGAAACAGCGCATAAAGCGGCGTTGTGACACCGCCTGCAAAAAAAGCGGAGAGCATCAGAAATGATATGCCGCCCGCCGTCGCCCAGCCCAAAGCGCAAAAGCCCATCCCGATAACCGAGGCCCCGAAAATCAGTTTGCGTCTGTCCATCCTGTCAGACAGCCAGCCAATCGGATATTGCAGCAGCAAAGCGCCAGCAAACAACATGGCCACAAAAAGCGCGATTTCAGATGCAGTCAGGCCAATCTGGCTGCCAAAAACCGCGCCCATCCCGGATTGCGTGGCATAGACACTGCCCAACAGGAATATGCCCATAGTCCCTAACGGAGAGCCTGTGAAAAGCTGGCGCAAGGGCATGGCGCGGGCCACTTCCGTAGCGGGAACAGGCGTTGCCGACAGCAGGATCGGCGCGAAAGACACCGAGACAAGAATGGAGGCGCAGATAAACAAGACCGATGTGGCCGCATCCCCCAGCGTCAAAAGCCCCTGAGCACCGATAATGCCCAGCGTCTGCGCGATCATATAGGCCGAAAGCACCTTGCCGCGTGTTTCATTCGTGGCAGCGTTGTTCAGCCAGCTTTCGGCAGCAACATAAATCCCAGACATGCAAAACCCGATGAGCACGCGCAAAAGCGTCCAGGCCCAGGGTTCGGTCAGGATGGGAAAGGCGATCAGCCCGGCAGACATGAAACTGCCAAGTGCGGCAAAGACCCGCACATGGCCCACACTGCGGATCATGGCAGGCGTAATCCGCGCGCCCGACAGGAAGCCAAGAAAATATGCCGATGTGACAACAGCCAGTTCCGCCGCCGAAAACCCCTCTATCCCACCACGCAGGCCGATCAGCGTGAAATGCATGCCATTGCCCAGCATGATCAACAGAATACCCAGCATCAATGGCCAGACTCCGGCAAATACCTTGATCATCGTGCAGCCCTTTCCCGGTGGTGCAGAAGTACAATTTCTGCAGCCGTCCCATAAGGCGGCCCCGCCTGCCGCCATCGTTACGCCGCAATGCAGCACAAGAGCGACAGATCAGGGGAAATCGTTGCCTTGGTCAGCAGCGCATGGCGGTACTCCCATGCGCAGCCAGCGTAGAATTGGGGATTGGGCCCATCCTGAAAGCGCTTCAACTTTTACAGATTGGGTGGAGGCGAGTAGGAGAATCGAACTCCTGTACACGGATTTGCAATCCGCTGCGTAACCACTCCGCCAACTCGCCGTTCTGCGCGCCTGATTAGACAGGCGCGCGGGTTCCGTCAAGGGCGCATCATCACCATTGGCCCGATATTGCGCCCTGCAAGGATATGCACATGCAGATGCGGCACTTCCTGCACCCCGTCTGCCCCGGCGTTGGAGATCATGCGGTAGCCTGCACCGCCATCGCCGGGCGCGATTCCCAACTGCGCGCACACAGCGCCGATGGCGCGGGTATAGTCCACAATTTCGGCCTCAGAGGCCGCGCGTGCGAAATGGTCGTAGCACACATATGCCCCCTTGGGGATGACCAGCACATGATGCGGCGCTTTGGGCGCGATATCGCTGAAGGCCAGCGCATGAGTGCTTTCATAAACCTTGTTGCACGGGATTTCCCCGCGCAGGATCTTGGCAAAGATATTCTCAGGGTCGTATTGGTAATTCATTTAGCGTTCATCCTGCTGCGCTGTCCCAGCCCGAAACAGCTTTGACTTCCAGAAAATCCTCTATGCCCCAGACCCCGCCCTCGCGGCCATTGCCTGAATGCTTCATGCCCCCAAAGGGGGAACCGGCGCTGCGTGAGCGGCCATTCATCTCAATCATGCCGGCGCGCAGCTGCCGTGCAAGGCGGTTGCGGCGCGCGCCGTCTTGGGATTGCACATAATTTGTCAGCCCATACACAGTATCATTGGCGATGCGCAGTGCCTCTGCTTCTGTCTGGAAGGGGATGATGGACAGCACTGGCCCGAAGATCTCTTCACGCGCGATCGTCATGTCATTTGTCACATCGGCAAAGACAGTGGGGCGCACGAAATAACCGCGATTGAGGCCATCAGGGCGCCCAGGCCCCCCGGCAACCAGACGCGCGCCCTCGGCTATGCCCGTCTCTATCAGCCCCTGAATCTTGTCATATTGCGCTTGAGAGACCACCGGCCCGATATGGCGGCCAGAGGCATTGGCAGGGCCAACGGTGGTGGCTTCGGCCACCGCGCGCGCGGTTTCTACGGCTGCATCGTAAATCTCGCGCTGCACCAGCATGCGGGTGGGGGCGTTGCAGGATTGCCCGGAATTCTGGAAGCAATGTTGCACGCCGCGTTTCACGGCGCCTGCATCGGCATCGGCAAAGATGAGGTTTGCGCCTTTGCCGCCCAATTCCAGATGCACCCGTTTCAGCGTTTCTGCCGCATTTTTGGATATCGCAATGCCCGCGCGGGTAGAGCCTGTGAAACTGACCATATCCACATCCGGGTGCCCGGATAGCTGCGTGCCAACCCCCGGCCCATCGCCATTGACCATGTTATAAACACCCCTTGGCGTGCCAGCGGCATCCATGATCTCTGACCAGACAATAGAGGAGAGGGGCGCGATTTCAGAGGGTTTGAGCACCATTGTGCAGCCCGCCAGAAGGGCGGGGATAACTTTGAGCGTGACCTGATTCATCGGCCAGTTCCATGGCGTGATTAGTGCACATACGCCCACGGCCTCGCGGATGATGCGATCCTCCGGGCTATGCGCGTTCAGCGGCGCGTCAAATTCGATCTGCTCGAATGCCGTGATGAAATTGCTGATATGCCATGTTCCGGCCCCGTATTGGCTGGCGCGCGCCATATCAATAGGTGCACCCATCTCAAGGCTGATCGCTTGGGCCATATCTTCGGCGCGGGCCTCGTAGCCCAGACTGTCGCGCAGCCGTTTGATGCGGGTCGCCCCTGCGGCCTCGTCGCAATCGGCCTCTTGCCTGCCAGAGATCATGGCCTCTATTGCCGCGCCTGTCAGCACATCATCGTCAATCCGCGCCTCTGCCAGCACGGCCAAAGTTTCCACTGCGGCGGGGGTGAGTTTGAATTCCATGTCATTAATCGCCACCGAATTGGTGGCCCGGTCAATCACCAGCTGCGAGACTTGCAAGCCCTGCTTTTCCACCAGCGCCAAGCGTTTTGTCAGTGTTACAAGCATGACAATCACGGCCAGCGATGTCACGAGCAGCCCTGTTGCAAAGACCAGCAGCACGAAGATTACAATCCGGTAAGATACCAGCGTTTCGGAAAAGGCCGTGCCCGATTGCGCAAGGATTTCCAGCAGTTTGATATCTGACTGGCTGGTCAGATCAGCGTTTTCCACAAACACGCGCTCTACCCGCGCATTGAAGGCGCCGGCATCGGGCAGGTTCAGGAACAGCAATACCGCTGTCAGCGCCAGAATTCCCACAATCGCGCCCAAGCCCCACAGCACGGCGCGGCTGCCAAGGCGCGACAGGTCACTGGCGGAGATGGATGGCCCCGGCATTGGCTCTCCTGCGCTGGAATTCGGTTTCATCAAGGATGGACTCTATTTGCAGCAGCGTCCAGCCGGAACGCGCGATAACCGCGCGCGCATAGTCCGAAGCGGCTTGGACAGAGCTACAGGCCGCTTCGGGCAATTCGATCAGGCCATATTGCAGGCGCAGGGGGTTGTCCTGTTTGGCCTTGTAATCAGCATAACATTGCGCCGAGGCTTGCCCCGCAAGCGCCAGCGCCATGACAGAGGCGCAAAGGAGGGTGTATGAGCGTTTCATTCCCTCAGCTATGCGCGGCTTGCGGTGATATGCAATAGCAGGCAGCGCGTAGCGTGATGCTATCTGATAACACGCCTTTGGTTGACAAAAGCCCTGACAAGACGCAACCATGTTTGCATATATTTTTGAGTATGGAGATTTTGCAATGTCACGTTTTTTTCGCCCGGTGCGAATGCTGGCGGTTCTAGGTCTGGCCCTTGGCCTTGCCGCGATTGCAGCCCCCTCTGCCAAAGCCGAACCCGGAACAATCGCGGCCCTGGCCGTAGCTGGGGTGATTGGCGCGGCCCATTTCGAGCATAAGCGAAATTTGCGCCAGACCGGCCAGAAATCCACTTGTCCAGAAACCTGCGGCTATGGTGACGCAAGCGTTATTCAGACCACCCGCGCCCCTTTTCATATTCACCACGAGCCTTACCCGGTGCGCCCGGCCGCGTGCAGAGTGGCGGGCAATGCCTTTGACGTGGCCTGCCTGAGGCAGCATAATTAACCCCCCTTGCGCGGGTGTGGGGCTGTGGTGATAAAGAGCCATGTCGCAGCGCCCCGATTACCACTATGAGCAGGCCGCCGCCCTGATGGGCGCGCGGCGCGTTGTGGGTGTGGATGAAGTGGGGCGCGGGCCTTTGGCTGGCCCTGTGCTGGCGGGGGCCGTGTGGCTTGATCCCGCCGCCATCCCCGATGGCCTGCGCGATTCCAAACGCCTGAGCGCGGCTGCCCGCGCTGCACTGCATGACCAGCTTTTTGCCTGTGCCCAGATCGGGATAGGTGCTGCCAGCCCCGCAGAGATTGACGCGCTGAATATTTTGCAAGCCACTTATCTGGCCATGCGCCGCGCCATTGCCGCACTGCCCCTGCCGCCCGACCATTTGCTGATAGATGGCAACCGCCTGCCGCCCGATCTGGCTTGCCCCGCACAGGCGATTGTAAAAGGGGATGGCAAGGTGCTGTCCATTGCCGCCGCCAGTATCGTCGCCAAAGTTACGCGCGACCGGATCATGGCCGAACTGGATAGCCGCTATCCCGGCTATGGCTGGGCCGAGAATGCCGGATATCCGACAAAGCGTCACAAAAATGCCATAGCAGATTTGGGGCCAACCCCAGAGCATAGGTGCTCTTTCGCCCCCATACGCAAAATCTTGTGTCCAGACATTAGATGAAGAAAGTTTTTCAATTAACTGATTCAAAAAGAAATTGACGCCGAATCACCTTTGACTCATCATGTCCTCAACAAGCGCGGCAAACGCGCTGAGAATGAGGCAGGCATGACAGTTACAACTTTGGCGCGGGGGGCTTCGATGCTGCCTCTGGATGAGATACTTGCGGGCGATTGCATCGATGTGATGAACTCTCTGCCCGAAAGCAGTATTGATCTGATCTTTGCCGACCCCCCTTATAACTTGCAATTGAAAGGCGATCTGCACCGCCCCGACAATAGCAAGGTGGATGCGGTTGATGACCATTGGGATCAGTTTGACAGTTTCAAAGCCTATGACCAGTTCACCCGCGCCTGGCTGAAGGCGGCGCGCCGATTGCTCAAACCCAATGGGGCTATCTGGGTGATAGGCTCCTATCACAATATCTTTCGGGTCGGCGCCGCGTTGCAGGATGCGGGCTATTGGATCCTGAACGATGTGGTTTGGCGCAAGGCCAACCGTGCAAATGCGCTCGGATTGGGTTTTGCCCATCTGTTCGGGCCATGAACGCCTGAAGGACGATAACGGCGACAAGGCCCATCCCACCCAAAAACCCGAAAGCCTCCTGCACCGTATTCTGGTGGGCAGTACCAATCCCGGTGATGTGGTCCTTGATCCGTTCTTCGGCACAGGCACCACGGGTGCCGTGGCCAAGATGCTGGGCCGTGACTATATCGGGATCGAGCGTGAAGCGGCCTACCGCCGCGCCGCTGCGAAACGCTTGGGCAATGTGCGCCCGCTGGATGCGGCGGCGCTGGAAACCACCGCCTCCAAGCGCGCACAGCCGCGCGTGGCCTTTGGGCAGTTGGTGGAACGCGGCATGTTGCGCCCCGGTGAAGTGCTGGTCAATGCGCGCGGGCAGGCCGCCAAGGTGCGTGTTGATGGCTCGCTTGTCAGTGCCGAACATCGCGGATCAATCCATCAGGTTGGGGCTGCTCTGGAAGGGGCGCCCTCGTGCAATGGCTGGACATATTGGCAATTCCGCCGCGATGGCCAGCTGATCCCGATTGATCTGTTGCGCCAGCAAATCCGGGCAGAAATGCATGACTGATTTTTACAGTTTACCGCCGGTGTCCTGACTTACCCGCCGGGACGCCCACTGACCCCGCCTTTTGGCGGGGTTTTTTTATGGCTGGACGGGGGGGGCATGCCCTTTATATTCCGCCTGATCACAAGCGAGGGACACTATGCGCGATTTCCAATCCCCCGGCCGCTCTGCCGTGTTTGCAACAGGCGGCATGTGCGCCACATCGCACCCGCTGGCGGCAAAAACAGCGCTGGATATCTTGCAGCGTGGCGGCAATGCCGCAGATGCCGCGATTGCCGCGGCCATGGTGCTGAATATCTGCGAGCCGCATATGACCGGCCTTGGCGGAGATTGCTTTGTGCTGCTCAAACCCGCAGGCACTCAGGAGATTACCGCGCTCAATGGCTCTGGCCGCGCGCCTGCCGCGCTTGAGGCCGCGCAACTGCGCGCGCAGGGGCATAGCGCCGTTCCGGTTTATGGGGTAGAGGCCGTTTCCCTGCCCGGCGCGGTAGATGCCTTTTGCCGCCTGAATGCCGATCACGGCCGGATGCCCTTGGCCGAAATTCTGGCCCCCGCCATCCATTATGCCGAAACCGGCGTTCCCGTTGGCCCGCGCACGGCCTTTGACTGGCCGCGCGCAACCCATCTGCAAGGGGTGGCGCGGGAGTTCTTTTTGCTGGCTGGCCAGCCCCTGCGCGCGGGCCAGATTTTCCGCGCGCCCGGTCAGGCGGAGGTGCTGCGCCGCATTGCCACCCATGGCCGCGCCGGGTTTTACGAGGGCGAGGTGGCCGAGGATATCATCAACAGCCTGCGCGCGCTTGGGGGGTGCCATACCCATGACGATCTGGCCGCCAGCCTGTGCGATTACAATGCCCCTATCTCCAGCACCTATAAGGGGCATGAGCTGGTGGAACATGCGCCCAACGGGCAGGGCGCTACGGCCAATCTGATCCTCAATATCCTGTCGCATTTTGATCTGGCGCGCCTTGATCCCTTGGGGCACCAGCGCGCGCATCTGGAAGCGGAGGCCACAAAACTGGCCTATGAGGCCCGCAACCGCCTGTTGGGCGATCCCGCTCATACCACGCGGCTGGCGCATATGCTGAGCAGGGAGACTGCCGCACGGCTGGCCGCGCTGATAGATCCCGCCCGCGTGCTGCCAGACCCCGCCCCGCTGACAGAGGAAATCCACCGCGATACGGTTTATCTGACAGTGGTGGATGGCGGTGGAATGGCGGTATCGCTGATCTATTCCATATTTCACCCTTTCGGGTCTGGCATGGCATCCGAGAAATTCGGGCTGATGTTCCAAAACCGTGGCGCGGGGTTTACGCTGGCCGAAGGGCATCCGAATGAACTGGCAGGCGGAAAGCGCCCCCTGCATACGATCATTCCTGCCATGCTGCGCCATGAGGGGCGGGTTATCCTGCCCTTTGGCGTCATGGGCGGGGCCTATCAGGCCACGGGGCACGCGCGCTTTGTCAGCAATCTGCTGGATTACGGGATGGATTTGCAAAGCGCGATTGATTGCCCCCGCGCCTTCCCCGAAGAGGGCAAGCTGATGCTGGAGCGGCCCTATCCAGAAGCAACTTTTCAGGCGCTGGCCGATCTGGGCCATGTGGTCGCCCGCGCGGAAACGCCCATTGGCGGCGCGCAGGCGATCCGCATTCATGCCGATGGGCTGCTGGAGGGGGCCTCAGACCCGCGCAAGGATGGCTGCGCGCTGGGGTATTGAGCCTGCCGCCACCACCTGCCACAGCCCCCGTCCCGGAACGGGCGGGGGCCGCGATCTATAGGCTTGCGGCGTAGCCGCGCTATTGGATCACCCCGCCGAGAGTTGATCCCAGCATGCCAGCGCCTTGCCTGCATACATCACCGCAGGCCCGCCGCCCATCTGGATGGCCATGGCCAGCACATCGCCCAATTCTTCGCGTGTGGCCCCGGCTTTCATCAGCGCTTCTACATGAAAGGCAATGCAGGGTTCGCAGCGCACGCCAATGGCAATGCCAAGCGCCACGAATTCCTTTTCCTTCACGCCCAGCACCCCGCCTTGCTTGACGGCCATGGACAGCGCGCCAAAGCCTTTCATCGTATCGGGGATGGCTTTAGCCAGCGTGCGGCTGTTATCGCGCGTCTGGGCGATAAAGGCAGGGTAATCCATGGCGTTTCCTCACATTTAAAATGATGAATGTGATTTGCCATGGCCGCGGCGGGGCCGCGATGATCTGTGTCAAATACGGAAAAACGGTTGCGCCAGTCGTGGCAGAAGGCCACGGAATTTCAGCGGTGCATCCGTGACAGCCAGACAGATGCAATCCTCGCCCGGTTCGGCCACGGGCTGATGCTCTGTGCCCTCATCCGCAATCTCTATATCGCCGCGCCCGAAGCGCGCCTCGTCATCTGCAAAAGCACCTTGCAAGACAAGCGTCAGTTCCAGCCCGCGATGGCCGTGATCGGGCACAGCCGCGCCCGCAGGAATATAGAGCAGGCGCGCCGTTGCGTGTTCGGAGGTGGGGATCAGCATTTGCCGCACACCGCCGCCCAGATTGCGCCAGCGGATTTTCGAGACATCCCCACCCACATAGCTGGCCAGAGGTTCCGGCAAAAGCGCGTTTTGGGGGGCGCGTTGTGGGCTGCGTGCCACGGGGGCCGCCGTCTTGATCCGCGCCAGCGTTGCCGCCAGGGCGCCCGATTCCATGCGTGTCGTGCTGGCCGTTGCATCCTCCAGCACCCCGTCCAGAACGGCCCCGCCCACCGCATCAAAGCTTGCAAGCCGCGCGCGGCAGTCATCACAAAGCGCGATATGCGTGGCGACAGCCAGATTGAACGCCTCTGGCAGGGTTCCTGCCGAATAGGCCATCAACAGATTGTCGCTCAGATGGTGGGTAATCATGGTCGTCGTCTTTCTTAAGTCAGGGAGTGGCGCAAGCGCTCCAGTGCCAATCTGATGCGGGATTTGATCGTGCCAAGGGGCAAACCGGTTTCTTGAGCAATTTCGCTATGGCTCAGATCGCCGAAATAAGCGCGCTCTATCATCACGCGCTGTTTTTCGGGCAAGCTGGCAATGGCGGCGGCCAGTTGATCGCTTTCTTGTTGCAGGCCCAGAACATCAAACTGGTCGGGTTCTTCTTCCGGGCCCCAATTCAGGTCTTCGGGTTCGGGCCGGCGGTCACGGCGCAGCATATCTATACGCCGGTTCCGGGCGATCGTGTAAATCCATGTCGCAACCGAAGCGCGCGAGGGGTCAAACTGTGCCGCCTTTTTCCAGACAGTGACCATGACATCCTGCGCGCATTCTTCCGCCAGTGCGTGATCTGCGCCCGATTTCATCAGAAAGGCTTTGACCCTTGGGCCAAAATGCTCGAACAAAGCGGTAAAGGCGTCTGTGTCCTGATCATCGGCCACCTTCCTGAGAAGGATCACCCATTCTGTTCCCTGCCCTGAATTCACTGCCGAATGCCTTTTGTCACGGCAAGTTTCCCCGCCTTGTGCCAATATCTTATCCGCAGCCAGAGCGGCTTGTCGAGAAGCAGGGTGAGGGCGTGCGACATCAAACATATTCCCATTACGCAGCAACTGCGCGGCCAGATCACCTGTGGCCAGAAAAAAACAGAGATGCAAATCACATCTATTTCCGATTGATCCGCCGGATTGTGCGGCGCGTAACCCTATCCATAATGACGATGAAGGAGTGGCTGCATGCCATTTGAAAAACTTGATACCCCCACCCGCAGGATTGCAGTTATCGGCGGGGGCATCTCCGGGCTGGCCAGTGCCTATCTCATGTCTCAGCAGCACCGTGTCACTTTGTTCGAGGCCGCGCCGCGCCTTGGGGGCCATGCGCGCACTGTCTTGGCCGGAAAGCGCGGTGATCAGCCGGTCGATACCGGTTTCATCGTGTTCAATTACACCAATTACCCGCATTTGACGGCGCTGTTTGAAAAGCTGGACGTGCCGGTGGCGAAATCCAACATGTCTTTCGGGGCATCGTTTCAGCAGGGGGCGTTTGAATATTCGCTCTCCGGCATTGACGAGGTGTTTGCCACGCGCGCCAATCTGGTCAATCCGCGCTATTGGCGCATGGTGCGCGACATATTGCATTTCAACAAGAACGGCCTTGCCATCGCACAGGCCGACCCAACCCTCAGCATTGGCGGGCTGTTGGAGCAGCTTGGCACGGGTGATTGGTTCCGAGAGCGGTATCTTTTGCCCTTTTCAGGCGCGATCTGGTCTACTCCCACACAGAAGATTCTGGATTTCCCGGCCCATGCGATGATGGAGTTTTTCCGCAATCACGCGCTTTTGGGCTATGAGGGGCAGCACCAATGGTACACGGTGCAGGGCGGTTCCATCGAATATGTGCGCAGGCTGGAAGCTTATCTGTCGCGTGCGGGCGTGAATTTGCGCGCGGCCTGCCCGGTACAATCGGTGCGGCGCGGGCCGATGGGGGTTTTTGTCAAGGTCGAGGGCATGGAGGAAGAACAGTTTGACGAGGTGATCTTCGCCACCCATTCCGATATTACCCTGCGCCTCTTGGCCGATCCCACCGGGGCCGAGGCGAAATCCTTGGGCGCGGTGAAGTATCAGGCCAATGATGCGATCTTGCATTGCGATACGGATTTCATGCCCAAGCGGCGCAAATGCTGGTCAAGCTGGGTTTATACCGAACGCGGGCCAGAAGACCGCGCGCGCATTTCCCTCAGTTACTGGATGAATTCGCTTCAGCCCATCCCGCAGGATGATCTGATGTTTGTCACACTCAACGCCAATCACCCGGTGCGCGAAGAGTGTATTTATGATACATACAGCTTCGATCACCCGGTTTATGACATGGCCGCTTTGCAGGCGCAGGCCGATATCCGCGCTTTCAACGGCACAAACCGGACATGGTTTTGCGGGGCTTGGATGCGCAGCGGGTTCCATGAAGATGGCTTTGCCAGCGCTGTAGATGTGGCGCAGGCCATGGAAGCGCGGGCGAGCAAATTGGCCTCTGTCGCATGAGCAGTGTCGAACATATCGCAGGCCAGACCTATCATGGCAGGCGCGGGCCAGTGCGCAACCGCTTCACCTATGGCGTGGATTATGTGCTGTTCGATGCCGAGGCAGAGTTGCGCTTGCCGCGATTTCTGTCGCGCAACCGCCGCAATATTGCGGCGCTGCATGATAGCGATCATGGCGGCATGCCGGGGCAGGGGCGCGGTGCTGTCTGGGTGCGCGAGGTGCTGGCCGCGCATGGGCTGGCAGATGTGGCCGCAGGGCGCGTGCTGTTGCTGACACAGCCGCGCATTCTGGGGCATCTGTTCAACCCTGTCAGTTTCTGGCTCTGCCATGATGCGCAGGGCGGTTTGCGCGCGATGATTGCCGAGGTCAACAATACTTACGGCGACAGGCATTCCTATCTTTGCGCCAAACCCGATCACACTGTCATCGGGCCGCAAGATGAATTGCACGCGCAGAAAATCTTTCATGTGTCTCCCTTCCAGCCTGCAGAGGGGGAATATTCCTTTCATGTGGATATCACGGCAGAGAAAATCGCGATCCGCATTGGCTATAGCCAAGACACGGAAGCCCCCGGCGCGGGGCTGGTGGCAACCCTGACAGGCCCGCGCAAACCCCTGCGCACGCGCGCTATTCTGGGTGCAATGGTGGCGCGGCTTGGCTCGCGCCGGGTGCTGGCGCTGATCCACTGGCAGGCGCTGAAATTGTGGTGGCGGGGGGCCAAGTTTCACAACCGCCCAACGCCCCCCGCGCAAGAGGTCAGCCAGTGACCACCGCAGCCGCCACATATCGCCGCCCCGCGCTATGGGGGTATGCGCTGTTTGGCGGGCTATTGGCCATGGCCGGATTGCCGATCTATATTCACGCGCCGTTTTTCTATGTGAATGAATATGGCGTGTCGCTGGCGGCGCTGGGGACGGTGCTGTTTGTGCTGCGCGGCCTTGATTTCCTGCAAGACCCGGCTTTGGGCTGGCTGGCCGCGCGGCTTGCGGCGCAGCGCGGGTTTGCCGTGGCACTTACAGCCGCGCTTATGGCGGCGGCGATGCTGATGCTCTTTGCCATCCCACCGCTTTTTGCGCCGCTGATCTGGTTTGCGATTGCGCTGGTCGTGTTGTTTTCGTGCTATTCCTTCCTGACAATCTGCTTTTACGCCACAGGTGTGGCGCGGGGCGATGCGCTGGGGGCGGGCGGGCATGTCTATCTGGCAGGCTGGCGCGAGACGGGCGCTCTTTTGGGCGTCTGCCTTGCTGCGGCGGCCCCTGTGGCGCTGGGGGGTGTCATGGCGCGGCCCTTCACGGGCTTTGCGCTGGGCTTTGTGGTGATCACGCTGGCGGCTGTCTGGGCCATGCGGGCAGAATGGCCGCGCGCGCGGGTTATCTCGGATATGGCGGGGCTGTCATTGCGCGATGTGCTGGCCGATACCACAGCGCGCCGCTTGCTGATTATCGCGCTGGTGAATGCTACGCCTGTTGCCATCACCTCGACGCTGTTTTTGTTCTATGCCGAGGCCGTTTTGCAAGCGGGCGGGATGGAAGGGCCGCTTTTGATCCTTCTGTTTCTGTCTGCTGCCGTATCTGCCCCGCTTTGGGCACGGCTGGCGCGGCGCATGGGGGCCAAGACCGCGCTTTTGTCGGGCATGGCGATTGCGGCGGCCAGCTTTGCCTTTGTCATCACGCTTGGCCCCGGTGATCTGGCGCTATTTGCCGTGATCTGCGTTATCTCTGGCGCGGGCATTGGCGCGGATCTGACACTATTGCCCGCGATCTTTTCGCGCCGCATGGCCGAGTTATCCCCCGAAGCGGCCAAGGGCTTTGGCCTTTGGGCCTTTGTCACCAAGGCCACACTGGCGCTTGCGGCGCTGATGGTCTTTCCCGCGCTGGAATGGTCGGGGTTTGAGGCAGGGGCAGAGAACAGCCCCGCCGCCCTGCAAACCCTGATCCTGTTATACGCGGCCCTGCCTTCGGCTTTGAAGGTTCTGGCCATCGCGCTTCTGGCGCTGACCCCTTTGAAGGAGAGTTGAGCATGAGCAGTTTTCTTGCGCTTATTGTCGGGATGGCGCTTATGCTGGCGCTGCTGGCACTTGGGCAGCGCTTTATTGGCTTTACCGCCCAAACGCCCGCCGATTACGCCAAAGCCACCCCGCCCATAGATATCCGCCAGCACCTGTCTGGCCCGATCCGCTGTGAAGGGGTGATTTACGGGCCGTTGGGCCGCGTTACCTCGCGCTTTGTCGCGGATATGGAGGGGCGCTGGGATGGCAATCGCGGCACGCTGGCCGAACATTTCACCTATGACAGCGGCACAAAGCAGGATCGCGAATGGCGCCTGACTTTGGGCAATGATGGCCGCGTTACCGCAGAGGCTGATGATCTGGTGGGCAAGGGCACAGGCAAGCAAGAGGGCGCTGCACTGCATCTGAGCTATACGATCCGCCTGCCGGAAAGCGCGGGGGGCCATGCGCTGCAAGTGACAGACTGGATGTATCTGATCGATGACAAGACCATCATCAACCGCAGCCAGTTTCGCAAATTCGGGATAAAGGTGGCCGAATTGGTGGCCGTGATGCGCAAGGCAGAGACATGAGGGAATTTGCAGGCAAAAGCTATTGGCTGGTGGGCGCGTCTGAAGGGTTGGGGCGGGCCTTGGCGCAAAAGCTGTCGGCGGCGGGCGCCTCTGTGGTGCTGAGTGCGCGCAGCGAAAGCGCGCTTGCCGATCTGGCCGCCAGCCTGCCGGGGCCTGCGCGCGTGGTGCGCTGCGATGTGTCAGACCGCTTGTCTGTTGCCGCCGCCGCGCAAGAGGTGGGCGCGGTGGATGGGCTGGTATATCTGGCCGGGGTATATTGGCCTTTCCCGGCAACGGCATGGGACAGCGCGCAGACAGAGGCCATGTTTGATGTAAACCTGACAGGGGCCGCGCGGGTGCTGGGGCAGGTTGTGCCCGCCATGGTGGCGCGCGGGGCGGGGCATATCGTGATTACAGGCTCTCTTTCCGGCTATCGGGGGTTGCCCGGCTCTATCGGCTATAGCTCCAGCAAGGCCGGGCTGATGCATCTGGCAGAATGCCTGTATTGCGATTTGCGGGGGTCGGGTGTGGATGTCCAGCTTGCCAATCCCGGCTTTATCCGCACACGCCTGACAGATAAGAACGATTTTTCCATGCCCTTCCTGATGGAGCCAGAGCAGGCAGCGGAAGAGATGATGATCCTCATGCGCGGGCAGCGCTTTCAGCGGGCCTTTCCGCGGTTATTTTCGCTTCTGTTCCGGGGGGCGAATTTTCTGCCGGACTGGGCCTATTACCGGCTATTCGCAAGGCGGTAGCACCGCCCTGCATCGGCCCTTGCTGCGCTGCCCATGTAGTGCGGCTTAACCCACCACCTCTACCGTCACGCGGTGCGGCGCGTTATTGGCAAAGCCGCCCAGATTATAGGGGGCGCTTGGCGGCTGTGTGTTGCCTGCGGCATCTGTGGCGCGGCAGGCAATTTCATGCTGGCCGGGGCTGGCCTGCCAGTCAATTTCCCAGCGCGTCCAGGCGTAGCGCCCTTGGGGGGGCGAAAGCTGTGCCTGCTGCCATGCCCCATCCAAAAGCACCTCCACCTTGGCAATCGGCACACCGCCGCCAGACCATGCCCGCCCCGACAGCGCCACAGACCCCGCCTGCACCCGGCGCGCGCGGGTAAACCAATCTGGCACGCCGGGCGGTTTTATCAGCGAACGGACATGGATTTGCGTCACGGGCTGGCCCTCGTCGCCCTCATGGGTGCGAAAGCGGTAGGTTTCCACCTGCTGAAACCCGTCAAAGCGGGTTTCCAGCGCTGTAATGCGGCTTAGCCATTTGACAGAGGCCATGCCATACCAGCCCGGCACGATCAGCCGCAAAGGTGCGCCATGTTGCGGCAGAAGGGGGGCGCCATTCATGCCCCAGACAAGCATCACCTCCAGCCCGGCCACCTCTGCCGGGGTCAGGCTGCGGCCATAATGGTGGGGAACGCCTTTGTCATAGCCAAAATCCAGCCCGAAAAACGCGAAATCCTGCACGCTGGCGCGCGGTTTTGCGCGTTCCAACAGGGGGGCAAGGGGTGTGCCTGTCCATTCCGATGTTCCAACGGCCTCATACATCCAGGGCATGGACAGGGGGCGCGGTTCCATCCCTGCGCGCCCATTGCCCGCGCATTCCAGCGTCACAGGCAGGGTGATCTGCGGCTGGGCCATGATCTCGGCCATGCTTAAGGTGTAGGGGGCATCAAACGCGCCGTCAAATTCCAGCACATGATCTTGCGCGCGCAAAACCGGCACATCGAAGTGATTGAGCAGATAATGCGTGCCTGTGGGGGTGATGTCGCAATCCAGCAATTCCAGCAGCGCGCCCGAATTGCGATTGGCCAGCGCCACTTCGGCGCGGGTGAATTCGGGGTCTGCGGCGCGTGCAGCGCCGGGTTGGAATGGGCTGTCACGCATCAGATCACCTCGTCAGACCTGTCATCGGTTTCGCCATAGCGTTTGAGCACGGCGGGTTTTGTCCCTTCATAGACGCGGGTAATGTTTTCGGCAATCTTGGCATTCTCGCGTTCAAACAGGCAATCGCCATTCAGATCAGAGGCCACGATAAACGGCCCCATCTTGTTGCAGCGAATGACCCACATGGCTTGGGCAAGGCCCAATTCTTCGTTCCAATGCACGGCTTCAACATTTTCCACCCCGCGCCCCAGAAGTGCGCCTGTGCCATAGCCCACGGTAGAGAGGTAAACCGCACCATTGGGCACGAAATATTCCTTGTAATCGCGCGAACTCATGCCGCCCTTGCCGATAATCAGCTTGGCCCCGGTTTTCGCCATCCATTCGGGCAACCATTTGGCAAAGCGGAAAGAGGCTGTGGCCGTAACCGCGCCCATATCGAAAGAGCCATCGGCATTGATCCGCGCGGCGGGCGAGCAATGGAAATTGGCGGCACTTTCCGAGGGCAATTCCATGGGGATATTGGCCTTCTCTTCCAGCGCGCGCATATAGACGCCCTCGCGCGCCGTATACATCAGCCCGTCCAGATAAACGATATCGCCCAGCCGCAATTCGGCAATCGCCTCGGCCGTGGGGGTGGTAGAAAGGCGGATTTCGCGTGGTTTCATTCTGCGGCCTCCTGCACAGGTTCCCAATCTACGGTCTCGCGGCGCTGATAGGGGGTAAACCAATCGGGATCGGTGCGGTATTCCACCCGCCCATCGGGCCAAAGCCGCGCCACCGAACGGCGCGAAGACAGGCAGAACGCATGCACTGACATGGGCATTCCGCCGGTGTGGCAATACCCCACTTCGATATTGCAATCGATCACCATGTTCTTCCCGACAAACCCCATCGCGCCCATGCCGATGGAATTGCCCAATTCCTTGAATTCATCCTCCATCTCGGCAATGCGCGGGTCTGAATTGCGGCTGCCCACGGTGCGCAGCACAGAGGCGCGCTTGCCAAGGGTCATGCAGATATCTTTAGACCCCCCAAGCCCGATGCCGATAATCGCAGGCTGGCAGGCCAGCCCGCGCTTGCCAAAGGCCATCAGGCTATCCAGATAGAACCGCTTGATCCCCTGTATCCCGTCCGAGGGAAAGAGCATGCGGTAATCCGTGCCAAAGAGGCCGCCTTTATGGACGGTGATCAGATCTATCCAATCGCCCTCTGGTTCAAACCCGTATTCGATTTCGGGCGCGCCAATGCCCACGTTATTATCGTGATCGGTGCGCCACAGCGGGTGCACGCGGTTCGGGCGCAAAGGCACAGAGTTTGTGGCATGGGCCGTGGCGCGGCGCAGCGCGCCTTCCAAGGCGACCATGCCGCCTTCCACCCGCGCATCATTGCCCAGTTTCACAAACCAGCGCGGCACGCCGGTATCGCCGCACATGGCGCGGCGATCTTCTTTTGCGGCCTCGTAATTGTCCAGCATGGCGCGCAGCACGAAAGAGGACAAATCGCCATCTTCGGTTTCTGCCGCGCGTTTCAGCCCATCAAGGTAATCTTGCGGAATTTCAATCGCGGCTTTCTCCATCAGGGTTTGCGCTGTGGCTTGGATCAGGGAAAGCGGGATATGCTGGGTCATTGTGCGGCCACCAATGTTTCTGGCTCCCCTTTGGGAAGCACGGTTTCGCCGGGGCGAACGCGGGTGAATTGCACGGCTTCGCGGTGCATTTCCACGCTGTCGCCATTGGCGCGGGCAACAGTGAAATAGCTGTCCTCCATCGCGCCGGGATCGGGGAAATCTTCCCGGTAATGGGCGCCGCGCGAATTGTCGCGCTCCAGCGCCGCGCGGGTGATCACTTCGGATATGTCGCAAAGCGAACGCAGGTTCAGCCAGTCATGCCATGTCAGGTTGAAAGCCAGCATTTCGGCGGATACGCCAGTTTGCATCAGCGCCTCTGACACTTCTGCAATTCCGCCCAAGCCCCGTTTCAGCCCGGCCTCGGTGCGCATGACGCCCACCTCATCCCACATCACATTTTGCAAGCGCTGGCGCAGCGGCAAGACATGGCCCGGCTTTACCCCCAAAGGATGACAGGCGCGGGCAAGTTCTGCTTCCAGCACGCTCAGATCGGGGTCGCGCAGCGCGCCCATGGTGCGAATATCCATGCCCATCACATCGCCTGCAATGCCGCCAAAAACCGTGGAATTTGCCACGCCATTGCCGCCCAAGCGGTTTGATCCATGCGCGCCGCCCGCATCTTCTCCGGCCACATACAGGCCCTCAAGTTCGGTGCGGGTATCCACATCCACCACAACGCCGCCCATGAAGTAATGCGCGGTTGGAACAACCTCTACCTTGCCGCCCGCCAGATCAAAGCCGCAATCGGCGCAGCGTTCCACCACGCCCTTGAACTTTTTGGCCACCCATTCCGGGCCAAGATGGGCCATGGACAGGAAAACGCCCTCTTGTTCGGGGTTATTGTTCTTGCGCATTTCGGCATAAATGCCCCGGCTGACAACATCGCGCGTGGCGCGCTCGCCCTTGCCATCATACTCAAACATGAAGCGCTGGCCTGCATGGTTGATCAGTTGCCCACCCGCGCCGCGCAAGCCCTCTTCCAGCACTGTGCCTGTCATGCGCGTATGAGCGCCCGCAAGCAGGCCGGTGGGGTGGAATTGCACCATTTCCATATCGCGCAGGGGCAGGCCCACACGCAGCGCCATGGCCAGCCCGTCCATTGTCTTGTCACCGCTGGGGGTGTGATATTTATACATTGTCGGCCCGCCGCCGGTGGCCATAAGCACCGTTTTGGCGCGCACAAAGCGGAAGCGGCCTGTGCGCATATCGATCATCAGCACACCTGCAAGGGCCGATCCGTCGCGCGTGGGGATCAGGCCAATGGCGCGATGCTCTTGCAGCTTTTCCACCGGGCGGGCCAAAACCTGTTCCATCAGGCGGTTTATAATTTCTATCCCTGTCAGATCGCCCTTATGCACTGTGCGGTCTGCCGTTTGGCCCGCAAAAGCCTTCTGGTGCAAACTGCCATCGGGGTTACGATCAAAAAAGCAGCCGATTTCATTTTCCAACTCGCGGATACGCACCACCGCCTGTTCACACAGCCGCCATGCCATTTCCTGATTGGGCAGCCATTTGCCGCCCTGGATGGTATCCATGAAATGGCGCTCTACCGTATCGCCATTGCCAAGGGCCACATTATAGCCGCCCTGCACCATGCGGGTGCAGCCGCATTTGCCGATCAGCCCCTTGACGGCGATTGTCACCTTTGTCCCCTCTGGCGCCGTTTGCAGCGCGTGAAGGGCGGCGAACAGCCCCGCGCCCCCTGTGCCAAGGATCAGGATATCCGTATCATGGCGGTCGATATCTTTGAGAGTGAACATGTCAGATTGCCCGCATCAGGAAAAGGAAAGAGAGGAAAAACGCCCCGGCTGTGGCACTGGCGGCCCATGTTTTCTGCACCCCCGACCATGGCAGCCATTCCAGCGCCATCAGCCGCAAGCCGCCGAACATATGCACCGCCAGCAGGAAAACCAGCGCCGTTTCACTCAGCTTGATCACCGGGATTTCGGCCAATGTCAGAAACGCATCCAGCCGTGCGGCATTGTGCAGCGCCAGTGACAGCACAAGAAAGTGAAACGGCAGGAACAGCGCCAGCAACAGGCCAGACAGGCGGTGCAGGATATAGGCCAGCCACAAGGGATGGGCGCGCGCAACACGGCTCATGCGCCACCCCCTGCCGTTACGGCCCAAACGGCATGCGCGCCAAGGCCCAGCAGCCCCAACCCGATGGCCGTGCTTATCCCGTTCAGCAGGCCTCCGCGCAAACCCGCCCATTCGGCCAGAATAACGCGCAGCCCAAGTGCGGCATGCAGCGCCACCGCGATCACGAACATTCCGTAAAACAGAAACCAGAACAGCGAACCTTGTGTGCGGCCCAAGATTTCAGCCGCTGTCAGCCCGCCCTGGATGGCGTAGATCATCACCCCCAGATGCACCAGAACGAAGGGCGCCATCACAAGCGCACTTAGCCGCTGTGCCATATACAGATGAAAAGCTGTCATCACGCACCCCCCCCGAAAAAGCGCCGCGTTGTGGCGCGTTTTAGCCCGGCAATTGCCGAAAGCGGATCAAGCCCATTGGGGCAATAGGCCGTGCAAGACCCCATGGAGTGGCAGGAATGACACCCCCCTTTCCCCGAAACCGCATCCAGAATCGCGCCGCGATCGGCATCTTTGGCATCGTTATAAAGCGTCCAGGCCCGCTGCAGCGCGGCGGGGCCAAGATAATCGGGATCATTGGCCACAGTATCGCATGCGGCATAACAGATAGAGCAGTTGATGCATTCAATCCCGGCGCTGGCCACCTGGCGGTTTTGCGCTTCGGGGTTGATGGCGGGTATGGGTTCTTCGCGGCCCGCTGTGGGGTGGTGGCGCCCCTCTGCGGCAACCCATTTGTCAAAAAACGGATCCATATCCACGGCCAGATCTTTCAGAACGGGCAGATTGCGCAGGGGCGCGATATCGATCCGCTGATCTTTCAGCACTTTTTTAACATGGGTGCGGCATGTCCAGCGCGGCACGCCATTGACCATCATGGCGCATGATCCGCACATGCCCACACGGCAGGCAAAGCGATATGTCAGCGTTGGGTCGGTGTTTTGTTGTATCCATGACACAACATCCAGCACGGTTTGGCTTTCATAGGCGGGAACCTGAAATTCCTGCGCCTGTTGGCCCGTGGCCGCGCTGCCGCGCTGCACTGTAACGGTTATGGTTTCGCGTTGTGTCACCTTGGCCTTCCATCTTTCCGGGGCAGTGCTGCCTGTGTTACGATTTAAATAAACTAACATGAACTGAATAATTATAAGATTTAGCGTAAGAATTCCTTACAAGATATGCCGGTATTGCATGATCCGCCGCATATCCTTGCGCAAAGATGTCTCAGGAAGCGTTATAAGACAAGGGTTTTCGATTATTTTTATTATGCTCTAAAAAATAACTTGAAATCTATTCACGTTAGTTGAATGATCACGGCAGGAGGAGTGCCTGTGCGAGACAATACCACCATTCGTGGGGCAGATGCCCTTGTGCGCAGCCTGCAAGATGCCGGGGTGCGCTGTGTGTTTTCCCTGTCGGGAAACCAGATCATGCCGGTATATGATGCGTTGCTGGATAGCGATATTCGCCTTGTGCATGTCCGGCACGAAGCCGCAGCCGTGTATATGGCCGAAGCCTGGGCGCAGCTGACAGGCCAGATTGGCGTGGCGCTGGTCACGGCGGGGGCCGGGTTTGGCAATGCTTTGGGCGCGCTGATTTCGGCGCAGGCGTCAGAAACGCCGCTTGTGCTGCTCAGTGGTGATTCGCCGCGTGCGCAGGATGGGATAGGCGCGTTTCAGGAAATGGATCAGGTTGCCATGGCGCGGCCTGTCACGAAACTGGCGCTGCGCGCCAGCGCACCCGAAGCGCTGGCCTCGGAATTTGCGCAAGTGGTGCGGGCGGCGCGTGCAGGCCGCCCCGGCCCTGTGCATCTTGCCTTGCCTGCCGATGTTCTGACAGATGCCGCCCCTGCCACCACGCAAACGCTGTCTTTCGTCCCACAGCTGCAGGCGCTGACTGCCACAGATGCCGCCGCAGTGGCCGCCTTTGTGCAAGGGGCAGAGCGCCCGCTTGTGCTGCTTGGCCCCAGCCTTGCGCGCACCCGCACGGGGGATGCGCAGGCGCAGTTGCAAGCGGCCTTTGCCGCCCCGGTTATCTGTATGGAAAGCCCGCGCGGGCTGCGTGACCCGGCTCATGGCGCGCTGACAGACCTCACGCGCCGCGCCGATCGCATTTTGCTGTTGGGCAAACAGGCGGATTTTACCACCGGTTTCATGGGCAAGGATATGGGCGCGCCAGATGCCCGCTTTGCCGTGATTGACCCGGAAGACACCGCGCTGGCGCGTGCAACGGCGCGGCTTGGCGCGCGGCTGGAATTTGCGCTTTGCGCCGATCCGCTGCCCGCGCTGCAAGCGCTCGTGGCCCATGCCGCCGCAGCCCCCGCCCGCGCCGTATGGCTGGCAGAGGCGGCAGAGGCGCTGGCCAAACGCGCGCCAATGCCCCCCGCGCCGGAAAAGCCCGAATTTCACGCAGCGCAAGTGGGCGCGGCGCTGCAAGCGCAGCTTGCCGCCCATCCCGGCGCAGTGCTGATCTGTGATGGCGGCGAATTCGGCCAATGGATGCAGGCCATTCCCCATGACGGGCCGCGCGTGATAAACGGTGTATCTGGCGCGATTGGGGCAGGGCCTGCCTATGCGATTGCCGCCAGCCTTGCTTGCCCCGATATGCCCGTTTTTGCGGCTATGGGTGATGGCACAGCCGGTTTTCTGCTGGCCGAATATGAAACCGCTGCCCGTGAAGGCGCGCGGTTTGTGGCGATCATTGGCAATGATACCGTGTGGAATGCCGAACATCAGATCCAGATCCGCGAATTTGGGCCAGATCGCACCTTTGGCTGCACCCTGTCAGAGGGGGCGCGCTATGATCTGGCCGCCGAAGCGCTTGGCTGCTTCGGGGCCTATCTGGCCAGCAATGATACCGCCGCGCTGGAAAAGACATTGCGCGATGCGCTGGCCGCGCAGCGCCCTGCCTGTGTAAATCTGCGTATCTGCCCCGCGCCTGCGCCGGTTGTGCAGGGCAAAAGCCCGGCCCCGGCAATGACGCATTAACCCCAAACAGGCCGGAGAGGAGGCCCGGCCCATCGCCCCATCGTACCTGCAAGACCCGACAGCCGAATGCCCGGAGGAGAGGGGCAAAAGCCGTCATCACGCTTCACTTGGGAGGAGAAAACCATGAAAACCACATTGACCGCACTCACCATGGGCGCAGCCCTGGCCGCTGCCCTGCCCGCCGTGGCCGAATACCCCACACGCGCGATCCAGATGATTATTCCTTTTGGCCCCGGCGGCGCGACCGATCTTTCGGCCCGTGCGCTGTCCACTCCGCTATCGCAGATCGTGCCGCAGCCTTTGGTGCTGACAAACCGCGCGGGCGCGGGCGGGGCCACAGGCTCTGTTGCCGTGCGCGATGCCGAGGCTGATGGCTATACATTGCTTCTGGCGCGCGTTGGCTCGCACACTGTCAATCCGGCGATGAATCCCAACCTGCCCTACACGCTGGAAGAATTTCGCTTTATCGGGGTGTATGAAATCAACCCTGTCGCCTGCGTTGTCAGAGACGAATCCGAATTCCAGACATTGGATGATCTGATCAACGCGGTGCAGGAACGCCCCGGCACAGTGCTTTACAGCTCTTCCGGCGTTGGGTCTTTGCCGCATTTCGGGGCGCTGATGGTGCTGGATGCTTATGGCATTGGTGATCTGGATGAAAACGTCATCCATATCCCCACCGAAGGCGATGGTCAGGGCCTGACCGCGGTTTTGCAAGGCACGGCAGATTTCTTCTGCGGCAGCACTTCGCCCGCCGCGCCCTTTATCGCCAGCGGCCAGATGCGGCCTTTGATGGTGACATCGCCCAACCGCCTGGAAGGTTTTGATGCCCCCACTGTGCATAAATTGGGCAAGCCCGAACTGGCCGCACTTGTGGGCTGGACTGGCCTTGCAGGCCCAGCCGGGATTCCTGATGATGTGGTCGAAAAATGGGGCGAATGGCTGGCAGAGGCCGTGCAGGATGAAGATTTCAACCGCTTCATGACCACGGGTGGTTCTATTGTGGAACTGATGTCACCAGAAGAATCGGTGGCATTTGTAAACGATGCCTACGAGATTTTCCGCCGCCTTGTGGTGACGCTCAATCTTGAAATCCAGTGATGCAGACGGGCATAGGCCCGCTTGCACCTTTCTGTCACAGGCCTTCGGGCCTGTGACCTTGCG
Source organism: Paracoccaceae bacterium (assembly GCA_043561795.1). Lineage (GTDB taxonomy): Bacteria > Pseudomonadota > Alphaproteobacteria > Rhodobacterales > Rhodobacteraceae > Roseinatronobacter. Next base: position 624,665 of record CP121316.1, on the reverse strand, counting down.
CGCGGCGCCCCAAATACATGTGCGCCCCGATATTGTGACAGCAACCAACCCGCAAACGGAGATGCCATGCTCTCGCGTCGTGATGAAATCTTGATCGGTTTGGGCGTTATGGTTTTGGCGGCATTCACCCTGTGGTGGATCATTCCCAACCATATCACCACACCCCGGCGCGTGCCCATAAAGGCCCTTTCGCCAGCGTTTTGGCCCAAAATCATCGCTTGGGTGGTGCTGATCTGCGGCGCGGCGCTGACATTGCGCGCAGCCCTTGCCCCGAAAACGCCAAATGCTGTGGCGGATGATCTTTCCGTTTCGCGCGCCGAAGGGCTGCGGCTGCTGGCGCTGGGCGCTATCCTTGTGGGGATTTATTTTGCGCTGCCCATTCTTGGCATGGTCTGGGTCTGCATGATCGCTTTTGCGCTTCTGCTGCTGCTGAGCGGGGGCGGCAATCTGGGCTGGGGGCTGGTAACGGCTGTGGTGCTGCCACTGGCGCTGTATTTCTTTTTCACCAAAATTGCCGGGGTTGCCATACCCCAGGGCCAGATCGTGAGGCTGCCATGACATTCCTGGAAGCCCTGAGCGCAGGGTTTACGCTTGTTGCGCAATGGGAGAGCATTTTCTTTCTGGGGCTTGGCGTGACAATCGGGGTTATTGCCGGGGCTATTCCGGGCATGTCGGCCACGATGGCCGTGGCGCTTACCCTGCCCTTCACATTCGCGCTGCAACCGATTTTCGGGATTTTGCTGCTGCTGGGCGTCTATAAGGGCGGCATTTTCGGCGGCTCTATTCCGGCCATTTTGATAAAAACACCCGGCACGCCTGCATCCTCTGCCACGGCGCTGGATGGCTACCCGATGGCCGAACAGGGCCGCGCGGGCGAGGCGTTGAGCATGTCGCTTTATGCCTCTTGCATCGCTGATCTCATCTCCAACCTTGCGCTAATTGTCTTTGCGGCATGGCTTGCGTCTTTCGCGCTCAATTTCGGCCCGCCAGAGATGTTTACGCTGATTGTCTTCTCGCTCACCATCATTGCGGGTGTGTCGGGCGACAGTCTGGTCAAGGGGATTGTCGCGGCAGGGCTGGGGCTGATGCTGGCCACGATCGGGCTGGATTTTATCGCAGGCACGGAACGGCTGACATTCGGCTCTATCGACATGCGGGGCGGGCTGAACTTTATCGCCGTGCTGATTGGCCTCTTCGCGCTGCCTGAAATCATTTCTTACATGCGCAAATCCGAAGCGCAGGATCACCGCGTGCGCGGCATGGGCTATTCACGGCTGAAATGGCTGGATTTCCGGCGCTGTTTGAAATCCATCTTTCGCGGCAGTGCGATTGGCGTGTTTTTGGGCGCGATCCCCGGCATTGGCGCGGCCCCATCGGCGTTTTTGTCCTATTCCGAAGCGCGCCGCGCCTCGCCCAACCGCGAGAATTTTGGCAAGGGTGAATTGGAAGGCGTGGCCGCCGCAGAGGCTGGCAATAACGGCGTGGCAGGCGCAACCCTTATCCCGCTTCTGTCACTGGGCATTCCGGGCGATGTGATCACCGCCATCATCATCGGCGCATTCATGGTGCATAACCTGACACCGGGGCCGCTGTTGTTTCTGAACAATGCCGATATTGTTTATGCGCTGTTCATCGGGCTGATTGCCAGCTCGCTTTTGCTGCTGATCATTGGCTCTGTCGCCATCCGCCTGTTCCGCTATATTGCCGATGTCCCCTCCAACCTGCTGTTTCCGGGGGTTCTGGTGCTGTGTGTGTTCGGGGTTTATGCCGTCAATAATTCTATCTTTGATGTGGCGGTAATGCTGGTGATGGGGGTTGTGGGGTATATCATGCTGCTTTTGCGTGTTCCCGCAGCGCCGTTTCTGATCGGCTTTATCCTTGGGCCGATGCTGGAAAACAATTTCCGCCAAGCCATGCTGATGTCGCGCGGCGATCTGAGCATCTTTGCACGCGGGCCGATTACCATCCTGTTTCTGTGCCTGACCGCGATTTCGGTTGTGATGATCATTCGCGCCACCATGCGCGCGGCGCGGCTGAAGCGGGAAATGGCCAGCTATGCCAAGACACGCCAAGCCACTGGCCCACAGGACTGACCCGCGCGCATGGTGATTTTCAGCACGATCACCCTGTGGGACATGGCGCTGGTGGCTGCAAGCTTCATCCTTGGGGGCATGGTGAAGGGGGCCTTGGGCTTTGGCCTGCCGCTGACAACCATGGCGCTCTTGCCCTTCTTTGTGCCCATAGATGCCGCTTTGGCGGTGAATGTGGTGGTGCTGTTTTTAACCAATATCGCGCAATTTCTGCAAATGGGGCAAATGCGCGATACCGCCCGGCGCTTTGCCCCCGTGCTGTGGGGGATCGTGATCGGCGTGCCGCTGGGGGCGCTGATGATCACCAGCTTTTCCGATGCGCTGCTGATGCTGGCACTGGGTGCGGTTGTGGTGGTGTTTTCGGGCCTCTCGCTGGGCAAGGTCAATCTGTTCATCGCGCCCGCGCGCGAACGCGGTGCAGGCTGGGCGGCGGGTATTCTGGGCGGTGCGGTGGGGGCCATGACAACTGTGGGCGGGCCGCTATTTGTAATGTATCTGCTGGGCCTGCAAACAGAGCGGCGCGAATTTCTGTCCGCGCTGAGCCTGTTTTTCATTCTGTCGGCGGTGCTGATTTCGGGCGCGTTTGTGCTGGTGGGAGTGTTCACGGCAGAGCGGCTGTTTCTTTCGGCTATCGCGCTGCCTGCTGCAATAGCAGGCATGTGGCTGGGCAATCTGATGGTGGCCCAAGTGCCCGCGCAGAAATTCCGCGCACTGGTCTTGGCAGTGTTGCTATGTCTGGGGCTTAATCTGATCTGGCGCGGCGTGACAGGTGGTTAGAGTATGGATGTGAAATCGCTTTATACCTTTATTGCGGTGGTTGATCATGGCAGCTTTGCCCAGGCGGCAGAGGCGCTGGAACTTTCGGCCTCGGCGATCTCCGTGCAAATGCGCGGGCTGGAGGCGGATGTGGATTTGCGCCTCTTTGACCGCTCGCGCCGCCCGCCTGTGCTGACACAGGAAGGGCGCGATTTCATAGACCGTGCGCGCGAAGTGATCAAGATATGGGAAGACCTGTCCGAAAGCCTGCGCCGCGACAGCAATGCAGGCAAGCTGCGGATCGGGGCGGTGCATACCGCCGTTTCCACCCTGCTGCCCGCTGCGCTGCGCCGCTTGCGCGAAAGCCATCCGCGGCTGGAAATGCGCCTGACAACCGGGCTTGCGCATGAACTGGAAGCCTCACTCCGCGCGGGGCTGATAGATGTGGCCCTGACAACCGGCACAACCGAGCTTGCGCCGGGCTTTGTCTTTACCACCATCAGCGCGCAACGGCTGGTTGTCGTGGCCCATGCCAGCGCGCAGGGCGCGGATTTCCGCGATTTGCTGCAAAACAACCCCTATGTGCGCTTCTCCCGTCAGGCCCGCGTGGGCGAAATGGTGGAACGCGCCTTGGAACATAACGACATTCAGGTTCAAACCGTGATGGAAGTGGATACGCAGGACGGTGTGCTTGCGCTGGTTGCGGCGGGGCTGGGGGTCTCTGTCGTGCCTGACCATCCCAAATTGCACAGCCCGCAATTGCGCGTCATGCCGCTGGGTGATCCGCCGCCCTTGCGCCTGTTGGGGCTGATGTTTGATCCCAACTCGCCGCGCCGGCGGTTTTGTGACCTATTGTGCACAGAATTGCGCCGCGAAGCACAGGCCGCGGGCATGGATGTTCCCGAACCCGCGCTGCCCTAGCGTTTTGTGCCAGACGGTGGGTGCTCAAGGGCTGGTTTGAGCGGGTTGGGGGCGTTGGGGGAGGGCGCAAAGCCGCGCAGCGCTGGGCCGCGGTGCGGCGATCCACCCGCAGGGCTATGTCACTTTATGCTGGCCAAATCCGCGCGAAACTCAGGCTAAGCGCAGGTTGCAGCCAAATCGCCGTGCCGGGGGGCGGCCCGGCGATGCGCGGCGGCCTTCGGCCTTTGCTCCGCGCAGGGGTTCGGCTTCAACGTCCCCTCTCCCCCCAAAGCTGCCCGTCATGCCGGAACCCTCCGTCAGGTGCAGGCCACCAGCGGGCGGCATGTGCCAAGCCTTTCCACAGGCCAAGGCCATGGCGCGCGGTGACGCCCATGATAAATCCGTTGCATGCCCTGCCGCTTTGCGCGACACTTGTCCCAACAGAAGGAGGCTGTCATGCTTGCTATCAGTGTGCGCAAAATCGTGCATATCATCTATCTGGCCCGCGAAGGCACTGTCGGCGATGCCGAAGGGCATGCCTTTATTGATGCGCTGAACGATGATGAGAAAGCCAGTCTGACTGCCGTGGCATGGATTGGCCGGGGTGCGTTTGAGCCAGAGGATTATTCCGAGGCCGTGAATACCGCCATATCCGAGGCCACCACGCCAACCGCAGATTATCTGCTGGGCATGCCCCATCTGGCCGAAAATCTGGAAAGCGGGTTGGAAGCGCTGGGGCTGGATGTGACTGGCGAGGAAGAAGATTTCCTGCGTCAGGGATCGTGAGCAGCCGCAGATGTGCTGGCCTGCCACTGGGCCAGTGCCGCGTTTTCGGGCGGCGGGGCTGTGGGTGGCAGGATGTTTCGGCCCCGCAGATAATGCGTTTCGCGCGCGCCAAAATAAAACGCAACCACAGCCCCCAGTAACCACCATAGCGGCTCTGGCACCAAGGCAAGCGCTGTCATGCGCAGGCCAAACCCTTCGGGGTCTGCCATCGCATAGCCAAACAGGGCCAATGTTCCCAGCGCCAGCAAAGGGCGGGGCAGGCGGTTCAGGCCATTGACAAGCGCATCAAACCGGCCCGCGCGGATATGCTGAAATTCTGTCATATGGCTGGAATGGGCGGCGATATAGGCGTCATGCCCCAATTCCAGCGCGCGGGTGGCATTGGGGCGGAATACCTCTGCCACGGTGGTGACGCCTTGCCCCAAAGCGCGCGCACCACCCGCCCCGCCAAACAAAAACCCGGCCAAGGCGCGCATCATGCCCAGGCCCCCGTGCGGCTACGGTGCTCTGCCGTGCTCAGGTGATAGCGCGGGCTGATAAACGCCTCGGCGCGCAAAATCCAACCGCCCTTGCCGCCATCGCGTCTGCGCGCAAACTTGCGGCTGGCAGGGCGCTGGTCTGCCAGCCGGTAATAATAATCGCGCCGCGCTATGCCATAGGCATCGACCAGATGCGCAGGCGCGCGCGCCATGCCTTCATGCGCGGCAGAAGCGGTTTGCGGGCCGATCACACCATCCACGGCCACCTCCAGCCCCATCTGGCCAAGCAGGTTTTGCAAAATCCGCACGGCATTGGCGCCAGAATGAACATGCATGTCGAAAACACTGGGCCAAAGCGGCTGCGGCAGGCTGGCAAGGCGCGGGCGGTTGAAATGCTCTGTCACATAAATTTCCAGCGCCTTTTCCTGTGTCAGTGCGGCCACATCCTCTGGGCTGATCTGCTGGCCGGGTTGCAAGCGGCGCAGGGTGTGAAGGGATATGCCAAAATTCGTGGCCCCGCCGGGATCATCGGGATCATTCACAAAGCCCCCCTCGCGGGTGAGAATGTCTCTGGCCAATGCCGTTATGAACTGGTCTTGCGCGCTGTCCATGCCATTCTCCTGTCTTGCACCTGTGCTGCGCGCCAGAATGGCAGGCTTGGGCAAATATCGGGTATCCGGGGCGTGCGCTGAGGGCCGGTGCACAGCCCTTGTGCATGCGGGCGGCATGGCAGTGGTGCAACCCCCCTTTTCCCGCCTGTCCCTTTGGGCTATTTGCCAAGGCAAGAGACAAAGGATCGCCCTATGACATACGAGACCCCCGGAGACGTCGAGCAGAATTGGAAAGATGCCATCTCTTCCACGGAAGAGATCATTGCAGAGGCGCGCAACGGCCGCATGTTCATTCTGGTGGATCACGAAGACCGCGAGAATGAGGGCGATCTTGTGATCCCCGCGCAGATGGCCACGCCAGAGGTGATCAATTTCATGGCCACTCACTGCAAGGGCCTGATCTGCCTGACACTGCCGGGAGAGCGGATTGACCAGCTTGGCCTGCCTTTGATGGCGTCCAGCAATTCGTCGCGCCATGAAACGGCCTTCACCGTCTCTATCGAGGCGCGCGAAGGTGTTTCCACCGGGATTTCGGCGCATGACCGCGCGCGCACGGTTGCTGTGGCGATTGATCCCGCCAAAGGTGCGGCCGAGATCGCCACGCCGGGCCATGTCTTTCCTCTGCGCGCGCGGGATGGCGGCGTGCTGGTGCGCGCGGGCCATACCGAAGCGGCGGTGGATATCTCGCGCCTTGCGGGCCTGAACCCTTCGGGCGTGATTTGCGAAATCATGAAAGAAGATGGTTCCATGGCGCGGCTGCCCGATCTGGTGGCTTTCGCGCAAAAACACGGGCTGAAAATTGGCACAATCTCTGATCTGATCGCCTATCGGCGGCGCCATGACAATCTGGTGCGGGTGATGAGCGAGCGTCAGATAACGTCGGAATTTGGCGGCGATTGGGTAATGCGCATTTATTCCGACACCACCCAAGGGGCCGAACATGTGGTGCTTATCAAGGGGGATATCAGCACGCCCGGCCCGGTGATGGTGCGGATGCATGCCTTTGATCCGCTGCTGGATATGGTGGGCACATCTGGCGCAGTGCGCGCGGGTGAATTTGGCGATGCCATGCGCCTGATCGGGGCCGAGGGGCGCGGGGTTGTGGTGCTGTTGCGCGATACGCATATGAAACTTGCGCCCTCTGAAACCTCGCCCCAGACATTGCGCCAATATGGGCTTGGGGCGCAGATATTGTCATCTCTGGGCCTGCACGAGTTGATCTTGCTGACAAATTCCGCCACGCCCAAGGTTGTCGGGCTGGAGGGTTACGGGCTGTCCATTACCGGAACCCGCAAAATTCCCGCATCAAAAGGGGACTGACATGGCCGGACATGAAACGCATTACACTTTGCCACGCCCGCTATTTGACAAGGCCCCGAAGCTCTTGATCGTGGTGGCGCCTTATTACAAGGATATCGCAGATCAACTGCTGGCCGGTGCGCGCGCAGAGATAGAGGCCGCAGGCGGCAGCCATGACACAGTGGAAGTGCCGGGCGCGCTGGAAGTGCCCACTGCAATTGGGCAAGCCTTTCGTATGGCCAATTTTGATGGGTTTGTGGCTTTGGGCTGCGTCATCCGGGGCGAGACCACGCATTATGACACTGTGTGCAACGACAGCTCGCGCGCCATTCAGCTTTTGGGGCTGCAAGGGGCCTGCATTGGAAATGGAATTCTGACCGTGGAAAACCGTGTTCAGGCCGAACTGCGGGCGGCGGCAGATGGGCAGAACAAAGGCGGTGGGGCAGCTGCGGCGGCCTTGCATCTGATTGCGCTGTCGCGGCGCTGGGGCGGGGCAAAGCGCTCTGTCGGGTTTTTGCCCGGTCAGGATGAGATTCAGATCGCACTTCAGGACAAGGCCCAACTGGGCGGGGGGGCGCAGATATGAGCGCGCAAAAGGGCCGCCCGTCACTGCCGGAACGCCGCGCGCGCAAGGGCGCGGCGCGGTTTTATGCGGTGCAGGCATTGTTTCAGATGGAAGCCTCTGATGTGCCGATTGGCGAGATCAAGCGCCAGTTCGAGGCCCATCGCATTGGCGCAGAAACAGAAACCGAAACATGGGCAGAGGCCGATATTCCCCATTTCCGCCGCCTGATTGAAACAGTGGTGGAACGGCAAGCCGCGATTGACCAGATGACAGACCGCGCGCTTGTGGCGAAATGGCGGATTGACCGGATTGATCCCACCTTGCGCGCCGTGTTTCGTGCAGCAGGGGCCGAAATGCTGGGCGCGGAAACCCCGGCGCGGGTGGTGATTTCGGAATTCGTGGATATCGTGCAGGCGTTTTTTCCCGAAGGGCGCGAGACGAATTTCGTCAATGCCGTGCTGGATCACATGGCGCGCGAGGCCCGCGCAGAAGAGTTCTGAGCCGCGGCCATGCGGCTGGATCTGACCCCGGATATGGTGTTGCAGGCCTATCGCATGGGCGTGTTTCCCATGGCCGAAAGCCGCGACGACCAGCAGCTCTATTGGTTCGATCCCCTTCAGCGCGGGGTATTGCCGCTGGAGGGCTTGCACCTGTCGCGGTCGCTGCGCCGCCGCATTCGGGCAGAACCCTTCCGGCTGACACTGGATAGCGCATTCGCCCAAGTGATCGCGGGCTGCGCCGCGCGCGAGAGCACATGGATAAACGCGCAGATCACAGAAATTTTTTGCGCGCTGCACGCAATCGGCCATGCCCATTCCATAGAGGTCTGGGACGGCGAGGCGCTGGTGGGCGGGCTATATGGCGTGGCCCTGGGTGGTGTGTTTTGCGGCGAAAGCATGTTTTCGCGCCGGACAGATGCCTCTAAAATTGCGCTGGCCACTTTGGTCACACATCTGCGCGCCTGTGGCTTTACCCTGTTTGATACCCAATATCTGACAGATCATCTGGCCAGTTTGGGGGGTGTGGAAATCCCGCGCGCCGCCTATCGGGCGCGGCTGGCCCAGGCGCTACAGGCAGATGCAGATTTTCACCGCCTGCCCTTGCCAAGCCCTCAGGACGTTGTGCAGCGCAACAGCCACAGATCATAGCGCCGGTGATCCAGCGCATTCAGCGCCGGGCTGGAGGCGATCATCCAGCCTGCAAAGATCATCTCGTCGGCGCGGATGTCAAAAATCTCTATCCAGGCATAGGCTTCGGCTGCGGGGTTTTCTTCCGGGTAGCGGCAATCCTGCACCATCACACGCAAATGCCCCACATCGGCACTGCCGCCCAAAGGCAAAACAATATCCGCGCTTGTGCCCGCCACTCTGTCCAGACCGCGCAAAACCGCGCCAATGCCAGTGGCGATTCTGTCCGAGGCGGTGGGCACCTCTATCTCTTGCGCACCTGCCGACAGGGCAAGCAGCAGGCCAATAGCTGACGCGGAGAGAAGGCGAAATCTGCGCATGGTCAGGCTGTGGGCCGCGTCATTCCGGTGTCCATGCCTCGTAATCCTTGCGCTCTTCCGGGCTTTTGCGCCGGATCGATCCTTGCGGTGCATAAGCAAGCTGCGTGCCTGTCAGGTTTTCCTGATGCGGCTTTTCCCATGGCTTGTGCACAAGCGGCTTCTCGGCGGGTGTCTCATCCCAGGTATGGTGCAGCCAGCCATGCCAATCGGGGGCCACGCGGCTTGCCTCGGACTCGCCGTTATAGATAACCCAGCGTTTCTTGCCATCGCGAGAGCGGTAGTAAATATTGCCCTGCACATCCTCGCCCACTTTCACGCCGTGGCGCCATGTGAAAAACGCGGTATTCAGGGTGGAGGTGTTCCACCAGGTCAGCAGGCGCAGCAGGAATTTCATGGGCAACCTCGGATGTCAGGGCGCTATGGAAGTTGCGCCCTTATGCACCAGCCCTGCCGGGAAATCCAGTGCCAAGCGCGCCCCGCTTGCCTTCATGCACAGGCTGGTTACGTTGTGCCGCAGGTGCCACCAAGGAGAGATGCCATGCCCCGCTATGAACGCCGCGCGGAAATCATTGCGGCCCTCACCCCCGAACAATATCACATCACACAGGAAAACGGCACGGAGCGGCCCTGGAGTGGTGAATATAACACCAACAAGCAGCCGGGGATTTACGTTGATATCGTCTCTGGAGAGCCGCTTTTTGCCTCATCTGACAAATTCGAATCGGGCTGTGGCTGGCCAAGCTTCACCAAACCCCTGATTACCGATCATGTGATAGAGAATCGCGATACCAGCCACGGGATGATCCGGGTTGAAGTGCGCTCTCGCCATGGGGATAGCCATTTGGGCCATGTCTTTCCTGATGGCCCGCGCGATCGCGGGGGGTTGCGCTATTGCATCAACTCTGCCGCGCTGCGCTTTATCCCGCTGGAAGAGATGGAGGCCGAAGGCTATGGCGAATTTTTGGATCAAGTTGATATCTAGACTGGCCGGTTTGATATTTCGGCCTACCTGTAAGCCTTAGTTGACAGCCAGGTGTCCAAATGTCCCTCTCACTGCCTTTCGATAACAGCTATGCACAGGAACTTGTTGGCCTTTACACACCATGGCAGGGCCAGGATTGGCCCGACCCGCAGCTTGTGCTTTTGAATACGCCTCTGGCGCAGGCTTTGGGGCTGGATGCCGGGGCGCTGCGCAGCGCCGAAGGGCTTGGCTTGCTGGCGGGCCATGCCTTGCCGGAGGGGGCGCAGCCTTTGGCCCAAGCCTATGCGGGCCATCAATTCGGCGGTTTTTCGCCCCAGCTTGGGGATGGGCGCGCGCTCTTGGTGGGGGAAGTGCTTGATCCGCAGGGCGCGCGCTGGGACATTCATCTCAAAGGCTCTGGGCGCACACCTTTTGCGCGCGGCGGGGATGGGCGTGCCGTATTGGGGCCAGTGCTGCGCGAATATCTGATATCAGAGGCCATGGCCGCGCTTGGTGTGCCCACCACCCGCGCCCTTGCCGCCTGCACCACGGGCGAGCGTGTGTTGCGCCAATTCGGGCCAGAGCCGGGGGCAGTGCTGGCGCGGATCGGGGCCAGCCATCTGCGTGTTGGCACATTCCAGTTTTTCGCCGCGCGGGGCGAGCGGGACAAACTGCGCCTGCTTCTGGATTACGCCATCGCCCGGCATGACCCCGATCTGACAGGGGCAGAGAATGCGGCATTGCAATTTCTGGAACGCGTGGGCCAGCGGCAGGCACGGCTTGTGGCGCAATGGATGGGCTTGGGCTTTATCCACGGGGTGATGAATACCGATAACACCACCATTTCTGGCGAAACCATAGATTATGGCCCCTGCGCCTTTATGGAAAGCTATGATCCTGCAACTGTGTTCAGTTCCATAGACAGGATGGGGCGCTATGCCTATGGCAACCAGCCCGCGATCGTGTTCTGGAATCTTGCGCGGCTGGCAGAGGCGCTTTTGCCCCTGATTGACGCGCAAGAAGACCGCGCCATCACCCGCGCAACCGAGGTGATAGAGCGCGCGCAGACCAGCTATCAGGCGCATTGGGCAGAGGTTTTTGCCCGCAAACTGGGGTTGGATGCCCCCGATCCTGCGTTGATCGAGGATATGCACAAACTGTGGCAGGGGCAAAGCGTGGATTTCACCAGTTTCTTTCAGGCGCTGCCTGCTGCCGCGCTGGGTGATAGCGCAGCACTTTTGGCGCTGTTTCAAAGCCCGGAGGGGGTGGGGACATGGTTGGAACGCTACCGCGCCGCGCTGCCTGATCCGCAAGTGGCCGCCGCGCGCATGCGCGCGGTCAATCCGCTCTATATTCCGCGCAATCATCTGGTGGAAGAAGCGCTACTGGCGGCCAGCTTTGAGGGGGATATGGGGCCGTTCCATGCGCTTTTGGCGCGGGTGCAGGCCCCGTTCACGCCCATCGCCGGGATGGAGCGCTACGCCAGCCCCGCCCCCGCCGATGTGCCCGCGATTGTCACCTATTGCGGAACCTGATTGCCGCGGGCGTTACCCTGCCGCGATCAACTCATAGCCCTTGCCCTTGCGCGCAACGCGGTTGAATGCGGGGTGCAGAAAATGCCCGCCGGTGAACAAAGTGCCATCACTGGCCAGCATATCCAGCAGCCGCTTGCGGGTCTCGCGCGCGGTAGGAATGTCCAGATCAAAGCTGATGGCAATTTCAGGATCGGCCATTTGCAGGGCAGGGGCATGCACAATATCGCCCACATTGATCAGGCTTGCGCCGCCGCTATCCAGCCGCCAGCCGAAATGCCCGGGCGTATGGCCGGGCAGGGCAAGGCCTGACAGGCCCGGCGCAACCTCGGCCCCATCAGCCAGAATAAGCAGCCTGTCGCCATAGGCCGCCAGCACGGCTTGCGCGAGTTTTGCATTATTGGCCAGCCCCGCAGCCGCGCCTTGAAAATTGGTATCATCCGACCAGAATGCACACTCCGCCTGCGCAACATGCAGCACGGCATTGGGAAACACCGCAGCCCCATCCGGGGTGATCATTCCGGCGATGTGATCGGGGTGCAGATGGGTTGCCAGAAGTGTATCGACCTGATCCGCTGTAACGCCCAGTTCTGACAGCCCCTCGCCCAGATGGCCGCATTCCGGCCCGGCCAGATCCCGCAATCCCGCATCTGCAAGAATCACCCGTCCTGCATGCTGTATCAGCACGGCATTGAAATTTGTCCTGATCGTGCTGGCGCCTGCGGCGTGCAGCAGGGCGGCGATATGTTCGGGCGCAGTGCCTGCGAAAACTTCGGGGCCGAAATCCTTTTCCCCATCGGTGATGATGCTGACGCGTGCATCCCCGATCTGTGTGGTGACGGTGCGGGCCATGTGCAGCTCTCCTATGGTGATCTGCAGATAGCCTAGCGCGCAGGGGCCATGCTGGCAAATCCTGTCTGGGCCAAGGGGCTGGTGCGGTGTTATTGTGCCGGAAGGGCAAGGCTGTGGCGCAAAGCCCCGCTGCGGCGGCTGTAGAACAGCGCCTCCCCCTCATGCGTCAGCACGATCACCCAATCTTGTGACAGTGTAATTGCTTCGGCCCGCGCGCCTTGCGGCAAGGCAATTCCCTCTGGCAAGGCCACCGGGGCCGGGGCCATGCCAATCCGGGTGACAAGCAGCCCGATGATGACTAAGAGGCCAAGGATCATAACGCTTGTCAGCACAACCACCAGCCGCTTGATAAAGCGCAGCTCTGGCGGGGGCGGGCCGTCAGGCGGCGAAATTGGAGTATTGGCCATGGCGGACGCGCCTTTGCGGGAAATTCATGTCACGATCGGGGCCGAACCGCCCCCCCGGCTAGATAAGGCTTTGGCGCGCGATGCGCCAGAGGGCGAGGGCCTGTCACGCTCGCGGCTGGTGAAGATGATCGAAGAGGGGCAGGTTTTGTGCGCAGGCCGCGTGCTGAACAGCCCGCGCGTGAAAGTGGCCGAGGGGGATATCATCACCCTGCGTCTGGAACATGCGCAAGAGGTGGAAACCCGCGCCCAAGATATTGCCCTGACTGTGGTTTGGGAAGATGACGAGTTGATCGTGATCGACAAGCCCGCCGGCATGGTGGTGCATCCCGCCCCCGGCAGCCCCGGCGGCACGCTGGTCAACGCGCTTCTGCATCATTGCGGCGATACGCTGTCGGGCGTCGGCGGCATGAAGCGCCCCGGCATCGTGCATCGCATCGACAAGGACACCTCGGGCCTGCTGGTGGTGGCCAAATCGGATCGCGCCCATCACGGGCTGGCCGCGCAATTTGAGCGCCACACCGTAACGCGGCGCTATCTGGCGGTGGTTTACGGCGTGCCCGATGCCGCCGATCCGCGCCTGCGCGGCCTGCGCGGCGCGAGTTTCGAGGCGGGAAACATTCTGAAAATCACCAGCCAGCTTGCCCGCAGCAAGAACGACCGCCAGAAACAGGCTGTTGTCTGGGCCAATGGCCGCCATGCCATTACCCGCGCGCGGGTGCTGGAAGTGTTTGGCCAGCCGCCTGCGCTGGCGCTGATGGAATGCTGGCTGGAAACCGGCCGCACGCATCAGATCCGGGTGCATATGGCCCATGCCGGGCATGGGCTGGTGGGCGATCCGGTCTATGGCGGGCGGCGCAAACTGTCAGAGCGCGCGCTGGGCGCGCCTGCGCTGGCCGCCTGTGCCGCCTTCCCGCGCCAAGCGCTGCATGCGGCAACTTTGGGCTTTGTCCATCCCGTGACAGGCGAGGATCTGGATTTCGAGGCCCCCTTGCCCCCGGATATGGCCGATCTTCTGGAGGTGCTGCGCCATTCGCCCGCGCCCTGACACAAGCGCGTGAGCGCGCTGACGGAAAACCCCGCGCGCTGCGTATAACTGGCATAATGGAATTCATGACAATGTCGCTTGCAGATACACAAAGCGTTCTTATCTGCTAAGCTTGGCCCGCAAGACAGGATATATGTGATGAGCAGCTATGCCAATCTTCCCGCGCCCAGCCCGGAACAGGGGCTGAACCGCTATATGCAGGAAATCCGCCGCTTTCCGATGTTGGAGCCGGAAGAGGAATTCATGCTGGCCAAGCGCTGGGTGGATCATCAGGACAGGGAGGCCGCGCATCGGCTGGTCACAAGCCATCTGCGTCTGGCCGCAAAAATCGCGATGGGCTATCGCGGCTATGGCTTGCCACAGGCCGAGGTGATTTCAGAGGCCAATGTGGGCCTGATGCAGGCGGTCAAGCGCTTTGACCCGGATAAGGGCTTCCGCCTTGCCACCTATGCGATGTGGTGGATCAGGGCCAGCATTCAGGAATATATCCTGCGGTCTTGGTCGCTGGTGAAACTGGGTACGACCAGCGCCCAGAAAAAGCTCTTTTTCAACCTACGCAAAGCGAAGAACAAGATTGGCGCGCTGGAAGAAGGCGATTTGCGCCCCGAAAACGTGGCCCAGATCGCGCGGGATCTGAATGTGACAGAGGATGAGGTCATTTCGATGAATCGTCGCCTGTCATCGGGGGATTCGTCGCTGAATGCCACGATTGGCAGCGAGGAGGGGGCCTCTAGCTGGCAGGACTGGTTAGAGGATGAAGACGCCGATCAGGCCAATGATTACGCCGAGCGTGACGAATTCGAGCAGCGCCGCGAATTGCTGATGGAAGCGCTGGAAGTGCTGAACGAGCGCGAGCGCGATGTTCTGACCCAGCGCCGCCTGAGCGATGAACCCGTAACGCTGGAAGACCTGTCACAGCGCTATGATGTCAGCCGCGAGCGCATCCGCCAGATCGAGGTGCGCGCGTTTGAAAAGCTGCAAGGCCGTATGCGCACTCTCGCGCGCGAAAAGGGTATGGTTGTTCCTGTCAGCTAAGCGCGTGATGTCAGCGCGCGGGCAGGTTGGTTGCACCGGTTTGCCAACGCCAAACGCTTGGTCGCGCGCCTAGAAATCTATGGCGATGCCCTTTTTCTCCCAATCGCCATAGCGCACAGGCTCAGGCCCCTTGCGCCCGCCCAGTGTCTGTCATGGGGCTTGTCCTTGCCTTGGGCCTGTTCCCTGATATACCGCACCAGCACCAAAGGACAAGAAACCCGCTTATGGCCGAGATGACATCCCTTGCGCCGCGCGCGGCTGCCCTTGATCTGATCCTTGCCTGTCTGCAAGAGCAGCGCGGCATGGCCGAAGTGCTGATGCGCCCGCCCGACAGTTTTCGCGCCCTGCCGCCCGAAGGCCGCGCCCGCGCGCAGCGGCTGGCGGTAGAGTGTTTTCGCGCCTTTGGCCGTGCCGATATCCATCTGCGCCGCGCTCTGCGCAAGGCGCCCCCGGATGCGGTGATGTGGGTTTTGCGGCTGGCGCTGGTGGAAATGCATGTGCTGGGCGCGCCTGCGCATGGGGTGATCCATGATGCGGTGGAACTGGTGCGCCATGTGGGCGCGCCGGGGCTTGCAGGGCTGGCAAATGCGGTTTTGCGCCAGTTGGGCGCGGGGTTGGATTGGGCCTCTGCGCCTGTGCCGCGCTTGCCGGGCTGGCTGCGCGGGGCGCTGCAAAATGCCTATGGCGCAAAAGTTACGGCGGCGATTGAAGCGGCCCATCAAATCGCGCCGCCTTTGGATATCACCCTGAAAGGCGCGCGCCCTGACGGGCTGGAGGGGCTGGCGCTGCCAACTGGCAGTCTGCGGCTGCGCACCCCCGGCCAGATTACCGCGCTGCCCGGCTACAGCGAAGGCGCTTGGTGGGTGCAAGATGCCGCCGCCGCCCTGCCTGCGCAGCTGTTGCGCGATATGGCGGGGGCGCGGGTGCTGGATATCTGCGCCGCCCCCGGCGGCAAGACGATGCAATTGGCCGCATATGGCGCGCATGTCACGGCGCTGGATATTTCTGCCCCGCGCATGGTGCGGCTGGCCGACAATCTGGCGCGCACCGGGCTTGGGGCGCATTCGGTGGTGGCCGATGCGCTGGGCTGGCGGCCAGACCAGCCCTTTGACGCCATTTTGCTGGATGCCCCCTGTTCGGCCACAGGCACATTGCGCCGTCACCCCGAATTGCCGCTTGTTCGGGGCAAGGAGGACGTCAAAGCGCTGCAAGCCCTGCAAGCGGCGTTGCTGGATCGTGTGCTTGATCCTGCGCAGGGGCTTTTGCGCGCGGGGGGGCGGGTTGTGTATTGCACCTGCTCGCTTTTGCCATCCGAGGGCGAGGCGCAGATCGCTGCGGCCCTTGCGCGCCACAAGGCCCGCATCCTGCCCGCCGACATTCCCGGCCTGCCGCCCGAATGGCTGTTGCCCGATGGCAGCTTGCGCACCCGGCCCGATTACTGGCCCGAATTGGGCGGTTTGGACGGGTTTTATATTGCCCATCTGCAACAGGGCTGCTGATCTGCGCCCCGTGTTGCTGTAGCGTTTGCACGGTGCAGGGCGTATCACATAAGCTGGGTGAGGGGGCGCACCCCGAACTTGGCAATGTAGCGAAAACAAGAAGGCGTGGCGCGTGTGAGTGAGGCAAGCCCGACAGGGCCAATGCGTTTGGGGCTGGCAAAGCGTCTGCGCTTGCGCTGGTTGGCGCGCAATCTCCGCCCGGCGGTGATTGCCACGCCGCCTGAACCCAGGCTGCACGGGCTATCTGCGCGCGGCGCAGACATGGTGGCGGGGGAATTTCTGCTGGCGGGCAGCCTTGTGCATGCGCCCGGAACCCTGCCTTTTTCCGATCAGGCTGGCCCTGTGCAGGACGGTTTGCACGGCTTTGGCTGGCTGGATGATCTGGCCGCTTTAGGCGATAGTGCCGCGCGCAAACTGGCGCAAAATGCACTGCAAGATTGGATCACCGGTTTCGGGCAGGGGCGCGGGCTTGGGGTTGGGCCGGGCTGGCTGCCCGGCTTGGTTGGGCGGCGTGTGATGCGCTGGATCGGGCATTCCCGCTTTCTGCTGCAAGGCATGGAACCCGCAGCACAGGCGCGGTTTTTGCAATCTCTGGCCCTGCAGGTTGCCTTTTTGGAACATATCGCCGCGCATGCGGAATTGGGCCTGCCGCGCATAGAGGCGCAATTGGGCCGCCTCTATGCCGCCCTGTCGCTGGAAGATATGGCCACCCGGTTGCCCGATGCGCATGTCGCGCTGTTGCGCGCGGCGCAAACGTTGCTTGGCGCAGATGGCACGCTTGCGTCGCGCAACCCCGAAGAGCTGTTGGAGATATTCGCCCAGCTTGTGCTGGCAGCCCAAGCGCTTGCCGATCAGGGCCAAGTGCCAGGGCCAGAGTTTCTGGGCCTTCTGGACAAGATGGCGCGTGCCTTGCGGGTGTTGCGCCATGCCGATGGCGGCCTTGCGCGCTTTCACGGGGGCGGGCGCGGGCGTTCGGGCGCGCTTGGCACAGCCCTGGCGGGCCTTGCGCAGCTTGGCGGAGGAACGCTGCAGCCTGCTGAAACCATGGCCATGGGATATGCGCGGCTTGCCGCCGGGCGCAGCACTGTGCTGATAGATGCCGCCGCCCCGCCACAGGCGCAGGCGGCGGCGCGCGCCCATGCCTCTACCCTCGCCTTCGAGATGACATCCAACCGCCGCCCGCTGATCGTATCTTGCGGCGATGGGCACGATTTCGGGCCGGATTGGCACCGTGCAAGCCGTGCCAGTGCCTCGCATTCCACGCTGGCGCTGGAGGGGTATTCTTCGGCCCGCTTTGCCAGTGGGCGCAACGCGCGGCTGGAACTGGTGGACGGGCCGCACAAAGTTGCGGTGCAGCTTCGGCATTTCGCCCATGCGCGCACCGCAAGCCTTAGCCATGATGGCTATGTGCCCAGTCACGGGTTGGAGCATCTGCGCCATCTGGATCTGTCCGGTGACGGGCGCGCACTGAGTGGTGAGGATATGTTGATCGCCACGACGAAAGCCGAACGGCGGCGCTTTGAGGAGGCCTTGGCGCGTAGCGGCGGCGCAGGTGTGGCCTTTGCGCTGCGCTTTCACCTGCACCCGGATGCGCGGGCCGTGCTGGATGAGGGCGGGACTGGGGTGCATGTCACGCTGCCATCGGGCGAGGCATGGGCCTTTGTGGCACCCGGTCACGCACCCCGGCTTGCGCCGTCGGTTTATCTGGAAAAAGGCCGTGCCTATGCGCGCGAAAGCCAACAGATCATGTTGTCCTTGCGGGCCACAGACTATACGACGCAGATCAACTGGTCGCTGGCCATGACAGAGGATTCCCCGCGCGTGCTGCGTGACATTGCCCCCGATAACCCTTTGGCCGCAGATCGGCCCCAAGACATGACCCAAGGATAAGACATGACACATCTTGCCCCGCTGAAACGCGCGCTGATTTCCGTTTCTGACAAAACCGGCCTGATTGATCTGGCCAAGGCCCTGGCCGCGCGCAAGGTAGAGCTTGTTTCTACCGGGGGCACAGCGCGTGCGCTGCGCGAGGCAGGGCTTGCGGTGCAGGATGTCTCTGATCTGACGGGGTTTCCCGAAATGATGGATGGGCGGGTGAAAACCCTGCATCCCGGCGTGCATGGCGGGCTGTTGGCGCTGCGCGACGACGAGGCGCATATGGGCGCGATGGTGGCGCATGGGATCAAGGCGATTGATCTGCTTGTGGTCAATCTCTACCCGTTTGAAGCGACAGTTGCCCGCGGCGCAGACTATGCCGAGGCGATTGAGAATATCGATATTGGCGGGCCTGCAATGATTCGCGCCGCCGCAAAGAATCATGCTTTCGTCAGCGTTGTGACCGATCCCGAAGATTACATGGCCCTGCTTTCCGAATTGGATGCCCAAGAGGGCAAGACCCGGCTGGAATTCCGCCAGAAACTTGCGCAACGCGCCTATGCGCGCACAGCGGCCTATGATGCGGCAGTTTCCACATGGATGGCGGGCGCGATTGGCGAGGCTGCGCCGCGCCGCCGCGCCTTTGCGGGCACATTGGCCCAAACCCTGCGCTATGGCGAAAACCCCCATCAGGGCGCGGCCTTCTACCGCGATGGCAGCGCGCGCCCCGGTGTGGCCACGGCCACGCAGCATCAGGGCAAGGAACTCAGCTATAACAACATAAATGACACAGATGCCGCTTTTGAGCTGGTGTCTGAATTTCTGCCTGCCGATGGGCCTGCCTGCGCGATTATCAAACATGCCAACCCGTGCGGTGTGGCACGCGGTGCAACACTGGCCGAAGCCTATGGCCGCGCCTATGATTGCGACCGCACCTCGGCTTTTGGCGGGATTATCGCCTTCAACAGCCGTCTGGATCTGAAAACGGCGCAGGCGATTACAGAGATCTTCACCGAAGTTGTGATTGCGCCGGGGGCCGACCATGACGCGATTGCCCATTTTGCCACCAAAAAGAACCTGCGCCTGCTGACAACGCCGGGCCTTGCCAATCCGGCAGAGCCGGGGCTTGCCTTCAAGCAGGTTTCGGGCGGGTTTCTGGTGCAAGACCGCGACAATGGCATGATAACGCCCGCAGATTTGCGCATTGTCACCAAACGCGCGCCCACAGATGCGGATCTGGCCGATCTGCTATTCGCGTGGAAAGTGGCCAAGCATGTGAAATCAAATGCGATTGTCTATGTAAAGGATCAGGCCACCGTGGGCGTGGGTGCAGGCCAGATGAGCCGCGTGGATTCGACCCGCATTGCCGCGCGCAAGGCGCAGGATATGGCTGAAGTTCTGGGGCTGGCCCAACCGCTGACACAAGGCGCGGTTGTCGCCTCTGACGCGTTTTTTCCGTTTGCCGATGGTCTGCTGGCCGCGGCAGAGGCGGGCGCGCGGGCCATCATCCAGCCCGGTGGCTCTGTGCGCGATGATGAGGTGATTGCGGCAGCCGATGCGGCGGGTCTGGCGATGGTCTTTACCGGCCAGCGCCATTTCCGCCACTAAGGGGGAAAAGATGCGTCTTGCCATCGGTGTCATAGCGCTGACTTTCATTGCGGATCAGGCCAGCAAATACTGGGTGATGGAACGCATGGCGCTGGATCAGCGCCTGTTTATCCAAGTGTATGACCCGTATCTGAACTTCGCTATGGCGTGGAATCGCGGTGTGAATTTCGGCCTGTTTGGCAGTGACAGCGAAGTGATGCGCTATGTGCTGATCACAGTGGCGCTGGCAATCACGGCCTTTGTCTGGGTCTGGGTGAAGCGCGAAGGGGCCGGGCTGTGGATGCAATTTGGCGCCGGGCTGCTGATGGGCGGCGCATTGGGCAATGTGATTGACCGCATACGCTGGGGCGCGGTGATGGATTTCATTAACATGTCTTGTTGCGGGCTGAGAAATCCGTATTCTTTCAACATCGCGGATATCGCGATTTTTGCGGGTGCATTCGCATTGATCCTGTTTTCAGGCCGCAAGGCGCAAGCGCCGGACTGAGAAAACGGGATCAAGGGCGTGACGCCGGGGCGCGAATGCGTTATGAGCAAAACGGCTGGGGCAAAGGCAATGGGGGTTTCGATGGCAGTCAGGCAATTTATCCTAGCGGCGTCGGGCGCGGCAGTGCTGGCGCTGGCGGGCTGTTCTGAAAGCGATGCACCCATTCTGATGCATGCGGGGGCGCAAGAGCGCGGGCCTGATGAATTCAGCATTCTGCCAACACGGCCTTTGGAAATGCCGCCAAGCCTTGCAGAATTGCCGCCCCCCAATCCCGGCGGATCAAACCGGGTTGACCCAGAACCGCGCGCCGATATTGCGCGCGCCCTTGGTGGCAACCCCGCAGCGGCGGTTGCGCGCGGCACGGCAGATGGCGGTATCGTGAACCATGCCAGCCGCTTTGGCCGCGCAGAGAATATTCGCGATCAGCTTGCCGCAGAGGATCTGGCCTTCCGCCAGCAAAACCGGGGCCGCCTGCTGGAACGGTGGTTTTCTGTGAATGTGTATCACAATGCCTATGAATTCATGTGGCTGGACAAATACGCAGAACTGGAACGCTGGCGCCGCGCTGGCGTGCGCACCCCCACCGCGCCCCCACCGCCGGAATAAGGCCGCTCAACGCTCTGGCGCGGATGTGATCGCGCCAGCCGTCTGATTTGGTCAAACTGTGCTATCCTCCCTGATGCAGCCCATTGCTGCGAAAAGGGAGGACGCCATGTTAAAGCAGATTGCACTTGTCACAGCCCTTGCGCTTGCAGCGGGATCAGGTGGTGCGGATACGCATTCTCACAGCGCCGATGAGGGCGGGCGCACAGCCGCACCCGAAGGGGCGATGGTCTATTTCATTGGCCTTCAGGATGGCGCAACTGTCACAAATCCGGTGACGCTGCATTTCGGTGCGCGGGGTATGGGGATTGCGCCTGCCGGGGTGGATTGGCCCAATACCGGCCATCACCACTTGCTGATAAATGTTGATCCCACCACGGTGGAGATGGAATTCGGCCTGCCCGCCGATGACCAGCACCGCCATTTCGGTGGTGGCCACCGAACTTCGACACCTCCGAGCGTGATTTGAGCGGGTTTCGTCGGCTGACGCTCGAAATTTCAATGGGTTAGTTTGGTGTGGCGGCCTGATTTGCGGAAATCATGTAGTCACACACTCTGTTATATTACCTGTTGATTTGTTGGAGAATACTCTGATATCTTCGCTACACAATGTATACGCGCATCACCAAGACCGGCGACCGCCAATACCTGCAACTGGTCGAATCCTTCCGCAACGACCGCGGACAGGTGCGCGTGCGGGTCATTGCCAATCTCGGACGGCTGGACAGATTGAGTCCCGACAAGCTCGATCCGCTGATCAATGGGCTGAACCGTGCGCTTGGGCGAACGGAGAATACATCGTCAGAGATCATTCAGGAGGCAGGCCGGGCACATGGCAATGTCTTTGCCCTTCATGAACTCTGGTGCGAATTGGGATTTCAGAAGGCGCTCAGCCGCGCACTGCGTTCAAGCCGTAGGGAATTTGACGCAGAAGCCTTGATCCGCGCTATGGTGTTCAACCGCCTCTGCGAACCCGACAGCAAGTTGGGCTGTCTGCGCTGGCTGGAAACGGTTGCCATTCCCGCGATGCCTGATGGCGTGACGCACCAGCAATTGCTGCGCGCGATGGACACGCTCATGGACAATGCGGTAGGTGTCGAGGATGCCCTGGCGCGCCAGATCCGTCCGTTGGTCGACCGTGATCTGGCTGTTGTCTTCTATGACCTGACCACAGTGCGCATCCATGGGGAAGGCGCGGTTGAGGATGACATTCGCGCGTTCGGGATGAACAAGGAGCGGGGTGGTATCGCCCGTCAGTTTGTCTTGGGCATTGTGCAGACGGCGGATGGCCTGCCACTCATGCACACAGTTCACCCCGGCAATGTTGCCGAAACCAAGACTCTGCAGACCATGCTGAAGACCGTTCTGCAACGCTTCCCCATTGACCGTGTCATCCTGGTGGCAGATCGCGGCCTGCTGAGCCTCGACAACATTCATCATCTGACGGACATGGCCAATCAGGGCGGGCGGAAGCTGGAGTTCATCCTGGCCGTGCCTGCCAGACGTTATGGCGAATTGATTGGTACTTTCCGGGAACTGAGCTTTGATGAAGAGGGATTGGCCGAGGGACAGTTTGCCGATCATCGTCTGATCATTGCCCATGATCCACTCCGCGCGGCTGAGCAGGGTGACAAGCGCCGCACGCGCATCGCCGAGTTGGAAGCCATGGCCGAGAAAATGGTCACAAAACTCGATGCCCAAGATGATGGGAAAACCGCACAGGGGCGTCGTGCTTCCGACCGCGGGGCCTATAGCCGCTTCACCCGCGCTGTCGCCGAGGCTGAAATGTTGCGCTTTGTGAAGCCCGACCTGACTGCAGACCGGTTCTCCTGGAGCATTGATGAAAACGCTATTGCTGACGCGCAGTTATTCGATGGCAAGCTTGCGCTGATCACCAATGCTGCAGACCTGACACCTGCCGAGGCGGTCACGCGCTACAAGGGCCTGGCCGACATCGAGCGGGGCTTTCGTGTGTTGAAATCCGACATCGAGATCGCGCCGGTTCATCACAGACTGCCGGATCGCATCCGTGCGCATGCGCTGATCTGCTTCATGGCCTTGACCCTCTACCGTGTCATGCGCATGCGCCTGAAGGCCCAAAGGCACAATGCCAGCCCCCGCACTGCGCTGGATCTGCTTGCACGCATCCAAAAGCACACTGCCCATATCGGCGACCGCACTTTCAACGGGACCAGCAAAACCACTCAGGAGCAGCTCGATCTCTTCGAGGCTATGGGCCTCAAAAAACCCGCCTGACCGGCGCTGTAGTCACACAAATACAATTTCCGTGTGAACAATATCAATCACTTACGCGATTAACTGTCGAACCTGGGTGGCCAGACAGAGGTGACGCTGGATTTGCCAGCGGGCACGCATAGCCTGTTTCTGCTGATGGGCGATCACAACCATGTGCCGCATGATCCCCCGATCATGTCCGAGGTGGTGACGATCACAGTAGAATAAACTCTCTCACGCTTGCGTGGGCGGGCTTGAATCCGGGCGCAAAGGCAGTAGCTTGACGCAAAACTCCATCGGAGGAAAATCATGTTTGCCCGCCCCATTGCCTTTGCGGCGCTGATTGTTGTCAGCCTGCTGCGCCCGGCCCATGCCGAACCTGTCACCCATATCCAGCTAGAGAATGGGCTGGATGTTGTCGTCATAGAGGATCGGCGCGCGCCTGTTGTGGTGCATATGGTCTGGTATCGTGTGGGCGCGGCGGATGAACCGCCCCTGCAATCTGGCATTGCGCATTTTCTGGAACATCTGATGTTCAAGGGCACGCAAACCATGGCCCCCGGCGCGTTTTCCGAAGTGGTAGAGGCCAATGGCGGGCGCGACAATGCGTTCACATCCTGGGATTATACCGGCTATTTTCAGCGCGTGGCCTCTGACAGATTGGCCCTGATGATGGAGATGGAGGCGGATCGCATGCAAAACCTCGCCTTCACAGATGCCGAATGGCTGCCCGAACGCGATGTGATATTGGAAGAGCGCGGGCAGGTGCTGGAAAGCCGCGTGGGCGCGCAATTCAATGAAACCATGCTGGCCGCGCTGTTCAAGGCGCACCCATACGGCATTCCCATCATCGGCTGGCGTCATGAGATGGAAGAGCTGACAGGCGATAGGGCGATGGACTTCTATCGCCAGCATTATGGGCCGAATAATGCCATCCTGATCATTGCGGGCGATGTCGATACCGCAGAAGCACTGGAACTGGCGCGCGCCCATTATGGCGCGATCCCGCCAAATTCAGATATCGCGCCCATAGCCCGCCCCGCAGAACCCCCGCATCTGGCCGAGCGCCGCCTTGTGTTTGAAGATGCGCGCGTGGGCACGCCCTATGTCAGCCGGATGTACAAGGTTCCCTCGCGGGCCTCTGGTGATCCTGCCGATGCCGCAGCGCTGCAAATGCTGGCCGCACTTCTGGGGGGCAGTTCCACCACCTCGGTGCTGGAGCGGCGGTTGAATTTTGAAGAGGGAATCGCGCTCTCGGCATGGGCGGGCTACAACAGCATGATGCGGGATTATGGCATGTTTTCTGTGGGCATTGCCCCGGTAGATGGCGTCACACTAGAGGAAGCTGAAGCGGCGATGGATCGCGTTATTGCCGAGTTTTTACAGGAGGGCGTCGATCTGGAGCAGTTTGAACGCGTGCGCCGCCAGATCCGGGCCTCTGAAATCTATGCGCTGGATGATGCCCAAGGCCGCGCGCGCCAATTTGGCGTTGGGCTTAGTATCGGGCTAAGCGTGGAAGATGTGGAGGGCTGGATTGACACGCTGGAAGCGGTCACGCCACAGGATGTGATCGCGGCTGGCCTGCGCCTTCTGGATCGTCGCGCCTCTGTTACCGGCTATCTGACCCAGCCCCAAAGCGCGGAGCTAAGCCAATGAAAATCTGGATTGCCCTGTTTGTGCTCTTGGCCGCGCCGCTGCGCGCCGAAGTGGCG
This sequence comes from Paracoccaceae bacterium, assembly GCA_043561795.1. Taxonomy (GTDB): domain Bacteria; phylum Pseudomonadota; class Alphaproteobacteria; order Rhodobacterales; family Rhodobacteraceae; genus Roseinatronobacter. The sequence continues at coordinate 599,821 of CP121316.1, read as the reverse complement.
ATAACCCCTGTCACCTCTCCCTCTGGGTTGAACGCGTGGCTGGTGGAAGAACATTCCATCCCCTTTGTCGCGATTGAAGTGATCTTTGCAGGCGGGGCCACGCTGGACAGCGACGAACAGGCAGGCGCTGTGAATTTGATGACCTCGCTTCTCAGCGAAGGGGCAGGAGAGATGGATGCGCAAGCCTTCGCGGCGCGCAGTGAAGAACTTGCCACCCGCCTGAGTTTCAGCGCCGGGCGCGATAGTGTCAGCGTATCGGCCCGCTTTCTGACCGAAGATGCAGAGGCCGTGATTGATCACTTGCGCTTGGCCCTGACCCAGCCGCGCTTTGATGAAGATGCGATTGCGCGGGTGCGGGGGCAGATTGTTGCCCAGTTGCGCCGCGATGCGCTTGATCCCAATACACTTGCCTCGCGGGCATTTGCGCGCACAGCCTTTGGCGCGCATCCCTATGGGCGCGAAAGCAATGGCACGGCAGAGACTGTCGCAGGTTTGGATCGTGACGCCTTGATTGCTGCCCATCGTGATGCGATCACGCGCGACCGGGTGTTTATCGGGGCCGCAGGTGATATCACCGCCGAGGATTTGGGCCTGTTGCTGGACAGGCTGTTTGAAGGCATCCCAAATGCCGAGGCCGATCTGCCCGAACATGCCGAATTTCTGGCCGAAGCGGGCTTGGAAATCATCCCCTTTGACGGCCCGCAATCCGTTGTCGCCTTTGGCCATGCAGGCATTGCGCGCGACGACCCTGATTTCCTGACCGCCTTTGTGGTGAATGAGGTTTTTGGCGGTGGCCGCTTTGGAACACGGCTGATGCAATCGGTGCGCACCGAACGCGGGCTGACTTACGGCGTTGGCGCGTTCCTCTCCTCCGGCACCTTTGGCGAAAGCTATCAGGGCCGCTTGTCTACCGATAATTCCAACGTGGAAACGGTGATCGAGCTTTTGCGCGCAGAATGGGCGCGCATGGCAGAAGGGGGCATAAGCGCCGAAGAGTTGGCGCGCATTCAAACCTATCTGACAGGGGCATATCCGCTGCGCTTTGATGGCAATTCCTCTATCGCGGGGATTATGGCCTCCATGCAATATCAGGGCTTTGATATTGATTACGTCAATATCCGCAATGATCTGATCGACGCGCTGACATTGGACGAGGTGAATGCCGTGGCCACGCGGCTTTATGATCCCGAAGCGCTGTTTTTTGTGATCGTGGGCCAGCCTGTTGGCATGAACTGAGGCTTGGCAGAATATCCCGCAGCATGCTATATGCTGTGGGATGAACGCACCAGATCGCAATATACGCCCAGAAATTCGCCAGCTGGATGAAGCCGCGATAAACCGCATCGCCGCAGGCGAGGTGGTAGAGCGCCCGGCCTCTGCCGTGAAGGAACTGGTGGAAAACGCCCTTGATGCTGGCGCGCGCCGGATAGAAATTGCCTATGCCGATGGCGGCAAAACCCTGATCCGCGTGCGCGATGACGGTCATGGCATGGCCCCGCAGGATTTGCCGCTGGCCCTCTCGCGCCATGCCACCTCGAAAATTGATGGCTCTGACCTGCTGAATATCCACACATTCGGCTTTCGGGGCGAAGCGCTGCCCGCATTGGGCGCTGTCGGGCGGCTGAGCATTACCACCCGCGCGGCAGGGCAAGAGGGGGCCTCGCTGTCAGTGGATGGTGGCCGCATGGGGCCAGTGCGCCCCGATGCCGCGCAATATGGCACGCTGATCACATTGCGCGATCTGTTCCATGCCACCCCCGCGCGGCTGAAGTTCCTGCGCACCGACCGGGCCGAGGCGCAGGCGATTGGCGATGTGGTCAAGCGGCTGGCCATGGCCGAACCCTATGTCAGCTTCACGCTCAGCGATGTGTCGGGCGGTGCTATGCGCGAGATATTCCGCGCCGATGCTGCCCAAGGCGCGCTGTTTGATGCGCTGGAAGACCGCATGGCCAGTATTCTGGGCCGCGATTTCACCGATAACGCCCTGCGCATAGAGGCAGAGCGCGAGGGCCTGCGCCTGACAGGCTTTGCAGGCTTGCCCACCTATGCGCGCGGCGCGGCGGTGGCGCAATTCTGCTTCGTGAATGGCCGTCCCGTCCGCGACAAGCTGCTGATCGGCGCGTTGCGCGCGGCCTATATGGATGTGCTGGCGCGCGATCGTCACCCTGTGGCTGTGTTGTTCCTCAACTGTGATCCGCAGCTTGTGGATGTGAATGTCCATCCCGCCAAATCCGAAGTGCGGTTTCGCGATTCGGGGCTGGCGCGCGGGCTGGTGGTGTCGGCGCTGCGCCATGCGCTGGCTGAAGGGGGGCACAGGGCCTCGTCCACCATTGGCGCGGCCATGCTGGGCGCGATGCAGCCCAATGCAGGCCCGCGCCCTTATCAGATGGATCGCCCCTCTGGCACTGCCACGCGCATGGCCTATCAGATGCAGGCCCCCCAGGGCTTTGGCGAAAGCCCCACCCTCTGGCCCGGCACCGAAGGGCTATCGGCCCGCCATGAACCCGCCGCCGCGGCCCCCGCGCCAGAGGCCCCAACCAGCTATGAGGATGCACCCCTTGGGGCCGCGCGCGCGCAGCTGCATGGCAATTACATCATTGCCCAAACCCCGCGCGGCATGGTGATCGTGGATCAGCATGCCGCGCATGAACGGCTGGTCTATGAGCGCCTGAAACGCCAGCGCGCCGCGCGCGCGGTCGCGTCTCAGGCGCTGCTTATCCCCGAAATCGTGGAACTTTCAGCGCCAGAGGCCGCGCAACTGCTGGAACTTGCGCCAGAACTGGCCGCTCTGGGGCTGGTGCTGGAAGGGTTTGGCAGGGCCAGCGTGATCGTGCGCGAAACCCCCGCCATTCTGGGCACCCTGGATGCGCGCGCGCTGTTGCGCGACATTCTGGATGATCTGGCCGATCAGGGCCAAAGCCAGACGCTGGAAGGCCGGATAGATGCCGTGCTCTCGCGCATGGCCTGCCATGGCTCTGTCCGGTCGGGCCGCGCCCTGCGCGTGGATGAGATGAATGCACTCCTGCGCGAGATGGAGGCCACGCCCCATTCGGGCCAATGCAACCACGGGCGGCCCACCTATATCGAACTTGGGCTGGCCGAAATAGAAAAGCTCTTTGGCCGCAGATGAGCTTCGCCCTTGATGATCCTGTCACCATCGCGCTTGGTCTGGGGCTATTGGCGCTTGTGGTTCTGTGGCGCCTCTCGCGGTTGCTGGGGCCTTTGGCCGGGCGGCTGGCAGTGCTGGATGCGCGCCTGTCCAGCCTGACCGAGACCCAGCAACAGCTGGAAGGGGGCTTGGGGCAGGTGGCCCATAGCCAGACACAGGTGATCGGGCTGGTAGAGGCCCGGCTGGCCGATATGGGCCGCTATATGGGCGACACATTGGCCGGCAATGCACAGGCGACAGCCACCAGCATGGGCGCGCTGCGCGAACGCCTGCAGGTGATAGATGCCGCACAGGCCAAGATCGAAGCGCTGTCGGGCAATGTGCTCAGCTTGCAAGATATCCTGTCCAACAAACAGGCGCGCGGCGCTTTTGGCGAAGTGCAGCTGGAGGCCCTTCTGGCCGATGCCCTTCCGCCCGATGCCTATAGCCTGCAAGCCACACTGTCCAACGGGCGGCGGGTGGATGCGCTGATCCACCTGCCCCAACCTTTGGGGCTGGATGCCAAATTCCCGCTCGAAGCCTGGCAAGCCTTGGCCCGCGCCAGTGATGAGGGCGCGCGCGCTCAGGCGCGTCAGGCGCTTGCGCGCACGCTGCGCGCCCATATCCGCGCCATTGCCGAACGCTACATCCTGCCGGGCGAAACCGCAGATGGCGCGCTGATGTTCCTGCCATCCGAAGCCGTCTATGCCGAAATTCACGCCAATATGGCCGATGTCCTGCGCGAAAGCTTCGCCGCGCGCGTCTGGATCGTCTCGCCCTCCACCTGCATGGCCACACTCAACACGCTGCGCGCCATCCTCAAAGATACCCGCCTGCGCAACGAGGCCCGCGCCGTGCGCCGCGAGGTGCAGCTTCTGGTCGAGGATGTGGGGCGCCTTGGCGCGCGGATTGCAAAACTGGACGGGCATTTCACGGCCCTTCAGGGCGATCTGACAGATATCCGCATCTCGGCCGATAAAATCACCCGGCGCGGCGCGCGGCTCGATGATTTCGATTTTGCCAAATCCCCGGATGAAACCGCGCCGCGCTGACCCTTCTTTCTCGCCTGGCTTTCATCTTGGCTCAAATATCCTCAGGGGGTGAATTGGGCCAAAGGCCCAAGAGGGGGCGCGAGCGCCCCCTTGCCCCGCTGCCACGCGCGCGCGCAGGGCGCGATTGAAACTGCGCTGCCACGGATTAATTGCCCGCGCAAGAGCAGGCAATCAGGGCAGGCCGATGCAGATAACCACAGCAACCCGTCCGGCTGGCATGGCGCGGCTGGCAGAGTTTACCCCGCGCATGGGCCGGGCCTATGCCAATGGGCGCAATTACGATTATGGCCCAGACCGTCACAAGGATGTCTCCGGCCTCTCCCCCTATCTGCGCCGCAGGCTGGTGCTGGAGCAAGAGGCCGTGGCGGCGGCCAATGCCGCGCATGGCATGGAGGGGGCCGAGAAATTCATCCAGGAAGTGATCTGGCGGGGCTATTTCAAGGGCTGGCTGGAACGGCGGCCGGGGGTCTGGGCCTCTTACCGCGACGGGCTTTTGCATGATCTGGCCGCGCTGGAACGGGATCGCGGCTTGCGCCGCTCGGTTGCGCAGGCCGAGGCAGGGGCAAGCGGGATCGCCTGTTTCGATGCCTGGGCCGAGGAATTGGTGGAAACGGGCTATCTGCACAACCATGCGCGGATGTGGTTCGCCTCGATCTGGATATTCACGCTTGGCCTGCCATGGCGGCTGGGCGCGGATTTCTTCTTGCGCCATCTGCTCGATGGTGATCCGGCCTCGAATACCCTTGGCTGGCGCTGGGTGGCCGGGTTGCATACGCGCGGCAAGGCCTATCCGGCAGAGGCGTGGAATATCGCCAAATTCACGGGCCAGCGCTTTGTCCCCGCTGCGGGCGAATTGGCCGAGGTGACAGACGGGCTGGAGCAGACAGAGCCGGATGGCCTGCCTTCTGTCGCGCCCCTGCGCCAAGCGCTTGCCCCGCAAGCTGGCGTGCCAACGGCCTTTCTGATCACAGAAGAAGACTGCCGCCCCGAAGATTTCCCCCGTGCCGGGCTGGATATTGTGGCCGTGGGCGCGCTTGCGGCCGCGCATCTGCGCTCGCCGGGGGCTGTGCCGAATGCTGTGGCGCAGTTTGAGGCCGAGGCCTTGGACGATGCCCAAGCGCGGCTTGGCCTTGGGGGCGAGGGGCTGCGCGCGGGCGTTCCGCGTGATCTGGCGCTTTGGGCCAGCCGTGCGGGCGCGCGCCAGATTGTCACGCCCTATATCCCCGAAGGCCCCTTGCGCGACTGGCTGCACGAGGCCCAGCCCGCGCTGGATGCGGCGGGGATTACAGTTTGCGAATGGCGGCGCGATTGGGACAGCGCAATATGGCCCCATGCAACCGCCGGGTTTTTCAAAGTGAAGCAGAAAATCCCGGCAATTCTGGATCAGGTTTTGGGCGGGTAGGGGGCTTTGGCGTTGCGCGCGTGGTGGCCTATGCCGCCTCACACATCCAGTTCTTCCACAAACCGCGCATTCTCGCTGATATACTGAAAGCGCAATTCCGGTTTTTTGCCCATCAGCCGTTCCACCAGATCAGAGGTTTCGCCCGGCAGGTCATCATCCACGCAGACCCGGATCAAGCGGCGCGAGCCGGGGTCCATTGTGGTTTCTTTCAGGTCTTTTGCATCCATCTCGCCCAAACCCTTGAAGCGAGAGACATCAATCTTGCCCTTGCCCCCCAGCCCTGCCGCCATCAGCCGGTTTTTTTCGGCCTCATCCAGCGCATAGACACGGCGCGCGCCCTGCGTCAGGCGAAAGAGTGGCGGGCAGGCCAGATACAGATGGCCAGCATCTATCATGGGGCGCATTTGGGTAAAGAAAAACGTCATCAACAGCGCCGCGATATGGGCGCCATCGACATCCGCATCGGTCATGATGATGATCTTGTCATAGCGCAGATCATCCAGCCGGAACTTGCTGCCCAGCCCCACACCCATCGCCTGACACAGATCGCTGATTTCCGTATTCGTGCCCAGCTTGGAAGAGGCCGCGCCCAGCACGTTCAGGATTTTCCCCCGCAGTGGCAAAAGCGCCTGATTGCGCCGGTCGCGGGCCATTTTGGCGCTGCCGCCCGCCGAATCGCCCTCGACGATGAACAGTTCTGTCCCTGCCCGCGATGTGGCGGAACAATCCACCAGCTTGCCGGGCAGGCGGAGTTTCTTGGTGGCGGTCTTGCGCTGCGTTTCTTTCTCTTGTCGGCGGCGCAGGCGTTCCTCGGCGCGCAGGACAAGGAAATCAAGGATCGCGCCGGCGGATTTGGTATCGGCGGCCAGCCAGTTGTCGAAATGGTCGCGCACGGCCCCTTCGACCAGTCGCGTGGCCTCGGTCGTGGCGAGACGGTCCTTTGTCTGGCCCACGAATTCAGGCTCGCGGATAAAGCAGGACACCAGCGCGCAGCCGCCCGTGTTACAATAGCTTTGCACAAACCCGTCACGAACCGGTGTCCAGTTGATCGCCCATTCCACAGAGCCGGGGACGCTGAATTTCTCTTCAAAGCTGACCTTGCCCGCAAAGGGCTTGTCGGAATAGGTGACCGCGCCTGTCAGTTGCTCTTTCAGGTAATCGGCCAGCCCGCCGGGGAAGTGAAAGACCGCTTCCATCGGGGTATCGCCATCAGGAATGGCCGATTTCCAGCGGATTTCCACGCCAGAGAACAGATACGCCTTGGAGCGCACCATTTTCAGCAAACGCGCGGGGCGGAATTTCAGCGCGCCAAAGATTTCCGCGTCCGGGTGGAAGGTGACAGTCGTGCCGCGCCGGTTGGGGGCAGGGCCGATCTTGGCCACCGGCCCTTGGGGCAGACCGCGCGAGAATTCTTGCGCGTAAAGCGTCGCGGTTGCGGGCCACTTCGACACGCAGATGGTCAGACAGGGCATTCACGACCGATGAGCCAACCCCATGCAAACCGCCCGAGGTTTGATAGGCCTTGCCCGAAAATTTACCGCCCGCGTGAAGCGTGCATAAAATCACCTCAAGCGCGGATTTGTCGGGAAATTTGGGGTGCGGATCGACGGGGATGCCGCGCCCGTTGTCGCGGATCGTCATGGAGTAATCGGCGTGCAGCTCCACCTCGATCCGGTTGGCATAGCCTGCCACAGCCTCGTCCATGGAGTTGTCCAGAACCTCGGCCACGAGGTGATGCAACGCGCGCTCATCCGTGCCGCCAATATACATGCCGGGGCGTTTGCGCACAGGCTCCAGCCCCTCCAGAACCTCGATGGAAGAGGCATCATAGCTTTCAGACTGGTTTAGCAGGTCGGACATGGCTGCTCGATTCTATTGGCGGTTTCTTCTACCACCAATAGACCACCGCAGCCGCGCAGGCGCAAGTTATAGCTATGGGTGCGCCGCAGTTTACAGCGCTGTCCACAGATGAAAGGCAAGCCCTGTCAGAAATGCACCGCCCAGCGACAGCCCCATATATAGCGCAAAGACCCGAAACTTGACCAAGGCCCAAACCGCAATCGCGGCGGGCAGAGAGGTAACACCCCCCGCCACCAGAAACGCCATGCCCGCACCGGGCTGCATGCCTTGCGCGATCAGCGTGCCAATCAGGGGCAGCGCGGCATAGCCGTTGAAATAGGCAGGCACGCCCACCACGGTGGCAATGGCAATCGGGGCCAACCCCGTGCCGCCCAGCACTTGTGTGACCAATTCGGCAGGCACATAGGCCAGCATCAGGCTTTCCAGCAAAAACGCCAGCGACAGCCATTTCAGAAGGAACAGAAAGGTTTTCACAGCCTCGGTGCGGAATTTCAGCCGCCGCGCGGGATCGTTCCAGAATTGCCAGACAGGTGCTTTTGGCGCGCGGATTTTCGCGCCGCCACAGCCGCCATTGCCAATGCCGGGGCGCAGCGGATCACTTAGCCCGCCCGCCTGTATCACCAGATGCACAACAACCCCGCCCGCAAACCCCATGCCAAGGGCAATCAGGGTTTTTGCAATCGCAAATTCCAACCCCAGCACCCCGGCTGTCAGAACGAACATGGACGGGTCCATGATGGGTGATGCCAGCCAAAACGCCATGACAGCCGCCAAAGGCACCCCCATGGACAGAAGTGCGGCAATTAACGGGATCACACCGCAAGAGCAGAAAGGCGACAACCCGCCAGCCAGCGCGCCCATCGCGATCATCATCATCGGCGCCCCTGTGAAGGCGCGGGCAATCAGGTTATCGGCCCCTGTTGCACCCGCCCATGCCGCAAGCAGGATCGACACCCCCAAAAACGGCGCAATCGAGATTAGGGCGCCTGTCACCTTATCCAAAGACGGGCCAATCTGCGCAGGGTCTGTGGCCACCAGCACCAGCAGGATCAGCCCAAAAGCCAGCCACGGGCGCTGTTTGTTCCAAAGATATGCCAAAGCAGACTGAACAGGGCCGGGTTGCGGGAGGGTGTGGTCAATCATCTCTATATCTCCGGGTTTGTGGTTTTATTAGGCGTGCCAATTACGGCTGGCGGGCAAGTGCGGGGACACCTTTGCAACATTCACTCATCAGGAAATCCACAATATCGCGCATGGCTTCTGTATTGGCGCGGGTTTCCACCTCGCGCCCTTGGCGGGTTTGCACCACAAGCCCTGCCTGTTTCAGGCTACGCAGGTGGTGGGCAAGGGTTGAAAGCGGCATATCCAGATGCGCGCCAATTTCGCCCACCAACAGCCCCTTTGGCCCCGCGCGCACCAGCAGGCGAAACAGGTCAAGCCGGGCGGGATGGCCAAGGGCTGCAAGGGCGGCGGCGGTGTGATCGGTTCTGTTCATATGTCCTATATAACCAGAAATATAGTTATGTAAAGTGTCTTTTGCCCCATCACAGGAAAAGCTGCGCAACAAATGAAAAGATTGAAGGGCAATTTGCGCAATCAGATGCGTTTTCGGCATTGACGCGGGCCGCGCCCCGACTTACCTATCGCCCAGTCAAAGCGGGATAATGGCAATGAAAGCTGGCCTTGTGATTGGTGTGGGACATATGCGCATGGGCCGGTAACGGACACCCTAACAGGAACCCATGCGCCCCCGAACAGGAACGGGGGCTTTTTTATTGCCAAATGCCGCGACTGTAGAAAATGAAATGACGCCGTGATGGAGCACAAGATGACACGTCAGATGACCGGAGCGAAGATGGTGGTTCAGGCCCTGAGAGAGCAGGGCGTGGAGGTGGTATTCGGCTATCCGGGTGGCGCTGTCCTTCCTATCTATGACGAGATTTTCCAGCAAAATGATATCCGGCACATTCTGGTGCGCCATGAACAGGGCGCAATCCATGCCGCCGAAGGCTATGCCCGCGCCACGGGCAAGCCCGGTGTCGTGCTGGTTACGTCCGGCCCCGGTGCAACCAATGTTGTGACAGGCATTGTCGATGCGCTGATGGATTCGATCCCGATTGTGGTTCTCTCCGGGCAGGTGCCCACGTTCATGATCGGCTCTGACGCCTTTCAAGAGGGCGATACAGTGGGCATTACCCGCCCCTGCACCAAGATGAACTGGTTGGTCAAAGAAACCGACAAGCTGGCCGAAACCATCCATCAGGCGTTTCATGTGGCCACGGCAGGCCGCCCCGGCCCAGTGCTGGTGGATATCCCGAAGGATGTGCAATTCGCCACTGGAACATATGTTGAAAAGCCCAAGGCCCGGACAGACCATTACGCCCCCCGTGTGAAGGGCGATATCGAGGCCATCACCCGCATGGTCGAGATGATCGAAACCGCAGAGCGGCCCGTTTTCTATACCGGCGGCGGTGTGATCAACTCCGGTCCCGGTGCCAGCCAGTTGCTGCGCGAACTGGTGGAGGCCACGGGCTTTCCTGTCACCTCTACCCTGATGGGGTTGGGGGCTTATCCGGCCAGCGGCAAATCCTGGCTGGGCATGCTGGGCATGCATGGCACCTATCAGGCCAATTGGGTGATGCATGATTGCGATGTGATGCTCAATATCGGGGCGCGGTTTGATGATCGGATCACCGGGCGGATCAATGCCTTTAGCCCTGGCTCCAAAAAGGTGCATGTCGATATCGATCCCTCTTCCATCAACAAGGTTATTCGCGCCGATGTGCCCATCATTGGCGATGTGGGCCATGTGCTGGAAGACGCGCTGAAAATCTGGAAAGCGCGCGGGCGCAAGGTGAACCGCGAAGCCTTGGCGCGCTGGTGGAAGCAGATTGACGAATGGCGCGCGGTGGATTGTCTGGCCTATAAGCCAAGCGCCACCTCCATCCGCCCCCAGCACGCTGTGGCGCGTCTGGAAGCGCTGACAAAGGGGATGGATCGCTATATCACCACCGAAGTGGGCCAACACCAGATGTGGGCCGCGCAATATCTGGGCTTTGAAGACCCAAATCGCTGGATGACATCAGGGGGGCTTGGCACAATGGGCTATGGCCTGCCCGCCTCTATCGGGGTGCAGATTGCCCACCCGCAAGCGCTGGTCATCAATGTCGCGGGAGAGGCCTCTTGGCTGATGAACATGCAGGAAATGGGCACGGCCATTCAGTACCGCGCCCCGGTAAAGCAATTCATCCTGAATAATGAACGCTTGGGCATGGTGCGCCAGTGGCAGGAACTCTTGCATGGCGAACGCTACTCGCATAGCTGGTCAGAAGCGCTGCCCGATTTCGTCAAACTGGCCGAAGCTTTTGGCTGCAAGGGTATCCGCTGCGATAATGAGGCCGATCTTGATGATGCGATCCGCGAGATGATTGCCTATGACGGGCCGGTGATCTTCGATTGTCTGGTGGAAAAGCATGAAAACTGCTTCCCCATGATCCCCTCAGGCAATGCCCATAACCAGATGCTGCTGGGCGAGGCCGAAACCCAGGGCGTAATCGGTGCCTCTGGCGCAGTGTTGGTGTAAGGAGCTGATATGTCCCCTCTTCAAATCAAACAAGGCTCATCCAAGCATTCCGCCTATGATCTGCGCGACCCGAATGCAGAGCTGATCGAAATCCATACGCTTGCTGTGATCGTGGATAACGAATCGGGCGTGCTGGCGCGTGTGATCGGCCTGTTTTCCGCGCGCGGGTACAATATCGACAGCCTGACAGTGGCAGAGGTGGATCATCTGGGCCACCGCTCGCGGATTACCGTGGTCACATCCGGCACGCCGCAGGTGATCACCCAGATCAAGGCGCAGCTGGAACGGATGGTGGTCGTCCATGCGGTGCATGATCTGACAGTTGAAGGGCCATCGGTGCAGCGTGAACTGGCGCTGTTCAAAGTGCGCGGCAAGGGCGAGGCCCGGATTGAAGCCCTGCGTCTGGCCGAGATTTTCCGCGCCAATGTGGTGGATTCCACCTTGGAAAGCTTTGTCTTTGAAATGACAGGCACGCCGGAAAAGGTAGATGCCTTCGCCGAACTGATGCGCCCTCTGGGGCTGGTGGAAGTGGCCCGCACGGGTGTAGCCGCTTTGGCGCGCGGCGCGTAAGCGCCCGCGACACCCAATCAGAAATCTTGAAGGGCGGCCCTTGGGCCGCCCTTCGCTATTAGGTCACGCCTGAAACTGCCGAAATCAGGCTTCAGATTCCAGCGCCTCGATGGCCTTTTGCAAGTCTTCCTTGCTCACATCCTTTTCGGTCACGCTGATCTGGGCGATGATGTGATCAACCACCTTGTCTTCAAAAATCGGCGCGCGCAGTTGCTGCTGCATTTGCTGGTTCTTCTGGATGAACTCGAAGAAGGCGCGTTCCTGGCCGGGATATTGACGGGCCTGTGCGATCACAGCCTGTGTCATTTCCTGATCGGTCACGGTGACTTCGGCTTTCTGGCCGATATCGGCCAGCAACAGGCCCAGTTTCACGCGGCGCACGGCCAGCTTGTCGCTTTCTTCGGTCGTTTCAATATCGCCGTGGCTGTGGTCGTGCTGATCCACGTTTTCCTGTGTGTCATGCCACAGTTGGTGCGCAATCTGCTTGCTTTCCGCTTCCACCAGCGAGGGCGGCAGATCAAAGCTGACTTTGCCATCCAGTGCATCCAGCAACCCGCGCTTCAGGATCGCGCGCGATGCCTGTGCATATTCGGCTTCCAGACGCTCGGAAATCTGGGCTTTCAGCGCCTCCAGGCTTTCGGCGCCAAATTGTTTGGCCATGTCATCATCAATTTTTGCTTCTGCCGGGGCTTTCACCAGTTTGATGGTGCATTCAAACACGGCCTCTTTGCCTGCCAGATGCTTTGCGCCGTATTCTTCAGGGAAGCTGACGGTCACATCTTTGCTCTCGCCGGCTTTCACGCCCACAAGCTGCTCTTCAAAGCCGGGGATGAACTGGCCAGAGCCGATGACCAGCGGGAAATCTTCGGCCGCGCCGCCATCGAACGCCTCGCCATCAATCTTGCCAAGGAAATCCATCGTGACCTGATCGCCATTTTCGGCCGCGCCGTCTTTGTCATCGAATTGCTGCGCATTCTTGGCCAGATTTTCCAGCGCCTCTTGCACGGCGGCGTCATCGGCCTTTACGACCATTTTTTCCAGCGTGATGTCAGAGAAATCGGGCGCTTCAATCACGGGCAGCGCTTCATATTGCAGGGCCACGACAACATCATCGCCCTCTTTCCAATCATCATTGGCCATCTTGATTTCGGGTTGCAGCGCCGGGCGGTCGCCGCTCTGCTCGAAATGGGTGTTCATTGCGCCGTCCACGGCGTCTTGCATCGCTTCGCCCAGCAGGCGGGGGCCAAATTGCTTTTTCAGCAGCGCCATCGGCACTTTCCCTTTGCGAAAGCCTTTCATCTCGATTTCAGGCTGGGCCTCCAGCAGTTTTTCATCCACTTTCGCCGCAAGCTCGGCCGCGGTGACAGTGATGGTATAGCCGCGCTTGAGGCCTTCGTTCAGGGTTTCCGTAACTTGCATGAGCATCCTCGCATGAATGTCAGGCCGCACAATGGCGGCCTGAATGAATCTGTGCCTTACTAGGGTGTGGTCTGGGCGGGATCAACCCTGATTTCGGGGTATTGCCCCCTTCTTTCTTGCTGTTTTGCACTTTCCCTGCGGTGCAAACGCGCTCTATCTGGGTTTGGACAGTCTGAGAGGTTCCATGCCCCGCCTTATCGCCCTTGTTGCCATGATCGTGATCGCCGTTTCCCTTTGGCAGCTGGAAGCGGATCGGCGGGGGCTGCAAATTTCCCCCCTGAGCGTTGAGGGGGGCACGCCTGCCACGCTTTATCTGCGCGAGGGCGCTGGCCCCGCGCCTGTGGTGGTCATTGCGCATGGGTTTGCAGGCTCGCGCCAGTTGATGCAGCCCTTCGCGCTGACACTGGCGCAAGCGGGCTATGTGGTGGCGAGTTTTGATTTTGAAGGGCACGGGCGCAATCCGCGCCCCATGTCGGGCGATGTCGCGTCATTGGATGGCACAACGCGGCTGTTGATGGCGGAAACCGCGCGCGTGGCGCGCGCCGCGCTGGCCCATCCGCGCGCTGATGGGCGGCTGGTCTATCTGGGGCATTCCATGGCCTCTGACATTATCGTGCGGCAGGCTTTGGAAGCGCCCCTGGCCGATGCCGTGGTTGCGATTTCCATGTTCAGCGAGGCCGTAAGCGCCGACAGCCCCCGCAACCTGCTGGTGATTGCTGGCGAATGGGAAGCGATGTTGGCGGCAGAGGCGTTGCGCGCTTTGAAACTGGCTGATCCCGGTGCGGTGATTGGCCAGACAGTTGGTGATCCCGCCCAAGGCACAGGGCGGCGCGCGGTCATCGCGCCAAAGGTAGAGCATGTGGGCGTTCTCTATTCCGCAACCGCGTTGCATGCCGCGCGCGATTGGCTGGATGCCAGTTTCGGGCGCGAAACTGCTGGCCCTGTGGCCGCGCGGGGTGGGTGGATCGTGGCGCTGCTGGTTGGCATTGTCGCGCTTGGCTGGCCACTGGCGCGCTGGTTGCCGCGCGCAGGCGCGGCCCCCCCACCGCCACTTGGGCTGGGGCGTTTCCTGCTGGCCGCGCTTTTGCCGGTGGTGTTGGTGCCGCTGGTGCTGGCACCCTTCGAGATACGGGTTCTGCCCGTTCTGGTGGCCGATTATCTGGCGCTGCATCTGGGGCTTTATGGGCTGGTCACGCTGGCGCTGCTTGGCTATTGGGGCCAGTTGCGCGGCCAGTTTCCGGCGCGGGTGCTTTGGATCGGGGCCTTGGTGGCCTTGTTTGGGATCGTGGTTCTGGGCGGCGCGCTGGATCGTTATGTGGCCTCTTTCCTGCCGCATGCGGGGCGCGCGGCGGTGATCGCGGGGCTGGCGCTGGGGGCGGTGCCATTTCTGCTGGGCGACGCGATCCTCAGCGCGGGCGGGCGTGCGCCGCTTTGGCGGGTTTTGGTGCTGCGCATGGGGTTTCTGGCCTCGCTTGGGCTGGCCGTGGCCCTGAATTTTCAGGCGCTGTTTTTCCTCTTGATCATCCTGCCGGTGATCGTGCTGTTTTTCCTGCTGTTTGGCACGATGTCGGGGTGGGTGGGCCGGCGCACTGGCCTGCCTGCCGCCGGGGGATTGGGCCTTGGGCTGGTGCTGGCCTGGGCCTTGGGCGTGACATTTCCCATGTTCGCCGCCTGAGCGCGGCGCGCCCGTATATGGCTGGCCCGCTTACATCCGCGCCAGATTCATCTGGCGGCGCATTTCGCGGATTGCCGCTTCCAGCCCGACAAATACGGCCTCGCCAATCAGGAAATGGCCGATGTTCAACTCTACCACTTCGGGAATGGCGGCGATAGGGCCGACATTTTCAAAATTCAGGCCATGGCCTGCATGCACTTCCAACCCCAGATCCTGCGCCAGCGCGGCGGCCGAAAACAGCTTGCGCAATTCGGCGTCACGCGCGCTTGCATCGCCTTCGGCGCAATAGTCGCAATAGGCGCCCACATGCAATTCCACCACTTTCGCCCCCACGGCAGCGGCGGCTTCCACCTGTGCCTCGTCCGGGGCGATGAACAGCGATACCCGTGATCCTGCTGCGGCCAGTGGCGCGATAAACGCGCCAAGGCGTGCCGTTTCACCCGCCACGGCCAACCCGCCTTCGGTGGTGCGCTCTTCCCGCCGCTCTGGCACGATACATACGGCATGGGGCTTATGGGCCAGTGCTATGGCCTGCATTTCCGCCGTTGCCGCCATTTCAAAATTGATGGGAATGTGCACGGCGGCCATGATGGCGGGAAGATCGGCATCCACAATATGCCGCCTGTCCTCGCGCAGATGCAGGGTTATCCCGTCTGCGCCCGCGCGCTGTGCAAGCAGGGCTGCGCGCACGGGGTCTGGGTCGCGCCCGCCGCGCGCATTGCGCAAGGTGGCCACATGATCGATATTCACACCCAGCCGCAAAGGGGTGTCTGCGCTTGTAAGGGTCATGGCATTCCTCGCATCCTGTTGCGCGTGAACATACGCCACTTGGCGCAAAACTCAAGACGCGGTGGCGCTATTCCTGTGCATCCTTGCGGCGGGCAAGTTCAAACCGCGCTTGCATTTTCTTCATCTTGCGCTTGCGATAGGCGCGGATCAGCGGCAGCGACAGGAAATAGGCAATCACGCCGCAGATTGCCCCGATGATCGTGCCGCCCAGCATGTAAGGCACAAAGACATCCCAGCCGAATTTCCCCAGCTTGTGCCAATGTGCTGTCTCTGCGGTGAAGACTGCAAGAAAGTTGTGGCCAAGCTCTGCCCAGATTGCGCCAAAGGCATTCATCGTTTCATATGCGCTGATCATCCGGTCGCGCCCAAGAAGGAAATTGCCCAATTCCAGCGCGCTGACCACGATTATGGGAAAGGTGAAGGGATTGCCGAAAAATGTGGCGAGCAGAGAGGCAAAGATATTGCCCCGCAGCACCCATGCCAGAGAGGCGGCAGCGATGAAATGCAGCCCGAAAAGGGGCGTGCAACTGACGGCCACGCCTGCCGCAATCCCTTTTGCAATGCGTTCGGGGCTGTCTGGCAGCCGGCGCAGGCGGTGCATCACATAATTCGCAGACCGCCCCCAGCCGCCGCCGGGGATGAAAAAATTCATCACCGATTGGCGGAAGTTCCTCGGAGTGCGACGCTTGAACACCAAACTGGCAAACTTTCCCTGGCCTTGGCCCGACAGAACCCTGTCAGGGCCGCAATGACGGATCGCGCGCGCGGGCAACCTGTGCCACGGCGGTTTCTGCTTCCAGTGCTGTCAGCACCTGATGAAGATGCGAAATCCCCCGCAATTCAACTTCCACCATAAGGCGGTAAAAATCAGGTTTCCGATCCACGAATCTCAGATCAGAGATATTGGCCTTATGCTCTCCGATCAAGCTGCAGACGCGGCCAAGAACACCGGCATCATTTGAAATCGTCAGATCCAGAGTGACGCCATAAACTGCCGGATGGGTTCCATCCAGCCAGCGCAGATCAATCCAGCGGTCTGACTGGTCGTTATACTCGGCCAGAACTTCACAATCCATTGAATGCGCAACCACACCCTTGCCGCGATAGGTGATCCCGATAATCCGCTCTCCGGGCAGGGGTTGGCAGCACGGCGCGCGGCGGAAGGATTGGTCAGCCTCCAGCCCGGCCACGGGGCGCGCGGCGTCCACTTCGGGTTCTTGCAGGCCAATTTCGGGATAAAGCGCAGATACCACGCGCCGCGCGCTGATTTCCGCCGCCCCCACACGGGCGCGCAATTCGCTGGCATTGGGCACAGAGAGCAGCTTGGCCGCTGTGGTCAGGGCCTTTGCGCTCAGATCACGCCCTGCACCTTCAAAGGCCAGCCGCAGCAATTCATTGCCCAGCCGGATAAAGCGCTCCCGATCCTCATTGCGCAAGGATCGCCGGATGGCCGATTTTGCGCGCCCTGTCACAACAATGTCTATCCAGCTGGATTGCGGGCGCTGGCCCTCTGCGGTGATAATCTCTACCGACTGGCCGTTGCGAAGCCGTGTCCAGAGCGGCACGCGCAGCCCGTCCACCTTGGCCGAAACGCAGCTATCGCCAATGCGGGTATGAATTGCATAGGCAAAATCCAAGGGTGTGGCCCCGCGCGGCAATTGGATCACATCGCCCTTGGGCGAGAAGCAGAACACCTGATCGGAATACATCTCAAGCTTCACGTGTTCCAGAAATGCGTCGTGATCGTCCTCGTTCTCGAACCCTTCGGTCAGGGTGCTGATCCATTTTGCGGGATCAACGGCAAACGGGTTCTCAGAGCGCTGGCCATCGCGGTAGGCCCAATGGGCGGCGACGCCGGATTCGGCAACGTCGTGCATCTGGCGCGTGCGGATCTGCACCTCCACACGTTTGCCGTCGCGCCCCGACACGGTGGTGTGGATCGACCGGTAGCCGTTGGATTTCGGCTGACTGATGTAATCCTTGAACCGCCCCGGCACCGCACGCCAGCGGTTGTGCACGGCACAGAGCACGCGGTAGCAATCTTCCAGATTGTCGGTGATGATGCGAAAGCCGTAGATATCTGACAGCCGCGAAAAGGCGAGGTCTTTTTCCTGCATTTTGCGCCAAATCGAAAAGGGCTTTTTCGCGCGCCCATAGACATCGGCATTGATCTGGGCGCGGTCAAGCTCTGCCCGGATATCGGCGCTGATGCGGTGCACCACATCGCCCGCTTCGCGTTGCAACGTGATAAAGCGGCGCAGAATGGAATTGCGCGCCTCTGGGTTAAGCACGCGGAAGGACAGGTCCTCCAGCTCTTCGCGCATCCACTGCATACCCATGCGGCCCGCCAGCGGCGCGAAGATATCCATCGTCTCGCGGGCCTTCTGGGCCTGTTTGGCCGCGCGCATGGAACGGATGGTGCGCATATTGTGCAGCCTGTCGGCCAGCTTTACCAGTATCACCCGCAAATCGCGTGACATGGCGATCAACAGCTTGCGGATATTCTCTGCCTGCTTGGCCTCGGATGATGAAAGCTGCAAATTCGTCAGCTTGGTGACACCATCCACCAGTTCCGCAATTTCCGGGCCAAACAGGCGCGCAACTTCGGAATAGGTGGATTTCGTGTCTTCTATCGTATCATGCAACAGGGCGGTGATAATGGTGGCATCATCCAGCCGCATTTCTGTCAGCAGGGCGGCGACGGCAACGGGATGGGTGAAATAGGGCTCGCCCGAGTGACGGAACTGGCCTTGATGCATGGCATCGCCATAAGCCCAAGCCTCGCGGATCAGCTTTTCATCACTTCTTGGGTTATAGTTCCGCACAAGGGCGATCAAATCGTCTTGCGTGATCACGCTTGTGGCCCTTTCCTGTCAGTCCTGACGCATGATGTCTGGAATAGTTTAGGGCCAAAACCCGCGCAGGCACAAGGGCCGCGCGGGCGCTGTGATCTGATTAGCCAGCTTCGCCCTGCGCCTGCATCAGCGCGCGCAGCATCTGTTCTTCGCTCATGCCATCCTGTTCGGGCGCGTCTTGTTCGCTGCCCATCAGAAGCGCCATGTCATCATCTTCGGGCATGTCCACTTCGATCTGGGTTTGCATGTTTGCGTCTCTTCGGCGATCTCGCGCAGGGCAACAACAGGGTTCTTGTCGTTGTCGCGATCAATTGTCAGGTGCGAACCAGCCGCGATTTCGCGCGCGCGATGGGCTGCCAGTGCCACCAGTTCGAACCGGTTGGGAACCTTGTCAACGCAATCTTCCACTGTGACGCGGGCCATGGGGTTTCTCCACTCTGTCTGAAAACGCGGGTTAAGACGGCCTCTTACTGCGCACAAGCGCCCATGACAAGGGAATGCTGCGCATTTGGCGCATGAATTTAAGGTGAAATCGGCACAATATCTGCCAGAAGGGCCGAATCCAGCGCAGCAAATATTTCCGCCACTGTCTTTTGCAGCACGGGATGGCGCCAATCGGGTGCCACATCCATCAGCGGCACCAGCACGAAGGCGCGTTCGTGCAAGCGCGGATGGGGCAGGATCAGCTTATCGGGGGCCTCTTGCATCTGTTGCGCCAAGGGCAGGCCGGCCCAGCGCGCGTAGCTCTCGTGATCGGGCAAGACCAGATCCCCCACCGCCAGAAGATCCAGATCAATCACCCGCGGCCCCCAGCGCGTTTTGCGCTCGCGCCCGGCGCGCGCTTCGATCTGATGCAAAATTTGCAAAATCGCAGCGGGGCTTTGATCGCTTTCACACAGCACCGCCGCATTCACGAAATCAGGGCCAGCCCCTGCCGGAAAGCAAGGGGTGCGATAGACCCGGCTTTTGCGGATAACTTTCAGCTCTGACCGGCAAATTTGCGCAATTGCGTCTGTGATCTCCTCGAAGGGACTATCCTTTTGCCCCGTCAGGTTACCCCCAAGCGCAATCAGCACCTGATTGCAAATCCGTGGTTGTCGTTTAACTGTCATCGCATCGTCTGACGCAGTTTGTTTGAGCAAATGCCATTTGCGACCCCGTGTTGGTTTTGATTGCGTCAGTACCCCTAAATAACCTGATTTGTAAGGTAAAATAGATGTTCTACAAAGACGAGCGACTTGCGTTGTTCATTGACGGCGCAAATTTGTATGCAGCAGGCAAAGCGCTTGGGTTTGACATAGATTACAAACTGTTGCGGCAAGAATTCATGCGCCGTGGGAAATTGCTTCGCGCATTTTACTATACCGCGCTTCTGGAAAATGACGAGTATTCGCCTATCCGCCCGCTGGTGGATTGGTTGCATTACAACGGCTATAACATGGTGACCAAAGCCGCGAAGGAATACACCGACTCGCTTGGTCGGCGGAAAGTGAAGGGGAACATGGATATCGAACTTGCTGTCGATGCCATGGAACTCGCGCCCCGTCTGGATCATGCTGTTCTCTTCTCTGGCGACGGGGATTTCCGCCCCTTGGTGGAAAGCTTGCAGCGGCAGGGGGTGCGGGTGTCTGTCGTTTCCACCATTCGCAGTCAGCCGCCGATGATTGCCGATGATTTGCGCCGTCAGGCCGATAACTTTATCGAACTGGACGAATTGCGCGATGTCATTGGCCGCCCCCCGCGCGAGCCACGCTTTGACCGGGAAGAAGACGGTATGCCAACAGACTCCTGACAGGTGCAGGATCGGGGTTGAGGGCGGGTGGCGAAAGCCGCCCGCTTTGCATTTGGGCTGGGTAGGCCGTGGCGGAGGCAATGTGACGCTGCGACATAAATGCAAAGATACCTGCCATATCATGTATTTTTGTTGCGCTGCACCTGCGAAGGCCCTATGTAATGCTGCAAATGCAAACGCCGTAGTGACACGAGTGGAGAGACCCATGCCGCATGATGGACAAGCAATGCCTTCGCCTGTGATGAGTGATCTTCTGGGCCAGACCCGTGCGGTGCTGCCAGTTGTCGATGCGCTGCTGGAGCGGGCCAAAGAGGCCATGCGCCTGCGCGTGGCCCCGGCGGGCAAACTGGATGCCACTTTGCTGGATGCCGACCAATATGCAGCGCATGGGCTGGCATGGCTGGCCACCTATGTCGAAAGCCTGCGCCAGATGCAGGGCTGGGCAGAGCGTCTGCAAGCAGAGGGCCGCTTTGGCGAGGTCGAGCAATTGATCCACCAGATCGCGTTCGGCGAATATCTCTGGAGGTTATCGATCAGCTGGCCGAAATGGGTGTATTCGGTCTGACAATCCCGGAAGAATTTGGCGGGCTTGGCATGCCCAAGGCGGCGATGGTCGTTGTCTCGGAAGAACTGTCATGCGGCTATATCGGGGTAGGCAGCCTTGGCACCAGAACCGAAATCGCGGCAGAGCTGATTATCTGCGGCGGCACGCAAGAGCAGAAAGAACACTGGCTGCCAAAGCTGTCATCCGGTGAGATTTTGCCAACAGCCGTGTTTACCGAACCCAATACAGGATCAGACCTTGGCAGCCTGCGTACGCGCGCGGTTAAGGACGGGGGTGATTGGGTGATAAACGGCAACAAGACCTGGATCACCCATGCCGCGCGCACCCATGTGATGACAGTTCTGGCCCGCACCATTCCCGACACGAAGGATTATCGCGGCCTGTCCATGTTTCTGGCCGAAAAGACACCGGGCACAGATGACACCCCCTTTGTCGATCCGGGCCTGTCTGGCGGCGAGATAGAGGTTCTGGGCTATCGCGGCATGAAGGAATACACTGTCAATTTCGATGATTTCCGCGTGAAGGGTGAAAATCTGCTGGGCGGCACAGAAGGGCAGGGGTTCAAGCAACTGATGCAGACCTTTGAATCCGCGCGCATCCAGACTGCTGCGCGCGCGATTGGCGTGGCGCAAAACGCGCTGGAAGTTTCGATGCAATATGCAGAGGATCGCAAACAATTTGGCAAATCCCTGATCGAATTTCCCCGCGTGGCTGCCAAACTGGCCATGATGGCGGTGGAAATCATGATCGCGCGGCAGCTGACCTATTTCAGCGCCCGCGAAAAAGATGCAGAGCGCCGCTGCGATCTGGAAGCGGGCATGGCCAAGCTGCTGGGCGCGCGTGTGGCCTGGGCTGCGGCAGATAACGGGTTGCAAATCCACGGTGGCAATGGCTTTGCGCTGGAATACCAGATCAGCCGCATTCTCTGCGATGCGCGAATTCTGAACATCTTTGAAGGCGCAGGCGAAATTCAGGCGCAGGTGATCGCGCGGCGCTTGTTGTAAGCAAGCCACCCAATCCCAGGGCACAGCAGGGCGGGGGCAATTTGCCCCCGTTTTGGTATCTAAGGGATGCACACATCTTTAGGAATGGTTTCCCTTGCCGTGCGCTTGACGGGTTTTGTTTTGCATGGTTCGATTGCCCTACCTTAAATGGAGGGCGACTTGTGGTGACTTCGGAAGGCTGTGGGTTGGGCGATTTCGGAGACGAGCGCCTGGCAAAAAGGGGGGTCTGCTGCTCGCGGAAATGGTGGCGCGCACGAGCACCTGCCTGCGGCGTCTGGCGGGTGGCCAACGCAGTGGGATTGTCGGATTTTCGCGCTTTTTGGCCAATCCGCGTGTGACGGTGGAGGCCCTGGTTGATGGCTGGGGAGCGGAGCTTTCGCAAGCCTGCGCGGGCCGGCATATACTGGCAATCCAAGATACCAGCGAATTCAATTTCTCGACGACCAGAGAGCGCAGCCGCGGTCTAGGCGAGATCGGCAAGGGATTAGGGCGCGGTGTTTTGCTACACGCGATGCTGGGTGTGGATGCCGAGACAGGTGGCATTCTGGGTTTGGCCGCGGGCCGGATATGGACACGCGATGGCCGGGTAAGCGTTCCCCACCGGAGCCGGCCGCTGTCAGAGAAGGAATCGCATCGGTGGCTGAGCACGGCAGAATCCGCCAAGACGGTTCTGGCCCGGGCGCATATGGTGACTGAAATCAGTGATCGCGAGAGCGATATCTATGAGAAATGGGCGCGATTGCCTGAGCCGGGCTTTCATATCCTGACCCGAGCCATGGCGGATCGTTCAATTCTGGAAGGTGGCGGCAAGCTTTCCTCCGCACCGCTGCAATTCGCGGGTACGGCCAATGTGGCGGTGCGCGCACGCCCTGGCCGTCCGGCCCGCACCGCCAAGCTTGTGGCCCGATTTGGGTCCGTTTCGATCAAGCGTCCCGGCAATCTGGCCACGCAGGCGGGGCTGGCCGAGACGGTAGCAGTCCACCTGATCGAGATCTGCGAGGTGGAGGCGCCACCGGGCGCCGCGCCCATCTCGTGGCGTCTTCTGACCACCCATAAGGTAGAGGATGCAGTGATGGCCTGGCGCGTAGTTGGCTGGTATCGGCAACGCTGGCATATCGAGCAATTCTTCCGAACGCTGAAACAGCAGGGCCTCCAACTGGAAGACAGTCAACTGGAAAATGCCGAGCGGTTGATCAAGCTGACCGCGATTGCCGCCCGCGCTGCCTGCACAATCATGCAGCTCGTTCAAGCGCGCGATGGCAGCTCCGAGCAAGAC
The DNA here is from genome assembly GCA_043561795.1 of Paracoccaceae bacterium. GTDB lineage: Bacteria > Pseudomonadota > Alphaproteobacteria > Rhodobacterales > Rhodobacteraceae > Roseinatronobacter. The sequence continues at coordinate 576,831 of CP121316.1, read as the reverse complement.
GCCAGGATCGCCTTCTCACCCTCCGAAATCCAGGCCCTCCATGCACTCCTGCCCGAACTCGAAGGCAAGACCACACTTCAGAAAAACCCCCATCCGCCTGAAACGCTGGCTTGGGCCGCATGGATCATCGCAAAGCTCGGCGGATGGGACGGCTATCCGAAATCCAAACCGCCCGGACCAATAACCTTCCGCCACGGTCTCCAGTACTTCAAATCCTTCACCCACGGATGGACGCTCAGAAATGTGTGAATCGCCTAGCGTTTTGGTATGGGAGTCACGCGTTCGTGATTATCCTTCCAGAAGGTGGAGGGGGTTATCGATCAGCCAAATTCAACCAGAGGAACGCCATGAAACGTCTACCGCTTTTTGCCGTGCTTGCGGCTGGCCTTGGCCTTGGTGCTGCCGGCTACGCCATTGCGTCCAGTCATGGCCATATGAATCATGGCGGCCATGCGGGCCACGGCGCAGCCGCGGATATGCCCCCTTCGACCGCGGCGTTCATGGCGGCCAATGATGCCATGCATGCGGGCATGATGATTCCCTTTACGGGTGATGCCGATGTGGATTTCATCGCGGGCATGATCCCGCATCATGAAGGCGCAATTGCCATGGCCGAAATCGTGCTGGAATACGGGCAAGACCCGGAAGTAGCCGCACTTGCGCGCGAAATCATCGCGGCGCAGGCGGAAGAAATTGCGCAGATGCGTGAATGGCTGGCCGCGCGGGGCCAATAAGGGCTATGCGGGGGCGGGAGTGAATTCAAATTGCTTCAGGCTGGCAGAGAATTCCTCGATGAATTCCAGCGCAATCAGTGAGGGGGCTTTGTGGATGGGGCGCACAAGTGACAGCTTGTGTGCCATTGCGGGCTGGAAGGGGCGATAGGCTACCCCTCGGGTGGCATATTGGGCCGCGTCCATTTCGCTGATAACGGCCACCCCAACGCCGTGGCGCACAAATTCGCAGGCGGTGGTAAATTGCCGGGCTTCGATAAAGGTATGGATACTGGCACCATCTGCCGCAAAAGCGGCCTGCAATTGTTTGAAATAGGCGCTTTCGCGCCGCGCATGGATCAGTTTGTAATCCACCAGATCGCGCGGGCGGATCACGTTCAGGCGTGCAAGCGGGCTGCCTTCGGGGAATATGCACACAGTGCGGATATCCAGACGGGTGCTTTCCAGTGCCGGGTGGCCCTCAAACCCGTCGGCATCTGTAATCCCTACATCAAATTGCGCGCCCACCATCCATTCCAGAATGCGCTCTGGTCTGTCGGGTTCCAGTGTCAGGGTGACATCGGGGCGGCTGCGCAGAAAGCTGGCGATAAAGCCGGGCAGATGACTGACGGCAAATCCCGGCAGGCAGGCAATACGCAATTCTCCGGCTTTGCGCTGGGTGATATTGCGCCCGGCATCGGAAATCCGCCCCAACAGATCCAGCGAGCGTTTGATATCGGGCATCAGAAACCGCGCTTCCTGTGTAGGGACAAGCCGCCCGTCCCGTCGTTCCAGAAGCGCAAAGCCAAGCGAATCGGTAAGATCCGCAATCAGGCGGCTGACAGCGGGTTGCGAGACCTCCAGCGCCTGTGAGGCGCGCGTCATTGTGCCATGTTCGATCACGGCCAGCAGGGCTTCCAGTTGGCGGGGGCTAAGCTGTGGCTGCATTCCGCTTTGCTTTCTTTACCTTTTGGTAAATCCATAACATAACATTATGGCAATCCAAGAAAAAATTGTCTTGTCTTATGATTGTTACAATGCAAACCTAAACACGGTAGCAAGCGGCCCGATGCTTTCGGTCGTGATAACCATGTAAGTGGCAATGCTATCTCCATAGGGAGGATGACAATGAAGAAACATGTATTCGGTGCGTGCCTTGCGGCAACCACTGCGCTTTCCCCCGTCTGGGCACATGCACAGACAACGATCAACTGGTGGCACGCTTTGGGCGGCGAGTTGGGCGAGCTTCTGGAAGAAGTGGCTGAAGGGTTCAACAACAGCCAGTCCGATTTCCGTGTCGTGCCCAGTTTCCGCGGCACTTACACCGAAACGATGACAGGCGCGATTGCTGCATTCCGCGCAAACCAGCAGCCCCATATTGTGCAGGTGTTCGAAGTGGGCACAGGCACGATGATGGCCGCCGAAGGGGCGATTTATCCAATCTATCAGCTCATGGCTGATAAGGGCGTGCCGTTTGATGCTTCGGCCTATCTGCCTGCGGTTGTCAGCTATTATACTGATCCCAACGGGAACATGCTGTCTTTCCCCTTCAACAGCTCTACCCCGATCATGTATTACAACAAGGATATCTTTGCGGCGGCAGGGCTTGACCCTGAACAACCCCCGCGCACATGGGCGGAAATGGAAGCTGCATCCGTGGCGATCCTTGAATCCGGTGCAGCACCTTGCGGCTTTACCACAAGCTGGCCAAGCTGGGTGATGCTGGAGAATTTCAGCGCATGGCACAATATCCCCTTGGGCACAAAGGCCAACGGCTTTGAAGGTTTTGATACGGAATTTGTGTTCAACAACGAATTGGTTGCCCGTCATTGGGACAATCTGAAAGCCTGGCAGGATGTGGGCGCATTCCGTTGGGGTGGCCCTGGCCCTGGCCCCGATGCTTTCCCGGCCTTCTATTCGGGTGAATGCGGGATCGTCTTCGGCTCTTCTGCCAGCCGTGCGGGTGTTCTGCGCAATGCAGATTTCAACGTAGGCTTTGGTTTCCAGCCTTACTATGATGATGTTGCAGGTGCGCCGCAAAACTCCATCATCGGGGGCGCGACATTGTGGGTGCTGACAGGGCACACAGATGACGAATATCTGGGCGTTGCCCGGTTCTTCGAATATCTGTCCGATCCCGTGGTGCAGGCCGACTGGCATCAGGTGACAGGCTATCTGCCAATCACCCAAGCCTCGTTCGATCTGACGCGCGAGCGCGGCTATTATGACGAGAACCCCGGTGCGGATACCTCTATCCTGCAAATGACGCTGAACGAGCCAACGCAAAATTCCAGCGGGCTGCGCTTTGGCAATTTCGTGCAGATCCGCGATGTGATCTCGGAAGAGATGGAAGCGGTGATGACAGGTGCGAAAACCGGGCAGGAAGCGGCAGATTCCGCAGTAAGCCGCGGCAATGACCTGCTGCGCCAGTTTGAAGCCCAGCGCTAAGACACTGCCATAATGCCCCGCCCCGGAATATTGTCCGGGGCGGGGTTTTTGCACGCGGATCGGGGCCACACCCATGCAAACCAAACGGATGACCTTTTCCAGCCGCTGGCTGCCTTATGCGCTGCTTGCGCCACAGGTGATCGTGACGCTGATTTTCTTCATCTGGCCAGCGTCGCAGGCGCTGTATCAATCCTTCTTGCGGCAGGATATTTTCGGGCTGCGCACAGATTTTGTCTGGTTTGACAATTTCAACCGCCTGTTTGCCGATCCGCTTTATCTGAATTCGCTGAAGGTGACATTTGTCTTTAGTCTGGGAACGACATTTCTGTCCATGTCGGTGGCGCTGCTATTTGCCGTGATGGTCAATCGCATGATCCGCTCGCGCGACAGTTACACCACGTTTCTGGTCTGGCCCTATGCGGTTGCCCCGGCAATTGCGGGGGTGTTGTGGTGGTTCATCTTCAACCCCTCTATCGGGATCATGCCCTATATGCTCAAGGGGTTCGGCTATGACTGGAATCACCGGTCATCAAGCACCGATGCCATGATCCTTGTCATCATCGCGGCGGCGTGGAAGCAGATCAGCTATAACTTTCTGTTCTTCCTTGCGGGCCTGCAATCCATCCCGCAATCGCTGATAGAGGCCGCCGCCATCGATGGGGCAAGCCGGTTCAAGCGCTTCTGGACAATCGTTTTCCCGCTGCTTTCGCCGATCACGTTTTTCCTGATGGTGGTGAATATCGTCTATGCCATGTTCGATACATTCGGCGTGATCCATGCCACCACCGAAGGCGGGCCGGCACAGGCCACCAATATTCTGGTTTATAAAGTGTATCGCGACGGGTTCGTGAACCTCAACCTCGGTTCTTCCGCCGCGCAATCTGTGATCCTGATGGCGATCGTGATTGTGCTGACCGTCATCCAGTTCCGCTATATCGAGCGGCGCGTGAATTATTGAGGGGCAAGGCCAATGGTTGAGAATAACCGCTGGGGCAATTTCTTCGCCCATCTGGTGCTGATCCTTGGCGTGGCCATCGTGATCTTTCCGGTTTATGTGGCGATCATAGCCTCGACCCATCCGCCGGGCACGTTCATTCGCGGGGTCATGCCGCTTTTGCCCGGCCCGAATGCGCTGGAAAATTACAAAACCGTCATAACCGAGGGCCGTTCGCGCGCTGGCACGCCGCCCATTGGCGGGATGCTGTGGAACAGTTTTGTCATGGCCATGGCCATCACCATCGGCAAGCTTTCCATCTCGCTTTTGTCGGCCTTTGCGATTGTGTATTTCCGCTTTCCCTTCCGCATCTTCTTTTTCTGGATCATCTTCCTGACCCTGATGCTGCCGGTTGAAGTGCGGATTGTGCCCACCTTTCAGGTGGTGGCCGATCTGGGGATGCTCAATTCCTTCGCGGGCCTGTCAATTCCGCTGATCGCCAGCGCCACGGCCACATTCCTGTTCCGCCAGTTTTTCATGACAGTCCCGGAAGAGCTGATGGAGGCCGCGCGCGTGGATGGGGCAGGGCCGATGAAGTTTTTCAAGGATATCCTGCTGCCCTTGTCCATCACCAATATTGCGGCGCTGTTTGTGATCATGTTCATCTATGGCTGGAACCAGTATCTCTGGCCCCTGCTGATCACCACAGACCCCGAATATTACACCATTGTCATGGGCATTCAGCGCATGGTGACAGGGGGCGATTCAGAGCCGTTGTGGCATCTGGTGATGGCCACTGTCGTTCTGGCCGCTTTGCCCCCGATCCTTGTGATCCTGTTCATGCAACGCCTGTTTGTCAAAGGCCTGACCGAGACGGAGAAATAACCCATGGCCTCTATTACCTTGGATAAGCTTGGCAAGGTCTATGCGGGCAATGTGCGCGCGGTGACGGATGTCAATATCGACATCAAAGATGGCGAAATGATCGTGCTGGTTGGCCCCTCTGGTTGCGGCAAATCCACCTTGCTGCGCATGGTCGCGGGCTTGGAAACCATCACCGAAGGCACGCTGAAAATCGGGGATCGGGTGGTTAACCATCTGGAACCGGCAGAGCGTGATATTGCGATGGTGTTCCAGAATTACGCGCTTTACCCGCATATGACCGTCTATAACAATCTGGCTTACGGCCTGAAAAACCGTGGCATTGCCAAGCCAGAGATTGACCGCCGCGTGAAAGAGGCCGCCGATATGTTGCAGATCGGGCAATTTCTGGATCGCAAGCCGCGCCAGTTGTCTGGCGGGCAGCGCCAGCGCGTTGCCATGGGCCGCGCCCTTGTGCGCGAACCTGCGGCCTTTCTGTTTGATGAGCCGCTGTCAAATCTGGATGCGAAATTGCGTGTCCAGATGCGGGTGGAAATCCGGCAATTGCAAAAGCGCCTTGGCACAACCTCGCTATATGTCACGCATGACCAGTTGGAAGCGCTGACAATGGCGGATCGTCTGGTGGTTCTGAATGGCGGGCGGATTGAACAGATCGGCACGCCGATGGAACTTTATTCGCGCCCTGAAACCGTGTTTGTGGCGGGGTTTATCGGCTCTCCGGCCATGAATATGCTGCCCTCGGATTACCTGCGCGGGCAGGTGGCGGCAGAGGCACTGGCCCATATGCCCGCCAAGGCAGATTTCATCGGCATCCGGCCCGAAGATATGGCGCTTGGCCCGGTGCAAGAGGGGGCTTTGGCGCTAAGCGGGCGCTTGCTGCTGCTGGAACCTGCGGGCGCGGAAAGCCATCTGCATCTGCGTTTCGAGGGCATGTCCGAAACCGTGGTTGTGCGCCTGCCGCATGTGCCTGATGTGGCCGAAGGGTCGGTGCTGAATTTCTCTGTGCCGCGCGACAAGCTGCACCCGTTTGACCGCGAAAGCGGCAAACGGTTGGCGTGAGGGCGCGCCATGTCCAACCCATTCCGCCGCCCCAAGGGCCACCCGCTGATCTATGGCCACCGTGGCGCGCGCGCTGTACTGCCCGAAAACACGATGGCCGGGTTTGAATATCTGGCCGAAATCGGTGTTCCGGCAGTAGAAATTGATGTGCAGAATGTGCAAGGCGGCGTGCCTGTGGTGATCCATGATCCGCTCATGCCCATGCAGCTTGCGCGCGATGGTGCAGGCAACTGGCTGCCTGCGCCGGGGCCGAAAATCCGGGATCTGACAGTGGCAGAGCTGCAAGCCTATGATCTGGGCCGCCTGCATCCCGACCACGACTATGGCAAACGCTACCCCAACCAACGGCCCGTGGACGGGGCGCGCGCGCCGCTTCTGGCCGATGTGCTGGACTGGCAGGCCAAACATGATGGGATGATCCTGAATATCGAAATCAAATCTTTCGCGCATCGTGATGATCTGGGCGATCCGCCTGCCGCGCTTGTGGCTTCGGTGCTGGCGGCGCTGGCGGTGCATGATCTGGCCGCGCGGGTGGTGATTTCGTCTTTTGACTGGCGGGTGCTGTCTGCCCTCAAAGCCGCAGCGCCAGAGATTGCGCGCGCCTATCTCAGCTATCAGCAACCGGGCGAGGATTTGACGGTTACAGAAGGCTCACCCTGGATGGCCGGGCTATCCTTGGCGCAGGCGGGCGGCAGCCTGCCGCGGTTGATTGCCGCGCAAGGTGCGCGCGCATGGTGCCCTTATTTCCGCGATCTCACACCGCAGGCCGTTGCAGAGGCCCATGACGCTGATCTGGCCGTGAATGTCTGGACTGTGAATGCCGAAGAAGACATGCGCGCCATGATGGATATGGGGGTGGATGGGATCATCACCGATGATCCAGCCCTTGCGCTGAAGATGATGGGCTGACGTTTACCGAAAGGTGCGCGGGTGGCTGTGCTCGCGGCCTATTCGAAGCCCAAACCTGCCCCGCGCAAGAATGTGTTTGGCCAGTGCCCTGAACCCGGACTATCATGGCCGCGAGTTACACAAGGACACAGGCCCCCATGCTCAGAACTTTCGCGCAGCACCCCATAGCCCTGCTGGCGGCGCTGCTTTTTGCGATTACGCCCATACGCCCTGCCGCAGCCGATGACTTGGCGCGCGCCTATCTGCTGCCAGAGCTGTTTGAGATCATGGCCGAAGAAGGGTTGCAATCGGTCATGGCCGATGGGGTTACAACGCTGGAGGGCCGCGCGCTTGCCCAGTTCCAGCGCGATGTTGCCCAGATTTACCAGCCCGCCCGGATGGAAGCCGATTTCACCGCCCGCTTGCGCGCCGAATTGGAAGGCCAGCCCGATGTCGTGCAAGATGCCCTTGATTTTGCCAATACCGATCTGGGGCGCAAGATTTTGCGGCTGGAAATATCGGCGCGCAGGGCGCTGCTTGATCCCGAAGTGGATGATATCGCGCGCATGGCTTTGATAGAGGCACGCGATGCGCGCCCCGAGTCCGACCGCGCGCGCCGCCTTGATCTGGTGCGCGCCCGCATCGAGGCCAATGACCTGATAGAGCTGAATGTCTCTCTGGGCCTGAACACAAGTTATGCCTATTACGCAGGCATGATGGCAGAGGATGCCGCCAGTGATCTCAGCGCCGATCAGGTGCTGTTTATGGTTTGGGCGCAGGAACCTTCCATCCGGCTGGATGTCGAGGATTGGAGTGAATCCTACTTCCTGCTGGCCTATGCGCCCCTGAGCGCGGAAGAGTTGCAAACCTATATCGACTATGTATCCACCCCGCTGGGGCAGGCGTTCAATCGCGCCCTGTTTCAGGCATTTGATACAGTATTCAGCGATATTTCCAAATCCGTGGGCCGCGCGCTGGGGCGCAGGCTGAACGCTGAAGAGCTATGAGGCGCTGATGTCAGACCGGGCGCGCCAGCCGCGCGCCCAACCTGTCCAGAAAGCCAAGGCAGGCCGCCAGTTGATCCAGCGCCAGATATTCATCGGGCTTATGCGCCTGAGCGATTGATCCCGGCCCGCAGATCACAGCCGGAATGCCAATGGCTTGGAACAACCCCGCCTCTGTTCCGAAAGGAACAAGGCCGGCAGCATTTGCCCCCGTCAATTCCATTGCCAGATCACGCGCGGGGTTGTGCCCCTCGCGGGCCAGCCCCACCACTTCGGCCACTGTTTCGGTCTGGATATCGGCCCCTGCATGGCGCGCGCGCATGGCGGGCAGCAATTCATCCTGCACCAGCGTTGCCAGCCGCGCCTTTACGAATTCGGCATCAGAGGGGTGCACGGGCCGCATTTCCCAATCCAGCCTTGCCTTGCCGGGGATGATGTTATGCACCAGCCCGCCCGCCAGCATGCCGGGGTTTATGGTGGTATGCGGAGGGTCAAAGGGGCAATCCTGTGGCGCACGGGCTTTCAGCTCTGCGCGCAGTTCTACCAGCGCCATGGTAAAGCGCGCGGCATATTCCACGGCATTCACCCCCAGATCGGGGGCCGATCCATGCCCCTCCAGCCCGGTGAACCATGTTGTATATTCATAACAGCCCTTGTGGCCGTCAATCACCTGCATCAGCGACGGTTCGCCAATAATCGCGGCGGCGGGGTGCAGGCCGCGCGCCTGTAATGCCTCTGTCAGGGCTTGCGCGCCAAAACAGCCGATTTCTTCGTCATAGGTGAAGGCGAAATGCACAGGCACGGCCAGCGGACGGCGCGCAAATTCGGGCGCCATTGTCACGCAGGCGGCGATAAAGCCTTTCATGTCGCATGTGCCGCGCCCGAACAGTTTGCCATCGCGCGCGACCATCTCAAAGGGGGCGCTGCTCCAGGGTTGGTCTGCCACTGGCACAACATCGGTATGGCCCGACAGGATAACGCCGCCGGGCTTATCGGGGCCAATGCTGGCAAAGAGGTTCAGCTTTGCGCCTGTCGCATCGGGTTGCAGCCAGATACGCGCACCGCAGGCTTGCAGATAGCCTGCAAGATGCTCTGTTATCGCGCGGTTGCCATCGGCAGAGATGGAAGGGAAGGCCACCAGCTCTGCCAATATCTGCTTGCAGCGGGCAAGCCTGTCTGCCGCGGTCATGGGCTGCATGGTCTTTCCCCCTTGGCCAGTCATGCGTCAGGGCTAAAGCCACGGGCGCGGGGCGTCAATCCTGCTTGGCCTCTTCGCTTGGGGCGGCTGTGTCTTCGCTGGCAGGCGTTTCTTCCGCTTCCGCAGGGGTGGCCTGTGGCGGGGCCATGCGCGTCAACTCGGACAGCAACCATTCAGCGCGGCTGATCAATTCATCTGCCGTGGCGATCTTGGTGTGCAAGCGTGCGGCCTTCTCTGGCTTGTCGGGCGTATCTGCAGCCAGTTCGGCGCGGCGGTCGCGCAGTTTTTCCAGCACTTTTTCCACATCCCGCGCTTTGATCTTATGCGCCTTGCCCGCGCCCAGCCGTGCGTAATAGGCGCCCAGTCTTTCTGCCAGTTTCTCATGTGCCATGCTGTGCCCTTTCCTGACCCTGCAATGTCAGAACAAGAAGCATGCGCCTGTGACAGTGTTATGACAAGTGATCTTCTGATTGTGACGCGTCTTTAACCTCGTCTTCATCCAGCTCCAGCAGGCGCTCTATTTCGGCCTCTGCTTCATTTTCGGGGCGGTATATCAGTTGTGCGGCATCCAGAAGCGCGCGCATGCTTTCAAACGCATAGCTGGAATCATTGAGGAAAGATGTTGCATCGCTGGCGCTGATGCGCCGTGTTTGCAAGGCGGCCTCGACTGTGCGCGCGGCCCTGTGGCCCCCTTCGACCAGCGCGCGCCGCTCTGCCACAATCCCCAAAGCAGAGCGCGCGGCAGGCTCTGTGCCCTCCAGCCGTTCAATTTCTGTCAAGACATGGGCCAGATCCATGCGCAGACTGTCATAAAGATGCGATATTTCGCCCATATCCGCTGTGGTGAAGCGCTGCACATTTTCGCGCATGTGTTTCACGGCCTTGACGGCGCGCACCAAAGCGCCGGCGGCATCGCGCAATTCCTGCAACCGTATCAGCACAGGCACGGGCAAGGGCAGCGCGGCTTTCTGGGCGGCAAAATCCACAATCGCGGCATGCAGGCTTTTGATCTTGTCTTCATAGCGGCGCTCGAAATCCAGCCCGATGGGCTGGCGTGCGCGTGCCACGGTAAGAGGGATATCCTTGGAGTGCATCAAATCTTCCAGCCGCAGATTCAGGCCCTCACAGATCAGGCTGGCGGCGTTGCTGTGCAGATGGCGCAATTCATTGCGCAGCGCGGCCAGGATAGTGGCGGGAAAATCGCCCAGATCACCCATGATATAACGCGGCTGGCTGATACTGGGGGCAGGCGCGGCAATGCGGCGTTCCAGAAACTGCACCAGCCGCGCCATCAGCGGCAGCATCAGCGCGATACCCAGCAGGTTGAACAGCGTGTGAAACACGGCCAGCCGAAGCGCGAAATCCTGCGCGCCAATGCCAAGCGCATCGCTGATATGATCCACCAGCCCCCTAAGGGGCGTAATCAGCGCCAGCGCTGTCAGCGCTGTGACAAGGTTGAAAATCAAGTGCCCCAGCGCCAGCCGCTTGCCCTGATAATTGGCCGAAGCCGCGCCGATCAGCGCTGTAACCGTTGTGCCGATATTCGCACCAATCGCCACCGCAAGCGCGTTTTCATAGCTGATTTGCCCGCTGGCCAGCGCGGTGATAACCAAAAGCATCGTGGCATGGCTGGATTGCATCACAACTGTCGCGGCCGCGCCAAGCAGCGTATAGACAGCCAGCCCGGCCAGCCCGGCCAGTGCAAGCCGTGTCAGATCAAACCCGGCACTGAAGGCATCAAACCCCGCCTTGATAAAGGCAATGCCCAGAAAGATCAGCCCGATCCCGATCAGCACCTGGCCCCCGCCGCGCAGGCCAGGTGCGCGTTGGAACATCAGCACCGCGCCAAATGCCAGAAGCGGCATGGCATAGGCGGCGATATCCACCTTCAGCCCCACGCCCGCAATCAGCCAAGCGCCCGATGTCGTGCCCAGATTGGCGCCAAAGATAATGCCAAGCCCGGCTTGCAGCGAAATCAGCCCCGCACTCAGGAAAGAGATGGAGATGACAGAGACAAGCGAGCTGGATTGCGTGATCGTCGTGGCCAGCACCCCAAAGCCCATGGCGCGCGGCAAGCTGGCTGTAGCGCGCTGCAACACCCGCGCCAGAACAGAGCCGCCAAGCCCTTTGAACCCATCCTCCAGCATCACCATTCCCAACAGGAACAGCGCAATACCTGCGGCAATTTGCTGGGCATCTGCACTTAGCCAGAAGCCCAGCGCCAACAGCCCCAGTATCAGGCCAAGTTGCAATTGGGGGGCATAGCGCGTCATGGCACGGCCTCCAGCGGCGCAATCAGGGCCGCCCCTTCCGCGCGGTTGGAATTGACGCGCGGGTGTACGCGATGTGCGGCCAGCGCATCGGGCGGGGCAGGGCGCATCAGCCGCGCGGCCCCATGCCCGGCCTCGCCCAGCCACAGCGCCCAGTCTTCGGGTGCTAGGATGACGGGCATCCGGTGGTGTATATGCACGATATCGGCATTGGCGGCACAGGTGACGATTGCACAGGTGGCCAGCCGCGTGTCGCCGCGTTCCCAGATTTGCCAGATGGCGGCAAAGGCCAGCATGTCGCCTTGTGCGGGATAAATATACCATGGCAGGCGGTTGCCGGCGCTATCCTGCGTCCATTCATAAAACCCAGAGGCCGGGATAATCCCGCGCCGCATCCGTGCGGCCTTGGCAAAGGCGGGTTTGCTGGCCAGCGTTTCGGCGCGCGCATTGATCAGCAAAGGCCCTGCGGTTTCGGTTTTGTACCAGTCGGGCAAGAACCCCCAGCGCAGGGCCGCAAGCTGGCGGTTGCCATCGCGGCTGGTCACGCAAGCCACGCTTTGGGTGGGGCAAATGTTAAAGCGCGGCCCCTGCGGCAGATCATTGGCAGGCTGTGCGCCAAAGGCGCGGGCCATGGCGTCATTGGGCAGGGTTATGGCAAAGCGTCCACACATGGGCCAAGCCTATCAGGTGGCAGCACCGCTGCGAAGGGGGCTGCGCCGCGCCAGCATCAGGCCGCTGATAATGATGCCAAGCGCCAGCACAAAGCGCCCCGGCAACTCCTCATTCAGCACCAGCACCCCCAGCAGAACCGACCAGACGGGCACATGATAATTCACCTGTGCCAAAAAGCTTGGCCCTGCGCTGCGGATGATCCCCACCAGCAGATAAGTGGCGTAGCCTGTGGGCAACAGGCCCAGATACAGCACGGCAAGCGCGGGGCGCATGGGGGGCATCTCTGGCACCCCTTCGGTAATCAGCGCCGCCGGCAGCATGATGGCACTGGCCACCCAGAGCGCCAGCACGCCAAAGCCCACAGGGTGCACATCGGGGCAGCGCCTTGTCAGGATCGCGCCCACCGCGTAGCTTAGGGCTGCGGCAAGGCATCCCAGCCGCGCCAGCCCCTCAAATTCCGATCCAGAGGCCGCCAGCACCCCCGGCCCGATCAGCACCCCCACCCCGATCAGCCCCAGCGCAAAGCCAAGTGATTTCTGGCGGCTTAGCCCTTCGCCGGCAATCAGGAAATGTGCAAACCCGATCACGAAAAGCGGGATTGCCGCCATTGTGATCCCCGCAAAGCCTGAGGACACATGCTGTTGTGACCAGCCCAGCAAAAAGAAGGGCAAGGCATTGGAAAAGACGCCCATCCCCGCCGCAAAGGCAAATACTCCGCCTGACAGGGGGATGCGCACGTTCAGCACTGCGGCAATCGCGCTGAGGGTGAGCGCGCCAATCACAATGCGCAATGCCGCCAGCCAGACCGGCGCGAACCCTTCCAGCGCGATTGCCACCCCCAGAAAAGAAGCCCCCCAGATCAGCCCCAGGGCGATCAGGCCAATCCAGTTTCCAAGTGTGGGGCGCGTGGGCATCGGGGCACTTTCGGGTAATGAACGTGTGTAATATTTACCCGCGCGCCCCTTGTCCAGAGCTGTCAGGAAACCCCGATCATCGTGCCTTGCAGCAATGCCACTGTCTTGCGCGCGCTGCCTTGCAGCGCCACCACTTCGGCGCGCACAACTGTCAGCCTGCGCCCGGCGCGCAGCACCTCGCCCACCGCTTCCAGCCCCTCGCCCATGGCGGGCGACAGAAGGTTGATTTTCATTTCCACTGTCATCACCTCTTGCCCCTCTGGCATCAGGCTTAGGGCGGCATAGCCCGCCGCAGAATCGCCCAAGGCAAAGGCCACAGCCGCATGCGCCGCGCCATGTTGTTGCTGATAGGCTGGCAAGAGCGGGGCGGTTATCACGCAGCGCCCGCCATGGGCGCTGACAAGCCGGGCTTGCAGGCTGGTCATCATGCTTTGGCAGGCAAAGCTTGCGGCAATGCGCGGGTCTGTCATGGCGGTGTCCCCCTTCGGATGAAGCCTTGCCTTTGGCGGGCGGAAAGGCAAGTCTGAACGGGGGCAACAGATGGGGCTTGCATGCTGTTTCAGGAAATGATCCGCCGCAAGCGCGATGGCCACAGCCTGACCCGCGCCGAGATTGGCGCGCTGGTGGGCGGGATCACATCGGGCGATCTGGGGGATGCGCAACTGGGGGCATTTGCCATGGCCGTGGTTCTGAAGGGCATGGATCTGGCAGAGCGCGTGGCCCTGACAGAGGCCATGCGCGATTCCGGCCAGGTGCTGAGATGGGATCAGGGGCCAGTGCTGGACAAGCATTCCACGGGCGGAATTGGTGATACTGTTTCCCTCATGCTCGCGCCCGCGCTGGCGGCTTGCGGGGCATTTGTGCCGATGATTTCGGGGCGCGGACTTGGTCATACGGGCGGCACGCTGGACAAGCTTGAGGCCATTCCCGGCTATACCACCGCCCCCGATATGGGGCGTTTGCGCCGCCTTGTGGCGCAGGTGGGTTGCGCGATCATTGGCCAAACCGCCGAACTGGCCCCGGCTGACAAACGCTTCTATGCCGTGCGCGATGTGACGGCGACAGTGGAATCGCAGGATCTTATCACGGCCTCGATCCTGTCCAAAAAGCTGGCGGCGGGCTTGGATGCGCTGGTTCTCGATGTGAAACGCGGCAATGGCGCGTTCATGGCCAGCCCGGCAGAGGCTGAGGGGCTGGCCCGCGCGCTGGTGGATGTGGCAAATGGGGCGGGCTGCCGCACGGTGGCGCTGCTCACCGATATGAGCGCGCCCCTTGCCCCGGCGGCAGGCAATGCGCTGGAAGTGGCCGTGGCGCTGGATTTCCTCACCGGGCGCGCGCGTGATCCGCGCTTGTGGGAGGTGACATGCGCGCTGGGCGCGGAGGGGCTGGTACAGGCGGGGCTTGCCCCCGATCTGGCACAGGCCCGCGTGGCGCTGGAGCGCGCCTTTACCTCTGGCGCGGCGGCAGAGCGCTTTGCCCGGATGGTGGCCGGGTTGGGCGGGCCGCGTGATTTGCTGGAAGCGCCGGCCCGCCATCTGCCCCCCGCGCCCGTAATCCGTGATATACCCGCCCCCGAGGCCGGGGTTGTGACAGGCTATGCCACCCGCGCGCTGGGCTTGGCGGTGATTGCCCTTGGTGGCGGGCGCCGCCAGCCCACCGACAGGATTGATCCGCGCGTGGGCTTTTCAGATATCCTGCCAGAAGGGGCTGACGTGATGCCGGGCACGGCGCTTGCGCGCGTGCATGCCGCAACCGATGCGCAGGCAGAGCGCGCCTCCGCCGCATTTCTGGCCGCTTGCCAGATTGGCCACAGCGCGGCCCCGCCCCGCCCTGTCATTCTGGGGCGCATGTGCTGAATTGCAGGGCCGGGGCCTGAGATTGCACCGGCATCGCGCGAAATCTCCAAGGCTCTGTGCCCCGCTGCTGGGCGCGCATTGCCCCGCGCCGCATTCTGCCCTTGAACCCAAGGTGCGAAAGCCCAACTATGCGCCAAAGCCTCAAGGGAAACCCCATGCCCCATAACAACAGCAACCTGCCAGCCGAACGCCCCGCCGTGCTGACCCGCCCTAAACTGGAAGGCGGGCGGCGCTTTCGCATGGCCAGCCCTTTCCAGCCCGCAGGCGATCAGCCCACCGCCATTGCCGAATTGGTGCAAGGGGTGCAGGAGGGAGAGCGCAATCAGGTGCTCTTGGGGGCCACTGGCACAGGCAAGACCTATACAATGGCCAAGATCATTGAAGAAACCCAACGCCCCGCGATTATCCTTGCCCCGAACAAAACCCTTGCCGCGCAGCTATATGGCGAATTCAAAGGCTTTTTTCCCGATAACGCCGTGGAATATTTTGTCAGTTATTATGATTACTACCAGCCAGAAGCCTATGTTGCGCGCTCTGACACCTACATTGAAAAAGAATCGCAGATCAACGAACAGATCGACCGGATGCGCCATTCCGCCACCCGCGCGCTTCTGGAACGCGATGACGTGATCATCGTGGCCTCTGTCTCTTGCATCTATGGCATAGGCTCGGTCGAGACATATTCGGCCATGACGCAGGATTTCACGGTGGGCGAAAGCTATAACCAGCGGCAGGTTCTGGCCGATATGGTGGCCCAGCAATACCGCCGCAATGATGCCGCCTTTCAGCGCGGCAGCTTTCGCGTGCGCGGCGATGTGATCGAGGTCTGGCCCGCCCACCTTGAAGATCGCGCGTGGAAATTATCGTTTTTTGGCGAGGAATTGGAGGCAATCACCGAATTTGACCCCCTCACAGGTGCGAAAACGGACAGTTTTGAGCAAATCCGCATTTATGCCAACAGCCATTATGTGACCCCGCGCCCCACCATGCAGCAAGCGATCAAGGGCATAAAATGGGAATTGCAGCAGCGCCTTGACCAGCTGATCGCAGAGGGCAAATTGCTTGAAGCGCAGCGGCTTGAGCAGCGCACCAATTTCGACTGGAAATGCTTGAGGCCACGGGCGTCTGCAACGGAATCGAGAATTATTCCCGCTATCTGACCGGCCGCGCTCCGGGTGAGCCGCCCCCCACCCTGTTCGAATACATCCCCGATAATGCTATTGTCTTCGCCGATGAAAGCCATGTCTCCGTGCCCCAGATCGGCGGCATGTATCGGGGCGACTATCGGCGCAAATTCACGCTGGCGGAACATGGGTTCCGCTTGCCAAGCTGTATGGATAACCGCCCCCTGAAGTTTGAGGAATGGGACGCGATGCGCCCGCAATCGGTGTTTGTATCGGCCACCCCGGCGGCGTGGGAACTGGAACAGACAGGCGGCATTTTCACCGAACAGGTGATCCGGCCCACAGGGCTGGTTGATCCAGAGGTGGAAATCCGGCCCGTGCATATGCAGGTGGATGATCTGCTGGATGAAATCCGCAAGGTCGCAGCAAGGGATTTGCGCGTTCTGGTCACAGTGCTGACCAAGCGCATGGCAGAGGACCTGACAGAATATCTGCATGAACAGGGGATTCGCGTGCGCTACATGCATAGCGATATTGATACGATCGAGCGGATAGAGATTTTGCGCGATCTGCGGCTGGGCGCCTTTGATGTGCTGATCGGGATAAACCTTTTGCGCGAGGGGCTGGACATTCCAGAATGTGGGCTGGTTGCGATTCTGGATGCCGATAAGGAAGGGTTCCTGCGTTCCGAAACAAGCCTTGTGCAGACAATCGGGCGGGCTGCGCGCAATGCCGACGGGCGCGTGATCATGTATGCCGACAGGATTACCGGCAGCATGGAACGCGCCTTGGCCGAAACCAACCGCCGCCGCGAAAAGCAGGTGGCCTATAATCTGGCCCATGGGATCACCCCCACAACCGTGCGCAAGAATGTGGAAGATGTGCTATCGGGCCTGTGGCAGGGCGATACAGATATGGCCCGCGTTACCGCGAAGGTTGACAAAGTGAAACCGGGCGCGAATTTGCAGGCCCATCTGGAAGGGCTGCGGCTGGAGATGCGCAAAGCCGCCGAGAATCTGGAATTTGAAGAAGCCGCGCGCCTGCGCGACGAGGTGAAGCGGCTGGAAGCGGTAGAACTTGCCATCGCCGATGACCCGCTTGCCCGGCAATCGGTGATCGAGGATGCCGTGGATCATGCGGTCAAACCCCGCTCTACCGCCGGTAGGCCGGGGCAGCGCGGCGGTGTGAAACGGCGGGGGAAGCGTTGAGGTGGAGAGGTAAGTATGGCAGATTATCGAGAAATTTCACAGGCATATGCACAGGGAGCGATACGGGCCATAATTTTGATAAATTCGGGCGCATTGGTCGCGTGTCTGTCTCAAATTGAGAGCCTTTTATCTCTCATTGCGGGAAGAACAGTCGGTATAGCGCTTGGAATATGGGTTTTGGGGGTTAGCTTGGGTGCAGCTGCGTGGATTATTGGATTTTTTTCAACCAGATTTGTCGATATTTCGGAGCGCGCTTCAGGGCTGGCCGAAGCTGCAAAGGCTATAGATACATCCGATCGGTATTTGTTTCTGGGGCTTGGCGCTGTGCTTTTGTCATTAATTTGCTTTTTGGTAGGGTCGCTTGCATTGTGCTTTAGCTTTATTGCAATGTGACGTGTGGGGCTTGTGCTATGACATCAAGGCCGCTGTCGCTGCGTTCCGATTATCGCGACCTCACCTATCGTGCAGCCTCTTAGCCCCTCTCACAGTTGCGCGAGCATCTCTGGACATTCGGGCTGGCATTCCCATCTGTGCAGAGTGACGCGAGACCGGAACATCCGCGTCTTTCTATGTTACTGTCCCTCGTTCCGCACCTGCGCCCGGCCTTATGCCGGGCGTTTTTTCATCTTGCCAAAGGCCGCCCGCAGGGCTTTCATGCCGGGATGGACAAAGCCTCTGACACAGTGTTGCGAAACATTCTGACCACCACGCGCTGCATTGCCGTGGTGGGCGTATCGATGAACCCCGTTCGCCCCAGTTATTTTGTGGCGCGATATCTGAAGCTGAAAGGATTTCGGATCATCCCGGTAAATCCCGGCCATGCAGGGGAAAGCTTGTTTGGCGAAACCGTGCGGGCGGGGCTGGCCGAGTGCCCGCCGGATGTGGATATGGTGGATATCTTCCGCCGTTCCGATCATGTGCCCCCGATTGTGGCCGAAGCGCTGGACGTGCTGCCAAACCTGCGCACCATCTGGCTGCAAATCGGTGTGCGCCATGATGAAGCCGCTGCCGCAGCGCAGGCGCGCGGGGTTGCCGTGGTGCAAGACCTGTGCCCGAAAATGGAATATCAGCGCCTGTTCGGGGAATTGCGCATGGGGGGGATCAATACAGGCATTCTCTCTTCCCGCCTGTGATCTGCTTGCGCCAAGCCTGCCATGCGAAAGCGGTTCCCGACCGCTGGCTGTTTATCTGGTCTTGCCCAAGCTTGCCGCAAGGCCTGCGCAACATAGTTGCAACATAATCGACATTATTGATTTATTGTTGCTCTGCGCTGTTGCGGCGCCGGCGGGTTTCCGATAATGCTGCACTGCAATACAGAGAGAGATTCGGCCAGTAAAAGGGCAAAATGCGATGTTGGACACAGGTATGAATGACAATCTTCCCCGCGGCACAATCTGCATTGAAGATCTGGAAATCGGGATGTCGCGCTATTTGCGCAAGGAAATCACCAATCGCGATATCGAACTTTTTGCCGAAGTCTCTACCGATCGCAATCCGGTGCATCTGGATGATGATTATGCCCAAGATACGATTTTTGAAGGGCGCATTGCGCATGGCATGCTGACGGCCGGGCTGATCTCTGCCGTGATTGGCGAACAGTTGCCCGGCCATGGCACGATCTATCTGGGGCAGACATTGAAATTCATGGCCCCTGTCCGGCCCGGCGATGTGGTGCTGGCCCAAGTCACTGTGCTGACCATCGATTACGCAAAACGGCGCGTCACTCTTGAATGTCGCTGCGTGGTAGGGGATAGGACAGTTCTGAAGGGCGAGGCCACCGTGCTTGCGCCCAGCCGGAAATTTGACTGAGGGCGGGCGCGCTTGTGCCCCGCGGGGGGCCGATGCAGACGCATTATCACTGGCACGACATTCCGCAAGCGGCCAAGGGCGCCTCTGTTGCCATGGGCAATTTCGACGGGGTGCATCGGGGCCATCAACGTGTGATTGATCTGGCACGCCGCGACGATGCGCCCTTGGGGATTGTGTGTTTCGAACCCCACCCGCGCGAATACTTTGCCCCCGATGCGCCCCCCTTCCGGCTGATGAGCGCGCGAACCCGCGCGAACCGTCTGGCAAGGCTGGGGGTTTCGCAGCTGTATCAACTGCCGTTCGGCGCTGATCTTTCCAGCTTCAGCGCGCGCGATTTCGCCCAAAGCGTGCTGGTGGATGGGCTTGGGGTGCGTCATGTGGTGGTGGGGGCGGATTTCTGCTTTGGCAAGGGCCGCACAGGCACAGCGCGCGATCTGGCCGATCTGGGCGCAAGCCTTGGCTTTGATGTGACCATCGCACCGCTGCTGGCGGAGGGGGATCGTGTTTTCTCGTCCACCGCCATCCGGCAGGCGCTGAGCGAGGGGCGCACCCGCGCTGCCGCCGATATGCTCGGCCATTGGCACAGGGTGGATGGCGAAGTGCTGCATGGCGAAAAGCGCGGGCGTGCGTTGGGCTATCCGACCGCGAACATGTCCATCACCGGGCTGCACCCGCCGCGCTTTGGGGTTTATGCCGTGTTGGTCTCTGTTCTGGATGGCCCGCATAAGGGCGAATATCACGGTGTGGCCTCTATGGGCGTGCGGCCCATGTTTGGCGAGAACCTGCCAAATCTGGAAACCTATATTTTCGATTTCAAAGGCGATCTTTATGGGAGCACGCTCTCTGTGGCGCTGGTTGCCCATCTGCGCGACGAAATGCGCTTTGACGGGCTGGACGGGCTGATTGCCCAGATGGATGCTGATAGCTTGGAGGCGCGCAGGATTTTGGCCGCGCTTTAGGGGGTGCTAAGGGGCAGGGGCTATCCACTGGCAGGTTTAAGCGGGTTGGGGACATTGGGGGAGGGCGCAAAGCCGCGCAGCGCCGGGCCGCGGTGCGGCGATCTAACCTTGAGGCTATGTCACTTTATGGCGGCCAAATCCGCGCGAAACTCAGGCTAAGCGCAGGTTGCAGCCAAATCGCCGGGCCGAGGGGGCGGCCCGGCGATGCGCGGCGGCCTGCGGCCTCGATTCCGCGCAAAAGGGTAAATCCCCAAAAAGCTGCCCGCAATAACCGACAGTCACAGCACCAAGAGACAGTTTTCAGCGCGCCAAGGCCGGGCGCATGCGCCCTCATGTGCCGTGCAATTCCTTTGTCGCGGTCAGGCGCACATCGGGATAATCGCGGCCAACGCGGTCTATATCCCATTGCAGGCGCGTCATGAATACCGGGTCACCATCGCTGTCGGTGGCCATATGCTGCTTATTGGCGGCGGCAAATTTCTCGACCGCCAGCTTGTCGCCGGAAACCCAGCGCGCAGAGGTGAATTGCGTTGGCTCAAAGCGCACGGGCAGGCCGTATTCCAACTCAATCCGGCTGGCCAAGACCTCAAACTGCAACTGCCCCACGACCCCCACGATAAAGCCAGACCCAAAAGCGGGCTTGAACACCTTGGCCGCGCCTTCTTCGGCAAATTGGGTCAATGCCTTGTCCAGATGTTTGGCTTTCATCGGATCACCCGCGCGGCAGGCTTGCAGCAATTCCGGCGCGAAAGACGGGATGCCGGTAAAGCGCAGCGCCTCGCCTTCACTCAGCGCATCGCCAATGCGCAACTGCCCATGGTTGGGAATGCCGATAATATCGCCGGCCCAAGCCTCTTCGGCCAATTCACGGTCGGCGGCCAGAAACAGCACAGGGCTTGCCACTGTCATCTGTTTCTTGGAGCGCACATGCAACAGCTTCATGCCGCGTTCAAAATGGCCAGAGGCCAGCCGCACAAAGGCCACACGGTCGCGGTGCTTTGGGTCCATATTGGCCTGAACCTTGAACACAAAGCCTGTCACCTTGTCTTCTTCCGGGGCAATCTGGCGGCTTTCGGCCTTTTGCACCTGCGGCTGTGGCGCATAGGCGGCAATCCCGTCCATCAATTCCTTCACCCCGAAAGAATTGATGGCAGAGCCGAACCAGATCGGCGTCAGATGCCCCTCCAGCACCGATTGCGGGTTAAGGGGCGGCAGCAATTCGCGCGCCATTTCCACCTCTTCGCGCAGCTTTGCCAGCAGATGCGGGGGCACATGGTTTGCCATCGCCGGATCATCCAGCCCATTCACCACAACAGATTCGCCGCGCTTGTTGCGATCGGCGCGATCCATCAGTTCCAGCCGGTCGCGCAGCAGATCATAACAGCCGATAAACTCGCCCCCTGTGCCGATGGGCCAGCTTGCGGGCGTCACGTCTATCGCCAGATTCTGCTGGATTTCGTCAATGATATCGAATGTCTCGCGGCTTTCACGATCCATCTTGTTACAGAATGTCAGGATTGGCAGGTCGCGCAGGCGGCAGACCTCGAAAAGTTTCTGGGTCTGGCTCTCCACACCCTTGGCCCCGTCGATCACCATCACGGCGGCGTCCACAGCCGTCAGCGTGCGGTACGTATCCTCGGAGAAGTCCGAGTGGCCGGGCGTATCCACCAGATTGAAGCGGAAATGACCAAAATCAAACGACATGGCGGAGGCGGAGACGGATATGCCGCGGTCCTTCTCCATCTGCATGAAATCCGACCGCGTGCGCCGCGCTTCGCCCTTGGCCCGCACTTGCCCCGCCATCTGGATCGCGCCGCCAAAGAGGAGGAATTTTTCCGTCAGCGTGGTCTTGCCCGCATCAGGATGCGAGATGATCGCAAACGTGCGGCGCCGCGCGATTTCGGGCGGCAGAGCGGGGCGGTTTGATCCGTGGTCAAGCATGGCGCGCGTATAGGGCGCAACGCGCGCCCACGCAAGTTATTGCGCGCAGTCGCGGCAGAAGGGGGTTGCGGGCAACAAATCCAATCGCTCTTCGCTGATCTGGGTGCCGCATTTGGTGCAAAACCCATATTCCCCATCCTCAATCCGCTTCAAGGCGGCGTCCAGCATGGGGATTTCCCGTTGCGCCGAAAGGCCAAGGGCTTGAAGGGTTTCATCCTCTTCATGCTCTGTCGCGTTATCTTCCCAATCCGCGCTGCCATGAGTGGAGAGTTCTTCATCCACAAATGTCATCCGCGCCAGCAGTTCGAGCTTGCGCTCTGTGATCTGGGCTTTGCGGGCGGCGATATCGGTCATGGCCTGTGCTCCTTATGGTTTCCACAGCACTAGCGGGGTTTTGGCGCTCATGTCCTTGATCCGTATCAAATCCCCCCTTTTCGGGGCGGGGCTGGCAGGCTATCAGGGGCCTATGTTGAAAACACGCATCATTCCCTGTCTGGATGTCGCCGATGGCCGCGTGGTCAAAGGCGTGAATTTCGTTGATCTGGTCGATGCCGGTGATCCGGTGGAAGCCGCCAAAGCCTATGATGCGGCGGGGGCGGATGAATTGTGCTTTCTGGATATTCACGCCACCCATGAAAACCGGGGCACGATGTTTGATCTTGTCACCCGCACGGCAGAGGCCTGTTTCATGCCGCTGACAGTGGGCGGCGGTGTGCGCACGCCCGAAGATGTGCGCGCGCTGTTGCTGGCGGGGGCGGATAAGGTCTCGTTCAATTCCGCCGCTGTGGCTGATCCCGATGTGGTGGCCCGTGCGGCGGATCGTTTTGGCAGCCAGTGCATTGTGGTTGCGATAGATGCCAAAACCGTCAGTCCCGGAAAATGGGAGATTTTCACCCATGGTGGGCGCAAACCTACAGGGATTGATGCGGTGGAATTTGCCCGCACTGTCGTGGCCAAAGGCGCGGGCGAAATCCTTTTGACCTCAATGGACCGCGACGGCACGCGCGCGGGCTTCAACCTGCCGCTCACACGCGCGATTGTGGATGCGGTGGGTATTCCGGTTATCGCCTCTGGCGGGGTGGGCAATCTGGATCATCTGGTGGAAGGGGTGCAGGTGGCGGGCGCTTCGGCTGTGCTGGCGGCCAGCATCTTCCACTTTGGCGAATATACAATCGGGCAGGCCAAGGCGCATATGGCCGCAGCCGGTATCCCTGTGAGGCTGGTATGAGCGCGCTGGCACGGCTGGCCGCCACTATCGCCGCACGCCAAGCCGCCGCCCCCGATACCAGTTGGACAGCCAAGCTATTGGCCAAAGGCCCGGAAAAATGCGCCGAAAAATTCGGGGAAGAGGCCATTGAGGCCGTGATAGAGGCCGTCAAGGGTGATCCCGCGCGCCTGACAAGCGAGGCGGCGGATGTGATCTATCACCTGCTGGTCATGTGCGCCGCGCGCGGTGTGACGCTGGCAGATATAGAGGCAGAGCTGGCCCGGCGCGAAGGCATCTCCGGCCTTGCCGAGAAAGCCGCGCGCCAGCCCTGAGCGGCCTTGCCTCTCTGCGCTCTGGGGCATAAAGAACACATGTTAAACAATCGCAAAGGCGCGGCGTATGAGTGATTGGCTGCTTTCGCTGGTGGGCACACCGGAAGGTGCGCGTCTGGCCACGCTTCTGGCCCTGACTGCCGCGCTGGCCCATGCCGTCTTTGGTGCGTTGCAAAAGGGCGGGCATGATCCATGGCTGTCGCGCGGGGCGATTGATCTGGCCCTTGTGGCCATGTCTGCGCCCATCGCGATCTTTGTCTTTGGCCCGCCCGCCCCGCATATGTGGCCCGTTCTGGCGGGTGTTGTGGTGATTCATTTCATCTACAAACTGGCCATGGCGCTGGCCTATGAACGCGCGGCCTTTACTGTTGTTTATCCCGTGGTGCGCGGCACTGGCCCGCTGATTACCGTTCTGGCGGCCATGGTGTTTTTTGGCGAGAGCTATACCGCGCTGCAATGGCTGGGCGTGGCCTGTCTGTCTGGGGGGATTTTGCTGCTGGCGCTGCGCAATCTGTCGGAAGAACAGATTGACATGCGCGCGCTGAAAATCGGGCTGGCCTATGCGCTTGCAGGTGGGGTGATGGTGGCCGTCTATACCACCTATGATGCCTGGGCGATCCGGCTGTCGGGCGATCCGATGGCGTTTCTGGCGTGGTTTTTCTTCCTCTCTTCGGTGGATTTCATGATCCTGGGCGCGCTGCGGTATCGCAACATGGCCCACCCTCCACGGCCATGGCCGCTCTTGCTGCGCGGGCTGTCGGGGGCGCTGATTGCCTATATCAGCTTTGGCGCGGTGATGATCGCCACTTTGATTGGCAAGGTGGGCGAAGCGGCGGTCTTGCGCGAAACATCCACGGTTTTTGCCGCGCTGATTGGCTGGTTCATCCTGAAAGAGCGCGTTGGCCCGCGCAAACTGGCGCTTATGAGCCTGATTGCACTGGGCGCGGTGATCGTGGAGTTCGGGCGCTGAGGGACGCCAGCCGATATTCGCTGCGGATTACGCGGAACGGGGCGCGCTAAAGCACGGCGCGGGATAACGGCGCAACTGCTGGCGCCCTGCGCCATGCTGAAAGCCCCCTTGCCCCTCTCTGACACAAGCGCATAGAAACGAAACCTGCCCCAAGCGCGCAACCCGGCGCGCAAGGGCAGTTCCGCGCGCCCCTGCCTAGCGCAGGCGCCCTATGGCAAATGTGGGGTGCCGTTCTTCACGGGCAATGAACTCTTGCAAGCGCTGGGGATCGGGGTTTTCAACATCTGGCCCGCACTCTGCTGCGGCCAGCCCGCCTGTGATAAACAGCGTATCCACCCCTTCGGCAATCCCGCCCTGCACATCAGTGCGAATCCCATCCCCGATGGCAATGGTGCGATCTTCGGAAATCTTAAGCCCGGTCTGGGCGGCAATGCGGCGTGCAAGATCATAGATCGGGGGGTGCGGTTTGCCGAAGTAAAAGCTCTCGCCACCCATCCGGGTATAAAGTTCGGCCAATGCGCCCGCGCAATACAGGCGGGTTTCCCCCTGATCCACCACGATATCGGGGTTGGCGCAGAGCAGTTTCAACCCGCGCGCCTTGGCAGACAGAAACCGCCCCCGATAATCTTCGGGTGTTTCCGCGTCATCCTCAAACAGGCCAGTGCAGATAATCCCCTCGGCCTCGTCAAAGCTGACGCGTTCTATGGGGGGCTGGCTTGCCGCCCAATCGGGAAGGTTGGTGAAAAACGCCTTGTCTTTCTCTGGCCCCAAATGCCATACGCGCCGGCCCGCAGCGCCCATCAGCATCGCCGCCTGTGTGGCATCGCCAGAGGTGGCAATGCCATCATAGGCATCGGGGGCAAGGCCCATGGCATTCAGCTGGGCCTGCACCCCGGCTTTGGGGCTAGGAGAGTTGGTAACAAGAATCACCACCCCGCCGCCTTGCCGAAAGGCTTGCAACGCGCGTTCGGCGGCAGGATAGATTTCCAGCCCGTTATGCACGCAGCCCCAGATATCCACCAAAGCCAGCGTGTAATTGGCCGACACCTCGGCAAAGCTTGAAAGAATGCGCGTCACAGCGACAATACCGGGATGATCTGCTTCTTGCGGCTCATGACGCCGGGCAGAACAACGCTGTCGCCTGTCACTGTCACATTAAAGGATTTCTCTGCCACGGCCTTTATAACGGGGCTTGGCACAAGCAGGGTTGCTTCTTCTTTCAGGATATCCACAACAAAAAGCATCACCTCATCGGCGCCATCTTCGGCCGCAACCTCTGGCATGGCGGCCACAAGCGCATCCTTGCGCGCAAGGATTTGCGCCGGGCTGGTGGTTTCCAGAACCGAGATGCGGAATGTCTTGTCACCAACGGCATATTTCTTGGCGTCCATTTTCAGCAATTCCGCATCGGAAAAGGCCGAGACATCGGATTTCGCTGCAAACATCTGCGCGGCCAGATCATGCATATCCACGCCCAGATCGGCCGCCAGCGCCTCTGCCACGGCGCGATCCGTGGGGGTTGTGGTGGGAGAGCGGAATTCCAGCGTGTCCGACAGGATGCAAGACAGCATCAGCCCCTTCACCCCGCGCGGGGCCTTGGCCATATCCGCGCCAATCAGATCATGCATGATTGTCGCGGTGCAGGCCAGCGGGCGAATCGTGATATCGATTGGCCCTTTGGTTTCCAGCCCGCCCACAAGTTTATGATGGTCGATGATGGCCTGAATATCGGCAGTGTTGATCCCGGCAGGCAATTCATCGGGGTTGTTTGTATCCACAATGACAACAGGCGCGCCGGCGGTGACGTCGTTAATGATACGCGGCTGCGCGAATCCCCAATGTTCCAGCACGAATTTTGCTTCGGTATTGGGTGTGCCCAAAAGCACGGCTTCGGCAGGGGTATGCTTGATGTCGGACAGATACCACGCCCAGATCAGGGGGGAACCGGTGGAATCTGTGTCGGGGGAATAATGGCCAAAAACCTGGATCATCTGAGGCTCCTAGAGGGGCGGGCTTTACTATGTTCGGGCGCGCTTATAGCGGTGGTTTCCGGGCTTGTCACGGCAGGGCGCATGGTTGCACCCCGACAAAAAGCAGCAACGCCCGATAACATGCCATTTGATGGCTGGCGGCTATGGCGGATGGGGGCGGCGACATTGGCCCGGCGGCGCGGAATCACCGCTGCTGCCCGAAGCCCCCGGACGGATGCAAAATTTTTGCGCGGCACGGGTGTTGACAGGGCAGGCGCGCTTGCCTATCTCAGGCTCGTTAGCACTCGGACACAGTGAGTGCTAACACGATTTCAACCTGGAACCAAAGGAGCGTTCTCAGATGGCATTCACACCGCTGCATGACCGTGTTCTCGTCCGTCGCCTTGAAGGCGAAGACAAAACAAAAGGCGGTCTGATCATTCCTGACACCGCCAAAGAAAAGCCTGCCGAAGGCGAAGTGATTTCGGTTGGCGAAGGCGCGCGCAAGGATTCGGGCGAGCTGATTGCACCCGCCGTGAAGGCTGGCGATCGCGTGCTGTTTGGCAAATGGTCGGGCACCGAAGTCACGATCGATGGCAAAGAGCTGCTGATCATGAAGGAAAGCGACATTCTGGGCATTATCGCCTGATCTCGCACCTTATTTTAAACGACAAGACAACCAGGAGGCACCAAAATGGCTGCTAAGGACGTCAAATTCAACACCAATGCCCGCGACCGTATGCTGCGCGGCGTGAACATTCTGGCCGATGCGGTTAAGGTCACTCTCGGTCCAAAAGGCCGCAACGTGGTGATCGACAAGAGCTTTGGCGCACCGCGCATCACAAAGGACGGTGTGACTGTCGCCAAGGAAATCGAACTCAAAGACAAGTTCGAGAACATGGGCGCGCAGATGGTGAAAGAAGTGGCCTCGCGCACCAATGACGAAGCTGGCGATGGCACAACCACCGCGACAGTGCTGGCGCAAGCCATCATTCGCGAAGGCCTGAAGTCGGTTGCCGCTGGCATGAACCCGATGGATCTCAAGCGCGGGATTGATCTGGCAACCTCCAAGGTCGTTGAAGCCATCCAGGCCGCAGCACGCCCTGTCTCCGACAGCGCCGAAGTGGCCCAGGTCGGCACGATCTCGGCCAATGGCGAAGCGGAAATTGGCCGTCAGATCGCGGATGCGATGCAGAAAGTCGGCAATGAAGGCGTGATCACTGTTGAAGAGAACAAAGGTCTGGAAACAGAAACCGATGTTGTTGAAGGCATGCAGTTCGATCGTGGCTATCTGTCGCCCTATTTTGTCACCAATGCTGACAAGATGATTGCAGATATGGATGATGCGCTGATCCTGATCCACGAGAAGAAACTCTCTTCGCTGCAGCCAATGGTTCCGCTGCTGGAAGCTGTGATCCAGTCGCAAAAGCCGCTGGTTATCATCGCAGAAGATGTGGAGGGCGAGGCCCTGGCCACCCTGGTGGTGAACAAGCTGCGCGGCGGCCTGAAGGTCGCGGCGGTGAAGGCGCCGGGCTTCGGCGATCGTCGCAAGGCCATGCTGCAGGATATCGCCATTCTGACCGGTGGTCAGGTGATCAGCGATGATCTGGGCATGAAGCTGGAAAGCGTCACGCTGGATATGCTGGGCCGCGCCAAGAAAGTGTCGATCAACAAGGACAACACAACCATTGTTGATGGCGCAGGCGAGAAAGCCGAGATCGAAGCGCGCGTCAGCCAGATCCGTCAGCAGATTGAAGAAACAACCTCTGACTATGACAAGGAAAAACTGCAGGAGCGTCTTGCTAAACTGGCTGGCGGCGTTGCCGTTATCCGCGTTGGCGGTGCAACTGAAGTTGAAGTGAAAGAGCGTAAAGATCGTGTCGACGATGCTCTGAACGCAACCCGCGCAGCTGTGCAGGAAGGCATTGTTGTTGGCGGCGGTGTGGCCCTGATCCAAGGCGCGAAAGTGCTTGAAGGTCTGACCGGCGAAAACAGCGACCAGAATGTCGGTATTGGCATCGTGCGCCGCGCGATCGAAGCACCGCTGCGTCAGATTGCCGAGAATGCAGGCTTTGACGGCTCTGTCGTTGCTGGCAAAATCCGCGAGTCCGATGACAAGACATTCGGCTTCAACGCGCAGACAGGCGAATATGGCGACATGTTCAAATTCGGCGTGATCGACCCTGCAAAGGTTGTGCGCACCGCGCTTCAGGATGCGGCATCCATCGCTGGCCTGCTGATCACCACCGAAGCCATGATTGCTGACAAGCCAGAGCCGAAAGGCCAGAATGCTGGCGGCGGCATGCCCGATATGGGCGGAATGGGCGGAATGGGCGGCATGATGTAATCTGTCCCCTTTGGGCAAGATACGCGAAAGGGCCGGGGAAACCCGGCCCTTTTTGCATGGATCATCTGCAGCAAACGGCCCTTAATGCACGCTGACCGGGTGCAGATCATTTTGCCGCGCCATGACAAAGGCCATTGTGCGATCCGTAACCAAGGCAAGGCGCTCGCCTTCCTCGTGGTGGATGGCATAAAGATCGGTCACGCCGGGCAATTGCTGGCGGATATCATCGGGCAGATCGCTGGCCTTGATGGGCCGGACATAGGCAATCGGGTGCGTGCTGTAGTGCAGGGGGAATTTGGTGTTCATCTTTGTGACCTCTCGCCTTAACCTCTGGTAATGGGAACAGTCTGGATCGTTTCTTCGGGTTCCTTGCGGTGCAACTCTATATGCAAAAGCCCGTCTTGCAGCCGTGCTTGCGCCACATCCACACCATCTGCCAGCGCGAAGGCGCGCTGAAACTGGCGTGCGGCAATGCCGCGATGCAGGAAAACGCGCTCATCCTTTTCGCCATCTGATTGCGCGCCGCGCACCAGAAGCTGGCGTTTCTCCACGGTAATGGACAGGTCTTCTTCGCGAAACCCTGCCAGTGCAAGGGTAATGCGAAAACTGTTCTGTCCTGTTACTTCGATATTGAACGGCGGATACCCGTCTGTGCCCGCACGCGCGGTGCGTTCCACCAACCGCTCCAACCTGTCAAACCCCAACAGCAAAGGGTGAGACGGGAAATTAAGTTTTGTCATCAGCTTAGCCCTTTCGTGTAAGCGACATTGCTGCAGGCCCCGTTTTGGCAACCCATTAGGAAAGATATGGGGCAGATTTCGCAGCCCACAAGGGTTTCAACCGTATGTGTTCATGGTTTTCCGTGCCCAAGCCTGCGCAAATGCTTTTGCATTTGGCAAAATCCGGCTAGGCTGCGTGAAAACCAACAAGAACAGAATCGCGCCAATGAATTCTCCTCAGGAACTGAGCCACGAAGACGTTTTGCGCGTCAAACTGGAAGTGTTGCGCCAAAAGCATCGCGATCTGGATGAAGCGATCACGGCACTTCAGGAAAAAGGGCCAAGCGCGGCGCTGACGATTCAGCGCCTCAAGAAAGAAAAACTGCGTCTGAAAGACCATATCTCTCGGATAGAGGATGAACTGACCCCCGATATCATCGCCTGATGGAATTGCGTCCGGGCTGGTGATCAGTATAGTGCGCGAAATTTTTGACGGGGTGGAAATGGGCGATATTCAGGTGGGCATTATCATGGGCAGCCAGTCGGACTGGCCCACCATGCGCGCGGCGGCAGAGATACTGGATGCGCTGGCCATCCGCTATGAGACGCGGATCGTTTCGGCCCATCGCACGCCAGACAGGCTGTGGGACTATGGCAAAACGGCAGTTGACCGGGGTTTGCAAGTGATCATCGCGGGCGCAGGCGGGGCGGCGCATTTGCCGGGCATGATGGCCTCCAAAACCCGTGTGCCGGTGATTGGCGTGCCGGTCCAGACCAAGGCGCTTTCGGGTGTGGATTCCTTGTATTCAATTTTGCAGATGCCGCGTGGCTATCCGGTGGCGACCATGGCCATAGGCGCTGCGGGTGCGGCGAATGCGGGGCTGATGGCGGCGGCCATTCTGGCGCTGCAAGACCCCGCCCTTGCTGCCCGGCTGGACACATGGCGCGCTGATCTTTCCGCCTCTATCCCGCAGGAGCCGCGCGATGACTGAACCGCTGGGCACTGGCCGTGTGATTGGTATTCTGGGGGGCGGGCAATTGGGGCGCATGCTGTCTGTGGCGGCAGCGCGCCTTGGCTATCTGTGCCACATCTATGATCCCAGCCCCAACCCGCCCGCAGGCGATGTGGCCGCGCAAGTGACAACCGCCCCTTGGGATGATGCGGACGCTTTGGCGCGCTTTGCCGCCAGTGTGGATGTGATTACGTTCGAGTTTGAGAATATCCCAACGGCAACGCTTGATCTGCTGGAACCCTTGCGCCCGATCCATCCGGGGCGGCAGGCTTTGGCCGTGTCACAAGACAGGTTGCAGGAAAAGGAATTTCTGTGCGGCCTTGGCCTGCAAACCGCCCCTTATCAGGCTGTCGATGGGCCGGATGATCTGGCCGCAGCGCTGGCCGCACTGGGCACGCCTGCCATTTTGAAAACCCGCCGCATGGGCTATGATGGCAAGGGTCAGGCGCGGCTGGATCGTGCCGATGATCTGGCGGCAGCATGGGCGGAAATGGCCGGGGCGCCCGCAATTCTGGAAGGGTTTGTCACCTTCTCGCACGAAGTGTCGGTCATCGCTGCGCGCGGCCTGACAGGAGAGGTGGCGGCCTATGATCCGGGCGAGAACCTGCACAAGGCGGGCATTTTGCGCGAAACCCGCGTGCCCGCGCGCCTGAGTGGTGCGCAGCGTAGCGATGCCGTGCTGATTGCCGCGCGGATATTGAACGCGCTGGAATATGTCGGTGTGCTGGGGGTGGAATTGTTTGTCACGCCTGCCGGGCTGATCGTGAACGAAATCGCCCCGCGCGTGCATAATTCCGGCCATTGGACACAGAATGGCTGTGCCATAGACCAGTTTGAACAGCATATCCGCGCCATTACCGGCCTGCCCTTGGGCGATGGGGGGCGCTATGCCGATGTGGTTATGGAAAACCTGATCGGCGATGATATGGCGCGCCTGCCCGATTTGCTGCGCGCCAAGGATGTGGCGGTTCACCTCTACGGCAAGCCAGAGCTGCGCGCGGGGCGCAAGATGGGCCATGTGAACCGCATCTTGCGCTAATTCCCAGCGCGCCGTTACGCCGAAAAGCTGTGTTTGGTGACAGGTTTTCTGTATGTGTTGGGTATCTTGGCTGCAAAGGGCGCTTGACCAGTAGACGCTCTGAACGCAGAAAGATATTATGGAACGCGAAATCATTCCTTCGACCAATTCGAGAAAGCGCTCGTCCGATCGCAAGCGCGGTTCGGGTGTGAAATATGTGTATGATATCCTGCGCGACGAAATCCTTGATCTGGTTTTGCCGCCGGGCAGCCAGATTGATGAAAGCCAGCTTGCAGAGCGCCTGAACATGTCGCGCACGCCCATCCGCGAGGCCTTGGTGCGCCTTGCCGGGGATGGGTTGGTCACAACCCTGCCCAACCGTTCAACCGTTGTGGCGCAGATAGATTTCCTGAACCTGCACCACTTTTTTGATGCGATAACCCTGATGTATCGCGTCACGACGCGACTGGCGGGGGAATATCGCACCGAGGATGATTTGCGCGCCATCATGGCCCATCAGGCCGCCTTTGTGCGCGCCGTAGAGGCCCGCGATGCCCGCGCCATGCTGGCCACGAACCGCGATTTCCACGCCGCAATCGGAGAGGCCGCGCGAAACCCCTATTATCAGGGCTTGTTCCTGCGCCTGTTGGATGAAGGGCGGCGGATTTTGCGGGTCTATTATTCGTCATTCAATGATGAATTGCCCTATCCCATTGTGCAGGAGCATGAGGCGATCATCGCCGCAATCAGAGCACGCGATATCGCGGCCTGTGACCAAGTGGCAAAAGCCCATGCCGATCAGATTGTGGCGCAGATTCAAGCCATGCTGACACGCGACCGCAGAATGGACATCGGGCTTTAACGCGCGGCCATCCCTTATGGGTTTTCCAGAATGCAGGGCTTTGCGCTGCAAAGACTCTGCTCTTGCGCTTTGCGCATTTTTTGTCGACAATAAAAATACAAGAATGTGCTGTGCGATTGCCAACCATCTTCCCGCGCCTGACATCGCGGCCATGACCCCGACGGAGGACATATGAACACTCAGATTTTCACAGGCTGCATTCCAGCATTGATGACCCCGTGCAGTCCAGACCGAAGCCCGGATTTTGACGCGCTTGTGCGCAAGGGGCAGGAGTTGATCGCACAGGGAATGTCCGCGGTTGTCTATTGTGGCTCTATGGGCGATTGGCCCTTGTTGTCTGATGCGCAGCGGATGGAAGGGGTGGCGCGGCTGGTGGCGGCGGGAGTGCCCGTGATTGTGGGCACGGGCGCTGTGAATACCGCCAGCGCCGTGGCTCATGCGGCCCATGCCGCACAAGTGGGCGCGCATGGGTTGATGGTGATCCCAAGGGTTTTGTCGCGCGGCACATCACCTGCAGCGCAGGCCGCGCATTTCGCAGCAATTCTGGCCGCCGCGCCCGAATTGCCGGCTGTCATTTACAACAGCCCCTATTACGGGTTTGAAACCCGCGCCGATCTGTTCTTTGCGCTGCGCGACAAACACCCCAATCTGGTGGGGTTCAAGGAGTTCGGCGGCGCAGCAGCGCTCAGCTATGCGGCGGAAAACATCACCAGCGGGCGCGATGATGTGGTTTTGATGGTGGGCGTTGATACGATGGTCGTGCATGGCTTTGTCAGCTGCGGGGCCACAGGCGCGATAACCGGTATCGGCAATGTGCTGCCCAAAGAGGTGCTGCATCTGGTCGCCCTGTCACAAGCGGCGGCAAGTGGTGATTGCGCGGCGCGTGCGCGCGCGCAGGAACTGGATGGCGCGCTGCATGTGCTGTCATCCTTCGATGAAGGGCCGGATCTGGTCTTGTTTTACAAATACCTGATGACATTGCGCGGCGCGCCGGAATACACGCTGCATTTCAATGACAGCGATGGGCTTTCCCCCGCGCAGGCCGCACATGCGCGCGAACAATTGGCGCTATTCGATCGCTGGTATGGGCAATGGTGCGCGCTGCATGGCTTTGCGGCTGCCTGACAGAGGGGGGGCGGGATTACGAAACCCCGCCCAAGCCTTCGGCCGCCAGCCGGGCCAATTGCGCGCGCTCTTCCACGCTCAGGGCAACGCCCATCTTGACCGAGATATCGCGCGCGGCATAGCGGCGTTGCGAGGGCAAGCGCGCCCCTTGCCCGGTGATGGCCTGCAACAGCATTTCTGCGCGCGCGAATGGGTCATCCTTGCGGCCTGCTGCAAAGCGTTGCGGGCTGAAGGCAAGGATCAACTCGCCATGCCGGGGCGCAAGCGTGGTTGTGCCCAGAAATTCCAGCGCTTCGGGGCTGGTCAGATCCCCAATCATGGCAGCGGCCAGCAATTCCACCATTGTCGAGATGGCAGACCCCTTATGCCCGCCAAAGGGCAGCATGGCCCCTTCAAGGGCGGCCTGTGGGCTGGTGGTGGGCTGGCCCAGCGCGTCCATGGCCCAACCCTCTGGCAGGGGCTTGCCTGCGATGCGGTGCAATTCCACCTCGCCACGCGCCGCGACCGAGGTTGCGAAATCGAAGACATACGGGTGCTGGCCGGGGCGCGGCCAGCCAAAGGCAATCGGGTTTGTGCCCAAGAGTGCTTGCGTGCCGCCATGGGGGGCAACTGTTGCATAGCTTGGGCACATGGCAAGCCCGGCCATGCCGCGCGCGGCCAGGGCCTCTACCTCTGGCCAGAGGGCGGAAAAATGGGTGCAATCCGTGATCACCAGTGCCGCAAGGCCAAACCGTGCGGTTTGTGCCTCCAGCGCGTCCAGCCCGATATCGAAAGCGGCATTGGCAAAGCCGCCTTGCGCATCCACCCGCACAATCGCGCTGTCATCCATGTGCAGGGCAGGCACTGCAACGGGGTTTACCTTGCCTGCGCGCAAAGTGCGCAAACACCCCTCAATGCGGTAAATCCCGTGCGATTTGCAGCCATCCCGCTCGCCCGCGACAATGACACGCGCCAGAGACTGCGCTTGCAAGGCGCTGAACCCCGCCTTGGTGAATATCGCGATCACTTGCGCGGTCAAATCTTCCAGCGAGAGTGTTTCACTTGCCTGCATTGCGGCGCTCCTCTTTTGCCCTGATCCATCTTGCATACATAATGTATTTGACATGTCGTCAGGAATAAAGTCCAATGCCCCAAGCATGTCATGTCGCGAGGGTAAAGCAATGCCGCAAACCGCGAAAACACCCCATCTCATCGCGGGCCAATGGGGGGCTGCGGGGCCGGTGGCGCAAGATGTGGATAACGCCTGCTCTGCGGCCGAAATGGCATTTGCCAGCTATGGCTGGACAAGTGCTGCCGCGCGCGCCCAGCTTCTGAATGCCATTGCCAATGCAATAGAGGCACGCAAGGCCGAGATTGTCGCGATTTGCACAGAGGAAACCGCCTTGCCAGAGGCGCGCATTGCCGGAGAGATCGGGCGCACATCCGGGCAATTCCGTCTGTTTGCCGCGCATCTGCTGGGGGGTGCTGCGCTGGAGTATCGCCATGATCCCGCGCTTCCAGACCGTCAGCCTCTGCCGCGCCCGGATTTGCAGATGATCCAACGGCCCATCGGGCCTGTGGCGGTGTTCGGGGCGTCCAACTTCCCGCTCGCCTTCTCTACGGCTGGGGGGGATACTGCGGCGGCACTGGCGGCAGGTTGCCCCGTGGTGGTCAAGGGCCATCCCGCCCATCCCGGCACATCACGCCTTGTGGCCGAAGCGATCTGCGAGGCTTTGGCCGCCTGTGGCCATTCCCCCGGCGTTTTTGGCATGGTGCAAGATGGCAGCCCAGAGGCTGGGGCCGCGCTGGTGCAGCATCCGGCCATTCAGGCGGTGGGGTTTACAGGCTCGCACCGTGTGGGGCGGATATTGTTTGATCTTTGCGCCGCGCGCCCAGTCCCCATCCCCTTTTTCGGAGAGCTTGGGTCGATCAACCCGGTTTTCATCTTGCCTGCAAAGCTGCATCAGGATGGCGGGGCCTTGGCGCAGGGCTGGGCCGCATCTTTGGCCCTTGGGGTTGGGCAATTTTGCACCAATCCGGGGCTGTTGGTTCTGCCGCGCGGGCCAGAGGGCGCGCAGTTTCTGGAACAGGCGCGCACGGCCTTGGCGCAGGTCGCGCCCCAAACCATGCTGACCCCGGAGATCGCCAAAGGCGCGCGCGCAGGCTGCGCCGCGCTGGCCGCGCTGGCGGGCGTGGATACCGTGCTTGCACCTTCCGGCACAGTCCGAGAGATGGGGCCAGCGTTATATGCCGCAAGCCTTGCGGATTTTCTGGAAGCGCCTGACATGGCGCAAGAGGTGTTTGGCCCGGTCGGGCTGGTGCTTTGGGCCGATTCGATTGGCCAGATGGAAACGCTCGCGCGCGCAATGCCGGGGCAATTGACCGCCACGATTCAGATGGCGGAGGGCGATGCAGATGCCGCACGCACCCTGCTGCCACTGCTGGAGCGCAAGGCCGGGCGCGTGTTGTTCAACGGCTTTCCCACCGGGGTAGAGGTGGCAGATGCCATGGTGCATGGCGGCCCCTATCCTGCCAGCACGAATTTTGGGGCAACTTCGGTCGGCACTCTGGCGATCCGGCGCTTCTTGCGGCCCGTGTGTTACCAAAACCTGCCAGCGGCGCTGCAAAGCGCGGTTCCGGGCCTGCCGGGAAAGGGGTGAGGTGCTGTGTCGACAAACTACATGCAACAAAAACAACTTAAAAGTTCTTGTTGCCTTGCTGCGGGGCGAACCGCATACTTCTGGAAAACAACAACATGTCAACAAGGGAGACTGCAATGAAACCACTCTATCTTCTTGGTGCGGCACTTGGCCTTTCGCTGTCTGTCGGGGCAGTGCAGGCCGATAAGCTGGACAGCATCATCTCATCCGGCACGCTGCGCTGTGCAGTGACCCTGGATTTCCCGCCCATGGGCTCGCGCGATGCCAATAACGAGCCTATTGGCTTTGATGTGGATTACTGCCGCGATCTGGCTGCCGCCCTTGGTGTGGATGCAGAGATCGTGGATACACCTTTCCCGGATCGTATTCCGGCGCTTGTGTCGGGGCGTGCCGATGTTGGCGTGGCGTCAACTTCCGATACGTTGGAGCGGGCAAAAACCGTGGGCTTCTCCATCCCCTATTTCGCCTTCACCAATGTTGTCCTAACCCGCGAGGGCACAGGGATCGAGACATTTGAAGACCTGCAAGGGCGTGATGTCGGTTCTGTTGCCGGGGTGTTTGAGGCGCTGGCGCTGGAAGAGCAGATGACAGCTTGGGGCGGCGGATCGTTCCGGCCCTATCAAAGCCAGGCCGATGTGTTCCTTGCCCTGTCTCAGGGCCAGATAGAGGCAACGGTTGTCACCTCTACCGTGGCATCTGCAATTGTTGAAAGCGGCAATTTCCCCAATCTGGTGATTGGTGGCGATGCGCCTTTCGGGATTGACTATGTGGGCCTGATCACGCTGCGGCAGGAATATGGGCTGATCAACTATCTTGATCTGTTTGTGAACCAGCAGGTGCGCACAGGCCGCTATCAGGAACTGTATGAAAAATGGCTGGGCGGCTCTGTCGCGCCGGATCTGACAGTGCCCGGCGTCTATCGCTGATCGGGTGAGAATGGGGCCGGGGGCATAGCACCCCCGGCCCGCTTCCGGTGTAACAGGGCGGTTTATGTTCGATTATACATTCCAATGGCGTCAGGCCTATCGTCATCTTCCGCGCATGCTGGAAGGCGCGCTTGTGACGCTGGAAATTGCGGTTCTGTCGTTGATTATTGGCATTGTGATCGCCGTCTTGCTGGCGGTTGCGCGTGATTCCAAATCCATCTGGCTGCGCGCGCCCGCGACAGCATGGGTGGAAGTGGCCCGCAATACGCCCGCGCTGTTTCAGATTTACATGGCCCATTTCGGGCTCGGCTCTTTCGGGATATATCTTAGCCCCTATGTGGCACTTCTGGCCGGGATTGCCTTCAACAATGCGGGTTATCTGTGCGAAACCTTTCGCGGCGCATTGCGGGCCATTCCCGAAACCCAGACGCGCGCGGGCCGATCACTGGGCATGGGGCAGGCGCAGACATTCCGCCTGATTGTCATGCCGCAGATGTTCCGCATCGCATTTCTGCCCACCACTAACCAGATGGTCTGGGCCATTCTGATGACATCCCTTGGCGTGACAGTTGGCATGGCAACCGATCTGACGGGGATTACGCAAAACCTGAATGCGCGTACCTTCCGGACCTTCGAGCTGTTCGCCATCGCGGCAGTGCTGTATTACCTGATCGCCAAGGCGGTCATGCTGGCAGCACGGCTGATCGCCTGGCGCCTGTTCCGGTATTAGGGGGGCAGGGCATGTTTGAAACCGCAATGACCTGGAATGATCTGATGTTCATGCTGCGCGGCGCGGGTGTGACATTATGGATCACTGCGATTGCCGTGGCCGGGGGAACCGCGCTTGGTATTGTCTTTGGGGTGGCGCGCAGTGCGCTTAGCCCTTGGGTGACATGGCCTTTGGCCTTTGTGCTGGATGTGCTGCGCTCTGTGCCTTTGCTGATCCAGTTGGTGCTGGCAAATTCCTTTCAGGCCATTGCAGGGCTGGGATGGTCGCCTTTTGTGACATCTTGCGTGGTGCTGGCGCTGTATACGGCGGCGCTGTGTACCGAGGTGGTGCGCGGTGCGATCCTGTCTGTGCCCGAAACCACCCGCCGGGCCGCGCGATCGCTGGGCATGACATGGGCGCAGGATCAGACACAGATTGTCTTTCCCATGGCGCTGCGCGTGGGCCTGCCAAGCTGGATAAACCTGACATTGGGGGTAATGAAGGATAGCGCCCTTGTGCTGTGGCTGGGCATTATCGAATTGCTGCGCGCCTCGCAAATTCTGGTGACGCGCCTGCAAGAGCCGATGTTCATTCTGCTGGTGGCCGGGGCGATATACTTCCTTATCAGCTTCCCGGTTGCCCGTTTTGGCGAGAGACTGGAAAAAAGGTGGCGTGCGCATGATTGAGATTGAGAAGGTCTATAAATCCTTCGGCAAGCTGGACGTGCTGAAGGGCGTTGATCTGACAGTCGCGCGTGGCGAGGTTGTCTCTATCATCGGTGGCTCTGGCTCTGGCAAATCCACCCTGCTGACCTGCATCAACGGGCTGGAGCCGATCCAATCCGGGCGGATTTTGATAGATGGAACAGATGTGCATGCGCGCAGCACCGATCTGAACAAGCTGCGCCGCAAAGTGGGGATTGTGTTTCAGCAATTCAACGCATTTCCGCATCTGACAGTGCTGGACAATGTTACCCTTGCACCGCGCAAAGTGCTGGGCATGTCGCGCGCAGAGGCAGAGGAGATTGCCGTCAAGCAGTTGCGGCATGTGGGCTTGGCGGATAAGCTGAAAGTCTATCCCTCGCGCCTGTCGGGCGGCCAGCAGCAGCGTATGGCGATTGCGCGCGCGCTTGCCATGTCGCCGCAATATATGCTGTTTGACGAGGTGACCTCCGCGCTCGATCCGCAATTGGTGGGCGAGGTGCTGGACACACTCAAATTGCTGGCAGATGAGGGGATGACGATGATCTGTGTCACCCATGAAATGACGTTTGCGCGTGATGTGTCGCAGCGCGTGGCCTTCTTCCATCAGGGCATTTTGGCAGAGATCGGCCCGCCAGATCAGATTTTTGGCGCGCCCCAGCACCCGGAAACACAAAAATTCCTGTCCAACGTGCGCTGATGCAAACTGACAGTGATCAGATTCTGGTGGTCGGCGCCGGGGTTATCGGCCTGTCCGTCGCTTTGGCCGCGCAGGCGCGCGGCCTGTCGGTGCGGGTGATAGAGCGCGCGGGGCCTGCTGCCGGGGCCTCTGCGGGCAATGCGGGGGCGTTTGCCTTCAGCGATATCCTGCCCTTGGCCGCGCCGCGCATTCTGCGCCAGGCGCCTTTCTGGCTGGCCGATCCTTTGGGGCCGCTCTCTATTCCGCCTGCCTATGCTGTGAAGATCGCGCCATGGCTGTGGCGCTTCTGGAAAGCCAGTTTTCCGGGGCAGGTGGCGGCCTCTACCCAAGCGCTGATTGCGCTGATGCGCCATTCCCAAGCCACGCTTTCGCCCTTTCTGGCGCGCGAGGGGCTGTCGCATATGGTGCACCGCAAGGGCCAGTTGCAGCTCTATGAAGGGGCGCGCGAATATCGCGCCAGCCTGCCGGGCTGGCAGTTGCGCGCCGAGAATGGCATAGCCTTCGAGCCTGTGGAGGGCGCTGCCATTGCCGAAATCCAGCCCGGTATCGCGCCGCGTTTCACGCATGGTGTCTGGACGCCCGATTGGCATAGCGTGACCGACCCCAAAGCCTATACCCTTGCCCTTGCGGCGCAGTTTCTGGCGCGCGGCGGCGAGTTGGTGCAACAAGAAGCGCTGGCGCTGCGCCCAGACGGGGTGCAAACCAGCGCGGGCCTGCTGAAGGGCCGCGTTGTGCTGGCGGCGGGGGCTTGGTCGCACCATCTGGCGCGCGGGCTGTCGCTGCGTATCCCGCTGGAGACAGAGCGCGGCTATAACACCACCCTGCCCGCCGATGCCTTTGATCTGCGCACGCAGCTTACCTTTTCCGGGCATGGGTTTGTGATTTCGGCGCTGGACTCTGGCCTGCGTGTGGGCGGCGCGGTAGAATTGGGCGGGCTGGACTTGCCCCCCAATATGCGCCGCGCCGAGGCCATGTTGCAAAAGGCGCGGGCCTTTTTGCCGGGGCTGCGCACGCAAGGGGGCACGCAATGGATGGGCTTTCGCCCATCCTTGCCCGACAGCCTGCCCGCGATTGGCCCTGTGCCGGGCCATCCGGGCGTGATCTGCGCCTTTGGCCATGGCCATCTGGGCCTGACACAATCCACCGCCACAGCGGAAATCGTGGCCGATCTGCTGACAGGCCGCGCCCCCCCGCTAGATCTGCGCCCCTTCGCGCCTGAAAGGTTCCAATGACGCGACATGTCTTTTCCTGCATTGATGGCCATACTTGCGGCAATCCGGTTCGGCTGGTGATTGGCGGCGCGCCGCATCTGGCGGGCGCGACCATGCTGGAGCGGCGCGCGGATTTTCTGGCCCGCCATGACTGGGTGCGCACGGGCCTGATGTTCGAGCCGCGCGGCCATGACATGATGTCAGGCGCGATCCTGTATCCGGCAACGCGGCCTGATTGCGATATCGGGGTCTTGTTTATTGAAACATCGGGCTGTCTGCCCATGTGCGGCCATGGCACGATTGGCACTGTCACCATGGCGCTGGAACATGGTTTGATCACCCCGCGCGTGGCTGGCCAGTTGGCGCTGGATACGCCTGCCGGGCGCGTGGCCATCGCCTATAGCCAATCGGGCGCCTATGTAGAGGAGGTGCGGCTTACAAATGTGCCCGCCTATCTGCATGCCACGGGCCTGCGCGCCCATGTGGAAGGGTTTGGCGAAGTGGTGGTCGATGTGGCCTATGGCGGCAATTTCTACGCCATCGTCGAGCCGCAGAAAAACTTCCGCGATATGGCGGATTTCAGCGCGGCAGAGCTGGTGCAGATCAGCCCGCGCCTGCGCGCGGCGCTGAATGCGGCTTATGAGTTCATCCATCCCGAACATCCGCAAATTCGTGGTCTAAGCCATATATTGTGGACAGGGGCGGCCCGCGATAGCCGCGCCCATGCGCGCAACGCGGTGTTTTATGGGGACAAGGCGATAGACCGCTCTCCCTGCGGGACAGGCACATCGGCACGCATGGCACAACTGGCCGCCCAAGGGCGTTTGCAGGTGGGGCAGGATTTCATACATGAATCGATCATTGGCAGCCTGTTTCATGGCCGGGTGGAAGCTGCGGCCCAAGTGGGGCCTCATGCCGGGATCGTGCCTTCTATTGCAGGTTGGGCGCGGATGACGGGCTATAACACGATCTTCATTGAGGATCGTGATCCTTTTGCACATGGGTTTGTCGTCACATGACCCAAACAGCGCTGAGTATTGTTCCTGCACAGGCCGAAGTTTCGGCGCCGGTGTTGCTCTGTGATCCGGGCCTGAGTTTCTGGGGCGGGGTGGATGCCGCAACAGGGCAGGTGATAGATACCCATCACCCGCTTTGCGGGCAGTCCCTGGCCGGGCGGGTGGTGCTGATGCCCACAAGCCGCGGGTCTTGCACAGGCAGCGGGGTGTTGCTGGAACTGGTGCTCAATGGCCATGCCCCCGCCGCGCTGGTGTTTCGAGAGGGGGAAGATGTGCTTACCCTTGGGGCCTTGATTGCGGCGCATCTGTTTGATCACGCTCTGCCTGTGCTGCGCCTGCCTGCGCCTGCGTTTGATCAGCTTGCCCAAGCCGGACAGGCGCGCATCACGCCCACACGGCTAGAGGCCGGGGCGCTGGATATGGCGCTTGCGCCTGCAAACCCCGATACGCTGGTTTTATCTGCGCAGGATCGCGCCATTCTGGGCGGGGCCGAAGGCGCGGCCAATGCGCTGGCCATGAAAATCATCTGCATCATGGCCGCGCAGCAAGGGGCCAGTGGCCTGACAGATATCACCC
The DNA here is from genome assembly GCA_043561795.1 of Paracoccaceae bacterium. Classification (GTDB taxonomy): domain Bacteria; phylum Pseudomonadota; class Alphaproteobacteria; order Rhodobacterales; family Rhodobacteraceae; genus Roseinatronobacter. The sequence continues at coordinate 534,914 of CP121316.1, read as the reverse complement.
GCGGGCATATTGATGGCTGCATCTATGCCAGCCCCGCCAATCTGCGCTTTGCCGAGGCCATGCGCGAGATGGGCGCGCGCGTGCGCGTGCCCACAACGATGAATGCGATTTCGGTGGAACATGGGCATTGGCAGGCGCAGGGCGTGCCCCCGTCTTTTGGCGGCCCCGCCGCGCGTCTGGCGGATGCCTATGTGGCCATGGGCGCGCGCCCAACCTTCACCTGTGCGCCCTATCTGCTGGAAAATGCGCCTGTTCAGGACGAAGCAATCGCTTGGGCGGAATCGAATGCGGTCGTCTATGCCAACACTGTTTTGGGGGCGCGCACTGTCAAACACCCGGATTTTCTGGATCTGTTCATCGCCATGACAGGGCGCGCGCCGCTGTCGGGCGTCTATCTGCCAGAGGCCCGCCGCCCCGCGCGCATGATCCATGTAGATTTCCCTGCTGGCGCGGATGACAGAATCTGGCCCCTGCTGGGCTGGCTGGCGGGCGCGCTGGCGCCAGATCGCATTCCCTGCCTGACAGGGCTGGAGCATACCAATCCCAGCCCTTGTGACCTCAAGGCGCTCTGTGCCGCCTTCGGCACAACCTCTGCCGCGCCGATGCTGCATATCGCAGGCGTGACGCCAGAGGCACATATGCCGCCTGCGCCGGGGGCGGATACGGCCCATATTTCGCGCGCGGATCTTGTGGCGCTGTGGCAGCAGTTCAACGCAGCCCCGCGCGCGGTGCAGCTTGTGGCCATTGGCAGCCCGCATGCCTCGGCCCCGGAATGTCGGGCATTTGCCGAATTGATGGTGGGCAAGCATGTGGCACAGGGGGTAGATGCGATCATCACTTGCGGCGTGGATGTGCAGGCGCAGTTGCGCGCTGATGGCACGCTTGCGCGGCTGGAAGCGGCTGGCGTGCAGGTGCTGCGCGATCTGTGCTGGTGTTCGATCAGCGAGCCTGTCTTTCCACCCTCTGCCGAGGTGATCATGACGAATTCGGGCAAATACGCCCATTATGGCCCCGGATTGACAGGGCGGCAAATGCGCTTTGGCGCATTGGCCGATTGCGCAGAAACCGCCATGACCGGGCTGGCCCCAGACCGCTTGCCCCTCTGGCTGGCAGAGTAGGGGGAACAGATGCGATCCAGCAAAACCCTGCATGTCATTTCTGCCCATGCCGAAGGTGAGGTGGGCGATGTGATTGTGGGCGGCTATGCGCCACCCCCCGGCGCAACCCTGTGGGAGCAAAGCCGATTTATCGCGCAGGATGAAACCTTGCGCAATTTCGTGCTGAATGAACCGCGCGGCGGGGTGTTTCGCCATGTCAATCTGTTGGTTCCGCCCAAAAACCCCCAAGCGGATGCGGCCTTTATCATTATGGAGCCTGCCGATACCCCGCCCATGTCCGGTTCCAATTCCATCTGTGTGGCAACTGTCTTGCTGGATAGCGGGATCATTCCGATGCAAGAGCCGGAAACCTTGCTGACGCTGGAAGCCCCCGGCGGGTTGGTGCAGGTGCGCGCACAGTGCCGCAATGGCAAGGCAGAGCGTATTTTCGTGCGCAATCTGCCCAGTTTCGCCGCGCTGCTGGATGCGCGGCTGGATGTGCCGGGGCTTGGCGTGATTGGCGTTGATACCGCTTTTGGGGGCGACAGTTTTGTCACCGTGGATGCCGCAGCGCTGGGGTTTGAGATTATCCCCTCGGAAGCGCGCAGCATGGCCGAGCTTGGCGTCAGGATTACCGAGGCCGCAAATGCCGCCCTTGGCTTTGAGCATCCCGAATTGCCCGATTGGCGCCATATCTCGTTTTGTCTGTTTGCAGGCCCGGTTGTGCGTGAGGGCGCGGTGCTGCAAGCGCGTTCCGCCGTGGCAATCCGGCCCGGCAAGATTGACCGCTCGCCCACTGGCACGGCGCTGTGCGCGCGCATGGCCATTCTGGCCGCACGCGGGCAGATGGGGCCGGATGACAGGCTGGTGACGCACTCCATCATCGGCTCTAGTTTCGAGGGGCGCATATTGGGACAAGTGCCCCTTGGCCCGCATATGGCCATTTTGCCCGAAATATCGGGGCGCGGCTGGATAACGGGGATTCACCAGCATATGCTTGATCCTAGCGATCCCTGGCCCGGTGGCTACCGGCTTAGCGATACATGGCCGGGCGCGTAGGGCGCGCGGCAAACCCCCTTAGCCCTGAGTGGCCAACGCGGCGCGCAAGATGCCACCTGCACGGGCAAGCCCGGCCTCTGCCTGTGCCGGGGTCGCGCCACATGCCACAAGAACCGCCGGCTTGATCCGCCAGTCGCACAAATCCAGCGCGGCAATGGCCTGTTGCGGGGTGACATCGGCGATACGCGCAACCATTGCCGTCGCGCGGCTGCGCAATTTGGCGTTTTGCGCGCGCATATCCACCATCAGCCCCTCATGCACATGGCCGAGCCGCACCATGATTTGCGTAGAAATCATGTTCAGCACCACTTTTTGTGCCGTTCCGGCTTTCATGCGGGTGGAACCTGCCACCACTTCTGCGCCTGTCTGGGTCAGGATTGCATGGTCTGCGGCCTGCAAAAGCGGTGTGTCGGGGTTGCAGGCAATCCCCACTGTCAGCGCGCCCGCAGCGCGCGCGGCCTCTATCGCGGCTATGGTAAAAGGCGTGCGCCCGCTGGCGGCAACGCCGATCACCACATCTTGCGGCCCAACTGCGGCCTGCACGGCCTGCGCGCGGGCATCTTCTGTATTATCCTCTGCCCCTTCAATACCGCGCCGCAAGGCGGCATCGCCGCCCGCAATCAGATAGGCCACCCGCGCCTCTGGCCAGTTGAAGGTGGGGCCAAGCTCTGTTCCGTCCTGCACCGCAATGCGGATAGAGGTTCCTGCCCCTGCATAGACCAGCCGCCCCCCGTCGCGCAGGCGCGGCACAGCCGCCTCTATGGCTTGGGCGATTGCGGGCAGGGCGGGCCCAATACAGGCCAGGGCGGCCATCTGGCTTTCCCATATGGCGCTTAGGGCGGTTTGGGTGTCCCAGCTATCCAGCGCCAGGTAGCGGGGATCTGCGATTTCGGTCATGGTGGCAGCCTTGGCAAAGGGCGGCGCGGGAAGATTGCCGCGCCTGCCCTTTGCGGTAGCCGGATGCAGGCCAAAGCGCAAGACCGACAAGAAAGCGCTTTTCATTCGGGGCCTGTGCAGTATTCCTGCCATCAGGAGGGCCAGTATGCGGGTTTTTGTCGGGCTGGATGGCGGCGGAACAGGCTGCCGCGCGCAGGTGGAATTTGACGATGGCACGCGCCTGCCCCTACAGACCGGGGGGGCGGCCAATGTCAGCACAGACCCCGACAGCGCAATTGCCACCATAACAGATGTGCTGGCGCGGGCCATGGCCGCGGCGCAGGCATATGCAGGCGGAACACGGCTGGAGCCTGAAATCGTGCTTGGCCTTGCCGGGGTTGTGGAAACTGGCCTTGGCCCTCGCGTGAAGGCAGCGCTTCCTTATGCGCGGGTATCTGTCCTGGGCGATATTGAAATTGCCCTTGCGGGTGCTTTCGAGGATGCAGATGGGCTGGTGATGGTGGTGGGCACAGGATCGGTTCTTGCCTGCCAGCAGGCCGGGCAGATGCGCCGTTTGGGCGGGTATGGGCTGGCCTTGGGCGATCAGGGAAGTGGCGCATGGATCGGGCGGGCGGCGCTGCGCCACAGCCTTTCTGCGCGCGATGGGCTGGCGCCGGATGGGCCGCTGGCGGCAGCAATGTGGCAGCGCTTTGGCAGCCTGGCCGCGATGATAGAATTCGCAGCCACTGCGCGCCCTGCCGATTATGCGGCCCTTGCGCCCTTGGTGCTGGAACAGGGCCGCGCGCATTGCCCTGCGGCTGGCGCGGTGCTGGATGCGGGCTGCGCCTATTTGCGCAGTGCGATTGCGCGCTTGCAGGCAGGGTCGCGCGATATGCCGGTGGCTGCGCTGGGGGGGCTTGGCCCGGTGCTTTTGGCGCGGATTATCGGCCAAGGCGGTGTAGGGTTTCGCGTGGCTGCGCCCAAAGGCTCTGGGCTGGAGGGGGCCTTGTGGCTGGCACGCAGCCTGCACCCGTTCACGCCGGAGGGCAGAAGATGACGCTGGTTCTGAAAGCTGCACAGGTTTTTGACGGCTGGCAGATGCATGCAGAGGCGGCCATCAGCCTTGCGCCTGATGGCCGGATTGCAGCGCTGCACCCCCATGGCAGCCCGCTGCCTGCCCCGGCACAAGACCTTGGCGCAGGTATTCTTGCGCCGGGGCTGGTGGATTTGCAGGTGAATGGCGGCGGCGGCGTGATGGTCGGGCCTGATACGGATATGGCGCAACTGGCGCATATCTGCGCCACCCATGCCGCCCTTGGGGCCTGTGCCATTCTGCCCACGCTGATTACCGATCACCCCGATGTCACGTCGCGTGTCATCGCGGCGGGCAGTGCCGCGGCGCGGGCCGGGGTGCAGGGCTTTGCGGGGTTGCATCTGGAAGGGCCGCACCTGGCCCAATCCCGCAAGGGCGCGCATGATCCAGCCCTTATCCGGCCCATGTCCGATGCCGATCTGGCGCTGATGCTGCGCGCGGCGCAGGATTTGCCCGCGCTGATGGTCACGCTTGCCCCCGAAGCGGTGACGCTGGAGCAGATACGCGCCTTGGCGCAAGCGGGTGTGGTTGTCAGCCTTGGTCATACGGATTGCACCAGCGCCCAGGCGCAGGCCGCCCATGCGGCAGGCGCGCGCGCGGTGACACATCTGTTCAACGCCATGAGCGGGCTGCAAACCCGCGCGCCGGGGCTGGTGGGTGCAGCCCTGACCACGGATTTGCGCGCGGGCATCATTGCCGATGGCGTGCATGTCGCGCCCGAATGTTTGCAGATTGCCTTGCAGATGAAAGCCCCTGACGGGTTGTTTCTGGTCAGCGATGCGATGGCCGTAGCAGGCAGCACGCTGGCGGAATTCCAGCTTGGCGGGCGCGTGATCCGGCGCGAGAGGCGCGCGCAAGCCGGGCGTCTGACATTGGCCGATGGCACGCTTGCCGGGGCCGATATTTCGCTGCCGCAATCTGTGCGCCATCTTGCAGGCTTGGGCGTTGCCCCTGCGCGCGCCCTGGCCATGGCCAGCCGCATTCCGGCAGATGTGATCTCTACGCCAGAGCGGGGGCGGATTGTGCCGGGGGCGCGGGGCGATCTGGTCTTCTTTGCGCCCGATCTGGAACTGCGCGCGGTTTGGTGCGCGGGCCGTGCGGTGGAAAGCCCGATTCGCCCCGGCATGTAACAGGGCCGCCATTTCCAACGGGAACCAGGTGCAATCGCCATTTTCAGGGCAAACGTCAGCGATTGAGTCCCAAACCCCCCGATATTCTTGATTTGAGTCAAAGTATGATAACACATGTATATTATCTTCGGTCTGGGGACGATCGGCTTGATGTGGGAGGAACACATGCCCTGGACGACTGCTTTTTCACATTGGCCACGCCTTGGCCCATTGCTGTGCTATGACTTTCCGCATCTGGATCCTGCCGCGATCCGGCGGTTTCGGGGCAATCTGACGGCCTTGGTGGAATATCTGGCCAATACCCATGATCTGACAACGGCAGAGGCGCGGGATGCGCTGCAAGACTGGCTGGCCTATCGCACCCAAGGGGTATTGTTGAAAGCGGCGTAAGCGCGGAAATCTCTGCTCCGGGCATTTAACTTTCTGCTTTTCCCGTTATCTTGCAGCCCTGTTGCAAGGGGAAGAACATGCGCGCATTCGGCACATCACAGGGCGGCACGCGCCGCGAGGATTTTCGCTTTCTGACAGGGCAGGGCCGCTATCTGGCCGATATCCTGCCAGAAGATGCGCTGCATGCCGTGTTTCTGCGCGCCCCTGTGGCCCATGCGCGCATCACGGCGCTGGAGGTGGAAGAGGCCCGCGCCATGCCCGGCATTCGCGCCATCTGGACAGCGGCGGAGTTGGACGCGGCGGGGGTTACAGGCTCTGTTCTGGGCATAACACTTCCAGACCAGCGCGGCGGCAAGGGCGCTGGCCCGCACCGCCCCGCGCTTGCGCGTGAAATCATGCGCCATGTGGGCGAACCTGTGGCCCTTATCCTGGCCGAAACCCGCGCCCAGGCGCTGGATGCGCTGGATGCGATTGTGCTGGAATATGAGGATTTGCCCGTCGCGCTTGGCCTTGCGCCGGGTGGGCCTGCCATGCACCCGCAAGCGCCCGATAATATCGCGCTGGAATGGGCCTTGGGGGATCGTGCGGCGACAGAGGCCGCATTCGCGCGCGCGGCCCATGTTACCCGCGTGACAGTGCGCCAAAACCGCGTGACCGCCGCTTCCTTGGAACCGCGCGCGGCCTTTGCGCAATGGGATGGCGCGCGGCTGCATTTTGCGTTCAACGGGCAGGGCGTGTGGACAATGAAGCGCGAATTGGCGCAGCTTTTGGGGCTTGATCCCGATCAGGTGCATGTCACCACCCCAGATGTGGGTGGCGGTTTTGGGATGAAGGTGATGGTCTATCCCGAACATGTGGCACTTGCGGCGGCGGCGCGCGCTTTGGGCTGTGCGGCGGCCTGGGTGGCAGAGAGGGGGGAATCCATCGCCTCTGACAATGGCGCGCGCGATCTGACCAGCATGGCAGAGCTGGCCTTTGATGCCGATCACCGAATCTTGGGCTACCGGGTGAATTCTTGTTTCAATCTGGGGGCGTATAATTCGCAATTTGGCCAGAATATCCAGACTGCGCTGTTTTCAAAGGTATTTACCGGGGTGTATGACATTCCCGCCGCGCATTTGCAGGTGCAGGGGATCTATACCAACACCACGCCTGTAGATGCCTATCGCGGGGCCGGGCGGCCAGAGGCGATTACCCTGCTGGAGCGCGCGATGGATATGGCCGCGCGGGAATTGGGCCTGTCGCCCTTTGCATTGCGGGCGCGCAATTTCATTCCTGCTGCTGCCTTTCCCTATGCCACGCCCGCAGGCGAAAGCTATGATGTGGGGGATTTTGCGCGTGTTCAGGCCCGCGCCGAGGACTTGGCCGATGTGGCCGGTTTTGACGCGCGCAAGGCTGCCAGTGCGGCGCGTGGAATGCTGCGCGGGTTGGGACTGGCCTATTATATCGAGGCCATTTTGGGCGATGCGAGCGAGACGGCAACGCTGGAATTTACCGATACCGGGCGCGCGCGGCTCTATGTGGGCACGCAATCCAACGGGCAGGGGCATGAAACGGTTTATGCCCGCCATCTGGCCGCGCTGACAGGGCTGGAGGAGGGGCAGATTGACATTATCCAAGGCGATAGCGATCTGATTGCCCATGGCGGTGGCACAGGCGGGTCACGCTCTGTCACCGTGCAAAGCACGGCCACGATTGCCATGGTGGATCAGATGCTGGCCGATTTCGCGGCCTTTCTGGAGGCGGAAACCGGCGCAGGGCCATTTGCCTTTGAGGATGGCATTTTCGCAGCCCCCGGCACAAACCGCCGCTTTGCGCTGATAGAGGCCGCAGACCTGGCCCGCCAGCGTGGCCGAGAGGGCCTTTTGCGCCATAGCCGCAAAATCCGGCTGGACGGGCGATCCTACCCCAATGGCGCACATATTTGCGAGGTCGAGATTGACCCCGAAACCGGTGCTTTGCATCTGGATCGTTACTTTGCCGTGGATGATTTCGGCACGCTGATGAACCCCGCGCTGGCGCAAGGGCAGGTGCATGGGGGCGTGGCGCAGGGCTATGGCCAAGCCGTGCTGGAAGAGGTGATTTTTGATGCCGATGGCCAGCTTTTATCCGGCAGTTTCATGGATTACGCCATGCCGCGCGCCAGTGATTTCCCGCCCATCGGTTTTGCATCCGAACCCGTGCCATCGCGCAACAACCCTTTGGGCATGAAAGGCTGTGGCGAGGCGGGAACGGTGGGCGCACTCGCCGCGCTGTCCAATGCCGCGCTGGATGCGCTTTGGGCGCGCGGTGTGCGGCATGTGGATATGCCGCTTAGCCCGCAGCGGATTTGGGGCTGGCTACAGGCAGCGCAGGGAAAGTAAGCAGGGTGAGGGGGCGCGCCCCCTCACATCGCCCGCTTGATGCCGATAAAGCGCGCCCGTGCGCGGGGGTCTTTGTCAAACAGGGCCGCCAATTGCTCTGTCATGGCGCCGGCCAGTTGTTCCACATCGGTAATCGTGACGGCACGCTGGTAATAGCGCGTCACATCATGGCCAATGCCGATGGCCAGCAGTTCCACGGCCTTGCGTCGCTCTACCATGGCGATCACATCGCGCAGGTGCTTTTCCAGATAATTGGCCGCATTCACCGAGAGGGTGGAATCATCCACCGGCGCGCCATCTGAAATAACCATCAGGATGCGGCGCGCCTCGCGCCGGGCCATCATCCGGCGATGCGCCCATTCCAGCGCCTCCCCGTCGATATTTTCTTTCAAGAGGCCCTCTTTCATCATCAGGCCCAGATTGGGTCGCGCCCGGCGCCAGGGCGCGTCTGCGGCCTTGTAGATGATATGGCGCAGATCATTCAGCCGCCCCGGCTGCAAGCTGCGGCCCTGTTGCAACCACCGCTCGCGCGATTGCCCGCCTTTCCAGGCGCGAGTGGTGAAGCCCAGAATTTCCACCTTCACATTGCACCGTTCCAGCGTGCGGGCCAGAACATCGGCGCAGATGGCGGCTATGGAAATAGGCCGCCCGCGCATGGAGCCAGAGTTATCCAGCAACAGTGTGACCACCGTATCGCGAAATTCGGTGTCTTTTTCCTGCTTGAACGAAAGCGGCGTGGTTGGGTTGGCCACCACACGCGCCAAGCGCCCGGCGTCCAAAATCCCTTCTTCCAGATCAAACAGCCAAGAGCGGCTTTGCTGCGCCTGCAGGCGGCGTTGCAACTTGTTTGCCAGCCGCGAAACTGCACCTTTCAATGGTTCCAATTGCTGATCCAGGTAGGCGCGCAGCCGTTCAAGCTCGACCGGCTCGGCCAGGTCCTCGGCGCGGATTTCCTCGTCGAAATCTGTGGTGAATACCTTGTAATCCGCGCTTGCCTCGGAATGGGGCGGGGGTGCGGGCGGCTCGCGCGGGGCATCTGCCTCTGGCATTTGCGCTTCGTCCGACATTTCATCATCGGCGTTGTCATCAATCGCCATATCGGCCTGAGCGCTGTCTTGCGCGGGGCTGTCTTCGGCGCTGTCTTCGTCGGATTGCTCATCCTGCCCCTGGCTCTCGGGGTTTTCCGGCTCTTCGGGTTCTGCCTCGGTCTCGTCGTCGCTGCCCTCGTCTTCATCGCCCATATCATCGGGGTCATCGCCAAGCTGGTCACCATAGCCCAGATCATCAATCATCTTACGGGCAAAGCGGGCGAATTGGCCCTGATCGGCCAGCACCTTTTCCAAATCTTCCAGCGTGCCGCCCGCGCGTTCTTCGATAAAACCGCGCCACAAATCCAGCACATGCGCGGCCCCTTCGGGCAGATCGCGCCCTGTGGCCAATTGGCGGATCATGTAAGCGGCCGCAACCGATAGCGGCGCATCCTGCCTGTCGCGGATTTGGGAATACCCCTTGCGCGTGGCGTCATGGGCAATGCGGGCATCTATATTCTTGGCAGTGCCGGGCATATGGCGCGCGCCAACCGCTTCGCAGCGGGCCTCTTCCATGGCCTGATACAGATCGCGCGCCATCTGCCCTTGCGGCATGTAGCGCGCATGAAGCGCGGTGTTGTGAAAGCGGTGGCGGAGCGCCAAGGTATCGGCTGTGCCGCGCGCCAAAAGCACTTCATCGCGGGTCATGCGCCGTGTGATCTGGGGCAGGCGCATGGTATCGCCGCTTAGCCCCGGCGGATCTACCGAATATGTCACAGTCATCTCGCGCGCATCGGCCATGGTGCGCGCGGCTTCTGACAGCGCTTTTTTAAACGGGTCGGCAGGGTTGTCGCTGCGGGTCATTTTCACGCTCTTTCTGGGGCGGTAGAAGGCCAGAGATAGCCCAACACCCTGCCAAAAGAAAGGCGTGATCCTTGGGCAATTTTTGCGGGGTGATGGCGCAACGGCCCTGCACCCGGCAGCAATCTGCAGCCCTGATCTTTGTTTGTCATGCCCAAGGCAGGCCCTGCGAAGACTGCCCGCGCCATTTACTTTTAAATTTCGGGCGCCCTGCAGAGTGCCGGCTTTGATCCGAGGGCAAACAGATTCCTTAAAGTCTTTTGGTGCCGTTGCGCACAGGTCATACTGTCCGGGCGCCCCTGTTCATTGTGAATTCAGTCTGTTCCCATTCTATTTTTTTCCTGATCGGATATGAAATCGAAAATTTTTACTTGCAACGCTTATAAAAATGTCCATATCGTATAATACATTAATTTGGAGGTTATACCTTGGATTTCAACTCACTTTCCCTGGACGAACTGAAAAGAATTCGTAGAGATGCGGATAAGGCAATTCAGACCTTTGAAGATCGCGCGCGCAAGAAGGCATTGGCTGAAGCCGAAGCCGTGCTGCGCCAGCATGGTTTTACAGTAGAGCAGATTTTGGGCAAGCCCACCAAGGCGACGCGCGCGCCAGTCTTGCCAAAATACGCCAACCCTGCTGACCCTGCGGAAACATGGTCTGGCCGTGGGCGCAAGCCGCGCTGGGTTGTTGATGCGCTGGCCTCTGGCAAATCAATGGATGATCTGAAGATCTGATGGCCTCAGGCGCGACCCTGAGGGCGAAGATAAGCCTTGTTGCAAAGCTTTATAGCACTGCGAATGAGCGTAACACTGGGCTACTCTCTGCGGGGGTAGCCTTTTTTGCTTTCTTGGCTGTATTTCCGGGGATCGCGGCGTTTATTTCGGTTTTTGGGTTCTTTGCCGATCCGATTATGCTGAATGATCAGCTGATGCTGTTGCAGGATTTCCTGCCCCCCGCCGCCTATATCTTGCTGGAAACACAGATTACCCGTCTGGTTTGGGCGAATGAGGGTGTGCTGGGCTGGGCCAGCCTTATTTCTGCCATAATTGCATTGTTTCTTGCACGGCGTGGCGTGGATGCCATGCTGATCGGGCTAAGTGCAATTCATGGTGCGCCGCGCCGAAAGGGGATCGTGCATGCGGCCAGCGTGGCCGTTATCACGCTGGGAATGCTGGTTGTTGGTGTTGTGGCGTTGCTGTCGGTTTTGGTCTTGCCAGTTATTCTGGCCATTTTTCCGCTTGGCGGCGCACAGGCGTTTTTACTAGAGGCAAGTCGCTGGATATTAACATTAAGTCTGGTAACGCTTTGGATAGGAGTGTTTTACAGGATCGGGCCTAACCGCCCCCGCAACCACCCAGTAATCTGGAAACCGGGATTGATTGCTGCTGTAACCTTGTGGTTAACTGCCTCTGGCGGATTTTCATTCTACATTAAGAACTTTGGAAACTACAATGAAATATATGGGTCTATCGGTGCAGTGATTGCGCTGCTGATGTGGTTTTATATTTCTGCCTATGCTGTTTTGCTGGGGGGCGTTTTAAACGCCACCTTGGAAAACGAAAAATCTGCCGCAGAGAAGCCCGTTACCGCCAGGTTGGATGAAACTTTCCCATAGGCGACAGGGTGAATATTTCAAAACCGGTTGCAGTTACCCCGATCGAATGCTCAAACTGCGCCGATAGGGATTTATCACGCGTCACGGCTGTCCAGTCATCGGCCAAGACTTTGGTTTCTGGGCGGCCAAGATTGACCATCGGTTCAATCGTGAAAAACATCCCTTCTTCCAGCCGTGGCCCTGTGCCTGGCCTGCCATAGTGCAGCACATTCGGCGGCGCGTGAAACACGCGCCCCAAACCATGCCCGCAGAAATCGCGCACAACCGACATGCGCTGGCTTTCGACATAGCTTTGAATGGCATGGCCAATGTCGCCAAAGGTATTTCCGGGGCGCACGGCCTCTATTCCCAGCATGAGCGAGTCATATGTGACTTGCACCAATCGCTCTGCCTTGCGGGGTATATCCCCGGCCACATACATGCGCGAACTGTCACCAAACCAGCCATCCAGAATGACAGTGACATCTATATTCAGAATATCGCCGGGCTTCAGCACTTTGTTGCTGGGTATGCCATGACACACAACATGATTAACGGAAATGCAGCTTGCATGTTGATAGCCCCGATACCCGATTGTTGCGGATGTGGCGCCAGAGGCATCTACCATCTCGGTAATCAGGCGATCCAGTTCTTCCGTGGTTTGGCCCGGAAAGACATGTTCCGCGATATCATCCAAAATGCGCGCGGTGACTTGCCCGGCGCGGTGCATCCCTTTGAAATCCGCCTCAGAATGCAGGCGAATCCCGTCTTTGGTGAGGGGGCCATCATGCTTGTCGTCCAAGGCTCTTTCCCTTTTTCCTTACATTGCCGCGCAAAATAGAGTGTCAAGGCCGGGAATGCCAGTAGGCGGGGGCAGAAATACGGATATCTGCGGCGCGAATGCACAGATGCCTGATTGCCGCTTACCCCTCCTTGCCAAGAGAGTCGCATTGCGCGAAGGAGCAGTTGCAATCAGCGCGCGAATATGCGCAGTCTTTCCGCCTGTCAGGGCTGTTCAAGCCTGTCACCGACGCGGGCTTTTGCGCGTCAGCGCGTGACGCTATATCGCGCCCCAATACCTCTGCGTGAAGGCAAGGCACACCAATGAAAGTTTTGATCGCGGATGACCATCAGCTGTTGCGCGACACTCTCAGCAGTTTTCTTGCGCAACAACCCGACATGCAGATAGAGACTGCCGCCGATGTTGCGCAGGCCAAGGCTGCGATCAGTGCCGCGCCGCGCTTTGATCTGGTGCTTCTGGATTACGATATGCCCGGCATGGCTGCATTGGAAGGGTTGCAAGCCATACTTGCAGGGCCCAATGCGCCCCCTGTCGCGCTGATTTCCGGCATCGCCCCTCCGGATATGGTAGAGCGCGCCTTTCAGATGGGAATACGAGGGTTCTTGCACAAAGCCATGCCCGCCACATCGCTGTTGCACGCGATCCGCTTCATGGCACTGGGCGAGCGCTTCATTCCTGTGGAATTTCTGGCCGAAGCTGGTATAGGGTTTGGCCAGGGCCGCGCCGAAGCAGAAAGCGAGGGCGCCAAGCTGACCGCGCGCGAGGTGGAAGTGCTGCGCGCCTTGTGCGATGGCATGACCAACAAGCAAATCGCCCGCGATCTGGAGTTGAAAGAGCCAACGGTAAAGCTGCATGTCAAAACCCTGTATCGCAGGCTGGGGGTCAGCAATCGCACACAGGCCGCGATGGTGGCACGCACGCGGGGCCTCTGCTGAGCGCGCTGGAATTGGATGCTGGTTTTCAAGGCCGAAATCGGATATCCTGCCCGCAAGCTGCACCTTACAAGCAGCAAGACAGAGGCAGAAATGAGCATTTCCACAAGCACGCAGGGCGTTTTCGCCCTCGATTGGGGACAGACGGAAATTGACGGTGTGATCGGTCTTGGCCTGTCTGGCTTGCGTATTGGCGCAAGCTGGGCGTGGCATGGCAAGGCGCTGCGGCTGGATGCAGGGGCAGCGGGGCCGCCGCAACCGGATGACGCTGCACAGCCAGCACTGCGCCGCCGTGCCCGCGCGATTGCCGCGCGTCTGGTTGGCCTGCCACAGCGTCTGGATGCAGATTTCACGGATGACGGCACGGCCCCGGCGCATGGCTTTGTCCTGACGGACGGGATCACGCGCTATCCTGTGCGCGTGGTGGCAGATCATGCGCGGCGCTTGGTCGTCTTTGAGGAGGGTATGCCGCCCCAAGGCCGGCTTTGCTGGATCATCGCGCTGGATATGGCGGGGGCCGCGCGCGCGCCGCTGCGTCAGGATGTGATCTGCTTTGCCGCAGATACATTGATTTCCACTCCGCAAGGCCCGCGGGCGCTGGCCACGCTGCGCGTTGGGGATAAGGTGCTGACGCGCGACAATGGCCCGCAGCCGGTTATGTGGCTTGGGCAGACATCGCTTTCGGGCCTTGCCTTGCGCCGACACGCTCATTTGCGCCCGATCCGGTTACGCCGTGGGGCCTTGTTGCCGGATATGCCGTCAGAGGATCTGTGCGTCTCGCCCGCGCATAGGATTTTGGTGCAGGGCCGCCGCGCGGCGGCGCTGTTTGGCTGTGACGAGGTGCTGGTGCGCGCCGCAGATCTGGTGGATTATCGCGCGATTGCCCCCGATCTGGCCTTGCATGGTGTGACATATGCACATCTGCTGTTTGAAAGCCATCAGATCATCTTTGCCAATGGCGTGCCCTGCGAAAGCTTTCACCCGATGCTGGCCCCGGCCGAAACACTGCGCCAGCATCGGGGCAGTTTGGGGGCCTTGGGTGGGGGGTGGCTGGATTTGCCCGAACGCTATGGCCCCACGGTGCGACGCTGCCTTGTGCAGGGAGAGGCGGCACTTCTGGCCGCCTGAGCCAATGCGCCCCATTTGGCGGATTGACACCGCCCCGCACCCTTGTATAAGCGCCCCCGCTCTGGGCATTTCGCCCATGGGCTTTATTGGTGTTGGAGGCCCTCGCAAGAGGTTTCCTGTCGCCCGGTTCGCCGGGAAAGGACAACGCCCTTCCCTATGCCCCTTGCGGGCCAAAATGAAGGAGATCAGCCGTGACCAAACGCACGTCTGCCAAGCATAAACTCGACCGCCGTATGGGCGAAAACATCTGGGGCCGCCCCAAAAGCCCCGTGAACAAGCGTGAATATGGCCCCGGCCAGCACGGCCAGCGCCGCAAGGGCAAGCTGTCGGATTTCGGCACACAGCTGCGCGCAAAGCAAAAGCTGAAGGGCTATTACGGCGATCTGACGGAAAAGCAGTTCCGCCGCATCTATGCCGAGGCAGAGCGCGTAAAAGGCGATACAGGTGAAAACCTTATCGGCCTGCTGGAGCGCCGCCTTGATGCCATCATCTACCGCGCGAAATTTGTCCCAACTGTGTTTGCCGCACGCCAGTTCGTGAACCACGGCCATGTAACAGTGAACGGTCAGCGCGTGAATATCCCCAGCTACCGTGTCAAGGAAGGCGATGTGATCGCGATCCGCGACAAATCCAAGCAACTGGCCATCGTGCTGGAAGCTGTGGCGCTGGTTGAGCGGGATGTGCCGGATTATCTGGAAGTGGATCACTCCAAGATGACGGCAACTTTCGTGCGCACACCGTCTCTGGGTGATGTGCCCTATCCGGTGCAGATGGAACCAAACCTTGTGGTGGAATTCTACGCGAAGAACTGATCTTCACCGCAGTATCGCAATTTCCAAAGCCTCGCCATTCCGGCGGGGCTTTTTTGTGTCCTCTCATGCTGTTCATTTTCCGCACCGGTGCCCCCGCCCTGTAATCCGGGTGCGGCGGATATCAGGGCAAGGGGGCTTTCGGTATGTGGTGCGTGTCTGTCCGTAGTGCAGGCAAGCTTGCTTCCAGTTCGGCGCGGCGGTGTTCATGCTGGGCCGGTAATTTCAGCGCTGTGCCAAGATGCTCCATCGTCTCATCAACAGTGAAGCCGGGGCCATCGGTGGCAATCTCAAACAGCACGCCCCCCGGTTCCCGGAAATAGATTGCCTTGAAATACTGGCGGTCTTTCACCTCTGTTACATGTTCCCCGCGCGCCAGAAGCGTGTCGCGCAGCGCCTGTTGATGGGCCAGATCGCGCGCCCGAAAGGCAATATGATGGATCGTGCCGGGGCCGGGGCGGTGCTTTGCCGGCCTGTCAGAGCGCCAGATATCCACAATGCGCCCCGGCGCGTTGCCCGGCAGGTGAAAGCGAAAGCGCGTGCCGTCTGGCCCATGCTCTTCCCCCTTGGCCTGAAACCCGAACACATCTGTCAGAATGCGCGCTGTGGGTTCTGGATCGGCCACCCAAAGCGTTGCAGAGTGAAACGCGCCCCAAACCGTTGGCGCGGGTGTGGCGATCATCTCAAAGGCTTGGCCATGGGGGTCTTGCAGGGCAAGCCCCTCTTGGCCAAAGCGGGTGAACCGCGTGCCACCCAGGCGGGTATGCCACTCTTCCAGCGCCTCTGGCGGCACGGCATAAGAAAAGGCCTGCGCCGCCCCCGTGCCCGCCTGCCCGCGCGCGGAGGTTTCGCGGTTGAAGAAGGTCAGCACCGATCCGGGCCGCGCATCTGGCGCGCCATAATACAGGTGATACATTTCTGGCGCATCGAAATTCACGGTTTTCTTGATCAGGCGCGTCCCAAGGCGCCGAGCATAAAAATCGACGTTTTCTTGTGCAGGGCCGGAAATGGCTGTCACATGGTGCAGCCCGGCGATGGGCTGCGTTATGGCTGCGGATGTCATGGCATTCTCCCTGTCTTGCCACTCTAATATAGCATGGCACCGCGAAAACGCATGCCAGAGGCACAAACAGGGGCTGTGCTGTGCTGCACAGGGCTTTGTACTGCGAAAAACCTTCGTGATCCACGAAAGCTACGCGTCATACCGCGTTGCACCCCGACGGCTTTCATCGACAGGGGTTGTGAGCACGCTGGCATGATGGGCGCGCTGCTCGCACCCTGCGCGCGGGCAGATGCGACAATTGATCCCGATGGGGGTAAAGCGCGCCCCTTGCATGGCCACCCCTTCCGCATAGCCGATTTCGGGCGCATGGCCGATGGTGCAGCCCATGGCAACAGTCAGACGGTGATCCTGTCCATGCCGTTCGAACGTGGGGCGATCAACCGTGCGGGCAAAGACGAAATATTGGGATGTATCGGGCATTTCCACCAGTTGCGGCACGATCCGGCCCGGTAGCCGGAATGTCATATGCACATCCAGCTTGGGGCAGGCGCCGCCATATTCGGCCAGATGAAAATCCGTGGCATTGAACCGCTTGGTCACATTGCCTGCCTTGTCCAGCCGCAAAAAGAAAAACGGCACCCCTTGTGCGCCTTCGCGTTGCATGGTGGTGGCGCGGTGGCACGCCTGTTCAAAACTGACGCCAAAGCGCGTGGCCAGATAATCGAAATCATATTTCGAGGCCTGCGCCTCTGCCAGAAACGCGGCATAGGGCATCAGCACCGCTGCGGCGAAGTAATTGGCCAATTCCACCCGGCAGCGCGCGTGGCCCTGTTTGCTGTCAATGCCAGAGAGTTCGAGAAGCGCATCCAGCCTGTCGCGATATTCTATCAGGCCCAGAACGTGGACAAGCTGAAAAACCCGGTTGGGGTGATCCAGCGCCTCTGACAGCCAGACGGCGCGGCCTTGCTGGTCATATTGGCGCAGGCTGCGCGGCATCTCGTTTACGCGCACCACACGCACTGAAATTCCGTGCCGGGTGACAAGCCGGGCTTTCAGGGCGGCATAAAGATCATCTGTCAGTGGCGGGCCAGAGGGCCAGAACCCCTCTGCGGCCTGTTCCAGCGCGGGGAAATGGTTGCGCTGGCGGCGGAAGAAATGATGCACTGCCCCTTCGGGAGAGGCTTCGAATATCGGCCCCATATCATCCGGGCGTGCGGCCAGTGTCAGAAGCTGGTCAGACGCACTCAGATACGCGCGATGCAATTGCAAAAACGCGTCAATCAGGCGCGGCGCATGGGTTTGCGCGCCGCGCAATTCTTGCAGATCAGGGCGGGTATCATCAAATAACGGGTCTTGCAGCGCCCCGCGCAAATCGGCCAGCTGCGCGCCTGTGCCATCTTCTGCGATATCATGCCAATCCACGCCGTAATGTTCAAACAACCGCAACAACAGCGCCACAGAAACCGATCGCTGGTTGTTTTCCAGCAGATTGACATAGGCCGGACTGACGCCAAGGCGCTTGGCCATCTGGCTTTGTGTCTCTCCCCCCTCCTGACGCAGGCGGCGCAGATGGGGGCCGATAAAGGTTTTGCGCATTGGCGGGCCTGACGCGTAACAGATGTTACATGCAGGCTATGACAGATTTGGGGGTTTGTAAATTGACGCGGGGTGAGCTTGATGGCTCAAGAGAAGAGGGGGCCGCTTCGGCCCCCCCATCTGTTCACCTCGAAAACTTCTTGTACTTCACGCGCTTCGGCTCCAGTGCATCTGGCCCAAGGCGGCGTTTCTTGTCGTCTTCATAGGCCGCGAAATTGCCTTCGAACCATTCCACATGCGCCTCGCCCTCGAAGGCCAGGATATGGGTGCAAAGCCGGTCAAGGAAAAAGCGGTCGTGGGAGATTATCACCGCGCAGCCTGCGAAATCTTCCAGCGCGGCTTCCAGCGCTTGCAGGGTTTCCACATCCAGATCGTTGGTGGGTTCGTCCAGCAGCAGCACATTGCCGCCCGCGCGCAGCAATTTTGCCATATGCACGCGGTTGCGCTCTCCGCCCGACAGAAGGCCCACTTTCTTTTGCTGATCACCGCCTTTGAAGTTGAACGCCCCCACATAGGCGCGGGAATTCACTTCGGCATCGCCCAGAGCGATCACATCCAGCCCGTCAGAGATTTCTTCCCAGACGGTTTTATTGGCATCCAGCGCATCGCGGGATTGGTCGACATAGGAGAGTTTCACGGTATCGCCAAACTCTACCGTGCCCTCGTCGGGCTGTTCCTGCCCTGTCAGCATACGAAACAGGGTGGATTTGCCGGCCCCGTTGGGGCCGATCACGCCCACAATCCCGCCCGGCGGCAGCGCAAAACTGAGGTCTTCGATCAAGAGGCGGTCGCCATAGCCCTTTTTCAGGCCGGTAATCTCAATCACCTTGCCGCCAAGGCGCGGGCCATTGGGAATGATGATCTGCGCGCGCCCGATCTTCTCGCGCTCTGATTGGCTGGCCTTTTCCTCATAGGCCTGAATACGCGCCTTGGATTTGGTCTGCCGCGCTTTCGCGCCCGCTCTGATCCATTCCAATTCGCGCTCAAGGGTTTTCTGGCGCGATTTATCCTCGCGGGCCTCTTGCTCAAGGCGTTTGGCTTTCTGCTCCAGCCAACTTGAGTAATTCCCCTCATAGGGAATGCCGCGGCCACGGTCCAATTCGAGAATCCAGCCTGTGATATCATCCAGGAAATAGCGGTCATGGGTGACAATCAGGATCGTACCCTTGTATTCAATCAGGTGCTTTTGCAGCCATGCGATTGTTTCGGCATCCAGATGGTTGGTCGGTTCGTCCAGAAGCAGCATATCAGGCGCCTCCAGCAGCAGCTTGCACAGCGCCACGCGGCGGCGCTCGCCCCCCGACAGGGTGGTGACATCGGCGGTATCGGGCGGGCAGCGCAGCGCTTCCATGGCCACATCAATCTGGCTGTCCAGATCCCACAGGTTTTCGGCGTCGATTTCATCTTGCAGGCGGGCCATTTCATCGGCGGTTTCGTCTGAATAGTTCATGGCCAATTCGTTATAGCGATCCAGCTTGCCCTGTTTTTCGGCCACACCCAGCATCACATTGCCGCGCACATCAAGGCTTTCATCCAGTTGCGGTTCCTGTGGCAGATAGCCCACGCGCGCGCCCTTGGCGGCCCATGCCTCGCCGGTGAAATCCTTGTCCATGCCCGCCATGATACGCAGCAGGGTGGATTTGCCCGCGCCATTCACGCCCACAACCCCGATTTTCACGCCCGGCAAAAAGGACAGGCGGATATTCTCAAAACATTTCTTGCCGCCCGGATATGTCTTGGAGACACCATCCATGTGATAAACATATTGATAAGACGCCATGGCCATTGCTCCGCGTGAAATGGGGTTTGTTCTCACCTACAAGGGGCAGGGCGGGCGCGCAAGGCTTGTGCGCAATGGCGATTTCGGCCGCGAAAACGGTGTTTGGCGCGTCTGAAGGCTTGCCAAAGCTGCAAGACTGCGTGCAAATGGTCAAAATCTGATCAAATCGGACATCATGCCCCAGACGCCTGTCATCGAGATTCGCAATCTGCACAAGGCTTACGGCCAGTTGGAGGTGCTCAAAGGCGTCAGCATTGCCGCGCAAAAGGGCGATGTTGTCTCGCTTATCGGGTCTTCCGGTTCGGGCAAATCCACGCTGTTGCGCTGTTGCAACCTGCTGGAAGACAGCCAGCAAGGCGAAATTCTGTTCAATGGCGAGCCTGTGCGCTGGAAAGGGCAGGGCGCAACCCGCCAGCCCGCCGACAAGGCGCAAGTGACCCGCATTCGCACCAATCTGAGCATGGTGTTCCAAAGCTTCAATCTTTGGGCGCATATGACAGTGCTTCAAAATGTGATGGAAGCGCCGGTGCATGTGCTGAAACAAGACCGCGCAGAGGTAGAGGCCCGCGCGCGTGCGCTTCTGGACAAGGTGGGCATTGGTGACAAGGCCGATGTTTACCCCGCGCAAATGTCGGGCGGCCAGCAGCAGCGCGCCGCGATTGCGCGCGCGCTGTGCATGCAGCCAGAGGCGCTGTTATTCGATGAACCCACCTCTGCCCTTGACCCGGAATTGGAGCAAGAGGTGGTGCGCGTGATCCGCGCTCTGGCCGAGGAAGGGCGCACAATGCTGATAGTAACCCATGACATGCGCATGGCCGCTGATGTGTCCGATCATGTGGTGTTTTTGCATGATGGCCGGATTGAAGAACAAGGGCCACCAGAAAGCCTGTTCAAAACGCCGCAATCTGCGCGGCTGAAACAGTTCCTTAGCCATTCTTTGGCGGAATGAGGCAACCCAAACCCAAAACAGAATTAGGGAGATCACGATGAAAAAAACAACCTTTGCCATGATCGCTGCCGCTTTCGCGGCATCCGGCGCAATGGCGCAAGATGTGGTGCGCATGGGGTCAGAGGGGGCCTACCCCCCCTATAACTTCATAAATGATGCAACTGGCGAGCTGGATGGCTATGAGCGCGAGTTGGGCGATGAGCTTTGCCGCCGGGCAGAGCTGAATTGCGAATGGGTGATCAATGATTGGGATACGATCATTCCCAATCTGGTATCGGGCAATTACGATACCATCATGGCGGGTATGAGCATTACCGAAGCGCGCATGGAAGTGATTTCATTTTCGCAAAACTATCTGCTGCCAGAGCCATCGGCCTTTATCGGGCTGGCGGATACAGATGAAACCGTGCGCGACAGCGGTGTGATTGCTGCGCAATCCAACACCATTCAGGCCGCGTTCGTGGCCGATAGCGATGCTGATTTGCTGGAATTCCCCACCCCGGATGAAACCATTTCCGCCCTGCGCAATGGCGAGGCTGATGCCGTGCTGGCCGATAAGGCGTTTCTTGCGCCCTATGTGGCCGATTCCAATGGCGAGTTGGTCTTTCTAGGCGATGATGTAATCTTGGGCGGCGGGATCGGGATTGGCCTGCGCCAGTCTGATGACGCGCTGCGCGACACGTTCAATGCCGTGATTGACGAGATGAAGGCCGATGGCTCGCTCAATGTGATGATAGAAAAGTGGTTCGGCCCTGACCATCCGAAATTCTGAGATCATTGGGGCCGGGCAGTCTAACCGCTGCCCGGCCCTGCCGCCCCCATGTTCAGCTTTTGCACAGACCCGTCCATCCTGCCGGATTGGCAATGGTTCGCCTGTTACCTGACAAACGCGACCCATTTGCAATTCTACCGCGCCTTTGGCGTGGTGCTGGCGCTATTGGCGATCACGGCCCCTGTGGCGCTGGGGATGGGTATGTTGGGGGCGCTTGCGCTGCGTTCTCGCTTTGCGCCTTTGGCATGGTTTGGCAAAGGCTATGTCAATATCGTGCGCGGTGTGCCCGATATCGTGTTTTTCCTGTTTGTGCCAATTGCTCTGGGGCAAGGGATTGAATGGGTGATGCACCAGATCAACTGCCCGGACTGGGATCAGCCCATCCGGCAGGGCAATGATTTCATTGTCTGCCGCGAGGCCAAGATTCCGCCCCTGAATTCGGCGGCCTGGGTCTATCAGCTTTACGCCTTCCTGATGGCGGTTGTGGCCTTTGCGCTGGTGTTTGGGGCCTTTGCCGCCAATACGCTGCATGGGGCCATGCAGGCTGTGCCGCGTGCCCAGATAGAAACGGCCGAAGCTTATGGCATGACCCGCGCGCAAGCCTTCCGCCGGATTGTGCTGCCGCAAATGTGGGTCTATGCGCTGCCGGGCCTGTCGAATATCTGGCAAATCCTGATCAAGGCGACGCCGCTTTTATTCCTTCTTGGCATTCAGGATATTGTCTATTGGGCGCGCGAATTGGGGGGGCAGAAAACCTCGCTCTTTGCCTATCCGCACCCGGATTGGCGGATGTGGTATTTCTTGGGCCTGTTGTGCTTTTACCTGTTCCTCACATGGGTATCAGAGCGCGCTTTTGCGCGGCTGAATGCGCGGCTCTCGCGCGGGCAAGCCACGGCGGCGGGTGAGCGCATGCGAAAGGCCGCCGCATGAGAAGCTGTGCAGAAAGTTTTGACGCTTATATCCTGCGCGCGCTGGGGCGTGATTACGGGGAAAACCTGTTGCCGCGGGGTTTGGATATCACCACTTGCGACCAGCTGTTTCTGATCGCAAGCGGGCTGATCTGGAATATCTATTTTGCCGGGCTGGCAATTGTTATCGGCTTTGGGCTGGCCGTTGGCGTGGCTGTGGCGCGCTTTGGCGAAAGCCGCATTCTCAGCCCGTTGGCAGGTGGGTTTATCTTTGTATTCCGGGGCTCGCCGCTGTTTATCCAGTTCTTTTTCTTCTATTCGGCCTTTGTGCTCTTGCCGCGCTCTGGCATTGATATTCCGCTGGGGTTTGTCACACTCACCGTGAATACCTCTGCCCTGACCACGGCGCAGGTGGGGGGGCTGGTGGTCTTGGTGCTCAATACCACCGCCTATTCGGCAGAGCTTTTCCTCGGTGCGTTGCGCAGCATCCCGAAAGGTGATCTGGAAGCCGCCGATGCTTACGGCATGTCGGGGTTTACCAAATTCCGCCGCGTTGTGTTCCCCTCTATGCTGCGGCTGGCATGGCCCAGTTACACGAATGAGGCCATTTTCCTCACCCATTCCACGACGCTGGTTTTTCTTTCGGCCTTCCCCGCGCGCCAGCAATCGGGCGAGGCGTTTTACTATGCGCGGTATTTTGTGGATCAAACCTTCAACCCGTTTTTCGCCTATCCTCTGGTTGCGGCCTATTTCGTCGCGCTGACGCTTTCGATTATCGGCGCATTTGGCCTTGTGAACCGCCATCTCAACCGCCACCTTCCGCAAGAGCGGCGCGCGCGCTACCGGTTCCGCCCGCAATACCTACGGTGAAACATGTCTCTTGACCCGCGCCTGTTGAACAATATCCGCGTGGCTGTGGCCGATCTGAACGGCCATGCGCGCGCAAAGCGCGTGCCTGCGGTGCAACATGAAGCGCTGATGCGGGGTGAGGTGAAAATGCCGCTCTCGGCGCTGAATCTGGATATCTGGGGCAATGATATCGCAGACAGCCCGTTTGTGTTTGAAACGGGCGATGCCGATGGCTTTTTGCGCCCGACAGAGCGCGGGCTTTTGCCGATGCCATGGATCGGGCCAGATGCCGCCATGCTGCCAATGTGGATGTATCACGCCGATGGCCGCCCTTTCGAGGGCGACCCCCGCCATGCCCTTGCGCGCATCAAGGCGCGCTATGAGGCGTTGGGCCTGCGCGCCGTGACAGCGACAGAGCTGGAATTCTATCTGATAGATGACACGGAAGAGCGGTTTTTGCCGCCCATAAGCCCCGTCTCTGGCCGCCGCGCAATGGGGGCGGCCACGCTGTCCATGCGGATGCTGGACGAATTCAACGCCTTTTTCGATGCCCTTTACGCAGGGTGCGAGGCGATGGGGATAGAGGTTGATACCGCCACATCAGAGGCCGGGCCGGGCCAGTTTGAAATCAATCTGCATCATGGCGATGACCCTTTGAAAATGGCCGATGACACTTGGCTGTTCAAAATCCTTGTGCGGCGTTTGGCGCGCGCGCATGGGATGGCGGCCAGTTTCATGGCCAAACCCTATGCGGCGGCCTCTGGTAGCGGGTTGCATCTGCATGCCTCGCTGGTGGATGGATCGGGGCGCAATGTGTTTGATAATGGCGGGCCAGAGGGTAGCGCCACGCTGCACCATGCCATTGGCGGTGTCTTGGCGGCCATGCCGGATTCGACCCTGATTTTCGCGCCCCATGCCAATAGCTATGCGCGTCTTGTGCCCCATGCCCATGCGCCAACTGGGGTGGCCTGGGCCTATGAGAACCGCACGGCCTCTGTGCGCGTGCCGGTTGGGGCACCCAAGGCGCGGCGGCTGGAACACCGCACCGCCGGGGGTGATGTGAACCCCTATCTCTTGATGAGTGCTGTTCTGGGGGCCATGCTGATCGGGATAGAAGATCAAATCTCCGCGCCCGCACCCGTCACGGGCGATGCCTATTCACAAAACCTGCCGCAAATTCCGGGGGGATGGGCAGAGGCGGTGGACAGTTTCGCCCAGTCGCCGCATATGCGGCGCATATTTGATCCGGTATTGATAGATAACATGTTGCGCACGAAGCGGCAGGAAATGGCAGGGGTTGCGGAGCTGTCGGAACAGCAGCTCTTGGACTTGTATCTTGAATCTGTCTAGTGGTCTGCGCCAGAGGGAAGGTTCCGCCATGCAGGGCAAAGATGAGGGGAAGGGGGCGGTCAGGGCTGATTGCCCCGCGCGGAGCAAAGGCCGAAGGCCGCCGCGCAGCGCTGTTCAACCGCGCCCCTTGAGGCATCACGTCCAACACAGGGCAGCGCCCGGCCGCGGGTGGGCGCTCTGACATCTGTGGTCTGCAGTTTATGGTGCAATCTCCTGAGACCTCAATCCCCGCGCCTGTTGCAGCAAAGCGCCCGCCCTGGGGGCGGTCGGGCGCTGCCCGGGGGGGCTTTGCCCCCTGTTAACCGGGCTTGGTGCGGGGATCAGCCGGGGAGAGCGTGAACGTGTCCTCATGGCTCAAACCCGCCCATTGGGTATCTTGTGCGCGCTTCAGAATACGGGCACCTTGTCAGGGCAGAGGGTGCAATGCTAAATTTGATCAAATCTACTGAGAGTGCCAAATGAAAATCGGTATATTGCAAACAGGTCAGGCCCCGGAGGTGCTGCGCGCCACCCTTGGGGATTATCCGGCCATGTTCGCACGTCTGCTTGCGGGCCATGGCTTTGAGTTCCAGACTTGGCATGTCGAGGCCATGGAACTCCCCCAGGCGGTAACGGATGCCGAGGGCTGGCTGATTACCGGATCGCGCCATGGGGTGTATGAGGATCACCCATTCATCGCGCCGCTGGAGCAGCTTATCCGCGATGCTTTGGGCGCGGGGCGGCCTGTGGTGGGTATCTGCTTTGGCCATCAGATCATGGCGCAGGCGCTGGGCGGGAAAGTGGCAAAATTCGCAGGCGGCTGGGCTGTTGGGGCGCAACGCTACCAGTTTGGCGATACCGAACTGGCTTTGAACGCCTGGCATCAGGATCAGGTGCTTACACCGCCCAAAGGCGCGCAAACCCTTGCGGCCAACGAATTTTGCGTGCATGCCGCGCTGGGCTATGGGGCGCATGGCTTTTCGGTGCAGGCCCACCCGGAATTTGAGGATAGCTTTATCAAAGGGCTGATAGATACACGCGGTCGCGGCGTTGTGCCCGATACCCTGCTTGACAGCGCGCTTGCCCAACAGGGCGGGCCGCGCGACAGTGACAAGATCGCCGCGCGCATTGCCGCGCATTTCAAACAGCATGCGCCCGCGCATGCCGGATCGGAGGGCCAATGAGCCTATGGAAAGAACAGATTCCCGAAGCCGCGCGTGAATTCCTCTCAGGCCGCCGCCTGGACGAGGTGGAATGCATCATCGCCGATATGGCGGGTGTTGCCCGTGGCAAGGCCATGCCGGCCTATAAGTTTGATGAAAACTCCAAATACTACCTGCCAACCTCTATTTTCTTGCAAACCATAACCGGGGGCTGGGCCGAATTCCGCGACGGTGCGGATCTGGAACCCGATATGATCATGCGGCCCGATTTCTCCACGGCCACCGCAGCGCCCTGGACAGCCGATTGGACATTGCAAATCATCCATGACGCCGAAGATCAGGATGGCAATCCGATCACCACCGCGCCGCGCAATGTGCTCAAGCGTGTGCTGGAACTGTATCGCGCCGAAGGGTGGCAGCCTGTCATTGCGCCAGAGATGGAGTTTTTCTTCGTCGCCCGCAATCTTGATCCCAATATGCCCATCATCCCGCCCATGGGCCGCACCGGGCGGCGGGCGGCTGCGCGCCAAGCCTATTCCATGTCCGCCGTAGATGAATATGGCAAGGTGATCGACGACATCTATGATTTTGCCGAAGCCATGGGGCTGGAGATTGACGGCATCTTGCAAGAAGGCGGCGCGGGGCAGGTGGAAATCAACCTGGCCCATGGCGACCCCCTCAATCTGGCCGATCAGGTGTTTTACTTCAAACGCATGATCCGCGAGGCCGCTTTGCGCCACGATATGTTCGCCACCTTCATGGCCAAACCCATAGAGGGCGAGCCGGGAAGTGCCATGCATATGCACCATTCGGTGCTGGATGTGAAAACCGGGCGCAATCTCTTTTCCACCGAAGAGGGCAAAAGCACAGATGAATTCATGCATTTCATCGGTGGCTTGCAACGCCATTTGCCGTCTGCCGTGGCGCTGATTGCGCCTTATGTGAACAGCTATCGCCGCTATGTGCCAGATTTCGCAGCGCCGATAAATCTGGAATGGGGCTATGACAACCGCACCACTGGCTTGCGCGTGCCCATTTCCGCCCCGGCTGCGCGGCGTGTGGAAAACCGCTTGGCGGGGATGGATTGCAACCCGTATCTGGGGATCGCGGCCTCTCTGGCCTGTGGGTATCTGGGGTTGAAAGAACGGATCGGCCCGCGCGAGGAATGCCGCACCAATGCCTATATGGATGAAGATGAATTGCCCCGCACCCTTGGTAGCGCGCTGGATTTGTTCGATGATGCCACGGCCCTGCATGAAATCCTTGATCCCGAATTCAGCCGCATTTACGCGGCCGTGAAGCGCGATGAATATAACGAGTTCTTGCAAGTCATCAGCCCATGGGAGCGTGAGCATCTGCTCTTGAACGTATGAATCTGCTTTATGCCAATGACAGGGCGGGGGAATACCCGCCCAGCTATTACGCGGCTACGGCCACCGCCTTGCCCCCTTTTGCGCCCCTGAATGGCGCGCATAAAGCCGATGTGTGCATTGTGGGGGCCGGCTATACCGGGCTGTCAGCGGCGCTGCATCTGGCAGAGCGGGGCTATAGCGTGATCGTGCTGGAGGCCCATCGCGCAGGCTTTGGGGCATCGGGGCGCAATGGCGGGCAGGTCGGGCCGGGCCAGCGCATAGAGCAGGATGAGATAGAGCGCATGGTCGGGCGTGATGATGCGCGCAAACTGTGGCAGATCGGGCTGGAAGCGCGTGATCTGGTGCAAGCGCTGATTGCGCGGCATGATATCGATTGCGGTTGGAAACCGGGTGTGCTGCATGCCGAATGGCAGGCGCGCAACCTGCCCCATGCCCGCGCCTATGCCGAGAAACTGGCGCGCGACTATGATTACCCGCATCTCGAACCCCTTGGCCGCGCCGCGTTGCAAGAGATTGTGCGCGCGCCTGTCTATCAGGGCGGGGTGCTGGATCATGGGGCAGGGCATCTGCACCCTTTGCGCTATGTGCTTGGCTTGGCGCGTGCAGCCGCCAAGGCCGGGGCGCAGATTTGCGAGAATTCGCTTGTTACCGAAATTCGCCCCGGTGCGCGCGCGCAGGTGCACACGGCCACAGGCCATGTCGAGGCCGCGCATGTGCTTATTGCGGCCAATGGCTATCTGGGGGGGCTGGTGCCGCAAGTGGCGGCCAAGGTTATGCCGATCAACAATTTCATCATTGCGACCGAACCCTTGCCAAAAGGCACAGTGCTGGCGCGCGATGTGGCGGTTGCTGACAGCAAATTCGTGATCAATTATTTCCGCCTGTCAGAGGATGGGCGGCTTTTGTTCGGGGGGGGCGAAAGCTATGGCTACCGCTTTCCCGATATCATGCGCACGGTGCGCAAACCGATGCTGCAAGTCTTTCCACAGTTGCGCGATGCAAAGATCACCCATGCCTGGGGGGGCACATTGGCCATTACGCGCACGCGGCTGCCCTGCTTTTTGCGGGTAGGGCCGAATATCCTGTCGGCCTCTGGCTATTCGGGGCATGGGGGGGCGCTTGCCAGCCTTGCCGGGCAGATCATGGCCGATACTGTGGCGGGGCAGGCGGAACGGT
The DNA here is from genome assembly GCA_043561795.1 of Paracoccaceae bacterium. Classification (GTDB taxonomy): domain Bacteria; phylum Pseudomonadota; class Alphaproteobacteria; order Rhodobacterales; family Rhodobacteraceae; genus Roseinatronobacter. Next base: position 506,851 of record CP121316.1, on the reverse strand, counting down.
TTGATCTGATGGCGGGGCTAAAGCTGCCCAGCTTTCCGGGCGGGCGCGCGCTGCGCAGCCCGCTTCTGGCGCTGGCAATGACGTGGTTTTTCCTGCGCGACAGGCTGGGGGTATAGGGCGCAAGGCTATGGCCCCGCGCCCCGTTTCAGGCTGTATCAGCCATTCAGCTTGTTCAGCTTTTGCTGCAATTCCGCCAGTTGCTTCTTGATCTCGTCCAGATCATCCTCGCCGCTTTTGGCGTTTGTGCCGGCAGGAATGCCCGGCCAGCCAGCCATCATGGTTTTCATGAAGGCTTGTTGCTGGCGCTGCATTTCCTCAAAGCCGGGCATGGCGGCCATCGGGTTGGCGCGGGCCATGTTCTCGACAATCTTGGATTGTCCGTCGCGCAGCATTTCAAAAGACATGGCCAGAAATTGCGGCACAACGCTTTGCGCCTGGCTGGTATAGCTGCGCACCAGATCTGTCAGCACATCCAGCGGCAGCACATTTTCGCCACGGCTTTCATGTTCTGCAATGATCTGAAGCAAATATTGCCGGGTCAGGTCATCGCCGGATTTCAGATCCACGATCTGCACTTCGCGCCCGTCACGGATGAAACCCGCGATATCCTCAAGCGTCACATAATCGCTGGTCTCTGTGTTATACAAACGACGGCTCGCATAACGCTTTATCAGAAGTGGCTTCGCAGTGTCTGACATGGTTCCCCCTAGCGCATGTTTGTTGCGTTGCAGCAAGACTAGGTGAGGTTTGCGCAAAAGGAAAGGGCGAGCGTGAGACGCTCGCCCTTATGCCTGGCCTGACCGGGGAGGACGGTTGGCCCTGCGATCCGTGAAGCTTACTTCGCGGCAGCGGTTTTGGCAGCTTTGGTTGCTGTGTCGGTTGCTTTCTTGACAGCGGCAGAAGCTTCTTCCTGAATGTCTTTGCCAGCAGCCATCATCAGCTCGACTGTGTCCATCTGGACTTTTTTCGCGATTTCAGCGAAAGCGGCAACATGCTCGGCAGCCATCTCAGCCGAAGCCGATGCGAAATCGGTCATGGCTTTGGTGTAATCTGCGGGATCGTCCTTGATGGTCGAGATCTCGCCAACTTTGGCCAGGGTTGCTTTTGTCCACTTGGTCGAAACTTCGGTGGATTTTTCAGCAGCTTCCAGAGCAACTTTGCTCATTTTCTCTGCCAGAGCGGCTTGCGATTTGAACGCGTCCTGCATGGCGGATGTGTCCATCGGGAACGCGCCCATCATGTCTTTCATCAGCTTGGTGTAATCGGGTGTTGCAGCAGCCATGTCTATTCTCCTTGATTGGATCGTGGAGCAGATCGCTTCATGCTCTCTGCATCTGTCACCAATATGCATGCTGCACTGCAGCATTTCAAGTATTTTTTCTGCACCGCAGCATTTTTTTTGAGGGCAAAAATAACCCTATGACATTGCGTCATTTTTGGAACTGACAACATAGGTTCCCGGTGCATCGGCCAAGGCGGGATAGCCCGAATCGCCCGGAATGCGGGCGGGAACTTGCGCGCCAGAGCGTTTGCGCAGCCAATCGGCCCAGAGTGGCCACCACGAGCCTTCGTTGTACTGCGCGGCTTCCAGCCAGTCTTCGGGCCGCCCTGCAGGCGCTTCGCCGGTATAATGGCCGTATTTCTTTTTGCTGGGCGGATTGATGATCCCCGCGATATGGCCCGATTGGGACAAGATAAAGGTTTTATCCGCGCTGCCCATCTTGGACATGCCCCGGAAACTGGAACGCCAGGCCGCGATATGATCGGTTTCGCAGGCAATCGCGCAAAGCGGGTGCTTCACATCAGAAAGGTTTACATCCTCGCCGCAGATGCGGAATGTCGCCCCGGCGAAGCGGTCTTGCTGGCACAGGCCGCGCAGGTATTCCACACACATGCGCGCGGGCAGGTTGGTTCCGTCCCCGTTCCAATAGAGCAGGTCAAAGGCGGGCGGGGCCTCTCCCATCATATAGGCGCGGATGGCGGGGCCATAAATCAGGTCATTCGAGCGCAGATAAGAGAATGTGCGCGACATGAAGAAACTGTCCAGATACCCGTTGGTCTGGCATTCCGCCTCGATCCCATCGACGAAATCATCTTCCAGAAACACGCCCACTTCGCCCTGATCGGAGAAATCGGTCAGCGTGGTGAAGAAGGTGGCAGAGCGCACGGATTTATCCTTGCGCTTGTTCATCAGCGCCAATGTCAGGGCAAGGGTGGTGCCCGCAATGCAATAGCCCACCACATTGACCTGTTTTTCCCCTGTCACCTCGCGCGCCACGCGGATCGCTTCCAGATACCCTTCTTCCACATAGGTATCCATGCCCACATCGGCATAAGTGGCATCCGGGTTTACCCAGGATACGATGAACAGCGTATAGCCCTGATCGACAATCCATTTGATCAGGCTGTTCTGGGGCTTCAGATCCATGATGTAGAATTTGTTGATCCAGGGCGGAAACATCACGATCGGCGTGCGATGCACCTTTTCCGTGCTGGGGGCATATTGGATCAACTCGAACATGCGGTTGCGAAACACCACCTTGCCCGGCGTGGTGGCCAGATTTTCGCCCACGCGGAAGGCATCTTTATCGGCCAGCGTGACCAGCAAATCGCCCTTGTTCGCTTCCACATCGCGCACAAGGTTTTCCAAGCCCCGCACAAGGCTTTCGCCTTCTGTCTCGACCGCTTTCATCAGCGCATCGGGGTTGGTGGCCAGAAAATTGGTGGGCGCCATCATATCGCTGATCTGCTGGGTGAAATAAGACAGACGCCGCTTTTCGCGGTCTGAAATGGATTCCAGCCCTTGCACGGCATCGGTCATTGCCTCTGTCGCGATCAGGTATTGTTGTTTGATATAGTTGAAATAGGGGTGCGTTTTCCACAGCGGGTTGGTGAAGCGCTTGTCATCGGGTGTCTTGTCTTCGGGCGCTGCCAGTTTGCCCTTGCGCAACACTTCCTGCGCTTCCAGATGGTGCTTCAGCGCTTTGCCCCAATAATCCAACTGTTGCTCCAGCGCCTTGGAAGGATGCTTGAACATTTCTGTCCAATAGGCGGTGGCCGCATGCAGGAACAAATCCGAATCAGGGGCCTGCAAACTGGCCCGCGGCATCTTGCGCTGAGCCAAGGCCTCTGTCAGGCGATGTGTCAACTCTTCGATACGGGCCAGATTTGCCTTCATACGTTCGACTTTTTGGTCGTCATCATATTCCGAAGTTGTCATGAAACAAAATCCCCCGTATTCTTCGCAAGTGCAGCAAAGACCCCTCGGATGATCTTAACGCTGTAACGCGATGAATAAAAGCGACGATTCCTGATGAATGGTCGTCAGCAAAGAATGGGGACACGCATGAAGGGCATGGCGACTTACGATTTGATGGAATCGATTCGAAATACAAATGAGTGGATGGGCGCATCCGCACGCGCATTTGCATCTTACCCAGTTTGGGGCATGGCCCCCAACCCGATGTTCAAGGTGATGTCAGCATGGGGGCGGGTGACGGAACGCAGCTTTGCCCGGATGGTAATCAAGCCTGATTGGGGTATCAGCAATATTCTGGGCGAAGATGGGCGTGATCATACCGTGGAAGAGGTGGTGGAACTGGCCCGCCCCTTTGGCGATCTGACCCGCTTCAAGGTGCATGGCCGCCCGGAAAAACCCCGCCGCGTGTTGCTATGTGCGCCCATGTCGGGCCATTATGCCACGCTGTTGCGCTCTACCGTGGCCAGCCTGCTGCCAGATTGCGAAGTCTGGGTCACGGATTGGCACAATGCGCGCGATATCCCGGTATCCGAGGGCAAGTTCGATATCGAGGATTATACCGTGTATCTGATGGATTTCATGCGCCATCTGGGGCCGGATACCCATGTTATCGCCGTATGCCAGCCCGTGCCGCTGGCCCTCGCCGCAACTGCCTATCTGGCAGAGCTTGACCCAGACGCCCAGCCTCGCACCCTGACGCTGATCGGCGGGCCGATTGATCCCGATGCCGCCCCGACAGAGGTAACCGATTTTGGCCGCCGCGTGACAATGGGGCAGCTGGAACATCTGGCCATTCAGCGTGTGGGCTTCAAATACAAGGGCGTGGGCCGGCTGGTCTATCCGGGGCTTTTGCAGCTTGGCGGCTTCATCTCCATGAATATGGATCGCCACGCACAGGCTTTTGCCGATAAAATCTCTGCCGAAGCGCGCGGCGATGGCGGCGAGCGTGACAAGCATAACCGCTTTTATGACGAATATCTGGCGGTGATGGATATGACAGCGGAATTCTACCTGTCCACTGTAGAGCGGATTTTCAAAACCCGCGAAATTGCGCGCAATGCCTTTGTGGTTGGCAAACACAAGGTGGATTTTTCCAAAATCACCAAGGTTGCCGTGAAGGTGGTGGAAGGCGAGAAAGACGATATCAGCGCACCCGGCCAGTGCTATGCCGCGCTTGATCTTCTCACAGGCTTGGCGCCCGAACAAAAGGCCAGCCATATGGAACCCGGCGCGGGGCATTACGGCATTTTTGCCGGCAAATCCTGGCGCAACAATATTCGCCCGCTGGTGATGGAGTTCATGGACACCCATTCGGGCGGTGGCGGCGGGGCCGCGGCGGGGCTGAAATTGGCGGCCTCCAACGGCTAGGCTTCTGTGGCCCGCGCAAAATCTGCATGGGTTGGTTGAAGTGGGAAGGGGACGGGGGCCTTGCGCGGAAGCGAGGGCGTAAGCCCGCCGCCTCCGGGCACAGCGATTTTGCTGCCGTGGGCGCTTAGTTTGGATTTCGCGCGGATTTTGCCGCCATAAAGCGTATAGCCCCCGCCCGGATCGCCGCCCCGCGACCCAGCGCTGCGCGGATTGTCTTTCTGCCCCGTCACTGGCGAAGCCATAGATATCATGCGCTTGGTGATGGGCGGCAGTACATGATTGCGCATCGTTTGGCCCTTGCGCGCGCCCCGCGCGGATCAAAGGCCGAAGGCCGCCGCGCATCGCTGGGCCGCCCCCGGCACAGCGATCTTGCTGCAACCTGCGCTTAGCCTGAATTTCGGGCGGATTTGGCCAGCATAAAGTGACATAGCCCTGCGGATGGATCGCCGCACCGCGGCCCAGCGCTGCGCGGCTTTATTCTCTCGCCTCGTCCTTGGGGACGGGGCCGCGCCGCGTGGCCGCGTGTTTTTCCGGCGCAGGCATTTCAATTCAGGCCAAGGCGCATTAGATCACCACAAACCGCATTTTCGCGCTCCGAGGTATGTCATGCACGATCGCCATCTGACTGAAACTCTGGCCCCTGTGGCCAATGCCCTGTTGCGCGCCGCAAAGGCCGCCGGGGCAGATGCCGCAGATGCGATTGCGATAGAGGGGCGCTCTGTTTCCATAGATGTGCGCAAGGGCGGGTTGGAACAGGCCGAACGCTCGGAAGGGCTGGATATCGGCTTGCGCGTGTTTATCGGCAAGCGCCAGGCCTGTATTTCTTCTTCCGATACGCGGCCAGAGACGCTGGAGGCCATGGCCGCGCGCGCCGTCGCCATGGCGCAAGAGGCCCCCGAAGACCCCTATGCCGGGTTGGCAGATACTGCGCAACTTGCCCTGTTGCGCAGCGCCGAGGGGTTGGAGCTGTTTGACCCCGCGCCAGAGCCAGACCCCGCCACGCTGCAAGAAGATGCGCGCCGGGCAGAAGCGGCAGCGCTGGCGGTTGCAGGCGTGGCGCAGGTGCAATCGGCCTCTGCCGCTTATGGCACGCAGGCCATCTGGCTTGCGGCAAGCAACGGGTTTCAGGGGGGCTATGGGCGCAGCTCTCGCCATATCTCTGCTGTGGCCATCAGTGGCGAAGGCACAGGGATGGAGCGCGATTGGTGCGGTGAGGGGCGGATTTTTCAGGCCGATTTGCCCAGCCCCGAAGAGGTGGGCACGCTGGCAGGCACGCGGGCGGCCGAACGCGCAAGGCCACGCAGGCCCAAAACAGGCGCTTATCCGGTGCTGTATGATGAGCGCGTGGCCTCCAGCTTGATCGGGCATTTGCTGGGGGCGATCAATGGCGCGGCCATTGCGCGCGGTTCCAGTTGGTTGCGCGATGCCATGGGGCAGCAGGTTTTGCCTGCGGGGATCAGCCTTACGGAAAATCCGCTGCGGGTGCGCCGCGCAGGGTCGCGCCCTTTCGATGCCGAAGGGCTGCAAAGCCGCATCAAGGATTTGGTCGCGTATGGGGTATTGCAAAGCTGGGTGCTGGATCTGGCCACGGCGCGCAAGCTGGGGTTGGCAAGCACGGCCAATGCCGCGCGCGGCACATCTGCGCCGCCCTCGCCCTCCACATCCAACCTGTTGCTTACCCAAGGGCCAAAATCGCGCGCAGAGTTGATTGCGGATATGGGCACGGGGCTTTTGGTTACATCGCTGATCGGTTCCACGATAAACCCCACCACAGGCGATTATTCGCGCGGGGCCAGCGGGTTTTGGGTGGAAAACGGGCAAATCGCCTATCCGGTGAATGAATGCACCATCGCAGGCAATCTGCGCGAGATGCTGGCCCGCCTTATCCCGGCCAATGACGGGCGCGACCATCTGTCCACGGTTGTCCCCTCGCTGCTGGTAGAGGGCATGACCCTTGCCGGAGAATGAGGCCGATCTTGCGTTGCTGGTTTCGGCAGCGCATGCGGCAGGAGAGATAGCGCGCCGCCATTTCGGCGATGGCCCGAAATTCTGGGACAAGGGCGCGGGGCTTGGCCCTGTGTCAGAGGCCGATCTGGAAGTGGACGCCATGTTGCGCGGCAGGCTGTTGCAGGCGCGGCCAGATTATGGCTGGCTGTCCGAGGAAACGGCAGATCACCCCGCACGGCTGGAGCGCGAGCGCGTCTTTATCATAGACCCGATAGACGGCACGCGCGCTTTTCTGGACGGGCAGACAGGGTTTGCCCATGTCCTTGCCATCGTTGAAGGTGGTATCCCCGTTGCAGCTGTGGTGCATCTGCCGATGCTGGGGCACACATATCGCGCCGCGCGCGGGCAGGGCGCTTATCTGGGTGGCACGCGGCTGCATGTCAGCCCGCCCCGCGCTGTTGCCGGGGCGAATGTGCTGGCCGCCCGCCCGGCCTTGGCAGAGGCGAATTGGCCGGGCGGCGTGCCGCCTGTCACACGCCATTTCCGCCCTTCGCTGGCATGGCGCATGGCGCTTGTGGCCGAAGGCTGTTTCGATGCCATGCTGGCGCTGCGCCCGACATGGCATTGGGATATTGCGGCAGGCGCGCTGCTGATTGCAGAAGCGGGGGGCATGGTCAGCACCGCGCGCGGTGGCGATTTGCGGTTTAACACAGCCGAACCTGTGGCCGATGGTGTTCTTGCCGCCGGGCCTGCGCTGCATGCGGCGCTTTTGTCCCACCGCCTGCCGCCCGATCCCGATCAGCCGCCCCCGCGCTAGTGGTCTGCACCAGACGGAAGGTTGCGCGATGAGGGGCAGCTTTGGGGGGGCAGGGGACATCGCAAAGCCGCGCAGCGCCGGGCCGCGGTGCGGCGATTTAACCGTGAGGCTATGTCACTTTATGGCGGCAAAATCCGCGCGAAATTCAGGCTATGCGCAGGTTGCAGCCAAATCGCCGTGCCGAGGGGCGGCCCTTTGAGGCGCGGCGGCCTTCGGCCTTGACTCCGCGCTTGGTGCTTCACTCAGATGTCCCCAACCCGCTCAAACCTGCCCTTTGGATATCTTGCCTAAGGTTCAAAGCACCGGGAGCCATAGGCCAAAACGGGCCTTGGGCTTTCCAACCGGGGCAATGCTGCGATAAGACAGGGTGAGGCTTTTGGCACGAAAGGGAATGACAGGATGATCGCAGGCTTGCCCCATCTCGGCAGATCCCGCATTGCGTGCCCGCTGCCGCTCTTCGCGCAGGGCTAAGCCGCCGATGTCGCCCCCTTCGCTGCTTGATCAGATATTCCCATCGGCGCGCAAGCCGGGGGCGGAGCTGCCTGCAAGCCTTGCGCGCTTATCTGCGCCTCTGATCTGGCTGCATGCCGATGATCTGCGTGCCACACAGATGCTGGCAGGGTTTTCCGAAACTGTCTTGCAGCGCGCCCCCAATACCAGCATTTTGCTGACTGGCCCGGAATTTCCGCCCGATCTGGCCGAATTGCCAAATCGCATCTGCCTGCCATTGGCCAATGATGACCCAGAGCCAGCGCGCCAGATTCTGGAACGTATCAGCCCCACCGCCGCGCTGATTGCCGCCCAGACCCTGCCCGCCCATCTTATCCGCGCGCTGGCATTGCGCAGGGTGCCCGTTTTCATTGTGGAAACAGGCAAGCCGCGCCTTGGGTCACGCTGGCAAAGGCTGCCGGGGATGACCCGTCACCTTCTGGCCGGGGTAGAGAAAGTATTCGTGCAGACAACCGCCAGCAAAGCCGCTTGGCTGGCTTTGGGGATGCGCGAAGATGCGATTTTGCGGGCCGGGCGCTTGTCTGGCATGCCCGTGGCGCTGCGCTGCAACGAGGCCGAGCGCGAAGAATTGTCCGAGGCATTCCGCCACCGCACGCTCTGGCTTGCCGCCGGGTTGCCAGAGCGCGAAGAGGCGGCCGTTCTGGCCGCCCACCGTGAGGCGTTGCGCGAAAGCCACCGCTTGGCCTTGATCTTGCAACCGGCAGACCCGATGCGCGGGCCAGACCTGCGCGCCCGCTGCGCCGAGCATTTTGTCACTGCGCTGCGCTCTGTGGATGATCGGATCATGCCGGATACGCAAGTGTATGTGGCCGATACCGAAGGCGAGCGCGGCTTGTGGTATCGGCTGGCCGTGGCCTGCTATCTGGGCGGCACATTGGGGGCGGATGGGCCATCCCTTAGCCCGATGGAAGCCGCCGGATTAGGCTGTGCCATTGTCCATGGCCGCATGTTCGGGCGCTATTCCGATGCTTTTGACATGCTGCGCGAAGCGCGCGCCACCCGCATGATCCAAAGTGCAGAGGCTTTGGGATCGGCCTTGTGCACAGCGCTGCGCCCCGAACAGGCCGCAGATCAGGCCCATCGGGCGTGGCAGGTCATTTCCGGCGGGTCTGCGGCAACTGAAACCATCTTGGGGGCGTTGCTGAAACATGTGGCCCCGAAAGGAAAACGCTGATGCGCGCGCCCGGTTTTTGGTTCAACCCGCCCCATGCGCCGGGCCTGCGCGCGCGGCTTCTGGGGCCTTTGGCCGCGCTTTATGCGCGCGTCACGGCGCGGCGCGTATCCCGCGCACCAGATTTCCGCGCCCCTGTCCCGGTGATCTGCGTGGGCAATCTGAACATTGGCGGCACGGGCAAAACCCCCACCGTGATCGCGCTGGCGCAGATGCTGCTTGCGATGGGGCATAAGCCGCATATCCTCTCGCGCGGCTATGGGGGCACATTGGAGGGGCCAGTGGCCGTGGATATACGCACCCATAGCGCCGCGCAAGTGGGGGACGAGCCGCTCTTGATGGCCGCCTTTGCGCCTGTCTGGGTGGCGCGGGCGCGGGCAGAGGGCGCGCGCGTGGCTGTGGCGGCGGGGGCGGATGTGCTGATCATGGATGACGGGTTTCAAAACCCGGCCTTGGCCAAGGATCTGTCAGTGGTTGTGGTGGACGCGGCCACAGGCTTTGGCAATGGCCGCGTGCTGCCTGCCGGGCCTTTGCGCGAACCCGTGGCGGCGGGGCTGGCGCGGGCTGATCTGGTGCTCAGCATCGGCCCGCCAGAGATGCAGGCCCGCTTCACCCTTGCCCCTGCCTTTGCGGGCATCGGCCATCCGGAGAAATTCTTTGCCACCCTGCGCGCCGAGGGGGCCGAAGTGCTGCGCGCCGAGGCCCTGAGCGATCACCAGCCCCTGACAGAAGCCCTGATGGCCCGGCTGGAATTTGAGGCCAAGGCGCTGGGCGCGCAACTGGTCACAACCGAAAAAGACGCCGTGCGCCTGCCCGCGAAATTCCGCGCCAAGGTCCTGGCGCTGCCGGTGCGGCTGGAATTTGCGCAGCCAGAGCAGATAGAGGCCATGTTGCGCAAGGTGATGGGCGCGGATTTCTAGGGCACGACGGCAATCTGCGCGTTCTGGCGCGTGCATATCTGGGGCAAGATCTGGCCCCCTGCCTGTTTGCAAAGGCTTCAAGATACAGGGTTCCGTGTCTTGCGCTTTGTCTTGCGATCGCAGCTTGCGAGGGCTATCGGAAAAATGGATGCAAAAACACGGCTTGATGTGACCGATGAAGGTGGTCTGGGGCGCGATAGCATGTCTGGTGGTCTTGGCGCTCCTGCTCAGTGCCGAGTTTCTGCGGCGATCCGCTTATACGGCATTGCCTGCAGCAGGCGCAGAGATTGCCATCGTCTTTACGGGGCAGTTTGACCGTATCGATGCCGGGCTTGCCTTGCTGGAGGGCGAGCGGGTGGGCAAGGTGTTCATTTCTGGTGTGAACAGGGGTGCGGGCCTGTCGCGCGAAGGGTTTGCCGCGCAGTTTGCGCTTTCGCCCGTGCTGCGCGATGCGCTGGCGCAGGGGCGTATCATACTGGCGCCCGATGCCACGATCACGCTGGAGAATGCGATCGAGGCCGCCTGTTGGCTGGCGCAGCAAGGTGACATTCGCTCTGTTATGCTGGTGACCCACCGGTTTCACATGCCGCGCGCGGCGCTTGCACTGGAGCGCGCTGTGCCTTGGCAAATCGCGGTGGTGCCTGTTTTCCCTGAACAGGTTTTGCCACGAACAGACAGGCCGTTTGTGCTGCGAGAGCTGTTCAAGTTTGCGGCAACCTGGGTCATAACCCTGCTGCCCAGTTCCCTCTGGCCGAGCGATATCTCTTCTGACTGCGGGCTTTGACAGTGCGGCTGTTGCTTCAATCACTTGGGGACAAAGTATGATAACTGCCAAGATGCATATCCTGATGACGGTCAATGCCGCCTGGAATATCTGGAATTTCCGGCGTCCGCTGGTCGAGGCCCTGCAGGCCGATGGGCATCGCATCACCGTTTTGGCCCCGCAGGATGATGCTGTCCCCGAGCTGGAGCGCCTTGGCTGCCGTATGCGCCCGCTTGAGATGAGCGTGAAGGGGCTGAACCCGCTGGAAGACCTGCGGCTGCAGCGCCGTTTTGCCTGCATCCTGCGCGAAGAGCGCCCCGATGCTGTGTTGAGTTATACGATCAAGAACAATGTGTTCGGCGCACGCGCCGCGAAATCTGTCGGCGTGCCTTTTCTGCCCAATGTGACCGGGTTGGGCACTGCGTTTCTGTCTGGCAAGCTGTTGCAAACGGTGACAGAGCAGCTTTATCGGCGTTCCTTTGCAGGCCTTCCAATCGTATTTTTTCAAAATGATGATGATCGGAACCTGTTTCTGGAACGGCGTCTGGTGAGGGCCGATCAGGCGCGGCTGTTGCCCGGCTCGGGGATCGATCTGGCCCGGTTTGCGCCTGTCCCGATGCCTGCCCCCGGATCGCCGCCTGTCTTTCTGATGATCGCGCGCCTGTTGCGCGACAAGGGCGTGATGGAGTTTGTCGGGGCTGCGCGCCAGATCAAGGCCCGCCATCCGCAGGCGCGCTTTCAACTTCTGGGTGCCGTCGGCTCGGAAAACCGCAGCGCAATTGATCGCCCGACGCTGGAGCGCTGGGTGGGTGAAGGCGTGGTGGAATATCTTGGCGTAACCCCTGATGTCCGCCCGGCGATTGCGGCCGCGTCCTGCGTGGTGTTGCCTTCTTATCGGGAAGGCGCCCCCCGAACCCTGATCGAGGCCGCGGCCATGGCCCGCCCGGTTATTGCCACGGATGTGCCGGGCTGTCGGGCGGTGGTGGATCCTGAGGTTTCGGGCTTTCTGTGTGGCGTGCGCAGCGCCGAGAGCCTGTGTGCGGTCATGGAGCGCTTCCTTGCGCTGTCGCCGGATGCCCGGCGCGAGATGGGGGCGGCGGGGCGCGCAAAAATGGCGCGCGAATATGATCAGGTGCTGGTGGTTGACGCCTATCGCGCTGCGCTGGCGCGGGTCACGGGCACAGATGCGGGAGCAAGCTGATGGATACGGTCTTCTTTATCGCGTCAAAGCTGGTCGGGGCGCTTTTGCAACCCGCGAGCTGGATTGTGATCGCGCTGGCCATCGTGGTTCTCTCCATGGCGCTGGGCCGCAGGCGACTGGCCTTGTGGCTTGGCACTGCGCTTCTGGGGATCCTGGTTTTGTTCAGCATCGTCCCGTTGGGGGATCTGATGTTGCAGCCAATCGAGCGTCGATATCCGGCGCAACCGGCGCTTGACCGGGTTGATGGAATCATCGTTCTTGGCGGCGCAGAGGATGCGCGCGCCAGTCTTTATTGGGGCCAGATGCAGCTGAATGATGGCGCTGAGCGCTATACTGCAGCGCTGGAATTGGCCCAACGCTTCCCGCAGGCGCGGCTGGTGTTCACAGGCGGCAGCGGTGCGCTGCGCGATCTGGCGGGGGCAGATGTCTCTGAAGGGGCGATGGCCGAGCGGTTCTTTCTGGGGCTTGGTGTCGCGCCGGGCCGTTTGCTGATTGAGGATCGCGCGCGCAACACGGCCGAGAATGCGCGCCTTAGCCTTGCGCTGGCAAATCCTGCCCCGGAGGAGGCCTGGGTGCTGGTGACAAGTGCCTTCCACATGCCCCGCGCGATGCGGAGTTTTGGCGCGGCAGGCTGGCCCGGCCTGACGCCCTGGCCCGTGGATTACCGAACCGCCGCCTTTGCAGACGGGATCGGCTGGAACCTGACCCGCAATCTGGGGGTGCTGGGGATTGCGCTGCGCGAACGGGTGGGGCAACTGGCCTATCGTCTGAGCGGGCGCTGAGGCCGATCATCAGGGGCTTGGCAAAAGGCAGCGCCTGTCTGCGCGTGGCGCTTGGGCACTCTTCGCACAAGATCGCTCAAATTTGGGCTTTTCGCAGGCGCAGCGATCTGATATCGCTCAGAACAGAGCAATGGCGATGATGTATCAAATCTCTGATCCGCGTTGCATCCCAAGGCGCCCCGACGGCAGTCCTTGTGCGGTAGCCTGCGCGTAAGTCATGGCGGGCCAACGCAGCAAAGCCCAGGAAGATGTGCGCTTCCGTGTGTTGCGGCTCTTGCATGACAACCCGGAACTGTCGCAGCGCGATCTGGCAAAGGCGGTGGGGATCAGCAATGGCAGCGTGCATTACCTGCTGACCGCGCTTGTGGACAAGGGCTTGATCAAGATGGGAAATTTCGCCGCGTCACAGGATAAAAGGCGCTACGCCTATATTCTGACGCCGAAGGGGATTGCCGAAAAGGCTGCCATCACCAAGCGCTTCTTGGAGCGCAAGGTGCAGGAATATGACGCGCTCAAGGCCGAGATCGCAGCGCTTCAGGATGAATTGGGCGAAGGCGCGCTTCCCGACGCCACGCCCGGCAAGCGCTGACGCGCGCTTTCAGCACAGGGACTGCATGACTGTGAGAGTTGCCTTCGAGCGCGCGGGCCATCTGCGCGGTGTCTTTCGCGGGGTGGGGCGATGAGCAGGCTTGGGGGTGAGGCCCCGCGCGTGCTGCTGACCGGCAGTGCCGGATTCATCGGGTTCCATCTGGCCAAGCTGCTTCTGGCGGAGGGGTTTCGGGTTCAGGGCTATGATGGGATGACGGATTACTACGACGTCACCCTCAAGAAGCGCCGCCATGCCATGCTGTTCCAGAACCCGAATTTCGCGGCGGCAGAGGGCATGCTGGAGGATCAGGCGGGCTTTGATGCGGTCGCGGATGCGTTCCAGCCGGATGTGATTGTCCATCTCGCAGCGCAAGCGGGGGTGCGCTACAGTTTGGAAAACCCGCGCGCCTATCTCGACAGCAATGTGATCGGCACCTTCAATGTGATGGAGGTCGCGCGCCGCCATGAGGTGGCGCATCTCCTGATGGCCTCAACAAGCTCGGTTTACGGCGCGAATACCGAGATGCCATTTGTCGAGACAGAGAAGGCCGATACGCAGCTGACCATCTACGCGGCCACAAAGAAGGCCAATGAGAGCATGGCCCATGCCTATGCCCATCTGTGGAACCTGCCCACGACGATGTTTCGGTTCTTCACTGTCTATGGGCCCTGGGGCCGGCCTGACCTGGCGCTCTATAAATTTGTGGATGCCATGCTCGAGGATCGCCCCATCGATATCTATAATCACGGGCAGATGTATCGCGATTTTACCTATGTCGATGATCTGGTGCGCGCGATCCGTTTGCTGATGGAGGCCGTGCCCGCGCGCCCGGATGGCGGGGAGGTGCCGGAAGGTGACAGCCTCTCGCCCGTGGCACCCTACCGGGTGGTCAATATCGGCAATTCGCAAAAGGTGCGGCTGATGGATTTTGTGGACGCGATCGAGGACTGCCTGGGCAAGCGGGCGATCCGCAATTACATGGAGATGCAGATGGGCGATGTGCCCGCCACCTGGGCCGATGCCGCGCTGCTGCAGCGCCTGACAGGGTTTCGCCCGCAAACCGATTTCCGCGAGGGGATTGCGCGGTTTGTGGCGTGGTATCGGGAGTATTACCAGAAATGAGCGGGCTGGACAGGGCAGCGGCCGGCGCGGGCGGGCAAAAGCGGCTTGCGGTGATCGGGCTAGGCTATGTGGGCCTGCCTTTGGCGGTGGAATTTGGCAAATACCGCGCCACGATTGGCTTTGACATCAATCCGGCGCGCATTGCGCAATTGCAGGCAGGCCATGACCGCACGCGCGAGATCGGGGCCGGTGATCTTGCCGCCGCCGAGCATCTGCAACTGAGCGCAGACCCCGAAGCGCTGCGCGCGGCCCAGATTTATATCATCACTGTTCCCACCCCGATTGATTCGCATAAACGCCCCGATCTGACGCCCTTGCTGCGCGCCTCGGAGACTGTGGGAAAGGTGCTCAAGCGCGGCGATATCGTGATCTACGAATCCACTGTCTATCCGGGCGCGACCGAGGAAGATTGCGTGCCGGTGCTCGAGCGCTGCTCGAAGCTGCGCTATAATGAGGATTTCTTTTGCGGCTATAGCCCCGAGCGGATCAATCCCGGCGACAAGGCGCATCGGCTGACCACGATCACCAAGGTGACATCCGGCTCGACGCCGGAGATCGCGCGGGATGTGGATGCGCTTTATGCCCAGATCATCACGGCCGGCACCTATCCCGCCGCCTCGATCCGCGTGGCAGAGGCGGCCAAGGTCATCGAGAATACCCAGCGGGACCTCAATATCGCGCTCATCAATGAGCTCGCCATCATCTTCAACCGGCTCGATATCGACACAGAGGCGGTGCTGCAAGCGGCGGGAACGAAGTGGAATTTCCTGCCCTTCCGCCCCGGTCTGGTGGGCGGGCACTGTATCGGTGTTGATCCTTACTACCTGACCCATAAGGCTGAGGCTCTGGGCTATCATCCGCAGGTCATTCTTGCGGGGCGGCGGATCAATGACGGCATGGGCGCTTTCGTGGCCGGGCAGATGATCAAGGCGCTGTTGCGCCGCCGCATCCGGCTGGAGGGCGCGCGTATTCTGGTGCTGGGGCTGAGCTTCAAGGAAAACTGCCCCGATCTGCGCAATACGCGCGTGATCGATGTGATCCGCGAGCTTGCCGATTACGGGCTGGAGGTGGATGTGCATGACCCTTGGGTCGATCCTGCCGAGGCGCGTGCGGAATATGGGCTGGAGATGGTGGAGACGCCGCTTGCCGCCGGCTATGACGGCATTGTGCTTGCCGTGGCGCATGAGGAGTTCCGCGCGCTCGGTGCTGCGGGGCTGCGCCGCCTCGGCCGCCCGGGGCATGTGCTTTATGATCTCAAACATTGCTTTGGGGCAGATGAGAGCGATTTGCGGCTGTGAGCGGGCCGGGCCTGGGGCAGGGCCTGGGGCCGGGCGGTGCGCGTTCGCATGGGGCCTGCGGTTTTGCGTTATCGGCCATTTGGTGCGGAAAGTTGGATTTGGGAAAAATGACACTTTCAGAACCACAACAGATTGTGAAATCTCATCGTGATTGACACTTCGACATGGAAAAAAGCCTGGGCGCTGCTGGATGCGCGCGAGCGGCGACAGGCTTGGATGGTACTGGGGGTGACCCTAATCAATGCATTTGTCTCGGCGGTGAGCGTCGGGTCTGTCGTACCCTTCCTGACCGTGCTGTCGGACCCGACCCGTATCAACACCACGCCCGCCCTTGCATGGGCCTATGAGAGGTTTGGTTTTGCGTCTGACTACGACTTCCTTGTGGCACTGGGCGTTGTCTCCTTCGCCGCGATTATGCTTGCGAGCCTTGCTCAGATTGCCAATGCATGGAGCGTGGCGCGCCTCTCGACGACCCTGGTGCATTCGATAAGTTGCCGTCTTCTCGGTATCTATCTCGCGCAGCCATACGAGTTCTTCCTCAATCGTCATTCTGGCGAGATGGCTCCCCGTGTCCTCGCGGAAACGGGGCAGGTTGTCGGGCAGTATTTCAGACCTGCCGCGCTTGTCATCACAGCCTCTGTCACGACTGCCGCAATCGTCGGCCTACTCCTGTTGGTCGACACCGCGATAGCCGTTAGCGCATTCACGATCCTCGGCGGCTCTTATGCTATTATTTATCTTGGCGTCCGGCGCCTCCTAGAACGGCTTGGTCAGATAGCAGTCGAGGCCAACCGGCTTAGGTTCCGGTTGGTTAACGAGGCCCTTTCTGGCATCAAGGACATTAAGCTTCTTAGCCGCGAGGCGTCCTACCTAGGAAGGTTTGGAGAGCCGTCGCTGCTCATGGCTGAGACTGGTGTGAAGATGTCCGTCGTTTCCGGCATCCCACAAATCGGGTTGCAGGCCATCGCACTTGGAGGCGTCATCCTTTTGTGTATCGTAATGGTCAGTCCGGCGACACTGAGTTCCGGCTCTGCACTTGGTGGCATGTTGCCAGTCCTCGGGGTCTTTGCCTTTGCCGGCCAGCGATTGATGCCGCAATTGAGTTTACTATATCAGTCGCTCGCCCAAATGCAGACAGGCAGTGCGGCTGTGGATGCGGTTTTTGAAGACCTCCTACTTGATGCCAACGCTACGCCCCTTCATGAACATACACGCTCAAGGCTCGGCCTTGCTCACTCGCTTTGCCTTGAGAATGTGTCTTATGTCTATCCCAACGCGGACAAGGCTGGCATCCGCGACGTCTCCCTCACGATTAAAGCGGGAGAAAAGATCGGGATCGTTGGCACTACTGGAGCTGGCAAGACAACCCTAGCCGATGTCATACTTGGTCTCCTTGAGGCTGGCGAGGGCCGACTCATCGCGGACGGTGTCGAGATCACTCAGGACAACGTGTCGTCCTGGATGCAAGTCGTCGGCTATGTTCCACAGGACATATTTCTTACTGATACGCCCATTGCGGAAAACATCGCCCTCGGCGTTCCACCCAATCAGATTGATCTGGATTGCGTAAAACGGGCAGCACGAATCGCGCGTATTGATCGCTTCGTGGAAGAGGAACTTCAGGAGGGATACCAGACGCATATTGGAGAGCGCGGCGTGCGTCTCTCGGGGGGGCAGAGGCAGCGCATCGGCATTGCTCGTGCCATGTATCACGATGCGGATCTCATCGTCTTCGACGAGGCCACCAGTGCGCTTGACAACCTGACCGAAGCCGAGGTCATAGAGGCAATTGACGCCCTACCTGGAGACAAGACGGTCGTCATGATCGCGCACAGGTTGAGCACGGTGAAGCGGTGCGATCGGCTCGTAGTTCTTGAAAAGGGGCAAATGGTTGGCTGTGATACGTGGTCGGGTCTATTAGCCGGCAATTCGGCTTTCCAGCGTATTGCGAAACTTGGTGAGGCGATATGACGCCCGTCTCTGCTCCTAAAGCCATTTTTAGCAGCGGCTTGAGCTAAAAGCTCTTATATTCTCCCACGCTTGCAATCTATTGTCGCGATGCGATCAAAGATACTTCACGTGGCGAAAAGCTATTTGCGAATCGCGGAAGCGCTTAACTTTCGGCTGCGGACTTATTTCGAGGGCTGCGCAACTTAACAGGTCTCAGCAATAGTTATCGCGTGAGACCGTCTCCCCTTTGTTGGGTCATTTGAACTTGTTGGTCTGACTTCTACCTTAGCGGAAGCATCCTCGCCCACCATCAGCGGCTAGGGCATCAAAGAAAGGCTGCTTGGGGCATGGCCAGGACGAAGCGCGCATGAACCAGTTTGATGCGGCGGTAGGAAGTCTGCGTTAAGCCACCGAATGTATTGAACTTCCAGAAAAAAGCGTCGAACCGCTTGCGGTTCTTCTGAGACTGCACGTAGCGTACGTTCTCGGGCACTCGGCATAGATCACGAAAACCCGTTTTTCGAGCTATGTGGTGCGTACCTGCCAAAGCTCCTACAGGGTTGCTAGTAAAGCCCGGTCTGCGCTTTGCGTAAGCTCGCGCGTGGATCCTAAGAAGTGAGTGTGGATCCTGTCTCGGCTAGCTCGGATCGATTTTTTTCGGGGCGTTGCCCTATGAATTGAGCACAGTTCAAGCTTGCGCTTTATCGACGATCCAGTCACCCATGACCCTATCTGAACACTGGTAGCCCATTGATCGAGAGGGCCAACACAACTGTTACTGCAATTCTAGAGAATACGTTCATAGTTATATGATATAGAATAGTTAAAGAACAAGCTAAGCGAGTAGCAATGAACGGATCCAACTTCATGAAAAGGGAAGATAAAAATGCATAAAAGCAAAAAACTCCTTCTGATCGGAGCAGGAGAATTCGCAGATATAGCCTACGAGTACTTTACCTTCGATTCAGAGTTTGAGGTTGTAGGATTTGCAGTCGAACGTGAATTCCTGCGTGAAAGTGAGAAGTTTGGTCTGCCGGTGGTTGCACTGGACGAGGCCGCATCTCATTTTGCGCCAGCAAGGGTTTGGGCACATGTCGCGATCACCTCCACGCAGCTGAACCGAGTGCGTGAGCGGCTCGTGGATTTCGCACGTGGAAATGGCTATTCCTTGGCCAGCTACATCAGCAGCCGCGCCTTCGTCTGGCGCACGGCGACACTGGGTGAGAATGTTTTCATTTTTGAAAACAACGTTGTCCAGCACCGTGTCAACATTGGCGATGGCGTGGTTATATGGAGCGGTAACCACATCGGCCACCAAAGCAAGATTAGTGATTTCTGCTTCATCTCCTCGCACGTGGTGATTTCGGGCTATTGTGAAATAGGGCGGCGTAGTTTTGTGGGTGTGAACGCAAGCTTTGCAGACAACATTGCGATCGGTGAGGACTGCTTCGTCGCGCTCTCGGCGGTAGTGAATAAAAGTTTTCCCGATCCCGGACAGATCCTATCTGGGCATCATGCGGAGCCTTCAAAGGTCTCGACCTATCGGTATTTTAAGTTGAAGAACTAACATGGCTTGGCGCAAACTTGGCCTCGTGTACTGCCCCGACGGTGCGCTGGAATGGGCCAAACATAGCTTTATGACACCTGTGCCTCTGCAGATCAAAGCCGGCGTGATCCGTATCTGGGGTGGTTTTCGTGATGCGGCGGGGATCAGCAGAATCGGGTGGATCGATGTGGCGGCTGATGATCCGACGCATGTGCTTGAGATTTGCAAGCAGCCTGCGCTGGATCTGGGTGATGCGGGGATGTTCGATGATAACGGCGTCATTTTGGGCGACGTGATACCACTGCCCGACGGAACGCTGCGGATGTACTATGTAGGCTTTCAACTGGTCGAGAAAATCAAGTTCATGGCTTTTACCGGCCTTGCAACGAGCTGCGATGGCGGCGTCAGTTTCAGGCGCCTGCAACCGACGCCGGTTCTGGATCGCGCACCACAGGCGCACTTTATCAACGCCCTGCATTCCATCCTGCCGATGGAAGGTGGTTATCGTGCGTATATTTCCTGCAGCCAACGCTGGCAGGAGATCGGGGGGCGCCTTTTTCCGCAATACAACTGCTGGACAGTTTTTAGTGAAGATGGCGTACGTTTCGACATGAGGGGAGCTATCCCAACCATTGATGTGGAAGGTCAGGAATACCGGATTGGCCGCCCGCGCACCAGCCGCCTTTCAGACGGCAGCTACGAGATGCGCGTGACCTCAGACACTCTGTCTAAGCAATATGCTTGCTACAGGGCGGTTTCAACAGATGGTATTAATTTTTTTCGGACCTCAGCCTCGGAGCTGCCGCGCGGCGTTTTGGGCGAATGGGACAGCGAAATGACCTGTTATCCAGCACGGCTAGATACCGCTTCCGGGGAAAGTTTTCTCTTTTACAATGGAAATAACATGGGTGAAACCGGGCTCGGGGTTGCCGTGCTTGAGAAGTCACGATGAGCGAACTCGAAATCCGCCGATATGGAAGCGATTGCGCAAAGATTTGGGATGATTTTGTCAAGTTATCCAAGAATGGGACATTTCTGTTCCAGCGTGGGTTCATGGACTATCATGCTGACCGGTTTTTCGACCACTCGCTTATGATTTATGAGGGCGATGCGCTTCTGGCGGTACTGCCTATGCACCAGACGGACGAGGCCATGGTTTCACACGGGGGGTTGACATATGGTGGCATCGTATCTGGAAGCAAGATGAGCGCATCGCGCATGCTGCGGGTGTTTGATGCCCTTGAAGACTATTTGCGGGTAGAGGGAATTGGCATGATGATCTACAAACCAGTGCCACATATCTACCATGAACAACCTGCCGAAGAGGACCTATACGCTCTTTTCACGAAGGGAGCGGAACTGATCCAAGTAGATGCCTCGGCCACCATTGCGTTGCCACGGCGGCTGGCTTTCGGGAAAGGCAAGAAGGACGGCCTGCGAAAGGCGCGCAAGGCGGGGCTGGAAGTTCGGGAGAGCATGGATTGGCCGAAATGTTGGGAACTTCTACGCCAAGTCCTCTCAGAGAGACACAATGTAGAGCCCACGCACAGCCTCGAAGAAATTCAGTTGCTCGCAAGGCGTTTTCCGGAAGAAATCCGCTTGGTAGTTGCGTACGATGGTAGCGAGATGATATCGGCTATCGTGATCTTCGACTGCGGCTCCACAATCCATACTCAATATATCGCATCCTCGGAACAGGGTCGTCTTTACGGCGGCGTCGACCTGATTGTTCACACTCTGCTAGAGAACGATTACGCGGATCGCCAATGGTTTGATTTTGGGATTTCAAACAGCACCCAAGGGATCGGACTTAACAATGGCCTCGCACAGCAAAAAGAGATGTTTGGCGCAAGAACAACGATTTACCAGAAGTATAGATGGCGACTATGACCAACGAATGGGGTAGATAGATCTCGTTTTATCCACCCGCACCCCACCGCATAGTTGTTATCGTAAAGTGTTGATTTCTGTACTGCGGTCATCGTGTTGCCGTGCTACCGCGGGAAAAAATAGTACGATTGCAGTGCCTTGTGTCTTTAAGAGATGCCCAGACCAGAAATCTAAAACAACTGCTCAAAGCGTTCCTGCCCGTACGAGAATTCTTAAACCGCAGTTGCCACTAAAGGACGAAGTGTCTTGATAGAGAATTGTAAGTTAATTGACCTCCCCCGTGTAGCTGATGTCCGTGGAAATCTTACGTTTATAGAGGGACAAAAGCATATACCGTTTGATATAAAGCGTGTTTATTATCTTTACGATGTACCGGGTGGCTCTGATCGAGGCGAGCACGCACATCGGAAATTGCACCAATTCATGGTTTGCATGTCAGGTAGCTTTGATGTTCACTTAGATGATGGTCGTCAGAAAAAGCGATTTCACCTCAATCGTTCCTACTTCGGAATATACATTTGTCCTATGATCTGGAGATATTTAGACAACTTTTCATCTGGTGCGGTATGTATGGTATTGGCGTCAGAGCCTTATGAAGAAGCTGATTACATTCGAGATCGTTCAGTCTTCCTCGGTGAGGTCTAGGTGTCACGTCCAGAATGAACACTTAGACGCACGTTGATCCGCGCTTTTCTTGGCACGATATATCCTTTGCGAGCTTTGGGATGGGGTTACTGACTGCTATTCGCACGCAGGCGACGACGACCCCGCTTAGATGTTGGCGGATCGCTACGGCACCTCCGAGCAGCCCGTCTGGAAGTGGCGCAAGCGCGATATCGCCCACGACCTGACCCACACGCTGCTCAGGATTCAGGCTGCATTTAGCCGTGCACAGGAAGACATGGCTGTAACACTGCAAACGGCGCTGCTCCACCCTTTGGATGACTTGCTGGCCATAGTGAGCGAGTTTTTTGAACCGAGATGTTTCGCGGTCTTGTCGCCATAGTTGCTAGCCCTGTCATGGTGTGGGCAGCACCTTTAAAGAGCACCCGGGTACTGACCGACAACGGTAAGATTTGCACCAGCCGCCTCTTCGGATTACGCAGGCGTGAGGCCATATGATAATTGGAGCTCGAACCGCTTTGTCCCAAACTCGGCATTGAGCACCCGCACACGCAGCTTATGCGGCCACATTCAAACAGAATAGTTGTGCGGTGCATCCGCCGAGTAGAAGACGTCCAACAAAGCCATCGCTTCCACAGCGGTGGGGACATCGAGCATACGATCCTAAGCTATGTCACGATCTATAATCAGCATTGGCATCCAGGACGTCCTTTCGGGCGATGAAGGACTGGCACAAACTCAGCCCCGAGCTGTGCAAGAAACGGCAATTCTACCTGACGAGATCTGACATCTGGGTCTTAAGAGTGTTGTCAGTTGATCAGGTGTCTTTTCACGCCGCGTTATTTGCCAGATTGCTCGTTGGCTGTGTTGGTGGCGCCTGATCGGAGCGTGGTACCGTGTTTCTCAGAAGCAGGGATAAGTCGATCCGCAGGGATCTGTAGAACCGCGGCGTGACCAGTTGAAGCGGACTATGGTTTCGGACTGGCAGATTGAAACTTCTGCGTATTCAGGCGAATGCAACCTCTCAGTTCAAATGGTACGATTAACGTGGGTTGAACCATTACTGTCGTATGCGCTGCCATTTTTTAAGGTGGCGATTAGGCAGCACACCCATTAATTCTTGCGTGATTGTATAGGTTTGTGATTCACTTCCGTGGAAATGACAGGCGGGAGGAGACAAATGGCGCGATCAGACATGAGCGATCTGGAGTGGGAATTCATCAAGGCTGTCTTGCCCAACAAGACAAGGGGCAAGAAGCGGGTTGATGATCGGCGCGTGATCAATGGCATTTTCTATGTCCTGCGGACCGGCATCCCTTGGGCAGATCTGCCAGAGCAATACGGCCCACCGACCACGGTTTATAACCGCTTCAACCGTTGGAGCTACGCCGGCCACTGGGACCGGATCATGGAGGCTATCGCTGACGCGGATAACGTTGACACGTTGATGGTCGATGGAACCAGCGTGCGCGCGCATCATTCCGCCACTACGTTAAAAAGTTCGCCCTGAACAACCCTCAACATCCTGATTATGCTTGCGAAATGAACGTTTCTTATCGCCTTTTTTTGCAAGGTTTCGTATAATTTGGGCCGAAACCTTGCAATTTCGGGGTGGGGGATGAAGGCAAAACCGAAGGGTCCAGAGCAAGACGATCTGTTCCGCGCGCGGCTGGTCGAGATCATCGATATGCGTCATGCACTGGTGAAGCTGGCGGATTTGATTGACTGGGATTTCTTTGAGCGCGAATGGGCTGGGTTCTTTCCCTCGCAAGAGGGACGACCTGCAACGCCATCGCGTCTGGTGGCAGGGCTGCTCTATCTCCAGCACGCCTACAGGCTGTCTGACGAGGCTGTGGTGGCTCGCTGGGTGGAGAACCCCTATTATCAGCATTTCTGCGGCGAGGTGTTCTTCCAGCACCGTCCACCCATCGACCCATCATCGCTCACCCGCTGGCGCAATCGCATTGGCGAGGAAGGTGCTGAATGGCTGCTGACAAAGACCATCGAGGCCGGGCGCGCGTCTGGCGCTGTGGATGACAAGAGCCTTGAGCGCGTGTCGGTCGACACGACGGTGATGGAAAAGAACATTGCCTATCCGACTGATGCGCGGCTCTATGAACGCGCGCGCCAAAAGCTGGTGGCGCTGGCGCATGAGGCCGATGTCGATCTACGCCAAAGTTACACCCGTCTTGGCCCTCGCCTGGCGCGACAGGTCGGCCGCTATGCCCACGCGAAACAATTCAAGCGGATGCGCAAGGCATTGAAAAAGCTGCAAGGCTACACGGGGCGGGTTATGCGCGACTTGCGCCGTCATCTGAGTGGCATTGCAGCTGGAGCGCTGCGCGAACAAATCTGCGATGCGCTGGTGCTGACAGGGCGGCTGCTGGATCAGAAACCGAAGGATAAGAACAAGATCTACAGCCTGCATGAACCCGAGGTCGATTGTATCTCGAAGGGCAAGGCGCGTGTGCGCTATGAATTTGGCACCAAGGTCACTATCGCGGCGACCATCGAGGAAGGCTTCATTGTCGGGGCACGCTCGTTGCCTGGCAACCCATATGACGGGCACACTCTGCAAGATGCACTGGCTCAGGTCGAAGTGCTGACTGACATCCGCCCCTCACTGGCCGTGGTGGATCGTGGCTATCGCGGCCATGGTGTGACGCGAACCCGCGTCCTGATCAGCGGAACGCGCAAAGGCATCACGCCCATGCTGGCAAAACTGTTGCGAAGGCGCAGCGCCATCGAAGCCGAGATCGGACACATGAAAACTGACGGTCGACTGACACGCTGCCCCCTCAAGGGCACTGGAGGAGATGCGATCTTCGCTGTTCTCTGTGCCTGCGGCCACAATATCCGCAAGATACTGGCCCATCTCAGGGCTATTTTTGCGCTCATCATCGCCGCGCTCCTGGCCGCTATACGGCACCGTCCGACCAATCAAATCGAGCCACAAGCAGCTTGAGCAGGCAAAATACGTTGTTCAGGATGAACTAAAAAAAAGACCCGCGCCGCTGTTTAGGCCGCTCACGGGGCGGATTAGGAACAAAAATACATACACTTACCAATCAGGATGGGTTACCGATCCGATATGAATTGACGCCGGGCCCAGCTCATGACGCTCCGCCGTGTAAGATGCTGCTAGACAACCTGCAGCCCGGCCAACACGTGCTGGCGGACAAGGCATATGATGCAGACTGGATCAGGGACATGATCTGGGAACAGGGCGTTATCGACGTGATCCCTCCCAAGGCCATCCGCAAACTGCCCCCCGAATTTGCCGCAGAGCTTTACCGGGAGCGAAACAAAATCGAGCGCTTCTTTGGCAGGCTGAAAGCATCGTTCCGCCGTATCGCAACCCGATAAGAAAAACATCACGAAACTTCCTGTCGATGATCAAACTGGCGTCCGTCAAGCTGTGGATCGAGTTTTATGAGTCGGTTGCCTAGCACTACTTTGGCAGATTTTCGCCGATCTGATATTCACCGGATTCACTGGGGACGTTTTGGGTGATTCATAGGGAGCCAGCATTGAGGGAGGCTGGCGGTTTATGGGAACCTGGCGTGACGATCTGGAAGGTTGGCTGGCACCGTTTGTTGCGGCGCTCGGGCACAAAACGCGAAGACAGATGTGTCCGGCCTATGTTGCGGGTCTGATCGGCCCGGGCGACCGCAAGAGCGTGCAGCCGATGGCGACGCGGGACGGGGCGGTCAGCTATGACCAGTTGCATCATTTCATCGCCGACGCGGTCTGGGACAGTGCGCCGTTGGAGGCAGCACTTCTGGCCGAAGCCGACAGGCTGGTTGGCGGCGATGAGGCCTTTCTAGTCATCGATGATACCTGCCTGCCGAAGAAGGGGGATAGCTCGGTCGGGGTTGCGCCGCAATATGCGTCCTCGCTGGGCAAGACTGCGAACTGCCAGTCCCTGGTCTCGTTGACGCTGGCCTCAGGGGAGGTTCCGGTGATGGTGGGGTTGCGGCTGTTTCTGCCCGAGACTTGGACGGGCGATCCTGACCGCATGGCCCGCGCCCGTGTGCCGGAGGATCGGCAGATCACCTTGAGCAAGCCGGAGATCGCCATCGCGGAGATCGATCGGGTGCGAGCTGCAGGCGTCCGCTTCGGCTGCGTGCTGGCCGATGCGGGTTACGGATCGAGCGGCCCTTTCCGCCATGCTCTGAGCACACGTGGCCTCGCCTGGGCAGTCGGTCTGTCGAGGCGCCAGAACGTCTATCCGGTCGATGTCGGACTGATCTTTCCCGAGGCCGGGCGTGGGCGCCGCCGCAAATATCACCTGCCGGATCGCATGGCCGTTTCCGCCGAACAGATGCTGGAAGGTGAAAAATGGAGTAAGCTCAGTTGGCGGCGGGGCACCAAAGGCAGGCTCACCTGCCGGTTCGCCGCAACGCGCGTCCGGATTGCTGATGGCCACAAACACCGTATGGCCGACGGTCGCGTGCAGGCCATGCCGGGACATGAGGAGGTCTGGCTGATCGGTGAGCGTCGTGCGACCGGCGAGCAGAAATACTACGCATCGAACCTGCCAGCCGACACCAGCCTCAAGGCGCTCGCCGCTGCCGTCAAGGCCCGATGGATTTGTGAACAGGCGCATCAGCAACTCAAGGAGGAGCTTGGCCTCGACCACTTCGAGGGCCGGTCCTGGACCGGCCTTCACCGACACGCCCTGATGACAATGATCGCCTACGCCTTCCTGCAATCCCGCCGCCTCAAGGCCGCAGGACGGAAAAAAAAGAGTCCCCGGACCACCCCCGCAACCGACCATGCCAGCCGTCAGGCAAGCCATCATCGACGCATTCGCGAAACCGCCACCAATACGATGCCCTCACTGTGAAAAGCTCATCGATGAACGCCCAAATGAAAATCTGCCAAAGTAGTGCTAGATTGGCAAAGCAACACTCGGGATAATCATGAAAAAAATACCGTTTCTTGACCTTCGCGCCAGCTACCTTGAGCTAAAAACTGAAATTGATGCCGCCATCTCGCGTGTGCTGGAGAGCGGTTGTTACGTACTCGGACCCGAGGTTGAGGCTTTCGAAAATGAGTGGGCGATCTTTTGTGGGGCAAAGCGTGCTGTTGGTGTAGCAAACGGGCTCGATGCCCTGACGCTTGCACTTCGGGCACTCGATATTGGTGATGCCGACGAAGTTATTGTACCATCTAACACCTACGTCGCGACTTGGCTCGCAGTTTCAGGCGTAGGCGCCAAGCCCGTCCCGGTTGAGCCTGATGCTGCGACCGGTAATATGGACCCAATGAAAATTGAGGCCGCTATCACATCGCGAACCCGCGCGATCTTGCCGGTACATCTCTACGGTCAACCCGCCGACCTTGATCCGATCCTTGAGATAGCGTCCCGTTACGGCGTTCGAGTAGTTGAGGATGCCGCGCAAGCGCATGGCGCACGCTACAAAGGCCGTCAGATTGGGACACATGGTGATATTGTTTGCTGGAGTTTCTACCCTGGAAAAAATCTTGGTGCACTGGGCGATGCCGGGGCTATAACAACCAATGACGTAGC
Organism: Paracoccaceae bacterium; assembly: GCA_043561795.1. GTDB lineage: Bacteria > Pseudomonadota > Alphaproteobacteria > Rhodobacterales > Rhodobacteraceae > Roseinatronobacter. The sequence goes on along the minus strand of CP121316.1, from coordinate 479,558 downwards.
TCTCGCCGAACGCGTTACTTTATTGCGAAATTATGGCTCCGAGAAAAAATATGTAAACGTTGAGGCGGGTGTGAATTCCCGTTTGGATCCGCTTCAGGCGGCAATATTGAGAGTGAAACTCGCCACTCTGGGCGACTGGACAGAGCGACGTCGAAAACTGGCAGAATTTTATACAGGTAGTCTGCAGGGGATAGGTCTCATTCTACCGGAGGTTCCCGTCTGGGCGGAACCAGTGTGGCATCTCTACGTCGTTAGATCCACAAACAGAGAGGTCTTGCAGACGAGTCTAACCCACGCGGGAATAGAAACTTTAATTCATTACCCGATCCCCCCGCATATGCAGAAGGCGTATGCAAATTTAAAAATCAAGGCAGATGAGCTTCCGCTTGCACGGCAACTGGCGAGTGAAGTTCTCAGTTTGCCAATGGGCCCCCATATCGATATGGTGTCAGCAGAACGGATCGTGGCCGTCATTCGCACTCTGTCGCCTAGCGGTTGATGCAGTCTCCGTACACGCTGTCGATAAGGTTTGACTAGGCACCGTCCTTCTTTTCCCGGTTTGGGCCTCTGACCGGCTGACGCGGGCGTTTTTCGTCGCCAACGTACTTTAAAGCACGTTGCCGGTTGTGTTAAATGGTCAGCTGCGGAGTGTATCGTTGTTTTGCAGCGCGCTTTGGTACACCTCCCGCCTGAACGCGCCATGCACCATAGGCAATCTGAAGCGGCAATTCATATGATATTGGCGCGATACTAATGCACTCTAGCAACGCTGTCTATCAGCGGGGCTGAAGTCGCCATGGTATGCCGGAACCGCTTTCTGCTAGCAATACAGAAGCCGTCCAGCCAGTAACGTGTTTCATCTATCCCAAGGATGGCTGTTCCAGATATCCTGTCACTCTCTCTCCAGCTTATGCTTCGCGGCCCCATAGAATGCTTCGCCGTCAACTGTTTGAGACGGTGAAGAGGAGTAGCATTAGTCTGCCAGATGACGTGGTCATGCCACAAGATGTTTGGCACTGTATGCAACCACGTCGGGGATCCTTGACGTGAGCAGGAACAATAGCACTATGTTAAGGGCGAGACGGATAGAGCACAAGAAGCCTTTTTCAAAATATTCGTTGCATAAGCCCGAATTAAACGTCTCGATCACACGTCAAAAGTCAATTGTCTCAAGAGCGGAAAATCTTCAACCAAGCTGCCCCCTCCCAAAAATCACGAAAACGCAAAAAATCGAGGTGCCCCGATGGCAGGAATTATCAAGGAACAAAAGTACGCGACAAAGCCTTTGTGTAGCATTGTGTGCACGTCATTCAATCACGCTGCTTTCTCAGAGACCGCGATCGCCTCATTGAAAAATCAAACTTATGAAAATATCGAAATTATTGTTGTGGATGACGGCTCAACAGATGGGAACTCCGAAATAGTAGAGCGTGCGCTCAGAAATTCGCAAAGACCTTATAAATTTATAAGTCAGTCTCGCACTGGAAACGTGTCTAAAAATATCAACAAAGGTATTTCTGTCGCTTCCGGTCAGTATCTTTCCTTCTTTTCTCTCGATGACGTTCTTCTTGAGGATTGTATTGAATCAAAAATGTCATTGTTATCGAATGATCTTGATCTATCATTTGTTGCAAATACTTGTAACAAAGAGATTAATGAATATGATGATGTGATCGAGCCTAATTTTAAATCACCGCTGTTTAATTCATCAATAAGCAGCGCAGATGATTTGCTGAAAGTAGAGTATGAAAATATCGGAACCTTCTACATGCAGGGGGCTGTTTTTTCTGCTTCCCTCATTAAAGAGATAAAAGGGTATGATGAAGACATGCTTGGCGACGACCTTATAATTCGAACAAAGATTTATGAATATATGAGGAAGTTTCCAAATTTACGTTTTAAATTGATACATTCACCTGGTGTGTGTTATAGAAAACATAGCCAAAACATTCACCGAGACAGCTGGCGTCAGGTCAAGTTGGTGATTGAGTGGCGAGACCGATATTTTCCTGGAAGGGAAATGCCAAAGCTGTGGGAGGCATGGGTCCTATCCGCTATTAAGAAATCCCTTGCTCAAGGCGAGATAGTCCGGTTTGATTTGGATGATGTATTAGCTTCGAGCACTGAGATTAAGCAAGTGTATCTGCGACAATATGGTTTATTGCATTACATTCACAGAGTTGTAAAGGGCTGGCTTTATCGATCCGTCCCGGCATTAAGGCCTAGTATGATATTTAAAACGCGGCGAAGTTAAGCTAATTTTATGTTCAAGACACTAATAATGCTTGAGATAATAATGATGTGCGTCAAGCTTTCCGGCTGGGTTATGAAATATCATCTTGGAAAACCTTCTTCTGTGGTTGTCGCCCATAGTGCAAGTAGTCTGACCTTATTGTCGTACGATTGCATCGGTATTCATTAAGGAATTTCAATTCGGCGCTATAAGAAGTTGCTTGCCGATATGATTGTCTGCGTAACGGCTCTATATCCGCAAAACGAACTTGGTGCCGCTTACAGGTTTTTCCTGATTTTCTCGGCCCCCAGATCTGTTCGATCAATATGCCCATTCAGATCGTCGCTGCAAGAGACCCCGGTCGCGTGACAGTCGAAATCTACATCCGTATCGCCGCTATGAGCAGCCGATTTCGTTCGTGTTGCGCGACCTTAGTGTGGAAAGCTGCTGTTACGTCTTAGGCCTGAATTCCGCATCACGTTATGCAGCAGCTTAAATCTAGGCCGCGCTCAGCCAGACACTGTATTTTCCATCGCATTCATGACATGCCGTAGCCAAAGTCGCATTGACTGGTAAAATAAAAGAAGACAAAAAACTGAGGAGAATAAATGAGCGAGAACGCAAAGCCTGATGTCTCAATATGTATCCCTTTATACAATGGGGCGCAATGGCTCGTTGATGCCTTGAACTCAGTTGAAGCTCAAGAGTTTAGAGGATCTATTGAGGTAGTTATATCAGATGACAACTCGAGCGACCATGGGGTTTCGATTGCAAAAGACATCGCGCTTAAATCCCGTCATCAATATGTCTTTACTAGAAACACTCGTGCTGGAATTGGGAGAAATTGGAATAATGCAATAAAATTCGCAAATGGCCAAGCGATTATTTTATTAATGCAGGATGACTATTTGTCAGATGTTGCCGTGGAGAAGATGTATCATCATTTACTGGCGAGTTCGAACATTGGGATGGTATTTTCTAAAAGGAAAATTAAATTTGAAAACGGATTTCCGAAAGAAGGGCAAGAGTCATGGTTAAAAAAGTTTGAGATTCTCCAAACGAATGAAGTTCGCGCCCTTAATGGCATTATTGGAAACGGGAAAATTTTTTTGAGAAGTCCAACGTTATTTCGGGAACCATTAAACAAGGTTGGCGAGCCGTCTTGCGTGATGTTCAAAAGGGAAGTAGTTTCGGGGAGCGGTCAATTTTCACATCTTCTCAAGCAGAACCTTGACTTCGAAATGTGGTACAGAATAATGAGAAAATACGATTTCTTCTTCATTGATGAGGAGTTAATGGTGTTTAGGCGGCATCATTTGCAAGCAAGTGAAAAAAACAGTAAATCAGAGGTTGGCATCTATCGTGAAAGAATAATCTTTTTTATTTTGATGTTGTTAAGAGTTAGTCCATATTTACATGCGAAGTCTGTACGCTGGTGCATTGCAGGAGTTTATTACAACCTTTTTTTTCTTACAAGGTCATACTTAAATGGTCGGCGCTGAAGACCTAGATTCGAGCAGTCTGAAGCCGTTTTGCGCTAATTTCATTCAACTTTTGTTGGCGCGCTTCGATAAATGATCGTACCCTAGGCTAATTTCTGGATTAGTTCTAGATATGGCTGGCGGTGCCTGATGGCGGCGTTGTATTGGTATGGTGAGCGTGTATCCGCGACCAAGACCGCGCTCGGTTCACTGCCCCGATTCCAACAAATGCACAAACAATGGATAAAAAGCTAAAAACCGCACCTCCCGGGCGTTAGCCGAACCATTCCGGAACATCTGGATCGTTTCGATGCACTTTCGTTAGTTAACTTCATCATATTATACAATTTTTGGTGTCACCGCCCAAGTAAATTCAATAGTATGTCAAAGTATCTGACGAACTTCGGTGCGCATGAGCCGGGCGCCTGGATCAGCAGTTTGATTACATACCGTAGCGACCTGTTGAACCGCGTTATAACAACGTATATTAGCTCTAGCGTTTCGCCCATGCGTGCGTCCGGAGTGGCCTATGATATTGGTGTTGAACCTGGGATCTACAGCGATTTGAGGCGCACCCAACTTTTCGCTCCGAATCTTACGAAAAACATGTGCGCAAAGGTCAAGGGCGCCGGACCACGGTCATAACGTCAAGCTACGGAGAAATATGATGAAAAGAGGCCGTCAGAGCCATCATCGCCCCCAAAAAAGGAAGTCACTCGCTGTGGTTATTCCTGTTTATAAGGTAAGTTTTTTACCAAATGTTCTGGAAGCGCTTTCTACTCAAACAAATACTAATTTTGTGGTGTATATTGGAAACGATGCTTCCGGAGATGATGTTGAAAAAGTCGTAAGATGCTATGAGAGCGAGTTACGAATTATTTACCATAGGTTTAACAATAACCTTGGAAAGGTTGATCTGGCAGCTCAGTGGAATCGTTGCCTGAGCTTAGTGCAGGAGGAGGCTTGGGTGTGGGTTCTGGGCGATGATGATCTTCCTTCATTGGATTGCGTGGCTGAAATTCTCGCAGCAATTGATGTAGCGGATCAGATCGACATCAATGTTATGCATTTACCAGTAGTAAAAATTGATAGCGAGGGCCGGGATCAAACTCTGAGGCAGGTGTTTCCCTTTTTGATGAATGCAACTGATCATTATTTGATGCAACTTCGCGGTCATCCGTCATCAATGACACTTTCGAACACAATTTATCGCCGTGTCGCATTGAATCGATCAGGTGGGTTTGTTTCATTTAGGAGGGGCTGGGGTAGTGATCACGCTACACCACTGCTAGTTGCAGACGGAGGAAGTTTTTTGACTGTTCAGAATGCATGGGTTGGTTTCAGAATGAGCGGTGAAAATATCTCGTCAGACCATTCGGATGCTGCAGAGAAGCTTCAAGGACGCCTGGAATTTGCAGAATTTCTTTCTACGCATTTAAGAAGGTGGTGCTCAGAAGCTGAAGCTCAAGAAATATTTTGGCGATCATACGCACGGGCTGAGTTCTATGTAACTAAGATTTGGCCGTTCACGTTGGCAAGCGCCGTTGGCCTTTTTAAGCATGCCGAGATTTGCGGGGTTCCTAGAAGTCGATTGCAAAAGCTCGCAATTATTTCCCGCGGCCTAAAGAGCAGAATCTTTTCAGTCTTGGATTTCAGTTGAGATGCCGATGGGAAAAAAGCTTAGCATTCTTCATTTAGCGACTTGGTACCCAACGAGTGTCGCGCCCTTTTCCGTTCCGTTTATCAAGGCTCATTATAATTCACTCGAAAAATTTGTTGACCAAAGACTAATCCATGTCGAGATATCTCGAGGGGGCGCTCCGCGGTTCGAATGCAGGTTTGAAACAGGTGATGGATCCCGCATTATCTTGCACGGCTTTCGCGGCCCTACACGTATACAGGAATTGTTGACGCTGCTATGTCTTGTAGTAACGAGCGCGCGACTATTTTTTTTTAAATGTGATGTGATTGTGATTCATGTGGCTTGGCCAACGTTTCGTTTTCCTCGGCTGGTTAAGGCGCTATTTGGATCGAAAGTTTTGGTTATTGAGCACTGGTCTGCCTATGCTGAAGATTTTTATCTTGATCCTAGGACGAAGGCACACGCGAGGATGCGGCGGATGTTCTCAGGCAGTACACCGATAATAGCGGTTTCGAAAAGGCTTGCTTTCGATATAGCTAATTTTGCACAGCGTGATGATCTTAATATCCGGGTCGTGCCAAATGTGGTGGATGGGAGTTTTCGCTATTCAAGAGAGAGGATCCCAAACTCAATTTTTTTGGCTGCCAACTGGAACTCATTCCGCTTACCTTTTCTTATATTGAATGTGGTTCCGGATTTACTTGCGCGCCACCCGGACTTGCAATTTATTATTGCTGGTGGTGGTCCAAATTTACAGCGTATAGTCGATTTTGTTTCTTCGAAGGGGTTGGAGAAAAGTGTGAGGATACTAGGTGCTGTAAGCCGTGAGCAAATTGCGCAGGAAATGAATCGGGCAGCGATCTTCGCGCATCCTACTTCGTATGAGACTTTTTCGGTGATTACGGCGGAGGCGCTGAGTTGCGGTGTTCCCGTGGTTGTATCCAACGTTGGTGCTTTGCCAGAGCTTGTGACGCCCGGCGTGAATGGTATTTTAGTCGAGAACGATGAGGTCTCGTGGCGCGATGCACTCTTGCATGCGCTGGTGTCGGACGAGGCTTGGGATCGAGAACGGATTGCATCTGATGCGCAAGCACGTTTTTCGCCTGACGTTGTTGGGCGCCAACTCGCTCGAATTTTGACTGAGGTGGCTGGCCAATGATCTTGATTATCGCGCCAGAACCTTGGGACGGCCATTCGGTCAGCAAGCACCACTATGCAAGGACCCTTGCTGAGCGAGGCCATGACGTCTTGTTTCACGGTCCACCTGAGGAAGGTCCCCTAAGGCTAGAAAAAGTCGGTCAGCCGAACGGCTCGTTGACTTTGGTTCGTGGTCCCCGGGTGGCTCCAGGGTTACGTTTCTATCCCGCCTTCTTCAGGAACCTGCTCGAGGCCCGTTGGCTAAAGCGTGTCGAATCACTTGCCGGACAGGAGATACATGTTGTTTGGCTATTTGAGAATTCACGTTTTTTTGACATGCGTTTCGCTGCGCATCGTTTGAAGATTTATCATCAGGTGGATTTGAACCAAGATTTTTTTCCTGAAGTAGCTGCGATGACTGCCGACTATGTTTTTTGTACCAGCAATCCTATCCGCGATCGTCTTAGTTTGGTGCGGTCAGACATCAGGATAATACACCACGGCGTTCAATCAGCTCCGATCATTCCATTGAACGAGGTGGCATTCTTTTCATCGGAGTGGATTAACTGCGTTTATGCCGGAAACCTTTCGATGAAATATCTCGATAGGGATCTAATTCTTCGCTGCATTCGGGCTTTTCCGGACGTTCTCTTTCACTTCTTTGGTGCATTTCTTAAGGATGACCCCTTTGAGGTTCGCCTTGCGGAGCACAGCAATGTGATTCTGCATGGGAAGGTTGACGCGCGGTGTCTTCTCTCCATCCTCGCGCAAGCCGATATTCTGATGGTGGCCTATCAAAAGGCGCACTTTCTGGATCAGTCCAATCCGCATAAGATGATGGAGTATATGATGAGTGGAAAGATTACCGTTGCAACCTACACAAGTGAGTACGAACCGGTGAGCGACCTCTTGGCTATGTGCGCTCCGGACGACGACTATGTTGAGTTGTTGGGGAGCGTGATCCGCTACGTCGATTCTTGGAACACGCCTGACCTGATAGCCGCGCGCCGCAGATTTGCGGCTGACAACACTTATTCTCGGCAGCTTGATCGCATCGCCGAAGCGCTTGGCCCGAATAGCCACCTGATTTCCTAATTGAGAGTCTGTTCTGTGCCAAATTCACCGACACCCATCGTAATTTTTCTTTACAATCGGCTTTTTGATCCGTTGATCCAGGGCAACTTTTGGCTGTACATAAATGATTACCTTAACGATCATAGTTCTCCGGTGCGATTCCATGTGGTTACATACGAAGACGCGCGATACCCCCTGACGGAAGCCCAGTCGGCTGCGCTAAAGACATGGCAAAGCCAGGGACTCGAGTGGACGCCTCTTACGTGGCACCCTGGGATGAGCCTTTGGCAGAAGCTAAAGGATGTTCTGGGAGGTTTTTTTGCCGTGGGACGCCTTCGGCGTAAAGGTTTCCGGCATGTCATCGCCCTTGGCTCGGTCGCGGGCTCCTTTGCGTATATTTGTGCTGCTGTTCTCAGAATGCGACTTTTTCTCTACCAGTATGAGCCACACAGTGAGGTATCGGTCGCGGCAGGCGCCTGGGACAAAAAAAGCATACAGTATCTTTTGACGCGCTTTTTTGAGTACAAGTCTGCGAACTTTGCGCAGGTGATTGCATCCGGGACCCGGTTCATGGGAGAAAGGCTGACGAATGAATGGAACGTCAGAGGTGAGTTCTTTCGCATTCCTACGGTCGTTAACGAGATAAAATTCGATTTCGACCCCGAAGTTGCTAAAAAAATGAGAGTAGAGTTAGAGCTAGAAGCCGATCAGCCTGTACTGTTCTACACTGGTAAGTTTGGAGGCCTTTATTACTCAACGGAGATCGCTCAAGCGTTCGCGTGGCTTAAGGAATACGAACCCCGTCTTCATATGCTTATCGTTACGCCTAATGAAGATGACTACGTGCATGGCCTTTTCGACAGCGCTGGGGTTGACCGCAACAGCTACTCCATTTGCCACAGCAGCTATGAGGAGATTGAGCGCTTCTATTTCGTCGGAGATCTCGGACTGATTACGATCCCGCCAGGGCCGGGGCAGAAGTTTAGGTCCAGCATAAAGGTCGGGGAATATCTCTGCGCAGGCATGCCTTTCTTGACGCCCGCCGGAGTTTCAGAGGACTACCTCCACGCCAAAGAGCAGGATGTCGGCGTAGTGGTGGATGATTTCAGCGAGCCGGAAATTCGGGATGCCTGGCCTGAGATAAAGCGATATCTGGAAATGGATCGCGAAACACGACGCGCGCGCTGCCGCGAATTCGGGATCTCTTATCGCGGCTTTTCCGCGCTCAATCCGGTGTTTCGCGCGGCAATTGATGTGCTACGCGCAAGATAGGGAACAGAGTCATGCAACAGGTGATGGTTACAGGGGGCGCAGGCTCTGTCGGGCGCGCTTTGATCGAACGGCTGCTGGCCACCCGCCCCGAGATCGTGCGGATCGTTGTCTATTCACGCGACGAGCATAAGCAGGGCGACATGGCACATGATCTCGCAGCATATGCCGACCGGCTGGATTTCATTATCGGTGATGTGAAGGACCAAGGCCATCTGCGGCGCAGCTTGCGCGGCATTGACACGGTTGTGCATACCGCCGCTATGCGTCTCGTACCACATGCTGAAGCCAACCCGGAAGAATGCCTGCGCACCAATGTTGAAGGTGCGATGAGCCTCAGCGCTGCAGTGGCCGACAGCAATGTGCGCAAGGTGGTGGCGATTTCCAGCGACAAGGCCGTGGCACCGAGCACTATCTACGGGGCCAGCAAATTCGCGATGGAGCGTGTCTTTCTGAATGCTGACAGAAAAATCGATGCGCGGTTCTCGCTGGTGCGCTATGCTAACATCCTCAACAGTCGATCCTCCGTCGCGCCGCTGTTTCTGAAGCAGCGCGAAAGCGGTGTCCTGACGATCACCGATCCGAACATGTCTCGTTTCTCGATCACCATGGATGAAGGGGTGGACTTGATCATGTTCGGGCTGGACCATGGCCTGGGGGGCGAGTTGATCTGCCCGATCTCGCCCTCCTATCGGGTGGGGGATATGGCGCGCGCCATAGGGCCGGAGCTCGAGCAACGCATCATCGGTGCGCGCCCCGGTGAGAAGCTGCACGAGGCGATGTTTTCCTTGACCGAAGCGCCCTTTGTCGCGCGCCGGGGCGATTATTACATTGTTACACCCGTGCGCGGGCGCTGGGGGCTGGCCAGCTATTGTGCCGACATCCCCGAGGCGTGCCCTCTGGAGACGCTTTTTGAATACGATTCCGGCAGCAATGACCACTGGCTGAGCGTCGAGGATATTCGCGCGTTGATAGCACGGGTCTTTCCGCGCGACGCTGCCTTTCCAGCAGGGAAGGAGTGAGGATGATCATCAGCCATAAACACCATATTGTCTTTCTTCATATTCCCAAATGTGGAGGAACGAGCATCCGGAATGTCCTGAAACCCTTGCATGATGACGATCCGATATGGGACGTTGTCGGGTGGCGCCCGCATCCAATCCTTGGCCGAATCGGTTATGGTCACCTCCCACTATATGCCTTGCGGGAACATTTCCCTCTTATTTTCCAGTGTATTTCGAAATATTCGTGCTTTGCAATTGTTCGTGATCCCAAAAGACGATTTGTTTCCTCGCTATCCGAATACACTCGTGTGGTCAGGAAGATTGATACGGCTGCGTTGGAACTTGGCCATTTCATCGCTGCAGCAGAAGAGGTGTGTGGATACCTGGGTGAGAACACGAAAATATCCGATCACTCTTACATTCATTTCGAGAAGCAGGTGAATTATATCAGGCTGGATGGTGAAATCATAGTCGACAACCTGTATCACATCAGAGACATCCAGCTCATGATCAGGGACATATCCTTGCTTTCGGGGGAGAAGCTCCGGCAGGAAGAAGTAACGGTCTTGAATCAGTCTCGAATGATCAAGTCAGGGTCAGCTAAATATGTAATCGACAGATTACGTCCCAATCTGGGAAGGCTACTCAAGGGGGTAATGCCGCTTTCGATGCACCGCTTCATCACGGATTCGCTCTACACTCCTGTCAAAGGCAATGATATCTGGGACGCCTTGCCGCGATCTGTAAAAAACTTCGTCCTCGAATACTATGTTGAAGATCAAAGCATACATGATGACATGAACCGAAATCTCCAGACAATCGAAGCTGACGCGACATGAGGCAATTCTTGAAGAAAATCCCAGGCCTTCCTGTAGCGGTGCAGGCCGGGCGTAGCCTGCGGCGCAAGGCGTATCTCTTGTCACTCGGTTATCTCTTTCGCCTTCTCAGGCGAAAGAGAGATATTCGTATTATCGCCTTTGACGCCCTTCCCGAAGAATATGCGCTGGCACTTCATCCGGAAGAGTCCTACCTGGTTTGCACTGCCGATAAGATGATCAGTGCGCGTCTGTATGCTCGTGGCCATTTTGACCTTCAGAAACTCGTGCGCGCAGTTGACCTCATCCGGGATCATGCAGGGTCCACTCAGGGCAGCGTGCTGATCGATGCAGGGGCCAATCTCGGCTCGATCTGTATTCCCGCCGTCCGGCGCGGGATGGTGGCGCGTGCCATCGCGTTTGAGCTGGATCCCGGCAATACACGGCTGTTGCGAATCAATGCACTGCTCAACGAGGTCGAGGACCGCATCGACATCCGCAACAACGCTGTTGGTGCGGCACCGGGCGAAGTAACCGTGCAACACAGCGACACAAATTTCGGCGATCACCGCGTGGGCACGCCCGCTAGCGGGGAAGGTGTTAGCGTACCCATGGTCGCGCTCGACAGCATTGCAGGGGATCTCGACCTGTCGCAGTGCCTCCTGTGGATGGACGTTCAGGGCTATGAAGCCTTCGCGCTGCAAGGTGCGCAGAAATTCATGGCAGCGGGCGTGCCCTTGATCGCCGAATTTTCGCGCAAGGAGTTCGACAGCACCGGGTCGTTCGATCTCTTCGTCTCGCTTGTCACAAGTGCCGGATATTCTGTCTTTTTCGATCTCAATGAGGCAGCCCCCAAAGCGACCCCGCTCGACCGCGCGGCGCTGGAGACACTCTCGGACAGGCTGACAGAACAGGGCACTTTCACCGATCTGCTGTTTCTGCCAGTGTCCACGGCGTCATCCTAACTCTGTTACCTCTCCCCATATGCCCATGAAAATTATTTCCCTGACCGCCATCCCCCCACGCTTTTCCGGCCTTGGCCCGACACTGGAATCGCTTCTGGAACAGAGCGCCGATCAGGTGCGTCTGCATATCCCGCGCGCTTACAGGCGGTTTCCCGAGTGGGATGGCAGCTTGCCTGTCGTGCCTGCGGGTGTGCAGATCATCCGCTGCGATACCGATCTTGGCCCGGCCACGAAAATCCTTCCCGCCGCGCGGGACTTGCGTGGTGAGGATACGCAGATTCTGTTTTGCGATGATGACTGCATCATGCCGCGTGGATGGGCAACGCGCCTCTTTGCTCTTCAGGCGCGCCGCTCCGATCAGGCCGTTGCGGTTTATGTCCGCCCTTCTTACCTCCCGGACACGCCCCCGCCTACAGGACGGCAAGCCTGGCAGGTGCCCATCAGATATGACTTGCCCTACCGTGCCTCGCGGCTGGCGCATAAACTTTTTGGCACGCCTGTCGTCCATCGTAGGCCGTTCTGGGTTTCAGGGTATGGCGATGTGTTTTTCGGTGTGGGTGGAGTGGTAGTGCGCCCGGATTTCTTCGATGATGTGGCTTATGACATTCCTGATATCGCCTGGATGGTCGATGATATTTGGTTATCCGCCATGCTGGCTCTACGCGGGATCCGCATCTATTGCCCCTGGCGGGTCGCCCTGCCCAAAAGTCAGGACATATCAGAGCAGGACAGCCTGCTGACCGCTACCTTTCAGGGGAAAAGCCGGCAAGTACTGAATCGCGCAGCAGCGGAGTATTGCCGTGACCAATTCGGTGTTTGGAAGTGACGTGAGGCGCGCTGCCCTTTCCTCTACTATCAGATGACAAAAGTTTCGATCGTAACCCCTGTTTTCAACGGCGCGCACTTCATGATGGAGGCCATAAACGCAGTGCTGGCGCAAACCTGCCACGACTGGGAGTGGCTCATCGTCAATGATGGCAGCACGGACGCGACAGCCATTCTTCTGGACGCGTTAGAAGATTCGCGCATCAAGGTCATCCATCAGGCCAATGCCGGGGCCAGTGCTGCGCGCAATGCCGGGCTGGACCACGCGCGGGGGGCATATATCACCTTCCTTGATGCCGATGATCTTTTGCCACCCGACGCTCTGGCGCTACGCGCCGCCTATCTCGATACGCAGCCTAATGTGGATATCGTGAACGGGGGCGTGCGCGTGACCTCGGAAGAGCACCTGCTGCGCCACTATCATCCCGATCAGGACGAAGGCCCCCTTCTAGAGCGGCTGGCACGTCTGCAAGAGGGTGTTTTCTTCAATGTAAATTACATGCTGCGGCGCACAAAGATTGGCGATCACCGTTTCCCCGAGGGGCTGAGCCATTGCGAGGATCTGATTTTCTTTCTGACGCTGGCGCATGACAGGGCGTTGCGCTATGGTGCCATCTCCGACATCATCTATGAATACCGTGTGCAGCCCTCGTCAGCGATGAGCAATCTGGACGGTATAGAGCAGGGCTATCTTGAACTGATTCGCCGCAGCCAGGCAATGCCCGGACTATCCCCCGCCACGCGCCATGTGCAGAGACAGCGCGTGCAGAGAATACTAGTGCGGTCATGGTTGCGCCGGTTGCGCCCTGATCGTGCTGTCGGGGCGCTCTTGAAACTGCGCCGCTTATGTTCTTGAATACACAACCGGGCATGCCCCTTGATCTGACGGCTTTGTTGGTGAACTGGTGGTGCCGCAGCGCGGCCAAACACCCGATGAGCGATCATCCCAGCCGCGGCGCCATGTGCAAATAGACGATGACATTTACTCTCCAGCATTTGACGAAGCAAACGCACAATAACGGGTCATCGACGATGATGGAAATCAAGCATGACCAAGAAAATCCATTGCACTAATGTAAGGCAGAACGGGTGGCCGCTCTCGTGGAAATCGTACCGGTGAATATCTTCCTTCTCGCACGCTATGATCGACGCGGCGCGTCAAGTCGGTTGCGCTTGTTGCAGTTCGTTCCGTTCCTTGAGAGCGCCGGCTTCACTGTGAGTGTAGATTATTTTTTCGATGCTTCCTACCTGGATCGGCTTTATGATGGACAACGAAATATGGGCGCGATCTTCGCATCCTATAGGAGCCGTATTGCCCGGCTGAAGGACGCGAAAGCGGTTGATCTAATCTGGCTTGAGAAGGAGGCTCTTCCCTGGGTGCCTTCAAGCATAGAATGCCGGTTTTTTCCCGCAGGCGTCCCCGTTGTTGCGGATTTTGATGATGCAGTGTTTCATCGCTATGACAAGCACGCGAACCCGATTGTCCGCGGGCTCCTAGGCAGCAAGATTGCGCGTGTCATGAAGAATGCAAAGCTTGTCTTGGCCGGCAATGAGTATCTAGGAGCTTACGCGGAGACAGCTGGTGCGAAAGCGGTGGAAATCGTGCCGACCGTTGTCGACGCTACCGTGTATGATGGGAGTCCGAAGCCTGCAGGTGGCTGCACGGCAGTTGGGTGGATTGGGACGCCAGGCACATGGCGCGAGTGTGTCGTACCGTTCCTGCCCGACATTCTCGATGCGCTCAGGCCGCTCTCGGCCCAAGTCATTGCCGTTGGCGCGGGAGAGCACGTGGCTCCAGATCCACTTGTTACCATCAGGGCTTGGTCCGAAGAACGAGAGGCCAGTGACATTCGTGACATGGATATTGGTATCATGCCGTTGCCCGATACGCCCTGGATGCGCGGCAAATGTGGCTACAAGCTTATCCAGTATATGGCTTGCGGATTGCCTGTTGTAGCCTCTCCTGTAGGCGTGAATAGCGAGATAGTGGAGCACGGTGTGAACGGTTTTCTGGCGTCTTCTGCCGAGGAATGGGCGTCTGCTCTGCAGATGCTGATAAAGGATCCCGAACTGCGCCATCGCATGGGGCAAGCTGGCCGCAAAAAGGTGGAACGCGACTACAGTTTGCAGGTTCATGGGCCGCGTGTTGCCCGCCTTTTAGCGGATCTCGCGAAGTGAGTAGCCTGTTTGCTGCAATAAAGGCGGCGTGATATGTGCGGCATTGCAGGTATGCTCTCGATTGGGTTTTCGGTTAGCGCGCCGCCAAGGGCCACCACCCTGCGGGCTATGGCACATGCCTTGGCGCATCGGGGGCCAGATGCCGAGGGCGTTTGGCTCGACGAGGGCGCTGGGGTCGGGCTTGCCCATAGGCGGCTTTCTATTCTGGATCTCTCGCCCGCTGGCGCACAGCCGATGTTATCGGCCAGCGGGCGACATGTCGTGGTCTTCAACGGCGAGATATACAATCACCTAGATCTCCGGGCGGCTCTAGCGGAGGACGGTGCCGAGATTAGATGGGCCGGGCACTCCGATACGGAGACGCTTATTGCAGCGGTTGAACATTGGGGTCTCTTCACGGCCTTGCAGAAATCCTTTGGCATGTTTGCCCTCGCGCTTTGGGATCGAGAGAAAAAGGCGCTCTCGCTCGCGAGAGACAGAACAGGTGAGAAGCCGCTCTATCTCACGGAATTGAAGGATGGGTTGGCGTTCGCTTCAGAGCCGCAGGCGTTTCATGCCGTTCCGGGGTTCAGGACAGAGCTTGATCACCAAGCGCTTCGCGGTTTTGTTGCAACCTCTGCGGTTGACGATCGCGCCTGCATTTACAAATCAGTCCGCAAGGTTCAGCCGGGCACGATCGTCACTATCGCCAAGGCGGATGGGGCGATGGATGAGCAGATATATTTTGACATGGTCGGTCTTATGGCCAGCGGCCTGTCCAATCCCGCCCGCCATAACGCCAATGAGGATGCGTGTTGCATTCGCGAGATGCATGCGGTTCTTGAGGAGGTGGTCGCCTCGCAGATGATCAGCGATGTGCCGCTTGGTAGTTTCCTGTCCGGCGGCGTCGATTCTTCGCTTGTGACGGCTCTGATGACGGCAGTATCCGATCGACCCGTAAAAACCTTTACTATTGGCTTTGAGGAGGCAGGATATGATGAGAGCGCCCATGCCGAACGGGTCGCGGAGTATCTTGGCACGGAGCACACCACTTACCGTTTGACTGAGGCCGATGCCCTTGATGTCATTCCACGCCTCGCCCGTATCTATGGTGAGCCTTTCGCGGATTCGTCGCAAATTCCGACTGTTTTACTTTGTCAGAATGCTCGTCAGGCTGTGACGGTTGCGCTTACAGGGGATGGCGGCGACGAAATATTCGGAGGGTATAATCGGCACGTTTTGGGGCCTAAGCTCTGGTCAAAGCTCAGCGGCATGCCTGGTATTCTCAGACGCGGCGCGCGTCCAGCAGGGCGGCTCGTCCAATACCTTGGAGGAGGGGGCTCGCCGCTGCTGAGGCAAATTGCGCGTCGTGTCGGCGTGCCTGCCAGTCTTTTAGATAAATCTGGTCGCCTTGCTGAGATCGCGGCAAGCGCGGCGTCACTGCAAGACGTTTATTACGGTTTGACGCAGATAACAGATGACCCGGACCGCTTTCTCCTCGCTGGCGCACTTGGTGAGGCAGACTGCGCGCTTCTTGATGATGACAGGCTCGCCAGTTTTTCACCGGCAGAATGGATCATGGCGCGGGATACGCTGGGCTATTTGCCAAGCGATATTCTGGTGAAGGTCGATCGGGCTGCCATGCATGCATCACTTGAGACGCGGGCACCGTTTCTTGACGTTAGGACGATCGATGCGGCGTGGCGTCTGCCGCTCAAGCAGAGGATTCGAGAGGGCAGGGGAAAACAGATCCTCCGCGACATTCTCGATTTGTATGTTCCCCGCAACTTGATTGACCGCCCAAAACAGGGATTTGCAATCCCAATTGATCGGTGGCTTCGAGGGGAGTTGCGGGACTGGGCCGAGAGCCTGCTCTCGGTTGAAGAGCTTCGAGCGACTGGCGTTTTGCAGGTTGCATCAGTTCGTGAGATTTGGATGACGCATCTTGCAGGACGCGGCAATCACGGCCAGATATTATGGGCCCTTCTTATGCTTCAGGCATGGCTGCGGGAATACGCGCAGGAGTCCCGTGGGGCTGTCGAGATTGAGACGGCGAGCCGTTCTTGACTTGCGGCGGCAGCATACGAGGTCTTTGGATCTCGTGGGTCTTGATGATTTTGGCCGGGCTGGAGAAATGAAAAGATTGCTGATTGTGTTGAATGTTAGACCAGCTTCGGCGGAGTTTGCCCTATGAGTGCTTTGCCTTCATGATTCCCTATTGGCTAATGTTCCTGTTAGCAGCATTGCCCGCGCTTGATGCAGCGCCCCGTATGCGATTGCGCGCCGATGGCACACGCAAGGCCCTGCCAAACATGGCCTGGCTTTTTGTAATTTGCGCGCTGACGGTAGTTATCGGGTTTCGGTATAATGTTGGCGGGGATTGGTGGAATTACTTCCGATATCTTGATGATGCGGCGATGCGCACGCTCGATGAAGTGATCTTGCAAGATGATCCCGGCTATCGGCTTCTGAACTGGATTTCAGTGCAGAATGGCTGGGGAAAGCCTGGCGTCAATACGATGTCAGGGGCTATTTTTGCAGCAAGCTTGGTGTTTTTTTGTCGTAGCCTGCCGCGCCCGTGGTTGGCACTCGCAGTGGCGGTGCCCTATGTCGTTATCGTTGTTGGAATGGGGTATACGCGCCAGGCTGTAGCGCTCGGCATGGTAATGGCCGGGCTGGTTGCGCTAGGGCGTCAGCGTTTTTTGTTTTTCGTTATTTGCGTTCTGATTGGCGCTACGTTTCACAAATCTGCAGTTCTCATGATCCCACTCGCCGCATTGGTTCTCACGCGAAATAAAGTCTTTGGATCCGCAATTGTATTGGTGGCCGCGCTCGTAGGGTACGATGTACTTTTGCAGGACTATGCGGATCGATTGGTTGCGGTTTATACTGATGATACTATCACCTCAGAAGGTGCATTAATCCGGCTTGCAATGAATTTTGTGCCTGCGTTGCTATTTTTTAGGTATCAAGACCGCTTTTTGGTCAATTCTCCAGATTTCCGACTTTGGCGGCTGTTTTCGATGATTTCTGTTGCAATGTTTTTGGCATATTTTGTCACACCTTTGAGTACAGCTCTCGATCGACTGGCGCTTTACATGATCCCACTGCAAATGGTGGTTTTTTCTCATTTGCCAGATTTGCTTGGTAGACCCGGAAAGCGTAACGTTGCATTGGTTTTATTGGTGATTGCCTATATGGCCTTGGTGCTGTTTGTTTGGCTTAATTTTGCGAATCATTCACGGTTTTGGGTTCCTTATCGGATTCTCTTTTAAATCGGTTTAAACCTGATCCGTGCTATAAGCGTGATCGAACATCACCAAATTTGATGTTGTGGTCGCTATTTGGGCTTTTGTGACAGCGCCCAAATCCTCAAGGAAAGAAACCTTATGAAAATCTCCATGATCGGCACGGGCTATGTTGGCCTTGTCTCTGGCGTCTGCTTTTCCGATTTCGGGCATGATGTGGTCTGCGTTGACACAGACGCGGCAAAGATCGCTATGCTTGAGCGCGGTGAGGTGCCCATATACGAGCCGGGCCTTCAAGATGTGATGGCGCGCAATGTTGCGGACGGGCGGTTGCGGTTTACGACCGATCTTTCGGCAGCGGTAGATGGGGCAGATGCGGTGTTTATTGCCGTGGGCACGCCCACCCGGCGCGGTGATGGGCATGCTGATCTGACCTATGTGATGGCGGCTGCAGCGGATATTGCGCATGCGCTCGCTGGCTATACGGTAGTTGTCACAAAATCCACTGTGCCGGTGGGCACGAACCGCAAGGTCGCAGAGGTGATCCGGGCCACGCGGCCTGACGCGCAATTCGCTGTGGTGTCGAATCCTGAGTTTCTGCGCGAAGGCGCGGCGATTGATGATTTCATGAAGCCTGACCGGGTTGTGGTGGGTATCGAGAGCGACCGCGCGAAAGAGGTGATGGGCGATATCTATCGCCCGCTTTTCCTGCGCGATTTTCCGATCGTCTATACGGATCTGGAATCGGCCGAGATGATCAAATACGCGGCCAATGCCTTTCTGGCCACCAAGATCAGCTTCATCAATGAGATCGCGGCTTTGTGTGAGCGCGTGGGCGCGGATGTGAAATCCGTGGCAAAGGGCATGGGTCTGGATGGGCGCATCGGCAACAAGTTTTTGCATGCGGGCCCTGGCTATGGCGGATCGTGCTTTCCCAAAGATACGCGCGCGCTGGCCCGGATTGGGCAAGAGCATGGGGTGCCGCAGCGGATTACCGAAACGGTGATTGCTGTAAATGATCTGACAAAACAACGCATGGTCGAGAAGGTCGTGGATCTTTGTGGTGGGTCGGTCAACGGCAAGACAGTCGCGGTTCTGGGTGTGACTTTCAAGCCGGAGACCGATGACATGCGCGATGCGCCCGCGCTGACTGTGGTGCCTGCGCTGGTCGGCGGCGGCGCAAAGGTGCGCGTGGTCGATCCGCATGGCCGCAAGGAGGGCGAGGCGCTGCTTCCGGGTGTGACTTGGGAAACTGACGCTTACGCTGCGGCAAAAGGGGCGGATTGCCTGCTGATCCTGACGGAATGGAACCAGTTCCGCGCGCTCGATCTCAAACGCCTGGCCACGGAAATGGCGCGCCCTGTCATGGCCGATTTGCGCAATATCTACAGCCCCCAGGATGTACTGGCGGCAGGATTTATGGCGCATGAGGGTGTGGGCCGGGGGGCATCAATTTGCTGATAGAACGGCTTTCAATTCCTGGCCTTGTTTTGATTATGCCGCGCCGCTTTGCGGATGCGCGGGGGTGGTTTTGCGAGACATGGAACGCGGCTGCGTTGGCCGAGGCGGGGCTTCATCTGCCCCCGTTTGTGCAGGACAATCACAGCTTTTCTGGCCCTGCGCATACCCTGCGGGGGCTGCATTACCAGCGCCCGCCGCATGCGCAGGACAAGCTTGTGCGTTGCAGTCGTGGTGCCATTTTGGATGTGGCGGTGGATGTGCGCAAAGGCTCGCCACATTTTGGGCACTGGCTGGCTGTGGAGCTTTCTGTCGAAAATGGTGCACAGCTTTATATCCCGAAAGGGTTTTTGCACGGGTTTGTCACACGCGGCGAAGGGTGCGAGGTGCAGTATAAATGCACCGATATTTATGCTGCCTCGTGCGATGGGGCCGTGCGCTGGGACAGTCTGGGCATAGATTGGGGCTGTCACGCACCGGTCTTGTCGGAAAAAGATGCAGCCGCCATCCCGTTTGCGGAATTTGACAGCCCGTTTACATATGAGGAGAGCGGGGCATGAAACTTCTGGTCACAGGCGGGGCGGGGTTTATCGGCTCTGCCGTGGTGCGGCTTGCGGTGGCGCGCGGGTATGCGGTGGTCAATCTGGATATGCTCAGCTATGCGGCCTGCCTGGAGAATGTGGCCTCTGTGGCGCAAAGCCCGCTTTATGCGTTCGAGCAGGTAGATATCCGCGACCGTGCCGCGCTGGATCGGATCTTTGCCACCCACCAGCCCGATGCTGTCATGCATCTGGCCGCGGAATCCCATGTCGATCGTTCGATCGATGGGCCGGGGGATTTCATTTCAACCAATGTGACCGGCACTTATGAACTGCTGGAGGCGGCGCGCGCCTATTGGCAGGGGCGGGGCCGCCCGCAGGATTTCCGCTTTCACCATATCAGCACGGATGAGGTGTTTGGCGCGCTTGGCCCGGAGGGGCAATTCACCGAGACCACGCCTTATGATCCGCGCTCGCCCTATTCGGCCAGCAAGGCGGCGAGTGATCATCTGGTGCGGGCCTGGTATCATACCTATGGGCTGCCCGTGGTGCTCAGCAATTGCTCCAACAATTACGGCCCTTATCATTTCCCGGAAAAGCTGATCCCTGTCATCATCCTCAACGCGCTGGCGGGCAAGGCGCTGCCGATCTATGGCGATGGATCGAATGTGCGCGACTGGCTATATGTCGAGGATCATGCCGAAGCCCTGCTTTTGGTGCTGGGGCGCGGTGCCGTGGGGCGCAGCTATAACATTGGCGGCGAGAATGAGCGCTCCAATCTGGACTTGGTGCGCAGTCTTTGCGCCATTCTGGATGAGATGCAGCCAAAGCCCAATGGCTCTTATGCCGAGCAGATTACCTTTGTGCCAGATCGCCCCGGCCATGATGCCCGCTATGCGATTGACCCCACACGCATCCGCGAAGAGCTGGGTTGGCGCCCCTCGGTGACAGTGGAGGAAGGCTTGCGCCGCACCGTGGCGTGGTATCTGGCACATGAGGCTTGGTGGCGCCCGCTTCTGGCGCGCGGGGGTGTGGGCCAGCGGCTGGGGGTCGGGGCGTGATCCTTGTCTTTGGGCAAACCGGACAAGTGGCGCGCGCATTGGCTTTGCTTGCGCCAGAGGCGGTATGTCTGGGGCGCGACAAGGCCGATCTGGCCGATCCTGCCGCCTGCGCGGCCGCCATCCGCGCCCATGCCCCGCGCGCCGTGATCAATGCCGCCGCCTTCACCGCCGTGGATGGTGCGGAGGCGCAAGAGGCGCTGGCCACGACCATCAATGGCGCGGCCCCTGCCGCAATGGCCACGGCCTGCGCTGCGCTGGATATTCCGCTGGTGCATCTTTCTACTGATTATGTCTTTGATGGCGCGGGCCAAACCCCCTTTGCGCCCGACCATCCCACCGCGCCGCTCAATGCCTATGGCCGCTCGAAGCTGCGGGGGGAAGAGGGCGTGCGCGCCGCCTCTTTCCGCCATGTGATCTTGCGCACAAGCTGGGTATTCTCTGCCCATGGCAGCAATTTTGTCAAAACCATGCTGCGGCTGGGCGCCGCGCGCGACAGCTTGCAGGTGGTGGCCGATCAGATTGGCGGGCCAACGCCCGCGCGCGCCATCGCGGCCGCCTGCCTGCGCATGGCAGAGGTGCTGCAAGATGCGCCCACACTCTCTGGCACCTATCATTTCGCCGGCGCGCCCGATACCAGCTGGGCCGATTTCGCCCGCGCGATCATGGCAGAGGCCGGGCTTGCCTGCCGGATAGAGGATATCCGGACACAGGATTACCCCACGCCCGCACGCCGCCCATGCAATTCGCGGCTGGATTGTGCCGCTCTGGCGCGTTTTGGCATCGCCCAACCCGATTGGCGGCAAGGTTTGCGCGCGGTTATTGCGGATATGAAAGGAACCTCATGAGCATGCGCAAGGGCATCATTCTGGCCGGTGGGTCTGGCACGCGGCTTTGGCCGATCACGATGGGCGTATCCAAGCAGTTGTTGCCGATCTATGACAAGCCGATGATCTATTACCCGCTTTCGGTGCTGATGCTGGCGGGGATACGCGAGATTGCGATCATCACCACACCCGATGATCAGGCGCAGTTTCAGCGGCTTATGGGCGATGGCCGCCAATGGGGCTTGCGCTTTGAGTGGATTGTGCAGCCCAGCCCGGACGGGCTGGCGCAGGCCTATCTTCTGGCGCAAGATTTCCTTGCGGGCAGCCCCTCGGCCATGGTCTTGGGCGATAACATCTTCTTTGGCCATGGCCTGCCCGAAGTGCTGGCCGCTGCCAATGCCCGCAGCAGCGGCGGCACTGTCTTTGGCTATCATGTCACCGATCCCGAACGCTACGGCGTTGTGGATTTTGACGCTCATGGCGCCGTGCGTGCGATTGTCGAAAAACCCGCCATTGCGCCCTCCAATTATGCGGTAACGGGGCTGTATTTCCTGGATGGGCGCGCGCCGGAAGCAAATGGGGCGCGGCTATGCATGGCTCGACACGGGCACCCATGGCAGCCTTCTGGATGCCGGCAATTTTGTGCGCACCCTGACAGAACGCCAGGGTCAGCAAGTGGGCTCGCCCGATGAAATCGCCTTCCGCGCAGGCTGGATCAACCCCGCGCAACTGGCCGCACGCGCAGAACAGTTTCGCAAAAATGCGTATGGCGAATATTTGTTAAACGAATTGAGATAAGATGCGCGCCGGCAATATATAACCTTCAACTCAGGCGGAGAGCAAAACCCGCTTAAGCAGTCTTAAATGTTGCTTGCTTTGTACACGCAATATCCGACGAAAAAAAGCGGTGTCAAAGGACCTCAATTTTTCTGAACAATTCAGATAAACAAGCATTTACAATCGTGCTGCTATCCTCGGCGGATCAAAAAGCAACTGAGCCAGCCCGGCTTACAGCCGGCCGCGCTGCGGCAGTTTCAAAAACGCCGAGAGCGATCGGGCAGCGGGTGCGATTTATTCGCCGCTGCTCGACACATCCCAATCCCAACCTACGATCCATTCCTCCCGTGTGCCCCCTCAGGTTCACGGGATCAGCTTTGCCACGATCATCTCTGCGGCCTCTTCTGCGGTCATGCGCGTTGTATCAATGCGGATATGCGGGGTTTCTGGGGCTTCATAGGGGGAATCGATGCCGGTGAAATTGCGCAATTGTCCGGCGCGGGCTTTGGCATAAAGGCCCTTCACATCGCGCGCCTCGGCCTCTTCCAAGGGCGTGTCGATGAAGATTTCGACAAATTCGCCCGGCTCCAGCATGGCGCGCACCATGTCGCGCTCTGATCGGAAGGGTGAGATGAAGGCGGTGATCACGATCAGCCCGGCATCGGCCATCAGCTTGGCCACCTCGCCAATGCGGCGAATGTTTTCCACCCGGTCCACATCGGTGAAACCCAGATCCTTGTTCAACCCGTGGCGCACATTGTCGCCATCCAGAAGGAAAGTGTGGCGGTTCATCCGGGCAAGTTTTTTCTCGACCAGATTGGCAATGGTGGATTTGCCAGAGCCCGATAGGCCCGTAAGCCACAGCACCATCGGTTGTTGGTTTTTCATCGCGGCGTGATGGTCGCGCGAAATATCGGTGGCCTGCCAATGGATATTCTGCGCGCGGCGCAAGGCGAAATGGATCAACCCCGCGCCCACTGTGCGATTGCTCATCTTGTCAATCAGGATAAACCCGCCCAGATCGCGGCTTTCACTATAGGGCGCGAAGGGGATGGCGCGATCTGTAGTGATCGTGGCCACGCCAATGGCGTTCAGATCCAGCGTTTTCGCGGCCAGACGCTCCATCGTATTGACATTGATCTGGTATTTCGGCTGCGCCACAGCGGCGCCAACCGTCTGCGCGCCCAGTTTCAGCCAATAGGCCCGGCCCGGCACAAGCGCGTCTTCATCCATCCAGATGATGCTGGCCTCAAACTGATCGGCCACGTCCAGCGGGCTTTGCGCGGCGGTGATCACCTGCCCGCGCGAGCAGTCAATCTCATCTGCAAAGCAGAGCGTCACGGCTTGCCCCGCCACCGCGCGTTCCAGATCGCCGCCAAGCGCCACAATGCGCGCGATTTTGGTGGTCTTGCCAGAGGGCAGAACGCGGATATCCTCGCCCGTGCCAATGCTGCCCGATGTGATCGTGCCGGCAAAGCCGCGGAAATCCAGATTGGGCCGGTTGACCCATTGCACCGGCATACGGAAGGGTTTGGCCTGATCGGCGGTCTGATCCAGCTCCACGCTTTCCAGATGCTCCAACAGCACTGGCCCGTCATACCATGGCATGGCCGCGCTACGGCTGGTGATATTATCCCCCGCAAGGCCAGAAATGGGGATGGGGGTGAAACCGGCAATCCCGATACTGTTTGCAAAGGCGCGATATTCGGCCACAATCCGGTCAAACACCGCGCGGTCATAGCCCACCAGATCCATCTTGTTCACGGCCAGCACCAGATGGCAGATGCCCAGCAAATGCGCCAGATAGCTGTGCCGCCGCGTCTGGGTCAGCACGCCTTTGCGCGCATCAATCAAGATCACGGCCAGATCGGCGGTAGAGGCGCCTGTCACCATGTTGCGGGTATATTGCTCATGCCCCGGTGTATCGGCCACAATGAATTTGCGCTTTTCCGTGGCAAAGAAGCGGTAGGCCACATCAATGGTGATGCCTTGTTCGCGCTCTGCCGCCAGCCCATCCACCAGCAGCGCGAAATCAATCGCCGCGCCTTGCGTGCCAACACGCTTGCTATCGGCTTCCAGCGTGGCAAGCTGGTCTTCAAAGATCATCTTGCTGTCATAGAGCAGCCGCCCGATCAGGGTGGATTTGCCATCATCCACGGAACCGCAGGTGATAAAGCGCAGCATGGTTTTATGCTGGTGGCTGTCCAGATAGGCGGTGATATCTTCGGCAATCAGCGCATCTGCTTTGTAACTCTCGCCCATCAGAAATAGCCCTCCTGCTTTTTCTTCTCCATCGAGGCCGATTGATCATGATCAATCGCGCGGCCCTGACGCTCTGAAGTGGTGGCCAGCAGCATTTCCTGAATGATCTGGGGCAGGGTGGTGGCGCGGCTTTCGACAGCCCCTGTCAGCGGGTAACAGCCCAAGGTGCGAAAACGCACAGAGCGCATGACCGGCGTTTCACCGTTCAGCGGAAAGCGATCATCATCCACCATCAGCAACAGGCCGTTATGATAGACGGTCGGGCGCTCTGCAGCATAGTAAAGCGGCACAATCTCGATGTTTTCCAGATGGATATATTGCCAGATATCCAGCTCTGTCCAATTCGAGATCGGAAAGACGCGCATCGATTCGCCCTTGGTCTTGCGCGCGTTATAGACGCGCCAGAGTTCCGGGCGCTGGTTTTTCGGGTCCCAGCGGTGGCTGGCGGTGCGAAAGCTGAACACACGCTCTTTGGCGCGGCTTTTCTCTTCATCGCGGCGCGCGCCGCCAAAGGCGGCATCAAAGCCATGCAGATCCAGCGCCTGTTTCAGCCCTTCGGTTTTCCACATATCGGTATGCAGGCTGCCATGATCGAACGGGTTGATCCCCTGGCGGATGGCATCGGGGTTCTGATGCACCAAAAGCTGCATGCCCGCATTGCGCGCCGCGCGCTCGCGCATGTCATACATGGCGCGGAATTTCCAGGTCGTGTCCACATGCATCAGCGGAAAGGGCGGCGGCGCGGGAAAGAACGCCTTTTTCGCCAGATGCAGCATGACCGCGCTGTCCTTGCCCACGGAATAGAGCATCACAGGCTTCTCCGCCTCCGCCACCACCTCGCGCATGATATGGATCGCCTCGGCCTCCAGCCGCTGCAAATGGGTCAGGGTGATGATGGACATTCTCTCGCGCCTCACGCTGAAATCATTTGGCCATCCTCATAGACATCTGATATTTCCAGCACACCTCCCAAATGGGAGGGGGCGGGTGGGATATGATAACAGCGCAGGATACAGCCCTCCTTCTGGCGATTTCCGAGGCCGCTGGAGCGAACGGGTCTTGGCCCAAGATGCTGCGGGCATTTTGCGAATATCTGCGCGCCGACACGGCACGGTTTTATTTATGCGCTCAGGCCTGGTCTGAAACAGGCCCGATCGATGATCCGCGTCCCGAAATCTATTCGGGGCTGCGTTTGGGCCGCGTATATACAGGTGAGGAACTTGCAGCCCGCGCGAGCGGGCCGGATAGTGCGCGTATGCCATTTGACCAGCGTCTTATCGCAATAGCGCACCCTAATGGCGTAGCATGGCTGATCTTTTCACGGGCGCGCGACAGCTTTCGGGCAATTGATACCGCTGCGCTTGCAAGTTTTGCGCCGCATGTGGCGAGGGCGATAACGCTCTCTCAAGAGTTTGCCACTCTGGAAGCTGCCGTGTCTCGATCGCAGCAATTGCTGCGGCGTTTGGGGGTTGGGGTTGTGCAATGGGATGGCTTTGGCAAGATTGAACACTGTGACAGCGTTGCGCAGGATATCATCGGCACGTTGCCCCAAGGGGTTATGCGGCCAAGTTTTCGTCAGGGCATAACGCATACGCATCTGGCGCCCGGCGTCGAAATGCTTTCGATCTGGGATGATGATGGCCGGTGTACCGGTGTGCTGCGCAATGCGCGGCACTGCTTGCCCAAGCCCGATATTCTTTCAGATGTCCTTGGGCTAACACGCACTGAGGCGCGGCTTGTTTATGCCTTGGGGCAGGGGGACAGCTTGGCTGAGGCCGCCGCCCGTCTGGGTTTGACGATTGAAACCGCGCGATACTATTCGAAGCAGATATTTTCCAAAACTGGTCTGCGTGGTCAGACTGACTTAATCCGGTATCTTTGGGCAGGTGTGTTGATGCTCTCACCAAAATGAGGGCGCAAAAAGAGAGTGTCCGATCTTCTATGTAACTGCGATTTGGTCGGACACGGCCTCTCCCAACAGCAGTGCCATCAGCGCCGATGTGTTGAGCACTATCACTTCGGCACACCTTCATCGTCATAAAGGAAGTCCTGACTCCGTGCCGCAGTCGCACCAGCAGTAGCTTTAGCGGCAGCTTGGGCACGAACAGCATCAATCAGTTCGGCCCGTTTTTTTGCAGAAGTCTTGGCATGCATCGCCACCAAGCGCACGACCGCGTGCCCATGCCTGTACAACACCACGGCTTCACCAGCCTCAGCCCTACGAACAAGATCAGTCAAACGCGCCTTGGCGACGGTTATAGGGATCTGCACAGTATTCCGTCACTTTCGGCAATAGATGGATCATTCAGTAGTCCAATTCAAGCATTGGGCGACACGCTCTTTATCGCCGCTTGGAGTACAGAGTTTCTGAGCGCTGCAATTCACATCGCTTGGAGTTGGCCCACCCCGACCGCAGCCTGCTACCGTTTCGGTGACACATCCGTCATCGTAGCCTTCACGGGCAATGGATCGACCGGTGTCATGATCGCAATGGCCTGACGTATATCCTGTTGGACATGGACAGTTCCGTGAGCCCTACCCATGGCGATCAGGAAGGTGCCGCATGGAACGGGCACTTCGACTGCACATGCTACCACCCCAACTTTCTGTTCAACCAGTTTTGCATGCTGGAACGCGGCGCAATGGCAACGTCCACAGTGCCGATGGCTGGCGGGATCTTCTCGACCCCGTCATCATCCGGTATGCTGGCCGCGACCTTGGGGGCCGATTCTTCCGGGCAGATGCCGCTGATGCGATCCCCGCGATCTACGAACGTTTGGAAGAAGCAGGCTATTTCTACGCCATCCGGCTGCCTGCCAACAACGTGTTGCGGGCGAAGATTGTATGCGCCGTCTGTGACCCATTGATTTAGCGTCTATCGTCCATTTTTGATGGGTCCGATATATTCTCCATTGTTTTTGTTGGAGGATGCTATGGCGGATGGAAGTGGATTTCGCTTAAGTGAAGAGATCATTGTTGAGTGAGAGATCCATATGAAGTGGCTATGCGCGACTGTTTTGCTGGCGGTACTTTCGGCTTGTACCGCTGCCGTACCAATCCCGGTGTCGGTCCCTATAACAAATGCGCCAACTCAATCTGCTGCGGTGACGAGCGCGGATAGCTTTACCACGCTGATCAACAACTTTCGCGGCGGGCAAGGCGTTAGCCCTTTGCGACAGAGCGCCAGCCTTTCCAGAGCGGCCCAAGCTCATGCCGATGATATGGTTGCACGCGGGTATTTCTCTCACCGGTCGGACGGCGGCCCGAATGGCGAGACCCTAATGTCACGAGCCCAGGCTGCAGGGTGCAATGCGCGTGCGCTTGTGGAAAACATCGCCGAAGGCCAACCACGCGAAGCTGATGTTCTGAGGAGTTGGGCGAATTCACCTGGGCACCGCGGCAACATGTTGAACACACGCATGACAGACTATGGCCTTGGACGCGCAGGCAGAACCTGGGTGCTGAAGTTATCTTCGGGTTGTTAACTCGGCTAAGCTCGGCTGAGAAGCCAGTATGACACTGGTGCGTCTGATATAGCGCGGCATACGTGCAACAGGTGTTTCATCAATTCTGGGATGTCACGCAAATTTCAAACAGTGCCTTGATATTGTGACTTTTTTCAGCTCAAACCACTGAGTGGTTCACTTCGAATCCTGGGCGCTACATGATTTTATCACGCCAGCATCAAGCGCAAAGCCTTTGCCCCACGGGCGCCATCCATACAAGGGTCAAGCGAAGGGATGCGCGGAATGGCGCTGTGGTATAGCCATCTTCTGTCACACGACCGCTTTTTCGTTTTCGGTTGATAGCTGTGCTGCGGCGGTTTCTTTCTGTCTGTTTTTCAAGCTGGTTGCTCAGCGTATTCCAGCGGCGCGACACTTGTGGTCGCGCGCCCAACGCCTCACAGCCAAGGGTTATGATCGGCATATTCAAGATAGCGCGCGAGGATATTGACGGATTTCCAGCCGCCCGCGCGCATGATGCCGGCTGTATCGACACCGCGTTTGAGCAGGTCTTGGGCAGCGCCCACGCGCATGCTGTGGCCGCTGAACCCCGCCGCGATATCGGGATCACAGCAGCGTTGCGCGGCTGCGTGCACAACGCGTTTGACGGTTGTGGCGCTGAGGCTGCGATCGAGGGGGAGATCCTGATAGATCGGGCAAAAGAGCCAATCCGTGACCTCCCCGCGCCAGACCAGCCAATCCTCCAGAAGCTCCGATGTGCGCTTTGAGCAAAAGGCCAGACGCCCGGCGCCGAAGGGATCGGATTTGGAGCGCCGGATTAAAAACCGATAGGTGCCATTGGCCTGGGGTTCCATATCGCTGTCGCGCAGGCTGACCAGCTCTGAGCGCCGGGTGAGCAGATCATAGCCCAGCGACATCATGGCCCGGTTGCGCCAGCCTGTGGGCGTGTCTGGCTCGCTTGCGATGAATTTGATGAGGAATTTCTCGGTCATGCCCGTGGCCTGAACGCGCCGTGTGCCTTTGGTGCGGCGCACCCGGCGCAGCGCGAGGTTGATATCTTCATCCTGGGTGGGATCAGGCAGGCGCAGCAGCTGATGCGCTTTGCGGATGGCATAGAGACGCCGGCAGACTGTCGCCGCTGTCACCCCGGCGCATTGATCTTGCAAAAATTCGCATAGCTGCGCGACCGGGGCCGGGAACATCTCGCAGCCCCGCGCGGCGCACCAGGTTTCATAGGCGCGCAGATCCGTATGATAGCTTTTGATCGTTTTGGGCGCATAGGCGCCTTCAAGACGGTTGAATTCTGCGCGCCAATCATGCATTGTTATTCCTCAAAATGGCAACTTATTGCCATTTAGTGGCAAAAGTGCGAGGCCGTCAAGTGATAACTGCATCTCAAATTCGTGCCGCACGGGCATCTTTAGGAATTTCTGCTGTTGAGTTGGCAGAGCTTTCGGGTGTTTCTCGCCGTACTATCGGAACCATGGAGAGTGTGGATGGGATTCCAGAGGTGAATATTAAGTCGCTTCTCATGATCCAGAAAGCACTTGAACAAGCTGGCATCGAATTCATCGGCGCGCCGGATGACAGGCCCGGCATTCGGCTCAACCGCCCTGGTGGGTGACGCATAGCGCCTGCATCCTGGGCGGATGCGCTTTTGGCGCGCGTGTCGGAAGGCGCGCGGCTCTCGTGTCAGATCCGCGCTCAGGTGATCGGCTCTGCGCGGCCTTGATCTGGGGTTTTCTGTTTGCGGGTCGTGTTCAAGTGTCGCCGCATCACGCCCCAGCGCGGCACTTCCAAGGAACAGGCCTTGGGCCACGCGCTGTTGCGCAGGATGACCAACGGTTCCGGGCATGCCAAGATGGGGTCAACCCGTCTCAAAGGGCTGCAATACCCGCATCGCGCGCGTGGGCACGCACAGCCCGAATCGCTTCCGGTTCACGCGCGGATGGTCTTGTGCCATACCGCATAGGCAAGTCACATGTGGCAGCGCAAGCGCGCGGTGTCGGGGGGGCGCGCAGGCTGCGCAGCGGGTGTGTCGCGATTTGGGGTGAACGCGGGCCGGGGCGGGGTCTTCTGCACCAAGCCATGTGCCGCGCCTCCGGCAAGAGGGCGCTGCGCCACAAGCACCCCTCGCCACAGGTCACGGCGTGATCCCGGAGTCACAGACCATGTCGCGGGTTGACGCGCCGAAAATGCGCCAAGATATCTTGTTTTTTATCGTGCACCCCCTGCAGAGGGCTTAGAGCCAATGTCGCGCCAAAGCGCGCCTGCTTTGCCTGTGTCACATGTGCTTCTACCTGGCCTTGATGAGGTGACGGGATATTGGGGGTGGGCGTGGCAGTCACCGTGATGTTGACGGTGGGAATTGCGAATGGCTTTAATCTGATTGATGGCGTGAACGGCCTTGCGGCCCTGACCGCGCTGGTTGCCGCCACAAGTTTGAGTGTGATTTCTGACATCGCAGGCTTGCCAGGGTTGTCGCATATCAATCTGATGCTGGCGGCGGCCCTGATTGGGCTTTGGGCGCTCAACTTTCTCGGAGGCAGAATTTTTGGCTGAACCGCCGGGCAAAGCCCCAAACCGCCCCTGCCTGTGGAAATCCCGCCCTATTCCGCAGAGCCGCTGAGAGGCGCGCTGCAACAGGTGCAGCGCGTCTCGCCGCGAAGGGCGTACCGCCCCGCGCAATGCGTCAGCTCTTGGCAGGGTGATCCTGTTGTGAATACCATATATAGTGGTGGAATAAAAATATGCACTGTATTTAGTGTTTTCTATTGCGGTTTTCTGCGCTCTCTGCTGAAATCAGGTCAGCACAAAGCACGAACGGATATCAGCATGGCCCGTGACCTGAAGCAAATTGCAAAACCCCAACCTGTCAAACCACAGGCAGCCAAACCACAGGCAGCCAAACCACAGGCAGCCCCAAAGCGACCTCTCAAGTCGCCGCTCCCCAAATCCCAGCCCAGCAAATCCCTGACCCCTAAATCCCGGTCCCCTAAATCCCGGCCCGCCAAATCCCATCTCACGCAACTGCAGCCCGCACAAACCCTGCCCTTGGGCTTGCACGCGCGCCCGCAAAGCCAAAACAGTGCAGAGCTTGCGCAGTTTGAACGTCAGCTTCTGGACGAATTGGGCCCCAAAACACCGTTCCAGCACGCAATCGCCCGGAATATCGCAAGCAATGAGATCGAAATCCTGATTTTGCGCGAGCGGCAGAGCTTGATTTTTTGGGATGCGGCCAAGCGATCTATGTTTGAGCTGCTGTGCGGCAAGCTTGCTGATGCTGAGGCGCTGGAGCTTGCGCGCGCTTTCGCCTGCGGGGAGAGTGACGCCACAGCGCGGATCCGCGCCTATGGGTATGATCCGGAAGTGGCCTTGAACAGCGCCTATGCCTCTGCCTCTGGGATCACCGCCTTGATCACGATCCAGATTGAACGGCTGGAGCGGCGCAGGCGCCAATTGTATGAGGATCTGGCCCGCATTAAAGCCGTTTCTTCTGCGCAGCCTGGTTCCATGATTGCGGATGCAGAGCTGATTGAGGAGCAGCGCGATGGCGGGTGAGCTTTGCGGTGCGAGAGATGCGCGCGCCCGCGCGCCAAAACTGCCGCAGCCCGGCGCTGGCGGTGGCGCGCGCGGTGCGACAGGCCCGCGCAGCGCGGCTGGCAAAGAGCGCGCTGCGCAGAATGCGCGCAAACATGGCCTGACATCGGCCCGGCCCGATCCTGCCGGCACAGCCGCACAGATCCGGGCCTTGCGCGCAATGCCCGACATATCCGCTCTCCCTGTGGATGTTCTTGAGCAATTGGTCGATGCCGAAAGCTTGCTGGCCAAAGTCAAAGCGCATCAGCACAGCTTGATTGCACGAGAGGGCCCTGTGGATCAGGCCTTCTGTGAGGCATTCCGCCGCGTTTTGCGCTACCGCGCAGAGGCGGAGGCCGGCTATCGCAAGGCTCTGCGCGCAGTGATTGCAGCGCTGGAGTACCAACAGAGCAAAGAGGAGCCGTTTCATGGCACGTAAGCGGGCAAATGCCGATATGGATAACGAACCCAGATATCCGGTAGAGCGCAAGGAGCTTGAGCCGCAGCTTGAGAAATTTGTGCGCCATTACCGTACCACCTATGATGGCTTTGATGCAGCATTTGCGGCAGGGTTCGAGCGCGCGGGGGAAGTCTGGCCGGAGATCCTCGCGCGCCCGGAGGTGCAGGCGCGATTGCGCTGCTTTCGCGCAGGCATTGATACGCCAGATCGAGGCCGGGAAGGGTTGCGGGATTATCTGTTTGCGCGCTTGAACGTGGATATCTCCCCCCTGATCAGAATAGACCCGGATACTGGCCTGGCCAGCTATGACCTGCGCCGCGCCACACCAGAGCAACTGGCCGCATTGGATGTCGAGGAGACTGTGCGCTTTCAAAACAATAAACAGACCCGGATACTCCGCATCCGCCCCCGCGATGCCAAGCACATCTTGCACGCTGTGCTGCAAAGCTATGGTCTTTATGAGCCTGACTCGAATGGTGGACTGGATAGTATGTCCCTGGCATTGCGGGAAATTAGCAAACAAGGCTCTCCCTTTCCCATAGCAACAGCCAAAAACGGCAGCCCGGAGTGACCCGTAAGGCGCAGGGCGTTGCAAAAGAAAGGGTGGCTTAAGGGGGAGAAGGCCACGACCCAAATGGGCTAAGTGATCGATCAGATCTGGAAGAGGTGAAACCAGGGTAACCGCAAGAGCTTTGAAGCGCGCAATCGGGATTGGGACCTCCTCCACAGATCACCATATCGGCCAGTGGCGATCGGTCGCGCCGCACAAAAAAAGGCCTGACAAAGGAGCGCACGCGATCTCTTCCCGCCAAGTTGAAAACGTCTTGCAAAACGGACGGCACCCACAGAGGCCGTTACGATCTTCCAGTTCAGCACCTTGAAAAACTCCACGTAGTATGATCTGGTATGAACATATGTGATCTAGGGTGAGAGGAGCTGATACATGTCTCGACTAACCATCTCGATGCCAGACCAGATGAACGCGTGGGTTGAAGCGCAGGTCAGTGCGGGTCGTTACGGGAACGTAAGCGAATATTTTCGCGATCTTGTCCGGCGCGACCAAGAACGACGCGACGGTGCTATTTCTGAACTGCGCGTAATGCTTGAACGCGCGGAAGCAAGCGGAATTGGTAAGCGCTCAATAGACGAGGTCTTGGAAGCAGCACGTGAAGAGGCGCGGCAGAAGGGCTTGCTGCATGGCGAGAATTGAACTTACCGTCGATGCTGAGCGTGACCTAGTTGAAATTTACCTCTATGGCCTTGAGCGTTTTGGCTACAAATCTACGGAAAAATATGTCGATGCACTTCGAGGCAAGATTGCAATTGCTGCCCAGAATCCGAGCTTTGGGGCAAATTACGACTGCGTCAAAACTCATCTAAGGCGATATGAGTGCATGTCACACGCAATATACTATCGCGTCACGGTGGATGGCATTTTGGTGCTGCGTATTCTTCATGGACGAAGGGACCCATCAAGGCATCTAACCTGACAATCTATCAATAAAGTTTGCGCGTTGCACTCTAAGGCGTTGGTAGAATAGCCCAAGATCGTGTCACTGTTCTGCTGGAAATCTGTTGGAAGATTTGTGTCTGGCGTTCAACCCTCGCCGCCCTCTCAGCTATTGTAACCATTACCATAGACTGAGGCTCCAAAGTCATCCTGTTTGCAAATTTCAGGCAGCGAACTTGGGCGCGGACGGTCTTGTGCCCTGCCGTATAGGCAGGTCACATGTGGCAGCGCAAGCGCGCTGTGTCGGGGGGGTGCGCATGCTGCGCAGCGGGTGTGCCGCGCTTTGGGTTGCACGCTGGCCGGGGCGAGGCCATCTGCACCAAGCCATATGCCGCGCTCGGTGCAAGAGAGCGCTGCGCCACAAGCACCTCTCGCCACTGTTCACGGAGTGATCGCGGAGCCACAGACCATGTCGCGGGTTGACGCGCTGTTCTGCGTCAAGATTTCTCGTTTTTGCGCGCGACCTGTCCGGAGGGCTGACAGCCCGTGTCGCGCCAAAGCGCGCCCAGTTTGCCAGTAACACATCTGCGCCTATGCGCCTGTTTAAAAACGCGCTGTACGGGCCTGACTAAGTGGCGCGGCCCGCGCTCCAAGCCACGCCGAAAAACCCTCTTCGGAGAGAAGACCGGCGGCAAGATCGCCCATCGCTTTGAGGCCGTCAAAAGGGTCTGGACGCAGGCCAAGGCCATTGAGGCGCAGAAATGTTGCCGCAGTCACGAAGCCTGTGCGTGTATTGCCGGCCTTGAAGGCCTGCGCTTTTGAAATGCCACGCGCATATGCGGCTGCGCTGTCACACAGCCCCGTGGTGCCCGCGGCAAAGCTGCGATGCACCCGCGCAACGGCGCTTTCAAGCCGGTGCAGATCTTGCAGACCGGCAGGGCCGCCATGCCGGGCGATCTGGCGATCGTGAATGAGGATAATCGCGCGCAGGGGCACCCAGACTGGTGCGCTCATGCCAAGGCCTGTAACATATCGCGGTTTTCATCCATGGCGATGCGTGCGGCGTGCAAGGCCGCCGCCAGTTGCGGGTTATGCAATGTGATCTTCATGCTGCCATCGTCACCGCGGGTCAAAAAGACAGTGTCGCCTTCGGCCGCGTCCAGCGCCGCCAGAATATCGGCCGATAGGGTGATGACGGCTGAATTGCCAACTTTGCGAATGCGGGTTTGGAACATGAGCACCTCCGATGAGACGACAGATGGATATGCGATAGGATATGCACCTGTAGGGGCTAAGACTACAGATGTATCGTATCCATATACAGATAAATATACCCTCCATACATCCCCCTGCGCGCAAATATACGGCAGTATATACGGGCATTCCCGGTAACCAAAACCAACCCCGCCGCAAACCGGGCGCGCGGCTATCGGGCCCGTTTCCTGTTTCTCTCCGGGGCAGTATCAGCACGCGCGCGCAGGGAGTGCGCCTGTGATGCGCCACACCAGAGGATTGCGCTGCCCAGACCCCATTTCCGCTGCGGGGCGAGAGGTTTCAGGCGCGCCCACGATCTGCGTTGAGGGGCGTTGCCCAGAGCCACGCTGGCCGGACTGGCCCCAAGCGCGCAAACTGCCGCTGAGAGGGGCAGAGACATGGCCGCCGCTGCGGGGGGGCGCCGTGCGCCCCTGCGTCGTGACGGGGAAACGCGCGCGAGGATATGACAGCAGAGCATGCCAAGACGATCATCGCCATGATGTGAACCGGGAAGGCGGGCGCTCTTTGTGCGGGCCGGGGCGCAACCAGGCCCCCAAGCCGCGGAAACGCGCGCACCCATCCCAGATTTCAGGAAGCGCACCGCCATACGGGCCGTGATTGGACAGCCCGCTGTCTTGCCAAAGGATCCGCGTTTGCGGATATGCGTTTGGAGGGGTTCTCTCAAAAGGGCGCAAGAAATATCTGAAGAGCTGGACTTTGTGGCGAGAAGCGTGTTGTTCAGCCCATAAAACGCCGATACGGTTCGTTGAAGAAACACTTCATTTTATTGTTTATTTTTCAAAAAACCGTTTTTCATTAAATAATGCACTGCCGCCCCAACCCAACAGAGGCCAACATGTCCAAAACATCCATAGCTGCAATCCTGGCTGCCGCAGGTATATTCTTTTACGGCACGGATAGCGCAGATGCCCAGGCTCTCGCCCGCGCCCTGCAATCTGGAAATCAAAGCGCGATTACTGATTTTTTGAAAGCTTTCCCTGAAAGCCCATATGTTTCAGATGTGATTATATCGATTGTCCGAAATCAGCGTGAGGCAGCAAGCCGCATCCGATCGGAGGCTAGAGATCAGATCCGATCGTCTATACGGGAAGTCCGGCAGCCAGGCTATCGCGGCTAACCGCATCGCGGGTGGCGCCGATTGGCTTTCACGACCATGTCGTAGAAAGGTGTTACCCAAGCCGAGGGTTAAATCATAGCTACTTTATTCTTATCGTCGAATGGTGTCGGGATGGGGCATCTTGTCCGCCAGATGGCCATATGGCGTCAGATGCCGGCGGGAACCAAAGCTTTATTCCTTACCACCTGTCCTGCCTTTTCATTGTTCGAGAGGGAAGGGCTTTACATGGAGTATTTCCCCTCTGATATTCATTCGAATGTGGCCGAGGCAGATTGGGATAGCTGGTTCACGCTCAGGCTCAGGCAGCTGGTTCAGCGGTTTGGCGTGAGAGTTGTCGTGCTGGATGCGAATGTCCCGTTTTCAGGGGTGCTGGGGCTGCGGCAGGAGTTTCCGGCGCTTCGGCTTGTATGGGTGCGCCGCGCCATGTGGGGACATCATCCGCAGGATCTGCAACGGCTGCGCGCTCAGGATCAGTTTGATCTGGTGATTGAACCTGGCGATCTTGCTGAAGCCTATGATACCGGGCCAACCCGCGCGCTGCGCCACAGTGTGACTTGCGTCCCGCCGATCCTGTTGCACCAAGAAGATGAGGTGCTGGATCGCGAATCTGCGTGCCGCGCGCTTGGTCTGGCGCCGGATGCTGTCAATATCTGTCTCCAGCTGGGCGCAGAGGTTGTAGATAATGCGGTCGATCTGGTGGCGGGGCTCTGTGACGCGTTGGAGATATGCGATGGCGTCGCGCCGGTCTGGTGTCGCTCCATTCTGGCGCCCGCCAGACCCGGCCTTGAGCGGCTGCTACCGACAGCGCGGATATTTCCCTTGGCGAAATATATGGCGGCCTTCGATTTCGCTGTCAGTGCGGCGGGCTATAATACCTTTCATGAATTGCATCAGGCGCGCATTCCCACGGTCTTTGTTGCCAATACGGCACCGGGAATGGACAATCAGGCAGCCCGCGCGGCCTTTGCTGCCAGTGCGGGCTGGGGGCGTTTGGCAAACCGGACGCAGATCAGTATCATGGAGGCGCTGCGGCCCCTGTTGGAGCCGGGTGAGCGCGCAAAAATGCGCGCGCGTTTTGACACGCGCCCTTTGGCCAATGGTGCGGCGCGCGCTGCGCAGGCTATTCTTGCACTGGCCGCTGCCGCATGAACCGCGCGTATCGCATGGCCAGCCTTCTTGCCCAACTGCGCTCCGAGCGGGATTTTTTGGCACGGCGGGTGGAGGGCAAACAAGCGGTACTGACGCGGCGCGATTGCATATTGCTTCCCGAAACGGCTTTGGAACCGCTCCAACACCCGCCATCGCCACATACGCCATGGCCGCCCGCGCCAACGCCGCCCGCACTCGTGCCCTCGCCGGGTTTCTTTCTGGAGCATTTCGCGACGGGGGCTGTTGTTTTGTTAAATTGCCTTGGCCTTCCGGCAGCAACAGTGAGCCATATTGCACGCACAACCCAGGCCCGCCTTGCTGCGCAAGGCGCAAGTGGCGTTTATCTGGTCACTTGCCCCGATATCCAGGCGCTGATTGCCGAGGGTATCACCGTCGAGGTTCTGCCCGCGCCGCTCTCGCGTGACGCCGCGCCCTGGGCTGCGGCGTTGGACGAGTTTATAGGCTTTCTGCGCGCAAAATATGCGCCGGTTGATGTTGTGGATATTGGTACACCCAACCTGGCTGCAGCGCTCAGTCAAACTGCCCCCTCGCCATGTGAACAGATGGACCCATCCTCATGAGCCCGCGCGACACGATCGACCCGGTGGAAGCCCTGGCAAAAAACATCCGCTCCTTGTGGAAAGAAAACGCCGTTCTGCGCGATATGCTTCAGGCGATGCGGATGGAAATCTATGAATTGCGCCAGCAGAGCTTGCCTGTGCTCGCGCCAGACAGTTTTGCCTTCTTTCGGATCATTGGCAACGATCTGCCACCGCGCCACCAGATCGGACAATCACTGTCCAATATCCGCTTCATTCTCGAGCATGAACCCCAACAAGCCGGTGTCATTCGGCGCTGGGTTCTCAACCGTATCAGCGATCCCCAGACGGAAGCCAGGATTA
Source organism: Paracoccaceae bacterium (assembly GCA_043561795.1). Classification (GTDB taxonomy): domain Bacteria; phylum Pseudomonadota; class Alphaproteobacteria; order Rhodobacterales; family Rhodobacteraceae; genus Roseinatronobacter. Next base: position 441,391 of record CP121316.1, on the reverse strand, counting down.
TCGATCTGCTGACATCGCGCGGGGAAGTGTTTGACAGAATTGCCTTTGATCCAGAGGTCTATAGCCAGATTGGCTGGAATACCGCCCCGTTGCAGTTTGGGGCAGAGCCGTTTTACAGCCCGGCCTTGGCCGATACCAAAGTGACAACCCTCAGCGCGTTTCAGAACCGCGAATTGCTTTACGATACCGCCTATCATGACAAAATTCGCTATGTGGCCAATAACAATGGTGCGCGTAACAGCTGCCTTGAGGCCGGGCGCACTCTGGCGCGCTGGGTCATGCCGTGGGACGGGAACTGCTTTATGACCGAGAGCGGATGGGCCGAGATCCGTGCCGCAATCACAGCCAGGCCGGATTTGCCCTATATTGTCGTGCCGATGGCGCGCATCACCCAGAATGACAGCTTGTTTGATCCTGCCCTGCACCCTGATTTGCAAGAAGAACCCCAGATCATTTTTCGCAATGATGCGCGCGAGATATTTGATCCAACCCTGCGCTATGGGCGGCGCCCGAAAGTTGAATTGCTCCGGCGGTTGCGCGTGCCGGGGCCATGGGACAAATGGCCCAAAGCTGCCTGGGAACCGGCCCCGACCATTGCACCAGATGCCGGGCTTTACCAGCAGGCGGGTTGGGTGGCGCGGCTGTCATCCGGGGCGCATGCGCTGGAAATCGCTGGCGCGTCGTCGCGGCGCGGTGTTGCGCGCAGCCATGGCATTCGCGGCTTGATCGACCGGATTGATGATGCCCGGATCAGCGCTGTCCTGACCGATCTTCCAACCAAGGCGTTGGATTGGCAGACCCTGCTTGATCAGCGCAAGCGCTATCAGGCCGGCGATGACAGGCTTGACACCCTCATCACAGGCGCGCTGCTTCCGGCCGCGCGCGAGGCGCTGGGTCGCGGGCCTTATAGCGTGCTCGACAAGCAGGGCTGCGCACCGTCTGGCGAGCCGCGGGATTATTGGCACCCTGCGCCCTATCATTGGCCAAATTCAGACAGCCCAACGGGCCTGCCCTATCTCAAACGCGATGGAGAGCGCGTGCCGGGGACACAATTCGGCGATCCTGAGGCGGTGAATTATGATCGCACCAGTTTGCAGGCGGTGTTTGACGATACAGTGACGCTTGCGCTGGCGGCGTTCTTTTCGGGCGAGGCCTGTTTTAGCGATCATGCGGTTGTGCTTCTGAAGCAGTGGTTCATCGCCGAAGACAGCCGGATGACGCCAAATCTTGTCTATGCGCAGCTCATACCCGGCGAGGCCACAAGCCGTGGGCGCGGTATCATTGAGGCTAAGGATATATACTATTTCCTCGATGCTATTGGCCTGCTGGATTATCTTGGCGCAATCTCTCCCGATATCATGGCTGTTTTCCGTTTCTGGCTGGCCACCTATCTCGACTGGCTGCGCACCAGCCCGCAAGGGCTGAGCGAACGCGCCAGCGCCAATAATCACGGTACGGCCTATGATCTTCAGATCGCGGCCATCGCCGCGTTTCTGGGCCGGGGACGTCTGGTGCAGGAAGCCTCGCTCATGTCGTGCCAGCGGATCTATGCGCAATTCGATGATAGCGGCGCACAGCCCCAAGAGATTATCCGCTCGACCAGCAAGCATTATTGCCATTTCAACCTGCAACTCTGGGCCGCCCTTGCCGACATCTACCGCAGCTGCGGTATCGATCTGTGGCAATTCGAGGCAAGCCCCGGCCGGGGGATTGTCGCGGCCATGTCTTATCTTGCAACGCAGCTGCGAGAGCCAGCTTGGCCGGGCAAGCAGATCGATGTTTTTGATTGCCGCAGATCACACGTGTTGCTGCTGCTGGGGCATGCAAATGGCGCGAGCGCGCCAACCTCTCTTGCGATTTCACATCCCCGCCCAGAGCGTTTTGATCCGCATAGCGCGATCCGCCCTTGGTGGCGCCTGGGCACCGTTCGCGCGCTCTGAACCATAGCGCGCCAGACTGGAAACCGGCACGAAACGCCTGTTGCCCGTTCGGCCCTGCGCCGAAGGGGCGAGAGACGTTATTGGCGCGTCATGTCACCATGACGCGCCACCGGGTTACTCCTCGTAGATACCATTCATCTGTGGAATTTGGATTGTCTCGAACCGGCTCTTTGTCCGGGTTCCGCGCGCCACCAGACCGAAGTCAAGGCGGCTGCTGGAGAGGTAATGCCCAACATCCGCCCGGCCAAAGATATTGCGGCCCAAATAGACGGCGTCCATGTCTTGCTTGCATTTTGGGCGCTTTGCTCGGGGAAAAACAGGCGCGGCGGGGCGTATTGGCAAATTTGTTAAAACCCGGCCACCACAAGAAACATCATGGCGCTCGCGTGAAGATAAGGGTCGGGTTTAGTGCAAAAGAGAGATCGCGCTGCGGCGCCTTGTTTTATGCAACCCATAAATTATGTGCCTCTCAGAAAATTGATAACTATGCGTACTCTATAATGCTCCACATCCCGTACCTGCATATCACCGCCCCTGTCGCCTATTGGAAAGAGGCGTCACTCGGGATTGCGAGCTTTATGATTTGCGCGGCGATTATTTTGCTTGCGCGCAAGGTTGCTTTTTTTGCACCCCAACGGCATGCAACAGCCGTTCAAGCCGCGCATGTGGCGCCCACCCCGCGCTTGGGCGGCGTTGCGATCTTTGCTGCATTGGCACTGAGCACCCTGTTTTCCAAAGCTGTGGTGTCCGAGCCTTATAAAATCTTCATTATGGCGACATCGATCTTGTTTTGTGTTGGTCTGGTCGAAGATTTGACAGGCAAAGTCACACCGCGCCAGCGCCTGCTGGCGGCATGTGTATCGAGCCTTCTGGTTATTATCCCGCTTGGATTATGGTTGCCGCGCGCCGGGATACCGGGGCTTGATGAGGTGATGGGATATTGGGCGGTGGGCGTGCCAGTCACCTTGATGTTGACGGTGGGAATTGCGAATGGCTTCAATCTTATTGATGGCGTGAACGGCCTTGCGGCCCTGACCGCGCTGGTTGCCGCCACAAGTTTGAGTGTGATTTCTGACATTGCAGGCTTGCCGGGGCTGTCGCATATCAATCTGATGCTGGCGGCGGCCCTGATCGGGTTTTTGGCGCTCAACTTTCCCGCCGGCAGAATTTTCCTGGGCGATGCAGGCGCTTATGTGCTGGGCTTTGTGCTCAGTTGGCTTGGGATCGGTATCGTTATCCACAATGCCGAGGTCACGCCTTGGGCGATCTTGCTGGTGCTGTTCTGGCCCGTCGCAGATACGATGCTGGCCATCTATCGGCGTGCCTCCAGGCGCCGCTCTGCCATGGCGCCCGATCGCCTTCATGTGCATCAGCTGGTCATGCGCGCGCTGGAGCTGTGCGGGTGCCGCCGGTCTGCGGCGAATCCTTTGACCACACTCATTCTCATGCCCTTTATTGTTGTCCCTGCAATCTTGGGCGTGGTGTTCTGGGATGCGCCGTTGCCTGCATTCCTCAGTGTGGTTTTCCTTGGGATAGGCTTTGCGCTCGCATATCGGATCGCCTTCAAACTGGTCTGGAAATATCGCGCGACGCTGAAGAGGGCGAACAGGGCCATGCGCATGCTTCGCTGATACGCCGCCGCCCTGATCGGGATTGGAGCCATGCAACCTTGTGATCGCATCCTCTTCGATCAGGGGCATTCTTTGAACAGGTCGAGAATGAGCTTGCGCATATACGCGGTCGCAGGGCTGCCGAAGACGCGCTGATGATAGAGCAGATAATAGGGATATGGCGGAATATCCACAGGCAGGTCAAACAGGACGAAATTTTTATCATCGACAAAAAATCGCAACCGTGACGGGACTGAACACCTTGGGAATTGAGCGAAGCCGCCGACGTGGCACTGCGATTAGGCGCAGTATCTTGTGCCTCTTCTCCACAGGCGACTAAATATTGAAAATTTTGATTGCTGAGGGCTGATAACTCTCCATACTGGCGTTCAGGGTTTCGTTGGAATGAGGCTGGGCGCAATGACACAAAAACGACGCAGTGACACCGCAGCAACCCTTGGGGCTGGCGATGGATTAGATGCCAACGCCTTTTGCGCTGCGCGCGAAAGCGGAGTGTCGGCGCAAAAGGCTGGCCATCGGGGCAAAAACTCGCGCGATCGTCCTCAGGGCGCTGTCAGTATGACGCCTGATCAAGCGATTCAGAGCGCTCTGCGCCAGATACAGGATGGCAGGATTGATAATCATCTCGCGATCGCGTTTTCGAAACTCAGCAGATTCATAAGGCTTGATGACAAGGGCCAGCCACAACTTGATTTGAGCCAGGTGAGCCACCGGGATCTGGCTGGCTTGTCGTTTCTGCGCATCAGCATTCGGCGCGTCGGCAGCGGTCTCGATCAAAAAATTGTGGTCAGCTTTCGCGTGAAGATGCGGGACAAACTGCGCGCATTGAAATGGTTGCTGCGATATTGCGCGCCGCGCGAGCGCCGACCTATGGCAAAAATACGATGAGAAGGAGAGATGCATGAAGCCACCTGTTGCCAGCGCGCGCGCTGCACTACCACGTGAAGATTTGCGCGCGCTCGACGATGTGCTGCAGGAATTCTATCTGCTGCCTGACGATTCCGACAGTGATACGCAACAGATGCAGGCGGCACTTTTCCGTGATCTTGCGCCGCGCACCCCGCTGGAGAAGCTTATCGTGCGCGACTTGGTGGATCTGGAGTTGGAGGGCACGCGCTGCAGGCGCTGGATCCAGATGGTGATCATGTCAGAGCTGTTTGAGCCGATGCTCGCACAGGCGCAGCTCGGCGGGCAAAAGGGCAAACTCACGGCCAAGGAGAGCGGTATCTACCAGCGCAGTTGGAGCGGCGCGGATATTGCCGAGAAACGGCGCATTATCCGGGCGCTGTCTGATTTCGGGATTGATCCGGCCCCGTTCGTGCTTGATGCGCGGATCAAGCAAGGTCAGATTATCGATGCATTTGAGGAGCGCCTTCGCGATATCGCGCAGCGCCGCCGTAGGCTGTATGAGGATCTCTTGCGGGCGCAAAGCCGCACACGGCCCGTGATTGCCGAGGCGCAAACTTTGGATCCTGCATGAGCACATTGACTCAGATCACCGCAAATCGTCGTAACGCGCGCCACAGCACCGGCCCCAAAACCCCCTCAGGGAAGGCGCGATCGCGCAGTAATGCGCGCCGTGCCGGAGTGTCACAACCCTTCGATGTGCAAGCGGCAGATGTTATTGCCTTGGCGCAGGAAGTTTTCCCTCAGGTGTCTTTCAGGTTTGCTCAGAGCGGGCCCAATGAGACGCAAGCGGCGGCGTTGCGTCTGGCGGCCGCAGAACTCCGTATCGCTAAGATCCGTGCGCGCATGGGCGATGTGGATGCACGCATCAACGCGCTGCTTGGCCGCGCCGAGCGCCTGGAAAACCCAGATTTGCGCGGGCTCAAACGTCTCTTTGACGAGATTGGAGTATCCGCCAACTCCGATCCCACTGTTGTCGCCGCCTTGACCTCCTTGATCAAATATTCTGGTAGCCCAGCGCTGCTTGATCCCGTTACTCAGGCGCTGCGCGATTATACGCGGCTCAAGCGCTATCGCCGTGAGGCTGAAGCGCAGCGCCGTTTGGCTTTGGCCGCGCTGCCTGCGATCGCGGGAGCAGAGGTGGCTGGCGCGCGTCCTGCGCGAGGGTAGTAAGGGGCAGGGGAGCAACGATATGGGCCAAAAAACGAAACGAACCCAAATGCAACTTATGCGTGTATGCCGTTTGAGGCGGTATGATCAGAGTGCTACGGACATCGCCTTTTCGGCTGATGTGAAATATGGCGGATGGCACGAACAGAGGGCGGACAAGCCCGATGGGCTGCACGTCAAGATCTTCAAAGTTTGACGCGAGAGAAAAAATACGATGCAAATCATCTATGGCGGGCACGGGCTATGTGGGCCTTGTCTCTGGCGTGTGTTTTTCCGATTTCGGGCATGATGTGGTCTGTGTTGACAAGGACGCGGCCAAGATTGCACTGCTGGAGCGCGGAGAGGTGCCCATTTAGGAGCAGGGCCTTCAGGATGTGTTGGCGCGCAATGTTGCAGCGGGGCGATTGCGGTTTACGACCGATCTTGCCGCAGCAGTGGATGGCGCAGATGCGGTGTTTATCGCGGTCGGCACGCGCCCACCCGGCGCGGGGTTGGGCATGCGGATCTGACCTATGTGATGGCGGCGGCTGCGGAGATTGATGGAGCACCAAGAGGGCGCGGCGCAAAAAATTTCTTGTTCAATTGGAAAAATCAAGCGATATTCACAGTGGCCCGCTGGCCTTTTGGGAATGTCGGGTAAGATGGCAAATAAAGAGTAAAACCTGAGAAATACGAGATAGCACAAATTAATGCGCATAAGAGGAGACTTTGTAAAAGGCTCTGCGCTCCGTCGGGAGGAAATAAATTGCCGCCCTGCAAACTTAAGCTGCTTGGGACAGTAGCCCTGATATCTGTCGCTACATCTACGCATGCGAATGAGCGCTTGGATATCTCTCACCCGGAGACTCGCGCCATCTCTGTGCTTGGCGTCGAGGAGGTTTTTGAAAATCTTGATTTCGATCTTGGCGAAGCTCTTGCCATGCGCGGATTATATCGCAGAACCAAACCTAAACTCCAAAACATAAACATCAGTGCCACGGCGCTGCCGAACACTCTGCCGATGAATTCAAACATTGCTTTGCAGACCGGGCTGGCGGCTGTCGTCGGAATCGAGACTGCCGAGTTGCAGCTCAACAGCATTTCAACGAATACAGGTGACGTTGATGGCTGGATAAATATTTCAGTGAGAGGCGACGCCGCCCAGACTGGCGCAGTGGAGAATGCTGTTTCAAGCTCTCAAGCGGGCAGCACTGCGCGCAGTTTTTCGGGCGAGGTTGCCGCTGCACGTACGATATCGCAGCAGATTGAGGCCAGCGATCGTGACAGTCTTTCAGGTTTGCAAAACGCGGAAATGGACATTTTCGCATCAAATGGTGCGATTGCTGCGTCAAATATGAGTCAAAGGCATTCCCAAGATTCCCAGATGCGTTCAGAATCCGATACACTGGATGAAGCCGTCTGGCTGATAGGTGATATACGCACAATGGGCTTGGGCGCGAATAATATTTCAAACAGCACTGATATCGCATTCGTCGGCAATCTGGCAAGTTACAGGGTGGACACAGCCAAAGCATCAGATAGTGAAATGTCCTCTGACATATTCAATATCGGGGGCATTGGCGTGAATGCAATCGCCACCAACACAGGCAAAATCAATGCCTCGCTGACAGCGTCATTCAGGACTGCGAACGTGGTGGTTGGCGATGTCGCAAGCGTTGCTACAGGTGCGATAAACACTGTTCGCTTAAGTGGAGCGATCCCGGTTTTTGAATGACCCCGCTGACCCCGGATGGACGTCTCCATTGGCGGGAATCGCCTCCTGACGAGAAGCTTTGGTTTCGAGATCATGTCGCGCAAAACTGGGAACCGGTGTTGCGCAAAAAGACATGCGACCACTTGAGGTGAGAGTGGGTCGCGTGAATGCGAATGAACGCGAAACGCTCTAAAATCCTGAAGATGATATTATTTTCTGATAACGGGCGTGCTGTGCTGGAAGATATCCATGCCGATGCTTCGCTGAAGTTGTGGTTGGCAACAGGCCCGGCGTTGCGCGCGGAGATTATCCGCTCGACCAGCAAGCATTATTGCCATTTCAACCTGCAACTCTGGGCCGCTCTTGCTGACATCTACCGCAGCTGCGGTATCGATCTGTGGCAATTCGAGGCAAGCCCCGGCAGGGGGATTGTGGCGGCCATGTCTTATCTTGCAACGCAGTTGCGAGAGCCAGCTTGGCCGGGCAAGCAGATCGATGTTTTTGATTGCCGCAGATCACAAGTGTTGCTGCTGCTAGGGCATGCCAATGGCGCGAGCGCGCCAACCTCTCTTGCCCTGACGCATCCCCGCGCAGAGCGTTTTGATCCGCATAGCGCGATCCGCCCATGGTGGCGCCTGGGCACTGCTCGCGCGCTCTAGACATAGCGCGCCAGACTGGAGACCGGCACGAAACGCCTGTTGCCCGTTCGGCGCAGCGCCGAAGGGGCGAGAGGCGTTATTGGCGCGTCATGTCACCATGACGCGCCACCAGGTTAGTACTCGTAGGCACCATTCATCTGTGGAATTTGGATTGTCTCGAACCGGCTCTTTGTCCGGGTTCCGCCAACCACAAGACCGAAGTCAAGGTTGCTGCTGGAGAAGTTATACCCAACATCCGCCCCGCCAAAGATATTGTTGCCCAAATAGACGGCACCCAAAGTGCCTCTGAGGCTTTGGGTCATGAACATATAGTCCAGACCGATGCTTGCGGCTGCCCGGTTGCGGCGGTTGTCGGACATCACGCGGATACCGATCCCTGGCTCCAGCCCGTTGGGGCCGAAGGCAAAGCTCAGGCCCAGACCAACAGTCGGGCTTCCCTTGCGCGCGACGATCTGCTCCGATGGCGGAGGAGGCGGACCATTGCCCGCAGAGAGCGGTGTTGCTGTAACAGCGAGCATGCTCAAAATGGCAATCAGACTGCGTTTCATAGCGTGATCCTTTTCCTGCGTCGATTTTGGGGGCACAGCATGTCCCTGACGCGTTATAGCACGCTATCAATCGACTTATTTCTTGATCCTTTGAGAGTCCATGCGCTGCAGAAGGACTATCCTTCCAGGGCCTTGTCAGCCGCCCGCAACGCCAGCGCCGAGATTGTCAGCGCTGGCCCTTCCCCCCCGCCTGTCGATGGAAAGAGGCTTGCATCTGCGATATATAGATTGGGGTGATCATGGCTTTGGCCCCAGCCATTGGTAACGGAGGTGGCAGGATCATTCCCCATGCGGCAGGTGCCGTGCACATGGGGTGCGGTGAAGCTGTCATAGGAAGAAAACTGCTCGATCTCCCTGGGGCTACCAGCCTCACGCAGCAAGTGCCGCGCCGCAGCGGCCATGTGGTGCAAAAGCGCCAGGCTGTGATCAGTCAGGACGGAGTTGATGACGGGCAGGGGCACGCCAAAGCGGTCGCGTCTGGTTTCAGAAACGGTGATATGCGATCTGGCGTCGGGGATGACTTCGCCTGTTGCGGAGACCGAGACAGCAGAGCCAAAACTCTCGCGTATACGCGCTTTGAGCGCGGCGCCATGCCCTGTGATCAGGCGTGACGCATGACGGATTGGCCCATTGAGGCCTGTTTCCTGCACCGAGGAATGCAGCCTGAATCCCCCTGCAAGCCCGTCGAGAGAGGCTGGCGCGTTGAACTCCCAGCAGGCGGCATCCGCAGGCAATCCGCGTTGGCTAAGCTGCAAGCCCGGCACGAGGCCGGAGACAGTGTAGCTGAGCGTTTCCATGAAATTCTTGCCGACCTGACGCGCGCTGTTGGCGATGCCATCGGGCTCTTCTGCATCGCGCGAGGCCAGCAAAAGGCGCGGCGTTTGCACCGCCCCTGCGCAGAGAAACAGGAGCGGCGTCTCTTGGCGGTGGATCTCTCCGGCATGATGATAGTCAAGGGCTGCAATCCCGCCAGAGGCGCGGCGATAGAGCCGCGTGACCGTAGCGTTTGTGATGATCTCCAACCGCCCGGTTTGGACGGCATCGCGCAGGAAGGTCACATCGGTTGAACCCTTATCCCCCAAAGGGCATCCCCGCGAGCAGTGGCCGCAATAGTTGCAGGCGGGCCGCCCTGCTGCACCCGCGGCGGAGTAGCGCGGCTCGGACAGTGCGGCGCGGGGATTATCTTCCCAGTTCCAACCCAGTCGCGCGGCGGCCTGTCCCAAGAGTTTGGCTGCGGGGCTTCGGGGGTGGGGGGATTGTGGAAAAGGGGTAGAGCGCCAGCGCGCCCCCGCACCAATTCCGCGCCCTGCAACCCCGATGCGGGTTTCGGCAAGAGCGTAATACGGCTCCAGCGTCGCATAGCTGATCGGCCAGTCTGCACCTTGACCTGTGAGGCTGTGCAATCTGAACGCATCCGGGTGGAGGCGATGGGCTTCGCCCACATAATGCAGCGTGCTGCCGCCAAGGCCCAGAACATGAGCGTAGCCGCCCAGATCGGCGGAGCGCTGGGCGCTGTGATGCAAAACCGGGCCGGTGGCATTGAACGCGGCCAGATCGCGATGCGCCAAGGCGATCTGGCCCAGATCGCCATAGACAATCGTGGCGCGGCTGCCCTCTGGGGCTGGAAAGGATCGCCGCTCCCATCCAGGCATATTCAAGGGATAATCGCGCCAAGGCTCAAACCGTGGCCCCGCCTCCAAAAGCAAGACCCTCATCCCGCCCTCGGCCAGCCGCCACGCGGCCGCGCCGCCGCCTGCGCCAGAGCCTATCACGACAACATCCGGGCTGCGCGTCAGGCCCATGGTGGCAAATACCCTTCAGGCTGTGGCGCGGCAGAAAGATTGAGACCCACCAGCGCTTCAGGCTTTGCATAGTAAAACTCGATCGCCAGCAACCGTAGGGTGCTGTAAAACCAACCCTCCATTGTGCTATGTGGCGCCGTGGCGAGAATATCCATGATCTCAAGGCGTTGGCGCTCCGAGCGCATTGCAAAGCGGATCGGCCCCGGTTTATCGAGCCAATCACACATGATAAGCGCCGCCTCCCCCAGCTGCGGGGCGGATGCGAGAAATGCGCTCACGTCCTTGTCAACGCCCAGCGCAGAGGCTGCGGGTGTCACGCCATCATCGGGCAGGAGTGTGTCAATATAGGCCGCAACTGTGGGGGCGTGATAAGACAGACTTGCGGCCAATGTGTCGCTACGCGCAATGCGCATCTGCGCCGGAAGGCGGGTGGGCAGGACAAGACCAAGCCCTGTCGCGAAACTGCGCATAAGAAATTCCCTGCGTGACGGTGTCATGCACGGCGCCTCCTTGTGCCGCTGGTGCAACTCTGCGCTGATAGAAATGCGCCCCTGCCTGCGTGTCAATGCGCAAATGATGCCGTCTGGTGGGCCGCAGGCGACAGGGCAGGCCGTGTCGGCCCTGCCTCGGGCGGCTCGCATGGCCCCGAACGCTCAAAACCAGCCCTCTGCAAGAGGTGGCAGGACGACCGCCGCAGGGTGCTGCGCCAGAGCGCCCCCGCACAAGCCCCGATCTTGGGGGCCAAGGCGCGGTCAGGCCGGCGCGAGGGGAAGGCTGCTGTCGGGCGGTGATCGGTGGATACAGGGCGCGCAGCGATCCGTGATCGCGAGAGGCCGGCATTTTGCCCAAGGGCTGCCCAATGGGCGGGCAAAGGCCACATGTGAGCGCTTTCGCGCGGGCCGGAAGCGGGAATGGGCGGTGATCAAAACTGCGGCACCGGTTTTGCTGCAGGCCGGTTTCGGGCGGCGTAAAGGCGGCATCGCGCGATTTGCCTTGCTTGCATTTTGGGCGCTTTGCTCGGGGAAAAACAGGCGCGGCGGGGCGTATTGGCAAATTTGTTAAAACCCGGCCACCACAAGAAACATCATGGCGCTCGCGTGAAGATAAGGGTCGGGTTTAGTGCAAAAGAGAGATCGCGCTGCGGCGCCTTGTTTTATGCAACCCATAAATTATGTGCCTCTCAGAAAATTGATAACTATGCGTACTCTATAATGCTCCACATCCCGTACCTGCATATCACCGCCCCTGTCGCCTATTGGAAAGAGGCGTCACTCGGGATTGCGAGCTTTATGATTTGCGCGGCGATTATTTTGCTTGCGCGCAAGGTCGCTTTTTTTGCACCCCAACGGCATGCAACAGCCGTTCAAGCCGCGCATGTGGCGCCCACCCCACGCTTGGGCGGCGTTGCGATCTTTGTGGCATTGGCGCTGAGCACCCTGTTTTCCAAAGCTGTGGTGTCCGAGCCTTATAAAATCTTCATTATGGCGACATCGATTTTGTTTTGTGTTGGTCTGGTCGAAGATTTGACAGGCAAAGTCACACCGCGCCAGCGCCTGCTGGCGGCATGTGTATCGAGCCTTCTGGTTATTATCCCGCTTGGATTATGGTTGCCGCGCGCCGGGATACCGGGGCTTGATGAGGTGATGGGATATTGGGCGGTGGGCGTGCCGGTCACCTTGATGTTGACGGTGGGAATTGCGAATGGCTTCAATCTGATTGATGGCGTGAACGGCCTTGCGGCCCTGACCGCGCTGGTTGCCGCCACAAGTTTGAGTGTGATTTCTGACATTGCAGGCTTGCCGGGGCTGTCGCATATCAATCTGATGCTGGCGGCGGCCCTGATCGGGTTTTTGGCGTTCAACTTCCCCGCCGGCAGAATTTTCCTGGGCGATGCAGGCGCTTATGTGCTGGGCTTTGTGCTCAGTTGGCTTGGGATCGGTATTGTTATCAACAATGCCGCTGTCACGCCTTGGGCGATCTTGCTGGTGCTGTTCTGGCCCGTCGCAGATACGATGCTGGCCATCTATCGGCGTGCCTCCAGGCGCCGCTCTGCCATGGCGCCCGATCGCCTTCATGTGCATCAGCTGGTCATGCGCGCGCTGGAGCTGTGCGGGTGCCGCCGGTCTGCGGCGAATCCTTTGACCACACTCATTCTCATGCCCTTTATTGTTGTCCCTGCAATCTTGGGCGTGGTGTTCTGGGATGCGCCGTTGCCTGCATTCCTCAGTGTGGTTTTCCTTGGGATGGGCTTTGCGCTCGCATATCGGATCGCCTTCAAACTGGTCTGGAAATATCGCGCGACGCTGAAGAGGGCGAACAGGGCCAATAGCGCCGTGCGCATGCTTCGCTGATACGCCGCCGCCCTGATCGGGCCTGGGCCGTGCAATCTTGTGATCGCTTCCTTTGCGATCAGGGGCATTCTTTGAACAGGTCGAGAATGAGCTTGCGCATATACGCGGTCGCAGGGCTGCCGAAGACGCGCTGATGATAGAGCAAATAATAGGGATATGGCGGAATATCCACAGGCAGGCCAAACAGGACGAAATTTTTATCATCGACAATAAATCGCAACCGTGACGGCAAGGCCAAAAGTCTGGATGTGCCGCGAAGAAGTTCGATATTCTCCCGATGGCTTTGCGAGATTACGGCAATCTCGCGTGTTCTGTGAAGCTGGGCAAGCTTGCGATCAATGCTGCTGACACCGGGTGTGGCATTGCCAAATCGAATATGGGGGAAGCGGAGCCAATCCTCCAGTGTGACAGCAGAATTGCGGGCTTTGGCGGCCAGCGGATGTGTTGCAGGCATCACGCCGATATAATGATCCTGAAACAGCTCTTCGCGCACCAAGGGCGCATACAAGGTTTCATCCTGCCCGTCGCCCATAAACGCAAAGTCAATTTTATGCGCCAGCATATCCTCGACCAAATATTGCGTAACAGGCAGGAAATTTACCCGTACCGCCGGGCTGAGAGATGTCATTTTCCGAAGCAGAGTGCCGCCCAAAGCCGTGAGCGCATATTCTGAAACGGCGATGCGCCATGTGCTTTTGTCGCTGGCAGGATCAAAAACCTGCGGGCTGAGCAGGCTGGCGCCGCGTGAGATGACCTCTCGGGCCACTTGCACCATTTGCATTGCAATCGGTGTCGGAACCATCTGCTGCCCCTCGCGCTCGAACAGACGGTCTTGCGTGATATCCCTCAAGCGTTTGAGCGATTGACTGACCGCAGGTTGCGATAGCGACAAGCGGCTCGCGGCAGCACTGACGGATCGTGTCTCCTCAATCGCGACGAGCACATAGAGCAATCCGAGATCGGCACGACGCACAGTATTCATCCGACTTATCGAACTCCCCAAAGAGTTACAATTTTGTATCTATCGATATAATGGTTATCTTTACGTATCAAGTATAAGCAACTGGCGATTCGCCAAATAGACGAACAACATCTTAACGATAATCTGGTGGCGAAAAGGAAAAACCACCGTGGTTGATTTGAGTTGTCGATACAAGAGTGGTCTGCTGTCAGTTGCTCTAACGCGAAAAACGCACTGCTATGGGTTTGAGAGGCCCCGCGGTGCTGGCCGGAGGAAGAGGCAAGAATGTTGACGATGTTGATCCTGTTCGGGATCGTGTATGCATATATGGTTTGCGCGCTCATTTGCGCGGTAAAGTTTGATTTGCCAATTCATACCGATGATGACTGAGCGCGGGCACTGCGCGGTACCCAGAGCAATTTCAGAAAAAAAGGGATAGAGCTTTTCGGCTCGAAATTGCGGCAAAACAAAGGGCGAAAGCATTTCGGTTTTCTTGTTGATGCACCGAAATATTTTAGCTTGTCAGAGCATTGGGATGGTGCGGGCTGATCGGGGTTTATCCCAGGCCATGCCGTCAGGACATGTCGCACAAAACTGGGAGCCCCCAAGTTCATCAACAAAATCGATAAGTGTTTGATTTCATTTAGGCCGAATGGCCAAAAATGTTACAACAAGAGCGCTGTCAGGCTGGCTTTGGCAGGTTGAGTGTTTCGAAGAGGTCCAGTTGCTCCGGTGTGGTTTTGCTTATTCCGTGGAAGCTGCGGCTTCCGGCATATGCCGTGTGTTTCTGGATGCGCGACAGGATGTCGAGGGCGACTTGGGGGCTCGCGGTGTGCCCCTTGGCTTTTAGACGCATACGCATGACGCGGTGAAGGGTGAGGGCCAGAAAGCAGATTAGCGCATGAGCGCGGATACGATCTGGCAGCCGGTGGTGAACCGGCGCAATCTCGATGTCGGATTTCAACACGCGAAAGCCACGCTCGATATCGGCCAATGCCTTATAGCGCGCGACGGCGTCAGCCGGTGTGATCTCGGGGACATTGGTCAGCAGGACGAGCTTGCCATCAAACAGGGCCGCTCGGGCGATAGCGTCTTCATCTATGTCCCAACTGAAGCGATCTGCCGTGAGATCGGCCTTGATGAAGCGCGTCAGTTCCGCGTCTGAAATGGCGCGGACAAACCGGCTATAGGCCCCCCGGTCTGAGGCGCGGCGGCCTTTCTCGCTTTTTCCTTCGTCCTGGCGATCAAGCTTTGCGACCATGGCATTGCCCATGGCATCGAGCTCATCAATCCTTGCACGGCGCGCCGCACCCTGTTCCTTCGCGCGCCCGGAATCATGCGCCACAATCAGGCGGTGCCCTTCAAAACTGGCCTCGCGCAACCCGTCACCGTCGCTGAAGTCGAAATTCTGGAAGGTTTCCAGCAGGTCGCTGTAGCGACGCGCAGGCACGGCCAGGATGAACTCCAGCTTGCGCCCGCCCTTATCGGCGATGTCTGTCAGGTGGTGGATGTTGTCGAGGCTCAGCAGGCCGCGATCCGCCACCAGAATGATGCGCTGGATAGGAAATCGCTGCAGGACCGTTTGCAGCATGCCCTGCAGGGTCTTGGTCTCGGACACATTTCCCGGATGCACGGTGTGCATGAGGGGCAGGCCATCGGCGGTCTGCACCACGCCCAACACGAACTGGCGCGCGATGCCGCCTGTTTCCTTGTTCATGCCAAAGGCGCGAACATCATCTTCCAGCCGGGCCTCGCCATGAATCCGCACGGTCGTCAGGTCGTAGAAGACCATTGTGAGATCGTGATCCACGAGTGGCCTGATCTGGCGGGCCAAAGCCTCCTCGACACCCTCAGCGTTGTCCATCAACGCGTCCATAGCGCGAAGCAAATGCTGATGGGTAACGGTCTCGGGCATGGCGGGCATGGCAACAGTTTCCAACCAACGCAGGCAGCCCAGCTTGCTTGTGGCATCGCACAGCCTGTTGAACACCATGGCTCGAACAAGCGCTTCGGCATCAATGCTGCGCTTGCCGGAACGCAGCGCCCGGTTGAGGGCCCGGTCGAACCCAAGGTCTTTCCACAACTCATGCAGGGCAAAGACCGTGCCATAGGTGCGGGCGGGATCGTGTGTAATCTCGTGCGCTGTGTTCTCAAGGCGCCCAACGGCTCTGTTCAACCCATTGATCAGGGGATCAAGCTTCTCAGGCGACAGCCTGTCCAGGCGGCCGAGGTTGGCGACCACCTTGATCCTGACCTTTCCTTCAGCGTCGCGATGCCCCTCCACCAGTTGGAGATAGCTTCGACCGCCTGATTTTGAGATGCGCGTATACATTGGACTAACGTTAAGTCCGAATTCGTCAAACATGCAAGACAATTATCAATGAAACGTGTTACAACAAGGCTTCGTCAAAGCAGGAGCCTTTGGGACGATAACTCATTGATAACTATAGCATCGGAAAACCGTAGATAGCGAATTTACCCAATTTGCTGTCGAACTTCGGGGAGCCGGTTTAGCGCAGCGACCGCTTAAGGTGAGAGTGGGGCGCGTGACTGCGAAAGGCCGCGATTCGCGCCAGGCGCCGGTATTCCCGACAAGAGGGTCAGAGCCGCGCAAGCCAAAGGCCCGGTTGTGTGGCTTCAGTGCGGCAGCATGCCGTGTGCGGCACGAAGATTTCCTGAAACGAACTCTCCGCCCTGAGAGATATCCGAGTTATTGTAAACGTATGTCGCCAGCGCCAAAGCGGCCACAGGCAGGCGAGTCCGAGTACTGCCGACCTGTGACCATTGGTTAGAAATAATAAGAAAACCCAAGGCGCGCTGCCCCATAACTTGGTCTGATATTGACACTGCCAATAGACCCCCCAAGATTATAGGTTTTAGAGTTGAAGCGGTAATATTCCACCTCTGCGCGGATTGCGAAATTTGGAAGAACCGGGATTTCCGCCCCCAGACCCAAAGACAGGCCACGATGCTTTTGTTGCGGGTCTATCGCGCCGCTAACTCTTTGGTTCTGCTCATCAAAGGCAATACCAATTGTTCCAAAAACCAGCGCCGCATCCGTTGCATACCCAACCCTGATGCGCGCTGCGAGGTAGTTTTCGACATTTGATGAACAGTTTCCAACGCTTCCGCAATTTTGCGAGCTGCCGCGGATATTTGAGAAATTCGCCAGAACTTCCGGCCCGAATACAAGCGCGTCTTGCCGGAAATTATACCCGGCAATCAGGCTGACGCCCGATCCTGACGCGCTGGACGGAGAATAGCCCCCCGATGCCGAATAGGTCACTCTGGTATGTGACGCGCCCAATGAGGCGTATGGGCCTTCCCAGTCTATCATGGGGGATTGCGCGCTTGCTGATGCTGCAGACAGAAAAGCGAGGATCGCGATATAACCTGATATTTGTTTCATGCTTCCTCCTCGGATCGTGATTTGACGTACGATTTCCCTGACCACTTGTTTTGCCGTGCCAGAGATTAATATCGTGCACAGGGTCGCAGATATTCGACGCATTCTCAAGGAATTTCGCCGACATAACCTAAAAGGCTTGCCATCTGTTACCAAAAACGCCTGAGTTGGCTTGCGTCAATCAAGCGATTTAATTCGCAGGGGTTGCGGGCATCCCAGGTTCGACAGTTAATCGCGTAAGTGATTGATATTGTTCACACGGAAATTGTATTTGTGTGACTACAGCGCCGGTCAGGCGGGTTTTTTGAGGCCCATAGCCTCGAAGAGATCGAGCTGCTCCTGAGTGGTTTTGCTGGTCCCGTTGAAAGTGCGGTCGCCGATATGGGCAGTGTGCTTTTGGATGCGTGCAAGCAGATCCAGCGCAGTGCGGGGGCTGGCATTGTGCCTTTGGGCCTTCAGGCGCATGCGCATGACACGGTAGAGGGTCAAGGCCATGAAGCAGATCAGCGCATGCGCACGGATGCGATCCGGCAGTCTGTGATGAACCGGCGCGATCTCGATGTCGGATTTCAACACACGAAAGCCCCGCTCGATGTCGGCCAGGCCCTTGTAGCGCGTGACCGCCTCGGCAGGTGTCAGGTCTGCAGCATTGGTGATCAGCGCAAGCTTGCCATCGAATAACTGCGCGTCAGCAATAGCGTTTTCATCAATGCTCCAGGAGAACCGGTCTGCAGTCAGGTCGGGCTTCACAAAGCGCAACATTTCAGCCTCGGCGACAGCGCGGGTGAAGCGGCTATAGGCCCCGCGGTCGGAAGCACGACGCCCCTGTGCGGTTTTCCCATCATCTTGGGCATCGAGTTTTGTGACCATTTTCTCGGCCATGGCTTCCAACTCGGCGATGCGCGTGCGGCGCTTGTCACCCTGCTCAGCCGCGCGGAGTGGATCATGGGCAATGATCAGACGATGATCGGCAAACTGTCCCTCGGCCAATCCCTCTTCATCAAAGCTCAGTTCCCGGAAAGTACCAATCAATTCGCCATAACGTCTGGCAGGCACGGCCAGGATGAACTCCAGCTTCCGCCCGCCCTGATTGGCCATGTCCGTCAGATGATGAATGTTGTCGAGGCTCAGCAGGCCGCGATCTGCCACCAGGATGACACGGTCAATGGGGAAGCGTTGCAGAACGGTCTTCAGCATGGTCTGCAGAGTCTTGGTTTCGGCAACATTGCCGGGGTGAACTGTGTGCATGAGTGGCAGGCCATCCGCCGTCTGCACAATGCCCAAGACAAACTGACGGGCGATACCACCCCGCTCCTTGTTCATCCCGAACGCGCGAATGTCATCCTCAACCGCGCCTTCCCCATGGATGCGCACTGTGGTCAGGTCATAGAAGACAACAGCCAGATCACGGTCGACCAACGGACGGATCTGGCGCGCCAGGGCATCCTCGACACCTACCGCATTGTCCATGAGCGTGTCCATCGCGCGCAGCAATTGCTGGTGCGTCACGCCATCAGGCATCGCGGGAATGGCAACCGTTTCCAGCCAGCGCAGACAGCCCAACTTGCTGTCGGGTTCGCAGAGGCGGTTGAACACCATAGCGCGGATCAAGGCTTCTGCGTCAAATTCCCTACGGCTTGAACGCAGTGCGCGGCTGAGCGCCTTCTGAAATCCCAATTCGCACCAGAGTTCATGAAGGGCAAAGACATTGCCATGTGCCCGGCCTGCCTCCTGAATGATCTCTGACGATGTATTCTCCGTTCGCCCAAGCGCACGGTTCAGCCCATTGATCAGCGGATCGAGCTTGTCGGGACTCAATCTGTCCAGCCGTCCGAGATTGGCAATGACCCGCACGCGCACCTGTCCGCGGTCGTTGCGGAAGGATTCGACCAGTTGCAGGTATTGGCGGTCGCCGGTCTTGGTGATGCGCGTATACATTGTGTAGCGAAGATATCAGAGTATTCTCCAACAAATCAACAGGTAATATAACAGAGTGTGTGACTACATGATTTCCGCAAATCAGGCCGCCACACCAAACTAACCCATTGAAATTTCGAGCGTCAGCCGACGAAACCCGCTCAAATCACGCTCGGAGGTGTCGAAGTTCGGGGGCATGTGCGTAAATGGGCAGGAGAAAGTAACGGATTCGCGGCGCCGTGCCCGGCTATCCTATTTCTCCAGCGCAGCGCAAAAAGCTGTTCTGTCGCTGTCGTTTAAATTTTGGGGGGGCGGTCATGCATATGGCGCAGGTGCCTGAAAACAAAGGATGGCAACAAGCATGCCCGCGCTGATTGTTGCCCCTAATAACCCGTATTCGCAACACAGATCCGAATATGAGTCACTCCGCACAGCCCCGGAAAGGCGCTCTGACAGCGCGCATACAAAGGATGATCAAACAGGCCAACGCATGCGTCCAGCAAGGCCGCAACTGGACGCCAAAAACAGCTTGATCAAGATCGATACTCCAGCGAAAAGCCTTGATAAAAGGACAGAAATCAGCTTGTTAAAAGGGTCGTGCGGAATACGATGGTGCGCGCACCTTGCCCAACAAAAAAAGCGGCTTTGCGATGTTACCACGTGTCTTTTTTGCCGCATCATAGGGTTTCTTGCTGCGCCCGCCTCAGACTTCTTGCGAGACGGCGCATAATAAAATATCTACCATTGCCATGGGGTTTGAGGCAAGAAACAAGGGCCGACATGCATATAAATAGATTTCCGCTTTCTCGGAGGGCTTTTGTGTTGTCCTCTATCGCGTCGGCCGGTGCGCTTGTCTCGGGCTGCGGCAATCAAATGAGCTTTCCAGTAAATGCTGCCGCAAGCCGCGACCTCGCAGAGAGAAATGTTGAAGTAATTCCTGTCACAGCAGAAAACATCCACCAGTATACCGATGCGACATGGATACGGCTGAATGGCCTGCGAAATAACCCTCCCGCAGATCCGCGTGTTTACAGCTACCGCGTTGGATCTGGCGATCAGCTTCGGATAGTGACCTGGACAACGCCAGAGCGTTCGGCCGGATCCGATATCTCGAATATCACAGAGGGCCCTGTCATAAATGAGGCAGGTGAATTTTTTTACCCCTTCGTCGGGATGATGCGTGCACGGGGTCTGACAGTAAGCGAGATCCGTCAAAACCTGGAAACAGCGCTAAGGGAATTCATCGCAGATCCCCAGGTCGAAGTCGCAGTGCAAGAGTATCGCGCCCATCGGGTAACTATAACCGGTGCAGTAGGGTCGCCCGGCAGCACAACTTTGACGAATGTTCCGCTCCGGTTGCTGGATCTGGCAAATAGCACGGGAATCACTGAAAAATCAGACTTGCGTCATATCATCATCCGTCGCCAGGGGCGCGAGTATATGGTGAATTTGTTGGCATTCATGGAACAAGGCTTGCCAAACCATAATCCCATTCTTTTGCCAGCTGACATTATTTTTGTGCCCGCACTGGCGGATAACCGTGTTTTCACCTTTGGTGAAATTGGTGTGGGCGAGATTAGGCTCGGGCCAGAGCGTAAAACCTTGACCGAGGTTCTTGCAGCACGAGGCGGGCCATCTCGGCTGCGTGCAGATGCGCGGGGGATATTTGTGTTCCGGGCGGTTCCCGGTCAACCGGATGCATTCACTGTGTTTCAATTTAATCTGTTGGATGCAACGGCGTTGATGCTGACATCGCAATTTGCAATGGCGCCAATGGATGTTGTGTTTGTTACAACCGATCCCATAACCCGCTGGAATGATACTGTTGGACGTATCCTTACGCCCGTAAGCGGTGTTGTCAGAACCCGAAACATCATCGAAGATGTCGTTGAATGATGCAAAGGCTTTTGGTCGTTTGCACGGGAAATATATGTCGTTCTCCCATTGCTGCGGCCGCCCTGCGTCAAAGTATCCCGGATGCAACTGTGGATTCTGCCGGATTGCATGCTTTGGTGGGGCGCGAGATTGACCCCGATAGTGCATCGGCGGCTTTGGCGCATGAGATAAAGCTGGACGCGCATGCAGCGCAGCAATTCACTGATGAATTGGGGCGCCAAGCAGACTATATTCTGGTAATGGAAGCGCATCACAGACATGAAATAATGGAGCGTTGGCCTCATTTAAGTGGGAAGACATTTTTGCTGGGCTATTTTGAATCGGGTAAGGAAATTCCTGACCCCTATCGTCGTGGCCTCGCAATGCACCAACATATGGTGTCTTTGGTGCTCGAAAGTGTAAACCACTGGGTCGCACAATTGGAGCAGGTGAAATGACCCAAGCAAGCCCGTTTCAGACGTCACAGACGCCCAAGTCTGGTGAGCAGGACGACGAAATCTCACTCTCGGAGCTTTTTGCACAGCTTTTTGCCAAAAAACGCTGGATAATTGCTGCGACTCTGGCGATGGGGATTGGGGGAAGTTTCTTTGGCCAATTGCCGCCAAATGTATTTCAAGCATCTTCACTGGTTCAGATAGAGCGGCGCGCTGATACTGTTACCTTGCCTGCAGAGTTGGTGGGCGAATTGTTGCGCGGTGGCGAGAGTAGCAGCAGCCAATTGGCGACCGAGATACATATAATTCGGTCAAGCTTGATCCTATCGCCTGTGGTCGAGGCGCTGGCTTTGGATATTGTGGCAGAGCCGATGAAAGTTCCGCTGGTTGGAGAATTGGTTGCGCGAAGGAAGCTGCCATTTTCGACGTTTTTTGAAAAATTCCTCCCGGCGCAATTTATCCGTGCCGGAGAGAGCATGCGCGTTGCACGGTTTGACTTCCCGCCGGGGCAAGCGCCTTTTCCTGTGCATCTGGAAGTGTTGGAAAATGAGCGTGTTGCGATTACGCTCCCAACTGGTGAGCGGGTGGAAGGCGCATGGACAGCGCCAATTATCTTGCCGGACGGGGCGCAAATTGAAGTGCAGAATTTACGCGCGGCTGTTGGGCGCGAATTCGAAATCAGGCGCATAGACGCGCGCGCTGCGGCCCGCGCCATTTCCGGAAATCTTGATATTCGAGAGCGCGGCAGCTCTGGGATTGTCGATTTTCGCTTCAGCAGTGCCGATCCACAAGAAGCTTCGAAGATTATCAATGCGGTTGTGGCTGCATATCAGGATCATAATCTGCGCAGGCGGTCTGCGCAAATAGATCAGAGCATCAATTTTATTGATAACCAGCTTCCTGAATTGCGCGCTGAATTGCGCCGCGCCAGCGCGGAGCTTGCGGAATATCGCAGCACACAAGACCGCCGTGAACTTAGCCTGACAACCCAGGATCTTCTGGCACAAACCATTGAGCTTGAAACCGCGATAGAAGATCTGGGATTTCGGCGCGAGCAACTGTTGCTGCGGCTAACCCCGAACCATCCCGATTATGTGGCATTACAGGCCGAAGAAGATCGGCTGCGTTTGCGATTGAATGATCTACGTGAGTTATTGGCAGATGTGCCAGAGGCCGAGCAGGAATTGGCGCGTTTGACGCAACAAGTGGAGCGCGCGCGTCAACTTGAATTGCAGCTTGTAAACCGTATCGAACAGCTGCGCATTTTGCGGGCGAGCACTATCGGGAATATTTTCGTCTTGGAGCCTGCAGAGCGCAGCGTTCTTGTTGGCCCAGACCGCCGCCGGCCTATTTTAATCGGGCTGGGAATTGGCTTTGCTCTTAGCGCTTTGGGCGTATTCCTGGTAAATTTCTTCCGGCGTGGGATTGAAGACGCAAGAGTACTGGAGGAATTGAACCTCTCACTCTTTGCGACAGTGTCCAAATCGCGCGAGTTAAGCAGTGCAAAATCCTCTGATCCGATTTACGCCATGGCGCTGGAATTGCCGCGCGATACAGTGGTAGAGGCTCTGCGCGGCCTGAGAACGGGGTTGCGGTTTTCTTTGGCGGCAACTGCCAAGAAATCCTTGATGATCACCTCCTGCGCGCCAGCTGACGGGAAATCTTTTATCTCTCTTAACCTGGCGATTGTTTCCGCCCAGGCGGGTGCGCGGGTTTTGTTGATAGATGGGGACATGCGGCGCGGGCTTCTGCGGCAGCAATTCGGCTTGCAGCGAAAAGCTCCTGGCCTGTCAAATGTGTTGAGTGGTCAATCGCAGCCGCATGATGTGATTGTACATTCAGAGGCCAGCGGTCTGGATTTCATGCCCAATGGCGTGTTCCCGCCAAATCCTGCGGAATTGCTGGCCTCGGACGCTTTGCCAAGGTTGCTGGATGAGCTGACCGGATATTATGATCTGGTGATTATCGATGCGCCGCCCGTTCTTGCAGTGGCGGATCCCGGCATTATCGGCCAGCATGTGGGCATGTCGCTTCTTGTGGTTCGTCATCTTGTGACGACCAAATCAGAATTGGTCTCTGTTACAAAAACCCTTGAAAATGCAGGTGTTATGATTTCGGGCTGCGTTTTGAACCAGTTTGACCAAAGCGCCAGCCGTTACGGGACTTATGGTTCCAAATACGGCTATTATTACGGTGGGTATCGCTACAAATACGATTAACTCTGCTCTGAACCGGCTGCGCCTATTCCCAAGTCATCGCCGCGCTACGCACGGATCACCGGCGGTCAGAAAACTGAACAGAGTTGCGTGCCGCAAACCTCATCGACATGGTTTGCACCGAAAATGTGCATGTTTGGCGGCTTTGCCGACAGGTTGAACAGCCAAGCTGCCGGGCACGGTATAGATGCCCCGGCCGTGCGGGCTGGCGCAGTATCTCGTGCCTGTTCCCCAGAGGTGGCCACAGATTGCAATTTTTGATTGTTGACATCTGGTAACTCTTCATAGTTGCGTCTTGGGTTTCTTTGGCATGGGGCCGGGCGCAATGACACAAAAACGACGCAATGACTCCGCAGCATCCCTTGGGGCTGGCGATCGTTCTGCAAGAAGGGTGCGGGGGGCAGGGGCGTGAACCGATGAGCAAGAAACGAACCCAAATACAGCCTGTGCATCTATGGCGACATTGGCTGATATGGGCGAAATCTCCGGATATTGCCTTTTTGAAGAACACGCAGTCTGGTAGATGGCAATGAACAGGTGGCGGGTAAGCCCGATGGGACGTCAGCGATGATCTTCAAACTGTGACGCGAGAGAAAAAGATACGATGAAAATCTCTATGATCGGCACGGGCCATGTTGGCCTTGTTTCTGGCGTTTGCTTTTCCGATTTCGGGCATAACGTGGTCTGCGTTGACAAGGACGCGGCCAAGATTTCAGCGTTGCAGCGCGGTGAGGTGCCGATTTACGAGCCGGGCCTACCGGATATCTTGGCCCAAGATGGCGTCGGTCGGGGGATATGAATGTGCTGATAGAACCGCTTTCAATTCCTGGCCTTGTTTTGATTACGCCGCGCCGCTTTGCGGATGCGCGGGGGTGGTTTAGCGAGACATGGAACGCGGCTGCGTTTGCCGAGGCGGGGCTTCATCTGCCCGCCTTTGTGCAGGACAATCACAGCTTTTCTGGCCCTGCGCATACCCTGCGGGGGCTGCATTACCAGCGCCCGCCGCATGCGCAGGACAAGCTTGTGCGTTGCAGTCGGGGTGCCATTTTGGATGTTGCGGTGGATGTTCGCAAAGGCTCTCCACATTTTGGGCACTGGGTGGCTGTGGAGCTTTCTGCCGAAAATGGTGCACAGCTGTTTATTCCCAAAGGCTTTTTGCATGGATTTCTGACACTTAGCGAAGGGTGTGAGGTGCAGTATAAATGCACCGATATTTATGCTGCCTCGTGCGATGGGGCCGTGCGCTGGGACAGTCTGGGCATAGATTGGGGCTGTCACGCACCGGTCTTGTCGGAAAAAGATGCAGCCGCGATCCCGTTTGCGGAATTTGACAGCCCGTTTACATATGAGGGGAGCGGGGCATGAAACTTCTGGTCACAGGCGGAGCGGGGTTTATCGGCTCTGCCGTGGTGCGGCTGGCCGTGGCGCGCGGGCATGCGGTGGTCAATCTGGATATGCTCAGCTATGCCGCCTGCCTGGAGAATGTGGCCTCTGTGGCGCAAAGCCCGCTTTATGCGTTCGAGCAGGCCGATATCCGCGACCGTGCCGCGCTGGATCGGATTTTTGCCACCCACCAGCCCGATGCGGTGATGCATCTGGCCGCGGAATCCCATGTCGATCGTTCGATCGATGGGCCGGGGGATTTCATTTCAACCAATGTGACCGGCACTTATGAACTGCTGGAAGCCGCGCGCGCCTATTGGCAGGGGCGGGGCCGCCCGCAGGATTTCCGCTTTCACCATATCAGCACGGATGAGGTGTTTGGCGCGCTTGGCCCGGAGGGGCAATTCAGCGAGACCACGCCTTATGATCCGCGCTCGCCCTATTCGGCCAGCAAGGCGGCGAGTGACCATCTGGTGCGGGCCTGGTATCATACCTATGGCCTGCCCGTGGTGCTGAGCAATTGTTCCAATAATTACGGGCCCTATCACTTTCCAGAAAAGCTGATTCCTGTCATCATCCTCAACGCACTGGCGGGCAAGGCACTGCCGATCTATGGCGATGGATCGAATGTGCGCGACTGGCTATATGTCGAGGATCATGCCGAGGCGCTGCTACTTGTGCTGGGGCGCGGCGCCGTGGGGCGCAGCTATAATATCGGGGGCGAGAATGAGCGCTCCAATCTGGAACTGGTGCAAAGCCTGTGTGCCATTCTGGATGAGATGCGGCCAAAGCCCAATGGCTCTTATGCCGATCAGATCACCTTTGTTGCCGACCGGCCCGGGCATGATGCGCGCTATGCGATTGATCCGGCGCGGATGCGCGGTGAGCTTGGGTGGCAGCCATCTGTGACGGTGGAGGAAGGGCTGCGCCTTACGGTGCGCTGGTATCTGGACAATGAGGAGTGGTGGCGCGCGCTTGGCAAGAGGCGCTGGCCACGACCATCAATGGCGCGGCCCCTGCCGCAATGGCCACGGCCTGCGCTGCGCTGGATATTCCGCTGGTGCATCTTTCTACTGATTATGTCTTTGATGGCGCGGGCCAAACCCCCTTTGCGCCCGACCATCCCACCGCGCCGCTCAATGCCTATGGCCGCTCGAAGCTGCGGGGGGAAGAGGGCGTGCGCGCCGCCTCTTTCCGCCATGTGATCTTGCGCACAAGCTGGGTATTCTCTGCCCATGGCAGCAATTTTGTCAAAACCATGCTGCGGCTGGGCGCCGCGCGCGACAGCTTGCAGGTGGTGGCCGATCAGATTGGCGGGCCAACGCCCGCGCGCGCCATCGCGGCCGCCTGCCTGCGCATGGCAGAGGTGCTGCAAGATGCGCCCACACTCTCTGGCACCTATCATTTCGCCGGCGCGCCCGATACCAGCTGGGCCGATTTCGCCCGCGCGATCATGGCAGAGGCCGGGCTTGCCTGCCGGATAGAGGATATCCGGACACAGGATTACCCCACGCCCGCACGCCGCCCATGCAATTCGCGGCTGGATTGTGCCGCTCTGGCGCGTTTTGGCATCGCCCAACCCGATTGGCGGCAAGGTTTGCGCGCGGTTATTGCGGATATGAAAGGAACCTCATGAGCATGCGCAAGGGCATCATTCTGGCCGGTGGGTCTGGCACGCGGCTTTGGCCGATCACGATGGGCGTATCCAAGCAGTTGTTGCCGATCTATGACAAGCCGATGATCTATTACCCGCTTTCGGTGCTGATGCTGGCGGGGATACGCGAGATTGCGATCATCACCACACCCGATGATCAGGCGCAGTTTCAGCGGCTTATGGGCGATGGCCGCCAATGGGGCTTGCGCTTTGAGTGGATTGTGCAGCCCAGCCCGGACGGGCTGGCGCAGGCCTATCTTCTGGCGCAAGATTTCCTTGCGGGCAGCCCCTCGGCCATGGTCTTGGGCGATAACATCTTCTTTGGCCATGGCCTGCCCGAAGTGCTGGCCGCTGCCAATGCCCGCAGCAGCGGCGGCACTGTCTTTGGCTATCATGTCACCGATCCCGAACGCTACGGCGTTGTGGATTTTGACGCTCATGGCGCCGTGCGTGCGATTGTCGAAAAACCCGCCATTGCGCCCTCCAATTATGCGGTAACGGGGCTGTATTTCCTGGATGGGCGCGCGCCGGAACTGGCCGCAAAAGTGCGCCCCTCCGCGCGTGGCGAGTTGGAGATTACGGCGCTGTTGGAACTCTATCTGGCAGATGGCACGCTGCATGTGGAAAAAATGGGCCGCGGCTATGCCTGGCTCGATACCGGCACGCACGCCAGCCTGCTGGATGCGGGCAACTTCGTGCGCACCCTGACAGAACGCCAGGGTCAGCAAGTGGGCTCGCCCGATGAAATCGCCTTCCGCGCAGGCTGGATCACCGAACTTCGACACCTCCGAGCGTGATTTGAGCGGGTTTCGTCGGCTGACGCTCGAAATTTCAATGGGTTAGTTTGGTGTGGCGGCCTGATTTGCGGAAATCATGTAGTCACACACTCTGTTATATTACCTGTTGATTTGTTGGAGAATACTCTGATATCTTCGCTACACAATGTATACGCGCATCACCAAGACCGGCGACCGCCAATACCTGCAACTGGTCGAATCCTTCCGCAACGACCGCGGACAGGTGCGCGTGCGGGTCATTGCCAATCTCGGACGGCTGGACAGATTGAGTCCCGACAAGCTCGATCCGCTGATCAATGGGCTGAACCGTGCGCTTGGGCGAACGGAGAATACATCGTCAGAGATCATTCAGGAGGCAGGCCGGGCACATGGCAATGTCTTTGCCCTTCATGAACTCTGGTGCGAATTGGGATTTCAGAAGGCGCTCAGCCGCGCACTGCGTTCAAGCCGTAGGGAATTTGACGCAGAAGCCTTGATCCGCGCTATGGTGTTCAACCGCCTCTGCGAACCCGACAGCAAGTTGGGCTGTCTGCGCTGGCTGGAAACGGTTGCCATTCCCGCGATGCCTGATGGCGTGACGCACCAGCAATTGCTGCGCGCGATGGACACGCTCATGGACAATGCGGTAGGTGTCGAGGATGCCCTGGCGCGCCAGATCCGTCCGTTGGTCGACCGTGATCTGGCTGTTGTCTTCTATGACCTGACCACAGTGCGCATCCATGGGGAAGGCGCGGTTGAGGATGACATTCGCGCGTTCGGGATGAACAAGGAGCGGGGTGGTATCGCCCGTCAGTTTGTCTTGGGCATTGTGCAGACGGCGGATGGCCTGCCACTCATGCACACAGTTCACCCCGGCAATGTTGCCGAAACCAAGACTCTGCAGACCATGCTGAAGACCGTTCTGCAACGCTTCCCCATTGACCGTGTCATCCTGGTGGCAGATCGCGGCCTGCTGAGCCTCGACAACATTCATCATCTGACGGACATGGCCAATCAGGGCGGGCGGAAGCTGGAGTTCATCCTGGCCGTGCCTGCCAGACGTTATGGCGAATTGATTGGTATTTTCCGGGAACTGAGCTTTGATGAAGAGGGATTGGCCGAGGGACAGTTTGCCGATCATCGTCTGATCATTGCCCATGATCCACTCCGCGCGGCTGAGCAGGGTGACAAGCGCCGCACGCGCATCGCCGAGTTGGAAGCCATGGCCGAGAAAATGGTTACAAAACTCGATGCCCAAGATGATGGGAAAACCGCACAGGGGCGTCGTGCTTCCGACCGCGGGGCCTATAGCCGCTTCACCCGCGCTGTAGCCGAGGCTGAAATGTTGCGCTTTGTGAAGCCCGACCTGACTGCAGACCGGTTCTCCTGGAGCATTGATGAAAACGCTATTGCTGACGCGCAGTTATTCGATGGCAAGCTTGCGCTGATCACCAATGCTGCAGACCTGACACCTGCCGAGGCGGTCACGCGCTACAAGGGCCTGGCCGACATCGAGCGGGGCTTTCGTGTGTTGAAATCCGACATCGAGATCGCGCCGGTTCATCACAGACTGCCGGATCGCATCCGTGCGCATGCGCTGATCTGCTTCATGGCCTTGACCCTCTACCGTGTCATGCGCATGCGCCTGAAGGCCCAAAGGCACAATGCCAGCCCCCGCACTGCGCTGGATCTGCTTGCACGCATCCAAAAGCATACCGCCCATATCGGCGAGCGCACATTCAACGGCACCAGCAAAACCACACAGGAGCAGCTCGATCTCTTCGAGGCCATGGGCCTCAAAAAACCCGCCTGACCGGCCCTGTAGTCACACAAACACGATTTCCGTGTGAACAATATCAATCACTTACGCGATTAACTGTCGAACCTGGGGGATCAACCCCGCGCAACTGGCCGCACGCGCAGAACAGTTTCGCAAAAATGCGTATGGCGAATATTTGTTAAACATTTTGAAATAACATGCGCGCCGCCAATATCCTGATGTCAACTCAGGCGGAGTGCAAAACCCGCCTGAATGGTAATCAGCTGCAGAGAAGGCGGCACATGGCATTGTATTTGATGTGTTCCAGTGCAGGGCCATGGTCAGGGCGCCCGCTGGCTAGGTTTGTCACCCCATAAAACCCCCATAAAATCGACGACGCGTTATATGCGCCTCCTATCTCCCATTTTATTTTGGGCTACCGCGCCAAACAGCAAATCGCGCCCCATACCTGCCGCGCGCCTTGCGGCCCCTGTGCCGCAATGAACGGCGGTATCGCCCGGTGATCCGCCATAGCCAATGGCCCGAAGCTGCAACCGGGCTTCGGGCCATATGTGCTCAGACACTCAGGCAGATATATTTCATCTCCAGATAATCCTCGATCCCGTGCAGCGAGCCTTCGCGCCCAAGCCCTGATTGCTTGACCCCGCCAAACGGTGCCACTTCGGTGGAAATGAGGCCGGTATTCACCCCCACGATCCCGTATTCCAACGCCTCCTGAACCCGCGTTATCCGCCCGATATCGCGGGCATAGAAATAGGCGGCCAGCCCGAAGATGGTGTCATTGGCATGCCCGATTACTTCTTCCTCGGTCTCGAAGCGGAACAGGGGGGCAAGCGGGCCAAAGGTTTCTTGCTGCGCGACGGCCATGGATTGCGTCACGCCTGTCAGGATTGTGGGTTCAAAGAAGGTGCCGCCATTGCCATGCCTGCGCCCGCCAGTCAGCAACTGACCACCTTTTTCCAGCGCATCGCGGATATGGTCTTCCACCTTGAGCACGGCTTTTTCGCTTATCAGCGGGCCAAGATCGGTGCCATCTGCCAGCCCGTCACCCACGCGCAGCGCTTCTACAGCGGCCTTCAGTTTGGCGGCGAAAGCATCATATACCCCGGCCTGCACATAGATCCGGTTGGCGCATACACAGGTTTGGCCATTATTGCGATATTTCGACATCATCGCACCAGCCACGGCGGCATCCAGATCGGCGTCATCAAACACGATGAACGGCGCGTTACCCCCCAATTCCATGGAACATTTCATCACCTGATCGGCCGCTTGGCGCAGCAGGACGCGCCCCACTTCGGTAGAGCCTGTGAATGTCAGTTTCCGAACAATCGGGTTCTCGCAGAACTCTTTACCGATATCAGAGGCGCGCGAGGAGGGGATGACCGAGAGCAGCCCCTTGGGCAGCCCCGCGCGCTCTGCCAGAACGGCCATTGCAAGGGCCGAAAGCGGGGTTTCGGTGGCCGGACGCGCGACAAATCCGCAGCCCGCCGCAAGCGCAGGCGCAACCTTGCGCGCAATCATGGCATTGGGGAAATTCCACGGCGTGATAGAAGCCGCGACCCCGATGGGCTGGCGGATCACACTGATCCGCTTGTCGGGCTGGTGGCCGGGGATTATCTCGCCATATACGCGCTTGGCTTCCTCTGCGAACCACTCCACAAAGCTGGCACCATAGGCAACTTCGCCCCGCGCCTCTGCCAGTGGCTTGCCCATTTCGGCAGTCAGGATCAGCGCCAGATCCTCTTGGTTTTGCATCATCAACTCATACCAGCGGCGCAAGACTGCCGCGCGATCCTTGCCGGTGCGCGCGGCCCAAGCGTGGCGTGCGGCATCGGCGGCAGCAATGGCGCGGCCTGCCTCTGCGCGGCTCATATCCGCAACCCGCGCGATCACATCACCCCGCGCGGGGTTGCGCACCTCAAACCGCGCGCCATCATCCGCGTGCTGCCATTCCCCGGCAATAAAGCCGCGCTCTTCCAGCAATGACGGGTCTTTCAGCGCAGATTGCAGATCTGTCGGTTGGTCTAGCATAAGATATCCTCTCTTCCTGCGGCCCTTGCGGGGGCTTTGCCGGGGGCACGGTAGCGGGGAACGGCCGGGATGTCACGGGGGCCGGGCGGCACCCCAAAAATCATCCGCGAAGAAAGAAGACGTTAAGAAAGTTCTGAGAGGCTATCGCCATAGCAGGCAGGAACAGAAGGGCGCCTTCATGTGCGCAAAAGATATTACAGCATCTGCAGCCGACATGTCAGAAGGGTTTTTCGCGGAATTGGTGATGCGCCATTCCTCTGATGGTGTGATCATCTGCGCACCTGATTTCACGGCGATCTGGGTTAACCCTGGTTTTGCCGTGCAAACCGGCCATGCCCCTGAAGATATCCTTGGCCGTTTTTGCCCTGATGTTTTGCGCCCTGCCGATAGCGACCCCGAAGTCACCCGCAAATTAAAGGCAGCAATGATGGAGCGGCGTGAAATCCGAATTGATGCCCCCATTCAGGGCAAATCCGGGGCATTGGTCTGGGTTGATCTGCGGGTTACACCGGTTTTCGATGAAGCAGGCCGCCACACTTACTTCATTGCCATCATGCGCGATATTACCGAACGCAAGTTGCTGGAAGGCCAGAATGAGGAAATGCGCCATGCCGAAGCGCTACGCCAGTCTGAACGCCAGCTTTTGGCACTGACAAGTGAATGGCTGTAT
The DNA here is from genome assembly GCA_043561795.1 of Paracoccaceae bacterium. Taxonomy (GTDB): domain Bacteria; phylum Pseudomonadota; class Alphaproteobacteria; order Rhodobacterales; family Rhodobacteraceae; genus Roseinatronobacter. Next base: position 409,564 of record CP121316.1, on the reverse strand, counting down.
TCCGCCAAATCATTCGCAGAATTGCTGATGGTGATCAAACGCGCCATGCACACCCTGATCCCAGAGGCGGAGGGCGCGCTTTACATTTATGATGCACCGCGTTCCATGTTGGAACTGGTCACAAGCTGGGGGTCTGCCCCGGCATTCGCGCCTCATATCCTGCCAGATGATTGCTGGGCGCTGCGCCGGGGGCGTGCCTATTCCTATGGCCTGAAGCCCATCGAATTTGCATGTGATCATGTGCATAATCCCAATACCCCTTATTTCTGCCTGCCGATTATCGCACATGGCGAAACCATTGGCCTGATGCATATCGTCTTTGATGGCTTTGAGGAGGGGGGGATCATGCGCCATATGCGGGCTGAAACCCTGCGCAACCGCTGGGATATTTCGCTGATCTGCGCCGAACAGATCAGCCTTGCGGTGGCCAATGTGCGGTTGCGGCAGGAATTGCAGGAACAATCCATGCGCGATCCGCTGACGGGGCTGCATAACCGGCGCTGGTTTTCGGAACATGCCGCGCGCGAGATCATGGTGGCAGAGCGGGACGATAAACCTTTGGCCCTCATTGCGCTGGATATTGACCATTTCAAGCAATTCAATGACAGGTTTGGCCATGATGTCGGTGATCTGGTGCTGAAAGAGGTGGCCGCCGCATTGCTGCGCGCTCTGCCCGATGGCGCCCATCTCTGCCGCTTGGGAGGAGAGGAATTTGTTGTCCTGTGCCGTGATCAAACCGAACAGCAAACCCTTGCCCAAGCCGAAGCGCTGCGCCTTGCCGTGGCCGATAGCACCCCTGTTATCACGGGCCAAACGCTGCCGCCTGTGACCATATCTGCCGGAATCGGGCGTTTGGGCCGGGATGGCAGATCCCTGGACCATATCTTGAAAGCGGCTGACCGGGCGCTTTACAGGGCCAAGGAAGAAGGGCGCAACCGCGTTGTGGGCGATGGGTCAATCGCGCGGGCAACCGCCCCGGTTTAGGGCGGTTCCGGGCGCTATTGGCGGCTTATGCGCAGCCATGTTGCGCCTGTTACCCGACGCAGCCCAACTGCGCCCAGGCCGTAGCCGGATGGCGGGCATTGCCTTGGCCTGCTGCACCGGCGCGGCAAACCGGGCAGACTCGGAAGGTAAGGCAGCCGTGCTTTTCCACAGCCCCCCACACCATTTTCGGGGCAGCTGGCCACATGGAACTCTGGCCTGAACAGGGCCTGCACAACATTGCGTCAGTCATGCCTGCAAGGCCCTTCTTCCCTCGGCGCAGTGTTTGACTCTTCGCAGCTTTCCACTTATCTCTTCGCGCGTCGGCCCTTTGGCGCGATGCAATCTTATGGGAAAACAATGGACGGCAGTTCCAGTCGGGCGTGGCAGACACGTTCCGCAGCACAGATAAAAAGTAATCCGCGCGCGTCGCGGGCTGTGCGCCGGGGATAGGCCGGCACCTGCCCCCGCGCGACAAGGCACAGGGGGATGGTGATGATCATCCAGAGTTCACTTGGCGAAATGCGTTTTGCTGCCGATAGCGATCGCTCAGGCTTTGACGCGGCCTTTATCGCGATCGAAGTTGCCCGGCTCTTGCATGAAAAGCAGGATGCCGCGATCCGGGAGTTTCTGGAAAGTCAGGAATTGGCCGATATCGCCGCGCTGATAGACGAGCTGGAAATCGGCGATGATCTGGCCGTGCTGCGCCTTTTGCCCCTGCATGATCAGGCAGAGCTGCTGGGCTATCTGCGCCCCCGCGCCCAGACCGATCTGGCCACGCGCATCCCCCGGCGCGAGCTGGTCGCGCTGATGACAGCCATGAGCCATGATGAACGCGCAGACCTCTTCAAGCAACTGGATGAGGAAGCCCAGGAAGCCATCCTTCCTGCCTTGTCGAAGGCCGAGCGCGAGGATTTGCGCCGCCTTGCCGCCTATGAGGAATGGACAGTCGGCTCTGTCATGACCTCGGATTATGCCACACTCAAGCCAGATATGACATCGACCCAGGCGATCGAGGCGCTGCGCATGCAGGCGATAGAGGCCGAAACCATCTATTCCGCCTATATCATAGATGAAGCGCGCAGCTTGCTTGGCGTGGTCAGCCTGCGCGATCTGCTGACCGCCCGCCCGCGCCAATCCGTGGCCGAGGTGATGGATACAGAACCCGTCTGGGTGCGCGCTGATGACGAACAGGAAGAGGCCGCGCGCCTTGTCGCCCGGTATGACCTTCTGGCGCTGCCCGTGCTGGACAATAATGACCGCCTTGTGGGCATCGTGACAGCAGATGACGCGATGGATGTCACCGAAGAAGAGGTGACAGAGGATTTTCACAAAGGCTCTATCGTGCAGCCTTTGGAAATGTCCGTGGCAGAAGCCTCTATCGCGCTGCTGTATCGCGCGCGCATTTTCTGGCTGGTGCTCTTGGTCTTTGGCAATATCTTCTCTGGCGCGGGCATTGCCTATTTCGAAGAGACGATTGCCGCGCATCTGTCACTTCTGTTCTTTCTGCCACTGCTCATTGCCTCTGGCGGGAATGCGGGCACGCAATCGGCCACGCTGATGGTGCGCGCGCTGGCGACGGGTGATGTGCGGCCCGCAGATTTCGGCCGCCTGCTGGCGCGCGAGGTGCTGATCGCCCTCGCCCTGGGCCTGACAATGGCGTTTGCCGTTTCTGTCATCGGGGTCTGGCGCGGCGGGCCGGAAATCGCCGCAGTCGTGGCGCTGGCCATGATTACGATTGTGATGGTGGGCGCATTGATCGGCATGTGCCTGCCCTTCATCTTCGCCCGGCTGGATCGTGACCCCGCCGCCGCGTCAGGCCCGCTTGTCACCTCCATTGCCGATGTGCTGGGCGTGTTGATTTATTTCACCATCGCCGCGCGCCTGCTCAGCCTCTGAGCGGGTTGCATTTTCGCGCCCAAGCCGCTACCCGAAGCGCCAGCACAATGCGGCACAAGAGGCAGAACATGGAAGCGATTGCAGGGCTTCGCGGCAAATATCTGGAACAAATCGCCAGCGCCGCCGATATGGAGGCGCTGGAAAGCGTGCGTTTGGCCGCTTTGGGCAAGAAGGGCGAAATCAGCCTTCTGATGCGCGAATTGGGCCAGATGGGCGCAGAGGCGCGCCAAACGGCAGGCCCCGCGCTCAATGGCCTGAAATCAGAGATAGATGCCGCCCTCAAGGCCCGCCGCGCCGGTCTGGAGGATGCGGCGCTCAATGCACGGCTGAAGGCCGAATGGCTGGATGTCACGCTTCCGGGCAGGCCCCGGCCCATGGGCACGATCCACCCGATCAGCCAGGTGATGGACGAACTCACCGCCATCTTTGCCGATATGGGGTTTTCCGTGGCCGAAGGCCCGCAGATCGAATCCGACTGGTATAATTTCGATGCGCTCAATATCGCGCCCGAACACCCCGCGCGCCAGGAACATGATACGTTTTTCATGCATCGCGCGCCCGGCGATAACCGCCCGCCCCATGTGTTGCGCACCCATACCAGCCCTGTGCAAATCCGCGCCATGCAGGCACAGGGCGCGCCCATCCGTGTCATCGCGCCGGGCCGCGTGTACCGCATGGATATGGATCAAACCCATACCCCGATGTTTCACCAGGTCGAGGGGCTGGCCATAGATCGCGACATCTCCATGGCCCAGCTGAAATGGACATTGGAAGAATTCTGCCGCGCCTTCTTCGAGGTGGAAGAAGTTGAATTGCGCTTCCGGGCCTCACATTTCCCCTTCACCGAACCCTCCGCAGAGGTGGATATCCGCTGCTCTTGGGAAGGCGGGCAGCTCAAGATCGGCGAAGGCAAGGATTGGCTGGAAATCCTCGGCTCCGGCATGGTGCATCCAAAGGTTCTGCAGGCTGGCGGAATCGATCCCAGCCAGTGGCAGGGCTTCGCTTTCGGCCTTGGCATCGATCGCATCGCAATGCTGAAATATGGCATCCCCGATCTGCGCGCCTTCTTCGAATCCGATCTGCGCTGGCTGCGCCACTATGGCTTTGCATCCCTCGATCAACCGGGCCTTGCTGCCGGCCTGTCGCGCTGAATGCGGCTTTCATCTTGGCCTTAAATATCCACGGGGTTTCTCAAGGGGGGCGTGCCCCCCTTGAGGCACTAAGGGATGCACACATCTTTAGGAATGGTTTCCCTTGCCGTGCGCTTGACGGGTTTTGTTTTGCATGGTTCGATTGCCCTACCTTAAATGGAGGGCGACTTGTGGTGACTTCGGAAGGCTGTGGGTTGGGCGATTTCGGAGACGAGCGCCTGGCAAAAAGGGGGGTCTGCTGCTCGCGGAAATGGTGGCGCGCACGAGCACCTGCCTGCGGCGTCTGGCGGGTGGCCAACGCAGTGGGATTGTCGGATTTTCGCGCTTTTTGGCCAATCCGCGTGTGACGGTGGAGGCCCTGGTTGATGGCTGGGGAGCGGAGCTTTCGCAAGCCTGCGCGGGCCGGCATATACTGGCAATCCAAGATACCAGCGAATTCAATTTCTCGACGACCAGAGAGCGCAGCCGCGGTCTAGGCGAGATCGGCAAGGGATTAGGGCGCGGTGTTTTGCTACACGCGATGCTGGGTGTGGATGCCGAGACAGGTGGCATTCTGGGTTTGGCCGCGGGCCGGATATGGACACGCGATGGCCGGGTAAGCGTTCCCCACCGGAGCCGGCCGCTGTCAGAGAAGGAATCGCATCGGTGGCTGAGCACGGCAGAATCCGCCAAGACGGTTCTGGCCCGGGCGCATATGGTGACTGAAATCAGTGATCGCGAGAGCGATATCTATGAGAAATGGGCGCGATTGCCTGAGCCGGGCTTTCATATCCTGACCCGAGCCATGGCGGATCGTTCAATTCTGGAAGGTGGCGGCAAGCTTTCCTCCGCACCGCTGCAATTCGCGGGTACGGCCAATGTGGCGGTGCGCGCACGCCCTGGCCGTCCGGCCCGCACCGCCAGGCTTGTGGCCCGATTTGGGTCCGTTTCGATCAAGCGTCCCGGCAATCTGGCCACGCAGGCGGGGCTGGCCGAGACGGTAGCAGTCCACCTGATCGAGATCTGCGAGGTGGATGCGCCACCGGGCGCCGCGCCCATCTCGTGGCGTCTTCTGACCACCCATAAGGTAGAGGATGCAGTGATGGCCTGGCGCGTAGTTGGCTGGTATCGGCAACGCTGGCATATCGAGCAATTCTTCCGAACGCTGAAACAGCAGGGCCTCCAACTGGAAGACAGTCAACTGGAAAATGCCGAGCGGTTGATCAAGCTGACCGCGATTGCCGCCCGCGCTGCCTGCACAATCATGCAGCTCGTTCAAGCGCGCGATGGCAGCTCCGAGCAAGACGCCAGGATCGCCTTCTCACCCTCCGAAATCCAGGCCCTCCATGCACTCCTGCCCGAACTCGAAGGCAAGACCACACTTCAGAAAAACCCCCATCCGCCTGAAACGCTGGCTTGGGCCGCATGGATCATCGCAAAGCTCGGCGGATGGGACGGCTATCCGAAATCCAAACCGCCCGGACCAATAACCTTCCGCCACGGTCTCCAGTACTTCAAATCCTTCACCCACGGATGGACGCTCAGAAATGTGTGAATCGCCTAGCCTTGAGGCAGGGGGGTAGGGGGGCGGCAGCCCCCCAATCTCCCTTTACCCCAAAGCACCAGCCCAAAAACAAAAGCCCCCGCAAATTGCGGGGGCTTTCATGTTTCTCACCTGCATTCAGCAGCTGTAATACATCGTATATTCAATCGGGTGCGGCGTGTGCTCATAGGCATACACTTCTTCCCATTTCAGATCGATATAGGCCAAGATCTGATCTTTGGTGAACACATCACCCGCCAACAGGAAGTCATGATCGGCCGCCAGCGAATCCAGCGCCTCGCGCAGTGATGCGCAAACGGTGGGGATGCCTTCCAGCTCTTCCGGCGGCAGATCATACAGGTCTTTGTCCGAAGCAGGGCCTGGATCGATCTTGTTCTTGATCCCGTCAAGGCCAGCCATCAGCAGGGCAGCAAAAGCCAGATAGGGGTTTGCCGAAGGGTCTGGGAAGCGGGCCTCAACGCGCTTGGCCTTGGGGCTTTCTGTCCAGGGGATGCGAATGCAGCCAGAGCGGTTGCGTGCCGAATAGGCGCGCAGCACCGGGGCTTCAAAACCGGGGATCAAGCGCTTGTAACTGTTGGTCGAGGGGTTGGTGAAGGCGTTCAGCGTTTTGGCATGTTTCAGAATGCCACCGATGAACCACAGCGCCTCTTGGCTCAGGTCGGCATATTTGTCGCCTGCAAACAGTGGTTTGCCGTCTTTCCAGATCGACATGTTCACATGCATCCCCGTGCCGTTATCGCCTTTGATGGGCTTGGGCATGAAGGTTGCGGTCTTGCCGTAGGCATCGGCCACATTGCGCACGACATATTTGTATTTCATGATCTCATCGGCCTGCTTTGTCAGCGTGCCGAAAATCAGGCCAAGTTCATGCTGTGCAGAAGCCACTTCGGTGTGATGCTTGTCCACCTTCATGCCCATGTCTTTCATGGTGGTCAGCATTTCAGAGCGCATGTCCTGATTGGCATCAACCGGGTTCATGGCGAAATAATGGCCTTTCACACCGGGGCGATGGCCGGAATTGCCATGCTCATAGGTTGTGTCAGAGTTCCATGCAGCTTCTTCGGCATCCACTTCGAAGCTTACTTTATTGATCTTGTCACTGTATTTCACGCTGTCAAAGACAAAGAATTCCGCTTCTGGCCCGAAATAGGACGCATCGCCAATCCCAGAGGCTTTCAGATAGGCTTCTGCCTTCTGCGCGGTGCCGCGCGGGTCGCGCTCGTAAGGCTCATTCGTGTCTGGCTCTACGATAGACGCATGAATTGCCAGTGTTTTTTCTGCATAGAAGGGATCGATATAGACCGAATCAAAATCGAACACCAATTTCATGTCAGAGGCTTCAATGCCTTTCCAGCCCGGCACGGAAGAGCCATCAAACATGAAGCCTTCTTCCAGGAAATCTTCATCCACCAGATCGCCCACGATGGTCACATGCAGCATGCGCCCGCGTGGATCGGTAAAGCGGATATCAAGATAGGCGATATCCTCGTCTTTCATAAGTTTGAGAACGTTTTCTGAACTCATGTCTTTTTCCCTTTTTGTTTAGCAGAGTGTGTCCGGGCCTTGGCCCAAATTGGCTGGCGCGGTCAGAGTGCGTCGTCGCCGCTTTCGCCTGTGCGGATGCGGATGGCCTGTTCAACCGGAGAGACAAAAATCTTGCCATCGCCAATTTTGTCAGTGCGCGCGGCAGCAACGATAGCTTCAATCGCGTCTTCCACCTGTTCATCTGGCAAAACGACTTCGATTTTCACCTTGGGCAGAAAATCGACCACATATTCCGCGCCGCGATACAGTTCCGTATGGCCCTTCTGGCGTCCGAAGCCCTTGACTTCGATCACCGACAGGCCCTGCACACCGATCTCTTGCAGCGCTTCCTTGACCTCATCCAGTTTGAAAGGCTTGATGATGGCCTCGATCTTTTTCATCCCCTCGCTCCTGCATTGCGGCCGGCTGTTTTACCGATCTGCCTTGTTCAGATCATTTTAGACTCGGCTGGACAATCTGATAGGGTAAATGTCTGGCTGTGATCTGGCCGGAAAAGCAACGTGAGATTAAAAAATATGCGAAGTGGTGAAAAAATGATCAAAAATAAAACGGGCTGCGCATAAAAATGACTGAAATCCTGTCATCTGCACAAATGCGCGCCGTTGAGGCGGCCGGAATCGAGTCGGGCGCGGTTTCCGGCTTGCAACTGATGGAGCGCGCGGGTGCCGGTGTTGTTGCCGCGATTTCTGCGCACTGGCCCGATGCGCCGCGCCGGGCGGCGGTGCTGTGCGGGCCGGGCAATAACGGGGGCGATGGCTATGTGATAGCCCGGCTGCTTGCGCAGCGGGGCTGGCAGGTCGCACTTGCCGCGCCCATGCCCCCCACAACGCCAGATGCACAGGCCAATGCCGATGCATGGGCCGCGATGGGGCCTGTGCATGCCGCGTTTACGGATGACCAGTTACACGATGCGATTTTCGTGGATGCGCTGTTTGGCACAGGGCTTGCGCGCCCGCTTGCGCCATCGCTTTGGCAGCCAATTGCTCAGGCCCAGGCATGCGGGGCGCGCATTGTGGCCGTGGATATCTTATCGGGCCTGTGCGCGGATAGCGGGCGGGTTTTGGCCGAAGGGGCCTATCTGCCGCGCGGGGCCGATCTGACTGTCACATTCCAGACCCCGAAACTGGGCCATCTGCTGATGCCGGCTTGCGGCATGTCCGGGCTGTTGGAATGCGTGGATATCGGGCTGGGTGCGCAGCTTGCTGCGCTCATAGCGCAAGATATGCGGCCTGCATATCGGGTGGCTGCGCCATCTGCGGCGCTGCTGGGGAAAGGGCAGGGGCACAAGTTTGACCATGGCCATGCCTTTATTCCAAGCGGTGGCGTTGGGCGCGGGGGGGCTGCGCGCCTTGCGGCGCGGGCGGCCTTGCGCATTGGGGCTGGGCTGGTGACGCTGGGGTGCCCACCTGCCGCAGTGATCGAAAATGCCGCGCGGCTGGATGCCATCATGCTGCGCCCTGTAAAAGATGCCGCCGCGCTGGCCGGAGTATTTGCCGATGCGCGGGTAAATGCGCTGTGCCTTGGCCCCGGCCTTGGGATTGGCGCGCGCGAGGGCGCGCTTGTGGCGGCGGCCCTGGCCAGCAAGCGCGCGCTGGTGCTGGATGCAGATGCCCTAAGCCTGATCGCACAAAGCGCTGATTTGCGTTCCGCGCTGCATCAGGGATGTGTGCTGACCCCCCATGCGGGCGAGTTTGCGCGGCTCTGGCCTGATTTGGCGCAAAGCGGCCTGTCCAAGCCTGACGCCACGCGCAGCGCCGCTGCCGAGTGCGGGGCGCATGTGCTGTTCAAGGGCGCAGATACTGTCATTGCCACCCCCGATGGGCAAGTGGCCCTTCATACCAGCCTACAGGGGCGTTCGGTGCCATGGCTGGCAACTGCCGGGGCGGGCGATGTTCTGGCCGGGTTTATTGCAGGGCTGCTTGCCCGAGGGGTTGCGCCGTTTCAGGCCGCAAAGATGGCGGTCTGGCTGCATGTGGACTGCGCGCTTGCCCATGGCCCCGGTCTGATTGCCGAGGATCTGCCCGAAGCGCTGCCCGATGTCTTGCGCGCGCTTGGTGTCTGAACGCGAATCGTTTTTGTTTTAGGCTATGGGGTTCAGGGGCGGGTGTGGCGAAATTGGCAGACGCGCCAGATTTAGGTTCTGGTGCCGCAAGGCGTGGGGGTTCAAGTCCCTCCACCCGCACCAAATATACTAATTTGTGTAAACGCGGCGCGGTGAAAGCAGTGTTGCCATCGTGTGCATGGTGGCCCCTGAGGGACTCGAACCCTCACGCCCATACGAGCCTCAGATTTTAAGTCTGGTCTGTCTACCAGTTCCAGCAAGGGGCCACGGCTGCTCTCTACTCTACAAGCCGCGCGGTTCTCAAGGCAGATTCGCGCGGCCTGCTGATATTGGGGCGCTGCGCGCTACCGCTGCTCCAGCAAAATGGCCGAAACGGGCACAAGCGCCACCTGATCGGCCCGCCCTTCGTTGCGCCACAACTCCAGCGCTTCCATTGTCGCGTCATTGGCGGCATCGCCATAGACGATCACATGCCCCATCTGGCTGGCCTGAAACACGGCGCGATCGAGAAAACGGCGAATGGTGAACTGGCTTTCAGGGCCGGGATCTATCACGCGGAAAATCTCGGCATGGCGCAGGTCTGCGGCCTCTGCTGCGCGCGCGGCCTGGCTTAGCCCGCCAGCAAAGGTGATCAGCCCATGTCCGTCGCGTTGCAAAATCGCCAGCACATCGCGCAGCAGGCCCGCATTGCGTGCAAACCCGTCCGTGGGCAGATCGACAAGGCCAATAGCGGTTGGAAAGCTGTCCAGATAGCTGCCCAAAGTGACCTCCACATCGGCAGGGCTGGCCCCGGTTGGCAGGCCAGCGGCAAGAATGATCACCTCTTTGCCTGCGTTGAAATACATTTCTGCGGCCTCTGCCGCCGAAGGATCAAGCGGGTTCAGCGCCAGTGTGATGGGGAAATCAAAGGCTGCAACCGCATGACGCAGCGCTGTGGGAAGGCCGGGGTCATAGAGTATAAGTGCCATTTTGGGCGCGCCATCAGATGTGCCATCATATTTGGCGTTGCGTTCCAGCGCCGTCAGGCCCATGCGCGGCAGCGCGGGCAGAGTGGTTGCGGGGGCAAGAGCGCCGGGCGCATCCGGGGCAGTTTCGGCAGGTGTCGCGGCGGGCACAAGGCCAGGTACCGGGGTTCCGGGCATGGCACTTGGTTCTGGCCGCGATGTATCTGCCTCTTGCGGGGGGGCAAGAGCCTCTGGCGGTGCAGGTGCGGCCAGACTGTTATCATCACTTGGCGCGCCGGGGGTATTGAGGCCCGCAATCGCGGGCAATGTGGCGCTTTGGCTGTCTGGCAGCGGCGGGGCGTTATCCGGCGCGGGGGCCGCGGGCTGTGCAAGGTCTGGCAATGGCGGGGGTATCTGGGCCGTGACCTGCAATTGTGGCGCCATGTCCTCCGAGGTGCTTTCTGGCGGGGCTTCGGGCGGTGTGATTGTGGCCACCATCGGGGGGGCTGCCTGCTCTTCCTGCAAATCCAGCCGTGCAAAACTGTCGGGTTGCGGGGCGGTTTCAGGGGGCGGCGCAATCTGGGCTATCGGTGTCTCAGGCCCTGTCTCTGTCTCCACAACAGGCGCAAACCCCAGACTTGCCCCGATCATGAGCAGAAAAACACTTGTCGTGCCTGTAGCCAAACCCGCCAGAAAACTTGTGTGCACGTTCTGCCTCATAACTTGGGTAAAATATATTTCGGGCTTATCCTGCCCTTCTGGCTCTTTTCTCTCACAATTCCGCGTGCCGATCAAACCTAATGGCCTTCGCGGCCTTGACCTTATGGGCCGCGCGCAGGCATGTAGGCGGTAAACCCGCTCTTTGCCCGGAAAACGCGCATGCTGCTGATCGACAATTATGACAGTTTCACCTATAATCTGGTCCATTATCTGGGCGAGTTGGGCGCGGATGTGCAGGTACACCGCAATGATGCGCTAAGCGTGCAAGATGCCATGGGCCTGCGTCCGTCTGGCATTGTGCTTTCGCCCGGCCCCTGCGATCCCGATCAGGCCGGAATTTGCCTGCCGCTGACACTGGCGGCGGCAGAGGCGGGCATTCCCCTTTTGGGCGTGTGCCTTGGCCACCAGACAATCGGCCAAGCCTTTGGGGGCCGTGTGGTGCGCGCGCCCCAGATCGTGCATGGCAAGCTGGGGCAGATGCACCATGCAGGAAAGGGCGTGTTCAAGGGCCTGCCCTCGCCGCTGATGGCCACGCGCTATCATTCGCTGGTGGTAGAGCGTGACAGCCTGCCGGAATGTCTGGAAATTACCGCATGGCTGGAAGATGGGCTTATCATGGGGCTGCGTCATAAGGAATTGGCCGTGGAAGGGGTGCAGTTTCACCCCGAAAGCATCCGCTCGGAGCATGGGCACGCGATGTTGCGCAATTTTCTGGATCAAATCGCGGTGGGTGCGTGATGGATGATCTCAAGCCCCTGATCGGCATTGCCGCCACCCGTCCGCTGACGCGCACAGAGGCCGAATTGGCCTTCAACCTGCTGTTTGAGGGGCAGGCCACCCCTGCACAGACAGGCGGTTTTCTGATGGCGCTGCGCACACGCGGCGAAACGGTGGATGAATATGCCGCCGCTGCCGCCGTGATGCGCGCCAAATGCGTGAAGGTGCGCGCCCCCGATGGGGCGATGGATATTGTCGGCACAGGCGGCGATGGCAAGGGCACGCTCAATATCTCTACCGCTACGGCCTTTGTGGTGGCGGGCGCGGGTGTGCCTGTGGCCAAGCATGGAAATCGCAACCTCTCGTCCAAATCGGGGGCGGCTGATGCGCTGGGTGCTTTGGGGATAGAGGTGATGGTCGGCCCCGCCGTGGTAGAGCAGGCTTTGGCCGAGGCCGGAATTGGCTTTATGATGGCCCCCATGCACCACCCCGCCATGCGCCATGTAGGCCCCGTGCGGATGGAATTGGGCACGCGCACCATTTTCAACATTCTTGGCCCGCTGACAAACCCCGCCGGGGTGAAATATCAGTTGACCGGCGCGTTTAGCGCCGATTTGCTGCGCCCGATGGCCGAAACCCTGCGCGCGCTTGGCACAAGCCGCGCTTGGCTGGTGCATGGGGGCGATGGCACGGATGAATTGTCAATCGCCGCTGAAAGCGATGTCGTGGCGCTGGAGGATGGCGAGATTCGCGCCTTTCGCCTGCACCCGCAAGAGGCCGGTTTGCCCCTGCACCCGTTTAAGGATTTGCTGGGCGGCGCACCCGGTGAAAATGCCGCCGAATTGCGCGCGCTGCTTGAAGGTGCGGGCCGCCCCGCTTACCGTGATGCCGTGTTGCTGAATGCGGCGGCAGCGCTGGTCGTGGCAGGGCGCGCGGCAGATTTGCCCGCAGGCGTTGCGCTTGCGCGCGAGAGCATAGATGCAGGCGCGGCGCGCCGGGCCGCAGAAACGCTGGCCCGCATCAGCCCCCTGAAAGCCGGATAATCGAGACGGAGTTAGCGCCAATGGCCACCATTCTGGACAAGATCAAAGCCTATAAGCTGGAAGAAATCGCCAGCCGCAAGGCCGCACATTCCTTGCAGCAGGTGGAAGAGGCCGCAAGGGCCGCCCCCGCCCCGCGCGGCTTTGCCGCCGCCTTGGCGCAGGCAGAGGCCACCGGCTATGGCTTGATTGCCGAGATCAAGAAGGCCAGCCCCTCCAAGGGCCTGATCCGCGCGGATTTCGACCCTCCCGCCTTGGCGCGCGCCTATCAGCAAGGGGGCGCAACCTGCCTGAGCGTGCTGACAGATGCGCCCAGCTTTCAGGGCGCCGACAGCTATCTGACCCAAGCGCGCGCGGCCACGGATCTGCCTGCGCTGCGCAAGGATTTCATGTATGACATCTATCAGGTGGCAGAGGCCCGCGCATTGCATGCCGATTGCATTCTGATCATCATGGCCTCTGTCTCTGACATGCAGGCGCAAGAGTTGGAAGAGGCCGCTTTTGGCTGGGGCATGGATGTTCTTGTCGAAGTGCATGACGAAGAGGAACTGGCGCGCGCGCTTGCGCTGAAATCGCCGCTTCTGGGGGTGAATAACCGCAACCTCAAGACATTCGAAGTCACGCTGGAGACAACGCGCCGCCTGTCTGCGCTTGTGCCTGCAGGCAAGCGCCTGATTGCCGAAAGCGGGATTTATACGCCCGCCGATCTGGCCGATCTGGCAGGCTATGGCGCGCGCTCTTTCCTGATTGGCGAAAGCCTGATGCGCGCGCAGGATGTGGCACAGGCCACGCGCGCGCTTCTTGCAAATCCAGCGCTGCCAGAACAGGTGTAATGTGGAAAAACTGACACATTTTGATGCCGAAGGCCACGCGCACATGGTGGATGTGTCGCAAAAATCCCATACGGCGCGGGTGGCTGTTGCTGAAAGTGCCGTGCAGATGCTGCCCGAAACGCTGGCCCTGATTACCGAGGGGCGCGCGAAAAAGGGCGATGTTCTGGGAGTTGCGCGTTTGGCGGGGATCATGGGTGCCAAGCGCTGCGCCGATCTGATCCCGCTGTGCCACCCGCTGCCGATTACCAAAGTCTCGGTTGATCTGACACCAGATAGCAGCTTGCCGGGTGTGCGCATCCGTGCCGAAGTGCGCACCACAGGCCAGACCGGGGTAGAGATGGAGGCATTGACTGCCGCCTCTGTTGCAGCGCTGACAATCTATGACATGCTCAAGGCCGCAGAGAAATCCATGATCATCACCGCCACGCGGGTGGTGCTGAAAGATGGCGGCAAATCGGGCCGCTACGAGGCCGCGCCATGATCACCGTGGAAGAGGCGCTTGCGCAGGTTTTGGCCCTTGTCACCCCGCTGGAGAGTGAGGAGATTGGCCTTGCGCAGGCCGCAGGCCGGGTGCTGCGTGCGCCTGTGATTGCGCAGCGCGACCAGCCGCCCTTTACCGCTTCGGCCATGGATGGCTATGCGGTTGCGGAAGGTGCAGCGCAGGGCGCGCGGTTGCAGGTGATCGGGCAGGCGGCGGCGGGGCATGAATTTGCAGGCACGCTGGCCCCCGGCCAAGCCGTGCGGATATTCACCGGCGCCCCTGTGCCCGAAGGGGCAACCCGCGTTATCATGCAAGAGCATGTGACAGTGCAGGGCGCGGAAATCACACTGAATCTGGCCCCGGATGACAAGGCCCGCCATATCCGCGCCCAAGGCATAGATTTCGCGGCAGGGGATCAGCTTAGCGCCCCGCGCCGGCTGCGCGCTGTGGATCTGGCCCTGATCGCGGCCATGAATTGCGCGCAACTGCGCGTCAGCAAGCGCCCGGATGTGGCAATCATTGCCACGGGCGATGAACTGGTCATGCCCGGCGAAGCGCCGCGCCCCGACCAGATTATCGCGTCCAACGCCTTTGCCCTGAAAGCCATGGCAGAGGCCGAAGGCGCGCGCGCCCGTATCCTGCCCATTGCGGGTGATACCGAGGCCAATTTGCGCGCCGTTTTCGAACTGGCCGCCGGGGCCGATATGATTGTCACGATCGGCGGGGCCTCTGTTGGCGATCATGATCTGGTGGGGCCTGTGGCCACGGCGCTGGGTGCGACCCGCGCCTTTTACAAAGTGGCGCTGCGCCCCGGCAAGCCCTTGATGGCCGGGCGTATGGGGAGCGCGGTGCTGCTGGGCTTGCCGGGCAATCCTGTGTCTTCCATTGTCTGCGCGCATCTCTTCATGCGCCCGGCTTTGCGCGCGTTGCAGGGGCTGGGGGCTTATCCGCTGGCCACGGCCAGCGCGCGGCTGCTGCATGATCTGCCCGCAAACGGCCCACGCGCCCATTACATGCGCGCCACGTTGGGGCCGGATGGCACGATTTCGGCCTTTTCAGATCAGGATTCGTCGCTTATCGGTGTGCTTTGCGCTGCCGATGCCTTGCTGATCCGCCCCATAAATGACCCGGCACGTCACACGGGCGAACATATGCGGTATATCGCTTTGTAAGCGTCTTGACAGGTTTTTGGAACATTGATAGAACATCGCAAGGGGTGTTCTTGTAATGTTACCTGTTCAGGAGGGCTGCAATGCTGACGCATAAGCAAATCGAACTGCTCCGGCTGATTCATACCCGGATGGAGGCCGAAGGGGTTGCCCCGTCATTCGAGGAAATGAAAGATGCGCTGGATTTGCGATCAAAATCTGGCATTCACCGCCTGATTACCGCGCTGGAAGAGCGCGGGTTCATCCGCCGTTTGGCCCACCGTGCCCGCGCGATAGAGGTGCTGAAACTGCCCGAAGCGCTGATGCCGCCAGAGGCCGAGGCCGAGAAGGTTGTTCCCTTTCCCAAGCCCGAACCCCGCTCCGCGCCGCAAGGCGATGTGGTTGCCTTGCCGGTTATGGGGCGCATTGCGGCGGGCACGCCGATAGAGGCGATCAACAATGCGGTGCGCGATATCAGCATTCCCGGCAGCATGCTGGGCGGGCGTGGCGCGCATTACGCTTTGGAAGTGCAGGGCGATTCGATGATTGATCTGGGGATCAATGATGGCGATATCGTCGTGATCCGCGAACAGACAACCGCGGATAATGGTGATATCGTCGTGGCCCTTGTGGAAGGGCATGAAGCCACGCTGAAGCGTTTTCACCGCCGCAACGGCATGATCGCGCTGGAAGCGGCGAACCCGGCCTATGAAACCCGCATGTTGCGCGATGATCAGGTGGCGGTGCAGGGCAGGCTTGTGGGGCTGATCCGCAGCTACTGACAGGGCGTTACTGGGCTGCCAGCCAGCGCTCTGCCAGCTCGGCGCTGCCTTGCGCAAAATGCGGGGCAAGGGCTTGTGGTTCTGGTGCATCGGCATGGCTGCCAATCCATGCCAGCAAAGCAAGACGCCGCAACAGGATAAAGCTGTCCATTTCCGCTTCATCCGCCGCCGATAGGGGGCGGATGGGCCGGTATCCCTCCAACCAAGCCGCTTTCAGCGCCGGGATGCTGGGGTCTGTTTCCATAAAGCTGATGGCGGCGGCAAAATCAGACAGGAACCAGCCAAAGCCGCAATCATCAAAATCAATCACCCGTGGCGCGGCGTCCGAGATCAGCAAATTCGCCAACCGCATATCGGCATGGATAAGCCCAAAGCGCGCAGGCCCTTTGCCATAGGCCGCCAGCCTGTGTTGCAATGTGGTTTCCACCCGTTCCAAAACTGCGCGAATGGCGTGATCCACACGCGGCCCATCGCGCCAATCCCCCCAGATGGGATTGGGGCCGAAAACGGCGGTTTCATCCCAAAGCAGGCGCTCAAACCCTGCTGGCCGGGGCCAAGCAGCCGCATGCAGATGCATCCGTGCGGCGATTGCGCCCAGTTGGCGGAAAGCCTCGGTCAGATCATCGCGCTGGTCGGGATGGCGGCCGGGGACGAAATGAAACAGAACCAGATACCGTGGCGCGGCAATGCCTTCATATTGAAATTGCTGAATCGCCCGCCCATCGCGCCCCAAAAAATGCCGCGGGGTCGCAACGATGCCCTCGCGCTCCAGTGCGCCCATCCATGCCAATTCGCTCTCTATTGCGCGGCGGGAATGGTAGTGTTCCCGATGCACCCGTAGCACGGCACGAAACCCGCCCGCCGCCTCTACCAGATAGGTTACATTCTCTGAAACATTGATCCGCCTTGCCCGTGCATCGGGTGGCAGATCCCACAGGGGAAGGGCAGCTTGCGCCAACCCGTCCACGCGGGCCAAGATATCCTGAAATGGCAGATCGGCAGAGGGCATGGCCGCTCCTTCATGTAAACATCCCGCTTGGCGCTGGCATAACGCCCCGCCGCCTGTTGGTAAAGCGGGGCTGTGGCAACCGGGGTTCGCGGGGACATATTTTTCAAAACCCTTAAATATACCCAATATAAAAAATAAAATCCCGTCAGCGGGCCAATTCTGCGCAAATTTTCCACATCTTGTCAGATGCCGGATTGCCCGTTTCAAGCCGATGGCGCTCGCCAGAATTTTTGCCACGCCGCCCAGAGGCCCGCGCCCCGTGCCGCCCTTGAAGGCCCGCCGCGCCCTCGCTACCTGCCGCAAACACAGATTGGCAGGTGCAGCATGGCGATTTCGATTTCAGGTTTGCAAAAGCGGTTCGGGCAGACAGATGTATTGCGCGGGGTAGAGCTGGACATCAGCAAGGGCGAGCTGGTGGCCCTTCTTGGCCCGTCCGGTTCCGGGAAAACCACGCTGTTGAAAATCATCGCGGGCCTTGAATGGCCCGATGCCGGGCGGCTGGATGTGGATGGCGCGAATTGGCTGCAACTGGCCGCCCAAGACCGCCGCATCGGGTTTGTGTTTCAGAATTATGCGCTGTTCCCGCATATGCGCGTGCGGGACAATCTGGCCTTTGGCCTTTCAGTGCGCCCCCGCGCAGAACGGCCGGGCAAAGCGGTTATTGCGGCCAAGGTGGACGAATTGCTGCATTTCCTGCAAATCACCCATCTGGCAGATCGGTATCCCGCCCAGCTATCGGGTGGCCAGCGTCAGCGCGTGGCATTGGGCCGGGCCTTGGCGATTGAACCCAAGCTGTTGCTGCTGGATGAACCCTTTGGCGCGCTCGATGCCGCAATCCGGCGCGATTTGCGCCGCTGGTTGCGCGGGGTGCACGAGGCCACGGGTTCCACCACCATTTTCGTCACCCATGATCAGGAAGAGGCGTTTGAACTGGCCGACCGCGTGGTGGTGATGGGTGAGGGGCGCATCGAACAGATTGGCCATGCCGATGCCATCCATGATCACCCCGCCAGCCCCTTTGTGGCGCGCTTTATGGGGGCGACAGTGGAATTGCCTGTCACCTTGGTTGCGGGCCGTGCCGAAGGGCCGGGGCTAGATCTGGCACCGCTTGCACGCCGCGCGCTGGCCGATGGCGTGGCCACGCTTTTTGCCCGGCCCGAAGATATCCGCCCAGTGCCAGATCACGCGGGGCCGTGGCGCATTGAATCCCGCATTTCCAATGGCGCGCATGTGCGGCTGGTCTTGCGCAATACCAACGGGGCAGAGGCAGAGGCCGATATCCCCCGCCGAACCCCACAGGCAGATGCGCTTGTGCCCGGCGCATCTACGCGCTTGCGCGTTGAGGCAGGCGCGCTCTTTCCGGCCGAGCGGCGCGTCGCTCTCAAAGCATCTTTGCAAACATCTCTCAAATTGGAGTCTTCCAGATGAAACCCACCCTACTTGTTTCCGCCATCGCCCTGTCTTTGGGTGCTGCCCCCGCCTTTGCGCAAGATCGCCTGCTCAATGTCAGCTATGACATTGCACGAGAGCTGTTCGAGGCGCTGAACCCCGCCTTTGCCGCGCATTGGGAGGCAAGCACAGGCCGCACCGTAACGATTGACATGAGCCATGGCGGCACGTCGCGCCAAGCCCGCGCCATTCTGGAAGGGCTGCCAGCCGATGTTGTGACCTTCAATCAGGAAACCGATATAGAGGTTCTGGCCGAAGCGGGGCTTGTGCCAGCCGATTGGCGCGATCTGCTGCCAAATGGGGCGTCCCCCTGGTATTCGCTGCCTGCTTTCCTTGTGCGCGAAGGCAACCCGAAGAATATTCAGGATTGGGCTGATCTGGCCCGCGACGATGTGGCCCCCGTTTTCCCCAACCCCAAAACCAGTGGCAATGCGCGTTACACCTATCTGGCGGCCTATGCCTATGAACTGGCGCGCAATGGTGGCGATCATGCGGGCGCGCAGGAATTTGTCGCGGCCATCTTCGCCTCTGTTCCTGTGTTTGATACAGGCGGGCGCGCGGCGACCCAGACATTCGCAGAGCGTAATATCGGCGATGTTCTTGTCACATTCGAGGCCGAAACCGGCGGCATTGCCGCTGAATACGCCGCACAGGGGCTGCAACGTGTAACCCCGTCGCAAAGCCTGTTTGCGGCCTTTCCTGTGGCCGTGGTGGCCCAAAATGCCGAACGCAATGGCACGACCGAAGTGGCAACGGCCTATCTGGAATGGCTGTATTCCGCAGATGCTCAAGAAATCGTGGCGCAGCATTTCTACCGCGTGACAGATGAAGGCGTGGCGGCCCGCTATGCCGATAGCCTGCCTGCGCTGGATTTGGTCACAGTGGACGAGGTGTTTGGCGGCTGGGGTGCAATCCGGGCCGATCATCTGGCCGATGGCGCCATTCTGGATCAGGTTTTTGTAAATCAATGAGTGTGATCGCCGCCCCCATTCGGGCAAAGCGCGTTTTGCCGGGCTTCACGCTTAGCCTTGGCACAACGCTGCTTTACCTGACATTGATTGTGCTTATCCCTGTGGCCGCATTGGTGCTGAAAGGCGCAGAGATGGGGCCAGAGCGGTTTTGGCGCATTGTCAGTTCCCCCCGCGCGGTGGCGGCGTTTCAGATCACGCTTGCCGCCGCCGTGATCGCAACTGTGTTCAACGCGGTTTATGGCGTGCTGATGGCGTGGGTGCTGGTGCGCTATGAATTCCCCGGCAAACGCCTGCTGGATGCGCTGATGGATGTGCCCTTTGCCCTGCCCACGGCTGTGGCGGGCCTGTCGCTGACGGCGCTATTCTCGGCAAATGGTTGGTTTGGTGCAGTGTTGCACCCCGCCGGCATTCCGATTGTTTATACCATCTGGGGCATAGCGCTGGCCATGGCCTTCACCTCTGTTCCGTTTGTGGTGCGCACTGTCCAGCCTGTGCTGGAAGATATGGATCCCGCTTTGGAACAGGCCGCCATCACCTTGGGCGCGCGGCCATGGGCCGTGTTCTTCCGTGTGGTATGCCCTGCCATTCTGCCCGCTTGGCTGGCCGGGTGCACCACTGCTTTCGCACGCTCGTTGGGGGAATTTGGCGCGATTGTCTTTATCGCGGGCAATCTGCCCTTCCAGACCGAAATCGCGGCGCTGTTGGCCTATATCCGGCTGGAAGAGTTTGATTACAACGGCGCAAGTGCCATTGCGCTGGTGCTTCTGGGTTTTGCGCTGGTGCTGCTTCTGACTTCCAACTTGTTGCAATTCTGGGCCGCACGCGCGCGCGAGGGGGCAAGATGACCGCTGCAAACCCGATCCTTCTGCCCGGCCAATCACGCCATGGTGCGCGCGTCTTGATTGGCGTCGCGGTTGTGCTGAGCATTCTGTTCATCGCCGCACCTTTGGTTTTCATTTTTGCGCGTGCCTTCGCGCAGGGCTGGCACGTCTATCTTTCCAATATCCTGCATCCGATGACGCTGCACGCCATCTGGCTGACAACGCTGGTTGCGATCATTGTTGTGCCGCTAAATGTGGCATTTGGCATTGCGGCGGCTTGGGCCGTGGCCAAGCACCGCTTTCCGGGGCGCGGGCTGCTGGTTACGATGATCGAAATTCCCTTTTCCATCTCGCCCATCATTGCAGGCATCTGCTACCTGCTGCTCTATGGCCGCCAAGGGCTGCTTGGCCCGTGGTTGCAGGCTAATGAGGTGCAAGTCATGTTCGCGCTGCCCGGCATTGTGCTGGTCACAATGTTTGTGACAGCGCCCTTTGTCGCGCGTGAGGTTTTGCCCCTCATGCAGGCCCAAGGGACAGAGCAGGAACAGGCAGCGGTAACATTGGGCGCGAATGGCTGGCAGATTTTTCGCCGTGTCACGCTGCCAAATATCCGCTGGGCGCTGCTTTATGGCGCGGTGCTGTGCACGGCGCGCGCGGTGGGGGAATTTGGCGGTGTGTCGGTGGTTTCGGGCAATATTCGCGGCCAGACCAATACTTTGCCGCTGCATGTGGAACTTTTGTTCAATGATCTCAATGCCGTGGGCGCTTTTGCGGCGGCATCAACCCTGACATTGATTGCCATTCTGGCGCTGTTTGTCAAAGCGGCGCTGGAAGGGCGGCGCTAATCCGTCTCTGCCGCGCGGGCCAGAAACTCCACCAGCGCCTGACGATCCTCTGGTGCGGCAATGCGCTGCTCTGGCATGCGCGATCCGGGCGTATAGGCTTCGGGGCCAAATTCAAACAGTTCCGCCACGGTTTGCGGTGTCCAGATGATGTTCAACTGTTGCAGGGCAGGTGAATAGTCATAGCCCTGTTGCGTGGCGATCGATTGGCCGAAAATTGCGTGCAGGCTAGGCCCGGCGCGGCTGTGATCATTGGGCGCAAGGGAATGGCACACCGCGCAAGCCTGCCAGATTTCCGCCCCCCGGCTATCATCGGTATATTCCACATCTTCGGTCATGGCCTGCCCGCCAAGGGCCGTGCCATCCGCCAATGACCAGCGCCGGATCACGCCATCCGCCCCGGCGGTGAACACTTGGGCGCTGTCCAGCGCCAACCCCCAGACAGGCCCGGTTGCCGCGCGAAACATCTGGCGTTGTACCAGATCGGTGCCTTGCAACAGCCAGACGGTGCCATCAATCGCGGCGGCTGCGATATCCGTGCCATTGGCCGCCAATGCCACAAGGGGGCGGTCTGTCAAAAACCGCTCTGGCAGCATCTCGCCCCTATCCGAGAACAGGCGCAAAGCCCCTTCGGCAAAGATGATTGCAACACGGTTTTGCGTAATTGCCAGCCCATTGGGCAAATCGGGTAAATCGGCGCGCGCCTGCAATTCCAGCGCCCTGTTCCAACGGGCCAGCCGAAAATCGCCGCCTACGCTGACCAGATCACCCCCCTGCAAAAAGCCTATACCCGTCACACGGTCTGAATGGGCCTGGTGAAAGGCAATGTCTTGGCTGGCGATATCCAGCAATGCCACGCGCCCATCCCAAAACCCCGCTGCAACATGCCCGCCATCTGGCGCCACATCCAGTGCGGCGATGGCGGAAATGCCCGGAGCCGTGGCAAAGTCTGGTGCGCGGCCATCTTTTTGCCATATGGCAATGCGCCCATCTTGGCCCGCTGTCACAAACCCGCCTTGTGGCAACAGCGCCACGGCGGTCACATTGCCATCGTGAAAGCGGGTGACATTTCGCGCCGAGGCGCTGGCCAGATCCCACAATATTGCGCGGGTATCAAAGCTGCCAGAGATCAGCACACCCCCGGCGCTATCAAGCGCGCCGACAGGGCCACCATGCCCGCGCAAATCTTGCGCGGGCGTGGCTGCGGGCAGGGCCAGCACCATCAGCTTGGCCAAGGGCAAAAGCCATGCGCGCATTGGGCAAACTTAGTTGCCGATCAGATTGGTTCCGGGGTTGTCCACCCGTGCGCCCTCGGTCGAGAAGGCCGAGTAGCTGGGCTGCTGGAACCCGCTATCCAGAAAATTCGCCGCGCCAAAGGCGATGATAATGGCAAAGACGATTGCGGCCAGAAAGGCTTTCATGTCGGGTCTCCTGTCATGTTGAGGGCGGGGCTTTGGCCCGCACCTGCTGCATTCAGCCCGGCCATCATGGCACGGGCGATCTGTTGGTAAATCTGGCCCAAAGGCCCATCCGGGTCGCGCGCCGTGATTGGCTGGCCCGCATCAGACGCTGCGCGCAGCGCCTGCGTGAGCGGCACGGCGCCCAGATAGGGCACCGACAGGCGCGCGGCCTCTTGCTGTGCGCCGCCCTGCCCGAAAATCGCATGGCTGCTGCCGCAATCAGGGCAGATGAAATGCGACATATTCTCTATAATGCCCAAGATTGGCACATCCACCTTGCGAAACATCGTGATCCCGCGGCGCGCATCTATCAGCGACAGATCTTGCGGGGTGGAGACAATCACCGCCCCGGCCAGTTTTGTTCCCTGCGCCAGCGCAAGCTGCGCATCGCCTGTGCCCGGTGGCATATCCACCAACAGCACATCCAGCGCGCCCCATTCCACATCTGCCATCATTTGCGTGATGGCCGACATGACCATCGGGCCACGCCAGACCATCGCAGTTTCGGCATCCACCAACAGGCCCATGGACATGGCTTTCAGCCCGAATGCCTGCATGGGCTTCAGCTTGCGCCCATCCGCCATGCCGGGTTTGCCATGCAGGCCCAGCAGCGTGGGCAGGGACGGGCCGTAGATATCGGCATCCAGAATGCCAACGCTTAGCCCCTGTGCGCGCAACGCCAGCGCCAGATTGACAGTTGTGGTGGATTTGCCAACCCCCCCTTTGCCAGAGGCCACGGCGATCACATGGCGAATACCTGCCAGCGGATCGGGCTTGGCCTTGGTGGCGGGGGCGGAGAGTTTTGGCGGGGCCGCGCGTTCCGAAGTCAGCACAGCAAAAACAGATGTCACGCCCGGCAAAGCGCGCAGGCGGCTTTCGACAGTATCGCGGATGGGCTGAAAAACTTTGGCCTCTTGCGCCTCTATCTGAATAGAGAGGCTGATGCGGCCCCCTGTCACGCTAAGCCCGGATATGCGGCCAGAGGCCCCAAGGCCCGCGCCATCCGGCAGGATCACGCCATCAAGCGCGGTGCGAACATCATCATCCAATGTGGAAGGGTGCGCAGACATGGGCCAAGGCGATCTTGCAAAGAGAGGGGATATAGGCCCGGCCCCAATGCGGGGCCGGGCCTTTGGGTGTGGCAACGTGGCGTTATTCCGCCGGGGTAGAGGCTTGCGCGTTGTTGCGCGACTGAGAGGATTTCACCTCTTCCACCCACAGAGAGTGGTGCTCTTTCGCCCAGTTTTCATCCACTTCGCCCGAACCCATCGCATCAAAGGCGCCTTCCATCCCGACAGAGCCGATATAGATATGCGCGATCACAATGGCCGACAGGCCCGCCGCGATCAGGGCGTGAATGATCTGGAAGAACTGCCAATCCGCAGGCGCGCCAGCTTCGGCAGGGAAAAGCAGCATGATCCCTGTCCAGCTAAGCCCGGCACCGCCAATAATAACGGCCCAGAAAATAACCTTCTGCCCGGCATTGAACTTGCGCGCGGGGGGGTGAACGCCCTTCTTGAACAGCCCGCCACCCTGCTTGATCCATTCCAGATCAATCTTGCTGGGCACATTGTGGATCACCCATAGCAGGAAGATCATGATCAGCGCGGCCATGAAGGGCCAGGCCAGGAAGTTATGCGCAATCTTGCCCCAGGCCGACAGCGTGCCAAAAGCATTCTCGCCAATGAGGGGCAGGATCATGGTTTTGCCAATGATCAGGTTCAGGCCCGACAGTGCCAGAATGATGAAGGTGGAAGCCAGCGTCCAATGGGCAAAACGCTCAATAGCATTGAACCGCAGGATCGTGCGGCCAGATGGCCCGGAATCGATGCGGATTTTCCCGCGCACTGCGTAGAACACGGCCAAAAGCGCAACCATGCCCACCACGGCCCAGATGGACAATGTATGCAGGGTTTGGCCCTGCAGCACGGCCCAAGCCTTGTTTTCGGGCTTGATCAATGCGCCTGCTGCCTGATCGGGGATCGAAACACGCCCGGTGATCGGGGCATTGCTGCCAAGGGCCTGAAACAGGGCATCTTCGTTGACCGATCTTTCGGTCGGGTTGACTTGGGCTTGCACCTCTGGCGCGGCCAGCCCGAAGGCCAGCACCACGCCAAGGGCAAGAAGCAGTTTTGTGAGATATGTCATGCTTTTGCCCCCTTATACTGTCACTGTATCGCCATAGGCGGCGCGCCAACCCCAGGCGCCCGACCCATAGCCACGGGTGACCACCCGCTCGCGGTAGATATCGGCGATGATATCGCCATCCCCGGCCAGCAATGCCTTGGTAGAGCACATTTCTGCACAAAGCGGCAACTTGCCCTCGGCCAGACGGTTGGAGCCGTATTTTACGTATTCGGCTTCGGTCATGTCCGCCTCTGGGCCACCGGCGCAATAGGTGCATTTGTCCATCTTGCCGCGCGTGCCGAAATTGGCCGTTTGCGGGTATTGGGGCGCACCAAAGGGGCAGGCATAGCTGCAATAGCCACAGCCGATGCAGGTGTCCTTGGAGTGCAGGACAACCGCGTCATCGGTGGTGTAGAAGCAATCCACCGGGCAGACCGCCGCGCAAGGCGCGTCGGTGCAATGCATGCAGGCCATCGAGACCGAGCGTTCGCCGGGCAGGCCATCATTGATGGTGACCACACGGCGCCGGTTGATGCCCCACGGCACTTCGTGCTCGTTTTTACAGGCCGTAACGCAAGCGTTGCACTCGATGCATCGATCCGCGTCGCACAGGAATTTCATACGTGCCATTTTCTTGTCCTCCCTTATGCCGCTGTAATCTGGCAAAGGGTCACTTTGCCTTCATGCATGCCAGTTACCGGATCATACCCATAGGTGGTGATAACGTTGACAGATTCGCCCAAGACAATCGGGTCTGTGCCTGCGGGGTATTTGGCCCGCTGGTCTTCGCCCTGGAACCAGCCTGCGAAGTGGAAGGGCATAAAGGCCAGCCCTGAATTCACACGCTCTGTCACCAATGCCTTGACGCGGGCCTTTGATCCGCCTTCAGGGCCAGTAACCCAGACCCAGCCGCCATCGACAATCCCACGTGCATCCGCATCGGCGGGGTTGATCTCGACGAACATGTCTTGCTGCAATTCCGCAAGCCATGGGTTGGAGCGGGTCTCTTCACCGCCGCCTTCATATTCCACGAGCCGCCCGGAAGTAAGGATGATCGGGAATTGCTCGAACACCTTGCGTTCCACCACATCGGCCTGAACCACGCTGCCGATATTGGGCATACGCTGCTGGCGACGATCGGCGTTTGTTGGATATTGCGCCACCAGATCTGGCCGGGCCGAATAGATCGGCTCGCGGTGCACCGGGATCGGATCGGGCAGGTTCCACGCAACCGCGCGGGCCTTGCCGTTGCCGAAGGGCACACAGCCATGCATCAGCGCTACGCGCTGAATGCCGCCCGAAAGGTCGATTGACCAGCTGACATCGCCCATATTGTCGCCGCCGATACGCTGAATTACCGACAGTTCTTGCGGTGTCAGATCGCTATCCCAGCCAAGCTGTTGCAAAAGCGCATAGGTGAACTGTGGATACCCGTCCTGAATTTCCGAACCGCGCGGCCAACTGCCTTCGGCCAGCAGGGTTTCGCCATCCCGCTCCAACCCGAAACGTGGGCGGAATGCGCCGCCCCCTTCCATCGGGTGCAGGTTGGTATTGTACAGGATATGCGTGCCGGGATGGCGCAGTTCCGGCGTGCCCCAGCAGGGCCATGGCAGACCATAGTAATCGCCCTGAATTTCGGCTGGCGCATCGGGTTTCGCGCGCAGGGTGATCAGGTCGAAGTGGTGCTGATTGGCCATATGGGCTTTCAGGCGCTCCGGGCTTTGGCCCGTGTAGCCGGTTGACCAACCGCCGCGGTTAATCTCGCGCAGAATGGATTCGGGGGTGGGTTCCATCCCGAACTTGCCCTGTACCATTTCATAGTTCTTGAACATCTCATCTGCGAAGCCAAGGCGCTCTGACAGGGCATAGATCACAGCATAGTCGTTATCCGATTCAAAGATCGGATCAACAACCTTCTCGCCCCACTGGATAGAGCGGTTGGAAGCCGTGCGCGAGCCGGAGCATTCAAACTGCGTGCAGATCGGCAGCAGATAGGTATTGTCTGTGCGCGAATGCAGCGCTGCAAAGGTTGTGGGGTGGGGGTCTGCCACCACCAGCAAATCCAGCGCATCCATGCCGCGCTGTGCGTCCTGCATACGCGGCACAGTGTTACCACCATGGCCGAATACGATCATTGCCTTGATGTTGTCGCGCTGGTCAATTTCATCCGTGTCTATTGTCACAGCGTCAAACCAGCGGGTCGAGGTGATGCCCGGCACTTCCATATTCTGCTCTGGCGTGCGCGCATCGCGCCCACCTTTGGCCGGAACAGCATCGAAGCGCGACACGAAATATTCGTAAGGCACATCCCAAACGCGCGACCAATGCCGCCATGCACCGGCACCAAGGCCATAATAGCAAGGCAGGTTGCCCACATCCAAGCCGAAATCGGTTGCGCCCTGCACGTTGCAATGGCCGCGAAAGATATTGGCGCCATTGCCTTCGCCGCCCACATTGCCGGTGGCCAGAAGCAGCAGGTTATAGGCGCGCACATTGGCCGTACCGACAGTGTGCTGCGTGCCACCCATGCACCAGATGAAGGTAGAGGGGCGCTCTTTCGCGAATTTCTCGGCCACGCGCTTCAGCGTTGCGCCATCAATGCCCGAAATATTCTCAACCAGTTCGGGGGTGTAATCCTTCACCACCTCACGAACCTGATCCATCCCCCAAACACGCTGGGCGATATACTCTTTGTCTTCCCAGCCATTTTCAAAGATATGATACAGCATCCCGTGGATGACAGCGATATCTGTGCCGGGGCGGAAGCGCACATATTCGGTGGCATGGGCCGCCGTGCGGGTGAAGCGCGGATCAAACACCACCACATTCGCGCGCTGCGTTTCCTTGCCTTCCAGAATGTGCTGAAGCGAAACCGGATGAGCCTCTGCGGCGTTAGACCCCATAAAGACAACGGTTTTCGCATTGCGAATGTCGTTATAGCTGTTGGTCTGTGCGCCGTAGCCCCATGTATTCGCAACCCCTGCCACAGTGGTCGAGTGGCAGATACGCGCCTGGTGATCCACGTTATTCGTGCCCCAGAAGGCTGCGAATTTGCGGAACAGATACGCGCCTTCATTGGAGAATTTCGCAGACCCCAGCAGATACACGGAATCCGCGCCCGAATTCTGGCGGATTTCGCCCATCTTGTCGGAGATTTCAGTCAGCGCCTGATCCCATGTGATGCGCTGCCATTCGCCGCCCACCTTCTTCATCGGGTATTTCAGGCGGCGGTCGCCATGCACGATCTCACGCACCGACGCGCCCTTGGCACAATGAGTGCCGCGGTTGATCGGGCTGTCCCATGCGGGCTCCTGACCCACCCAGACGCCGTTTTGCACTTCGGCAACGACCGAACAGCCCACCGAGCAATGGGTGCACATGTTCTTTTTCAGCTCTATCGGCTGGCGCATATCGGTAAAGCCAGCGGCTTCCACCCGGCGGGTCATGCCTGCGCCAACAGTTGTGAGGGCGGCAAGCCCGCCCACCGTCAGGCCGGATGCGCGCAGGAAGCTGCGGCGATCCAGCGGTTTTGCGGCCATGCCAGCGGCCATCTGTGACAGGCGGCCTGTGGATGCCGCTTCACGGGTTCTGCGTTTGACAAGCATCAGTTGTCCCCCCGAGGATAGTAACGATTGGTGCGGTAGAAAGTTTCGACATGCTCTGTCTTTTGGTAGCGGGCGCGCGTGCGCTCATCGCCTGTCTGCTGTGCGAAACTTGGGCGCGCGCTGCCAGCAGTCAGGGCCGCGGCAGAGGCCGCGCCCGTTGCTGCCACGCCAAAGAATGCGCGCCGACTTAGCGGTGTATGCTTGTCATGTGCCATCGGATCCTCCCATCTGGCCGGATGTGCAGGCCCTGTCCTGCGCCATCCAATTTTCGATATTCACATTGGCTCAAGCCGCGAGCGAAAACGCCCGCGACTCGATATCTGTTAGCAGCCGGCCAATTTCAGCCAGCGGTTGATAGAAGCGCGCACTTGGCGCGATCGCGAGATCGTCAAAAAACTGTGCTGCCCATGGCGCGATATGGCGGTTGAAAAACGCAGCCTGCGCTGTGGCGCTCAGCGGGATTTCTCCGGCGGCGATATCGGCCATCACTTCGAAAAGCAGTGCGATGTGGTCTTCGGGTTCGTGCCGGCCTTTGGCGCGCGCAACGCCGAGCCGCGCCAGATCGCCACGCAAATCGGCCAAGGGGCGCTCGTTCAGAAAGCCTGTCTGATAGAAACTGCCATAAGGCAGCAATTCGCCACGGCCAACACCGATGAACAATTCAAAGAACTCGCGCTCTACGGCCTGTGGCTGTGCCTTGCGCGCGGCTTCGGCCAGGGCCGCAAAGGCAAGCCCCATGGCGCTGTCATCGCCGCGCAATTCAGCAATCTGCGCCAAGAGCGCCTGATCGGGTGGCGCAACCAATAAGCGCGCAAGAAAGCGATATTGTTCGCTTCTTGCGGCATCTATGGCGTCGATGGCTGGCCCGGCAGTGGGCTGGCTATCTTGCATTGTGTCATGTCCTGTTCGCGCTGGTCGCAGGGATATGCAACCGTATACAAAACTAAACACAAGGCGGCGATCTGTCCAGTGTTTCGGGCGTGTTGGGTGAAAGATAAATCTACGACCAAAGTCTAACCCGGCAGCGCGCCGCCATGGCGTTTGCGCGGCGGGGGCGCGTCATTACCTGACTGATTTGCTTCGGCTTTTCCGGGCCTGGGCGGGCTGGCATCGGCGCCAGGGGATGGCACGGCCTCGGGGGTGGAAGCGGGGTTCTGCGGCGCAGAAACTGCCCGTGCTTCTTGCGGCGTGGCTATGCCTTTTTCTTCGGTTTCCGGCGCCTTGGCGTCTGCTGCATCGCGGCGAGGCGCCATCAATTCGCGCAGCATTTCGGCCGCGCGTGCGGGCGTGGGGGCCACCCCATCACCGGGCACGCCACCGGGTGTGTTCCAATCCCATGCGTAATCAACAGCGGGGTTGTTGTGGTCGCGGATGGCAGGGGTCAGCATCCACATCTTGCGCAGCGCGGCATTGCGCATGGCTTGGGGCACGCCTTTGCGCATAAATGGGCGGATGTCGGTTTGTGGCGTCAATTCTTCCAGACTGGGCAGGGCGGCCAGCTCTTCGGGCGAGAGTGATTCTTCTTCCGGGGCGACGGCCACGGCCTCTGTCTCTGGCTCTGGCTGCGGTGCTTGTGCCTCTGTCGCTGCGCGTTTGCGCTTTGACCAGCGGCCTAGAAAACTGTCATCTTGCGGGGGCTGGGCCATCTTTCACCTTTTGCGCGGGGCGTTCACCCATTTGTCGCCCTCTTGCAGCACGCGCGGGGCGCGCGCGCTCATGGCGTTGGGATCGACAGGCAGGCGCTTTCGCTTCTTGAACGGCATTTCCACATGATGCTTGTCGATAAACGCTGCGATATGGGCGCGCAGGCTGTCGGGCATGGGCACGGCCTCGACCGTCAGATCCAGATCAGAGGCATAGCCCTCGCCTTCATAGGGATCGGCGGTAACCGCGATCACTTCGGCGGTTCTTGGGTCTTGGCCGCGCATGGCCACCCAGACAGAGGGGCGGCCCGACACAAGATTGTCCCGATGATGCCCGGTATCACCTGAATACAGCGTCAGATCACGCCCGCCCAGATACCAGGTTTCCACCCCGTCCTCGCTGGACAGCAGCGAATTGGGCGCAGCTTGGGGTTCTTGCGGCAGCACCGCATAGGGGCGCAATTCGCCTGTGCCCCATTTCGTGACAGGGGGGCGGCGCAGGGCGAGAACCGAAATGCGCAAAACATCTTGTGGCATATATGCGCCCCTTAATTCAGCACGGGTTCTGCCAGTGGCAGGCCCGTCAGCAGGTTTTGGGGTTTCATGCGGATCGCGCCATCTGCCCCAAGCCCAAGGATAAGCCAGATCGGCTGGCCCTGCAAATCGGGGCGCAAACGGCTGTGATCATCTATATCCAGCCGGAACAGGCCCACCAATGTGGCCGGGCTGGGCTTGCCGGCCCAAAGCGCGTTGCCAATGGCTGTGCCTGCGGGATCAAGCCCGATGAACCAGCGCAAATCGATATCATCGGCGCGGGTATGCGGGGTAACGCGGCAGTCCAGCCCCAGCATATGGCGCAAAAAAGCGGCAATCGCTTCTGACATGCCGCGCCGGGCTTCTGGATCGCCGCCAAAGTTCAGAACCATTGTATGCGCATCAGAGCGTGACCAATATGTCCAGTCATTGCCGCCGCCCAGCACATCCAGACTGTTCAACCCGCCCGAAAACATCGCTGTCAGCGGCGAGGCATGCATTTCCTGCTCAAAAAGCTGCACAAGTTCCTCATCGGCCAGCAGCAGCTTGTCATCCTTGATATGGCTGCGCTGGGGGCGGAAAAAACACTCTGCCGCGCGCAGCACTTGCGGATCATCACAGCCATCCAGCGCATTGCGCAAGATCAGTTGCACAAGCTGGCCCATGAACACCACAGGCAGCGTGACCCCCTCTTGCACAATGCGGGCATAGCCCTCTTCAATCGTGCCCGCCGCAAGTAGCCTGTCGCGCAGCCCCAGAAGGAAGCGCCAGTTTTCCTGTGCATCGGCGTCTTTCAGCGCGGTGAGTTCCATCTCGGATACTTTCGCGCGCGGGTGCTGCATCAGGCGGGAATGCAGGCCGCGTTCTGCCGCGCAGGCATCGGCCGGGGGCAGCACTTCGGGCCGCGCCAGCCATGCAAGGATCAGCTCATCTGTGACCAGCATACGCCCCTGCGCATCCAGCCGCGTCAGATGATGGCCAGAGGCCACCCAGAATTCCGGCATCAGTCTTCCCCCCTGAGGGTGAACAGATCGACATGATCCTCCACCTCCTCGACAAAATGAAAGGCGCGGTCATGGCCCTGCAAATGCGCGCCCGAAAAGGCGCTTTCATCGCGGGGTTTGAGCGTGCGAAACTGCTCGACAATCGCGCCATCGTCATGGCGGCGGTGCAGCGCGATCAGCGTATTGAGGGCATGCGCCCGGCACAGGCTTTCGGCCAAGGCCACTTCTTCCTCGGCCGCCGGGCGCGCGGCATCCAGCGAGGGCGCGCCCAGATGGGCCACCAACTGCCGCGCAAGCCCCTCTACCATTGCCGCGCGTTCCTCTGGCCGTGCCTCTTGCACGGTGACAAGCGTGGAATGGCCAAAACTCTCTACCCCCAGAAAGCCAGAGCGAAAGGCGATTGCTTCCTTGCGCGACAGGCTGTCGGGCGACCGGCCCCAGAACAGAAATGTTCCCGGCACGGCCCATTCCCCCGGCTCTGCGGCATGGGTGAACACCACCTTGTCCGATGCATCCAGCCGGATGGTGCGGGGCAGGCGGGTCACAGTTTTGGCCCTTCGGCCCCGCGCCAGCCCGTCGCGCCCATCTCTTCCAGCATCGGGCGCGACCGTTTGCCCCCGCCAGAGGGCGTGATTTCCACCAGCCTGTCGCCCTCTATCCGGCGCACTCCGCGCAAAAGCGGCGGGTCTATCCGCATCAGGTAGCGGTTTGTCACGGCCTCTATGCCGTCATGTTTCCAGCGGTCGAAATACAGCATCATATAGCTGGCAAAGGTGGCTACAATATCTTCCGCGGCGTCAAAGGCCTCTTCCTTGAGGGAGGTGGATTCGGGGAAGCGCCCCGGTTCTTCCAGATGGTCGCGATCCGCGATCAATTCGGCGGCAAAGACCATCCAGTCGGGCACATCATCCGGCCCTGTGCCCGGCGCCACGGCAAAGCGGCCCCCGCCAATTCGGGCTTTGTCATAGCGTAACTCATCGGGCCAGACCAAGCGCACCGCGCGTTCGGGCGGGCAATGCGCGGCCAGCGCATCGGCCAGCGCACTCATGCCAAGGGCGAAGGCCATCTGCGCCTCTGTCAGCGGCTGTTCCGGTTCCAGCACCACGGCAAAGGCCAAAAGCCCCGCCGACTGGTGCAGCACAAGTGCGCCCGCCCCTTCGGTTGGGGCCAGCTCCATGCCCGTGGCCAGCACATCGCGCGCGCCGCTTTTGTGCAGGGTAAAAGGCGGAGGCAGCAGAATGGGCGCTGTGCGGTCTAGGGTTTCCATACACTCTCCTGCATTTCATTTTGCCAATGCGCTACACTTGGGCGCTTTGGCAGGTTATATGCCTGCTAAATAGTCACGCCAGAGGCAAGAGAAAAGTCCTATGCCCCAGCCAAACACAACCCGTCTTATCTGCACCTGCGAAGCAACCATGGCCCCTGATTCTGCCAGCCTTGGGGGGCAAGACCGTGCGGCCAGCCAGTTATGCCGCGCGCAACTGGATCATTTTCGCGCCGCTTTGGGTGAATTTGCCGATATAACCGTGGCCTGCACCCAAGAAGCGCCGCTTTTTGCCGAAGTTGCGGAAGATATGGGGTTTGAGGGGCGGTTGCGCTTTGCCAATATCCGCGAAACGGCGGGTTGGTCGGAAGAGGGCGCAAAGGCTGGCCCGAAAATGGCGGCCCTCTTGGCCATGGCGGAAACAGAGGCCACGCCCTTCGAGGTGGTCAGTCTGGAAAGCAATGGCGTGGCGCTGGTTCTGGGCCGCGATCAGGTGGCACTGGAGGCGGCTGCAACCCTGTCGGAATCACTCGATATCACGGTTCTTTTGCACCCCGGCGCAGATGTCACCCCGCCCCGCCAGACAACATGGCCCGTGCTGCAAGGGCGTATTCGCCGCGCATCGGGGCATTTGGGCGCGTTTGAACTGGTGGTGGATGATTACGCCAGCCCCGCACCATCTTCGCGCGCAAGGCTGGAATTTGACGGCGCGCGCGATGGCGCGGTGTCGCGCTGTGATCTGGTGATAGACCTGACAGGCGGGCAGGCGCTGTTTGATGCCACGCGGCCGGGCTATTTCCGAGCCGATCCGCGCGATCCGGTGGCCGTGGCCAAACTGGTGGCACAGGCCGGGCAGATGGTGGGCACATTCGACAAGCCCCGTTTCATAGATTTCACGCCAGAGCTATGCGCCCATTCGCGCAACACACTCACAGGTTGCACCCGCTGTCTGAACCTGTGCCCCACAGGGGCCATCACCTCTGCAGGTGATACGGTGGCGATTGATCCCAATATCTGCGCGGGCTGTGGCCAATGCGCGGCGGCCTGCCCCACAGGGGCTGCCGCCTATGCGCTGCCTGTGGCAACCAATATTGCCGCGCGGTTGCGGGTGGGGCTGGCGGCATGGTTTGCCGCTGGCGGGCGCACAGCACCTGTTATCCTGTTTCACGATGAAAGCCACGGCGCGGCCCTGATTGATGCCAGCGCACGGTTTGGGCGCGGCTTGCCTGCGCATGTGATCCCGGTGCAGGTGAATGAGCCGACACAGATCGGGCCGGAACTGATGGCGGCGGCGCTGGCCTATGGGGCAGGGGGCGTGCGTGTGCTCGCAAAGGCGCGGCCTTCGCACCCGTTGGAGGGGCTGGACGCAAGCCTTGCGCTGATGGCCGATCTATGCGTGGCGGTGGGCCATGAACCGGGCCTGTGCGCGCTGGTGCAAGCCGATGATCCCGATGTGCTGGAGGCCGCTCTGTGGGCGCCTGCCGCGCCTGCGCGGCCCGCGCGCTCTGGCTTTTTGCCACCAGATGACAAACGCGGGCTTCTGGTGCTGGCGGTGGAAGAGATGATCCGCACCTCCCCCCAGCCTGCCGAACGGTTTGATCTGCCCAAAGGCGCGCCCTTTGGCCGGGTTGATCTGGATCTGGACAGTTGCACCTTATGCCTGTCTTGTGTCGGGGCCTGCCCGGCGGGCGCGCTGTCGGATAACCCTGACAAGCCCATGCTGCGCTTTACTGAAAGTGCCTGTGTGCAATGCGGGATTTGTGTGTCCACCTGCCCGGAACAGGCCATTACAATCGCACCCCAGATTGATCTGGCCGCTTGGGCCGCACCCAAACGCGTGCTGAAGGAAGAAGAGCCTTTCGCCTGCACATCTTGCGGCAAGGCTTTTGGCACGCGCTCCAGCATCGACCGCGTTTTGCAGCGGTTGGAGGGGCACTGGATGTTCTCCGGCCCGGAAGGCGAAAGCCGCCGCAAGCTGCTGGGCATGTGCGACGATTGCCGCACGCGCGAAGTGGTGCTTGCGGGCTTTGATCCGCATGAGGGCGGCGCAGCGCGCTGAGTTTTCGCTGCCTTGGGCAAGAGAGGCTTTGACGGCTTGGAGCGGGTTGGGGGACGTTCGGGGAGGGCGCAAAGCCGCGCGGCGTCGGGCCGCGGTGCGGCGATCTGCCCTTGAGGCTATGTCACTTTATGGCGACAAAATCCGCGCGAAACTCAGGCTATGCACAGGTTGCAGCCAAATCGCCGTGCCGGGGGGCGGCCCGGCGATGCGCGGCGGCCTTCGGCCTTGATTCCGCGCAGGGCAATCAGCTCTGATCGTCCCCACTCCCCACAAAGCCGCCATTCGCACCATACCGCCTCTGCCACATGGCGCGCTTTGGTCAGGCGGCGTGCCCTATCCGCCCGCCGGGGTAAAGCCCAAGCGCTGCAAAGCCTCGGCGCTGGCGGCGAGTGCTGCCTCGAACATCTCCAGCGCGGCAGGGTCGCGCGGGTCTTGCCAGACGGCGAAATCATAATGCTCATCGGCCACAGGTAAAAATCCCAGCCCCATCGCCTCTGCCACAGGCCGGATGGCCATGCCCCAATCGGCGCGGCCCTGCGCCACGCTGGCGGCAACGGCATTATGCGCGGCAGGCTGGTTCCAATAGCCTTGGGGCCGCACACCGCCCAGCAATCTGTCCAGCAAAACCCGCGTGCCTGATCCCTGATTGCGCCCCACCATTACCGCCTCTGGATCGGCCAGCAGGGCTGTAAGCGCCTCTGGCAGGCTGCGCCCGTCCAGCCGGGGATCACCCTTGCGGAACACCAGCCCCTGCATGCGCCGCCAACC
Organism: Paracoccaceae bacterium; assembly: GCA_043561795.1. Classification (GTDB taxonomy): domain Bacteria; phylum Pseudomonadota; class Alphaproteobacteria; order Rhodobacterales; family Rhodobacteraceae; genus Roseinatronobacter. The sequence continues at coordinate 374,162 of CP121316.1, read as the reverse complement.
GGGGATAAGGCGCATCCCCTCGCTCAGATAGGGCGCGTTATACTGCCCGGTTTCGGCATGTAGCAGATGGATGGGCGCAATATCACATTCGCGCCGCTTCAAGGCCGCCAACCCCCCCAGCGAACCCGTCGCAAGCACCCGCGCGCGCAAGCCCCGTTCGGCCATCTGGCCAAGCACGGCATCCAGCCCCGTGCAATGGCTGCCGATAATGGCGAGCGCGGGAATATCCAGCCTTGGCCCAAACAAGGTGACTTCGGTACGCGTGCCAGCGGGCAGGCTATCGGCCAGCGCGGGCACTGTAACAAACCCGTCGGCCTGCGCGAATGCCGTGACCGCCCCAGACCCTTTTGACACCGGATGCGCCACCAGCCCTTTGGGGCCAGTGGTGAGTGCGACCATCGCAAATTCTGTGCGACCCAGTTCCGAGGCCAGCCGGACAGGCACCACCGCCTCTGTCTGTGCCGCCCCCCGTGGGGGCAGGCCCGCCATCTGGCGCAGCGCCGGAGCAACCAACTCGTGAAAGGTGAACATGGCCGAGGTGGGAAAACCCGGCAGCACCGCAACGGGTTTGCCGTCACAGACCGCCAGACAAAGCGGCTTGCCCGGTTTCAGCGCCACCCCATGCGCCACGATGCCGGGGCTGCCAAGGGCTGCGATTGTTTTGGTGGTCAGATCGCCTGCGCCTTTGGATGTGCCACCCGACAGGATCAATGCATCATGCCCGTCAAAGGCCGCGCGAATGGCGGCCTCCAGCGCCTCTGGCTGGTCACGCACGGCGCCCAGATGCACGGCCTCGCACCCATTCTCACGCAGCGCCGCCGCGATAACGGGGCCATTGGAATCATAGACAGCCGCAGGGCGCAGCGGCGCGCCCGGTTGCACCAATTCATCGCCCGTCGATAGCACCGCCACACGCGGCTTGCGCCAGACCGCCGCATGATCCAGACCAACGGCGGCCAGCATCGCCACCTCGCGCGCCCCGATCACAGTGCCACGGCGCAACAGTGTCTGGCCACGCGCAATGTCAGACCCGGCAAAAGACACATGCGCCCCCGGTGCCAGCGCGCGCGACACAGAAATCCCCGCACCCATGGGCGCGGTGTATTCGATCATCACCACCGCATCGGCCCCGCGCGGGATTGGCCCGCCTGTGGCAATCGGCGTCGCTGTTCCAGCGGCAACAGACAGGGCGGGGGCTGTGCCGCAGGCAATTGTTTCGGGGTTCAGGCGCAGATGCACTGGCTCGCTCTCCGAGGCCTCTGACACATCAGCGGCGCGCAGGGCAAAGCCATCTACTGTGGCCCGATCAAAGGGCGGTGCATCACCAGGGGCCGTGATATCTTGCGCCAGCACGCGGCCGGGCAGATGCTCCAGCGCGATCACCTCATGCCCCAGAGGGGCAGGGCGCAACGCGGCCAGAAAGGCCGCTTCCGCCGCATCGCGCGACAGGATGTGTAAAAACTGATTTTGGGTCGGGGCTGACATGGGGGGATTATCCAAAGGGCTGGTCTAGGGCAGTGCAGGCCAAGGCCGCCCCAGCGGGCAGCCCCTCGCTTTCGGGGGGTAAAATGGCAAAGGCGCTGGCTTTGGCAAGGTTTGCCAATGTCACCACGCCGGGGGGGAAGGGGGCAATACCAGCCCTATCTTCTGCCAGCAAAACCAGTTCCGACAGGCCCACGGCAGAGCTGATCTTTTGCGTCAACTCACCCGTTCTGGGGCGTGGGCTGGCCCCTGTCAGGGCCGCGATAGCGGGCAGGCCAAGGCCCAGAAGTGCTGCCATCACCCCATCAAAGCGGCGCGGCAGATGCAACACCAGCGCACCGCCCGCGCCCGACAGCCACGCGCTTTCAGCCGGGGTGAAGGCCAGTTTCGGGCTGTGATCTGATGTTGTGGCGAGTGTAAGATCTGCATCTGTGTCCACAATTTGCGCGCCGCAAGCGATCGCCCAATGCTGGACATAGCGCGCCTGATCGGGGTCTTGCACCTGAAGGCGCAGCCTTGGGCGGCGCAGGGCCAGCGTGCCATGCCCCGCCAGACCGGCCAGCAGGCACAGCCGGGGTGTGATCTGCGCCCCCGCAGGCGCAAGTTCTGTGCCGGCGCGCCCGTCATGGCCGCGCCGCCGCACGCCTTCGCCGGGGGCAGGGGCGCGCAGGGCGCATAGCCCCGCTGGCCCATCTTCTACGGCATCTGGGGGCAAACTGGAATCACAGCCCGGCGGCAGGGGATCGGCCGGGTGCAGCAGTTGTGCCATGCCAAGGGGCAACGGCATATCCGGGCTTGCGCCCATCATATCCAAAGCCGCCACCGCATAGCCACTGCGCAGCGCTTCGGCGTGTTGGGGCATATCCTGGGCAAGGCATACTGCCTCGGCCAGGATCCCAGTCACGCAATCGTCCAGCGCGACCTGTTGCGGGGCAACAGGAAGGCAGGCCGCAAGGGCGTGGTCTAGGCAGGTGTGCAGCGGTGTAAGGCTGGTCATGGCGCAGACTTAGCCCCATTGCCGGGCAAAAACCAGAGGCGTGGACGCTGCCTTTCGCATGGCCAGAGGTGAGGGCGCGGCGCGTGTGCTGCACGGATATCTTGAAACTCTGTCAGTCCGGGGCCGCCCTCCTAGCCTGTCTGGCGACAGGCAATGTCGCAGATATGGCGCAACTTGCATGGAAAGGGTGGGAATCAAGCCCGATCAGGGGGATGTATGGCGCCACCTCGCTGCGCAAGGCGCATTGCGCGGGCTGGTGCTTCAAACGCGGGGCAGCGGCGGCCAAGGCTGCGAGTGTGGCCGCCGCCCACCGTATCGTATAAATCGGCGTCTTGCGGCGAACCTGTCTGCTGATGCGCCGCCTTGCTTCGCGATTGCGGATGGCGGTGCATTCCGGCGCTGGGTGCCCCAGAGGCGGGCAGAGCGCGGCTTTGCGATTTTTGGCCGCCCTGTTGCGTTGGCGCGACGGAAGCACCTCGAAGGGCTGCTGCTGGCTGGTGAGGCGCCGCACGATAACCCCTTGCCGCCGCCACGCGGGAACGCCGGGTGGCGGGGGGCGCTGCGAAGTGGCAGGGGTGTTTCGCGTTATGGGGCTGGCCGCCTTCCGGGGGCTGCGACTGGCCGCATTGCAACCGCTGGCGCAGAAAATGGCTACCCGGCATTCATCAGAATTCCAGAGCGATTGGTAATCTCTCACATGTCTGGAATAGCGAATGGGAAAGGGAACCTTGCGCGCTGCCATTACCATCATGCGCGATAGGAATAGCCCATGCCATACACTGTCTGGATCGGGGATGCCCCGCCAAGCGCATCCGATAGTTTCTTGCGCAGCTTGCAGACAAACACATCAATGATCTTGGGGTTGGGTTCATCCATGCCCCCATAAAGCAGATTAAGCATGGTATCCTTGCTTAATGTGCGCCCGGAACGCAGGACGAGTGCTTCAAGCACCTCGTATTCTTTGCGTGTTAAATTCAGCGGCACATCCTGCGCATATACCTGTTTTTGAGTCAGATCCATCTTCAGCGGCCCGACCTCTATGCAGGTGGAAAGATAGCCATTTCGCCGACGAACCACCGCGATGATCCGGGCCGCCAATTCTTCAATCTTGAACGGCTTTGTCACATAATCATCCGCACCTGCACCAAGGGCGCGCACTTTCATATCTGTGTCAGCATCACCCGACAAGATCAGGATCGGATACTCAATTCCCATTTTGCGCGCTTGAACAAGCACCTCCAGCCCCGACATGTCTTTCAGGCGCAAATCCAGCAGCACGGCGTCGAATTGATAGAGGCGCATCGTTTCTATCGCGGTTGCGCCATCATGAACGATGGTGACATTCAAATCTTTCTTGACCAGCAAGGCAGAGATCATCTGCGCCATGAATTTGTCATCTTCAACCAGCAAAAGGCGCATCTGCAAATTCCTCCCCACAAATTTATTCTGCATTAAGTATCTTTCCAAATAACTTAAGACGCAAAGGCACATAAGGCGGGAGCTCATGGGAATATGGTTGGGCGGCCTTGCCAATCGTATATATGATTAAACAAAAGTCTGTATCAATTCGGCGCCCGCACCCGGCTCAATGCGTTAGTTGGTTTCGGAAAAACTCTTCCCCCGTCACTCCGCCACATAAGGCCCCCGGCGACAGCACCATGGCAACATCGCCACGCGATAAAAGTGCAACGCCCGATATGCTGTTCAAACCTGTCATCACACCCCGCAGCGGGCGCGAAAGAACCAATTGTTGCCCAAGCAATTCATCCACAGGAACCGCAATGCAGGAGTTTGGCAGGTTCAGGACAACATGGATGCGCTCTTTCCCGTCTGCACCACGTTTCCGCCCCATCGCCTGCCCCGGTTTATGGCCAGAGATATCACAGATCGGAATCAACTCGTCCGAACCAAGCCTGAGCCAGATTTGCTGCCCCGCCGGATCAGAGACATGAATCAGCGCGCTTGGATCGGGTTGCAGGATGCTGCGGATTGCATTTACAGGCAGGACATAGCGCGTGCCCTCTGCCCCAACGACCATGCCATCCAGAACCACCAGATTGATGGGCAAGAAAATATGCAGGCGAATACCGCCCTCTGGCCGCTTGATCACACGCAAGGCCCCGCCATGCGATGCCAGCTCTTCTTCCATCGCCGTGATCTGATCATCCTCTGGCATGGCGCTGCCATCATCTTGCAAAATTGCAGAAACCTGGTCTTCCAGCTTGCGAATGGCCAGATGCAGCCGCCGTGGCGCTTTTGTTGGCTGGGATAGCCGAACTGTCAGAAACTGCCGTAGCAGATTGCGAAGCGTGTTCAGCATCCTGACATCCAGCGCTTCATCCCCTCCAGTCGTGGAAAGCAGCGCTTCAAAGCCATTTTTGCGCGACTGCGTGGCCACCAATGCACAAAGCGGGCGCAGGATTGTATCTGCGGGTCTTGTCCGCAAAGCCGCTGTCAGATGTTGCAATTCTGACAAATGGCCCATGATCTGCGTTCCAAGTTGGGAAATCTCGCGCAGCTGGTCACTCAGCTGCGCAGCCACTTCGCGCAGGGCCTGCCGGGTTGCGCGCAGATCATGGCCGTTCTGGCGCAAGATCGTGTCCATCGTCTCTGACAAATCGGCCTCGCACAGATCACCAAGCATGTTTTGCAACATGGCTTGGCCCGCGGCCACTTCGCCCAGTTGCTCAAGCATCTCGCTCGACATCTCGGCTGAAGGGATCACCTCGGAACTGCCATCATCGCCCGTGGCCGCGCTGGTTTCCTCCTCTGCGCTGCTATGTTCGGGGCGCAGATGCTGCAGCAATGCCAGTTTCTTGCCGCTGGGGTCGAGTTGGGCAAATGCCGCAACCATCGCCACCTCATCCTGTTCCGAGGCGATCAGGAAATCAAAGATCGTATTGTCGCCATCAAAAACGGTAACATTCGTAATCGCCTCGACAGTGCCAGAACCGATCAGTTCGAACAACCCTTCCGCCAGCCTGTCATCAGAGTTGATATCGGCGCGCAGCAGGTAAAATTTCTTGCCTTGTTCCAAAGCCAGCCCCGCCGCGCGTGTACTTTCCGGCGAGAGCACGCGGTGGAATGCATCTGGCAGTCCCAGGCGACGTTCAATCATGGCCGCGGTCATCGTGCCCGCGCCTTTGAACCCCGCATCGGCCGTTTGCCGAAACAGCTCTTCCAAGCGTTTTACATCGGGTGCTTCACCCTCGCGCACGGAATCGAAGACCAGTTCCAGCGTATCGATAAATCCACGCGCGATTTGCATAAGGATCGCATCAGGTCTGTCGCCACAGGCATGGCCGCGGCTGAACAAATCAAGGATAGACATGGCCAGATCAGAGGCCACGGACAACTGGAAATGCATGCAGGCATGATGAACAAGCCTGATCAGCCGTTCCAGCGCGCGCTGGTCAGAGCGCGACTCGCTGCCGCGCCGCAGCCGTTCCAACACGGCGTCCAGTTCATCCAGGGTCTCGAAGGCGTGATCGGCGCACCAGGTTTGAAGCAGGGTTTTGGGGCTGATCCCCTTAAACTCGGCCTTCGTGCCCAAAGCCACTTCAACACTTGCAAGCTCTTCATAAAGGCGCAATTCGCTGCGTCGGAAATCGCCGGCATCGCTGGCGACAGGCAAAGTGCGTGCGGCAGAGGTGACGCGGACAAATCCCGCAGCCTCGGATGCGTCTGTCAGCTGGCTTACGGCTTCTGCCAGCGTTTGCGGGTCTTTGGCCGTGCCAAGCGCGTAATCTGTGCCAAACCGCGAAATCATTTCCAGGGGTGTCGCAATGCGTTCGAAGAAACCGGCTTGTGCGTCATCCTTCGTCGCGCAGGGGGCGGCCGCAGGCGTGGGCGTGCCGCCCATGCTCTCTATCGCGAAAATAATGGTGCCAATCTCATCCAGGGCAGGCACCTGGGGCAGGGTGGCGATCAACTCTTGCCAATTTTCCAACCCGAGCTGCTTTGCCGCATGGGCCAGCCCCGGCACGACGCGCTTGACCATGCCGGCATCGCCTGCCGATTGCGCCTTGCGCAACTTGGTCACAGCATCCGTTACCATTTCGTTGAAAATGGCCAGATAGGTCGCATCCTGCGCCAAAGCTGCGGTGCCAGCTGTGGTTGTAGCGGTGCCCACCGTTCCTTCTGGCCGTGCGGGGGCAACATCAGGGTTTGACGCAGTCCCTGCTGGGGCGGGCGATGGCAGTGCTGCGGTATCATCGGCAGGCTCTGGTTCTGGTTCCGGCTCCGGGGTTTGCTCCAGGGGCGCAGCATTGGTGGATGTGGCACCCTCGATGCTGTCAGGGTCTGCGGCCAGTGTTGTGGGCCTGTCAATGTCGGTTTCGAGATCGGCAGGCAGGCTTGGGGGTGGGGCGGGCTGTGGCGGCGTGGTTGCAAAACTCGCCTCTGGCCCAGGCATCTTGTGGTCTTGCGCGAGTGCTGCGTCGGCTTGCGGGGCATCACTGCATCGCGCGATCTTGTCGCGCAAACGCGCCACCAGCGCCTCGGTATCGGCAGAGGCGACATCTGCGCGGGTGCGGGCGGTTTCTTCCAGCATCTCGCGCAACCGGTCGCCGGTTTCCAGCAGCAGCGAGAGGATTTCTTCGTCCAGTTCCACCCCTTTGTCGCGCACCAACCCGATCAGATCTTCTGCCAGATGGGCGCGACTCTCAACAGTTTCCAACCCCAGAACACGGGAATTGCCTTTGAAGGTATGAACAGCGCGAAACAGGGCCGCTACAAGCGGAGGCTGTTCGGCCGCACTGCTGGCTTGCAACTCTAGCAATGCAGTTTCCATTGCATCCATCGCCTGAGCGCCATCATCGGCGTAAAGAACCCAGATTTCGTCCATTTCATCCGACATCGCGGCAGTCTCCGTTCAGGTGGCAGCGTCCAGGGGGAAGCAGATTATGCGGCCATCAGCGCGCGCATTGTGCTGGCAAGTTCTTCGCCCGTCTTTTCTTGCAAATCATGCGAGACAGTGCCGGATGGCTTTGCGACAACACCATCTGCCCCCAATTCACGCGCTTTGGCCGCATGGGGAGAGCCGGATACCACAACCGAGGACAGCATGCAGACCTTGGCCTGTGTCTTCAGTTTCGCGTGGCGCAGAAACTCCAGCCCGTCCATGACCGGCATTTCGATATCCAGCAAGATCAGATCAACCTCGGCGCCATCGGCCAGCTTGTCCAATGCCTCTTGCCCGTTTGCAGCCTGAGCCACCACTTTGAAATCTGGCAAGCTTTTGATAAAGCTTGCAATATACAGCCGCATCATCGCAGCGTCATCAACGATCATGACATTATAAGGCATGTGTATTCTCCTGGGGTTAGGCGCGACCGGCATTCCCGGCCGCGCAAAAGGTCAGAAATTTGCAAATCCGCGTTCGTCCATATCAGCGCCCGTGCGGGGGGCCGGCCCTGCGCTTTTGGTCGTGCCAAGCGCCGGGGCTGGCCGCCCTGCCATCTCGGCTGTGAACATGGCGCGCAGATGTTCCAACATTTCTGGCGACATATCGGTCAGTCCGAAACTTTCTGCCGAGTTGCTGATGACTTCGCGCAGATTGAACCGCTCGAAATCGCGGCGGATCACATCCGTGGCAGAGCGCATCTGACTGGCGCTTGCGGCCAGTTCATCGGCCTGTTGGCTGGTCGCAAGTGCGGCTTTCGCCACCTCCCCAATTGCCGAATTGATCTGCGTGACCCCGCGCGCCTGCTCTTCGCTGGCCACGGCAATATCGCGCACCAGCGTTTGCACTTCCTGAATGTCGGTTGCGATCCGTGTGAAGGATTCCCGCGCCTCTCCGGCAATGCGCACGCCCGATTGAACGCGGGTTGCGGCATCTTCGATCAGTTCCGAAGTTTCGCGTGCGGCTTTTGCCGAACGGCCTGCCAGATTGCGGACCTCTTGGGCCACAACTGCAAAACCGCGCCCGTGCTGGCCTGCACGCGCGGCTTCCACAGCCGCATTCAGCGCCAGCAAATTGGTCTGGAACGCGATTTCGTCAATCACTTTGATGATTTTGGCGATATCTTGCGATGACACGCGAATACCATCCATTGCGGCCACCATTTCAGTGATCTTCTCGTTCCCGTCATTGGCCACGGCAACTGTGCTGCCCACCAATTTGGCCGCATTGTCTGCGGATGTGGCATTCGCCTTGACCTGAATATTGGTCTCTTCGGCCGAGGAAGAGACATCATCCACCGAGGACGAGGCAATCTGCGAATTTGTCGCCAGCGACTGACTGGATTTTGACATCTGCTCTACGGTAATTGCGACCTGCGCAACCTGCTGGCTGGCTGTGCTGATTGTGCCATTGAGCGAGATGAGCGCCGTTTCCATGAGATCCACGATCTTGCGGTAATCACCGTCAAAGCCGTCGCGATTGACCTCGATCGCGAGATCACCGCGATCCAGTGCGACGCAAAACCGCTCAATTTCCGCAGTGACCTTCTTGAAGGAGGAGCGAATCTTTTCCACCGTTTCATTGATAAACGCGCGATCACCGCCGAATGCTTCCAAAGGCGCATTGAAATTGCCATTGGCGAATTCTGACATGCAGGCCAGCAACTTTTTCTTGATCGCGATATGCCCGGCAACCATCTCGTTCGTGTATTCGGCCACGCGCCGGGTATCGTCTGAAAACCCGTCAACCGGGATGAAATAGCTTATATTTCCTTGTGTATGGGCCGCGCCCATGGCTGAAATTTCTTTGAAAAGCCGTTCCATTTCCAGTTTCTGGGTTACCACATCGGTACGGTCACGCCATTCGACGAATACACATTGAAGATCGCCTTTTGCATCAAAGACAGGGGTGCCGCTGAAGCTGAGATATTTGCCGCCAATTTCGATCTGGCTGGTATGTGGTTTGCGCATCCCCTCGATAATAATGCGCGGATGCTGCGGATTGAGGTGGAAATGATCTATGGATTTGCCAACCATGTCACGCGCGCTGAACTGAGGGAGATCGTGGCGGAGGGCCGTTTCAATACTTTCGAACATTTTGAAAGCGGCTTCATTTACGAAGCGGATTACATTCTCGCTATCTGCGATCATCAGCGGATTGGACAGAATATTCAGTGGTTCGGTCGTGCCGACCCTGTTCCAATATGGGGTGTCATATTCAGGAGGAAGGCTGGATTTGGTCATGGCGTCATTCCTGGTGGGGGCTGTAGGGGTTTCGGAAACGGGGGCGGCGGTGTCACTGACAGAGGGGTCTGGGCTGGCGGAATTCGGGTCAGGATCTGTGGGCAGGGTTTGGGGCTGGGCGAGCCTGTCAAGTGGATCTGCCCCCAAACCGACGGGTGAGGGTTTGCGCCGCGCCTTGGGCGCGGGCTTGGCGGGTGTCAGATCGCTCATGCGACGCTCCTTTTTGTGCTGATGGGAGGGGTGCCCGCCAAAAGGCGGGCTAGCGTGAGATATTCGAGTGCGCAGGCGCTGTCGGGCGCATGGGCCAGCACGCTGCGCCCAAATCCTGCCGATTCAGATATCCGCACAGAATTGCTGATCGTCACAGGCAAGAGTTGGCTCTCTCCAAACCGCTCTGCCAGACGTGCCTGAACATCGCGGTGCAGATTCAGGCGCGGCGAATGGCGACACAGAAGAAAGCGCAACTTGTCATGTGGCACGTCATGTTGGGTGAACTGTTCCAGCAGCCGGGCCAGCCCGGACAGGCCCAGAAAATCCGGCTCCAGCGGGCACAGGACAAGATCCGCCCAGCGGCATAGCGCCACTGTCAGATCAGACCAGGCTGGCGCGGTATCCACAATCATCCAGTCTGCGCCTGCGGGCATGGACAATTCCGGCGCGGGTTCGGGCAGGTCTGCACCCGCGCGCAGCAGGGCCAGCCCGGTTTCACCCGCAACCGGCGCTGCGCGCACATCTTCGCCCGCAAGCCAGCGCGCGGCGTCATCGCCTGCGCTGGCATCCGCAACGGGCAGCATCGCCGTCAGATGCGCCTGTGGATCAAGATCTGCCAGCACCACACGGGCGGCAAGCCCCTGTTGCACCAGCGCGCTTGCAAGATTGCGCGCTGTTGTCGTCTTGCCGACGCCACCTTTCTGGTTTTGCACGACAATCCGCATCAGCCCTCGCTTTTGTCCTGAACCAGACGCAGATCATCCTCCGAAACCAGCACCGAAGGATTTAGGATAACAACCACGCTTTCTTCCATGCGGGCCAGCCCGGCGATCACTTGCCGGGAGCTGGATTTGCCAAGCTGGGCGTGCCGGTCGATCCTGTCATCCCCGATTTCACGCACTTCGCGCACACCATCGACAATCAGCCCGATCGGTGCGTCATCCACCTCCATCACGATGATCACAGTACGCTCGTCATAGGCGCGCTCGACCATGTTGAAGCGCAGACGGATATCCATAAGTGGAATGACCTTGCCGCGCAGATTTATCACGCCCTTCAGGTAATGGGGCAAATCGGGGATTGGCATGATGCGCTGCATCCCCACAATCTCGATGACATCAGAAATCGAAACCCCGTATTCCTCCGCCCCGATATCAAAGGTCAGATACATATTGGCCAAGGTATCGGTTTCCACCTCCAGCCCCATGGGGACGGTCTGAGTGCGGGGTTCTGTGGCGAGTTGCGTCATAGGCTCCATCCTTCGTGTTTTCTGAAAAGCGGGTGCTCGGACATGGGAGGGTCAAGCAAGGCAGCGGCGATGTATTTCAGGGGCAGGATTTGTTCTGCAGCACCGATATGGGCGGCCTGTCCGGGCATACCCCAGACGACAGAGCTTTCTTCATCCTGAGCGATTGTGCGCCCTCCGGCGCGGCGGATATCCAGCATCCCTTCGGCCCCGTCTCTGCCCATGCCTGTCAGAAGTGCGGCTGCACAATGCGTGCCAATCTGGCGCGCGGCGCTTCGAAACAGCACATCAACCGAAGGGGTGGAGAAGCAGACAGGCGGCCCTTGTTGCAATATCACGCGCAGATCCGGCCATTGGCCGCGCAATATCATGTGACGGTCACCGCCGGGGGCAATCAGCGCGGTGCCAGGGCGGACAGGATCGCCATTCTGGGCCTCGCGCACGCGGATGGCACAAACGGCATCCAACCTTTTGGCGAAGGATTCGGTGAAGCCTGCGGGCATATGCTGCACGATCACGATTCCTGGCGCAGTTGCCGGTAACATGGGCAGCAGATGGGACAGCGCCTGCACCCCGCCTGTCGATGCGCCAATCACGATCACATGATGCCGGGGCCGCCCCGCGCCAAGGGCCGAAGCCACTGCTGCCTTCTGGTGATCGGGTGTGGTTGAATGACCCATAATCGGCTTCGCGCCTGCCGCGGCGCGCACGCGCAAGCAGATATCGGCCATGATCTGTGGCAGCCCTTCGCCAATCCCCAGCGCGGGTTTTGCGATGATATCCACCGCGCCAGCCTCCAGGGCCTGCAGGGTAACATCAGCCCCCTCGCGGGTGACACCAGAGATGACAACCGTTGGCACGCACCATTTCGGCATCATGCGGCGCAGAAACGTTACGCCATCGCTGCGCGGCATTTCGATATCGAGGGTGATCACATCGGGCGAAAGGCGTTGCACCATATCCAGCGCCTGATCGCCATCGGCTGCGGTGCCCACCACTTCGATCTCTGGGTCACTGGCAAGCCCAAGCGACAGAACTTTGCGGATCATGGCGGAATCATCCACGATCAGCACGCGCACCCTTGCTTGTTTGGCCTGAGCCGCCATCATGTCAGCTTACCCGTCTTGCGGGAAATGCCATTGCTGATATACTGCCAGCGTGGCGACAATTCGCGCAGGTTTTCGGTAACGCTGGTGAACATCCAGCCACCACGCTCGGTTACATCGGCAATTGCGTTCACAACCTCTGCTTGATCGGGGGGCGCGAAATAATACAGCACATTGCGACAAAACACGGCCTGAAACATATGCTGGAACGGATAAGGTGATTTCTTCAGGTTCATCCGCCGGAACGTGCAGGCGGTGCGAATATCATCAATAACGCGAAACCGGTTCAGGCCGACAGGGCGCAGGTAGCGCTGCACCAGGTCTGCAGGCATCTGCTCCAGGCGGTCACGGGGGTAAATCCCGGCTTCGGCCCGTTCGATCACAGGGGCGCTGATATCGGTTCCCAGAATATGGGTGCGCCTGAGAGCGTCTGGCCCAAGCGCCTCTGCGATCAGGATGGCAAGGGTATACACCTCATCTCCGGTCGAGCAGGCGGCGCTCCACAGACGAATTTCGGGCCTTGTGGCCAATGTGGGCAGCACATCCTTTCGGAACTGATCCAACACATCTGTTTCGCGAAAGAAATAAGTGTGATTGGTAGAGGCCGCGTGCATGATTGCCAATTGCACTTCGCGGGACTCGGGGCAGTGCAAGGCATTTGCCATCTCGTTGAGCGTACGCATACCAAGGCTTTGCTGCACCCGATCCAGCCGCTGTTGCAAAAGGGCACGCTTGCTTGGCGGGTAATGAATGGCGCATGTCCGCTCCAGCCAAGTGCGAATTGTTTCAAGGCCAGCGTCCTCGGCCAGGGCTGAATGTGTCATGCGCTGCCCTCGCGTTGCACAAGGCGTTCGCAATCCAGCACCAAGGCAACATCGCCATTGCCCAAAAGCGCGCAGCCATAGCTGGCCCGCACCTGTGCCAGCCGCCCGGTAAGCGGTTTCATCACCACCTGTTGACGATCCAGGATTTCATCTACCGGAATGGCAAGCGGCCCGCTGGCTGTCTGGAAGACGATGATCACCGTGTGTCCTGAGTACCGACATGGAAAGGAGGTGCGTAACTGCAAAAGAGATGAGGGTAGGCCCCTCGGGTTCGGCGATCAGGAGCCGATCCCAAACCACCACAAGCTGCTGTCGTAAAGAGCGATGGTGGTGAGCGTTGTGGAAACGACGGGGCGCGATCCCGTCAGGTACGATCCAGAGAGACGAGCGAAAGCGAACCGTCGATGAACTGCCGAAAACGTATGGTTGATGTCAGAACCGGGGGTGGTGGTCACCCCGGGATGAGTATGGGCGGTGTCCTGAAGTCCGGCCCATGCGGCATCCGGCTCGAAGGCGGCGTGAATCTGGATCAGGCTCTTTTGCGGAACAGGAGAACCTGTCGTCCCGATGCTAAGGGAGACGACCGATTGGGAAGCCCCCGAAAGGTCCAGAGTACCGATGCGGGGCACAGGGGCAGAACAGCCCGTAGTAGGGTTGAAGGCGCTGTAATGGCGCTGGATCGAAGGGGCTGTGGTGTTCAGCCGCTGCCGCTGGCCAACTGGTAACAGGATGAGCCGGATGACAGAGGCAAAGCCGTTTACGATTGAGAAGAGAGATGTCTGGGAAGCGTTCCAACATGTGGACGCCAACCAGGGTGCAGCTGGTGTAGATGGGCAGACGCTCGAAAGTTTCGGGGAACGGCTTGGTCCGAACCTCTACAAGCTTTGGAACCGAATGTCCTCTGGCAGCTACATGCCATCGCCGGTACGCCGGGTGATGATCCCCAAGGCGGATGGGGGCCAACGGCCGTTGGGCATCCCAACGGTCACGGACCGCATCGCGCAGGAGGTCGTCCGGCTTTATCTGGAACCACTCGTGGAACCAGTATTCCATAGGGATTCTTATGGGTATCGGCCCGGACGCTCCGCCATCGACGCCATCCGGACGGCGCGTCAGCGATGCTGGCGCTTTGACTGGGTGCTGGACATGGACATCAAAGGGTTCTTTGACACCATCGATCATGAGCTTCTGCTCAGGGCGGTCCGCCATCACACGGATTGTCGCTGGGTGCTGCTTTATATCGAGCGGTGGCTGAAGGCACCGGTGATGATGGAGGATGGCAGCCTTGTCTCGCAGGACTGCGGAACGCCACAAGGTGGGGTTATCTCGCCGCTGCTGGCAAACCTGTTTCTGCACTACGCTTTTGACAAATGGATGGATCGAGAGAACCCGCATGTGCCCTTCGAGCGTTATGCGGATGACATCATCTGCCACTGTCGGACGGAAGGTGAAGCGCGTAGGCTCTGGCGGCAAGTCGAAGACCGGCTTGCAGGCTGTGGCCTGACACTTCATCCGCAAAAGACAAAGATCGTTTATTGCAAGGATACCAACCGGAAGGGGTCCTTCCCTTCGGTTGCATTCGACTTTCTTGGCTACAGGTTCCAGCCCCGGCTGGCGATCTGGCGCGGAGGGTTGTTTGGCGTATCCTATCTTCCGGCGGCCAGCCCCAAAGCCCTCAAGGCGTTCCGACGCCGGGTGCGCAATTGGGGATTGCAGCGGCGCAGCGACAAGGGGCTGATCGATTTGGCCCGCATGTTCAATCGACAGATTGAAGGCTGGATCGGCTACTTCAGGTGCTTCTACAAATCGGCGCTCTATCAGACACTACGTCTGATCGACGCACATTTGGTTCGATGGGTGATGCGGAAGTATAAACGCTTCAAGCAACGGCCCCGGCAAGCGCGGCTCTGGCTTGCCAGACTCGTGAAATCCACGCCGGGATTGTTCGCCCATTGGCCTCTTCTCTACGCAAATAGCCGAACGCTGGGAGCCGTATGAGTCGAGAGGTTCACGTACGGTTCTGGGAGCGCGTGAGGGTGAAATCCCCTCGCGCGACTCGCTTGCTGATCGGACGGGTGTGTGTGGTTTTTGGTGTCCATCCCTTCAAAAAACTCTGTCAGTCTGCAAACGGGGATACTGCCATCGCGCCACAGATACACTTCGGCACCGTTCTGGGCCGAAACGCCCGCCAGTTGCCGGGCGTCGGGTTTCAGGATTTCTGAAACCACATCAATTGGCACAGCGAATAATTGCCCGGCCAGCCGCAAGATGATGCAATCCAGAAAGGCCAGCGACACCGGGATATGCAGCGCCACGCGTGTGCCATTTCCTTCCTGGCTATCCACCAGGATACGCCCGCGAAGCGCGGTCATGGTGGTGTTCAAAACATCCATGCCCACCCCGCGCCCGGACAGGTTGGACACAGTGTCTGCCGTTGAGAACCCGTCTTTGAAAATCACCTTCCACAAAACAGCGGGTTCCGGTTCTTCATCCTCGGCGAAAAAACCGCGCTCGCGTGCCTTGGCAAGAATCTTTTTGCGGTTCAGGCCGCGCCCGTCATCTTCTACCGTGATCCGCACTTCGCTGCCCACTTGCGCCGCGGTCAGCCGGATCAGCCCGGTATCGGATTTCCCTGCGGCAAGCCGTTCTTCGGGGGGTTCCAACCCGTGATCGGCCGCGTTGCGCAACACATGCAGCAGCGGGTCATACAGCCTGTCAGCCACCAATTTGTCAATTTGGGTTTCGGCCCCGATGGTCTGGATATCTATCTTTTTGCCTGTCTGGCGTTCCAGCTCGCGCACCATGCGGCGCAGCCGTTTGAACACATCGTCAATCGCCACAAGCCGCATATCCGTTGCGGCATCCTGCACCTCATGCACGATCATCATCAGCCGATGCACGGCGGTTTCGAAATGCGACAGTTCCAGACCATCCAGATCGGGTGAACGCACCGTTTCTGCCACCGAGAGCGATAGTTCGGCGACCAGATCCATCAGGCGGCTGATACGCTCTGACGGGACGCGCATCAGCCCGGTTTCTGCGGCAACATCCGCGCGCGCCTGATTCATGGTTTATCCTTGAGGAAGCGAAGGGCATGGAGGGTAAGAGACATAGAGGGCCTGTTCTGTTTCACGCGATTTTGCGTCCGGCTGTGCAAATTTCAGGCCAAATCCGCGTTACGCGGCATCTTCGGCAGAATCGTAATTGAAAATGCACACCCCTTCGAACCCATTGGATTTGAAAAGGAATGTCTTCTTCATAGTATCGAGGAATCCGCCATGCTTTTTTTCAAATGTCTTGAGATCGTTGATATTGCTAAAAAATACATTGATAGAGACGTCCCCTTCCTTGGAGATGAGCACATTCAGCCCGACAAGATTGCAATCGGGAATTGCGTTGCCCATCGTCTCGACAACGAAGGGGGCTGCAATTTGCGCTGCATCAAGGCTTGGGAATTTTAAATGATAGGTTTTTGAAAGCATTGATGGTGTCCCATGGTTCATGAACATAGCTTAGAACGGCACAATGCTGCGTGATTTGACCCCGACAGAGGGAGAGTGGCCCAGACGAAAGTAGGGGTTTCCGACAAAAGAGTGTCCCGCCCAATCCTCTGCCGTTGACGCCCATCATTTTTGCTGTCGCGCCTTGCGGAAAACCGTAGCTTGAACGCCGCATGTCAGATAAATGACAGCGGGGGTTGTTCGCCTAAAATATTGATATTGAAAGGTAATTTATATTCCCGGCCCAGTTGGGATGTTTGGCATGATTTCTGCCTTGTTTGTTGCAGCAACTGAAAAGGTACCCTCGCCCATGAGCACGCTGCATTTTCACACCCCGACCGAAGCTGAACTCGCCCTGTTGCTGGATCGTCTGGCAGACTTGATGGCCCGGCGGCGGATTGTTGTGACACAGGGGGCCACAGACTTGGCCCATGGGGCGGCGGCGCTGGTGGGCTGCGTTGTCACTGCGGCGCAGGAACACGCCTTGGTGCAAGTGGCGCGCAAGTTGAAAATCCGGTCTGTTTTCATTTTGCAAATGGGGGCAGAGCGGCTGGCCGTTACTCCCGAAATGGGCGGCAGCCTGACCCGCATCGCGTTGCCCCTGACAGAGAATGACACCAAGACGCCGCTTGCTGAAACCCTGCTGTCTTACGCCGCAGATGTGATTGCCCAGCCCATCCGGCCCATGGTGGCCTGTGATCCTGCAACCGGGGGGCTGATTGATCTTGCCGCACGCGTGGCCGCAACAGATGTTACCGTCATGATCAACGGCCCGACCGGCAGCGGCAAAGAGGTTCTGGCACGCGCCATCCACGCCGCCAGCCCCCGTGCGCCAAAGCCCTTTATCGCGATCAATTGCGCTGCCATCCCCGAAAACATGCTGGAGGCCATGCTTTTTGGCCATGTGAAAGGTGCGTTCACAGGGGCGATCACGGCGGGGCAGGGCCTTATTCGCGCCGCCGATGGTGGCACGCTGCTGTTGGATGAAATTTCGGAAATGCCGCTTGGGTTGCAGGCCAAATTGCTGCGCGTGCTGCAGGAACGCAAGGTCACGCCGCTTGGCGCATCCGAGGAAGTGGCGGTGGATTTGCGCGTTCTGGCCACATCTAACCGCGATATGCGCGCCGAAGTTGCGGCGGGTCGGTTTCGCGAGGATCTGTATTACCGGCTGAATGTTTTTCCCCTGCACACCCTCGCGCTGGAGGAACGGCCCGAAGATATCGTGCCGCTGGCCATTGCGTTTCTGCGCCGTCATGCCCCTGCCGGCATACTGCCGCTATTTTCTGCCAAGGCGCTGGATGTGCTGCGTTTTCATGCCTGGCCTGGCAATGTGCGCGAATTGGAAAACGTGGTGCAACGTGCGCTTGTTTTATGTGATGGCCAGCAGATCGATCTGGCCGATATCCTGTTTGATCAACTCGCTCCCAAACCGCGCCCCGCACCCACTCCTGCGCCCACACCCGCGCCCACAGCGTTCAAACGCCCGAGAGCCGCAGCGATCTGAGGCATTTGCATGAGCATCGGCCCGGTTGGAACCTCTTTCGCGCTGCCTTCGGTGCAGACCGTCCAGCCCGCGCGCGCGGGTGAGGCGACACAGAATTTTGGCGATCGGCTGAGTTCTGCGCTGGAACAGGTCAATGCCGCGCAGGCGCAGGCCACCCAATCGGCCCGCGCCTGGGAAACGGGGGTGGAAACCGATCTTGCCGCCGTGATGGTGGAGCAGCAGGTGGCCTCGCTTGGGTTTCAACTTACGCTGAATGTGCGCAACAAGGCGCTGGGCGCCTATCGCGACATCATGAATATGCCAGTTTAAGCGCAGTCAAAAGGTTGATCGAATGGCACTTTCGCCCACCCCTCGGCCGAATGACATGCCCGCTACCGGGCCAAATGCCGTCATGGGGCGCATGCAGGGCTTGCCTGGTCTTGTTACGCGCTTTGCCGGGCAACCCGCGCTGCGCCGCGCGCTGCCCTCTCTTGTGCTGGTTGCTGCGGCGGCGGTGGCGATATTGGCCTGGATGGTCTGGCGCGAGGCGCCGCGCAGCGCGCTGTATCCCGGCCTGCCCGAAGCGGAGAAAGCCCGCGTTGTGGAAGCGCTCTCTGGTGCAGGGTTTGATGCGCGGGTGGATCAGATGACAGGCGAAGTTTCTGTTCCCACCGCAGATTTTCACCGCGCGCGGCTGGCTTTGGCGGCGCAGGGTTTGCCGCAGGCCGTGCCTGATGGCGACCGCCCGCTGGCGGATATTCCCCTCGGTGCCAGCCGGTCTTTGGAAACCGCGCGTCTGCGCCAGAGCCTGGAGTTGGATTTGGCCCGCTCTGTTACTGAAATCGGCGCAGTGCAGGCGGCGCGGGTGCATCTGGCCTTGCCCGAACGCTCTGCCTTTCTGCGTGACAATCATTCCCCCAGCGCCTCTGTCTTTTTGACAATGGCGCAAGGCAGGGTGCTGGATTCGGGACAGGTAGAGGCGATTGTGCATCTTGTCTCTTCCTCTGTTCCGGGCATGGCGCGCGCCGATGTCAGCGTCGTGGATCAGACCGGGCGCTTGTTGTCACGCGGGGATGAAGATGATGTTTCCCGGCTGGCAGAGCGCCATTTGCGCCACCGGGTTGAACTGGAAACCCTGATGCGCCGTCGCATTGAAGCCCTGCTGACCCCGATTGTGGGCTATGGCAATTTCTCTGTAGAGGTGACGGCCGATATGGATTTCACCCGGCGCGACATTCGGGAAGAACGGGTTGATCCAGAGGGCAATGCCCTGCGCAGCGAGCAAGTGACGGAAAACATTACCCGCGAGCCTGCTGCCGGTGGCATTCCCGGTGCATTGACAAACACGCCCCCACCAGAGGCAGACCTAGCCGAGACACCTGCCACAGGGGGCGATGCCCAACCTGCACCGCGCAGCAGTTCAGTCGGCACAACGCGCAATTTCGAGGTGAGCCGCACCATTTCCAGCACCCAGCCCGAAACCGGGCAGTTGCGCCGCCTATCTACCGCGATAGTCTTGCGCGCCCCCGATCTGGCCGGGGAAGACGCCATCGCCGCCCAAGACACCCTTGTTCAATCGCTGCAAAGGCTGGTGGAAAGCGCCATCGCCCATGACGCCGCGCGCGGTGATGTGGTGACAATTGCGGTGCATCCCTTTGCGCTGCCTGTCAGCGCGGAGAATGCCCCTGCATCCTGGCAATTCCCCTATCTGTCTGAAGTGCTGCGCGCGCTGGTGGTGATTGTGGTTGTGGCTGTGGTGGGCCTTGGCATTGTGCGCCCGCTGTTGCAGCGCCAGTTGCAGGCCGTCGAAGGGCAGCCCGGTTCGTTGCCTTATGCCACTGGCATGGTCGAGGTGGCAGAGGGCGACACATTGCAGCAGGTGGAGCAGAAGCTGAACCAGCGCCACCGCGATCTGGCCCAAAGCGTGGTGGGCAACAATGCCAGCCGCGCCGAAAAACAGGCCGTCTTGCAGCATCTTGCCAAGGATGATCCCGGCCGCGTGGCCTCTGTTCTGCACCGCATGATCCGCCCTGAACTTGATAGCAGAGGGTAAACCCGCATGTCACCTCTTCCCATACCCTTTGGCCCCGCCACGCAGGAAGCCGCAATATTGATGCTGATGTTTGGCGAAGAGCTGGCCGCCGAGATCATGCGCAACCTCTCCCCGGCAGAGGTGCAGCATCTGGGCGCTGCTGTCTATTCCATCGAAGAGGTTACTGAGGAACAGGCCGATCAGGTGCTTGAAGATTTCTTGATGCGGCTGGCCGATGAAACCGGGCTTGCCCACCGATCCGGCGGGTATGTGCGCAATGTGCTGTCGGATGCCTTTGGCGCAGACCGCGCGCAATCGGTTCTGGCGCGTATAAATCCGCTCAGCCTTGAACGCCCGATAGAGCTGCTGGATTGGATGGATCCCCAATCCATCGCAGAGGTCATTTCTGACGAGCATCCGCAAATCATGGCACTGGTGATTGCCTGTCTGGATGCCACGCGCGGTTCTGCCGTGCTGGGCATGCTGGAGGATGCCATCCAATCCGATATCCTGCGCCGCATTGCCACGCTGGGCGCGATCACACCAGAGGCGCTTGGCGATCTGGAACAGGTCTTGCAGCGCAAGTTCAAGGCGTCCAGCAGTTCCAGCGCATCGCAGATTGGCGGGGTCAGGGCGGCGGCGCGGATCATGAATTTCATGCGCAGCGAGGCAGAGTTGCGTATTCTCAAAGACATTCGCAAGGATGACAAGGATCTTATGGCAGCGATTCAGGACAATATGTTTGTCTTTGATAATCTTGGAAAATCTGATGATCGTAGCCTGCAAACCCTGTTGCGCACGATAGAACCTGAATTGCTGGTTCTCGCGCTGAAAGGCGCGGATGAGGGTTTGCGCGACAGGTTGTTGTCTTGCCTGTCGGTGCGCGCGGCTGCCGGTATCCGGGATGACATGGATGCCCTTGGCCCCGTGCGCCTGTCTGATGTGCAAGAGGCGCAAAAGCGCATTGTCGCCACCGCCCGCGAAATGGCCGATGCGGGCACGATCGTTCTGGCCGGGCGCGGCGGTGAGGAAATGGTCTGATGGGTGCAGAATTTCAGGCCATGCCCTTCGCGCGTGCCGCAGCCGGGTTTTCGCCGATGCCCGGCCTTGCGCCGGCCATGGGCGAGGGGGGATTTGTGCTGTGCCAGCCGCATCAACTGGTGCGCGCCCCGGCCTTGCCGCCCGCGCCACAGATCGATGCGGAACCGACAGCCGAAGCGGCGCCCCCCCCGCCCCCCCCGCGCGCAGCCCCCATGTCAGAGGCCGCGCAGAGTGCCGCCCTTGCCGCCGCCCGCGCCGAGGGGCAGGCGCTTGGCCGGGCAGAGGCCGCGGCAGATCTGGAACAGGCCCGCGCGCAACTGGCAGAGGGTGCAGACGCACTGGCCGCGATCATGGCCCGGATGCGTGACGCGATGGAGGCCGAGACAGAGGCCCTTGCCCAAAGCCTTGGGCAGATGGTGCGGGCCTTGGCCGCAGAACGCGCGGGCCAACAGATCACCCAAGACCCCCCCGCTTTTGCCGCGCGCATCTGCGCACTTGCGGCGCGGATTACCGAAGGGTTCGGCGATCTTGCTCTGGTGCTGAACCCCGATGATCTGGCCGCGCTGCAAGCGGCCCATGCCCTGCAGGCCAGCCCCCAGTTGGAGCGGTTGTTTCAGGCACAGGTGCAGGGCGATGCCGCCCTTGCGCGCGGCGATATCCGCCTGCGCGCCCAAGGGCTGGCGCTGGAGGATCTTATTCAGCCCGTGGCCGCATCATGACCACCCCGCGCCCCATCCCTGCACTGATCGCGCGGCTTGCTGCTGCGCCGCGCCCGCAGCCTGTCATTTCGGGCCAGGTTTTGCGCTATGACGGGCTGCATCTGGAAACCACGGGCTTTCCTGCCGAACCCGGTGCCTTGGCCCATGTGGCCGGTGCGCAGGGCCAAAGCACCCTGGCCGAGGTGGTGGGCTATAATGACGGGCGCAACAAGCTGGTTGTCACCGAACCGGGCACGCCTGTTCTGGCGGGGGCGCGGGTGCATCTGTTGCCCGGCGGGCAAGAGGTTGGGGTGGGCGAAGGGCTGTTGGGCCGTGTGATCGATGCCCAAGGTGCCCCACTGGATGCCCGCCCCGCCCCCATTGTCACAGAGACATGGCCTCTGGCCGGAAAACCCCTGAACCCGTTGTTGCGCACGCCTGTCAACAAGCCCTTTGACTGCGGTGTGCGGATTGTGAATGCGGCACTTACCTTGGGCGAAGGGCAACGCATGGGGATTATCGCCGGGTCTGGCGTGGGCAAATCCGTATTGATCGAAATGATGGCCCGCAACGCCGAGGCCGATGTCGTTGTACTGGCCCTGATCGGAGAGCGCGCGCGCGAAGTGGGCCATATGGCCGCGCGCCTGATGCAGGGCGAGGCGGCGGCGCGCTGTTGCATGGTGGCTGTGCCTGCCGATCGTTCGCCCTTGTTGCGGCTGCGCGGCGTGCGCCGTGCCCTTGCCATTGCCGAATGGTTCCGCCACCGGGGCCAGCGGGTGTTGCTGATTATCGACAGTCTGACGCGCGTGGGCCATGCCCAACGCGAAATCGGCCTTGCAATGGGCGAGCAGCCTACCGCAAAGGGCTATCCGCCCTCGGTGATCGCCCTTATCCCGGCGCTACTGGAACGCGCAGGGCCGGGCCTGCCGGGCGAAGGGACAATCACCGCCATTTGCACAGTGCTGGCCGATGGGGATGATACAGTGGCCGATCCCGTGGTGGATAGCGCGCGCGCCATTCTGGACGGGCATTTGGTGCTGTCGCGCGCGCAAGCGCAGATGGGCATTTATCCCGCGATTGATGTGACCCATTCCATCAGCCGGGTGATGCCCGATGTCACAGATCGCGCGCAACAGGCCGCCGCCATGCGACTGAAACATCTGGTCGCGGCCTATCAGTCCAATCGTGATCTGGTGATGATGGGCGGATATGCGCCAGGGCAGGACAAGGAACTGGATATGGCAATCCAGCTTTGGCCCGATATCCGCGCGCTGATTTCCCAAGATCCCGGCCAGCCCGTTGGGCTGGAAGCCAGTCGCGCGGCCCTGTTGCAGCTATGTGGCCCAGAGCCTGATCTGACGGAGCAACCCTGATGCCGCGAAGCCGTCTTTTTTTGCTACAGGCCCGGCGTGCCTCTGTTCAGGTGGCAACCCTGGCCCAAAGCCTGAACCAAAAGCAAGATGAAGCGCGCCAAAGCCGTGCGATGGAAGCGCGGCTGGCAGATTTGATATGCAGCTTTGGGACAGGCCAAGCCGCGGGGCAGGGGCCGGTAAGCGTGGCGCATCTGCGCAATATGGCGCAGCTTGCAGCTCAATTGGGCGCCGAGCAAGACCGCCAGATCGCTGTTGCCCAGCAGGCAGAGGCGAAATCTGCGGCCCTGCGCAGCGCCATGCAGGCGCAGTTGCGCCAGCAGCGCAGCGCCGAAGATGCCGCCCGACATGCCCGCCGCGCCGAAGCATTGGAACAGGCGCAGCGCCAAGATGCCGCGCGCCCACCATGGCGCAAACCGTCCTAATCGGCATTCGGCACTGTTTTTGCAAGCAGGCGTTCACACACAGAACCAAAGGGGCCTTACAGATGGAGATTTTGGGCAATCTGGCCGGAATGACTGGCAAAGCTGCCGGGCAGGGTGGGTTTTCAGAGACCGGCTTGCCTGCCGCGCCGGGGGCGTTTTTGCGCCAGTTGCAAGGCGCGCTGGAGGGGGCAGAGCTTCAGGCCGAACTGCCTTTGGCACTTCCGCGCGGCACGGCCGAGTTAATCATGCCCGGCGATATGGCTTTGGCTGTGCAACAGGTGCAAAGCTTGATTGCCGTCACGCCGCAGGCCGCGGTCGCGCCGGAAATGGCCGCAACAGCCGAAATGCCCGCCCTGACGCTGGGCTTGGCAGAGGTGCCGCCCGATCCTGAACCGGATGCGGTAGCACCTGCTCTGGGGCAGGTGGCAGAGGGGCTTTCGCCTCCTGCCACGGGGCAGGCCGCAGGGCCACAGGAGGGGATGCCTGTGCCAATAGCCGCCGAAATACCTCTGGTGACCATGCCAGAGTTTATCCCAGCGCCAGAGCATGATGCGCAACCATCGACGGTGGTGGTGGACGATGCCCATAATGAAAGCTTGGTTGCAGAGGCTGAATTTCAGGCCATGGATGCTGCGCCCACTGTCAGACCCGATGCCAACGCCGTGGCGCTGAAAGATGCGGCCACATTCGCGCCGGGCACACCTGCACCGCTTGCCCCAGTGCCCGCCGCGGAAGGGGCCGAGACTGCAGAAGTTCTGGTTGGCCCGCAGCCCCCTGAGGGGGAATCTGTAGCATCAGCTGTGGCCGTATCCAATGCCCCGGCCAGCGCTCCGGCCAGCACCCCGGCCAGCACTCCCGCCAGCCCTCCCGCTAACGCTGCTGCCATCGTCTTGAAAAACACCCCGACCAGTGCCCTGAAAAACACCCCGGCCCATGCAGGGCCGCGCACTGCATTGCCTGAAGCGCCTGGCCCCCGCGTGTTGGCACCCCGCGCAAAGCTGGCAGGTGATCCCCCGGCACTGCCGCTGCAGCCGCCAGCGGCCAATGGCGGCATTGCGCCCCTCTCCCCTGCAGCTGTGCTGGCAGAGCTGCCTAAAATCCAAGCGCCCCTTGGCGATAGCGCGTCTGGCACCCCTGCACCCTTGGCGGCAGCCGCAACATCCGCAAGCGCTGCCCCCCCGCAAATTCTGCCCCCACCCCAGATGGCCACGGTTCCCATGCACCAGCCAGACTGGCCAGAAGGTCTGGTCTCTGGCCCCATTTCGGTGCTGCTGGATGCCGCTGGCGGCGATATGGTGCTGGATATCACGCCAGAGGATTTGGGCCGCATGACAATTTCCCTGTCAGTTCAGGGAGATTCGGCCACCGTGCGGATCTTGACCGAAACGCCAGAGGCCGCGCGCCTGTTGTTGGAGGCAGAGCGCCAACTTGCCAATGAACTGGCCCGCTTTGGCATGTCCCTTGCAGGACATGAGGCAAGTGCCGACCGGCATGGGGGGGGGCCGCAAGGTTGGGCGGGCAGGGGGGCAGGCCCTGCCGGGGCCGATATGCCTGATGCCGCCATTCCTATGCCCGCCAATGTGCGGCTGGTTAATTTGATTGCGTGAAAGGCGTTCCATGCCCCCCAAAGCTGACCCAACTCCCGAAGCCCTTGCCGAAGCTACGCCCAAAAAACGCGGGCGCGGCAAATTGGCCCTGTTTCTTGGTTTGCCCCTGGGCGCGGCGCTTTTTGGCGGACTGGGGTTTGGCGCTGGCTGGTTTGTCTATTCCAACGCAAATTCCCCCATGTCCCAGGCGCTGCGCATGCTCGACCGAAACACCGAAAACATGGCCCCGGAGGGGCGCGGGGGCTTGCTGGATGCCTTCCGATCTTCGTCCGACGATCAGCCGCCGCAGACAACCTATTTCACCTTTGACGAACCGCTGACAACCAATCCGCTTGGGTCGCGCCGCTTTGTTCAGGTGGCGATTACGCTTTCCACCCAGCAAGCCCCGGTGATCATGGATCATGTCCGCCGTCATCAATCGGCCTTGCGGTCTGATATGCTGACAGCGCTGAATGGCTTTACCGAAGACGAAATGACAGGTCGAGAAGGGCGCGAGGCCTTGGCCGCAACCTTGCGCGATCTGGTGAATGAACGGTTGGAACAGCTGGAAGGGGCGGGCGGCATAGACGGCGTGTTTTTCCCGTCTTTCGTATTGCAATAGGCGCGCAATGGCCAAACAGCGCAAACTTTCCTCTACCGAAGTTGCCGCTCTTGTTGGCGGGCTGATTGATGATCAGGCAAAGCCAGACAAAAGCGAGGCCGAATTTGTCAATGGCCAGCCTGTGCGCCCATTCTCTTTTTCGGCCGCGCAGAATTCCGGCATTGGAGAATATCACGGGCTGCGCATTGTGCATGAACGGTTCTGCCGCGTGGCGCGCGCGGCCTTTCTGCCGATGCTGCGCTTTCAGCCGCGCTTGTCCAGCTTTCTGCCGGAATTGATGAGCTTTGAGGATTACCGCAATGGCCGGGAAAACTTCCTGTCGCTCACGATCAGCGCGTCGGATGAATTGCGCGGCAACCAGATGATTGTCATCCCGCCGGGGTTTATAGCCCTTCTGACAAATGCCTATTATGGGGGCGGTGTGGCCGGGCCAAAGCTGCGGCGCAGTGAGTTCACGGCCACTGAACACCGGGTGATCGAATTGATTACCGATCGGTTGAACGCGGCACTTCAACTGGCATGGCGTGATCTGATGCAAGTCAGTTTCAGCGCGCTTAGCCGGGATGAGAATATGCAATTCGTGGCCTTTGCCGAGAATGAAGAAAAGGTAGTTTCCTGCTCTTTCATGGTCGAAATTCCGGGTTATGAGGCGCAAACCTTCGACATTCTCTACCCGCTGCAGATTTTCCGCCCCATTGCCAGCCTGCTGCGCTCTCGGATGCAATCTGATCAGCTGACCGAAGATCGCAGCTGGCGTGCGAAGCTGGAAGCGGCCGTTCTGAACATTCCGCTGACAGTTTCCGCGCAATTATGCCAACCGCAAGTCTCTGTCGCGCGGCTGATGCGGTTGGAAAAGGGCGATGTGCTGCCCATTCTTCTGGGGTCTTCCGTAGAGGTGCTGGTGGAAGATGTGCCGATGTATCTGGCGCAACCCGGCGAACAGGGCGGGCATGCCGCCGTTGCGATTTTGCGCCCGATGAGTGGCGCTGTGCCCAAGAAAGGACAACCCCATGACGGATGATGCCAAACGCGCTGCGCCCGAACATCTGCGCCTTTTGGAAAATATCGATGTTTCGCTGACGGTAGAGGTTGGGCGCACGCAGCTGACAATCCGCGATCTTCTGCGCCTTTCCGAAGGCTCTGTCATTGAATTGAACCGCCTTGCAGGCGATCCGCTGGATGTGCTTGTCAATGGCACCCCCATCGCCAAGGGCGAGGTTGTCATGGTCGGCGACCGTTTTGGCATTCGCTTTGGCCAGATCATCACGCCAGAGGAGCGCGCGGACGTCGTTTAGCGCTTTTGGTGGCACGATCTTTGCAGCGTCTTGGTTACTGGGGCGGGTTTGCGCCCTGCCTGACCGGGGAACCCCATGGATTTGCTGCGATTTGACCAAGGGCTGACATTGGCGCTGTTCATGCTGGCGCTGGGGGGGCTATGGCTGTTTGTGCATCGGCACAAACAGGGCCTTTCAGCCCGGCTGCACCGCGACAGGCGTTTGCAGCTTGGCGATTGCCTGAATTTGGGCGGGCAGGGGCGGATTGCGCTGATTTCGGTCGATGGGCGCGAATTCCTGCTTGTCACAGGGAAAAACGGCACGCCTGCGCTGCACCCTCTGCCTGCCACTGCCCCCGATGATGCAGGACAGCCATGATGCGGCTGGTTGTATTCGCGCTTCTCCTGCTGCCTGTGCCGGTATGGGCGCAAGGTGTGCCCGCGCTGACAATGACGCAAAGCGATGGCGGCGGCACAAGTTGGTCACTCTCGCTGCAAATTCTGGCGCTGATGACAGCGCTGACGATCCTGCCCTCACTGCTTTTGGGGATGACGGCCTTTACCCGGATCATCATCGTGCTTTCCATCCTGCGGCAAGCGCTGGGCACGCAGCAAACCCCGCCCAATCAGGTTTTGATCGCACTGGCGCTGTTTCTGACATTCTTTGTGATGCAGCCTGTTTTTGTGCAGTTGCATGATCAGGCTCTGGCCCCGGTGTTGGACGGCACACTCCCCCAATCCGAGGCACTTGCCGCGGCAGCAGAGATCATAAAACTGTTCATGGTGGCCCATACCCGCAACACCGATCTGATGATGTTTGCGGAAATGGCCGGGCTGGGGCCGTTTGCCAGCCCGCAGGATGTGCCCTTTCATGTGCTTTTGCCTGCGTTCCTGACATCGGAATTGAAAACTGCCTTCCAGATCGGATTTTTGTTGTTTTTGCCCTTTCTGGTCATTGATATCGTCATCGCGTCCATCCTGATGGCGCTGGGGATGATGATGGTCTCGCCTGTCATGGTGGCGCTGCCCTTCAAGCTGCTGCTGTTTGTGCTGGTCGATGGCTGGGCGCTGACGGTGGGTTC
The DNA here is from genome assembly GCA_043561795.1 of Paracoccaceae bacterium. Lineage (GTDB taxonomy): Bacteria > Pseudomonadota > Alphaproteobacteria > Rhodobacterales > Rhodobacteraceae > Roseinatronobacter. Next base: position 346,039 of record CP121316.1, on the reverse strand, counting down.
GCTTGCGGCGGGCTACGGGATGGGGGGCTAGGCCATGGAATATACCGATGCGACAGATCAGTTGCAGCTTGCTTATTATACCATTCTGAAAGTGGCAGGCCCGGTGCTGGGCGTGGCGCTGGCTGTGGGCTTGGTGATCGGTATCTTGCAGGCGGCGACCTCTATCAACGAAAACACGCTGAGTTTTGTGCCAAAACTGGCGATTGTCTTTGTCACAATGGCGCTTGGTTCCAGCCTGATGCTGGGGGTTTTGTCGGATTACTTCCTGTATGTCTTTGATCAGGTTCAGGGTATTCGCTAGCGATGGAGGGGGCCGCTTTCACCCTTCCGGGCCTTGATATCGCGCGCATGGCCGATCTGGCGGCGGCGCAACTCTTTGCCATGTTGCGGGTTGGCGCGTTTCTGGTGGCTGCACCCATTTTCAGTGGCCGGTTTGTCCCCTTGCCGGTGCGGATTGTGGCGGCAGTGTGCCTGTCGCTGGCAGTGCCGGCCCAATATCAGATGCCCGATGCGGATAGTCTGGCCGCGCTGTCCGTTATCCCGATGGTGCTGGCAGAAATTGCGCTGGGGGTGACGGCGGGGCTGGTGCTGACAATCCTTTTCGGTGCGGCCAGCCTTGCGGGCGATCATGTTGCCAACTCTGCCGGGCTGGGCTTTGCCATACAGGTAGATCCCGCTGCCACAGGCCAATCGCCTGTTTTGGCGCAGTTTTTCAGCCTGTCGCTGATGATGGTGTTTCTGGGGATGGACGGGCATTTGCACGCGCTGCGCATTGTGCTGGACAGCTACGCCGCCTTTCCGCCGGGGGCAGAGATAGATATCGCCCGGCTGGCGCTGGCGGGGGTTATGGCGGGCGCGTCCATGTTTGCGCTGGCGGCCTCGCTCATGCTGCCAGTGGTGGCGGGGCTGTTGGTGCTCAACCTGTCTGTCGGGGTGCTAACGCGCTCTGCCCCGCAGCTGAACCTGTTTTCGGTGGGGTTCCCCATCACCATTTTGATGATGTTCGTGCTGCTATGGCTTGGCACGCCCAATCTGCTCTTGGCCCTTTCCGGGCTGGTGGATCAGGCCCTGGGCGAGATGCAAGATGCGCTGAGCAACCCGTAAGGAGGGGGCAACATGGCCGAGCAGGACGATTCTGCCGAACGCACGGAAGAACCGACACAGCGCAAGCTGGAAGAGGCCCGGCGCGAGGGGCAGGTGCTGACCTCTAAAGAAATGCTGGTTTTTGCGGCCATCGCGGCGGCCACAGTTTTGCTGCTGGCCTTGCCCGTGATGGGCACGGCCATTCTGGCGCGCTGGCAAACCTATCTGCTGGCGCCTGCCACCTTGGGCGAGGATATCTTGCTTCAGGCCGTGCATCGGGGCGGGCGTGATGTGCTGCTGGTCATGGCCATTGTGGGTGTGCCCATCATGGCGCTGATGATCGGCACGCAAATCGCCATTGGCGGGCTGAACTGGACAGTCAAGGGCTTTGCCTTCAAGCCCGAAAAGATAGAGCCGTTCAAGGGCCTGAAGCGGATGGTTTCCATGCCCGCGCTGGTGGAATTGGCCAAGGCGGTGGGCAAGGTCGGATTGCTGGGCATGGTTGTTCTGGCCGGTGTTTATGCCGGGCTGCAACAGTTGAAAATTTTGGGCCTGATCCCGCTGACAGAGGCGCTGCACCTGTTGTTTCGGCTGACGCTGGGCATCTTTGGCGGGCTTACCTTGGTTCTTGCGCTGATCGCCTTTGCCGATCTGATGTGGTCAAGCTATGAGCATCGCGAGAAACTGCGCATGACACTCAGCGAAGTGAAACGTGAATCGCGCGAGGATAACGGCTCTCCTGAAGTGAAGGGCCGCATGCGCCGTTTGCAGATGGAGGCCAGCCAGCGCAGCGCGCGCGAACGTGGCGCGCTGGACAGCGTGCCGCAGGCCACGGCTGTCATTGTAAACCCCACACATTTCGCGGTTGCGCTGCGCTATCTGCCCGACAGTGACGATGTGCCTGTCATTCTGGCCACCGGGCGCGATGCGCTGGCGCTGCAGGTGATCGCGCGGGCGGAACAGGCCGCCATTCCCGTGCTGCGCCTGCCCCCTTTGGCGCGGGCCTTGTATTTCACGGGCGATATTGGCCAGCCCATCCATGAGGGGTTGTTCGGTGCGGTTGCGGCGGTTCTGGCCCATATCTGGCGGCTGGAACGTGGCCTGCAAGAGGATCTGCCCCAGATAGATTTGCCGGCACAGATGCGCTTTGATGCGAATGGCCATCCGGGTGGCTAAGGCATTTGCGCCATATGGGGCGCAGTCTGGCACGCGCCTTGCATCCTTGGTGCTGCAAGACACAGGCGCAAGCACGAAAGGACAGCCCATGGCGCGCAAACCAATTGAATGCCAGCACTGCCAACAGGCCCGGCGGTTGGCGAGTTTCCTCTTTGCGGGCTTCGCGCTGGCGCTGTTGCTTTCAGCCTCAGACCCGGCGCAAGATCCGCTGCGCCAGGGCGCGCTGTTATTTTGCGCCTTGATGACGGCCATGGCGTTGCTGCGCCACCCCATCGCGCGGGGATTGCAGGCTTTGGCCCGCTCGGTAGGTGGCAAAGGGGCGCGGCCATGAGCGAAATTTCAGAAACGCGGCTGCAAGAGATTGCCAAACAGGCGCTGGACGCGGCGCAACTGGCGACAGAGGCCGCTCAAGAGGCCGAAGCGGCGATTGGCGCGCGCAATGACGCAGCAGCCGCCTTGGGCAAGGTTGCGCAGCAAACCCGCTTGCTGGCCATGGGTGCCGCCGGGGCCTCTGCGCTGGTGCTTGTGCTGGGGGGGGTGTTCTGGATGCGCAGCTCTGCCCATCTGCGCGAAGTGACAGATGTGCAGGCCACAGCCACTGCCGGGTTTATCGAAAATCTGATGCAGATGAATGCGGCGCTGGACGAGATGCAAATCATCATGCTGGATGTGCAGGCGCAGGCCGAACACCGCCAGGAGGCGTTTGACACAGTGATTGCAAGGCTGGATCAGCGCATGGAAGAAATCGTTATCGAAGCCGCCGCGCGCGCGGAGAATTCGGAAACACAGGCCACGCAATTTCCAGATTTTCTGGTCGCACTGGCCGAAGTAGAGCTGAACCTGTCGCGCCAGATGGCGGATCTGGCCCGTTCTACGCCGCAAGCCACGCTATTGCCGCAGGCGACAGCCCAGCCCCCGGTTGCGCCACCTGCGCCGGTACGGGCAACGGCACGCCCGGCACCGCGCCCGGCTGCCGCCGCCCAGCCCAACCCGTTCCGATTCCCCTGATCCAAGCCAAAGTTCGAGTATGCCATGACAGAGCAACCCGCCACAGAACAGGTGCTTGTCCTTGCGCGGTGTCGTGCGGGGGATGCGGGGCAAGCGCTTGGCCTGAAAGCGGGCGATATTCTTGTTGGATTGGATGGTGCGCCCTGGCGTGGCAGTGCAGTCAGGCTGCAGGCCCATATCTTGCGCGCAGGCAAAGAATGCGCGCTGTGCTTTCAGCGTGGCGAAGCTGTGTTCACGGTGCTGAGCGCGCGGGCCGATCTGGGCCAATGGCGCCAGATTGCCCCGCCAGAGGGGGGAGCGGCCGTTCCCGCTTGCCGCGCGGGGTTGTGCAACTGGGAAATCATGGCCGACAGGCGTGGAAATCACGATTTATTTGCCACTGTGCCTGGTCTGCTGGCACTTATCGCCCCGCCAATCTGGCTGGCGCAGGCCCGGCTTTGGCCGGGGCTTGCCCTGTTTGCGGCCGCTTCGGCGCTGTGTATGCCGGTTGGGTGGCCGCTGGTGGCCTGTCTCTGGCTGGCGGGGGGGCTGCATCTGTGGCGCGACGGCGCCTCGCATCAACGCATTGCGCTTCAGATGCAGGGGTTTCGCCGTGCCGGCATCATTGCCGCCCATTCCGAGGCAGAGGCCGCGAGCACCTGGCAGGCCATTTTCCCAGATGCAAAGTTTCGCTTCGCGCCGCAGGGGCATGGGCCATTGTCTGCTTCAGAACTGGGATGAAATAAGGGCCTGTCTGCGGCGCAAGGCTGATGTGGGGATGCGCAATTGTTCGCGGTATTTGGCCACAGTGCGCCGCGCCACGGCAACCCCTTCTGCATCCAGCAGGCGCACAAGGGCTTCATCGCTTAGCGGGCGTCCGGCGGTTTCCCCCTGGATCAGCTTGCGGATACGTTCGCGCACCGCTTCTGCAGAACCACTATTGCCATCATGCGCGGGCAGCGCCGCAGAGAAAAAACGCTTGAGGGCAAAACACCCGTGCGGCGTTGCAATGGTGACAGCATTTGTCACGCGGCTGACTGTGCTTTCATGGATGCCCACAGCCTCTGCAATGTCTTTCAGGATCATCGGGCGCAGATGGCCCGGCCCGTTTTCGAAAAAGGCGCGCTGGCTGCGCAGGATTTCTTCGCCAATCCTCAGAACAGTCTGGTTGCGATAGTGCACCGCGCGCGACAGCCAGCGCGCCACCGACAGCCGTTCGGCCAGATATTCCGCGCCGGGTTTGGCGTGGCGCGCGGGGCGATCCGTATCGCGCACCAGCACCGCTGGCAATGTGGAATTGTTCAATTCCAGACGCCAGCCGCCCTCATGCAGGCGGTTGACCAAAAGATCGGGCGCACGCAGAGGCATGGGGGCCTGATCAAACCCGGCGCCCGGTTTGGGGTTCAACCCGCGCAAATCGCGCAACGCTGCGCGCAGCGTATCCATATCCGTGCGGCAAATCCGGCAAAGCCCTCGCAGATCGGCCGCTGCCAGCATGGGCAGATTATCCAGCACCGCTGCAAAAACCGGGGTTAACAGGCCCTGTTCTGCCGCTTGCAGGCGCAGACATTCCGCCAGATCGCGCGCAAACAGCCCCGCCGGTTCCAGCTTTTGCAGTGTCTCCAGCATATTCTGTGCCATGTCCAGGGGCACCCCCGCGCGCAAAGCGATGTCTTCCAATGGGGCATCCAGCCAGCCAGAGGGCGCAAGCGCTTCCAAAAACACCTCTGCCAGCGCCAGATCTTGCGCATTCAGCCCAAGGGCTGCGATTTGGGCCGTGACATGGCCATAAAGCGATGGCCCGGCATCATCGGCCAGCGCGCCAATGCGATCCCAGTCTTGCGCCGTGCCAGAGGCGCTGGGCAAGCGCGGCAATGTGGCATCTGATCGGTGTTTCAGCGTGACAAAGGGGTTTTCATCCGCCTGGCTTTCTATGAAAGCCTGTAATTCCGCATTGCTCATCTGAAGAAATGTGATGGCCTGTTGCAGTTGCTGATTAACAACAAGAGATTGGCGCTGGCTGGCGAGAATCGATGGGCTGAAATGCATGTCGTACCTCCTGTGCGCATCCATTTTTGCAATATTGGCACAAAAGGCAAAAAATCTGTTTGACAGGGCTAAAATGACGGATTTCCGACAATCTCGCCTGGGAGGTTTTGTTTAACTCATTGAAGTTAAAAGACCCTCGGCAAAGCTGTTGCCGAGGGTCGGGAGCGCGGTGTCAGAAAACCGTTATCCGCGGAGCAGACTCATCACGTTCTGCTTGGAAGCATTGGCCTGCGCAAGCATGGCTGTTGCCGCCTGGCTCAGGATCTGGCCGCGCGCCAGATTGGTGGATTCGGCCGCGAAATCGGCGTCCATGACCTGAGAGCGTGCAGCTTCCACGGAGGTGGAGATATTTGTCAGGTTGGAGATGGTCGAGTCCAGACGGTTGGAAACCGCACCCAGATCAGAACGTGCCTGGCTGACCTTGCCCAGGGCCATGTCAATGATATTGATCGCGGTTGCAGAGCCTTCGGCTGTGGAGAGATTGATCTCTGAAAGGGCTTCGAGCGACGACGAGGAATTGGACGCCGAGAAGAATGCCTCATCCGTTGTGATGGCCGAGCTGTGAACCGAGAAATCCTTTGTCGAAGACAAGGTAACCTGGCCCGTAACAGTTGCCACGGCATCAGTATTGTCAATGGTGGTGGTGGTTGTGAAACCCGCAGGTGCGGCGCTGCCATCTGCATTGCGCGCGGCAACATCAAGGGTCAGCGTGGCACCCGCGCCATCATCCGAGGCGAAGTCCGAAATACGGATATTGGCACCGGTATTGTCTGTCAGCGTGATGCTGGCATTGGTCTCGCCCATGCGCGCGGTTACGCCGGTTTCGGTTGTCTTGGCGTTGATCGCATCGCGCAAGCTGCGCATATCCGCAGCGCTGGAGATAGAGACCTGGCCAATATCAGTGCCATTGATGCTGAAGGACAATTGCCCCGCGCCACTTAGCCCAGAGATGCTTGCCACGGATCGCGCATCGGCCGAGACCCCTGTTTCGGCTGTTTTGGCGTTGATCGACGAGGCCAGCTGCTGCGCGGTCATCCCTGCCGTTTGCGTAACCCGTTCAGAACCAGCATGACCGGAGATCACCACATTTGTGCCCGCAGCGATAGCGGAGGTTGCCGTATCCGCCACATTCACGGCAGTGCGCATTGTAAAGGCGCCAACATCAGTTGCGCGGGTGCTTTCCACGCTGACGCTGACCGTCTGATTGGCATCCGCCCCGATCTGGAACTGCTTGTTGGAGAAGCTGCCATCCATCACCTTCATACCGTTGAAGGTGGTGGTTTCCGAAACCCGGTTGATCTCTGCAATCAGCTGGCGGCTTTCAGCCACGATGCTGCCGCGGTCAGATGATGTGTTTGTATCGTTGGCCGATTGCACGGCCAGTTCGCGCAGGCGCTGCATCATGTTCGATACTTCGACATGGGCAGATTCCGTCGTGTCGATCAGGTTTTTGCCATCGGTGGCATTGCGCACGGCCTGATTGAGACCCATGATCTGCGCCGTCATCTTTTCCCCGATCGCCATGCCCGCAGCATCATCCTTGGCAGCATTGATGCGCAGGCCGGTGGACAGGCGGGTCATTGCAGTATTCAACTGGTCATTTACACGCGTCATATTGGCCTGAGCCGCAAGCGCGCCGATATTGGTATTGATGCTGGTCATTTGAAAACTCCTTCTGGAAGACCTGCGCCTTGCAGCGCCTGACAATCAGAACGGCAGCCTCAGAAAAAGTTTAGCACCCCATTTGACTGGCATGTGTTTTGCACTGTGGATTGTGTCATGGCATCAGTGCAGAGGGCAAAATGGATCTCGCGACCATAATCGGATATGTCGGCGCGATTGGCATGGTCATTGGTGCCATGATCGTGGCCGGGGGGCTGGGGCCGTTTCTGGATATCCCCTCTATCCTGATCGTGTTCGGGGGCACGGCCTTTGCCGCGCTCGCAACAACGTCACTTGCGGTTTTCATGGGCAGCTTCAGGGCGATCAAGCTGATATTGAAGCCATCTCCATTGAAAACGGACGAACTGGTTCCGCGCATGGTGGAATTGGCGGCATTGGCCCGCAAGGACGGCATGATGGCGCTGGAAGGCCAGGACGTGCCCGACAAGTTTCTGGAGCGGGGCCTGCAAATGCTGGTGGATGGGGCTGATGAAGGCAAGCTGGTCCGGCAGCTGAAACAGGATGTGAAAGCCATGAAGGCCCGACATTACGCCGCGCAACGCGCGATCAAGGCATGGGTCGATATTGGCCCGGCTTTTGGAATGATCGGCACCTTGATCGGGCTGGTGCTGATGCTCAAGAACATGACAGATGTCAGCTCTATCGGGCCAGCAATGGCGATCGCGTTGCTGACAACCTTGTACGGGGCTTTTCTGGCCAATGTGCTGTTTGGCCCTGCCCTGACAAAGCTGGAACTGCGCAGCGAGGCCGAGGTGGCCTATCGTTTGCTGGTCATCGAGGGGTTGCGCGGCATTGTGCGCGGCGAAAGCCCGCGCAGCGTGGAAGATCAGCTTGCCGCCGCGTTGGATCCGGTTGCGCTGGAAAAGCTGCGCGCCGCAGCCTAGGCCGGAAAGGGTAACGCATGGCCACCAAGCCCAAGCCGCGCAAAACAGTTCCCGCCTTCGTGGAGGATGACGAGGAAGAGCCGGATTGCCCACGCTGCCCCCCTGTAGGGGTTCCTGCATGGATGGCAACCTTTGCCGATATGGCAACGCTGTTGATGGCGTTTTTTGTGCTCATCATAGCATTTGCGAATTTCGATGAAGTGTCTTTCAAAAAGATGACCGGTGCCCTGCGAGAGCATTTTGGCACGAAAATTCTGGATATCTTGCCGCATCCTCAAAGCTCTACCATGGTGCAGATGGAATTTCGCCCCGCGACAAACCCGCCGTCACCCGCAGACTCGCCCGATCCGCAGCAAAATGCTGGCCCAGAGGCGGAATTGCTGGAGCAACTGACCGAGATTCTGGCCGAAGCCATGGCACAAGGCGAAATGACGCTGTCCAACTCTGATGGGTTGGTTTCCTTGCGCTTGCCTGATGGGGCGGGCGTGGCAACAATGGCAGAGGCGCTGTCGCAGATTGTTGAAAATTTTGCGGCGGTGGCGCAGGCCGAAGATACTGCCCCTTCAGAGCCGGCGCCAGATATTGCGCTGCAAAACCAGCATTCCCAGGCAGAGATGGCGGAAGTTTCTGACATGCTGGCACATGAACTGGCCGCAGATTCGGCCCCGGCCGATGGGCCGGGCCGCGACGCCATGACCCGCGCTGCCATTGCAGATGCGCGCCTGAGTGTGGCGCTGCGCGAGATCGTGGCTCAGGGGCTGGTCGATGTGCAGCAGCGCGAGGAGAAGGTGATCGTGACGGTGGGGGCGGGCGGTGCGTTTCGCTCTGGCTCTGCCGATCTGACATCAGAGGCGCTGGAGATCATGGCGCGCATTGCCCAGACCGGGGTTGGCGGCGATGCGCAAATCACCGTCACTGGACACACCGATTCCGTGCCTCTGACAGGAGGGCCATTCACCGATAACTGGGGGTTGGCGGCCGCGCGGGCGTCTTCGGTGGTGCGTGAATTGGGGGCCAGCGGGCTGGTGGATCCCGCCGCTCTCTCTGCGGTCAGCCGCGGCGAAGCTGAACCTGTAGCCTCGAATGAGACCGAAGAGGGGCGCGCGGCCAACCGCCGGATAGAGATTGTCTTTGAATATGGCAGAGGTAACGAAGGCCGCTAACATCTGGCGCGCTTGCGCCGTTACATGCTGTGAAGGAGGCTGCCATGACATCTGATATCCTGAGCAGTTTGAACACAAACGGTTCCGGGCTGAACCTGCGCGAATTGTCGCGCACGTTGGCCTCGGCAGAAACCGCACCGCAAATCACCCGCTTGCAGCGGGGGCAAGAGGTGGACAACCTGCGCCTGTCTGGCCTTGCGCAAGTGCGCGCGCAGCTTGATGCGCTGGGCGGAACCTTGGTGCGCGCGGCTGGCAACCCGGTGTTAACGGTTGAAACAAGCACCCCCACACTTGCGCCGCGCGTGACAGATAGCAGCGCTTTGACCACCAGCAGCGCGTTTATTGATGTGACCAATCTGGCCCGAACCCAGGTCTTGGAATTCACAGGGTTCTCGAACAGGACGCAAAGCTTTGCCGCGGGCGAGATCACTGTGGATTTCGGCGCCTGGGATGCAAATGATTTCACGGCCAATGCAAACCGCTCCCCGATTTCGCTGAATATCGTTGCAGGTACCACGCTACAGGATCTTGCCGATACGCTGAATGGCTTGCCGGGCGTGACTGCCCAGATTTTGGATAAGGGCGATGGCACCTTCTCGCTTGGCCTGCTGTCTGAAACCGGGGCGCAAAATGCCTTGCGGCTGACGGCGCAAGATACAGGCGGTGGTGGTGATTCCCTGACAGTGTTCGACACCACAACCACAAATGCCGTGCGGCAGGTGCAGGGGGCGGATGATGCCCGGCTTTGGGTGAACGGGATCGCACTTACCCGCGAAAGCAACATCCTGACCGATGTTCTGCCGGGGGTAGAGGTGTCGCTTCTGGGCGTGACAACAGGCAGTTTGAAGGTTGATCGCAGCGAAACCGCAGCCCGCGAAAACATGGAAGCGCTGATTGGCGGGTTGAATGATACATTGGCCTTGCTGCGCGATCTGACACGGACGGGGGTGGGCGGCACCGGGGCGGGCGAATTGGCCGGTGACCGTAACCTGCAAGCGCTGGAAGCCGGGTTGCGCCGCCTGATATCAGAGCCGCTGCGGGGCTTTGCAGAGCGCCCGATTTCGCTTGCAGATCTGGGTATGGCGACAGAACGCAATGGCAGCCTGCGCTTCGATCCGCCAGCTTTCGACCGCAGTTTTGCTGCGCGCGCCAGCGATTTCGACGCGCTGTTTTCCAACAAGCTTCAGGCGCTGTCTGGCCGCGCCACAGTTGCGGGCACCCCGTCTCAGGCTTTGGCCGGAGGCGACTATGCATTTCGTGTTGACGGGGCTGGGGTGGCAACGCTGGACGGATTTCGCATGTCCTCTTTCACGCTGGATGATGGGCGCGTTCGCCACACGGCGCAAGATGGGCCATTGCGCGGCGTTTCGGTAACCGCACCTGCGGATCTGACCAGTGATACACTCCAATTTGGGCGCAGCTTTGCGGAATCTCTGGCCGTTTTGCTGGATAACGCTGTGTCCAGCAACGGGCTTATCGGGCGGCGCGAAACAGAGATTGATCGCCAGAATAGCCAACGGAGTGAGCGGATCGAACTGCTTGAAACCCGCGCGGCCTTGATCGAAAAGCGCTATCTCTCACGCTTTGCCGCGATGGAGCAGGTTGTCTCGCAGATGAATTCTACCTCCAGCTACCTCAGCAATCTTGTCGATATGTGGTCGCGGCCACAGCGTTAGGTTAAGTTGTAAACCAATGCTGAATTTTGAAAGTCTCAAGCCTTCTGGCCGGGCAGGTTTCTTGCGGGTTTTGGGCTGTGGCAAAGCTTGGGCCGGCTTTCACAAGGTTGGGCTGGCCTACACAGATTCTGGCATCTGTTTCTTTGGGCGCGATGGTCTTGGCCCGCATGTTCACTGGTGCCGCTGTGGCATCCTATCGCGTCAGGCCGTATTTGCGCATCTTCTCTATCAAGGTTGTGCGGCGCAGACCAAGCGCCTCGGCGGTGCGGCTGATGCAATTCTGCTGCGCTTCCATGGCGGCTGTGATCATCACCACCTCTATGTCGCGCAAATACATGCGCAAATCTATGCGGCCTGCGCCCTGGGCAAAAACCTCTGAAAACCGGGCGGGGGCATCATTTGCTGCGTCTTGGGGCAATGGGGCATCTGGCCAAGCCGCATCTTGGGCCTTGGGTATGGTGAAATGCAACAGGTTTTCTGTCACTTCGCGCGCGCCCACTTTCCGGCCCGGAAACAGCAAGCAGGCACGCTGCACCATTGTGCGCAATTCGCGCACATTGCCTGTCCAGGGATGCGCTGCCAGGGCGCGCAGCGCCGCGGCATCGAAAACGGGCTGTGCCTGCGCAAGCTGGCCCTGCATTTCCATTCCGATCAAATGCTCCAGCAAGAGTGGCAGATCACCCAGCCTTTCGGACAGGGCAGGCACGCGCAGTGGGAAAACCGAAAGCCGGAAATACAGATCTTCGCGGAATGTTCCCTCCGCAACCATGGCCGCAAGATCACGATGTGTTGCTGCCACCAGCCGAAAATCCAGTTGTACAGGGGATTTGCTGCCCAAGCGGCGCAGGCTGCGCGTTTCCAGAACCCGCAACAACTTTGCCTGCAGGGCCAGCGGCAGATCGCCAATCTCGTCCAGAAACAGGGTTCCGCCTTGCGCCTGCTCAATCAATCCTTCGCGGGCCTTGTCGGCGCCCGTATAGGCACCACGCTCTGTACCAAAAAACTCTCCCTCCAGCAGGTCTGCCGGGATTGCGGCGCAATTGACAGCCACCATCGCGCCTTGGCGCCCTGACAGGCTGTGCAGGGCTTGCGCCACCAATTCCTTGCCCGCGCCGCTTGGCCCGCATACCAGCACCGGCGCGGCAGACGGGGCAAGCAGGGCGATCATCTGACGCATGGCGTGCATGATCGGCGCCTGTCCGGGGATCAGATGCTCTGCGCGGCGCAGCAACCAGGCCGGATCTGGCTTGGGCATGTCACGTTCGGGCGTCAGGGGATGGGGGATAAAATGCGCAACCATGATACAATTCCTTCAAAACACACTGTCAGTTTTGTGAATTTCCGTGTTCACAACAAGGTGACTGACGGATGAGCGACTGTGCCATTGGCCATAACTTGCCCGAAGGTCTGAGAAACACAAACTTTTGTATGGGGGCTAAACCTTGGCACCGAAATGCCGTTTCTTCACTTAGAGAGAAACGCCCCGGACGGAATTTTCATGTCGCATCAGACCAATCTTGCGCTTGTGCCTGTGGCACAGACTTTGCCTGCCCGGCCCATCCCGCCCAAGCCGAGGCGGTCAGACCCGCTGCGAGACCCCTATGCGCTGGCCGACAAGGCAACGCGGCTGAATACCAGCGCCGAAGTGGAACGATACCTGCCCGATATTCTGGGCAGGGCCCTTGCGCGTTGTTGGATCGACCCAGAGTTTCGGGCCCGCTTCTGTGCCGATGCCCGCGCCACGCTGGCGGCCCATCGCATAGAGCTTCCCGCCTCTATTGGGGTAGATGTGGTGACACAGGGGCAAACGCGCCCCATGGTGGTCGTGTCGGAACGGCTGCCCGGCAGCACGCAATCGCGCCGGCTGCTATATTTGCAACTGGTTATGGTTGCGGGAAAATGAGGGCGCTTTGGGTTGGTGCCGTGCTGCTTGCAGCCCACACCGCCCATGCAGACCCTCTGGATGCCGCGCTGGAAGATGTCGCTCAGGGGCGTCATGCGGCGGCCGCAGTTGCGTTTCATGCCCTGGCCGAAGCGGGTGATCCAACCGCCGCCCATAATCTTGCTGTGCTCTTTGCCTTGGGCAAAGGCGTGCCACAAAGCCATGCAGAGGCAAGCTATTGGGCACTAACTGCCTTTCTGACGGGGTTGGAACGGGCTGCAACTTTGTCCGACGCCTTGCTGGCAGAATTGACAGAGCCGGAACGCAGCATATTGGCCACCCGGTTGGAAGCGCGGCTGATCCCGAGGGCAGAGGCTGGCGAGGGTGAGGCCATGCTGGCGCTGGCCGTGGTGCTGGCGCTGTTGCGCCCGGTGCCCGATATTCTGACAGCCCATGCGTGGCAAAGCATCGCCGCTGCCATTGATACACCCGGCGCTGCGCATGCGCGCGACCAGACGCGCCGAATGCTACCCGCAGATGCACGACCAATGGCCGAAGCGCAGGCCAAGGCCGCCTTTGTCGCATGGTGTGCCGGGCGCGCGGGGGATGCGCCAGCGCCATGCATGCTTGTCACGGCGCTTGGCCCCACTGCGCCGTAACCGCGATATCAGATCAGATCGTGCAAAGCTGCCTTCAGGCTTTGGGATGTGAAGGGCTTTGCAAGGCATCTGTCAAAGCCCGCGGCAATATAATCGCGCACCTGTTCTGGCATTGCATTTGCCGTAACCGCGATTGCGGGGACGGGTTGTCGCCCGGATGCGGCCTCTGACTTGCGGATTTCGCGGATCAATTCTGTTCCGGCCATGTTGGGCATGTTGATATCCAGCAAGACCAGATCGAAGGCGCGTAGCGCATTTGCCTGCAAGGCCGCTTGGGCATCGGGGCACAACGTAACCTGCGCATTCATATTGCGCAGCATCAAATCCAGCAAGCGGCGATTGGTTGCGCTGTCATCGGTTACCAGCACGGCGCGGCCTGCCAGATCGATATCTTCGGGGGTTTGCGCCTTGGTATTGGTTTGGGGCAGGGGCAACCACAGGCGCACTGTCGTTCCAATGCCAGCATGCGAGCTGAGCGTCAGATTGCCCTGCATGGAGTCCGTGATCCATCTGGCAATACTTAGCCCTGTTCCACTGCCCCCATAGCGCCGCGCAACCCTGTCATCCAGCTGCGCAAAAGGCTCAAACGCGGTGTCTATCTGGTCTGGCGCTATGCCAATGCCCGTATCCGATATCTGGATTATGATGCAATCAGGGGCGGTGGCGTCTATTTCGGCGCAGATTTTACCCGCTTCGGTAAATTTTACGGCGTTTGACAGAAGGTGGCGTAAAATCTGCCCCAAGCGCGCGCTATCTCCAAGGCGCATCTGCGCTTGGGGGGCTTGGGTGATGATCTGGATATCCAAACCTTTTTCCAGCGCAAGTGCCTGATGTGCGCCCGTAATCTTTTGCCAAACTGCCAGCAGATCAAAGGCTGTGTTGTGCAGTTTCAGCGGGCCTTCCTCCAGCCAGGACATGTCCAGCACATCGCCCAGCAGATCGCTCAGATCATGCGCGGCTTTGGTGATCAGCGCCAGATGTTCGCATTGCTGGGGGCTTGCGCCATTCTGGGCCAGAAAATCCGCCATGCCCAGGATGGCAGTCAGGGGCGTGCGCATTTCATGGCTCATGGTGGCAAGGAACGTGGATTTGGCGCGGCTGGCCCGTTGGGCGGCATCCCTGGCCGCTGCCAAGGTGCTGACATCGCTGGCATATCCGCGATAGCCAGCAAAATTCCCGCTGTCATCGTGAAAAACCGCCATAGAAATTTGCATGATCCGCTGGCGGCCATCTGGCAGGATGATTTTACGTAAATTGTTCAGAAAAGGCTGACGCACGGGCAGCAGTGTTTCGCTGATCGTTGCTTTGGATTGCTTGGGTTCATCCAGCGAGATGTTCAGTTTATCTACATGCAATCCGGTAATTGCATCCGGTTTCAGCCCAAGATCCTCGATCATGCCGCCAGACATATAGGACAGGCACAGGTTGTGATCGATTTCAAAGAACCAGGCGCGGCTCATTTTCGCGATGGCGGCAAGCCGCCCTTCTAGGCGGCTGAGATCCGCGCGCATCAGCACCATATCACTGATATTCTGGTGGCTAATCACCACGAATTGTGCATCACGCCCTGCTCCGGGCACGGGTTGAAGGCTGACTTCATCCCAAAAGGGCAGCCCGTTTCTGGGGTGATCTGGACGATAAAGCGCCCCGGCGCACGGTTTCGCAGCGCTGCTTCCAGCTGGATGCGTTCTTCCGTCAGCTTTGCGGCGCGGCCCAAAAAGCTGTCCTGGCTTTCTTGCGCCGGATTTGGGCACATGCCAAGCAAGGTTTGCAGGGCTTTACTGGCATATAACAAAAAGGGCTGGGGGCTGTTTACATCTACCACCGCAATCGCGGCATCAGAATTTGAAATCAGGGTTTCCAGCAGATTACCACGGTCTTTGGCCGTTTTCTTGGCCCAGTGCAGCGCCAGAAGATTGCGCACCCGCAGGCGCAATTCATCCAGATTCACGGGTTTTTCCAGAAAATCAGTCGCCCCGGCGCGGATGGCATTCAGCCGTGTGTCGGTATCGTCTTCGCCAGTGACCACGATGATTGGCAAATGCTGTGTGCGGTTGTCAGCACGCAAGTGTTCGACAGCCTCTGTCCCTGTCATGTCGGGCAGGTGATGGTCAAAAATTGCCAGATCGGCATTCTCCAGACAGGCGGCTATCCCTTCCTGACCCGTTGCAAACCCGATAACATCATAAGCCTCGAAATGACGCAGGGTCATCACCAGGATTTCCCGGATCATCGCATGATCTTCGACTATAACAATCCGCATAGGCCCTGCCTGCGATGTCTTCCATGCGCTGAATGTGGCAGGAAAAACTTTATATAAACTGAATGCATATGTGATTTCGCCCGAACTTGGGGCGATATCCAAAGCAAAACGCGCCTCACCGAAGGCGAAGCGCATTTGCCAAGGACGGGTTTATCCTGTGTGACCTGCGATGTATCGGCCGTGTCTAATGTGTGCGAAAGGCGGCCAGGGTGCGGATCGTGTCATGCGTCAGGCCGGTTTCCTGGCTGATCTGCGACAGCGGCATATTGTCTTGCACCAGTTGCAACGCCTGTTCGATCATCTTTTCGCCTGCAAGCCATTCCAGATCGGATTGGATTGTTTCCATGTTCTGCGCGATTTCCTGCGCCTCGGCGCTGTGCTGGGCGGCCTGCGCATCGATCATGGCCTTGATATGCAGCAAATGGCTGGTCAAAATCTGCTCCAGCCCCTTTAAAATGGCGGTGCCATTTGCCTCGGCCTGGCGCTGCGCAGCGCGCCAGCTGAGCAACACCCCGAAGCCGAAGCCCAGCATGGCCAAAGCCATGATCGTCACCAGCACAGGAACAAGAAATGGAATTGGGGCGGTCATCTTATGCCTTTCATTCAGCGATGAGCGAGACTTGGGACGAGAGCGCCTCTGCGATCTTGCCGGGGTCGAGCGGATAGCGCCCGGCGGCGATTTCCGAACTCAGATGTGCGACCAATGCCTCGTTCACGGGCGGCCCTTTGGTCATTTCCGCAGGTAAGGTGCGTGCGGCCGAGGATAAAACCACATCTTCCGCCCCTGCCACCGGAGAGGGCGGCTCAACACTCCCCCCGGCGGTTGCCTTGCCACTGCGTGACAGATCGGTTTCCGAAATACTGCGGAATTGAGAGATATTCGAGGTGATGCTATTGACCATGACAGCCTCCGATTTCACCTGTTAACGGCAGGATGGGGAGCAATGTTAGGGCGGGCCTGCAACCGACCCACGGCGATGATATCTGCAACAACGCTGCGCGTGGAATTCCAGGGCTGCACGCGGATACGATCACCAATCCGGCCGCTTTCCAGCGCACGGGCGGAAATCCCGATCTCGATCCCACCTGCAGCAAGCTGAAGCGCAACTTCTGCCCCTTCTTCGATGTCGAAATCAGGCTCCAGATGGCGATCCAGCAAGGGTTGATCAGGCATAAGCGAGACGCGCAGCCTGCGCCCCTCTGCCTGAGCAGTTTGGTGCAGTGCACCAGGGCGGGGCAGGGCTTGCACAAGGCGAAGATCTTCCGGCCCGATCCGCTCTCCGCGCAAAACGGGGCGGGCAAGCACAAGGGTTGGCACCAGCCCGGCAGCGGGTGCCACCTGCACTTGCGATGCGCCGGGTGCCCCCACAGCGCTGGCGGGCGCATTGCTGCGCAGGACGCGCCGCCAGAATTGGGGCGCGTCGCAGCGCAATTCGATCTGTGACCAACTGCCATTGACCGCCGCAATTTCGGGCCTGTGCGCACAGCTGGGAAATGCGCGGATCGGGGCGCGAATGTGAACATTCGCCACGCCCTCTGCCGCCAGTTTTTCTGCGACCAGCGCCACAATATGCGCGCCTTGCAACGGTTCTGCCTGCGCCGTGTGGGCAGACAGGCCCAAGGCCAGTGCGATATGCAATCTCCCCATCAGCCCAACCCCTGAGAGATATCCATAAAGCGCACGGGGCGGCCTGAAAAACTGGCCAGCGGCTGCGTGGCATCCAGCGGTGAGAGCCGGGCGGCACGGTCTGTCAGCTGCGTGATTTCCAGCATGTCGGTTGTGTGGTCGCGATCAGTGGTGAAGGCAAGCGCACCCCGGCTAAGCCCCTGCGCACGCCCGGCCGCCACGCCAAGGCCAGACCCATCATGCACGATGATGGCGCGCACTGGCTGGCAACCCGCCTGTTGCAGCAGCGCTGTCAGGGCAGGCACGGCGCCGCGCCCCAGATCATGCGCCAACTGGTCGCGGCTGGGCTGCGCAACTGTGGCAAAGGCGCCAAAGGGCGAGGGGCCGGGCACGCGAATGGTGGCCCGATGGTCGTGCACCATCTGTTCGCCTGCGGGGCCAATCAGGCGCAGGTCAAGATGCAAGCGCAATATCTGGCCCTCTGGTGCAATGACCAGCTGCATATACAGCCCGTGCCCCCCCTCTGGCAGCCGCCCGGCGCCGCGCGTCAGCCTGTGCCAATCGGTATTGTCGCGCGACGGGTTTGGCCCGGGCGCTGCGGCAGCAAGCCGGGCCTGGGATACCGCGCGATGCTGGCTGGCCTGACGGATCATCTCTGCCCCGATCTGACGTGCCAGCGCGTCTGCCCAGGCGGGCGCGTGCGGCGAGACGCGGATTTCGGGCGGATAAACCGTCAGCAACAGGGCGCGCCTGTCGGCGCATTGCCCCGGCGCAGGCGCACCCACTTGCGCCCGAATGCGCACCTGCCACTGGTTGCCCGTCTGCTGTTGCGACAGCATCTGAAACCCCAGCACCCGGCCAATGGGCCGCACGATCAATACATCAGATGTCATGCGCGACAGGGACATGGCGGAATGGCCCTGCACCACAGCCCCCCCGGCGAATGCTGCTGAAAGTAGCGCATCGGCCAGCGCGCGGCGGCGCGCGGCATCACGATCTGCCGCCGAATGGATCAGTGCAGCGCCCGTTACCTCTATCCATTGTGCGCTGGCAAGGGCGGGCATGGGCGCTGTTGCCACTGTGCTGGCCAGCGCAAAGGCCCCCAGCCCAAAGCGGCGCCGGGTCAGCCCCGTCATGGCCGCTGCCCAAGCGCGCGCAGCACATAGGCGATTGTGTCAGTATCCAATTCCAGTGTCACGACATAGCCATCCTCGCCTCGCGGCTCTATCGTGGTGGTGCGCGCGCCGCGCAATGTGCCTTCCACCTGTGCGGCCACAGTATCATCGCGCAGCACGGCATCACGCAACAGGCTGTCGGATCGCAGGCGCAGCCCGTGCACTTGTTCTGTCAGATCGCGCAAAGCCTCCATTCGGGCGGCGCGCATGGCCAAAAGCCTGCGCTGGTTCAGGGTTTGGCCCGGTTGCGCGGCCACTTGCGCAAAGCCGCGCCCGATCAGCGGCTCTGGGCGCAGCGCATTGGCTGTTACGTCTACCGTCGGCTCTCTCCCGTCCAGCATATCCTTGAGCTGCGCAAGCTGCACTGTCTGGGCAGAGGCATCGGCGGGCAGGGACTCAGTGGCCCTTGGCCCATGAGCGCCGCAAGCCGCAAGGGCAGCGACCAGTGGCAGAAGATATGCCGCCCGCCAGACAGGCGGGTTGGATGGGGCAAAATGAAAGCGTGAAGCGGGGCGCATGATGATGACCTCGGCAATGGGACAACGGGTTGACCTAGCCTGTGCAAGTGCCGTGCCAGCGCGGCTTTCGCGCGCATGCGAAGATATGCGCTGTCCTGAAACGGCTCTGGCACAGAATTTGCAGGAGAAGGGCAGAGAATTTGCCAAGAGGTGCCCGCATGCCCGATCTTGCCGCACAGCCCAAGCCAGCCTTGCCTAGCGCATGCGGGGGGCGTTGCGCATGATTGCCGCTGGCCAGGGGCGGGGCATGGGGCTGACAATCGGGGCAGTGGCGCTGCCTGCGGGAATTCTGGTCATCATGGCGATGATGATCATCCCGCTGCCTGCTGCGCTGCTGGATGTGTTTTTTGTGTCCAATATCCTGTTGTCGCTGCTGGTGCTGATGGTGGCCATTCACGCGCAAAGGCCGCTTGATTTCTCCAGCTTCCCGTCAATCCTGCTGATTGCCACAACTTTGCGGCTGGCGTTGAATGTGGCCTCTACCCGCGTGGTGCTGGCAGAGGGGCATACCGGGCCGGGTGCCGCAGGCGAGGTGATCGAGGCATTTGCCGATTTCGTCATCGGGGGCAATTTCTTTGTGGGGATTTTGGTTTTCGCCATTCTGGTGATCATCAATATGGTGGTGATTGCCAAAGGCGCGGGCCGCGTTTCCGAGGTTTCGGCCCGCTTCACTCTGGATGCCATGCCGGGCAAGCAGATGGCCATAGATGCCGATCTGAACGCGGGGCTTTTGACATCGGAAGAGGCCAAGGCCCGCCGCGCCGAAGTGGGCGCAGAGGCCGATTTTTACGGTGCGATGGATGGTGCTTCAAAATTCGTGAAGGGTGATGCGATTGCAGGGCTGATCATTCTGGCGATCAACCTTCTGGGCGGCATTGTGGTTGGCATGGTGCAGCACGGGCTTAGCTTTGCTGTGGCGGGCGATACCTATGTGCGCCTCTCGGTGGGCGATGGGCTGGTGGCGCAGGTTCCGGGGCTGCTGCTGTCATTGGCGGCGGCAATCATCGTGACGCGCAGTTCCAGCGCCACCACCATGAGCGGGCAAATCGGCAGGCAGATGAACCTTGCCCAAGCCTGGGGGCCTGCCGCCTTTGTGCTGCTGATGATCGGGCTTGTGCCTGGCATGCCTAACCTGATTTTCCTGATAAGTGCCAGCCTGGCCGGGGCAGCCGCCTATTTCGCCTATAAGGAAACCCGCGCAGAGGAAAGCCGCACGGCTGCGCCCACTGGCGGCGCGCCGGGGGCAAAGCCTGCATCCGGCCCGCCCGATACACCAGAGGCCCAGCCCATCACCCCAGAGGATGTGACCGATATTGCCCCCATCTCTTTGCAGATTGGCTATGGTCTGATCGCATTGGCCAGCCCCGAAAGCGGTGGGGCGCTGGTCTCTCGGATCACGGCGATGCGGCGGGAATTGTCACGCTCGCTTGGGGTCGTGGTTCCGGGTATCCGTATTCGCGATGATCTGACATTGCCGCCAAATGCCTACCGCTTGCGCATTGGCCAAACAATCGTGGCCGAAGACAGCGCCTATGCTGACCGCCAATTGGCCATCCCCGGCCATAACACCCGGCGCAAACTGTCGGGGACAGAGGTGAAAGACCCCTCTTTCGGGCTGGATGCCATCTGGATTCACCCCCATCAGCGCGCAGAGGCCGAGGCGGATGATTACACCATTGTCGATCCAGAGGCCGTCATCGCCACCCATATCGGGCAGGTTTTGCAGCGCCACGCCGGCGATCTGGTCGGGCCGGATGATGTCCAGGCGCTGCTGGATGCGCTGGCCAAGGCTGCGCCAACGCTGGTGCAAACTGTCATCCCCAAACTCGTGCCGCTGCATGTGCTGACAGCCGTAATCCGGCAGCTTCTGAACGATAAACTGCCAGTATCGGATATGCGGCGCATTCTGGAAGGGCTGGCGCAATTCGCAGGCTCTTCCATGAGCATCGCCGCACAGGCAGAGGCCCTGCGCCCGGCGCTGGTTCCTTTGCTCTTGCAGCAAATCTCGCCGCTTGCGTCCAACCTGCCGGTTGTCACCCTCTCGCCCGCGCTGGAGCAATTGTTGCTGCGCACCCGGCGCGAAGGCGACGAGGGGCTGATGCTGGATCCTGGTTTTGCGCAGCGCCTGTTGCAAGAGATTGGCGCCGCGCAGGATGCCGCACAAGCCCAGGGGCAAATGCTGGTGATTGTTGTCTCTGGTGCGCTGCGCCGTAGCATTGCCGCTTTCCTGCGCCCTCATCTGGCAGATGCGCTGGTGCTTGGGCTAAGCGATCTGCCCGAAACGCGCCGGATTGAAATTGCCCGCAGCATTGATTTGCCCGAAGCGCTGCCGGGCCCCGGCACGCAGAAAGGGGCGTAACCCATGGCTGTTATCCGCATTCGTGCCACAGATGCAGCTTCGGCCCTCAATGAGGTCGCGCGCCGCTTTGGGCCGGATGCGCTGATCTTGTCCACCACACAGCAGGCCGGATTTGTCGAAGTTACGCTGGCCGAAGGCGGAGAGATGCCAAGCAGTGCGCCCCTCGCAGCACAGCCCTCAAAGCCCCAGCGCCTGCCTGATTTGCCCCCCCGTCTGGTCTTGCTTGGCCCGCCAGGGGCCGGGGTCACACGGCTGGCCGCGCGGCTGGCAGCATTGCATCTGCGCCGCCAGCCATATGCCCCTTGTCAGCTTTTCGCCCCGCGCCCCGATATGCTGGCCCCGCCCTCGGCCCTTCCGGCGCAGGCGCGGCTTTTGGGGCTGGACGTGGCCATGCCCCTCTGGCCTGATCCGCGCGCCGGGCAGGGTTTGCCACTGGGCACAGCGCCACAAATCATTGATTTGTCGGGGCTTGGCCCGCTTGGGCGCGATTGCGCCGGGCCGCTTTTGCAGCAGGCTGGCGCAGAATGCTGGCTGGCGCTGCCCACCGGGCTGCATGTGCAGGCGCAAGACAGGATCGTGCCGCCGTTCAAGCCCATCGCACAGGCGCTGGTCCTAACCCGTGCCGATATCTGCCCCCTGACATTGGAAGACCGCGCCTTGCCGCAGCGATTTGGCCTGCCGATTGCACTGCTCTCTCAGGGCGGTGGCCTGCTGGATGCCCTTTGCACCCTGGCCCCGCCCGGCAGCCCCGATTTGGCCCGCGCCCCTGAACAGAAGGAAGTAAAGCATGTTGCCGCGCGCCTATTCTGAAAGCGCTCCGTGCCCGGACAAGCTGGTAACGGCGCATTATGATCTTGCCCGCAAGATCGCCTGGCACATCCATGGCCGTGTGGGGCGCCGTGTGGAAATAGAGGATCTGTTGCAAGTGGCCTATCTGGGCCTGCTTGATGCCGCGCGGCGCTACAAAGTGCGCCCGGATACCCCTTTTTCCGCCTATGCGGGGATTCGCATTCGGGGTGCGTTGATGGATCATTTGCGTGGCCTGGCGGGGATGGCGCGCGGCGCATTGCAGATGCAAACCCGGCTGCGCAATGCCGAACAGCGTCTGGAACAAGCCTTGATGCGCAAACCGACAGAGGCAGAGGTCGCGGCCGAATTGCAACTCTCGCTTGACGAGCTGACCCGATGGCGTGGCGAGATCGAGAGTGGTTCGGTCGCATCAATCGATGACATCTACACCGACCATTCGATTCTGTTTCGCGATCATAGCCCGGATATTGAAGAGAAGCTGACCCTTTCTGCCAGAAAGACAATGCTGAAAGATGCGATTGCCGAACTCCCGGAACGCGAGGCTTTGGTTCTGCAGCTATATTATGTCGAGGAACTGAACGTCTATGAGGTGGCTGCGGTGCTGGGCGTTACAACGGGGCGTGTTTCCCAGATCAAAAAAGCGGCGATGGAACGGCTGCGCAAGCTGATGGAGGCTGCAGAAAATACCCGCCGCTAAGGGGGGCATGGGTGCCATGGCCGGATATTCTCCAACCCCTCTGGATATCGGGATGTTTGCGCCGGGATTTGCCCAAACGCGCAGATGCTGCCGGGGAAAGCCGTGACCCGCGGCGCCCGCGTATCCTGTGCTGAATTGGGGCTGCGCGTGCACAACTGGGTGACAGGGGCCTCAGGCGCCGTTACTGTGCTTTTCCCTTCAGCATCAGCCTGGCCGCATCTGTACCGCCCGGCGACGGAAACCCATGCTGCGCAGCCCCGGTGCAATTCAGATGCACAGGGCTCACCCGCTCATCTTTATCGGTTTTATTGGTGTGTGCATTTTCAAATTCTGCAGATCCGCCGGAATGGCGCATGCACCGCGTTTTGACAGCAGCCCTTGGTTGCGTGGCAGCGATACCGCCACAGGCGGATCGGCGCGCGCGGCTGCAGGTTGCGCGGCAGTGGTGCCATGGCGCAGCTGCCACAGCTGGGTGCAGGCGCGCGGCCAGGGGTGGTGCGGCGTTGGTGACACCGCGAGCGTTCCGGCGCGCGGTTGCAGGCTGCGCGGCAGTGGTGCCATGGCGCAGCTGCCACAGCTGGGTGCAGGCGCGCGGCCAGGGGTGGTGCGGCGTTGGTGACACCGCGAGCGTTCCGGCGCGCGGTTGCAGGCTGCGCGGCAGTGGTGCCATGGGGCAGCTGCCACAGCTGGGTGCGGGCGCGCGGCCAGGGGTGGTGGGGCGTTGGTGACACCGCGAGCGTTCCGGCGCGCGGTTGCAGGCTGCACGGCAGTGGTGCCATGGGGCCGCTGCCACAGCCGGCTGCGGGCGCGCGGCCAGGGGTCGCGTCGTTGTTTTTCTGGTGGGAGCGCCCAGGTCGCGTCTCGATCATGGCGCCATGCTGTTATCGCGCGACGACCGCAAAAAGCTCTGGCCGAAGAAGTGCTGCGCTTGCAAGCATCAGATATGTGCGGCCTTCCATCCGCGATGCCCGCCCGGCACCCGTGGTTCGCATATCTGTGGCGCAGTTTTTACCATTTTCGTCAGAGAACATGTGCAGTTTGAAACGGCATAACCTCTCTATTTTTTGCAGGAACGATCAGATTTTATCTTGGCATATACGCCCCGCTTTGCAGGTTCTCAGGGGCAGTTACTGCGCTGCTATTGTCATGTAGGGTGTGATCTGGGCCGCATGGGCCATCCGCTTTGCCCAGTCACTCGCGGCCAGATCGGCCGAGATATGGCCTTGGTTTTGCAAGGCAAGCACCGCGGCGATTGCGCGTTCCTTCAGCGGGATTGTGGCGCTTACATCCAGCCTTTGCCAGGCGTGGCCATCTAGGCGCATTTCAACCCCGGTTTCGTCTAACCGCAACCATATTATTTTCCCCATCAATTCAAAAGCTTCGGCCACTTCTTCTGTGGGCAGGTCGCGCCGGCGGATCAGATGCATCCCGACATATTCTGTCACGATGTTCAGATCGGTTTGGATAATCTCTGCGGCAACGGCAGTCCAGCCATCGGCACTGGTATGCGAAAGCCAACGCCACTCTGGCGTGCTTGGCTGCCGATACAGCATGCGCTCGCCGCAACTGGCATCTGCAATCAGGAAATCGCGTTCCATCACCCGCAATTTTGCGAATGGCTGTATATCTTCTGCCACAGTGGGCTGCGGTTCCTGGGGCGGTATTGCGGAAGTTTCACGAAGTTCCAGCGGTGCGCCCCCTTCACCCCAGCCCCCGAGCCCGGAGGATTGCAGAATGTTGCGCCCTGCTTCTGTTACGGTAAAGATTGCAGAGGGGGCTTTGGGGGCCGGACTGTCTACAAGCCCCGCAATTTGCATCGCAATGATTTGGCCACGACTGGGGGTTTGCCCCGCCAGGATGCGCAACAGGCCCAGCAGCGCCGGAGACGCCGCGGAATTATCGAGATCAACAAGTTGTTCGATCAAGCTCAGCATCTGAGCGGAGAGGATTTGCGGCGTATCCCGCAGCGCCAGAAGTTGCCCGCGCACCACCCGTGCCAGAGCATTCAGACTGTTTTTTCGCGCTTTGGACGCCCAACTGCCGGGCACGCCTTCAAGCACCAGACGCGCGACAGGCCCGGACGTATCGGCCAGGATGTCAAGATGCAGATCAACAAGATCTGTCGCATAGCCATCATGCGCGGTGCAGATTTTAAGCGTGAAATCAGCCAGCGCCATGTCACTGCCTGCAGGATGCGCGTCAAGGCCCGTGGCAACCAGCTGGGTAATCCCCCCGTCCAATGCGCGCCAGTTCGCGCAGATCGGCGCCAGCAAAAGCCGCACAGCGCGGGCATCGCTAAGTTGGGCAGATGCCGTGCAGGCATCCTGCACAGTATCTGTCAGAACACAGAGGATGTCGTTTGCCATGATTCCCTTCCACATACCAGAACTGGGCCAACTGATTGCCGATGCGCAAAATTTTGCGCGTTGCAGCAACCGAAAACGGCGCGATACCCGCAAGCTTGACGCAAACACCCCCCAGTGCACAAGCGCGCAGAGGGATGGGGTGCTGGCCTAATTTTCATGGATTACCGCCAAAAGGCTGGGTGACATGGCACAGAGCTTGCTGAACCGGCCTTATGAAACCAGTATTTGCCTCTCTCTTTGCCCTTCTCGCTTGGCTGTCACTCGCCAAGGCCGATATCCCCGACTGCGAGGCCTTGGCCGAACGCGCCGCCCGCATGGAGGGTGTGCCTGCAGGCATATTGAGTGCGATTGCGCGGGTTGAATCGGGCCAAACCGTTCAGGGCGCATTTCGCGCCTGGCCCTGGACATTGAACCAGGCCGGGCAAGGCCGCTACCTGGCCAGCAAATACGAAGCCTTGGCCGTCCTTGATGGCGCGCTGGCTGCGGGCCGGCGCAATATCGATGTGGGCTGCATGCAGATCAACTGGCATTGGCACGGGGCGCAGTTTGCCACGCTTTCGCAGATGATCGACCCTGTGGAAAATACCCGCTACGCCGCGCGCTATCTGCGCGATTTGCACCAAAAGCTTGGGGATTGGGAATTGGCGATAATGCGCTACCACTCTGCCGATCATGATCGCGGCCAGGCTTATGCGCAACGGGTACGCCGCCAGATGCGCGGTGCAACACAGCCCGACAGCACCGCCCAGCCCCGCCGCGCCCGCGATTCCGGGCATCTGAGCGGATTGTTGGCCCATCCCGGCGCAGCCTTGGTTGCCATGGAGACTGCAAGGCCGCTGATGGGCCAGAAAACGCACAGCCGATGACACCCATGGCACAGAGCAGACACCCTTGAAACGCGCAGGGGATGACAAAAATGCAGCGCGTTAAATCGTGGTTAACGATCCTGTGCCAGATCTCGGCCTGGTCGGCCGGTTTGCAGCTTTGTTTCGACATGCTTTTGCGAAAGGACAAACAATGTTCCTCAGATTGAAACTCCTTCTGGTGTTGCTAATGCCTTTCAGCCCGGCTTTGGCGGTATCCTTGCCTGCGCCAGAGGGCGAGGTGATCTTGCGCATTCATGGCGCCATAAGCCAAACCAACAAACCGGGTATTGCGGCTTTTGACATGGCGATGCTGGATGCCCTGGAACAGCGCCAAACCATAACAGAAACGCCGTGGTATGAGGGGCCTCAAGAATTTACTGGCCCTACGCTTGCGGCACTGCTGGCGCATGTGGGCGCCAAGGGACAAGCCTTGCGCATCGTTGCCATCAACGATTATGCCGCCACAATTCCGGTTTCTGATACACAGGCCAGCCCTGTCATTCTGGCGTCGCGCCACGAGGGCCGTGAATTGTCCCTGCGCGAGAAAGGGCCACTTTTTGTAATCTATCCCTTCAGCGAAATGCCACATTTGAAAAATGAGGTTATCTTCTCGCGCTCTGTCTGGCAGGTGATGAGCATCGAGGTTCTGCCTTGAATGCCAGCAGGTACCTTGCCCAGGGCTTTGCCCGGCGCAACCGGATCGGGGTGTTTGTGCTCAGTCTGATTGCTGTGGCAGCTATGTTGGGGGCTGCCTTGCAATTTGCCCGTTTGCTTAATGTCGGCCGCGAGATGGATGAGGTGGTGCGGGAAGATGCCATGTGGGCGATCTTTCAGGCCGACCGGCATTTGCGCGAATTCCAAATGCAATTGCGTATCATCTCTCTGGGTGGGGGGGGGCCAGATCAGCACGCCGTTTTGCTGCGCAGCTATGATATCCTCTATAGCAGGGTGGTTTTGTTGGAGCGTGGCACATTTCATCTTAACCTCGGCCAGGGGGGCGCGCTGACAGACAAGGCGCGCAACCTGACGGAATTTGTCATCGGGTTGGAAAACTGGATCGATACCATTGACCCAGACGCGCCAGACTACTTGACCCATATTCAATTATTGTTGGCGCAAACCGCGCCATATCCCCGATTGACAAATACCATGTTGCTGGATGCGAATGCAGGTATGAATGCCGTGCGAAGAGCGGAACGTGATTTGCGCGCGGCCGTGCAGGATCAGTTCGCGGGCAAGATGGTCGTGCTGGTTTCTGCATTTATGGGCATTTTCTGCCTGTTGATCCTGCAGTTGCGCAACTTGTCGCGTGCAGGGCGCCGCATGGCCGTTCTGGAAAAGCGCAGCCGCCAGAGCGCGCTGCGCGCACGCGCGGCCAGCCGCGCAAAATCTGCGTTTCTGGCAACAATGAGCCACGAAATGCGCACGCCGCTGAATGGTATGATCGGCGCGCTGGATTACATGGCGCTTGATGTTTCCGCCGCGCCGCACCTGGCGCGGCTGGATGTAATTCGCGCCTCGGCGCAGCATCTGGGCTGCGTGATAGACGGAATTCTGGAATTTTCACGCCTGGAAAAAGGGCCGCCAGATTTGCATCCGGAACCCGTGGACATGGCGCTTTTGGGGAAAACGCTTGCGCTTGCCCATCGCGCGCAGGCCGATGCTGCGGGGCTGCTGATACAGGTGGAAATGCCCGATATCGCAGTCATGGCGGATGCAACGCTGTTGCGCCAGGTGATTACCAGATTGCTGGACAATGCGCTGAAATTCACCCGTGACGGCAAGATCACTGTGCGCGCCAAGCTGCCCGATCCGGCTTTGCTGCGCATAGAGGTGGAGGATGAGGGGATTGGCATTTCGCCGCGCTTGCAGGCGCGACTGTTTCGGGCGTTTGAACAAGGTGATCAATCCTTCAGCCGCAGCTTTGGCGGCTCTGGGCTTGGGCTGGCCATCTGCCACCGTTTGGTCGCCGCGATGGGTGGCAGGATTGGTGTAACCAGCCAGGAAGGGAAAGGAAGCCTGTTTTGGTTGGAAATTCCTGTGCAGCTGGCCCCAAAAGCTTCTGCGCAACTGCCCTTGCAAGCCCCGGCGCACCCTCTGCATATCTTGATCGCCGAGGATAATCAGATCAATCGCGACGTTCTTGCCGCCCATCTTGGCCAGATGGGCCATCACTGCACATTGGCCTGTGATGGAAAAGAGGCTGTAGAGGGTGTAATGCGCAACGGCCCTGATCTGGTGTTTATGGATATGCAAATGCCGGGCATGGATGGGCTGGAGGCCACGCGCCAGATCCGAGCCGCCGGGCATGATATTCCCATAATCGCCGTGACGGCCAACAGCTTCGCCCGCGACCGCGCCGCATGTGCGCGTGCCGGGATGAATGGTTTCATTTCCAAACCAATCACACGGTCGGAGCTGACGCGCGCCATTGCCAATCTGACCAACGGCGTTTTGCCGCAACTCGGCCAGGGACAGGCTGCACCATCAGCGCCGTCGCAAAAGGGGCCTGTGCCATCCGGCCAACTGGCGGATCTGGTCTCTGCGCTGGGCGTGGAGATGGTGCTGGGCCTGATTGAGAAGTTTGAAAATGAAATCAATACCCTGCAGCAAGATTTGGCCGCAAGCTGCGCTGCGTCCAATCTGCGCGCGCAAGACCATCTTTTGCATACATTCAAAGGGGCCGCCCTGACTTTGGGAATGGTGAAATCAGGCAATCTTGCACAGGCCAAACGCGGTGAACTGCCGCTTAGCAGTGCAGATGCAGAAAGACTGGTGTGCTGTGCCCGCACAGATGTCGCCGAATTGCGCCAAAGCCTGACAGCCTGTGTAAATGCCTGACGCCCGTGCAAAATGCGGCGCAGTATCAGTTTGTTAAGCATGTGGCACTGATTTTGCAGGGGAATAAGGCAGGCCAACCCCAGAGGCCAAGCGCATGTTTCGCGCAGGACGTGGCTGTCAGGAACAGGTGGCGCGCAGGTATTGTTGCTAAAAAGAGTAGCTTAAGGTTTTAAGATATGCTGCCAAAGCCCAATGATTGCACAGAAGGTGGCATAACCCAATCCGGGGATGGCGCTTTGGCACATTGCGGCGCGCTGCAAATGGCCCCCGGCAGGCCGGACACCGCTGTGATCGCGCCACCGCAGCCTGACCCAGACCTGTGGTTGGAACTGGACGGCCATATGACGATTACGGCATGTCACTTCCATCCGCATTTGGCGCAGGAAACTGGGCAAAACGCGCTGCAGGGCAGCAGAATAATGGAGGCGCTAAATGCAGAGTTTTCCCGCATCGCGCCACAAATTCGGGCAGGATTGCGTTGGGGGGTGCCGGCGCATGGCCAGATCATGTCAATTACAATAGCAGCAACCCAACGGCGATATCTGGCCACAATCCTGCACGCCGAAGGGGGTATTCAGGGTGCAAACTCTGGCTATCGGGCAAAGCTGCAGGAAATCACTGGAGCCGAGCGTTATCCTGCAGCGCGCGATGATGGATGCGCGGCGGCGCAAGATGCGCCCTCTCATCTGAGCGTCAGTGTTGACGCGCTGCCCGATGCCTGCGCTGTGTTTGATCCCAAACAGCAACTGGTGGTCTGCAATGCCGCCTTGCGCGGTGTGTTTCCCGATCTTGCCGATATCTTGGTGCCGGGCCAACCCCTTGTAAATATTTTGCATTGCGCCTTGCAAAGGCGAAACTCGCCATCCAGTGAGCGCGCGCGCAAAGCTTGGGTTACGCGCAAGCTGTATCAGTTTTCTGTCCAGCACACGCAACCCAGATTGCGCAAATTGCACAGCCGC
The DNA here is from genome assembly GCA_043561795.1 of Paracoccaceae bacterium. GTDB lineage: Bacteria > Pseudomonadota > Alphaproteobacteria > Rhodobacterales > Rhodobacteraceae > Roseinatronobacter. Next base: position 316,316 of record CP121316.1, on the reverse strand, counting down.
TGGTATCGCGAAGCGCAATATCCTACGGCCGATGGCGGGCGCGTCATTATCCTTTCTGATGTTACGGCGTGGAAGGACGCAGAGACGCATAGGCTGGCGGCGCGCATGCGCGCGCTTGATGCCTGTCGCGATGGGGTGCTTGTGGTTTCAACCGCTGGCCGGGTGCAGCATGCCAACCCTAGCGCGATTGGCATTTTTCAAGGTGAAACAGCGGACACCCTTTGGGGCCGGGATTGGTGTGATCTGCTGCTTCCCTGCCATCCCAATGCCGCGCGTGATCTGGTGCGCGAAACGCTTGCGCAGGCCGGTTTCTGGCGCGGCCAATCCTTTTTCACCACCAAAACCAAAGAGACAGTTGAAATTGAAAGCAGCGTTACCCAAAACACCGATGGTTCCATCCTTTGCATCTTTCGCGACATCACGGCGCAGCGCCTGAACGAGATCGAACGCGAGCGTTTGCGCGAGCAGTTGACGCTTGCACGGCGGCGCGAGGAGATTGCGCAAATTGCGGCCGGGCTGGCGCATGATTTCAACAACATTCTGGCAGGCATTGCCGCTGCGGCCAATATTATCTCCGAGGCAGATGAATTTGCGACGGCCCAACCGCTGGCGCTGCGCATTTCTGATGCCTGCGATCAGGCGGGCGGCTTGCTGCGCCGCATGCTCTCTTTGGGAAAAAGTGACACCCCGCATGAAGTGCTGGATCTGCGCCGCCCCCTGCGCGATGCGGAATCGCTGTTGCGTCCCAGCCTGTGTGCACCTGTCGCCTTGTATGTTGATCTGCCGCCAACCCCGCTGGTAACCTATGCTGACAGCACCGCGATTGTGCAGATGGTGCTTAATCTGGTGATCAATGCGCGCGATGCCATTCTTGCCCAACCCGAAATCCGCGCAGAGGCCGGGATCAGGGTTGCGCTGGGCAAGGCCAGCGCAGCGGATCTGGCGCAAAGCTTTGATATCGGGACTATTGACCAGCGGTTAAGTTATGCGCGCATCACGGTTGCCGATGATGGGCCAGGGCTGAGCGATGAGGTGCGCGCCCGAATGTTCACGCCCTATTTCTCGACCAAGGGTGCTGATGGGACGGGGCTTGGCCTGGCGATTGTTGTCAGCGTTATCCAAAAACAGGGCGGCGCGCTGGCGCTATATTCGGGGCCGGATGGCGGCACGCGATTTACAATCCTTTGGCCGCTAGAGGGGGCGGGCGAGGATTTGACAGCCCTGACACCGGGCCTTTGGGCCGGAGAGGCGGCGCTTGTCCTGAGCGATGACCCAGATCTGCCACATGATCTGGCTGGGGTGCTGCAAGAGGCAGGGGCATTGGTGCAGCGCTGTGGCTCTTGGGATGAAATATGCGCCTATGCCCAAGAGCCTGACATGTGGGATTGCGTGGTGTTGCATCGGCCCCCTGTGGCACAGTGCGGCGCGCAGGCGTGCTTGCCGAAAACGCTGCCGGTGCTGATAGTGGGCAATGGCGGCGCGGATGCTGTGCAAACAGGCTGGATGTCACAGCAGGTTGCCTATTGCATTGGCCCGCCTGATCGCCCTGATTTTCTGACAGAGTTGTTGGATATCAAACACAAGCTGGCCTTGGCCGCGATGATGGCCGAAGGTTAAACGGCAAGGCTCGTGCAGCATAAAGCCACGTCTGGGGGCAAGCGCTTTGAACCGGAAGACAAAATTGGTATCGTGCCGTGATGGCGCTATAGCTGCCTGCACTGTGACGATGCGCTGTTTTGCGGCGCCAGAATGGGCCTAACCTGGGGTGATGGTTGCGGCCCGCTTTGCGATGAACACTTTTCGCGCAGCCCCCTTGGTGTCAGACAACCCCAAGTTCTTTCGCCAGGATCACGGCGCGCGTGCGGTTGTTTGCGCCCAATTTTCGGCAAATGCCAGTGACATGCATCTTTACCGTGGCTTCTGCCATTGTCAGGTCATTGGCGATTTCCTTGTTGGATTTGCCCTCTGACAATTGCAGCAGCACATCCATTTCCTTATCGCTTAAATTGCAGGGCCGGTTGGCAGAGGCCGGGGTGGCTTGTTGCTGGATAAGTTCCAGCGGCAAATAGCGCTCGCCCGAATTCATGAAGCGGATCGCATTTGCAAGAGAGCGCAGGGGGCTTTTTTTCAGCACGATCCCGGCGGCGCCTGCGGTCATGATTTCTTGCATCATCCGGGGTGTGGTTGCCCCTGTCAGGATTGAAACGGGCTTCCCCCCATTCAGGCGGATGATGCGTTTCAGCCCGGCAATACCGTTCATGCCGGGCATGTTCATATCCAAAAGCACCACATCAAACCCGCCCTCGGATTGCAGAATATGCGCGGCATCCTCCAGCGATTCTGCAACATGAATATCCATATCGGCAGTTTCGGACAGGAATAGCCGGATCATATCGGTGATCATCCGATGATCATCGGCCAATAAAACCCTAATCTGTTCACTGCGGATCGCACTTATTTTTGTCACAACTTGGTCTCTCATTCTGGGATGCCTATCTTTGGGATTCGGCAGATATTCTGCATATGTTCCAGCAATAACGGTCAGATGTTAAAAAACGGTATCAACGAATTATGGCGAGTCCGAGGCTAAGGTCTGGCATTGGCCATCTTTTGAGCATGTTTTGCCCAAAATTGGCGGTGTGACGGCAAATTTCGGTTAAGAGTTTGGCGTCGGCCCGTCCGGGGGGGGCGAATCGTCTGTGGCAGCTGGCGCACCCCCAAATGCCGAAAGCAGGCTTGCGGCATCATCAAGCGAAATTGCCCCAAAGCTGACTTTTTTCTTCGCCTTCACGGGCTTTGGCGCGGGGGGCGGCTCTGGCGGTGCGGGAAGTTCGGTGATGACGGGTTCTGGTTCTGGCGGCGGCGGTGGGCTGGGAAGCGTTACAACAGGCGCCCGTGCCAGATCGGCCTGCAAGAGGGCAATGCGCAAGGCCAGTGCGCCGCGCCCCATAACCGCACCAGTGCCACATAGATCGCGCAAGGCTTCCGTTTCAGCCGCTGACAATGTGGCGGTGCGGCGTTTCAAGCTGTCGATCCAGCTTTTGGGGCGTTTGGGCATTTCTGCACTCCTTTTCAGCGTTCGGCAGGGTTTGAGCGGGCATTGGCATTGTTCTTGCAATTCCTGGGCCAGAACCTGCCACAGAATGATCCCGGCTTTGGGGGCCACAGATGACAACGCTGCTGCGAAACCACCTTGCCATGCATGCCGAGGCGCTGAAAATCAGTGAACGGCGCGGGGCGATCATTGCGTCGAACATCGCCAATGCCGCAACGCCCGGCTACAAGGCGCGCGATATAGATTTCCGCGCCGAACTCGCACAGCGGGTTCGTGGGAGTGGGGGGCTGGCGGTGACAAACCCGCGCCATATCGCCCATCCCGGAGCGCTTATGTCAGGGCCGGGATTTCGCGTTCCCACCACCGCGGCGCTGGATGGCAATACTGTCGAAACATCGGTGGAGCAGGTGCAGTTTGCTGAAAACGCCCTGCGCCAACAAGCCAGCCTAACCTTTCTGAACCGCCGTATCAGCGGGCTGCGTTCCGCCATCCGAGGAGAGTGACATGACCGAAATCCGCAATGTGTTTGATCTGGGGGGGCGCGCATTATCGGCGCAGATGCAACGCGTGAATGCCGCCGCGTCCAACCTTGCGAATGCAGGCACAGTATCGGGCAGTGCCGAGACTGCCTTTCGCCCGTTGCGCCCTGTATTCGCGGTGGATGAGATGTATCCCGGCTCTGGCCTTGCCGCCCCGCGTGCCGATCGCATTGTGGCGCTGGAGCGTGATCCCGCACGCATGTTCCGCCCCGACCACCCCCATGCCGATGCGGAAGGCTTTGTTTATGAAGCGCCTGTACAGGTCGAAGAAGAAATGGTCGAGATGCTGGAGGCAAGTCGCAGCTACCAAAACACACTGGAAGCCATGTCCACCCTGCGGGTGCTGATGACCCGAACCTTATCCATGGGAGAATGAGGATGATCCAATCCGCAACCGATATTGCCCCGGCAACGGTGCCCGCGCCCGCCACCCCCTCTGCCACATCCAACCTGGGCCAGCAAGATTTCCTGACATTGCTCACCACGCAATTGCGCAATCAAGATCCCCTGAACCCGATGCAGAACACGGAATTTCTGGGCCAGATGGCGCAGTTTTCAACTGTTTCAGGGATAGACCGGATGAATGACAACCTGTTGGCGCTGGGTGACGGGTTTCGCGACATGCGCCTTGGCATGGCCTCGGAACTTGTGGGCCAATCTGTGCTGGTGCCCGGCGCATTGGCGCGCCCCGACAAAACTGGCGCCTATCGCGGTGCCGTCACTTTGCCCACCGCGGCAGAGAATGTGGAAATCAGTTTTTCCGACAATGTTACCGGCGCTCTGCTGCATCGCCAGATTCTGGGCCGCCAACCTGCCGGGCAGGTGGAATTCGCCTGGGAAAATGCTCCTGCTGATTTGGTGAGTGCGGGCCATGCGCTGCGCATTTCCGCCAGCGCAACCACCGATGGGGTAACAGAGCCCGTGGCCAGCAAGGTTTATGCGCGTGTGCTGTCGGCAACTTTGGGCCAATCTGCCGATGATATCACCTTCGAGGTTGAGGGATTTGGCAAGCTCAACAGTCTTGAAATTGAAACGATCCGTTGATCTGCAAACAAGGAGATTTCCATGTCCATGAATACCGCCCTGTCCGGGCTTTCCGCCGCTCAGAAAGATATCGCTGTCACATCGCATAATATTGCGAATGTGGGAACGACGGGCTTTCGGGGGTCGCGCACGGAATTTGCCGATATCTTTACCCAATCCCCCTTTTCCGTGGCGCGCACCACGGCAGGGTCAGGCACCCAGATTTCCCGCGTGGCCCAGAATTTTTCGCAAGGCAGCGTGGTTGGCACCGGCAACCGGCTTGATATGGCGATAGAGGGGCCGGGTTTCTTCGCCTTGCGCTCTCAAAGCACCACACCGGGCGTGGCGAATGAAACACTTTATTCGCGCGCAGGCTCTTTTGACATGTCGGCAAGCGGTTTTCTGGTGAACGGCGCCAATCAGCAATTGTTGGGGTGGCCTGCGGCCAATAACGGGCAGGTTTTGTCCGAGGCGCTGTCAACCGCGCAGCCTATGCGGGTGCCGCTGACAATGGGTAATCCGGTTGCAACATCCCAAATGCAGCTGGAATTGGTTTTGCCCACAGATGAGGCAATGTCAGGCACGCAAGATGCCGTGCCCCCGACTGCGGCCTTTGATCCTGCCGATGCGACAACATGGGCACACCGCACCTCTGTTCCCGTCTTCGATGAACAGGGCAGAGCGGTGGAATCGGAAGTGTATTTCGTGCGCATGTCCTCGCCCTCTGCCACCGATCCGAATACAGAATTTGCGGCCTTTGTGCTGCGTGATGGCCAGCTGATGCAGGCGACCACCCCCAATACAATCACCTTCGGGGCTGATGGGCGCATTGTTCAGCCCGCCGCTGCGCTGGAATTTACCGATGGTGACGTCGATATGGCGTTCACATTTGATGGTTCCAGATTGCAGAACCGGCCCTTTTCGGTGGCCGCCGCGCAGCATAATGGCGCGACTGTCAATCAGCTGACAACGCTGGATATAGATTCCGAAGGCACCGTCTGGGCAACCTATGGCGCAGATGGCCGCTTGGCGATGGGCAAGTTGCTTTTGGTGAATTTCCCCAACCAGGCGGCCTTGCGCCCGATGGGCGCAGCGTCTTTCGGGGCAACGCCAGATGCCGGCGCGCCCTTGGCAGGCTCTCCGGGGGGGACGGGGTTTGGGCGGTTGCGCTCTGGGGCGCTGGAAATGGCCAATGTCGATCTGACCGATCAACTGGTCGCGCTGATTACGGCGCAGCGCAATTACCAGGCCAACGCCAAGGCGATGGAGACATCATCACAGATGATGCAAACGATCATGAACCTGCGCAGCTAAGGGGGCTGTAAATGGATAGGCTGGCCTATACAGCGCTGAATTCGCTTGCGAATTTGCGTGATGACAGGATCGTTTCTGCGCAGAACCTTGCGAATATGTCTGTGCCTGGGTTTCGGCGCGATCTGCCCAATTCCGGTGCGGCACGGTTTCTGGAAGTGCTGGGCGCGCAAACCTCGCGCGCCTTTCAGCTGGAACATGGGGTGCATGGTTTCTCGCGCGCCCCCGGCCCGTTGGAGCAGACGGGCGACCCTATGGATATTGCCATCGCCGATAGAGGGTTTTTTCTGATCGAACCCGCATCCGGGGGCGATATGGCGCTCTCGCGCCGGGGTGATCTGCAAGTTGGCACAGATGGCCGCTTGCGCAATGGCGCGGGCGATTTGATGCTTAGCGCAGATATGGCCCCCATCATCGTGCCGCCATTTCGTGAAATGGTCGTGGATGATCTGGGTCAGGTGCTGATTGCGCCAATTGATGGCGCGCCGGGCGCATTGGTTCCGGTGGCCATGCTGGGCACTGTTGATCCTGCCGATGATCTGGCACTGCGAAAATCCGAGGATGGGCATATTCGCCGCCTGGATGGCGAAGCGTTGCCGCCCCCAGACCAGCAAGCCCGCGTGGTGCAGGGCATGCGCGAGGGCAGCAATGTGAATGCGACAGCGGAATTGATTGCCTCTATCGAATTGCAGCGCCGGTTCGAATTGAATCTGCGCATGGTGCAAACCGCGCGCGAGATTGATGAGGCCGGAGCCGCATTATTGCGCCCCCCTTCGGGCTGATCCGGCACGGGGCTTGCAAGACATGGGTAAGAACAGGTCGTGAAAGGACAAACCCATGTCAACCAATGCAATGCATGTTGCCCGCACCGGGCTGGATGCGCAACAAACCCGGATGCAGGTGATTGCCAACAATCTGGCAAATGTGAATACCACCGGGTTCAAGCGCGACCGTGCCAGTTTTGAAACGCTGCTCTATCAGACATACCGGCCCGCAGGGGCGCAAACCGCCGATCAGACGGCGCTGACCAGCCCTTTGGCCGTGGGAACCGGGGTGCGCATTGTCGCGACCGAGAAAATCCATACCCAGGGCACGCTCAATACCACATCGAATGTGCTTGATCTGGCGATCAACGGGCAGGGGTTTTTCCAAATCCAGATGCCTGATGGCCGTGTCGGGTATTCGCGCGACGGGTCTTTGTCGCGCAATGCCGAAGGCACGCTGACAACTGTCAGCGGCTATGTGCTGGAACCCCAGATCAACATCCCCCCCGATGCGCTGGCCATCAACATCTCTGGTGATGGGATTGTCAGTGTCACCCTGCCCGGAGAGGTGGAGGCGCAAGAAGTGGGGCAGATCCAGCTGGCAAGCTTTGCCAATCCGCGGGGCCTGACCCCGATTGGTGAGAATATGCTGCTTCAGACCCCGGCATCTGGCGAAGCTGTCATTGGTGCGCCCATGGCGGATGGCATGGGCAAGCTGGTGCAGGGCGCGCTTGAAGGTTCCAACGTCAATGTGGTGCAGGAACTGGTCGATATGATCGAGACGCAGCGCGCCTATGAGATCAATTCGCGCTCAATCTCCGGTTCGGATGAGATGTTGAAATATTTGGCCAACAGATTGTGAGGTGAGATGATGCGCCCTTTGATCCTGCTTTTCCCTCTGGCTGCGTGCTCCACCTATTTGGAAGACAAGGCCGGGCTGGATTATGCGCCGCTATATCATGAAAATATGCCTGTGGCCGCGCGGGCCACGGGTGGAATTTTCCACGATGAGGCGCGCGGCCTGTTTGTGAATGACCGCCGCGCCCGCGTTGTGGGCGATGTGCTGACGGTGCAATTTGTGGAACAGTTCCAGGCCAGCAAATCCCAATCCGCCAGTTCTGGCCGCAATTCCAGTTTCGAGATCGAATTGCCGTCGATCCTGCCCGGAGGATTGGCCTCTGGTGATTTTGGCAGTTCCACGCGTCAAAGCTTTTCCGGGCGGGGTTCTGCCTCGCAATCCAATTCGTTGACAGGGCGGCTGAGTGTGTCTGTCGCGCGCGTTTTGCCAAATGGGCATCTGGAAGTGGTGGGGCAAAAGCGCCTGACGTTGAATAACGGCGCGGAATATGTGCGCCTGCGCGGCGTGGTGCGGCCCGAAGATATCGGGCCGGATAATGTGGTCACATCCGACAGGCTGGCCCATGCCGATATCCGCTATATGGGGGCTGGCGATGTGGCTGATCCCGGGCGCCAGGGCTGGTTCTCGCGCGCGCTGGCTGTGGTCAATCCGCTATGATCGGGCGTGTGGTTTTGCTGGCCTGCTTTTGCATCCTTCCCGGCATCGCGCTGGCGGACAGGTTGAAGGATCTGGCTTCGGTTTATGGCGTGCGGATCAATCAGCTGGTGGGGTATGGCATTGTTGTGGGCCTGTCTGGCAGTGGCGATGGCAATAGCGGGCTGACGCTGCAATCGCTGGAATCGCTAATCTCGCGGCTTGGGCTGCAGGTGGATGCGCGCGATCTGAACGCGCGCAATGCGGCGGCGGTGATGGTGACAGCCGATCTGGGGCCTTTCATGAAAGAGGGGCAGGCGCTGGATGTCACCGTCTCTACTGTGGGGAGCGCGAAATCCTTGCAGGGCGGCACATTGCTCATGACACCTCTTCTGGGCGCGGATGGAGAGATTTATGCGATTGCACAGGGCAATCTTGTGGTGGGGGGCTTGGGGGTTGGTGGCAATGACGGGTCTTTCCTGACGGTGAATATTCCCACTGTCGGGCGCATTCCCGGCGGCGCAACCGTAGAGCGCGTGGTTGATACCCCCCTGATGGATGGCGATTATGTGCTCATCAACCTGCACCGCGCCGATTTTTCCACAGCCGCGGCGGCAGAAGCCGCCATAAACGCCACTTTCGGTGCAGGCACGGCCATGGCGATTGACGGGTCAACCATCAGGGTGAGCGCGCCTGCAAATGCGGGCGCGCGTGTCAGTTTTCTGGGGATGCTGGAGAATATCACCCTTACCCCAGACACACCGCCCGCGCGGGTTGTTGTCAATTCGCGCACGGGCACTGTTGTGATTGGTGGCAATGTGCGTGTCACGCCTGCAGCGGTGACGCATGGCTCTCTGACCGTGCGGGTCAGCGAGGATTTCAATGTCAATCAGGCCGCGACTGTGGTTGCGGGGGAGAATGGCGCGGTGGTTGTGCCGGGAGAGGCCGTTGTCACCCCAGACACCCAGATCGATATCACGCAGGAACCTGCGCGCGCCTTTGTCTTTGATCCCGGTGTGTCGCTGTCTTCGCTGGTGGATGCGATAAATGCCGTCGGGGCCAGCCCGTCCGATCTGGTGGCCATTCTGGAAGCGCTGCGTCAGGCCGGGGCCTTGCGCGCCGAATTGATGATTATCTAGGGGCTGGTCATGGATATTTCCCCTCTTGCACCTGTGCCGCCGCAACTATCGCCCAGTGCCAGCCCCCCGGCCGATCTGCGCGCGGCGGCAGAAGGGTTTGAATCGCTCTTTCTGGCGGAATTGCTGAAAGGGGGGCGGGCCAGCTTGCCGGGTGATGATCTGACAGGATCGCAGGGCGTAACCATGGCGCAAGACATGATGGACAGGCATCTGGCGCAACATGCGGCGGGGCAGGCGGGGCTGGGGGTGGCCGCCGCCATTTTGCGCCAGTTCGGCCCAAAAGCGGAGTAAGCCATGAGCGACATCATGAACATTGCCCGCAGCGGGGTTTTGGCCAGCCGCGCGGCCCTTGCTGTTACTGCCGAGAATGTGGCGAATGTGAATACCGAAGGCTATCGCCGCCGCTCTGTTTCGACGGTTACTGCGGCGGGTGGGCAGACCAGCCCGCAAACGCTGCCAACCAGCGGGCAGGGGGTTAGCGTTACCGAAATTCGCCGCGCCTTTGATCATCTTCTGGCCGAACGTGGCCGCGCGGCCGCCAGCGCGCAGGCGGCAACCCTGGCGCATCAGGGTGTGGCCGAACGGATAGAGACCCAGCTTATCCCCGGTGAAACGCGCCTTGATGACACTATGCGCGGGTTTTTTGACAGCCTTGCGGAACTGGCCGCCAGCCCCTCGAATATGACCGCCCGCACCCAGGCATTGCGGGGCGCGCAGGCGCTGGCCGATGGTATTGCCGAAGCCGCCGATGGCTTTTTCCAATTGCGCAGCGATACGGTTGCACAAGCCAGCTTATCGGCCTCGCGGGCGCAGGGTTTGCTGGCGGATTTGCATCAGGTGGGCCAACAGATTGGGCAATTGGGCACACGCCAGACAGATGGCCATCACCCTTTGGCCGACAGGCGCGATGCCCTTCTGGCCGATTTGGCGCGCGAAATTCCCATTGCCGTCTCTCTGGGTGCGGATGGCCGCCCCGAAATCCGCCTTGGGTCAGAGGCCGGGCCGCTTTTGCTGGATCACACAGGCCCCGCGCGCCTCAGCATCACCGCCCCGGATCAGGTAACGCTGCACATAACTGCTCCCGATGGCAGCCAGCGTGAAACGCGTATGCTAACCGGCGGGCGGCTTGGTGGCTTGGCCATGGGCGTTGGCGCCATAGACATGGCCCGCCAGGAATTTGACCAAATGGCGCGCAATCTGGCCGAAGGGCTGAACCAGTTGCACCGCACCGGTGTGGATATTGATGGGCAACCTGGGCAGGATCTGTTCCGCATTGATGGCTGGACAGCGACCCCGGCAGCAACCAATGCCGGACAAGTGCTGGCGCGAATCCGCCTGGGCGATGCGCAGGTTGTGCAAGGGCCTGTGGAGATTGTGTTCAATGCCAGCCTTGCCGCGTGGCAGGCGCATGACGCCAATGGCACCCTGCTGGCGAGTGGCCAGGACCGGTTGCTGTTGCCGGGGCTGACAGTTGATATTGCGGGCCAGGCCCGCGATGGTGACCGGATTACCCTGTCGCCCGTCACAGGCCGCGCGCTGGATTTGCGCCTTGCCATGTCTGACCCGCGCTTGCTGGCGGCTTCGGCAGAAACCACAGTCGGCCCGGCCCCCGGTATTTCTACCAGCGCCCGGTTGGAACTTGGCCGCCCCGCAGGCGGCAGCGCACCGCCGCCTCTGGATTTCGTGGTTACAGATGCGGCTTTGGGCGAAGTGGCGCTGCAATCTGTGCCGGATGGCGCGGTTCTTGCAACAGCAACCCTGAGCGCGGATGGACGGGTAAATATGATGGGGCTGGATTTGCAACTGGTTGGGGTGTCACAGACAGGCGACAGATTCAGCCTGCGCCCGACAGGCCCGGCCTCTGGAAATGGCGATGTGGCGCAGGCCATGGCCGCGCAACGGCGCGGCGAAGGCGGGGCGCTGGGCATGCTGGATCAATTGGCGCAGGTGCAGGGTGATCTTGGAACGCGCACGGCCGCCGCACAGCGCGCCCAGGCCTCGGCTCAGGCCCGTCTGGAAAGCGCCGAGCGTGACGAAGCTGCACTTGGCGGGGTCAATCTGGATGTCGAGGCCGCGCAGATGGCGCAACTGCAGCAATCCTATCAGGCCTCGGCGCAAGCGCTGTCCATCGCGCGCAGCCTTTTTGAAACGCTTTTGCGTATGATCTGACGGAGTGAGAGATGATTACCGATGCTCTTTTTACACAGCAAGCCATTCAGGGCTTTGTCCGTCAGGATCGCGAGATCGCAGAATTGCAGGAACAGCTTTCCTCTGGCCTGCGCGATCCCCGCGTTTCGGCAGATCCGGCGCGCGCAATGGAACTTGCGGCGCTGCGCGATCTGCAATCGGATCTGGCCACGCAAACCGTGATCGGCCGTGCTGCCGCTGATCGGTTGGCCCTTGCCGATGCGACCCTGAACGAGGTGAGCGATGGTGTGCGCGAATTATATACGATTAGTCTGCAAGCGGCCAATGACACACTTACCCGCGAAGCGCATGCAGCGCTCAGAGTGCAGGCAGAGACCTTGCGCAATACGCTCTTGGCCAATGCCAATGCCACCGATCCCCAAGGCCGCCCCTTGTTTTCGGGCACGGCGCCGGGGCCTGCCTTCGTGCTTGGGCCAGATGGCGTCAGGTATCAGGGCGATACAGCTGCAACGGTTGTGCAAATGGGGGGGCATGCCAAGCTGACAACTGCCTTGCCCGGCTCTCGCGTTTTCGGAGAGGGGCAGGATAGCATCTTTGCCATGCTGGACGATCTGGTGCGAAGCCTGTCAGAGCCTGTCCTCTCTGCGCGCGACACAGTGCAGGCGCTGTCTTTTGCGCGGTTGGAACTGGCCGATTCCGTGGGGGGGCCGGGCGATACGATTGGCATAACACTGGAGGGGCCACAGGGCCGCGCAGATATTTCACTTACCCTTGGCGCTGGCGCGCAGGCTGCACAAATTGCCGCGATAAATGCTGCCAGCGCCACTACGGGCGTTCAAGCGCAGGCCATGGCCGATGGGGTGGGGATCAGGCTGGTGACAGCAGGCAATATCACCCTGTCCAATCAGACAGGCCCGGAAGAGGGGTTGGCGCGGCGCCCGCTTCTGACCCTGGCCCAACTCACAGATGCAGATCAGATTGTGCGGGAACCGGTGGCTTTGCGGCCTGAGCATCTGGCGTCTGGCACGCTGGTTGGCAGGGCCTCTGGCACGATAGAGCATCTGGCCGAAATGCGCGCAGCAGTCGGGGCTATGGGCAAGGCGCTGGATAGCCGGACCGAACGGATTGCAGATACGCGCCTGACCCTCGACAAGGCAATATCGCGGCTGCAGGATGTGAATGTGGCCGAAGCGATCACCCGCTTGCAGACATTGCTTCTCAACCAGGAGGCAGCACAACAAAGCTTTGTTAAAATCACCGCCAGATCCCTGTTTGATTATCTGCGCTAAAGCAGGTCGCGAAAACCGGGAGCCGGTTTTGCGCAACCAGACATGCGACAACAGACGGTCAGAACGGGGCGCATGACTGCGGATGAGCGCGAGACGCTCTCACGGCGTGTTTGAAACCTGCGCAGGGCATTTCCGGTGCTTTCACTTGCGCGATCTGTGCCCAACACCGCGCTGTTGCCAGAATTTTGGCATCCGATATGCGGGGCGGAGCAGGCCAACGCCCCGCGCTGCGGGTGCTGTGCTGGGCGTGCTGTGCATCGCGGGGCGGGCAGGAAAGCGGCCCCTCATCCAAGGGGGCACCCGTCAAGGCCAGCCAAACCACTGCCCCCCAATCTCAGTATGCGCCACTCAAGACCGCCATGCCATATCCGCTATGGGCCGTTCCGGGGCTTATCTTTGCGGGGCGCGCGCGCGGGTGCTGGCCGCTTTGGACATGCGCGCATTTCTGCCCCGCCGCTGTTCGGTTTGCGCAACATCGCGGAACGCTGGCGGGGTGCTGCTGTCACAGCATGCGATCCCGGCGCGCCCGGAGCCATATCACCACAAACTGTGCAAGGCGCAGCCCTCGCTGCGCGGCCTTGTATGCTGCAGATTGGGGTGGGACACGCGCCCTCGCAGGGTGCGCAGACGCAATCGGGCGAATTGCGTTCCAAGTTTTGCGGCACTGACGGCAGAGGTCGCTGCGGGGCCGCAATGGGTGAGGTGCGGTGGCCAAGGCCTGTGACGGGATGCTGTGCCAAGGTACAAGGCCGAGCCGCAATACTGGGGCGCGATCACGGGGTGCACTGATGGGGCGCAGAAAAACGCGCAGTGACTGGTGTTGCAGTGACTGGGGTTGCAGTGACCGGGGTTGGTGACCGGGTGCGCTGGTGGGGCATTGGCGGGGTGGGTGCCTTGGTGCATTCCTGCGCGCCACTGCAGGGCGCTGCAATTTGTTCTTGGCGCGGCGCCTTCGATCCCTGTTGCCCCGCCCGCTACTGTCGCGCCCAGCAATGCGCGCGCGCCTTGCTGGGCCGCCCTGCCCGAAGCCGCGCGCATCTGTGGCCTGTGCATATGTCATGCCCGTTTGTCCGGGGCGTTTGCGCGGCCACATATGGCGCTTGCCGGACATCACCAGCCAAGGCGGGCTTAGACTGTGGGTTCTGTGGCTTGGGTTGCAGCGGATTTGGGTTCGAAAGTCGTTTTGTCCATCTGGCCCCATGCGTCTTTCAGGCTGGCGATAAAGTCGCGGGCCTTGCCCAAACCTTCGGCATGGCCCGCGTCTTTGCGAAAAGCGGCCATGACCTGCTGGCGGCAATATTCATAGACCTGAAAAAGCGGAACGGCGATGTTGGTGTCACTGTCCATGTCCAGACTTGATTGCAGGATGTAGAGTGCCGACATGGATTTCACCATGGCATCGGTTGGCAGAGCCGCCTGATTTTCGCTGGCGATGCACAACCGCTGTAACGCGCCATGCAATTCTTCCATAACAAGCGCGATGATGGCATGGGCATCATCGGGGACTGTCGCTTCGGGTTGGCTGTGACGCCGGTATTGTTCCCGTGCAAATTGCAGATTCATTGCGGCCCTCACTGGAGTTCTTTTGCTCACTAAACAGGGAAACGGCAGGCCGCGCCGAAATTTAAGAATTTTTTGCGCCTTGCAGAAGATTGCCGGTTCGATTTCGCCAATCATGGCATTTTTGCCCGGCAACGCGCTTAGGCCCATCGCCCCACAGCCAAGACAGACAGGGTGCAATCTTGTGTTCCTGCCGCCGCCGACATCCGCGCGCCTTGCAGCGCGTCTGCACCATTGGCAGTAACTGTGCCGCTGCAAAACAGCATCCGCCTGTCATTTTCGGCCCCGCTGCTGGTTGTGGCATGCCCGGTCAGGGCCGGCGGGGCGGCGAAGGGTGCCGGAAATGTCCAGCTTTGCGCAGCGGTGCGAAAGGGGTCTGCAAAGCTGCCCGCCCCCAGTGCGGTGGGATTGCCAGCATTCAGCACAGCCCAGCACAGTTGCGTGCCATCGGCCAGACGTAGATAGTGGCCAGTGCTTGTCTCGCCATGTTCCAGCACAGCGCCTGCGGGCTGGCCTGCGCTTTGAATGACACTCCCGACCAGATTGCCCAGATGCACGACACCCTTGTTCTGGACTGTCAGCCCATTGGGGGCCGCAACACTGCCTGTGTTGCCATCGACCACCAACCCCTCATGCCAGAGCATGCCATCGGATGAAACTTTGAAGGACAAGGCATCATTGCCTGCCGTCCCGATCTCTGCCCGGCCTGAAAACCCTGTCTGAAACAGCACGCTCGCGGTTTCTGCCATGGCGGCTTTGTTGATTTTCACCTGATGGCCCGCGCCCGCATGCGTGAACAAGCTGCCCGGCCCGGCCACCACAAGGGGGTTATTGGAATCATGGCTGGCCCCAATTCCAACCCCTTGCAGGTTTTGCAGGGGCGCGGTGTCCGGGCTGGCCCAGCCTGTGCCATCATAGATGCGCAACTCTGTTCCAAAGCTGGCCAGCCAGCCCTGACGCGGGGCGACAAACAGCCAGCCCGCACCGCTACGCATGGCCAGCTTGCCCCCTTCGCCTGCCCAGTCGCCTGTTGGTGCAGGGGCCAGCGCCCAGATTTGCCCCTCTTCCACGGCCATGGGTGGGGTGATTACGTCAAATCCCATCACGCTCAGTTGCACCAGCATATCCAGCCGTTCCAGCGCCTCGTTCAGGGTGACATGTTTTTGGGCCTGCGCGGCTTGCAGGTAGGGCAGGGTCAATCGCGCGGAGAGTTCGGACATGGGCCACCTTGGGTTGCATCTGGAGGAGAGATGCAAAGCCTAGTGGCACGCGGTAAAATAGCCCTGAAGCCAGCGCGCGCTGGTGGGGCGCAACTTCGGCCTGAAAGGGTCTAGCCCTGCCAGTGCGCGGCATGTTCCCCGGCCCAATGACCAGTGGCAAGGCAGGCGGTCAGCAGATAGCCGCCTGTCGGGGCCGACCAATCCAGCATCTCGCCTGCCACGAAGACACCCGGCCAGTCCCGCAACATCAGCCCATCTGTGCAGGCCGTGCGGATAATGCCGCCTGCCGTTGAAATCGCCTCATCCATCGGGCGGGGGCCAAGCAGGGGCGGGCGCAGGGCCTTTAACGCCGCCGCCAAGGCCAAAGGCTGTGGCGGCAAGGGCCGCGCACATTCCTGCACCAGCGCCAGCCGCACCCCTTGCAGGGCCAGCGCGCGGCGCAAGCGGTTGGAGAGGCTCAGCTTGCGCGGCTGGCGTTCCAGCCGTGCGGCAATCTCTGCCACACAGAGATCGGGGAAAAGATCAATCTCCAACCCCGCCCCGCCCAGCAGCAGATGCGAGAGCGCATAAATCCCGCCGCCTTCTATCCCGCGTTCGGAAATCACGCATTCCGCGCGCAGGCTCTCGCCGCCTGCCGCAAGGCTGCACCCTTTCAGCGGCTGGCCGAAATGTGCGGCCATATGGGGCGACCATGCCACCTGAAATCCCATATTGGCAGGCTGGAACGGGGCAAGCGCCACGCCCCTTGCCACCAGATGCGCAGCCCATGCCCCGTCAGAGCCAAGCCTTGCCCAGCTTGCCCCGCCCAGCGCCAGCACGGTCACACGCGGCGCAAGGCGGCGCAGCCCATCGGGTGTGGCGAAATCAAAACTGCCGCCCTGCCAGCGCCAGCCGCGCCGCAGCGTGACGCCCATCCCCTCCAGCCGGGCCAGCCATGCGCGCAACAGCGGCGAGGCTTTCATGGCGCGGGGAAATATCCGCCCCGATGAGCCTGTGAACAGCTCTTGCCCCAGCCCTTCCGCCCAATCGGCAATCTGTGCCGGGCCAAAGCGTGCCAGCATCGGGGCCAGCCAATTGGCCGCGTCGCGATATTGCAGGGTTTGGGCGGGCAGGGGGGCCGCGTTCAACAGGTTCAACCCGGATTTACCGGCCATCAGGAATTTGCGCGCGGGTGAAGGCTTGGCCTCGCAGATCACAACGCGCCGGCCGGCGCGCGCCAGCACTTCGGCGGCCATCAGCCCGGCAGGGCCAGCCCCGATCACAAGCGCATCTACTGCTTCCTTTTGCATCATGCCGGCCTTTAACAATTCTTTGAGCGGCTGTGTATATTGTAGAACCGCGCCGCAACCCACATAGTAAAGCCAACCACGATCGCCAAATCCGCCCGCGCGCGCAAAAAGGCCCATGTCCGAGCTTATTGTCAGTTCCTATAACATTCACAAGGCGGTCGGAACCGATATGCGCCGCGACCCGGCGCGCACAGTGCGGGTGATTGCCGAAATCGGCGCCGATATTGTGGCGTTGCAAGAGGTGGATCGGCGGTTCGGTGATCGCAAAGGGGTGCTTGATGCCAGCCTGTTGCATAGGGAAACCGGGCTGGAACCTGTGGCGCTGACAGACCGGCTTGGCGCGCAGGCGCATGGCTGGCATGGCAATCTGCTTTTGTTGCGCGGTGCAGAGGTAGAGCAGGCGCGCGCCGTCACCCTGCCGGGGCTGGAACCGCGCGGCGCGATTGTGGCCGATATCCGCATGCAGGGCCAGCCCTTGCGCATTATTGCCGCGCATCTGGGGCTGTTGCACCAATCGCGCCTGTTGCAGGCGCGGTTCTTGTCGCAAGAGATTATGGGGGGGGATGGGCGGCCCACGCTGGTGATGGGGGATTTCAACGAATGGCGGCTGGGGGCGGGGTGTTCGCTTATGCCGTTGCGGCGTGAATTGCGGGCCGTCAAACGCTCTGCCAGCACCATCCCCAGTTTTCCGGCGCAACTACCGGTGCTGCCTCTGGATCGGATCATCGCCTGCCGTCAGGCCGAATTGCGGGATTTGCGCGCGCATGACAGTGTTTTGGCGCGCAAGGCGTCGGATCATCTGCCCATTCGGGCGGGGCTAAGCTTGCCCCGCGCCCAAAGCGCGGTTATGTGAGCCGCTAACCTTTCCTGTTGCGTGTGAGAGAGCGAATGGCCGAGCCAAAGAAGCTATTCATCAAGACATATGGCTGCCAGATGAATGTCTATGACAGCGAGCGCATGGCCGAAGCCTTGGGCGCCTCTGGCTATGTCACAACCCAAAGCGCCGATGATGCGGATATGATCTTGCTCAATACCTGCCATATTCGCGAGAAGGCGGCGGAAAAGGTGTATTCCGAATTGGGGCGGTTCAAGGCGCTGAAAGCGGCTAATCCCGATCTGAAAATCGGGGTGGCGGGCTGTGTGGCGCAGGCCGAGGGCGCGGAGATCATCCGCCGTCAGCCTATGGTCGATCTGGTCGTGGGCCCGCAAAGCTATCACCGCCTGCCCGCAATGGAAGCGGCAGTGCGCGCAGGCGCGCGCGCCGTGGATACTGATTTCCCGCAAGAGGACAAGTTTGACCATCTGCCCAAAGGCCCGCGCGCCATGCGCGGCCCATCGGCCTTTCTGACAGTGCAGGAAGGCTGCGACAAGTTTTGCGCCTTTTGCGTTGTGCCCTATACGCGCGGCGCGGAAGTGTCGCGCCCTGTTGCGCGGGTATTGGCAGAGGCCGAGGATCTGGTCTCGCGCGGGGTGCGTGAAATCACGCTTCTGGGGCAGAATGTGAATGCCTATCATGGCGAAGGGGCAGGCGGGGCCTGGGGCCTTGCGCGTCTGATCCGCGAATTGGCGCGGATCGAGGGGCTGGAGCGTATCCGTTTCACCACCTCGCACCCCAATGACATGGAAGATGATCTGATTGCCGCCCATGGGGACGAGCCAAAGCTGATGCCTTATCTGCACCTTCCGGTGCAATCTGGCAGTGACCGCATTTTGAAGGCCATGAACCGCAAACACACGGCGGCGGACTATCTGCGCGTGATTGAGCGCTTGCGCGCCGCGCGGCCCGATTTGCTGTTGTCGGGTGATTTTATCGTGGGCTTCCCCGGAGAGACTGAGGCAGATTTTCAAGACACACTCGCACTGGTGCGGGCGGTCGGCTATGGGCAGGCCTACAGCTTCAAATATTCCGCGCGCCCCGGCACACCGGCGGCAGAGCGTGCGGGGGTGGCCGATGATGTGGCCTCGGACAGGCTGGCGCGCTTGCAGGCATTGCTTGCCCACCAACAGCGCGAGATACAGGAAACCATGGTCGGGCGCGAAGTCTCGGTTTTGCTGGAAAAGCCGGGGCGGATGGCCGGGCAGATGGTGGGAAAATCCGAATATCTGCATGCCGTGCATGTCACCGATCCCCGCGCGCAAACTGGCGATATCGCCCGCGTGCGGATTGTGGAAAGCAGGCCAAATTCGCTGGCGGGGGTGCTGGTGTGAGGTTCGGCACCGCGCACAAGATACCCAAGGGGCGGGTTTGAGCAGGTAGGGGGCATTCGGGAAGGGCGCAAAGCCGCGCAGCGCTGGGCCGCGGTGCGGCGATCTGGCCTTGAGGCTATCTCACTTTATGGCGGCAAGGTCCGCGCGAAATTGAGGCTAAGCGCAGGTTGCAACCAAATCGCCGTGCCGGGGGGCGGCCCGGCGATGCGCGGCGGCCTGCGGCCTTTGTTCCGCGCAAAAGAGCAAATCGATCATCCCTTTCCCCTCATAGCCGCCCCACATGGCGGGAGTTTTGAGCAGACGGTGAAGGTAAGAGCAATGTCACCAAAAACCCGACAAAGCTTTTTTCAAAATTTCGACATATCGGAAAGATTTACGCGCGCTGTGGAGAGGCGCGCTCTAGATATTGTGCTATGCATATGAGATCTGCCCGAATCTGGAAATTTTCACGGCATTTTCGGAAATCAAGGCTTGCGTGATGGCATTGCCCTTGGCAGCATGAATCTATCGACTCGCGGCAAATCCTGCCGCCCCAAAGGGAGAATTTCTTGGGCATCAGCGCCTTGACCCCCCCGCCTGTCCCCGGTTCCGACGCAGCCTTGCATCTGGAATTCCCAGATAATCGCCTGCTGGTGGAGCTATGTGGCGAATATGATCGCAACCTGACTCATCTTGAAAGCCATCTGGGCGTGCAGATTATCCGGCGCGGCAACCAGTTGAATATCATCGGCCCCGCAGATGCCAGCGCGCAGGTGGCTGATATTCTGGAAGCGCTGTATCAGCGGCTGGAGGAGGGGCGCAGCGTAGAGCCGGGCGATGTGGCCGCGCTGATCCGTCTGGGCCGCGCGGGCACATCCGAGGAAACCCCGGCAGAGCAGTTGGAAATGTTCCGCACCGGGCGGCTGGAAATCCGCACGCGCAAGAAAATGATCTCTCCGCGCACCAAGGCGCAGCAGGATTACACCCGCGCACTGATGACGCATGAATTGAATTTCGGCATTGGCCCGGCAGGCACTGGCAAGACCTATATTGCGGTCGCGGTGGCGGTGCAGATGTTCTCTGATGGGCTGGTCGATAAAATCCTGCTGTCACGCCCGGCGGTGGAGGCGGGCGAGCGTCTGGGCTTTCTGCCCGGCGATATGAAGGAAAAAGTCGATCCCTATATGCAGCCGCTTTATGATGCGCTGAATGATTTTCTGCCCGGCAAGCAGTTGCAAAAGCTGATGGAAGAACGCCGGATAGAGATTGCGCCACTGGCCTTCATGCGCGGGCGCACGCTGTCCAATGCCTTTGTCGTGCTGGACGAAGCGCAGAATGCAACCGAGATGCAGATGAAGATGTTCCTGACCCGCTTAGGCGAAGGCTCGCGCATGGCGATCACGGGCGACCGCTCGCAAGTGGATTTGCCGCGCGGTGTAGCCTCTGGCCTGCGTGCGGCAGAGCGTATTCTGGAAGGGGTGGATGGGATAGGCTTCAGCTATTTCACCTCTGCCGATGTGGTGCGTCACCCTCTCGTGGCCCGGATCATTCAGGCCTATGAACGGGACGAAGAAAAAGGTGTCTGACACTGCCCTTGTCGATGTGGTCTGTGAGGATGACCGTTGGAATGCTGACAGCCTGACCGCCTTGGCCGAACGCGCGGCGCACGCCACTTTGGCGCATCTGGCGCTGTCGCCCGATTTGTTTGAAATCGCGCTTCTGGCCTGTGATGATACCCGCATTGCCGCGTTGAACTCAGAATTCCGCGCCAAGCCAAGCCCCACAAATGTGCTAAGCTGGCCCGCATGGGATCTGAGCGCCGAAGATGACGGAGGCACGCCCGATATGCCGGAAGAGGGCATGCCAGATGATCCCGAATCCCTTGGCGATGTCGCGCTGGCTTATGACACCTGCACCCGCGAGGCACGCGAGCAGGGCAAGAGCTTTGAGGCCCATGTCACGCATTTGATCGTGCATTCCGTGCTTCATCTGTTGGGATACGATCATATCCGTGATAAAGATGCAGCACTTATGGAAGAAACTGAGCGGCAGATACTTGCGCAACTTGGGGTCGCAAACCCATATGAGGACGGGGCCGAGATGCCCTTGTGATGCCGGAAAGGAACGATGGGCGATACGAGTGACGGATCTAGTGCGGCGCAACGCGCGCTGGAAGATCCAAGAGAAAGTGAAACACGCGGCCTTTTTGGGCGGTTGTTCGATGCTTTGACACCTGATGATGAAGATGGGCGCGAGCGTGCCCGTGAACTGGGGCAAACCTTGCCGGGCCTTGCCAATCTGCAAAGGCTGAAGGTGCAGGATGTTGCCATCCCCAAAGCAGAGATTGTGGCAATAGAGCAAGGCGCCGATCTGGCCGATATTGTGGCGGAATTCCGCGAATCGGGCTATTCGCGCATTCCCGTATATGACGAAACGCTGGATAATCCTTTGGGGCTTTTGCTGCTGAAGGATCTGGCGTTGCGCTACGGGTTCAATGGTCATCACGATATAGATTTGCGGGCCATTTTGCGGCCCATCCTCTATGTGCCGCCATCCATGCCGCTATCGGTCTTGCTGCGCAAGATGCAGGCGGAGCGGACGCATTTCGCGCTGGTGATTGACGAATATGGCGGGGTGGATGGTCTGGTCACGATTGAAGACCTGCTGGAACAGGTGGTGGGCGAGATCGAGGATGAGCACGACACCGAGGAAGAGGCCGATATCATCCGTGAAAGCGAAGGTGCCTTTCTGGCCAATGCCCGCGCGCCGCTTTCTGATCTGGAAGCAGAACTTGGCTTTGCGCTGACAGATGAGGCCGAGGATGAAGAGATCGACACGCTGGGCGGATTGGTCTTTTTGCTGTGCGGGCGCGTTCCGGTGCGCGGCGAGGTGATTTCCCACCCCTCTGGGCTGGAGTTTGAGGTCATCGACGCAGAGCCGCGCCGGATCAAGCGGCTGCGGGTGCATCTGGCACAATCGCTGCGCGACATGGCCGGGTAGCTTGGGGTTGGCGCGGTTGTGACCTTTCTCTCATCGCCACGCAGGCACATGGCCCTGCACGCGGGGCTTGGGGCGATTGCAGCGGCAGGGCAAGCCCCTTTGGGCTGGTGGTGGCTGTCGCTTCTGGCGCTTGCCGGTATCATGGCCGCGCTGCCCGTGCAGGGCGGGCCGCGCCTTTGGGCGCGGCATCTGTGGCTGGCGGGTTTGGGCTATTTCGCGGCATCGCTGTTCTGGATCATAGAGCCGTTTTTCATAGAGCCTGAAATCCATGGCTGGATGGCCCCGTTCGCGCTGGTGTTCATGGCGGGCGGTATGGCGCTGTTCTGGGCGCTGGCCGGGGCGCTGGCGGCGCTCTATGCGCCGGGGCGTGCGCGGCTGGTGGCTTTGGCCTGCCTGATGGTTGGCGCTGAATTGCTGCGGGGGTGGGTGTTTACCGGCTTTCCCTGGGCAATGCTGGGCCATGGGCTGATTGGCACACCGATGATGCAGCTTGCTGCGATCACGGGCGCGGGCGGGCTAAGCCTGTTGCTGCTGGGTTGCGCCGCGCTGCCTGCTTTGGGGGCAAGCCCCGCGCAGCGTGGTGCAGGGGCAGGGCTGGCGGCCCTTGTGCTGGGCTTGGCTTGGGTTTGGGGGGGGATGCAGGCCGATGTGCCGCCCGACAGGGCGGCGACTGTGCGCCTTGCCCAACCCAACGCGCCGCAAGCAGAGAAATGGCGCGAGGAGAATATCTATCTTTTCTTTAACCGCCTGCTGGATCAGACCAGCGCACCAGCTACCCCCGCGCCCGATCTGGTGCTCTGGCCGGAAACGGCCGTGCCGTTCTTGCTGGAATATCCCGGTGATGGGCTGACAATGATGGCCGATGCGCTGGCCGTACATGGCGGCGCGGCGCGTCTGGGCTTTGGCGTGCAGCGGCTGGAAGACGGGGGGTTTTTCAATTCTTTCGCAATTCTCACCCCGCAAGGTGATGTGACTCATATTTATGACAAACACCATCTTGTGCCTTTTGGCGAATATATCCCCTTCTCGGAATGGCTGCTTGGCACACCTGTTGGCGGTTTGGCAGGCCAGGCGCTGTCAGGCTATACGGCAGGGCCGGGGCCTGTGGTGCTGGATATGGGCCATCTGGGGCTTGTTTTGCCACTTATCTGTTACGAATCCATTTTCCCGCGCCATCTGCGCGGCACGCCCCGGCCCGATTGGGTGTTGCAGGTCACGAATGACGCATGGTTTGGCGCGCTGACAGGGCCTTATCAGCATCTGGCACAAGCGCGCTTGCGCGCGGTGGAACAGGGGTTGCCGGTGCTGCGCGTGGCCAATACGGGCGTTTCGGCCTTTATTGATGCGCGCGGGGGGATTGTGTCTGCGCTGCCACTGAATGAAGCGGGGGTTCTGGATGGGCCAGTTCCGGGCGCTTTGCCCCCCACATTTTACGCACGCCACGGGGATTGGCCACTAATGCTGGCGCTGGCGATGTTATTGCTGGGTGCCGCGCTTATCCGTCGCAGATATTAAGCAGGCTCACCCATTGCCCATCTGTCAGAAGGGCAGGGGCTGGCGGCTCTCCTTGCAGCGGATCGGCGTTGCGCAGTGTTTGGCCAATCTCTGCAAGGCTGGGGTCGAGGGGGGTGGGATTATCCACCAGCGGGCGGGTAGAGAGTTCTGCCCGCGCAAAGCGCTCCATCAAAGGGTCGATCTCTGGCACGGCCAAAGGCGCGCGCAGCAGGGCATGCCCATAGCCTGTCATGGCAGAAGCTGGCAATTCTGCCGATGTCAGCAAACGGAACGTGGCCAGAATGCCCGCATGGCGCAAAAGCGGGCGCAACGGGTCTTCTTGTGCCGCGCGCTGCGCCGCCATGAGCAAGGCCCCGCTCAGGGCTTCTGCGCTGGTTGCGTCTTCCAATAGTCGCGCATCAATGATGAAAATCCGCCCCAACACATGCTGAATGCGCGGCATGTCCTGGGGCAGCCCGCGCATGACCAGCAGTTGCGCAGGGGTTTGGAACAGGCGGCGTTGCAGGCTGGCCAGCGCAGGCGCGCCATAGATGCTGTTACAGCTGCGCGCGCCATTTTGCATCAGATCAAGGCGCAGTTGTTCGCCCAGTTCCACCCTTTTGGCCATGGGCACAACTGCGGCAGTATGGTCTTGCAGCGCGGGCGGCAGGATCAGGGCCGAGGCAATCATCCCCAGCACGCCAAGCCCGGCCAGAATTGGCCGGCGCAGGCGCGAGAGCAGCCCGCGCGGGGGCTTGAGCGCGCCTTGCACCACTTTGAGCGCATCGATCAGCCAATCGTCATCCAGTTCCAGCACTTCCCCGCCGCCCCCTTCGGGACGATACAGGGCAGGGCGCTTGCCGGGGTTGATCCGCTCTACGGCAGGCAAAGACCAATGGCTGAGCACGACCATGCTACGGCTGTCGGAAATAACAAGTGTCGCATCGCCAAAGCCGACCACCACCTCGCGGCGCTGGTCTTGCTCGGACGCGGCCCACAGGCCCGGCCCTTCAAGCTTGCGATACTTTTCCAGTGCGGTCATGCCGCCAGCCTGCTCTTGTTGTTTTGCGGCAGCTTACAGCATAGCCAACCCCAAGACCAGAAGTCACAGATCACGCACCTGTGTGCGCAGGTCAAACTTCTGGATCTTGCCGGTCGAGGTTTTGGGCAGTTCCATGAACACCACCAGCTTGGGGGTCTTGAACCCTGCCAGCCGGGTGCGGCAAAAGGCGATCAACTCTGCCTCGCTGGCCTGAGCGCCAGATTTCAACTCGATACAAGCGCAAGGCACTTCGCCCCATTTGTCATCTGGCTTGGCCACAACAGCGGCCAGCGCCACGGCGGGGTGTTTCATCAGCACGCCTTCCACTTCTACGGAAGAGACATTTTCGCCGCCAGATATGATGATATCCTTCGCGCGATCTGCAATTTTTATGTAGCCGTCAGGGTGCTGAAAGGCGATATCACCGGAATGGAACCAGCCGCCGCGAAACGCCTCTGCGGTGGCGGTGGGGTTTTTGTAATAGCCTTTCATCACGCCATTGCCTTTGTGCATGATCTCGCCCAAGGCCGTGCCATCGCGCGGCACGGGTTGCAGGCTGTCTGGCGTCAGCACTGTCAGCCCTTCCATGAAGGGCATGGCAACGCCTGTCCGCGCCTTCACCTCTGCGCGTTCCTCTGCATCCAGCGCATCAAAGCCTTCATGCCACAGGCATTCTGTATCTGGGCCATAGGTTTCTGTCAGGCCGTAAACCTGTGTCACGTTAAAGCCCAATGGCTCTATCGCGGCCAATGTCGCGGCCGGGGGCGGCGCGCCTGCGGTGAACACCTCTACAATATGGGAAAAGGGCAGCCGGTCTTCTTCGGCGGCATGGATAAGGGTTTGCAGCACAATCGGTGCGCCCCCGAAATGTGTGGCCCCTTCTTTGCTGATGGCATGATAGATGCCACGCGCCGTAATATCGCGCAGGCAGATGATGCTGCCGCCAAGCGCCGGGATCATCCAAGGGTGACACCATGCATTGCAATGAAACATCGGCACGATTGTCAGATACCGGGGAAACAGTGTCATCCGCCAAGATATCGGCTGCGAGAGCGTTGAGAGATAAGCGCCGAGATGGTGATAAACCACACCTTTGGGCCGCCCGGTTGTGCCAGAAGTGTAGTTCAGTGCCAGGCTTTCCCATTCATCTTGCGGCATGACCCATTCAAAGCCCGGATCGCCAGAGGCGAGAAGCGCTTCATATTCGAGGAACGTGCCAGAGGGCGCAAAGCCTGCCTCGCGGTCTGGCACCTCGATTATCAGCGGGGGTGTATCCAGTGTGGCACAGGCCGCGCGCGCAAGTTCCACAAAGGCGCTATCCACCAGCAAAACTTTCGCCCCGCCATGGCCCAGAATATAGGCCACTGTATCCACATCCAGCCGGGTGTTGATTGCGTTCAATACCGCGCCACAGGCAGGAACGCCGAAATGCGCTTCGGCATGGGCGGGGATATTAGGCAGGATGGTGGACACCACATCGCCCGGCCGCACCCCGTTTTGCGCCAAGGCAGAGGCAAGCCGCGACACGCGCGCGGCATATTCCGCATAGCTGCGCCGGGTGCGGCCATAGATCAGCGCCTCGCGCCCCGCAAACAAATCAGCGGCCCGGCGCAAGTGCGACAGGGGGGTTAGCGGCATATAATTGGCGGCGCATTTCTCCAGCCCGGTTTCATCATCAAGCCAGCCCATGCGCGCCCTCTCCTTTACCCACGCAGCTTGTGCCAATAGCCCTTGGCTGCGGTTTCCCCCATGCCCAAGTTAACGCGCTGTGCCCTTAAAATGTCCAGAGAATTTCGCGCTTTCGCCGTTTCGCGACTGCAAACAATCCTCATAAGAACAGGAGATTTCTTTCATCAACTGAGACAGAGGATAAGATCATGTATGCATTTCCCGCCTCAGTACCCCAGTGCGCTGCGCGTTTTGGCAGCTTCGATGATTACGAGAATGGCCTATCTGTTGGCGATATGGCCGAATTCCTGCCCCATAAACCGCCCTTGCGTGAAACGGGGCTTTTGGCTGGCGCCATGGTTGCCAATCAACGCGGTTGGGCAGCGGTAGAAACAATTCGCCCCGGCGATCTGGTTCTGACCTTCGATCACGGCATGCAGCGCGTGATGGAAACCCGTAGCCTTCAAGCGCAGCAGCCCCTGCGGCACGGGGCGAGAGCTTTCTCGATGTTCGTTCCCAAGGGCGCAATTGGCAACCGTTCCGATTTGCAGGTGATGCCAATGCAGGAAGTGATCTTTGAGTCCGACAAAGCGGAAATATTGTTTGGTGATCCTTTCGTGCTGATGCCAGCGCTGATGCTTGATGGCTATAACGGTATCTGCAAACGCCCAATTGAAGACGAGATTAGCGTAACGGTGCTTGTGTTTGCCACGGAACAGATTGTGCATACAAATGGCGGCATGCTGGCCCTTGCGCCACGTCAGATTGCCGCCCCTGCGCGGCGTGATCAAAGCGAAAGCTACCCGCGTTTGAACTTGGCGCAATTGCGCATGCTGACCGATTGGCACAAGCGCCCCCCAGCACCCCAACCCGTTGGCGCGAATGCTTTGTTTGGATCGCAATCCCTGGATGAAATCTGCCAGCGGTTGGAACGCCAGATATGCTGACATCATGCTTGGGCAGACCTGCCCTGAAAAGGCCGCAAATTCTGCCCGATTTTGCCAGAACGGGTATGTTCAATGATTCTTAACCATGATCCCGCATTTTCTGGAACACAGCCCCGAACCTTAACGCGCAAAGAGAGTCCCATGCCGCAACTTTCTTCATCGATTCAGGATTTCGCCGCCCGCCTGACCAATATGTTCGAGCCGAGGCGAGCAGAGCCTTGCAGTGACACCGCCCCCGCTGTCCCTACATCGATCCGAGAGATCGGCTTGGTTGCGGGTTCCGCAGTCGCCACGCAAACAGGGTGGTGCGCGATTGAACGGATTGTGGCTGGTGATCACCTGCTGACCTTTGATAACGGCATGAAGGCGGTTGTCGAAAATCGGGCCATAACCAT
Organism: Paracoccaceae bacterium; assembly: GCA_043561795.1. Classification (GTDB taxonomy): domain Bacteria; phylum Pseudomonadota; class Alphaproteobacteria; order Rhodobacterales; family Rhodobacteraceae; genus Roseinatronobacter. The sequence continues at coordinate 288,754 of CP121316.1, read as the reverse complement.
CCGCCGCGCCGATTTGCCCGAAGCGAAGGCGTATCTTATGCATGTGCCCGCCGGGGCGCTGGGAAACAGGGCAGAGATGCTGGTCTTGCCCATGCAAGAACTGGTGTTGGAATCCGACAGGGCAGAGGCCCATTATGGTGATCCCTTCGTGCTGATCCCGGCTTTGCTGCTGGATGGCTACAAGGGCATTCGCAAAGTACCGATGGCAGCAGATTTGCGGGTGCATATGCTGACATTCACATCCGAACAGATCATTCAGATCAATGGCGCTTTGCTTGCGCTTGCTTCCAGCAAGGCGTGCCTGTCACCCTTTGCCGAAACCATTGCCGCGGAGTCTCAGCGCTATCCGCGCCTGACTCATGCGCAATTGCGCCAAGCCATTGATCGGCGCGCCATCTGCCGCGATGCCGGGCGCGCCGCCTTCGGGGCGCAAACAGTAGAAGAGGCCTATGCCGCATTGAATGCGCGCATGACGTAATCCATTTGGGGGGAGCCCGTTCAGGCTTTGGGCGCGCAAGCCGTGTTCAGCACGGTTTCGCCCCATGCCAATTCTTGCTTCAAATCTTCTATCGCATTTTCCAGCGCGTCGCGCTTTTGTTCCATCTCTGTCAGATGCGCGCGCGCAATTTCACAAGTGCGGCGCAATTGGCGCAATTCGCTGTCATCGCGGTCATACATGTTCAGCAATTCGCCAATTTCTTCCAGACTGAAGCCAAATCGCTTGCCCCGCAGGATCAGCTTTAGCCGTGCTTCGTCACGCCGTGAATACAGCCTGTGCTGCCCCTCGCGCTGAGGAGAGAGCAGGCCCTCCGCCTCGTAAAACCGCAATGTGCGCGGGGTGACGCCGTATTCGGCGCACATCTCGCGAATCGTTTTGACATCGTGCAACATACCGTACCCTTCAGCGCGCGGGCGACTTCAGACGCCCGCCGCAGCGATACGATGCTACCTTGGTTGACGTAAACGTAAAGTTAAGCCCCGTGGCGCACAAATGCGTGACACAGCGTTATGGCAGCTTTCGCAATGCGGCTTCGGCATCTTTGCGCAGTTTTTCCAGATCGGTGATGGCGCTTTGCAATTCTGTGGCCTGTGCGCGCAGGGCCAGTAACTGACGGTCGGCCATGTCCAGCCATGCCCGCAATTGTGGCTTTGTCCCTTCTTTCTGGTAGATTTCCAGCCATTGCCGGATTTCTTCCAGCGAAAACCCAAACCGCCGTCCACGCATGATCAGCGTCATCCGCGCCACCTCGCGGGCCGTGTAAACGCGGTTACGCCCGTCTTTTTCCGGGCTAAGCAACTCAATATACTCATAATATCGCAAAGTGCGCGGCGTCACATCGAAGCGCGCGCACATTTCCTTGAAGCTTAATCTTGTCTCGGACATGCCGCGCCTTTGTGTGTCAAACCCTGCCAATCCCATGCTAAGCACAGGGCAGGACGGATGCAATTCGCCTGTGCCCTTGCCATTGGGTGCATTTCTGGCACAGACTGCGCAGAGATGCAGACAGTCAGGCCAGCAGATGACGGAAACCAGCGCGCAAGACTTTATAAATGCATTGCCCTTTGCACGCGCGCTGGGCATGACGCTGGAGGCGCTGGGCGATGGGCGTGCGCAAATCTCGATGCCGTGGGATGCGCGGTTTATTGGCGATCCTGCCACAGGGGTCATTCATGGCGGCGCAGTTTCGGCGCTGATGGATACTTGCGGCGGCGCGGCGGTGTTGTCATATCCGGGCGCCACCACCACGGCCACGATTGATCTGCGCATAGATTACATGCGCGCGGCCACCCCCGGCCAGCGCATTACCGCGCGTGCCGAATGTTACCATGTTACCCGCCGCGTGGCCTTTGTGCGCGCAACCGCCCATGATGATGACAGCGCCAACCCTGTGGCGACTGCCACAGGCGCTTTCACCTTTGATCGCAAGGCGCACCCATGATCCGGCCCGAACCTGTGCAGCATGTCAAACATCGCCGCGATCTGGCCTTGAAAACGCTGGTGGATGCCGTGCCATATGCGGGCTTTCTGGGCATTGAATTTGAACGCCACGGCGATGAGCTGACAGCCGTTTTGCGCTATGATGACAAGCTGATCGGCAATCCTGCCCTGCCTGCCATTCATGGTGGTGTGATTGCGTCCTTTCTGGAAGTGGCCGCGATCATAGAACTCAGCTGGGCGATGCTGTGGGATGCGCTGGAAAGCGGCGCATTGCGGCCCGAAGATATGGCCGCAAACCTGCCGCGCCTGCCCAAGACCATTGATTTCTCTGTAGATTATCTGCGCACCGGCCTGCCGCGTGATGCCTATGCGCGGGCGCGCGTCAATCGGTCGGGGCGGCGCTATGCCTCTGTCCATGTCGAGGCATGGCAGGATAACCGCACGCGCCTGTTTGCCCAGGCGACAGGGCATTTTGTCATGCCCCAGGGCGCGGATGACTAATGCCGGAAGCCTGAGCAACAGGCGAATTCTGCGCATCGCTGTTCCGATTGTGCTGGCCAATATCTCGGTTCCCTTGCTTGGTGCGGTGGATACAGGTGTGGTGGGCCAGATGGGGGCGGCGGCCCCCATTGGCGCGGTGGGTCTGGGCGCGATTATCCTGACATCAATCTACTGGATTTTCGGGTTTTTGCGCATGGGCACAACCGGGCTTGTGGCGCAGGCCACGGGCGCGGGTGATCTGGCCGAGAGCGGCGCAATCCTGACGCGCGGCGTGATGATCGGGCTGGCCGCAGGGGCGGTGATGGTGGCGGGGCAGGCACTGATCATGGCGCTGGCTTTTCGCATCGCGCCCGCCAGCGCAGAGGTGGAGGCGCTGGCACGCGACTATCTGGCCATTCGCATCTGGGGCGCGCCAGCAACAATCGCGCTTTATGCGGTTACAGGCTGGTTGATTGCCACAGAGCGCACGCGCGGTGTGCTGATGCTGCAACTGTGGATGAACGGGCTGAATATCCTGCTGGATCTGTGGTTCGTGCTGGGTCTCGGCTGGGGCGTGCAGGGCGTGGCAGTGGCCACGCTGATATCGGAAATCACCGCGCTGGGCTTGGGGTTGTGGCTGTGCCGCGCGGCTTTTGCAGGGGCACAATGGCGCGATTGGGGCCGCGTGTTTGACCGCGCGCGCCTGCTGCGCATGTGGCAGGTCAATTCCGATATCATGCTGCGCACAATCGCGCTGCAAGCGGCAATGACGGGATTTGTCTTTACCTCTGCCGGGTTTGGCGATGTGGACTTGGCGGCAAACCAGATTCTCTGGCAATTTCTGATGATTACAGCCTATGCGCTGGATGGCTTTGCCTTTGCCGCCGAAGCGCTGGTGGGGCAGGCCGTGGGCGCGCGCGCCGTGGCGATTATGCGCGCCGCCAGCCTGCGCGCCAGCCTTTGGGCATTGGGCGGCGGGGTGCTGATGGGCCTTTGCTTTTGGGCGGGTGGCCCGTGGCTGATTGATCTGATGGCCCTTGACCCGGAGGTGCGCGCGGCAGCGCGTGCCTATCTGCCCTTTGTGGTGGTGCTGTCCGTGCTGGGGGTGGGGGCCTATATGCTGGATGGCATCTTTATTGGGGCCACCGGCACGCGCGAGATGCGCAATACCGTGCTTTTGGCAGTGGCCATCTATGGGCTTATCTTGTGGCTGGCCGTCCCTGTCTGGGGCAACCCGGCACTTTGGGGCGCATTGATGGTGCTGAACCTGCTGCGCGGGGTGTTTCTGGCCGCACTCTACCCAAGCTTGGAGCGGCGCGTGGCACGGGGGGCCTAAAGCCAGCGGTCGCGATCTGTGCCAACGGCCTCTGACACGCTGCCAAAGCCATCGCGCGCAAGCAGCGCCAACAGCCCCTGATTGATCCGCGACACCAGCGACAACCCCTCATAAACCAGCGCTGAATAAAGCTGCACCGCACTGGCCCCGGCGCGGATTTTAGCATAGGCATCTTCGGCGCTGCCAATGCCGCCCACACCCACAAGCGGGATTTCCCCCGCTGTCAGATGGGACAGTTTCGCCAGCATACGCGTAGACATTTCGAACAATGGCGCCCCGGATAGCCCGCCTTTCTGGCCAGAATGTTCACTTTTCAAACCTTGGCGCGTGATTGTGGTGTTGGTGGCAATGATCGCGTCAATCTGCGCATTCTTCGCCACTTGGGCAATCTCGGCGATTTCGCCATCGCTCAGATCAGGGGCGATTTTCAGAAACACCGGAATCGGGCGGGCCAGTTCCGCGCGCGCCTGCATCACGCCTGCCAAAAGGGCCGCCAAAGCCTCTGCCCCTTGCAGATCGCGCAAGGATTCGGTGTTTGGGGATGACACATTCACAGTGGCGAAATCCAAGTTTGCGGCGCAGCGCCGCAGAACGGTTGCGAAATCTGCCGCCCGATCTGCGCTATCCTTGTTCGCGCCCAGATTAAGGCCCAGAACCATGCCTTTGGGCCGGTGTTCCAGCCGCGCGGCAATGGCCTCTGTGCCCTCATTGTTAAACCCGAAACGATTTATAACCGCGCGATCTTCGGTCAGGCGATACAGGCGCGGGCGGGGATTGCCTTCTTGCGGGCGGGGTGTGGCTGCGCCCACCTCGACAAAGCCAAAGCCCACGCGTGCCAGCCCAGAAAGCGCGGTAGCGTTCTTGTCAAAGCCCGCGGCCAGCCCCACCGGATTGGGCAGATCAAGCCCCGCAAGCCGCATCTGCAACTTGCCAGAGCGCACAGGCGCAGGCACGGGCGCAAGCCCAAGCTGCAACGCCCTAAGCGCCAACCCATGCGCCGTTTCAGGATCAAACCGGCGCAAAAGGGCCATGCCTGCGGTTTCCAGAATGCTCATATCAGGGCCTGTGGGAAAATATGGCCCGTGGCCCCCAAGGGCAGGGACGTATCCCAAACCACATCCGACAGGCGCAACGCGCGGTAAAGATGCGGAAACTCCGCCCCCCCGCGCGAGGGTTCCCATTTCAGGGCCTCGCCAAGCTGCGCTTCATCGCAAGCCAGAAGCACAAGATCGCCCTCGCCTGCAAAATGCTTGGCGGCGGTTTCCATTACCTGTTGGGCGGTGGAAAAATGGATATAGCCATCGGCCAGATCAACCGGCGCGCCAAGGCTTTCGCCAGCAGCGACAAGGGCGTTCCATTCGGGGCGGCGGAAAATCTTGTATATCAGCATGGCGCTGTCATGCCCAAAGCTTGCGCCAAGGTCAACGGGTCAGAGCGGGCCTGCAAGGCGTTCTTCACTTAGCAGCACATTGGCATCTACCGCGCCCACGCCCGGCAATGTCATGATGCGCCGGCGCAAGACACGCTCGAAATCCGACAGGTCGCGCGCGACCACGCGCAAACGGTAGTCATAAAGCCCCAGCACATGCTGAACCGTCTGCACTTCGGGAATGGCTGCCACCGCGCGCTCGAAATCGGGCAGGCTGACACGGCCTTTGGCGGCAAGGCTGATCCCCAGAAAGACCGTCACGCCAAAGCCAAGGGCCGCCAGATCCAGATCCAGCCGCTGCCCGGCAAGCGCGCCTGCATCTTGCAGCCGCTTTATGCGCCGCCATGTGGCGGGCTGGCTTAGCCCCAGCTTGCGCCCTAGCGCGCCCGCCGACTGGGTGGCATCCTCTGCCAGCGCGCGCAAAATGGCGCGATCAATGTCATCCAGCGCGATCACAGCGGCAGGCTCTCGGCAGATTTGATGTTGGACAGATGCATCAGCGCTTCCAGATCGGCGATATGGGGCAGGGGCAGAATCCGGTCACGGTAGATTTGTTGATAATGTGCCATATCGCGCGCAATCACATTCAGCCGCACATCCACACGCCCCAGAAATGTCTGTATTTCCAATACTTCGGGCACCAGCCGTGCGGCCGCGATGAAATCATCAAAGGCGCGTGGGTTGGTTTTGTCCAAGGTTACGCGCAATGAGACTTCGACCTCATACCCCAAGGCCCGCCAGTTGATAACGCTGCGTTGGCCGCGCAAGATGCCGCTTGTGCGCAAGCGTTCCAACCGGCGCCAGCAGGTTGCCTCTGTCAGGCCCGCGCGGGTTGCAAGCTCTGCCGTGCTGGCTTCGGGGGTGGCGATAAGCTGGCGCAAGAGGCGGCGGTCGCTGTCATCCAATCGCATGATTTATCCATCAATAGCGTTTATTGCGCATGAAGTTTTACATATATTGCAAAATAATGTGAGAATTGAAACCAAAAATAGCTGAACCTCTCTATACTGCGCGCAATCAACCAAGAGGAGGACGGCCAATGCGCGTTTATTACGACCGTGACTGCGATGTGAACCTCATCAAGGACAAGAAAGTGGCCATCCTTGGCTACGGCAGCCAGGGTCACGCCCACGCCCTGAACCTGCGCGATTCTGGCGCGAAAAACCTTGTTGTCGCCCTGCGCGAAGGCTCGCCCAGCGCCAAGAAAGCCGAAGGCGAAGGCCTTAAAGTGATGGGCATTGCCGACGCTGCCGCTTGGTGTGATGTGATCATGTTCACCATGCCCGACGAATTGCAGGCGGAAACCTACAAGAAATATGTGCATGACAACCTGCGTGAAGGTGCGGCAATTGCATTTGCGCATGGTCTCAACGTGCATTTCGGCCTGATCGAACCCAAGCCCGGTGTCGATGTCATCATGATGGCCCCCAAAGGCCCCGGCCACACCGTGCGCGGCGAATACCAAAAGGGCGGCGGCGTGCCCTGCCTTGTGGCCGTGCATCAGGATGCAACCGGCAAGGCGATGGAAATCGGCCTGAGCTATTGCTCTGCCATCGGTGGCGGGCGTTCGGGGATTATTGAAACCAATTTCCGTCAGGAATGCGAAACCGATCTGTTCGGCGAGCAAGCGGTTCTGTGCGGTGGTCTGGTAGAGCTGATCCGCATGGGCTTTGAAACACTGGTCGAGGCAGGCTACGAGCCTGAAATGGCTTATTTCGAGTGCTTGCACGAAGTGAAGCTGATCGTTGATCTGATTTATGAAGGTGGCATTGCCAACATGAATTACTCAATCTCCAACACGGCCGAATATGGCGAATATGTTTCCGGCCCGCGCATCCTGCCATATGAAGAGACAAAGAAACGCATGAAAGACGTTCTGACCGATATTCAGACCGGCAAATTCGTGCGTGATTTCATGCAGGAAAACAGCGTTGGCCAGCCGTTCTTCAAGGCAACGCGCCGCATCAATGACGAACACCAGATCGAACAGGTGGGCGCGAAGCTGCGCGCCATGATGCCTTGGATCGGGTCTTCCAAGATGGTGGACAAGGCCCGCAACTAAGGCTTTTGCCCTATGCTTTGGCCCCTCTGCCCAAGGGCAGGGGGGCTTTTTCATGGCCGCGTTACTCTGCGAAGACTTGCAACCTTGGCAGAGTTGTCAGCGGCAGGCCAAGCGTGGTAAAGGCCGCCAGTGACAACTGGCTGCCACTGCCAGCAGCTGCGCCAGAGGGGCGCAATTCCACCCGCAGCGCCGCGCCGCCATCTTGCACAACAATGCGCCCCGGCATGGTTTGGCGCACAAGCCCGGTGCGCAGCCATAGCCCCGGCTCTGCCGGGCTACCAAGGCTGGCCAATGTCTCGCCCAAGGCTGCGCCCGTTGCCGGGCCGGGGGCCAGCGCCGCTGCGCGTTCTTGGGCGCTGGTGCGATCCAATGCTTCGGGGCGCAACCCGCCTGAACCAAGCCCGGCCACTGTTTCTCTGGGCCGCGTTTGCGGGCGCGGCGTGTCGGGGCCTGCCTGCCGGGCCAAACCCGCCTCGGGCTGCGCCGCGCCATCGCCACTGCGCGACAGGAAGTTGATATTCTGGCATGCCGAGAGCGCGAGCGCGGCGGCAAGGGCCATGGGAAGGACGAGATGTGTTTTCATAAGTGCATAGCCTACTGCGAAAGCATCATGCCCACAATGCGCTTCCCCCTTGCCTGACAGCGCCGTGATGGCTAGTTTTCCGTCATGACAGCACCCTTGATCGATCCATTCGCCCGCCCCATCTCTTACCTGCGTGTCTCGGTAACAGACCGCTGTGATTTTCGCTGCGTTTATTGCATGGCGGAAAACATGACGTTTCTGCCCAAGAAAGAATTGCTGACCTTGGAAGAACTGGACAGGCTAAGCACGGCCTTCATCCAGCTTGGGGTGCAGAAATTGCGGATAACCGGGGGCGAGCCTTTGGTGCGCAAGGGCATTATGACCTATTTCGACTCCATGGCGCGGCATCTGCAAAGCGGGCAATTGAAGGAACTGACGCTTACCACAAATGGCAGTCAGCTACGCCGCTTTGCGCGCGATCTGGCCGAATGCGGTGTGCGGCGGATCAATGTGTCGCTGGATACGCTGGATGACAAGAAATTTGCCGATATCACGCGCTGGGGCAAACTTTCTCAGGTGCTGGACGGGATCGCCGCCGCGCAAGAGGCCGGGATGCGGGTGAAGATCAATGCCGTGGCGCTGAAAGGGTTCAACGAGGATGAACTCTTTGCTCTGCAAGAATGGTGCGCGTCGCAGGATATGGATCTGACCTTTATCGAGGTCATGCCCATGGGTGATCTTGGCAATGAAGACAGGCTAGACCAGTATTGGGCCCTAAGCGATCTGCGCGCGCGGCTGGCAGAGCGGTTTACCCTTGTGGATCTGGCCGAACGCACTGGCGGGCCTGCCCGCTATGTGCGGCTGGAAGAAACCGGCCAGAAAATCGGCTTCATCACGCCGCTGACGCATAATTTTTGCGAAAGCTGCAACCGTGTGCGTCTGACCTGCACGGGCGAATTATATATGTGCCTTGGCCAGGAAGATATGGCCGATCTGCGTGCACCGTTGCGGGCCTCTGCCGATCCTTTGGTGCTGGAGAGCGCCATTCGCGCCGCAATCGCGCGCAAACCCAAGGGCCATGATTTCGATTATTCGCGCCAGCGCGTGGATGGCCAGGTGTCGCGCCATATGAGCCATACTGGCGGGTAGCCCGCACTTTGAGGCCGTGCAAACACCAGGGCGCGCAAATTTCCGTGTCAGCCGCGCGCGCGTGTGGACAGTGGCGCAGCTTTGTGGCTTATACTGCAAGGGTCTTCTGCAGGCTGTGACGCCCATGCGCTTTGTCGCCGTTCTTCTATCGCTGTTTTTGCTGTGCGCTGGTCTTGGCCTGCCTTGGGGGGCATCCAAATCGGGCATCCTGACAGAGGCGCCTGCAAGCAAGATCGCACTCCTGCCCTTGTCAGAAGCGCCCCTGCGAGAGGGTGCCGCATCCGGGTCTGACACAGAAACGGACATGCAGCGCAGCGCCAGCGCCGCGCCCTTGGCAAGCCCTGTTGCATGCGACATCGCCATGCGACTGCGCGCGCAGGTGTTCGCAGATCGGCTTGCCCCCGCACACCCGGCCAGAGCACCGCCACAGCGCCTTTTCCCGACATGATGTAACCGGCCTGCTGTGCAGGCTGTTCCTTTACGTTTGGAATAAGGAAATCGCAGATGGATACACTGCGCCTTTGGCTTGTGCTTGGGTTTTTTGTGGGCACAGCGGTTTATACTTTGGCGGTGATGGTGCTTCAGCCCGTCTGAATGCGCCAGGGGCATCAATAGTGGCAGGCCGCTTTGCCCGCCACTATTCTGTCCTGATGGCAGGCGGCTGCGCGCCTCCCCCGCTGCGCAATTTTCCCCAGCGCGCGTTCCCCGCCGGCCTGCCATATCCACCATACCCGGACGATAGCCACACAAAGATATTTCCGCTTGCACCCGTGCACAGATATGGATATCGCAAGCGCCACGGAGAGGTGCCGGAGTGGTCGAACGGGGCGGTCTCGAAAACCGTTGTCCCTTTACGGGGACCCAGGGTTCGAATCCCTGTCTCTCCGCCAGTTTATTTTTTACCAGAAAAACTGTTTAAAATCGTGGTTTTACGGGGTCTCCCCTTTCATGGGGCCGTCATTGCCCGACATTTCTGTAAAATTTCTGAAAGCCTATATACGCGGGGGCGCTGGACCTTTGGCCCCCATGGCCCCCCTGAGGCGCATCTGAGAATCATTCACCACCTTGCCCCAGCCTCAGGCCCCGGCGCAATTCACCACCACCGCCGCGCTCCAGCTTCCCAGCCCAGCGCGCTGCCCGTCTCAATAGGCCTTGGTTGTTGCGGTGTCACCGAAGTGGTGGGCGGACAGCGGCCTTTCGCGGCGTTGGCAACCACCTCGGTCGCCGGTGTCCTTATCTGTTCATCTGTCTTGTCGTGCGTGACGTAGCCTTTAACGTCGCTGGGTTGCATCAGCCGCGCCTCATGGCCGGATTTGGTCAATTCGCGCGCCCTGGATTATGCGCTTCAGACACGGCGGGCGGCCGTTGGAAGGCCGCCAGCATCGGGCTGCGCTGGGGCTGGCGGAGCAGCGGCACCTTCCCTTCAGCACCAGCGCCGTGCAGCTGAAGCACAGATTTTGCCAAATCGATCCCGATTGCGATAATGTTGTCCATCGCTGGCTCCCTGTATTGGTGATCTTCGCAGCATTCAATGTGGCGCATCGCGATTCCGGAAGCGGGCGCCATCCCCCTCGTTCGTAGCGCAAAAATGCCGCGTTTCTGGAGACCGGCAATGGCTGATATCGCTTCACGGGCAGTTTCGAGACAGCGAAAAAGAAGAGCAAGGAAACACCAGTATTAACTTCGGCATGACATGCAGGACATAAAATCCGGGCAGATCAGAACCGAAGATCATCATCACGGTGCCTTTCCTCAAATTCTCCGCTATATTTGCAACCAAGATTTTAAAAATCTCTAAAGTGATAAAATACCCCCTTAAGATCAACGCAGAATATTTCTAATTCATTGACCGCAAAAAATTGAATAGTTAACCATAGGCGTAAGTTAATCTAAAGTTTGACGAGGGATGTCCATGAACAGATATGTGCTGCTTTCGATGGCGGCCTCGCTTGGTTATATTGCCGGTTGCGCCCCAAAAGCCCCGGATAATGATCGCTGCAATCAGCGCGAAGTGATCGACCTCAAAACAAGTACTGTTACTTTGGAGCCGATCATCGAGGGTGATTGCCTTCCCTATGTTCCGGTGGTTGCGCCAGCGCCCGCAAATGATGGAAGTGGGGGCCCCGGCCCCGGCCCTGGTCCTGGCCCCGGCCCCGGCCCCGGCCCCGGCCCTGGTCCTGGCCCCGGCCCCGGCCCCGGCCCCGGCCCTGGTCCTGGCCCCGGCCCTGGTCCTGGCCCCGGCCCCGGCCCTGGCCCTGGCGGAAATGAAGGTTCGGTCGCGGGACCCGATGGGGCTGGCGCTGGCCAGTCCGGGCCGTCTGGCCTGGAGGGCTCGGTAGCGGGGCCTGATGGTGCGGCTGGCGGAGAGCTTAACAGTTCCGGCACGGCGGAGGGTTCCGTCGCGGGGCCGGGCGGTGCCGGGGCGGGCAGTGTGTCGGTTTCGGCTGGGGGCTGGTCCTTCAACTGATATGCAACGCGATCGCCCATGCCCGATAATCCTTCGGGCATGGCATTTTAACATTCCAAAGCCACTTATGTGATGGAGGCATGAGACATGCTGAACGCAAAATTCGCACTCATAACCATATCGGCAATGACAATGCTGGCCGTCACTGCATCCGCCCAAAATGCCGGGACAGGCTGGAGTGGCGCTTACACCTTCCCCGGTGCAAATGACCGAATATCCCGGTTGCAAACCGCCGATCTGGCAAAGCGCGCCGAGAGTGGCTTTTTCAGCTCTTTCGGGCCGGGCGACAGTTTTGTTTATAATTACACCACAAACGACCACAGCGCCGTAAACAACATCAATGCGGCAGAAGGCGCGCAGGTTGACGTGCAAAACCGCACGGCTGAGGGCAGTGGAACAAACACATATGCCGTTGGCAGCATAAACACGACGACAACCACTGTAACGGGAAGCAACAATATCGTCGACATCACCTCTGAGGCAAACTCCACCGGGTGCCAAGACGGACGCATCACGACAAGCGTCGCATCTGCGGGTATGGGTGGCGCGATATCAGGAGCGGGGAATGGGGCATCATCAAGCGCATCTGGCGGCCAATGCTAAGAAGCGCAATGATACCTCGTAGTTTGTCACGTTCGCGTTTGCGCCCCTTGTTCGGGTTGCTGGCGGCAAGTTACCTTGCGGCATGCGGGGGTGCAATGAAGCCAAGCAACCAGGATCTGGAGCTGGTTGACGGGCCGCCCATAGTGGATGTCGTGACCTCTTTTGATGAAGCGCTGTCTTGCATGCAGGGGCGCATTTCTCCGCAACTGACATTTGCCGTGGGCCAGATTCCCGACAATACCGGCAAAGAGCAGCACAATGACGGCGGCACCGGGCGCTTTGTGACGCAAGGCGCATCCGATATTGTGCAATCGGCCCTGTTCAAAACCGGGGTGACATTGCTGAACCGCAGAGAGCTGGGGATCATTGTGGGCGAGAGCCAGTGGGGGATTCGCGATCTTCGCGCGATGACACCTACAAATTTCTACATCTCGGGCAGCATTAACAGTCTGGATTTCATTCCGGGCGGCGGCAGCTTCCTGTCGGTTGGCGGGGTAGGGCCGCGCTATCGTCAGAACCGTATTCTCATCGCGCTGGATTTGACCGTTACAAATACGCAAAACGGGCAGATCGTGGCAAGCATTCCGCTACAGAAACAGATTTTCGCGGATGAGCTGGGGATCACCTCGGCCCGGATTTTCGGAACAACGCTGATCGATTTCGACGCTGGCGCCCAGCAACGCGAGGCCGTGAATTTCGCACTGCGCCAAATGCTGTATTTGGCGACCTTCGAGCTGCTGTCACAAATGATGCCGGCGCGCGTGGTTGAAGAGTGCCGCAATATGTTTGATGAAACGATGGGCAGCATCGAGGGCGAGCGCACATCGGCACAGGGCGCAGCAAAGCTGCGCGAAGCGAGAGCGGCTTTCGAGGCGCGCAAACGCGCAGCAGAGGAAGCGGCGGCGCAGGAAGCGGCTGCAGAGGCAGCGCCAGCAGAGGAAGCCGCAGACCAGGAAGCCGCGGCACAGGATGCAGCGGCGCAAGACGCGCAGACAGAACAGGCCGCGGCAGTGGAAGCGGTGGTAGAGGACGCGGAAGCAGAACAAGTGACGGCTGCGGGAGCGGTGGTAAAGGACGCGGAAGCGGAACAGGTGACGGCTGCGGAAGTGGTTGTAGAGGATGCGGAAGCAGAACAAGTGACGGCTGCGGAAGTGGTGGTAGAGGTAGCGCAAGCGGAACAGGTGGCAGAGCCGGCGAAGCGGGCCGTTCTCATGGCCACTCCGGTGGCCGAAACTGACCGGGAATCAGACGTAATGCTGCAGGCAGAATCCGGCGACAGACCGATCCTGATACAGTCCGAAATTTAGGGTGTAAATTCCCGCGAGTCTGCGAAGGCAAAATGTACCCAGACTCAAGCGGGCTGGATTGCCGAATACGATTTTCAGATATCATCCTGGCGCACGGGTGCCGGGAAAATGATGTTAAATAACATATTCCGTGCGGCGGTACTGGTTGGATAATTATAGCGCTTGGCCGATTTAAGGGATCAAAATTAATTAACATGTTGGGTTTTATTTGTATACTGCGGGCTGGCCTGGCGTTTCGCTGTGTTTAGGGCAGCATTAAGAATTTTATTTCATTGCAGAAAGATGGAAAAGGCAGGTCGTGTAAGCATCTGTTTGATGAGGATTTTCTGGCGAAACCTGGCGCGGCGTGCTTTTTTTGTAATCACGTCTGGATATAAAATAGTCAAAAAATAAATATATTCAAGTATGAGAATGCTTTGACCATAATCAAGTATTTAAAATATTTTGAGTTATGGTAACTCTCATAAGATAACCAAATAACTATTGTTTAATTCTCTGTGATATATCATGATGCAACTGCGGTACAAAAAGATCGCACAAGAATTTGGCTTCGACCAAAGACTCAAGTCTTTCATGAGAGGAACTAAAATGAAAACCACCATGCTTAAACTGCTGGGAACCGCAGCGCTGGCGTCATTCGCATTTTCCGCTTCCGCACAAACCACCGTCAACATCTCTGGTCTTGCAGATGTTTTGGAAGATGCAGATATCCAATTCGCCAACCAGGGCGACGCTTTTGACTTCGAGGATTTCCAGGACTTTGACGACTTCCTCGACGATCTGGAGCAGAACGGCGATTTCAACACAGTCATCGTAGGGAATGTCCTCGGTGGTGTTTCGCTCCCGGCGAACCCTGATATCGCCCTTGCAACTGCGCTCGCTGCTGTAGATCAGATTGGCGACGCAGCTGTGCAGATCAGCAGCATTTCGACAAACGTTGCTGCGGTTGATTCGTCGATGAATCTGAGCGTTGAGGGGCCAAACGGTTCCGAAGCGGCAAGCAATGCGGCAAGCCAAGCGGCAGCTGCAAGCAACACAGCAGGCAATGTGGCCTTTGATTTTGCCATCGCGACCGACGACTCCACAACATCGGAATCGATTGACCTTGGCAACGTGATCGAAAATACAACAACCGATACATTTGCCGCAAACGGCGCCTTTGCTGGGGCGACATCTTCGGCAAACTCTGCCAGCGACAGCGCATCCAACGCAGCGTCGAACAGCGTGGACGGCAGCGTCTTTGTCTTTGGCGATATCGGCACAGTTGGTCTGGGTGCGAACAACACCACCGATGTGGCGTTCCTCAGCGGCCTGACGGACACCATTTCGACAGCGGCAAACACCTCCAACACCGCGGCAGCGTTTGATTCCTTCAACGCTGGTGGTTTGGGCGTGAACGCTCTGGCAACCAACACAGCCACGATCAATGCCAGCCTGACCGGTTCGTTCAGCGGTGGCAGCGCGACTGTTGGCAACCTGTCCACAGTTGGCGCAGGTGCAATCAACACCGCACGCATCAGCGGTGCAGCACAGATCACAGTCGAATAATCGCTGCGATTGTCGTGATTTTGAAGGGGGCGCCTTGCGGCGCCCCCTTTACTGTCTGCGCCGGGCGCAGTTTCTGGACAGATGGTGCTGTCTTGCACCTTTGCCCGCGCGTTTTGGGCACTGTCCACCCCAGCCGGGCCGTCCGGCTGGCCAGGGGTGCTCTGACAAGACCCATGTGAGACTGCTTGCCGCTTGGGGGGATTTATTGACATGCAATAATCCCGATTTCCCCAAGCCCTGGATGTATAAATGCTGGAGTCCGCAAATTTATGAATGCTGAATTAGTTCGCCCTGAACAACCCTCAACATCCTGATTATGCTTGCGAAATGAACGTTTCTTATCGCCTTTTTTTGCAAGGTTTCGTATAATTTGGGCCGAAACCTTGCAATTTCGGGGTGGGGGATGAAGGCAAAACCGAAGGGTCCAGAGCAAGACGATCTGTTCCGCGCGCGGCTGGTCGAGATCATCGATATGCGTCATGCACTGGTGAAGCTGGCGGATTTGATTGACTGGGATTTCTTTGAGCGCGAATGGGCTGGGTTCTTTCCCTCGCAAGAGGGACGACCTGCAACGCCATCGCGTCTGGTGGCAGGGCTGCTCTATCTCCAGCACGCCTACAGGCTGTCTGACGAGGCTGTGGTGGCTCGCTGGGTGGAGAACCCCTATTATCAGCATTTCTGCGGCGAGGTGTTCTTCCAGCACCGTCCACCCATCGACCCATCATCGCTCACCCGCTGGCGCAATCGCATTGGCGAGGAAGGTGCTGAATGGCTGCTGACAAAGACCATCGAGGCCGGGCGCGCGTCTGGCGCTGTGGATGACAAGAGCCTTGAGCGCGTGTCGGTCGACACGACGGTGATGGAAAAGAACATTGCCTATCCGACTGATGCGCGGCTCTATGAACGCGCGCGCCAAAAGCTGGTGGCGCTGGCGCATGAGGCCGATGTCGATCTACGCCAAAGTTACACCCGTCTTGGCCCTCGCCTGGCGCGACAGGTCGGCCGCTATGCCCACGCGAAACAATTCAAGCGGATGCGCAAGGCATTGAAAAAGCTGCAAGGCTACACGGGGCGGGTTATGCGCGACTTGCGCCGTCATCTGAGTGGCATTGCAGCTGGAGCGCTGCGCGAACAAATCTGCGATGCGCTGGTGCTGACAGGGCGGCTGCTGGATCAGAAACCGAAGGATAAGAACAAGATCTACAGCCTGCATGAACCCGAGGTCGATTGTATCTCGAAGGGCAAGGCGCGTGTGCGCTATGAATTTGGCACCAAGGTCACTATCGCGGCGACCATCGAGGAAGGCTTCATTGTCGGGGCACGCTCGTTGCCTGGCAACCCATATGACGGGCACACTCTGCAAGATGCACTGGCTCAGGTCGAAGTGCTGACTGACATCCGCCCCTCACTGGCCGTGGTGGATCGTGGCTATCGCGGCCATGGTGTGACGCGAACCCGCGTCCTGATCAGCGGAACGCGCAAAGGCATCACGCCCATGCTGGCAAAACTGTTGCGAAGGCGCAGCGCCATCGAAGCCGAGATCGGACACATGAAAACTGACGGTCGACTGACACGCTGCCCCCTCAAGGGCACTGGAGGAGATGCGATCTTCGCTGTTCTCTGTGCCTGCGGCCACAATATCCGCAAGATACTGGCCCATCTCAGGGCTATTTTTGCGCTCATCATCGCCGCGCTCCTGGCCGCTATACGGCACCGTCCGACCAATCAAATCGAGCCACAAGCAGCTTGAGCAGGCAAAATACGTTGTTCAGGATGAACGAATTAATCCGGTCACCCCAAAATTCGAGAATATGGAGAAAACAGGCTGGTATCAGCCCATGGCAAAAGTCGCCATTGCTCTCATTCTATAATTCCTTGAATTCGATATAAGATTTGGTGGATTTTACACGCGCCTAATGTTAATCTCGATCTGTCGCGAAAACTTG
The DNA here is from genome assembly GCA_043561795.1 of Paracoccaceae bacterium. Taxonomy (GTDB): domain Bacteria; phylum Pseudomonadota; class Alphaproteobacteria; order Rhodobacterales; family Rhodobacteraceae; genus Roseinatronobacter. The sequence goes on along the minus strand of CP121316.1, from coordinate 271,965 downwards.
GTTATCAATGATGTATCGCGTTCCAACATAACTGGATTCAGGGTAAAAACCATGCGAATACTGTCATTAATTTTCGGGTCGCTTTTCGGGTTTTTTGTGATTTCAGGGCCTGCGCTTAGCCAAGTTGCTGGTGTTGTTGTTGAAGCTTCGCAGCCTGCGGAGTTGCAGCGCGGCGGCGGCCGCGTTGCGATAACTGAAAGAATGCAGCTGCAATTGGGCGATATCATTACAACGGGGCAAAATGGCCGTGTACAGATTATCTTTTCCGATGAAACCCGAATTGCTGTAAGCGCAAATTCGCATCTGGTGATAGATGACGTGCTGTTCGACAATACAAACAGAGCGTCTCGATTTGCTGTAAGCGCTGTTACAGGAGCGTTTCGCTTCATTAGTGGAAATTCTGCACCCGATGCCTATTCGATAAACACGCCTGTGGCGACACTTGGCATTCGTGGGACGATTTTCGATTTTGCGGTGACAGCGGGACGGGGGGTTGATCTGGCAACCTTCGACGGGCTGGTAAGATTGTGTTTCTTGAATGGCGGATGCACGCAAGTTGCGGGCCGCTGCACAATCATTACGGCGCCAACCCATGCAGAGCGTTTTGAGCAGCCCGAAACCCTGGAAGACAAGCGCCGCCTGCTGGAAGGCCAATTTCCTTTCGTGGTCAGACAAAACGTTTTGCGGCGCGATTTTCGCGCGCCTGTGCGATCCTGCGGCTATCGCAGATTGATGGATCGAACAGAGGGGCAATCGGCACCTGAACCTCAGAGCCAGCGCGCGTCGTCGTCACCCGCGCCAGAGAGTAGCGAAACGGCAACATCCTCATCAGGCGGGGCGAGTGCAACACAATCAGGGGCCATGTCGAGCGCAACACAATCAGGGGCCTCAGCGACCGCGACACAATCAGGGGCCGTTAGCGCAACAGCCAGTGGCGCAGGCGCAGGAGCAACCACAGTCGGGGAGTGAACTTGGCGAGTGCGGTTGGAATGTGCCTTGGCAGGGCATGCCGGGTGTCGCGGATATGTCACAACAGATGGGGGTAAAATTCACCCTTGCCAAAGACAATGGCCCCGATTGCTGGCTGGCGATATCGGCCGCAGAATTCTGTGACAGAAGATATCTGCATTCCCTAGCGCGCGTCGCGTCCATTCCCACGCACGCGACAAGCTAACGCATCACGACCCCTTGTTTTTCCGCCCTATGGCGTGACTCCCGCGCCGCAAAGAGACCGCGCCAGGCCTCAGGGCTACACAAAATCAGTGGAATGGAGGGGAAACGCACAAAATGATTGATCTGTTGGCATCGTCAAGCGATCATGGGCCGAAAGGTCGGCCACTTGGCGGCTCTTCGAAACTTCGATTGCCCTTACTGTGTTATCCCCATCGTTTGGAAAGCCGACTGAATGACTGATTGGGCCTTTGAAGCTTCCGCGCCAGTGGTGCTAGTGGTTGTCTCTGTGCTGGGACTGATAGGTTTTTTCCTGTCCTGGGGCGCATTGCATCTGCTGCACCGCAGATCCCACTACGATACCCACGCCGTTCCGGTGGCATCGTTCTTTTCGTCAGTGACCCTTAGTTGGGCCCTTCTGTTCGGTTTCGTAGCCGCTGAAACATGGTCTACCGAGCGTGATGCCAAACGTATCGCAATCGTTGAAGCCAAGCTGTTCCAGAGACTGCTGGACACAAGTGGCAAAGCGGCATTGGACATGCCAGATGTGCTCTTGGCACTCTATGAGTATAGAGATCATGTTGTCGCAGATGAATGGCTGGGCAACGGCAACAAACAGTCATCACCTTCGGTAGACAGCGCCCTGTTTCACATTCGGCTGGGCCTGATAGAGGCGCAAGAGCGCGGCATTTCCGGGGCAATGCTGGCAAAAATCATCACCGATTTCGACGATCTTCAGGACGCCCGTGCACTTCGGCTTGCGATCGGCTCTGCAGATATAGACCTGCTGAAATGGGGGCTGCTGGGGTTTTTGGCGTTCATGTCTCAGATTGCGATTGCGTCTGTCCACCGCGATCGCCCCAGGGGTGGACGGCTGGCGCTGTCGATCTTTACCCTCGCGATTGTTCCCGCCTTTTGGCTGCTTGCGCTGCACGCCACACCCTATATGGGCCATAGGCCAGTCGTTCCGGCCCCTTCATTTGTCGCCGCGCTCCCCGATATGTGAGTGGGGGCAACAACAGACAGATTGCGCAAGCCCTGCCATGACACCGCAAGACCAAGAAACACCGCGCGGCGCCGTCCCATCACGCAGAAAATAAAGGGTTATTCAGGCTTTCGCTAAAATGTTCAGGGCAGTCAAGCTGGCTTTGAATATGTGTTGGCAAACAAGTCTTGACACACCATTCATGGCGCCAATAGGATGCACATGCTTTGTGCGCTGCCTGGTGCAGCACAGGTTCGGATAAGCAGCTAAGATATTCATATGCGGGCACTACATCTTTATATTTGACTGCCGGCCAGCAAGATGCGGTGCAACACCAATGCCAAGCGAGGATAAAATTCGCCCAAGATGTCCTCCTTGCAACAATGCTTGCAGACAAGGGCGCGATTGCCCCTCTCGTGTGAAACGTGATTTCCCGAAATCGCGGCAAATCATTGTTATATCAGCTTTTTTGACGGCGCTATATTTTGCGTTAGCAAGCTTTCTGAACTGACCCGCCCCCCAAGAGCGCGAGTGCCTTCCAAGTTTATCTGCCCATGATGAATACCATCGATGGGATTGAGGCAGTGGATTGTCAAGAAAATGCAAGCCCATCGCGTTCATGCGCAAAGGCTGTTGGTCATTCCGCGACACTGAAAGCGGCAATGTGAAATCATCTCTACCTTTTGATGGCGAGATTTGTAAATACATGTTGGCAAACATGTAAAGGCCGGAGTCGCGGTGTTTGACTTATCCTATCTCAATATTTATGTTTCACACGTATAAAACGCGCATAGTTCGGGCGTGTGACGGTATGGATATGGCGCGTTTTTGGCTCAAGCAGCATCACGAATTCTGGGGCAGTGCTGCGGGCATTGCTATTGGAGACACGCGACGCAAATGAAAAAAATTCGGGTTGCTATCATCGAAGACAATCACGACCTCAACAGTATGCTGGTAGAAGACATCAGGACTGCCGGCTATACAGTGGCGGGGTTTTTGTCCGTAGAAGATTTCGACGCCAGTGAATGCGTGGCAGATTTAATTGTTGTCGATATCAACCTGCCCGGCGAAAGTGGTTTCGAGTTCACTGAGCGATTTCGCAAGACCAACCAGCATGTTTATATCATCGCCCTTTCAGCACTCTCAGGCGCAGTAAACCGGGTGACTGGCTACAAGAGCGGGATTGACATCTATCTTGAAAAGCCAACAAGCTCGTTGGAGATTTTATCTATAATCGACCGCTGCGCACAGCGCATTCAATACTACAGTTCTGACCTTAGCGGCGCTTCGGTGAGCAAGCTTATGGTTATGCAGGGGCATTTTCTAATAGGAACATATAGCAAGATTTTACTGAAAGAGCGGGAGCGGGCACTTTTGACATATTTGACCAAGGCCGAGGAACGCAAACTATCCTATGAAGACTGCATTCGCGTTCTTGGAAATGAAGATATGAAACAGAGTGCGTTGGAAGTGGTTATTGGTCGGTTGCGGCGGAAAATACAGCAAGTATCGGGCATATCCAGATCGATTGAAGCTATCCGAGGCACTGGATATGTCTTGTGTGTGGATTTGGATCTTAAATCTGAAGAAGACAACTAAGGCATATCGCGCAAAAAGACATCCGACCATGTGAGGTTAGGGTGCGTCGCTTGACTGCGGATGAAAACGGCACGCGGTAAAGCGTTCAAACTCGCAAAGGTAAAGGGGCCAGAAGCCAGCGCCAAAAGGCGTAAATCAACTATCGGCTCCGGGTGCGGCAGGATCAAAGACCACCGGCAGGCCAAATACGACAGTGGTTGATCATTATTCGGCCCTTTAACGGCAGTCTTCTTGGGCATGCCGCCAGCCGCGCGCTGAACCTGAGTGTTCAACCTGTGTGATTTTTGCACCCTGGTTTTTAAATCAATGCAGTCGCGCCAGATCATTGTTTCGTCCGCATCTGAACTTTATCCGTATCCATCCGGTGAAGGCCGCCGTGGTTCAGGCCTCCGAACTTCGACACCTCCGAGCGTGATTTGAGCGGGTTTCGTCGGCTGACGCTCGAAATTTCAATGGGTTAGTTTGGTGTGGCGGCCTGATTTGCGGAAATCATGTAGTCACACACTCTGTTATATTATCTGTTGATTTGTTGGAGAATACTCTGATATCTTCGCTACACAATGTATACGCGCATCACCAAGACCGGCGACCGCCAATACCTGCAACTGGTCGAATCCTTCCGCAACGACCGCGGACAGGTGCGCGTGCGGGTCATTGCCAATCTCGGACGGCTGGACAGATTGAGTCCCGACAAGCTCGATCCGCTGATCAATGGGCTGAACCGTGCGCTTGGGCGAACGGAGAATACATCGTCAGAGATCATTCAGGAGGCAGGCCGGGCACATGGCAATGTCTTTGCCCTTCATGAACTCTGGTGCGAATTGGGATTTCAGAAGGCGCTCAGCCGCGCACTGCGTTCAAGCCGTAGGGAATTTGACGCAGAAGCCTTGATCCGCGCTATGGTGTTCAACCGCCTCTGCGAACCCGACAGCAAGTTGGGCTGTCTGCGCTGGCTGGAAACGGTTGCCATTCCCGCGATGCCTGATGGCGTGACGCACCAGCAATTGCTGCGCGCGATGGACACGCTCATGGACAATGCGGTAGGTGTCGAGGATGCCCTGGCGCGCCAGATCCGTCCGTTGGTCGACCGTGATCTGGCTGTTGTCTTCTATGACCTGACCACAGTGCGCATCCATGGGGAAGGCGCGGTTGAGGATGACATTCGCGCGTTCGGGATGAACAAGGAGCGGGGTGGTATCGCCCGTCAGTTTGTCTTGGGCATTGTGCAGACGGCGGATGGCCTGCCACTCATGCACACAGTTCACCCCGGCAATGTTGCCGAAACCAAGACTCTGCAGACCATGCTGAAGACCGTTCTGCAACGCTTCCCCATTGACCGTGTCATCCTGGTGGCAGATCGCGGCCTGCTGAGCCTCGACAACATTCATCATCTGACGGACATGGCCAATCAGGGCGGGCGGAAGCTGGAGTTCATCCTGGCCGTGCCTGCCAGACGTTATGGCGAATTGATTGGTACTTTCCGGGAACTGAGCTTTGATGAAGAGGGATTGGCCGAGGGACAGTTTGCCGATCATCGTCTGATCATTGCCCATGATCCACTCCGCGCGGCTGAGCAGGGTGACAAGCGCCGCACGCGCATCGCCGAGTTGGAAGCCATGGCCGAGAAAATGGTCACAAAACTCGATGCCCAAGATGATGGGAAAACCGCACAGGGGCGTCGTGCTTCCGACCGCGGGGCCTATAGCCGCTTCACCCGCGCTGTCGCCGAGGCTGAAATGTTGCGCTTTGTGAAGCCCGACCTGACTGCAGACCGGTTCTCCTGGAGCATTGATGAAAACGCTATTGCTGACGCGCAGTTATTCGATGGCAAGCTTGCGCTGATCACCAATGCTGCAGACCTGACACCTGCCGAGGCGGTCACGCGCTACAAGGGCCTGGCCGACATCGAGCGGGGCTTTCGTGTGTTGAAATCCGACATCGAGATCGCGCCGGTTCATCACAGACTGCCGGATCGCATCCGTGCGCATGCGCTGATCTGCTTCATGGCCTTGACCCTCTACCGTGTCATGCGCATGCGCCTGAAGGCCCAAAGGCACAATGCCAGCCCCCGCACTGCGCTGGATCTGCTTGCACGCATCCAAAAGCACACTGCCCATATCGGCGACCGCACTTTCAACGGGACCAGCAAAACCACTCAGGAGCAGCTCGATCTCTTCGAGGCTATGGGCCTCAAAAAACCCGCCTGACCGGCGCTGTAGTCACACAAATACAATTTCCGTGTGAACAATATCAATCACTTACGCGATTAACTGTCGAACCTGGGAGGCCTGACGGTCGCGTTCCATGGCGATCATCTCGACGAGCGTTTCTACACCGAACGGGGTGAAAGCCAGGACCTCGACCTCTTCAGTGCCATAGACCCAGATGATGCCATCTTCGGGCTCCATGCTGATGGCGAGATCATGGAGGCGATCGACCGTTTCGCCCAGTTCTGCCGCAACGCGATCAACGGTTTTGACGGCGTGAACCTTGTTCAGATGCATGTTCAGGCTGCCTGAGCCATATATCGGGCCTTCCAGTTCCAAGGAAGCAATTCATGCACGCGCGACACGGGCATATCCGGCAGCGTTGCCAGGACGTCGGCCATCCAAGACTGGGGGTCGATATCGTTCATTTTTGCCGTCATGATGAGGGTATACATGAAGGCCGCCCGATCGCCACCGCGTTCAGACCCTGCAAAAAGCCATGACTTTCTTCCCAATGCGACACCCCTGAGAGCGCGCTCAGCGGCGTTATTCGTTAAGCAGAGGCGGCCGTCATCCAGGAAACGCGTGAACGCTTCCCAGCGGCCTTTCTCCTCGAGCATGTAGTTTATGGCCTTGGCGACAGGGTTGTGCTTCGACATCCGAACCCGCTCGGCCCGCATCCAGTCATGCAGATCATTGACCATCGGCGCTACCCGTTGCCGCCGGAGTTCATGACGCGCTTCGGCTGACAGGCCTGTGATCTCACGCTCGGCATCAAAGATAGCGTCGAAGCGTGTGACAGCCTCCAGCGCAATGGGCGAGATCTCTTCGGCCACCATTTTGCCCTTGCGGGCTGTGCCTTTAATATCGGCCAACTCAAAGAACTTGCGTCTGGCATGCGACCAACATAGCGCGCTCAAGACTGGGGATGGCTTATGCTGGGCGCTGTAGACGCCGTTATAGCCGCCATAGGCATCGGCTTGCAGGATGCCGGTCCAACCCGCCAAGTGTCGGCTGGGATGCTCCATTCGCCTGTCTGTCGAGAAGTAATAGAGGGCCGCAGGTGGCGCTCCACCTGCGAAGGGACGGTCATCACGCACATAGGTCCAGAGCCGCGCAGTTTTGGTGCCGCCACGCGCCAGAAGCGGAACGGTTGTGTCATCACCATGCAAACGCGCACCTTCCAGCACGTGGCCCTCGATCAGCGCATGGATGGGGGACAACGCCACACAAGCATGGCCAATCAGATCAGCCAAGGTGGACAGGCTGAGGTCAATGCCTTCGCGCGCAATGCGCTCGGATTGGCGATTGAGCGGTTGGTGCTGGCCATATTTGTCAAAGGCGATCATCGCGATCAGTTGCGGCCCCGCCCAACCGCGCGGGATGACATGGAAGGGCGCTGGTGGCTGGCTGATCTTCTCGCAAGCCCGACAGGTGAACTTCTCGCGCACAGTCTGGATCACCTTCCACTGCCGTGGGATGACCTCGAGCGTCTCGGTGATATCCTCGCCCATCTTCACGATGCGATCCGAGCCACAGCAGGTGCAGGTGGTCGGAGCCTCGACCACCACACGCTCGCGCGGCAAATGGTCGGGAAAGGGTTTGCGCACGGGTTTGCGCCGCGTGAAGGCGCGCACGGTGCTGGTCTTGTCGTCCTGCCCTGCCTGTTCAGCCGCAAGCGCATCCTCGGTGGCGGCAGCTTCCAATTCCTCAAGCTGCAATTCCATCTGATCGATCAGCCGCGCGCGACGTTCGGAGGAGATGCCATATTTGTCGCGCCGCAGCTTGGCGATCTCCAGCTTCAATTCCTGGATCATCGCTTCCGTGCAGGATGCCAAGGCACGCGCCTGCGCAAGGTCGCGTTCAGCGGCCTGCGCACGGGCCGTTTGTGCGGCCAGTTCAGCGCGCAATCTGGCGATTTCGGAAGCGGTATTTGACATGGCAGAGGACTACCACAATAGCCCCGGATCGCCAATAAAAACAGGCGCTTCAGCAGAAATTATCCAGCCTTTGCAGGCCTTTGCGTCCAGCGCGGGTTGCGCCAGTCGATCCCTTCGAGAAGATAGCCGAGCTGCGCGGCGGATATCGAAACGGCCGTCCCATCCTGACTTACAGGCCAGATGAACTTGCCCGCCTCCAGCCGCTTCACATACAACGACATGCCGACCCCGTCATGCCACAGCAGCTTAACCAGATCGCCTTTCCGGCCCCGGAAGCAGAAGATTTCGCCGCCATGCGGGTCACGGCCAAGTCCCTGCTGCACCGCCAGCGCCAGGGTGTTCATGCCACGCCGCATGTCCGTCACCCCGCCCGCGATCCAGACCTTGGTGCCAGCCGGAAACGCGATCATGACGGATCCAGCGCCTGCACGAGGCGCCTCAGCACCACCGGATCGATTGTCGCAGCAACCGAAAGACGCCGACCGTTCAGCAGCGTGATCTCTGCACGGTCGCACGCAGTCGGCACAGGCGCCGGTTCTGGCGCATTTGCCTTCGCCGGGGCTTCAGGGTCCGCGAGAGTCACTGGCATGAACCGCAACGGCGCAGCATCTCCCGACAGTTCACCGTCGCGATATTGACGCCGCCAGCGCACAAGCAGCGTGCGACCAATATCATGGCGTCGCGCTGTCTCGGACATGCTCCCGCGCGGGCCGAAACTCTCTTCAACTATGCGAACCTTCTGCGCATCCGTCCAGCGCCGACGGCGACCGGTATCGGTGACAGATAGGATCTCGACTTCGGGTCTGTATCTATGGTCGGACATAACGTCGGACCTAAGCGGAAATCTTCAGCGCAAAAAGACGGCCCTCGGCGGATGAATACGGTCCAGATGTAGGTGAAGTCGGCCAGCCACTTCTGGTTCGGGCGATCCGCTTCGAAATCCCGGTCGAGGATGTTGTCGGCGATGACCGATCGTTCGCCATCGTCCCCAGGCTTTCCGCGCCGTTTTGGGCGTGCTTTCAATGCGTTCTGGCGCATCAACCGCTCGATCCGGTGAAGGCCGCAGATCAGCCCCTCTTCAAGGACGTCATGCCATACACGCCGGGCGCCATAGGTTCGATCACTGGCCTTGAAACTCGTGTCGATGGCCGTGACGAGCTTCGCATCAAGGAGCGCTCGGTCGCTGAGAGGGCGGTTCAGCCATGCATGGAAGCCCGAGCATGAGACCTCCAGAGTATTCATCCGCCGAGGGCCGTCTTTTTGCGCTGAAGATTTCCGCTTAGGTCCGACGTTATGTCCGACCATAGATACAGACCCGAAGTCGAGATCCTATCTGTCACCGATACCGGTCGCCGTCGGCGCTGGACGGATGCGCAGAAGGTTCGCATAGTTGAAGAGAGTTTCGGCCCGCGCGGGAGCATGTCCGAGACAGCGCGACGCCATGATATTGGTCGCACGCTGCTTGTGCGCTGGCGGCGTCAATATCGCGACGGTGAACTGTCGGGAGATGCTGCGCCGTTGCGGTTCATGCCAGTGACTCTCGCGGACCCTGAAGCCCCGGCGAAGGCAAATGCGCCAGAACCGGCGCCTGTGCCGACTGCGTGCGACCGTGCAGAGATCACGCTGCTGAACGGTCGGCGTCTTTCGGTTGCTGCGACAATCGATCCGGTGGTGCTGAGGCGCCTCGTGCAGGCGCTGGATCCGTCATGATCGCGTTTCCGGCTGGCACCAAGGTCTGGATCGCGGGCGGGGTGACGGACATGCGGCGTGGCATGAACACCCTGGCGCTGGCGGTGCAGCAGGGACTTGGCCGTGACCCGCATGGCGGCGAAATCTTCTGCTTCCGGGGCCGGAAAGGCGATCTGGTTAAGCTGCTGTGGCATGACGGGGTCGGCATGTCGTTGTATGTGAAGCGGCTGGAGGCGGGCAAGTTCATCTGGCCTGTAAGTCAGGATGGGACGGCCGTTTCGATATCCGCCGCGCAGCTCGGCTATCTTCTCGAAGGGATCGACTGGCGCAACCCGCGCTGGACGCAAAGGCCTGCAAAGGCTGGATAATTTCTGCTGAAGCGCCTGTTTTTATTGGCGATCCGGGGCTATTGTGGTAGTCCTCTGCCATGTCAAATACCGCTTCCGAAATCGCCAGATTGCGCGCTGAACTGGCCGCACAAACGGCCCGTGCGCAGGCCGCTGAACGCGACCTTGCGCAGGCGCGTGCCTTGGCATCCTGCACGGAAGCGATGATCCAGGAATTGAAGCTGGAGATCGCCAAGCTGCGGCGCGACAAATATGGCATCTCCTCCGAACGTCGCGCGCGGCTGATCGATCAGATGGAATTGCAGCTTGAGGAATTGGAAGCTGCCGCCACCGAGGATGCGCTTGCGGCTGAACAGGCAGGGCAGGACGACAAGACCAGCACCGTGCGCGCCTTCACGCGGCGCAAACCCGTGCGCAAACCCTTTCCCGACCATTTGCCGCGCGAGCGTGTGGTGGTCGAGGCTCCGACCACCTGCACCTGCTGTGGCTCGGATCGCATCGTGAAGATGGGCGAGGATATCACCGAGACGCTCGAGGTCATCCCACGGCAGTGGAAGGTGATCCAGACTGTGCGCGAGAAGTTCACCTGTCGGGCTTGCGAGAAGATCAGCCAGCCACCAGCGCCCTTCCATGTCATCCCGCGCGGTTGGGCGGGGCCGCAACTGATCGCGATGATCGCCTTTGACAAATATGGCCAGCACCAACCGCTCAATCGCCAATCCGAGCGCATTGCGCGCGAAGGCATTGACCTCAGCCTGTCCACCTTGGCTGATCTGATTGGCCATGCTTGTGTGGCGTTGTCCCCCATCCATGCGCTGATCGAGGGCCACGTGCTGGAAGGTGCGCGTTTGCATGGTGATGACACAACCGTTCCGCTTCTGGCGCGTGGCGGCACCAAAACTGCGCGGCTCTGGACCTATGTGCGTGATGACCGTCCCTTCGCAGGTGGAGCGCCACCTGCGGCCCTCTATTACTTCTCGACAGACAGGCGAATGGAGCATCCCAGCCGACACTTGGCGGGTTGGACCGGCATCCTGCAAGCCGATGCCTATGGCGGCTATAACGGCGTCTACAGCGCCCAGCATAAGCCATCCCCAGTCTTGAGCGCGCTATGTTGGTCGCATGCCAGACGCAAGTTCTTTGAGTTGGCCGATGTTAAAGGCACAGCCCGCAAGGGCAAAATGGTGGCCGAAGAGATCTCGCCCATTGCGCTGGAGGCTGTCACACGCTTCGACGCTATCTTTGATGCCGAGCGTGAGATCACAGGCCTGTCAGCCGAAGCGCGTCATGAACTCCGGCGGCAACGGGTAGCGCCGATGGTCAATGATCTGCATGACTGGATGCGGGCCGAGCGGGTTCGGATGTCGAAGCACAACCCTGTCGCCAAGGCCATAAACTACATGCTCGAGGAGAAAGGCCGCTGGGAAGCGTTCACGCGTTTCCTGGATGACGGCCGCCTCTGCTTAACGAATAACGCCGCTGAGCGCGCTCTCAGGGGTGTCGCATTGGGAAGAAAGTCATGGCTTTTTGCAGGGTCTGAACGCGGTGGCGATCGGGCGGCCTTCATGTATACCCTCATCATGACGGCAAAAATGAACGATATCGACCCCCAGTCTTGGATGGCCGACGTCCTGGCAACGCTGCCGGATATGCCCGTGTCGCGCGTGCATGAATTGCTTCCTTGGAACTGGAAGGCCCGATATATGGCTCAGGCAGCCTGAACATGCATCTGAACAAGGTTCACGCCGTCAAAACCGTTGATCGCGTTGCGGCAGAACTGGGCGAAACGGTCGATCGCCTCCATGATCTCGCCATCAGCATGGAGCCCGAAGATGGCATCATCTGGGTCTATGGCACTGAAGAGGTCGAGGTCCTGGCTTTCACCCCGTTCGGTGTAGAAACGCTCGTCGAGATGATCGCCATGGAACGCGACCGTCAGGCCTGAACCACGGCGGCCTTCACCGGATGGATACGATACTTTGCTGGCAATCTATCGTCGGTCACGAAGAAAAGCAGGACTGTTTGCGCCAGATCGATTACATGTTCATCAGTTGGTCATGCGCGCTATCGAAATCTGTTTTCTGAACCGCAAAAGGCGCCATATTGCCAATCCTCTGACCACACTCATATTGGCGCCTTTTGTCATAGCACCACCTGCAGTCGGAGTGTTCTTCTGGGATCAGGCGGGTATTTCCTTCGCAGCAGTCGTTGTCTTTGGAATTCTGTTTTTCGCGTCATATGCAAGCGCACCGCTTTTCATACGACGATTTCGCCGCGATATGGAGCCAAGGCCGGTAACTATAGGCAAGGATCAGCCCTTACCCATCCCGCGGCCGTGCAATCGTCTCAGCGACGGCGATGGTGGTTAGGTCTCAACGATGGGTCATGGCCTTATGAGGAGGGCCAGCTTGCAGACACTCTCATCACCTTGGTGTCATCCCTGACACGCCAAGGGGAGCGCTGATGTTACAAAGATAGAGCGTCTTGCGCCGTGTGGTGTGATTGACTGTGCCGTGAAAGCGCTTGTGCCGTCTCTGGGTTGCGGTGGGAAGGCGGAGTAACTTCGCGGGCCAATCACGATGCGCAAAGCGATTGACCAAGTTTGCGTGATGGGTATCATCTCATCCATAATCGATGCAGTGCTGATATTTTGTGACTTATAGGCGCATGATTGGAAGAAGTTCATGGATCGTCTTACCTGTGACAGAATGTTTGCCGCTGTGATGGAAACGGGCAGCTTTACCTCTGCTGCGACCAAGCTGGGCACGACCTCGGGGCAAGCATCAAAGCTTGTCTCGCGGCTGGAAAGCAGCATTGGCGTGCGGCTTTTGAACCGGACTACGCGTGCCGTCTCGCCCACCGAAGCCGGGCAGGCTTATTTCGATCGGCTGCGCCCGTTGCTGGACGAGTTTGATAATCTTGATGCGGCAATGCGTGACGTGACACAGGCCCCGCGCGGGCGGTTGCGGCTGACCGCGCCGCTGACCTTCGGCGAACTGGAACTGACACCGATCTTAAACGACTTTGCGCTGCGCTGGCCGGAGATCGCGCTTGAGGTAAATTTTTCCGACAGGGTGGTGAACCTGGTTGATGAGGGTTTCGATATGGCAATCCGTGTCGGGCGGCCAGACGATTCCAGCATGATCGCGCGCAAGCTGTGCGACGTGCGGATCATCGTCGTTGCGGCACCAGACTGGCTGCGGGCACATGGTGAACCCCAGACCCCGCAACAGGTTGCCGCGAATGCCTGCATTCTTGACACCAACTTCCGCGAGCCAGAGCGGTGGCAGTTCGACATCGATGGTACACTTGTCGCGGTGCCAGTGCGCGGTCGCCTGCGGTATTCCAACGCCCAAGCCTGCCTGAATGCTGCCGAGGCCGGTTTGGGCCTTGCCTGTGTGCCCAGCTTTGTCGCGGCGGATGCGCTGCGTGCTGGTCGGGTGCGACAGGTTCTCCGCCAGTTTGAACCTGAGCCATTCGGAATCCACGCTCTTTACCCGCATAGCCGCCATCTGGCCGCGAAAGTGCGGGTGTTGGTTGATTTTCTGGCTGAGCGCTATCGCGGCACACCGCCTTGGGATGTGGGGTGGTAGAATTGCTTCCATTTTGGATGCAATCATCTTCCCGGTGGCTGGATTATCATTCATCTCGTTGAGTGCCATGGTGTGGGTATCGAAACACACATGCGGATGCCATCGCATCGCAAGGAGAGAGAAATGACCTATGCCACGCCTTCCACCGACCGCACGCGCCTGCTTGCCGGTATCACCCATGCCGATCTTGCCGCCACCATCCTGCGGGTGGCGATGGGTGTTCTGTTTCTCGCCCATGTCTGGATGAAGTTCGTGCTTTTCACCCCGGCTGGCACTGTCGCGTTTTTCCAAAGCCTCGGGTTTCCCGGCGTCCTGGCCTATGTGGTCATCATTGCAGAGCTGGTGGGCGGGATCGCACTGATCTTGGGCCTGTGGTCGCGCTGGGTGTCACTAGCCTTGCTGCCGATCCTGCTGGGTTCGATCTACCCGCACTGGAGCGCTGGTTTCTTCTTTTCCAATGAAGGCGGCGGCTGGGAGTTTCCGGCTTTCTGGTCGGTGGCCCTGATCGTGCAGGCACTTTTGGGCAATGGCGCCTTCGCGCTCAGCCGTGACCGCTGAATGCCCCATCGTCGGTGCCAGCACAGGCACCGGCCATCCTCTTCACTGTGCCACTGGAGGCCACAATGACCAACGTGTTTTTCAACCATGCAACCGCCCCCCTGCGGATTGGCCGGGTGCGGCTGCGTGTTCTCGATCTGGGCAGGATTTCCGAGTTCTATCAGCGCGTTATTGGGTTGGCGGTTATAGACCAAAGTGCCGATGCGATCACACTGGGCACCGGAACAGTTCCGTTGCTGGAGCTGTCAGGCGACCCATCCGCCACCCCACGCAATCCGCGCGATGCAGGACTGTTCCACACAGCGTTTCTGTTGCCAACGCGCGCTGATCTGGCGCATTGGCTGGCCCATGTCGGTACCTTGGGCATAAAGCTTCAGGGTGCCTCGGATCATATCGTCAGTGAGGCTGTTTATCTTGTTGATCCCGAAGGCAACGGGATAGAAGTCTATGCTGATCGTGCTGTTTCATACTGGCGCGACACCAGTGGACAGATACGCATGGCAACCGAAGCACTGGATATCGCAGATTTGCGACGCGCTTCCACAGGCGTATGGGCGGGCTTTCCACAGGGCGGGATTATCGGCCATATGCATCTACAGGTTGGTGATCTTGAGAGAGCGGATATGTTCTATCGCCATGTTCTGGGCTTCGATGTCGCCAGCCAATATCCAGGTGCCACTTTCTTTGGCAGTGGTGGCTATCATCACCACTTGGCTGGTAATATCTGGAACAGTCGCCGGGCCGGGCCACGCCCCGAAGGTGCTGCAGGTTTGGATATGATCGAGATCATCGTCCGCGATCCTGACTTGCGCAGCGCCATCCTGGCCAGCGCCATCTCTGCTGGAATTGGTATAGATCATCAGGGCGATACATTTGTGCTGCCCGACCCGTGGGGCACCGCATTCGTCCTGAAGTCCTAGTCACTTCAGCGAATGGCACGCTCTGCGAGCCGATGTGAATCCAGCTTTCCGAACAGCATGACCCGCCCATGGCGTCATAGAAGGCCACACTCAGAGGCCTGATACAGGTCCGTTCGAAGATCCCGCCGAAAATCGAAGATAATGTTTGCCAAACAGGGGGCATCCACACACGAAACGATTTTGCGACAAGCATAAACGGCAACAAAACAGTTTATGGCAATCGCGCAAGCAGGCCAGGGCCTGGCGCCAAGTGGCCGCGCGGCATTTTTTATGTGGGGTTTTTATGTGGGATATTGCCCATCACTCCCGAAATAACACAATAAAATCAATGTGAAATGGCGGACAGTGAGGGATTCGAACCCTCGAGACGGTTCCCCGCCTACACACTTTCCAGGCGTGCGCCTTCGACCACTCGGCCAACTGTCCGTTGCGCGCCTCTTAGCGCGGAGTTGCCCCTGCTTGCAAGGGGCGAGTTGCAAGGTTTTTCAGGGAAGTGGCGCGTGGCGGTTTACGTCCTTGTACAGCAGATAGCGAAATGGCTCTGGCCCGCCTGCATAGCAGGCTTGCGGGCAGAAGGCGCGCAGCCACATGAAATCACCTGCCTCCACCTCGACCCAGGATTGGTTCAGGTGATAAACGCCTTTTCCTTGCAGCACATATAGCCCGTGTTCCATGACATGCGTTTCGGCAAATGGGATAGAGGCGCCGGGTTGCAGGGTGACAATCGTGATATGCATATCATGGCGCAGATCGGCCGGGTTCATGAAGCGGGTGGTGGCCCAGGCGCCGTCTGTGTCGGGCATGGGACTGGGGGCAATATCGTTTTCATTGGTGAAGAACGCGTCTGGCGCATCCAGCCCTGGCAGGGCTTGATAGCGTTTGCGGAACCAGTGAAAGACGCAGCCTTGCGCGCCCGCTGCGATGGCCCAAGCGCTGCCTGCAGGCAGATAGGCAAAGCCGCCCGCCGTCAGGGTATGGGTTGCTCCTTCCAGCGCGATCTGGATTTCGCCCTCCACCACAAAGAGCGCGGCTTCTGCGCCGGGGTCTGTTTCGGGGCGGGTGCTGCCGCCCATCGGGCCAAGCTCGACAATATATTGCGAAAAGGTTTCGGCAAATCCGCTTAAGGGCCGGGCCAGAACCCAGAAACGCGCCTTGTCCCAGAAGGGCAGGGCGCTGGTCACGATATCGGACAAAACACCTTTGGGCAGGATCGCATAGGCTGTTGTAAAGACAGCGCGATCTGTCAGCAGCTGGCTTTGCGGCGCCAACCCGCCTTTTGGCACATAGTAGCTTCTATGGGGATGGGGGGCTGTGCCTTGGGTCATCTCTGCCTCCGTGAATTGGTTGGCCCAAGGCGTAGCACGGGCGCGCAAGCGCCGACTAGGCGGATTTTCAGGACAGAGCTTTTGGATTACCCGAACAGTCGCCGCTTAGTGCGTCAATTATTCTGGCCGCAGCCGCAACAGAGGCACCCCCTCGCCATCGGCCAGCACATAGATGAACCCGTCATCCGGGCCGACAGCCACATCGCGAATGCGCCAGCCCGCTCCATCCAGCAAGCGGGCCGCAGGTGTCAGCGTGCCATCCGCTTCGGCATAAAGCCCCAGATAGCGGTGGAACAGATTGCCCAGCAGCAGATGGCCCTGCCAGTCTGGAAAGGCATCGCTCGTATAGAACACCATGCCAGAGGGCGGATTATGCGCCTCGCGCCCGGCGGGCCAGTGATAGACGGGCGCGACAAAGCCATCGCCGGGCTGATGGGGCGGCGCGAATGCATCGCCACCGCGATAGGTGATCCCGAATGACGCCAGCGGCCAGCCGAAATTGCCTCCGCGCTGTGTGATATTCACCTCATCGCCGCCAGCCTCGCCATGTTCGGCCAGCCAGATATCGCCAGTTTCGGGATGCACGGTCATGGCCTGAATATTGCGATGCCCATAAGACCAGATCGCCCCTGCCGCATCGGGTTGTTGCACAAAGGGGTTGTCAGCCGGGATTTCACCATCGAGGGTCAGACGGATGACAGAGCCGTTTTCGCTGCTCAAATCCTGGCTGATATGCGCGGCCGAGAAATCCTTGCTGCCGCGATCCCCGAAGCCTGCGAAAAGATAACCCTCCTGAAACACGATCCGAGAGCCGAAATGCGCCCCGCTTTCAAGCGCGGGCTGCACCACATGCAGGATTTCCAGATCAACCAGCGCCCCGGCAGCCCGATCCAGCCGCGCGCGGCCAATCATGGGGGTCGTGCCGCCCTCTGCCGCCCCGGCCCATGACATATAGACCAGCCTGCTGTCCATGAAATCGGGCGCGGCGGCGATATCCAGCAAGCCGCCCTGGCCAGATGCGACAACCTCAGGCGCGCCGCTCAGCGGGGTGATCCCATCCGCTTCATTCCACAACACCACCTCGCCCCCGCGCAAGGTGATGATCAGCTCATTGCGGTCGGGCAGAAATGCCATGCCCCAGGGCCTGTTTAGCCCCTCTGCCAATATCTCTGCCTGATAGCCATCTGCGGCTTGCACAGGCAGCGCGAGCGCCAGCAGAACAGATGCGGCGGTGATCCGGGTGCGATAGGTCATCTCTCTCCCCTTTGCGTATCTCTGCCCCCAAAGCTGTGCCCCAAGCTGGCGCAGTTCAAATCACGAAACCGCAAGCAGGCGCGCCGCGCCGGGTGCAAGATTGCTTGACTCTGGGTGGTTTGCGGCGTATCGGGGCGGAAATCATCCGGAAGTTTACCCTTCCGGTTCTTGCATAGTGCAGGAATCGCCACCCATCAGCGCGTTGCGCCCATGGGTGCAGAAAGAGTTTGCGCCCTTTGGGGCAAGGAGAGACGCGCATGTTCGAGAACCTGTCCGAACGCCTGTCCGGGGTCTTTGACCGGCTGACGAAACAGGGTGCTCTGTCGGAAGAAGATGTGCGCGCAGCCCTGCGCGAAGTGCGTGTGGCCTTGCTGGAGGCCGATGTTTCGCTGGACGTGACGCGCGATTTCGTCAAGCGCGTGCAGAAACAGGCCACAGGCGCCTCGGTGACAAAATCCATCACGCCGGGCCAGCAGGTTGTGAAAATCGTGCATGACGAATTGATCGCCATGCTGGAAGGCGATGACGATGCAGGCCGCCTGAAAATTGATAACCCGCCTGCGCCTGTGCTGATGGTGGGTTTGCAAGGGTCGGGCAAGACCACGACCACGGCCAAACTGGCCCGCCGCTTGTCAGAGCGCGAAGGCAAGCGCGTGCTGATGGCCTCGCTCGATACCAACCGCCCCGCCGCTATGGAACAGCTTGCCATTCTGGGTGGCCAGATCGGGGTGGATACCCTGCCCATCGTCAAGGGCCAATCGGCGGTTGAAATTGCCAAACGCGCCAAGCAACAGGCCACGTTGGGCGGCTATGATGTTTACCTGCTGGATACCGCAGGGCGGCTGCACATAGACGAAGCACTGATGGACGAGGTGCAGGCGGTGCGCGATGCCGTCAGCCCGCGCGAGACGCTGCTTGTTGTCGATGGCCTGACAGGCCAGGACGCGGTAAATGTGGCCGCGGAATTTGATGGCAAAGTCGGTGTTACCGGCGTTGTCCTGACACGCATGGACGGCGACGGGCGTGGCGGTGCGGCCCTGTCCATGCGCGCGGTCACAGGCAAGCCCATCCGCTTTGTGGGTTTGGGCGAAAAGACCGATGCGCTGGAAGTGTTTGATCCCAAGCGCGTGGCTGGCCGCATCCTGGGCATGGGCGATATTGTCGCCCTTGTGGAAAAAGCGCAGGAAGTGCTGGAGGTCGAACAGGCCGAACGCATGATGAAGCGGTTCCAAAAAGGTATGTTCAATATGAACGACCTGAAAATGCAGCTGGAACAGATGCTGAAAATGGGCGGCATGCAAGGGGTTATGGGCATGATGCCCGGCATGGCCAAGATGTCAAAACAGGCCGAAGCGGCGGGTTTTGATGATACCATGCTCAAGCGCCAGATCGCGCTGATCAACTCCATGACGAAGAAAGAGCGCGCCAATCCCGCGCTGCTGCAAGCCAGCCGCAAGAAGCGTATTGCCGCCGGGGCCGGGCTGGATGTGGCAGATCTGAACAAACTGCTGAAGCAACACCGCCAGATGGCCGATATGATGAAGGTCATGGGCAAGAAAGGCATGCTCAAACAGGCGATGGCCGGAATGTTGGGCCGCGGCAAAGGCTTGCCCGACCCATCCAAAATGTCGCCCGACCAACTGGCCGAACTGGGGCGCGGCATGGAAGAGGGCATGAAAATGCCCGGCCTTCCCGGCCCCGGAATGGGCGGCATGCGCCTGCCCGGTGGGCTGTCTGGCCTGATGAGGAAGAAATGAGCATGATCCGGGGCCGCGCGAATGGAGCATGGCATGACTGACACTGCACAACGCGCCGCCGAATTGCTGGCCGATCACCGCGACAGCATCGACAGGCTGGACGCGATCCTTGTCTATACGCTGGGCGAGCGGTTCAAGCACACGCAGGCCGTGGGCCGCCTGAAAGCGCAACATGATCTTCCCCCCTCTGACCCTGCGCGCGAAGAGCGCCAGATAGAGCGGCTGGAATGGTTGGCCAAAGAGGCCGATCTCGACCCGGAATTCGCCAAGAAATTCCTGAATTTCATCATCTCGGAAGTGATCCGTCACCACGAGATTTTGCAACGCTGAAAATCCGCGTGGCCAAGACAGCCGCGCAAACGCCATCCAAAGGAGAAATCACATGGCAGTTAAAATCCGTCTCGCCCGTGGGGGGGCAAAGAAGCGCCCGCATTATTCGATCGTGGTTGCAGATTCGCGCATGCCGCGCGATGGCCGCTTTCTGGAAAAGCTGGGCACCTATAACCCGCTTCTGGCCAAAGACAGCGAAGACCGCATCAAGATGGATGTGGCGCGCGTTCAGCATTGGCTGGATCAGGGCGCAGAACCCACAGACCGGATTGCACGCTTTCTGGAAGCTGCTGGCCTGCGCACCAAGACAACCCGCGCAAACCTGAAAAAAGCAGAGCCGGGCAAGAAAGCCAAAGCCCGCGCTGCCGAAAAGGCCTCCAAAGCCGAGGCCGCTGCGGCTGAATAATTCACGCATCATGGGGGGCAGTCTTGCCCCCCTTTTGCCCACGATACCCCTTTTGCAAGAAATGGCCCCATGAGCACATCGCGGATCTGTGTTGGAGCGGTTGCTGGCGCCTATGGCGTGCGCGGCGAAGTGCGGCTGAAAAGCTTCTGCGCCGATCCCACGGCGATTGCCGATTATGGCCCGCTCTTCTCCGAAGATGGCACGCGGGAATTTATCCTCACATTGGGCGCCCCGGTGGCGCAGGGCTTTGCCGCGCGCCTGAGTGGGATTACCACCCGCGAAGCCGCAGATGCCCTGCGCGGCATGCGCCTTTTTGCGCCGCGTGATCGCTTGCCAAGCCTGCCGGATGATGAATTCTACCACGCCGATCTGATTGGGCTGGAAGTGTTTGATACAGGCGGGCAATCTTTGGGCCGGGTAAAGGCCGTGCTGAACCATGGGGCATCTGATTTGTTGGAATTGGTCGCACCCGGCAAAACCGGGGCCATCCTGTTGCCCTTCACCCAAGCGATCTGCCCGACTGTTGATCTGGCCGCGCGCCGGATTATCGCAGACCCGCCAGAGGGGCTGATTGAATGACCACGCCGCCGCGCCGCGCGCAGGGGCGGCTTGCGATTGCGCCCTCGCTCACCCCCCGCAGTCTGGAACGTCGGGGCACGCCCGCCCATGCATGGCAGGCGCGGATCATTACACTCTTCCCAGAGGCCTTTCCCGGCACTCTGGGCCTGTCGCTGACAGGCAAGGCCCTGCAAGAAGGGCTTTGGGGGCTGGAGGCCATAGACCTGCGCCCCTTCGGCCTTGGCAAGCACCGCAATGTCGATGACACCCCCGCAGGCGGTGGGGCGGGAATGGTGTTGCGCGCCGATGTGTTGGGCCGCGCGGTGGATATGGCCATGCGCGGCGCACCCGCAGATCGCGCCGCTTGGCCCTTGGTCTATCTCAGCCCGCGCGGGCAGCCCTTCATGCAGGCCAAAGCCCGCGCTTGGGCCAATGCGCAGGGCGTGACCATGATTTGCGGGCGGTTTGAAGGGGTGGATCAGCGCGTGATCGACCATTTCGGCATAGAGGAAATCAGCCTTGGCGATTTCGTCCTGACGGGCGGCGAATTGGCGGCGCAGGCGATGATTGACGCCACAGTGCGGCTGTTGCCCGATGTGCTGGGCAATGCGGCCTCTGTCGAGGAAGAAAGCTTTTCTTCCGGGCTGTTGGAGCATCCGCACTATACCCGCCCTGCCGAATGGCAGGGGTTGGACATTCCGCCTGTCCTGACATCTGGCAATCACGGCGCAATCGCACGTTGGCGGCAAGAGCAATCAGAAGCGCTGACCCAATCGCGCAGGCCCGATCTATGGGCCGCCTATCTGGCCGCGCGCAAGGGCGCAGCAGATTAACGGCCCCCTCTGCGCCCAATTCAGGACAGCCGCGCGCCAAGCCCGGTCATAAGCGGCCCGAAAATCGGGAATGATGTGGCGATGGGGGTTGCATCATCCACAGTGACAGGCTGCTGGGATACCATGCCAAGGCAAAGAAAGCTCATGGCAATGCGGTGGTCAAGATGGCTTTGCACTGTGGCCCCGCCCGGCACACCATCCGCGCCGCGCCCGTAAACTGTCAGGCTGTCTGCGGTTTCTTCCACCTGCACGCCGCAGGCTTCCAGGCCCCGCGCCATGGCGTCAATCCTGTCGGATTCCTTCACCCGCAATTCCTTGATCCCGCGCATCACGGTTTTGCCGCTGGCCGTGGCAGCAAGGGCGGCGAGGATGGGGTATTCGTCAATCATGCTGGCCGCGCGCTCTGGCGGCACTTCGATCCCGCTTAGAGCAGAGAAGCGCACGCGCAGATCGGCCACAGGCTCGCCGCCTTCCTCGCGCGGGTTTTCCAGCACCAGATCGGCGCCCATGTCTTGCAATGTCAGGAAAATCCCGTTGCGGGTAGGATTCTGGCTGACACCGGGCACAAGGATGTCAGAGCCGGGAACCATCAGCGCCGCACAGACAGGGAAAGCCGCCGATGAGGGATCGCGCGGCACGGCCACGCTTTGGCCCGTCAGTTCCGGCTGGCCTGTCAGGGTAATGACGCGCCCCTCCGGGCTGTCGGTGATCTGCACCTCTGCGCCAAAGCCGCGCAGCATCCGCTCTGTATGGTCGCGCGTGGCTTCGTCTTCAATTACCACGGTTTGGCCCGGCGCATTCAGCCCCGCAAGAAGCACCGCAGATTTCACCTGCGCCGAGGGCACAGGCAGGCGGTAGCGCACAGGCACAGGCTCTGCCGCGCCGATAAGCGTGAGGGGCAAGCGCCCGCCACTGCGCCCGAAAGCCTGCGCGCCAAACAGCGCCAGCGGGTCTGTCACCCGGCCCATGGGGCGTTTGTTCAGGCTGGCATCGCCGGTAAAGGTGGCGGCAATCGCGGTTGTGGCCATCGCCCCCATGATCAGGCGCACGCCGGTTCCCGAATTGCCGCAATCGATCACTTGTGACGGTTCGGCAAAGCCGCCCACGCCCACCCCATGCACCGACCAGGCGCCGGGGCCATGCTGGACAACCTCTGCGCCAAAGGCGCGCATGGCTTTGGCCGTATCCAGCACATCCTGGCCTTCCAGAAGGCCGGTTATCTGCGTCTCTCCAACCGAGAGCGCACCAAGGATCAGCGCGCGGTGCGAGATGGATTTATCGCCGGGCACATGCGCAACCCCGCGCAGCGGGCCGGATTTATGGGCAGTCATGGGAGTTGCGGGGCCGTGGCCGGACATGAAAGCGCCTCTCTGCAGCAGATATTTGCGCCTGCTGATAGCGCAACCCGCCCGCGCCGTCCATGGGGCGCAGGGGGGATTATGGGTTGACGCGCCCGCGCTGGCGCAACACTCTGCCGCCAATCATGCCAATTCAGGAATTTCGGCCCAATGCAAACCCCGATCCGCGATCGCGGCGCAGGTAGCCCGTCAGAGGTGTTCGCCACATTTCTGAAACTGGGTCTGACCAGCTTTGGCGGGCCTGTCGCGCATCTGGGCTATTTCCGCCAGGAAATTGTCCTGCGCCGCCGCTGGTTGAGCGAGGCGGAATATGCCGATCTGGTGGCGCTGTGCCAATTCCTGCCGGGGCCTGCATCCTCGCAAGTCGGGGTGGCGCTGGGGTTGCAGCGCGCAGGCTGGCTGGGCGCATTGGCCGCGTTTGTGGCCTTTACGCTGCCCTCTGCGGCGCTGCTATTCGCCTTTGCGCTGGGGGCGGCACAGTTGGGCGGTGATCTGGGGCAAGGCGCTTTGGCGGGGCTGAAAATTGTGGCGGTGGCGATTGTGGCGCAAGCCGTCTGGGGCATGGCGCGCGCGCTGTGCCCCGATGGGCCGCGCGCGGCGATTGCCTTGGGCGCGGTGGCAATGTTGGCCTTCCTTCCGGGGGCGCTGGGGATGTTGGGTGCGATTGGGCTTGGCGCGGTGGCAGGGCTTGCGCTGGGCCAAGGGGCTGCGGCGGCGGGCACAGGGCAGGGGGCCAGCCCGCAAAGCGGCCCTGTGTCGCGCCGCATTGGTCTGGGGGCATTGATCCTGTTTTTCGCCTTGCTGATCGGGCTGCCTTTTCTGGCCACGCTTGGCCAGGGCTGGGCCGTGATGGATGCGTTTTACCGCGCGGGGGCGCTGGTCTTTGGCGGCGGGCATGTTGTCTTGCCGCTGCTACAGGCCGAAGTCGTAGCGCCCGGTTGGGTTTCGACCGAAGCGTTTTTGGCCGGTTATGGGGCGGCACAGGCCGTGCCGGGGCCGCTATTCACCTTTGCCGCGTATCTGGGGGCAGTGCTTGGCCCTGCGCCCAACGGGTTGGCAGGGGCGGCGCTGGCACTTTGCGCGCTGTTCCTGCCGGGGTTTTTGCTGCTTGTGGGGGTTTTCCCCTATTGGGACAGGTTTCGCGCGATGGCCTTTGCGCAATCGCTGTTGCAAGGGGCAAATGCGGCTGTTGTGGGCATATTGGGGGCGGCGTTATATTCGCCTGTTTTCACATCGGCCGTGGGCGATTTGCGCGATTTCGCGCTGGCCTTGGCCTGCTTTCTGGCGCTGGCCATGGGCAAGGCCCCGCCTTGGGCAGTGGTCGTGCTTGCAGGCTTGGGCGGCATGGGGCTGGCGGTTATCGGATAATCACGCCTCTGCCAGCCGGGCCTGGACTTCGGCCATCAGGGCATCAAGCTCTGCGCGGATAGCTGGGCTGCGCGCGCCCTCTATCGCCCCAAGCCCCTGGCCCAGTGTTTCGGCATAGGCCACGCGGTTGGCGATCTGGGTTTCGGCCAGGGTGGCATCCAGGGCTTGCGCGGCTTCCAGTATCTCTGCCCCCAGCCGCGTGCCCGCGCGCGCGCGGTTCAGCACCACCAGCACCTCGCGCCCTTCGCGGCGTGTCAGATCCAGCACACCATCTGTGGCCCAGAGATCCACATGGCTGGAAGCCACAGGCACGATGACCAGATCAGCCGCGCGCAGGGCAGGGCGCAGATCGCTATCGGCCTTGGGCGGGGTGTCGATGATGACAAAATCGGCCATATCGCGCAATTTGCCCACCTCATAGCCCACACCCCAGGCAGAGGCCGTGGACAAATCCATCCCGTCACTGCGGCCATCTTCGGCCCGTGTCATGAACCAGCGCCCAAGCGAGCCTTGGGGATCGGTATCCAGAAACGCCACTTTTGCGCCAGAGCGCACCAGCATCACCCCCAGATTGACAGCAAGCGTTGTCTTGCCGCTGCCGCCTTTTTGCTGTGCCACTGTTATAACCTTGCCCTTGGCCATGTCTCACCCCTTTTGCTGCACTGCAGCATAGCGAAGAATGCGGCCCGATGCACGCGCAAAGTTCAGCGCCGTTCATCTTTGGGCGATCCCATCACAACCATGGTTGTCAGCCTGTCCAGAAAGGGGAATGCGCCCATGTAATCGGTGTGGAATTGCTTATAGGCCGCCAGATCGCGCGCCTCTACGCGCAGCAGATATTCAACTGTACCCGTCACATTATGGCACTCGCGCACTTGCGGGGCCGTGCGCATCAGGCGCTCAAACTCTGCCTGCGCGGCTTTGGTGTGCTTGGATAGGCCCACAGTCACATAGGCGATAAAGCCAATGCCCATGCGCGCCGGATCGGTGACAGCGCGGTAGCCGGTGATGATGCCGCGCCGTTCCAGATCCTGCACCCGGCGCAGGCAGGCAGAGGGGGACAGTCCCACACGTTCGGCCAGTTCCAGATTGGAAATGCGCCCCTCTTGCGCCAAGACGCGCAATATATGATCGGATATCTGATCCAAACTCTCCATGAATTGCAGAGATACTTCACAACATGCATTATTTGCAACATAATTGCAGCCAGTGCCGCATATTATGCCAGCCTGACCAATCTGGGGTTGTCATATGACTGTGGAACTGTTTCTGGCGCTGGTTGCCTATGCCTTTGTTACCTCGGTCACGCCGGGGCCGAATAATATCATGCTGTTGGCCTCTGGTGTGAATTTCGGCTTTCGCCGCACTGTGCCGCATATGCTGGGCATTTCGCTTGGCCATGCCTTCATGGTGTTTGTGGTCGGGGTGGGGCTGGTGGGGGTGTTCATCACCTACCCGCCTGCGCGGCTGGTGCTGACGGTGGTATCTGTGGCCTATATGCTGTGGCTGGCTTGGAAAATCGCCACGGCCGCCCCGCCAGAGGGCAGCACGGCCAAGGGCAAGCCTTTGACATTCTTGCAAGCCGCCGCCTTTCAATGGGTGAATCCGAAAGCCTGGATCATGTCGCTTGGGGCGATCACGCTCTATGCGCCGGGGCAGGAATGGGGTGCTGTCGCCTGGGTTGCCGGCAGTTTTGCGCTGGTCAATTTTCCAACGGTGACGCTTTGGGCCTTGGCGGGTTTGGCCCTGCGCCGCCTGTTGAACCGCCCGCACCTGTTGCGGGCCTTCAACTACACGATGGCGGCTTTGTTGCTCTTGGCGCTTGTCCCGGTGCTCTTTCAGGGGTGATACATGTCTGGGCGAATGTGCCTAAAATTTGGGCGCATTCATTCAGGCATCTTTACATTCCCGCAGCTTCTGCCTTTTGATGAAGGCAAGACGAGGGAGTAGCGCAGTTCATGGCAGACCCATTCTTTAACGAGATGTATGGCGCAGAGGGCTTGCGCCGCCCCTATCAGCGATTGGAAGGCTGGTATCAGAACATGCCCTCCGAATTCCGCGCCCTGAAACAGGCCGAGGCAGAGGATTTGTTCCGCCGCTATGGGATCACGTTCGCCGTTTACGGCGAAGGGGGCGATCCCGACAGGCTGATCCCGTTCGATATGTTCCCCCGTGTTTTCGCGGCAGAGGAGTGGCGCAAACTGGAGCGCGGGATCAAGCAACGCGCGCGCGCGCTCAATGCCTTCCTCTCGGATGTCTATGACAGGGGCGAGATGATCCGCGCAGGCCGCATTCCCGCCGAGATGGTCTATCGCAACGAGGCCTATGAAATCGCCGTTGCGGGCTTTCGCCCGCCTTTGGGGATTTTCAGCCATATCGTTGGGATTGATCTGGTGCGCACGGGGCCAGACCAGTTTTATGTGCTGGAAGACAATGCACGCACGCCGTCGGGTGTGTCGTACATGCTGGAAAACCGCGAAACGATGATGCAGATGTTCCCGCATCTGTTTCAGGAAAACCGCGTGGCCCCGGTAGATGGCTATGCGCGGCTTCTCAAACGCACGCTGGCCTCTGTCGCGCCAGAAAAATGCGACCGCGACCCCAAGGTGGTGCTGCTGACGCCGGGGCATTTCAATTCTGCCTATTACGAGCATTCCTTTCTGGCCGATCTGATGGGGATTGAACTGGTTGAAGGGCAGGATCTGTTTGTAGAGGGCGATTTCTGCTGGATGCGCACCACCGAAGGCCCGCAAAAAGTGGATGTGATCTATCGCCGGATTGATGACGCCTTTCTTGATCCCTTGTGCTTCCGCCCCGATTCTGCGCTGGGCGTTCCGGGCTTGATGAATGTTTACCGCTCTGGCGGGGTGTCCATCTGTTCCGCCCCCGGTGCGGGCGTGGCCGATGACAAGGCGATCTATACCTATGTGCCCGAAATGATCCGCTTCTATCTGGGAGAGGCGCCAATTCTGGAAAACGTGCCCACATGGCAATGCGCCAAACCCGATGATCTGAAATATGTGCAAGAAAATCTGGCCGAACTGGTGGTGAAAGAGGTGCATGGCTCTGGCGGGTATGGCATGCTTGTAGGGCCAAAATCCGACAAGGCCACGATAGAGGCCTTTGCCGCCAAGATTGCGGCCAATCCGTCCAATTACATCGCCCAACCCACGCTTGCGCTCTCCACCTGCCCGACATTTGTGGAAGAAGGCATAGCGCCGCGCCATGTAGATTTGCGGCCCTATTGCCTTGTGGGCCGCGATATCGAACTTGTGCCCGGCGGGTTGACGCGCGTTGCGCTGACGGAAGGTTCGCTTGTGGTCAATTCCAGTCAGGGCGGGGGTGTAAAAGATACATGGGTCATCGCGGAGGAATGAGATGCTAAGCCGCACAGCCGCCAATCTGTTCTGGATGGCCCGTTATCTGGAACGCTCTGAAACCACGGCCCGACTGTTGGATCTGGGCTTTCGCAATGCGCTTTTGCCCAATACGGGCGGAGGCTATCGCAACGAATGGAGTGCCATTCTGCAAAGCAAGGGCACGCTGCAGCAATTCACCGAGAAATATGGCGAATTGAAACAGCGCAATGTGGAGACATTCCTGTTTTTCGATCAGGAAAATCCGTCCTCGGTGGCAAGCTGCATCACGGCGGCGCGCGAAAATGCGCGCATTGTGCGCACAGCCCTGACAACGCAGGTTTGGGATGCGATCAATGTCAGCTTTCAGGAACTCAAGGCCCTGCAGCGGCGCGAGCGTTCCTCGCTGGAAGTGCCGGAACTGACGGATTGGACATTGCGCACCGCCTCTCTGATCCGCGGCGCGATTGAATCCACCCAGTTGCGCAACGATGGCTACCGCTTCATGAATCTGGGCTATGCGGTGGAACGTGCCGACAATACCGCGCGCTTGCTGGATGTGAAATATTACGTCTTGCTGCCCTCTGTCGCTTATGTGGGGTCTGGGCTGGACAATTACCAATGGACAACGCTTTTGCGCGCACTCTCGGCGCACCGCGCCTATAACTGGGCCTATGGTGGCGAACTGAGTGCCGCGCAGATCGCGCATTTCCTGATCCTGAACCCGAAATTTCCGCGTTCGCTTCTGTCCTGCTCGATAGAGGTGAATGAACATCTTGACCATCTGGCGCGGATTTATGACCGCTCCAGCCCCGCGCAGGAAGCGGCGCGCAACCTGCTGGCCGAATTGGCCGAAGCGCGGATGGATGATATTTTTGACGAAGGCTTGCACGAATTCCTCAGCCGGATGATTTCCCAGAATGCAGGGCTTGGGCAATGTATCCATGACCAGTATCTGACAGGAGAAGCGCGATGATCCTGACTGTTTTGCACAAGACGCGCTATGAATTCACGCGCCCTGTTGGCGGCATTATCCAAAGCCTGCGCCTGACGCCTGCGAAATGTGACAGCCAAAAACTGCTCAATTGGGAAATAGAGGTGCCCGGTGCCGTGTTGGGAACCATGTTGCGCGATGGGGCGGGCGATTACATCCAGACAGTTTCCGTGCGCGCACCCACAAATCATATAGAAGTGACCGTGCGCGGCACAGTGGAAACCACAGATACAGCCGGTATTCTGCGCGGCCACCGCGAACGCGTGCCGCCTCTGGCCTATCTGCGCAACACGGTGCGCACCGAACCCAACCGCGCCATCCATGATCTGACAGAGGCCGCTCTGGACGGGCAGGACTCGGCAAGCCCGTTGGAACGCGCGCACCATCTGGCCGCCGCTGTGGCAGAGGCCTTGCCTTATCTGCCCGGTGCAACCCAAGCTCATACCACGGCCGCAGAGGCGATGACTGCAGGCGCGGGGGTGTGTCAGGATCACGCACAGGTTTTGATTGCCTGCTCCCATCTGGCGGGGTTACCCGCGCGTTATGTCTCTGGCTATCTGAACGCCACCGAGGATGGCACCCCCCATGAAGCCAGCCATGCATGGGCAGAGATATTCATTGATGGCCTTGGTTGGGTCGGCTTTGATGCGGCCAATAAATGCTGCCCGAATGAGCAATATATCCGCCTTGGTTCTGGTCTTGACGCGCAAGATGCAGCCCCCATCCGGGGGCTGGTGCTGGGCGGCTCGGCAGAAGCGCTGGATGTAACAGTGGTGATAGAGGCGCAGCAACAGTGAGCAGGCTTGCACGCGCCGGCCATCGGCGCTACGCATCTGCGGGCCACCCTTGCGGAGACAAGAGAACATGACCTATTGTGTGGGCTTGCTGCTGAAAGCAGGGCTGGTGCTGCTGTCGGACACCCGCACCAATGCGGGATTGGACAATATCTCCACCTATCGCAAGATGTTCACATTCGAAGAACCGGGCGAGAGGGTGATTGCCATGATGACAGCGGGCAATCTCTCTGTCACGCAAACCACACTGGCGCGGTTGCGCGAGGCGATCAATGATCCTGACGCCACGCATGAAACATCTATCATGAAGGCTGAAAGCATGCTGGATGTCGCCACGCTGGTGGGCGACATGCTGTCGCGCGTGACCGTGGAAACCAAGACACGCATGGATCGCATGAACCAGATGGCCAGCGCTTCCATGATCGTGGCAGGCCAGCGCAAGGGCGGGCGCATGCGCCTGTTTCTGATCTATCCCGAAGGCAATTTCATAGAGGCGACAGAGGATACCCCCTATCTGCAAATTGGCGAGCATAAATACGGCAAGCCCATTCTGGACAGGGTAATCACCTCTGACACCCCGATGGAAGAGGCGCGCAAGGCGGTGCTGTTATCGATGGATTCGACATTGCGTTCCAACCTGAGTGTGGGGATGCCACTCGATTTGGTCGTGATAGAGCGCGACGCCCTGCGCCTGTCCGAACAGCGCCGGATAGAGGCCAATGACGAGGACTTCTCGGCCATGTCTGCCGCTTGGTCACAAGCCCTGCGCGACGCTTTCGCGCGGATCGGCTAGGGCAGGGGGCGAGAGAGTTTGACGCCTGCTGCAACTCTCCATCTTCCGAATAATATCGCCCTCTTTTCCTGCGCGGCTTTTCTCTCGCCCCGTCATCGGCGAAGGTTTGGATATCCGGCGCATGGTGATGGGCGGCTTGCCATGGCGGCGCATCGCTTGGCCCTCTCACCAAGCGCGGCGCCAAGGGCGAAGCCCGCCGCGCATCGCTGGGCCGCCCCCCGGCACGGCGATTTGGCTGCAACCTGCGCTTAGCTTCAGTTTCGTTCGGATTTGGCCAGCATAAAGTGACATAGCCTCAAGGGCAGATCGCCGCACCGCGGCCCAGCGCTGCGCGGCTTGGGGCTTTCCTCAGCGCCGCCCATCAACGGGACAAGGGGGGCCGCAAACCCCTGCGAGGGGCATTGAAACTGCTTTGCGGTTTCGGTTCATGCGGTCGGCCAATAGCGCAGGCAAATCCCCCGCAAGGCCCGACCCGGCACAGCGCCTCAACCCTCTGGCGGCATGCTCGCCAGCTCTTGCGCCAGAAAGCGCTCGAAAGCATCCAGATTGACGGCCTCGAACTGACCGAAGGCTTGCATCCAGATACTTGCCTCGCGCAGGTTGTCGGGTTCCAGTTTGCACCATTTCACCCGCCCGCGCTTTTCCTGACTTATCAGACCGGCGGCGGCCAGAATGCCCAGATGTTTGGAAATCGCGGCCAGCGACATGGCGAAAGGTTCGGCAACATCTGTTACCGCCATGTCATCTTCCAGCAGCATGGCCAGAATGGCGCGCCGCGTGGGATCGGCAAGCGCCATGAAAACCAGATCAAGCGAAGGGGGCGCGGGGCTGTCCATGCCTCTCTTCTGCGCCGGGGGGATGAAAAGGTCAACTCTTTGGTTGAATATGCTGCATCTGCAAGATCGGGCTTTCAGGGCGCTGGCCACCCTTGGGGTGTCTGCGCTAAACATATAAAAATCAATGGCTTGAATGATTTCAGGGGCATGGATATCTGGCTTGACTCTGAAAGCCCCTCTGCATAGTTTGCGCCCAACTTGCAGCCGGAGGTGGCGGGCTTGGCAGAGCGTGACGAGATGGAGCGGCTAAAGGCCCTCGACGACCGGATCGCCAAGGCCAAAGCCGCGTTGGAGCCGCCGCGCGCTGCGCAGGATCATCACTCGATGGCCCAGGTGGGCTGGCGTATGGTGATCGAACTGGTGTCCGGTCTGGGCATCGGGGCGGCCATGGGATACGGGCTTGATGTGCTCTTCGGCACTTTGCCCATTTTCCTTGTGGTGCTGACATTGCTGGGGTTCGCGGCAGGCGTAAAGACGATGATACGTTCTGCCCGCGAAATTCAGGACAACAGAGTAGATGCGGCCCGCCAAGGCGCGGGTATAAAGCAAGGGGACAAGACCAGTGGCCAGTGAAAGCGGCGGTTTATCCATCAAGCCGATGGAGCAGTTTGAGGTCAAGGCGCTGTTTGGCGGGGATATCAGCTGGTACACCCCCACCAATGTCACGCTTTGGATGGCGCTGACGGTTGTGGCGGCCTCTGCCCTGATGATCTATGGCGCACGCGGGCGCGCTTTGGTGCCCAGCCGTGCGCAATCTGCCGCCGAAATGACCTATGGGTTCATCTATAACATGGTCAAAGACGTTGCGGGCCATGATGCGGTGCGCTTCTTCCCGCATATCTTCACCCTGTTCATGTTTGTCCTGTTTGCAAACCTCTTGGGGCTGATCCCCTTCGCTTTCACCACCACATCGCATATTGCGGTAACGGCAGTGCTGGCCTTGACCGTGTTCTTGTCGGTCACGGCGCTTGGGTTCATCCTGAACGGGACAAAGTTTCTGGGCCTGTTCTGGGTCAGTTCTGCGCCGCTGGCGCTGCGCCCTGTGCTGGCGCTGATCGAACTTATCTCTTATTTTGCGCGGCCCATCAGCCATTCCATTCGTCTTGCAGGCGCAATGATGGCGGGTCACGCGGTGGCCAAGGTGTTTGCGGGCTTTGCCAGCGCGCTTGGCGCGGCCTTCTTCGTGCCGGTTCTGGCTGTGACCGCGCTTTACGCGCTGGAGCTGCTGGTGGCTGTCATTCAGGCCTATGTGTTCACAATTCTGACATGCGTTTACTTGCGTGACGCATTGCACCCCTCGCACTGACGGGCGGCGCATCAGGTCGAATACCTCAATCTGCCAATTCCAACCTCAAGGAGAAATGACATGGAAGGCGATATCGCAGAAATGGGCAAGTATATCGGTGTTGGTCTGACCGCCATCGGTATGGGCGGCGCTGCCATCGGTGTGGGCAACATTGCCGGTAACTTCCTGTCGGGTGCTCTGCGCAACCCGTCGGCCGCTGCTGGCCAGACTGCCATGCTCTTTATCGGCATCGCATTTGCAGAAGCTCTGGGGATCTTCTCGTTCCTCGTCGCTCTGCTGCTGATGTTCGCTGTCTGAGCATTCCCGAAGTTATCCTTACGCGCGAGAGGGCCGCTAGGCCCTCTCGGTGAAAACAGGGCTTAGGGGGACGACATGGCAGAGACTGCCGCTGCGGGGACAGGTATGCCCCAACTCGATTTATCCACCTTCTCCAACCAGATTTTCTGGTTGGTCGTGACCATGGTGGTGCTGTATTTTGTTATGTCGCGCGTGGCCCTGCCACGTATAGCGGCTGTTCTGGCGGATCGTCGCGGGACGATTACCAGCGATATCGCCGCGGCCGAAGAATACAAGCTGAAGGCGCAACAGGCAGAACAGGCCTACAACAAGGCGCTTGCCGATGCCCGCGCAGAGGCGAACCGCATTGTAGAAGCTGCCAAGGCAGAGATGCAGGCAGAGCTTGATGTGCAGATTGCCAAGGCCGATGCAGAGATTTCTGCGAAATCGGCAGAATCAGAGCGCCGCATTCGCGAAATCCGCGACAGCGCGCTGGAAATGGTGACAGATGTTTCCAAAGACGTCACAGGCGATATTCTGCGGCTGTTCGACGCCAAGGCCGATGCACGCAGTGTGAATGCGGCAGTCAGTGCCCGCTTGAAAGGGGGTGCATGATGCTTCGTTTAATTGCTCTTGCGTCAGTTCTGGTGGCTGGCCCGGCTTTTGCGGCGGGGGACTATCCGTTCTTCTCGCTTTATAATACCGATCTGATCGTATTGATGGCCTTCCTGTGCTTTCTTGGGATACTTGTGTATTTCAAGGTTCCGGCCAAAGTATCGGATTTGCTGGATAGCCGTTCTGTGGGTATTCAATCCGAACTGGACGAAGCCCGCCGCCTGCGTGAAGAAGCGCTTGCCCTGCATGCCTCTTTCGAGCGCAGACAGGCAGAGGTAAAAGACGATGCTGCGCGCATTGTTGAGAAAGCCAAGGCCGATGCCCAGCTTGCCGCCGATCAGGCAAAAGCGGAGATTGAAGCTTCCATCACGCGCCGCCTGAAGGCAGCGAGTGATCAGATCGCCTCTGCGGAAGCAAGTGCGCTGCGCGAAGTGCGTGATCGCGCCGTGTCGGTCGCGGTTGCCGCTGCGGGTGACGTTCTGGCCAAGCAAATGGATGCAGAACGTAACGATGCGCTGGTGCAAAAGGCCATTGGCGAAGTGCAAACGCGCCTGCATTGATATCAAGCGTAACCCATTGAAAAACCCGGCCCTCTGGCCGGGTTTTTTCATACCCATCCGTGACAGTTGCTAAAGCGTTCATCCTGAACAACGTATTTTGCCTGCTCAAGCTGCTTGTGGCTCGATTTGATTGGTCGGACGGTGCCGTATAGCGGCCAGGAGCGCGGCGATGATGAGCGCAAAAATAGCCCTGAGATGGGCCAGTATCTTGCGGATATTGTGGCCGCAGGCACAGAGAACAGCGAAGATCGCATCTCCTCCAGTGCCCTTGAGGGGGCAGCGTGTCAGTCGACCGTCAGTTTTCATGTGTCCGATCTCGGCTTCGATGGCGCTGCGCCTTCGCAACAGTTTTGCCAGCATGGGCGTGATGCCTTTGCGCATGCCACTGATCAATACGCGGGTTCGCGTCACGCCATGCCCGCGTTAGCCGCGATCGACCACGGCCAGTGAGGGGCGGATATCAGTCAGCACTTCGACCTGATCCAGCGCCTCTTGCAGAGTATGCCCGTCATATGGGTTGCCAGGCATGGAGCGTGCGCCGACGATGAAGCCTTCCGCGATGGTAGCCGCGATAGTGACCTTGGTGCCGAACTCGTAGCGCACACGCGCCTTGCCTTTTGAGATGCAATCGACCTCGGGTTCATGCAGGCTGTAGATCTTGTTCTTGTCCTTCGGCTTCTGGGCCAAGAGCCGCCCAGTCAGCACGAGGGCATCGCAGATTTGCTCGCGCAGCGCTCCAGCTGGAATGCCGCTGAGATGACGGCGCAAGTCGCGCATGACCCGACCTGTGTAGCCTTTCAGTTTTTTCAATGCCTTGCGCATCTGCTTGAATTGTTTCGCATGGGCATAGCGGCCCACTTGCCGTGCCAGGCGTGGGCCAAGACGGCTGTAACTCTGGCGCAAATCGACACCCGCTTCACGGGCCAGTGCCACCAGCTTCTGCCGCGCGCGCTCATAAAGGCGCGCATCGGTCGGATGCGCAATGTTCTTCTCCATGACCGTCGTGTCGACCGACACCCGCTCCAAGCTCTTCTCCTCAACCGTTCCTGAGGCGCGGCCAGCCTCGATGGTCTTGGTCAGCAGCCATTCGACGCCCTCTTCACCGATGCGCTTGCGCCAGCGGGTGAGTGAGGACGGGTCGATCGGCGGGCGATGTTGGAAGAAGATCTCGCCGCAGAAATGCTGGTAATAGGGGTTCTCCACCCAGCGAGCCACCACAGCCTCGTCCGACAGCCTGTAGACGTGTTGAAGGTAGAGAAGCCCCGCCACCAGACGCGATGGCGTTGCAGGTCGTCCCTCTTGCGAGGAGAAGAACCCAGCCCATTCACGCTCAAAGAAATCCCAGTCAATCAAATCCGCCAGCTTCACCAGTTCATGGCGCATATCAATGATCTCGACCAAGCGCGCGCGAAACAGATCGGCTTGCTCAGGCCCCTTCGCCTTCATCGCCCACCCCGAAATTGCAAGGTTTCGGCCCAAATTATACGAAACCTTGCAAAAAAAGGCGATAAGAAACGTTCATTTCGCAAGCATAATCAGGATGTTGAGGGTTGTTCAGGGCGAACTAAAGCGCTTTCACATGGTCAAACCGCAGACGCGCGATTTCCTCGTTCTTTTCGCTGCGTTTCAGATCGCTCATCAACTGTTCCACATAATCCAGATGGGCGCGGGCCGCAGCACTGGCCCCTGCCGGATCACGATCTTGCAGGGCGGCATTTATGGCGCGATGCTGGGCCAACAATTCATCCCGTGTGCCGCGCTGCCGAAAGATCATCTGTCGGTTGTAGAAAACGCCCTGATGCAACAGGTTGAACATGGCCCGCATGATATGCAGCATGATGATATTATGCGAGGCCTCTATGATCGAGAGGTGGAATTCGGCGTCCAGCCGCGCTTCCTCGGTTGGATCGCGTTTCAGATGGGCTGCTTCCATCTTGTGATAGATTGTATCGATCACCTGCAAATCCATGTCCGACCCATAGCGCGCGGCACGTTCGGCAGACATCCCCTCCAGATCGCGACGAAAGCTGATATAATCAAACAAGGCCGCATCATGGCTGGCAAACAGCCGCACCAGCGAATCCGAGAAGGCAGAATCCAGCAATTCGGCCACATAAATTCCCGCACCTGCCTTGGTTGTCAGCAAGCCCCGCGCCTGCATTTCGGCAATCGCATCGCGCAGAGATGGGCGCGAGACTCCCAGCTTTTCGGCCAATTCCCGTTCGGAAGGCAGGCGTTCGCCGGGCCGCAAAATGCCCTGCAGCAGCAGCAATTCAATCTGTTTAACGACGCTTTGAGACAGCTTTTCGGGCTGGATACGCTGAAACGGCATGATCTATTGGCCTTACAAATAGCAGAGTCAGGCATTTTGCCCAAAAACTGCGCAGATTCTGGTAAAAAGATATGACCACTTTGGCGTTAGCGCAATAAGAAAGGCCAGCCCCAAGGCTGGCCTTGCGTTACTTTCAGCCGCAGTTATGCGGGCTGATGGGGACGGATAAAGATTTCGACCCGCCGGTTCTGGCGGCGCCCCTCTGGTGTTGCGTTGCTGGCAACAGGCTGGGTCAGGCCGCGCCCGATCGTCTGTAGCCGGTTTGAAGCCACGCCCTCGGATCGCAGCACCTGCGCAACAGAGGCCGCGCGGCGTTCTGACAAGCCCTGATTATACGCGGCAGAACCGGTATTGTCGGTATGGCCAATCACAATCACATCGCTGCGCGGGTAGTTCACCAGATTGGCGGCAATCACGCGCAGATCGCGTTGCAGATCGGGGCGCAGAACGGCGCTATCCACGGCAAACAGCAAATCCTGAGGCAATGTCAGCACCAGTTCCTGTCCGGTATTGCGGATATCTACGTTATTGCCCAACTGGCGGCGCAATTCTGCGGCCTGCCGGTCAAGCTGCTGGCCGATCAGCGCACCTGCGGTGCCGCCAATCACCGCCCCCGCAACTGCGCGGCGGGCATCGCCATCACCAGTGGCCACGCCAACAATGCCTCCAACAGCGGCACCTGTCAGCGCACCGGCGAGAGTGCGGTTTTGCTGGCTGTTGGGGTCTGGTGCGCAGGCAGCAAGCACCAGCGCCGCAGCGCCAAAGCCAAGCATGGGCAAGGATAGTTTCATCTTCAGTTCCTCCACAAGGGTAAGAGGATTATACAGCCTGCGCTTGGCAATAGCCACATCACGTTCCCTTGACTGACGCGCCCCTCTCGGCGGCGGCGTCTATCCGCGCGCCTTCCCATGCCAGCATGGCGCGTTTGCGCGCGAGGCCCCAGTGATACCCGCCCAACCCGCCTGCGCTGCGCAAGCATCTGTGGCAGGGGATCAGAAAACCAATCGGGTTACGCCCCACAGCGCTGCCAATGGCGCGGCCTGCGCGCGGCGTCCCAATGCGTGCGCCAATCGCGCTATAGCTGGTGACATGGCCAGCGGGCACATGCAGCAGCGCTTCCCATACCTTTATCTGAAAGGGCGTGCCGATCAGATGCACATCCGCCTTGCCAGATTGTGACATTGCGGCAGCGACATGCGGCGCGGCAAGATCGGGGTTCTCACCATAGCGCGCCTTGGGCCAGCGCGCCTGCATTTCTGCCAAAACCACATCTTCCGCGCCCGGTTCGGCAAAGGCCAAACCGCAAAGCCCGCGCGCGGTGGCCATGCCCAATGCCAGCCCGAAAGGCGTTTCAAACCAGCCATAGCCAATCTGCAACCCCGCGCCTTGGCGGGCATAGTCGCCCGGTGTCATGGCCTCCCAGCGCACAAAGAGATCATGCAACCGTGCTTGCCCCGACAGGCCCAATTCCCCCGCCGCCTGCAATGTCGTGACACGCGTGGCCAGCAGGTGGCGTGCATGTTCCAGTGTCAGATATTGCTGGTAACGCTTGGGCGAAACCCCGGCCCATTGGCTGAAGACGCGCTGAAAATGCGCGGCACTCATGCCCAGCGCCGCTGCCAGATCGGGCAGGCTGCGTTGCGTGCCGCCGGGCGCATCTATCAGCGCGATGGCGCGCTCTATCACGCGGTAATGATAGCTTGGGTCAGGCAAGGGCAGGTCATCCATCACAGGCTCCGAAGGCGGTTTGGCAAAGCTTATGCCAAAGCTGCCCCGATTGGCGACACGAAACCTACGCAAAGCGGGCATTGCAACTGCTTCACAGGTGAAATACGAACGCGCAAAGCGCACAAAAATCAGGCAAACCACATGAAGCTTGGCCTTTTCTTTCTGGTAATCGGCTATCTGCTGAGCCAGTTTTACCGCTCTTTTCTGGCTGTGCTGTCGGGCCTGTTGCAGGCCGATATTGGTATCACGGCGGATGATCTGGCGTTTTCGTCCGGGCTTTGGTTTATCGTTTTCGCGCTGATGCAACTGCCTGTCGGCTGGGCGCTGGATAAATACGGGCCACGGCGCACAACGGCGCTGTTGCTGGGAATTGGCGGAACCGGGGGCGCTGTGCTGTTCGCGCTGGCGCAATCAGCGCTGCATGTCCATCTGGCCATGGTGTTTCTGGGGGTGGGCTGTGCGCCGGTGCTGATGGCGTCTTACTACATTTTCGCGCGCAGCTTTCCGCCTGCGGTCTTTGCCACGCTCGCGGGCGCTGTCATCGGCTTTGGCTCGCTTGGGAATATTCTGGGCGCGCTGCCCATGGCCTGGGCCGCCGAGGCGATTGGCTGGCGTGCGGCGATCCTTGTGATTGCCGGTTTCACGGCACTTGTGGCCTTTGTGCTGTCGTGGGTGATCCAAGACCCGCCCAAAGCCGAGGCCCCGGATGGCGCTGCCGGCAGTTTGCTGGATTTGCTGCGCATTCCGGCGCTGTGGTTCATCATTCCGCTACTCATTGTCAATTACGCCCCGGCCGCTGGGCTGCGCGGGTTATGGGCGGGGCCGTTTTATGCCGATCTTTATGGTGCAAGCGCCTCTGGCATCGGGCAGATTACCCTGCTGATGGCCTGTGCCATGATTGCGGGGAGCTTGGCCTATGGGCCGATGGATCGGCTTTTTGGTACGCGCAAGCTGGTTATTCTGGCGGGCAATCTATGCGCGGTGCTATGCCTTGGGGCGCTGTGGCTGTTTCCGTTATCGGGGTTCTGGCAAACGGGTATCCTGTTGGCTGGGGTGGGGTTTTTTGGCGCGTCTTTCCCCATGATGATCGCACATGGCCGCAGTTTCTTTCCTGCGCATCTGACAGGGCGGGGGGTAACGCTTTTGAACCTGTTTTCCATTGGCGGGGTGGGGGTGTTGCAAATGCTCAGTGGCCGTGTTCATGCTGCCGCCCCCAACCTGCCGCCCGAAGCTGCCTATCAGGCCATATTCGGGTTTTTTGCGGTTTTGTTGCTGATCGGCTGTGTGATTTACGCCTTCTCGCACGACAGGACAGATTAGCGCCCCTTCACCTTTGTCCAGATATGCGATAGGTGCGGGCCAGATGTGAAAAGGAGGCCATGATGGGCTATAAGGTCGTCGTTGTTGGCGCCACAGGCAATGTGGGCCGCGAAATGCTGAATATTCTGGCAGAGCGGGAATTCCCGGTGGATCAGATTGCCGCGCTGGCATCGCGCCGCAGCCTTGGCACGGAAGTCAGCTTTGGCGACAAAACCCTGAAATGCCAGGATCTGGAAACCTTTGATTTCACGGGTTGGGATATTGCCTTTTTCGCCATCGGTTCGGATGCGACAAAGGTATTCGCGCCCAAAGCAGCGTCTCAGGGC
Organism: Paracoccaceae bacterium; assembly: GCA_043561795.1. Classification (GTDB taxonomy): domain Bacteria; phylum Pseudomonadota; class Alphaproteobacteria; order Rhodobacterales; family Rhodobacteraceae; genus Roseinatronobacter. The sequence continues at coordinate 232,532 of CP121316.1, read as the reverse complement.
TGTGTGGTGATCGATAACTCTTCGCTCTATCGCTATGATCCCGATGTGCCGCTGGTTGTGCCAGAGGTGAATGCCGCCGCTGTAGAAGGCTATGCGAAGAAAAACATCATCGCCAACCCCAATTGTTCCACTGCGCAAATGGTTGTCGCGCTCAAACCCCTGCATGACCGCGCGCGGATCAAGCGGGTGGTTGTGTCCACCTATCAATCCGTTTCCGGCACAGGCAAAGAAGCGATTGACGAATTGTGGAACCAGACCAAGGGCATTTATGTTCCGGGGCAAGAAGTGGCCCCCAGCGTGTACCCAAAGCAGATTGCCTTCAATGTGATCCCGCATATTGATGTTTTCATGGAAGATGGTTCCACCAAGGAAGAGTGGAAAATGGTGGCCGAAACCAAGAAAATCGTTGACCCGAAGATCAAGGTCACGGCCACCTGCGTGCGTGTGCCGGTTTTCGTGGGCCATTCCGAGGCGATCAATATCGAGTTTGAGGATTTCCTCGACGAGGATGAGGCGCGCGACATCCTGCGCGAGGCACCGGGCATCATGGTGATCGATAAGCGCGAGGCCGGTGGCTATATCACCCCGGTGGAATGCGTGGGCGATTATGCCACGTATATCAGCCGTATCCGGCAGGATTCGACCGTGGAAAACGGGCTGAACCTGTGGTGCGTCAGTGACAATCTGCGCAAGGGCGCGGCCCTGAACGCCGTGCAGATTGCCGAGGTTCTGGGCGTGCGATGCCTGAAAAAAGGCTAAGCATTGCCATGCGATTTGTGAAAGCGCGGGGCCGACCAGCCCCGCGCTTTTTCGTTTTGCGCCAGATATGCGCCGAAAGCGGTGGTTGATTTCCCATAGGAACGCCCAAGGGCGGAACTGGCGGCGCAAATGTCGCAATCGCCTCTCCCAATTGCCGCATGCCCCGCTATAGCAGAGCGCAGAAGACGTATCAGCGGAGGGAGCGCGAGATGGGCTTTAAAACAGATATCGAAATCGCCCGCGCGGCGAAGAAGCGGCCAATTCAGGAAATTGGCGCGAAACTGGGCATACCGACAGAGCATTTGCTGCCCTTCGGCCATGACAAGGCCAAGATTTCGCAAGAATTTGTGGCACAGGCCCGCGCGCGGCAGCGTGGCAAGCTGATCCTTGTGACCGCGATAAACCCGACACCTGCGGGCGAGGGCAAGACCACCACCACCGTGGGTTTGGGCGATGGGCTGAACGCCATCGGCAAGCGCGCCGCGATCTGTATCCGAGAGGCCTCTCTTGGGCCAAACTTTGGCATGAAGGGGGGCGCTGCCGGGGGGGGCTATGCGCAGGTTGTGCCAATGGAAGATATGAACCTGCATTTCACAGGTGATTTTCATGCCATCACCTCGGCGCATAATCTGCTATCGGCGATGATAGACAATCACATCTATTGGGGCAATGAGCTGGAAATAGACGAGCGCCGGATCACATGGCGGCGCGTGATGGATATGAATGACCGCGCCTTGCGGGATATGGTGATCTCTCTGGGCGGTGTGTCCAACGGGTTTGCGCGGCAGACAGGGTTTGATATCACTGTGGCGTCTGAAGTGATGGCGATCTTGTGCCTTGCGGCCGATCTGGATGATTTGCAGCGCCGCTTGGGCGATATCGTGATTGCCTATCGGCGCGACAAAACGCCGATCTATTGCCGCGACATCAAGGCCGAAGGCGCGATGACCGTGCTTTTGAAAGATGCGATGCAACCCAATCTGGTGCAAACCCTGGAGAATAACCCCGCCTTTGTGCATGGCGGCCCCTTTGCCAATATTGCGCATGGCTGCAATTCGGTGGTGGCCACGCAAACCGCGCTGGGGCTGGCCGATTACGTGGTCACAGAGGCCGGATTTGGCGCCGATCTGGGCGCGGAGAAGTTTTTCAACATCAAATGCCGCAAGGCGGGGCTTTCGCCCTCTGTCGCCGTGATTGTGGCAACCGTGCGCGCCATGAAGATGAATGGCGGCGTGGCAAAAGCGGATCTTGGTGCAGAAAATGTAAGTGCAGTGGAGAAAGGCTGCCCAAATCTGGGCCGTCATATCGAGAATGTGAAATCTTTTGGTGTGCCGGTTCTGGTGGCGATCAATCATTTCCATTCGGATACCGAGGCCGAAATTCAGGCGGTGAAAGACTATGTGGCGGGGCTTGGCACAGAGGCGATCTTGTGCCGCCACTGGGCCGAAGGCGGGCAGGGGATTACCGAACTCGCACAGCGCGTGGCCGATCTGGCTGAGGGCGAGAGCGCCCAATTCGCGCCGCTCTACCCCGATGAGATGCCCCTTTTCGAGAAGATGGAAACCATCGCCCGCCGGATTTACCGCGCTGATGCTGTGCTGGCCGATGCGAAAATCCGCAACCAGCTGAAAGAGTGGGAAGCGGCCGGCTATGGGCATTTGCCGATCTGCATGGCCAAGACGCAATATTCCTTCTCGACCGACCCGAATTTGCGTGGCGCGCCGGTGAACCATTCGGTGCCGGTGCGCGAGGTGCGGCTATCGGCTGGGGCCGGGTTTATCGTGGCGATCTGCGGCGAGATCATGACAATGCCCGGCCTGCCGCGCAAACCCGCCGCCGAGAGCATCCGCTTCAATGATGCGGGGGTGATTGAGGGGCTGTTCTGACTGTGCGGGCGGTGGACGGCGCTCGCGCGGCTGCGCCGCCCATCGCCCCGCCCACCGTCCCATCGGGGTGATTGCACTGCTGCGCCGCAGCGCGTAGGAGGCGACACAGTTGCAGGCGCGCGGCCCGAAATGCGAGAGAAGGAGATACAGCCAATGGTGGCAGAAATTATTGATGGCAAGGCATTTGCGGCAAAGATGCGCGACAAGATCGCCGCGCAGGTGGCGGCGCTGAAGGCAGATCACGGCATTACCCCCGGTTTGGCGGTTGTTCTGGTGGGGGAAGACCCGGCCAGTCAGGTATATGTCCGTTCCAAGGGCAAACAGACCGTAGAGGTTGGAATGGCCTCTTTCGAACATCGGCTGGCGGCGGACACATCCGAGGCAGAATTGCTGGCTGTGATTGACGCGCTGAACGCTGATCCAAAAATTCATGGTATTTTGGTGCAGTTGCCGCTGCCCGATCATCTGGATTCCGATCTGGTCATCAACCGGATTGACCCGGCAAAGGATGTGGATGGCTTTCACATTTCCAATGTTGGCTTGTTGGGCACGGGCCAGAAGGCAATGGTTCCGTGCACCCCTTTGGGCTGTTTGATGATGTTGCGCGCGCATCACGGCAGCCTGTCGGGTTTGCATGCGGTGGTGGTGGGGCGGTCGAATATTGTGGGCAAGCCCATGGCGCAGCTGTTGCTGGGCGATAGCTGCACAGTGACAATCGCGCATTCGCGCACCCGCAATCTGGCCGAAATCTGCCGCAGCGCCGATATTCTGGTGGCCGCTGTTGGCCGGCCGGAAATGATACCGGGCGATTGGGTGAAGCCCGGCGCGACTGTGATTGATGTGGGGATCAACCGTGTGGCGGATGGCGACAAAACGCGCCTTGTGGGCGATGTGGATTTTGACAGTGCCGCCGCTGTGGCAGGCGCAATCACACCTGTTCCCGGTGGTGTTGGCCCGATGACAATTGCTTGCCTTCTGGCCAACACGCTGACAGCCACATGCCGCGCGAATGCGCTGCCAGAGCCGGACGGGCTGACAGTTTAAATACGCTGCCGCTCTGGCTTGGGGCTGCCCAGCAGCTTCCAAGCCTTGGCGGCGTATTTGTCCAGTTCCAGCACCAAAAACAGCACCACCCCTGCAAAGGCGCATTGCGCAACCTGCCACGGTGCAAGGGCCACAGTGTCAAACAGCGCCTGCATGAGGGGCAGATAGGTGAACCCCGCCTGCAGCACCACCACCAGCGCCACGGCAACCAGCACGGCGGGCGTGCCTTTTGCGCCTGTCCATGTCAGTGACCAGCCATGCCGGTAGCGCACGGAAAAGAGATAGAATACCTCCATCGCGACCAGCGTGTTGAGGGCCATTGTGCGGGCCTCTGCCAGCCCCGCGCCCTGGGCCTGTGCCAGCGCGAATTGGCCAAAAATGCCAATCGCAAAGAGGATGGAGACCAGAAACACCCGCCACAGGATAAAGCGCGACATGATCGGCGCATTGGCCCGGCGCGGCGGCTGGCGCATGATCGCCTGCTCTGGCCGTTCAAAGGCCAGTGACATGGCCAGAGCGACAGATGACACCATATTCACCCATAATATCTGCAAGGGCGTAATGGGCAGCATCAGCCCGAACAACACCGCGATAACAAGCGAGATCGACTCGCCCCCATTCACAGGCAGAAGAAAGGTGATCACCTTTTTCAGATTGGCATAAACTGTGCGCCCCTGTTTTACGGCCTCTGCGATAGAGGCGAAATTGTCATCGGCCAGCACGAAATCAGACGCCTCGCGCGCAGCCTCGGAGCCTTTTTGCCCCATGGCAATCCCCGCATCGGCGCGTTTGAGGGCAGGGGCATCATTCACCCCGTCCCCTGTCATGGCCACAACCTGCCCGCGTGCCTGAAGGGCCTGCACAAGGCGCAGCTTATGTTCTGGGCTGGTGCGGGCAAATACATCGGTGCGCCGGATTGCCGCTTCCAGTGCGGTATCATCCATCTGGTCGATATCGGCGCCTGTCAGCGGCTGGTCGGTCTGTTTCAGCCCGATCTGGCGGCCAATGGCGGCGGCGGTTCCGGCATGATCGCCGGTGATCATCTTCACCGAAATCCCGGCAGCGTGGCATTCAGCGACAGCGGCAATCGCCTCGTCGCGGGGGGGATCTATCAGGCCCACAAGGCCCAGCAGAACCAGCCCTTCCGATACGGCCTCATGCGACAGGGATGTGCCGTCATAGGGCATATGGGCCAAAGCCAACACGCGCTGGCCATCGCTGGCAATCCGGGCGCTGACCGCCTCCCAGTACTCCCAATCCAATGGCTCTGGCCCATCTGCGCCCATTTGCGTGGCGCAATGCGCCAATACACGTTCGGGCGCGCCTTTCAGCAGAACAAGCCCCTCATGCAGCACAGCCATATAGCGGTAGCGGGCATCGAAGGGGATGGTAGCTTGGGCGCGGGGGCGGTTTGTGATGCGCGCGCCCAGCTTGCCGGCAAAGGCCAGAAGCGCGCCTTCCATAGGGTCGCCCTCTACGCGCCAGCCCTGTTTCTCTTGCACCAGCGCGGCGGTGTTACACAGCGCTGCAACCTGTGCCATCTTCTCCAGCACGGCAGGCGCGCCGCCAGAAATTTCGCCTTCCGGCGCATAGCCCTGGCCCGAAACCGTGGCCACATCCTGCGCAGTCACAACGCTTGCGACCATCATTTCATTGCGCGTCAATGTGCCGGTTTTATCCGAACAGATGGTAGAAACCGCGCCAAGTGTTTCAATAATCGGCAGGCGGCGGATGATGGCATTGCGCCGCGCCATGGATTGCACGCCAATCGCCAGCGTTACTGTCAGCACGGCGGGCAAGCCTTCGGGAATGGCGGCCACGAACAGGCCCACCACGATCATGAACGCCTCGGCAAAGGGCAGTTCGCGAAATGCCAGCGTAAAGGCCAGAATGACCCCGGCCAGCCCCATGATGACGCCGGTCAGATATTTTGCAAATACCTCCATCTGGTGAATAAGCGGGGTTTTCAATGTCTGCACCCCGGCCATCATGGTGCTGATGCGCCCAATTTCCGTGGCGCTGCCTGTGGCGGTAACAACACCCAGCCCCGTGCCCTCGCTGACCATTGTGCCGCTAAAGCCCATTGCGCGGCGATCCCCCAGTGCGGCATCCGGTGCGACAGGCTCAACCGCTTTGCGCACAGGCACGGATTCGCCTGTCAGAATGGCTTCTTCCACTGTCAGGCCAGCAGCCTCTATCAGGCGCAGATCGGCGGGGATTTTATCACCTGCTTCCAGCACAACGATATCGCCGGGCACAAGATCGGCGCCCGCAATTGCCATACGCTCGCCCGCGCGGATGACATTGGCCTTGGGGGCCAGCATGTCGCGCAATGCCTCCAGCGCAGCTTCGGCGCGACCTTCCTGCACAAAACCGATCACGGCATTGAGGATCACCACAGCCATGATCACGCCGGTATCAATCCAATGGCCCAAAAGCGCGGTAATCGCCGCCGCGCCAATCAGCACCAGAATAAGCAGGTTGTTGAACTGCCGCGCCAGCCGTTGCAACGGCCCTGCGCGGGGCGCTTCGGGCAGTTTGTTGGGGCCGTGGCGGCGCGCTCGTGCCTCGGCCGTAGCGCTGTCAATTCCGTTTGCAGATGTTTCCAGCCGCTCCAGCACAGTTTCGGCGGGAACGGCCCAAGGCGTGTTTTCGTCAGACATATCAGCTTTCAGCGTATGTTCAGGGTGCGGTATAGCCGCCATCTACCAGATGGTAGCTGCCGGTGACAAAGCTGGCACGATCTGACAGCAAAAAGCAGGTCAGCGCCGAAACTTCTTCCGCCGTGCCAATCCGGCCCATCGGGTGCAAGCCTGCCAGCCCGTCCAGCATGTCTTGGCTCAGGTTATTTGTCAGAAGCGGGGTCTGGATAAAGGCCGGGCCGACCGAATTGATGCGGATACCTTTTTGCGCATATTCCATGGCGGCGGTTTTGGTCAGGCCCAAAAGCGCGTGTTTGCTGGCCACATAGGCCGATGAATTGGCAAAACCCACGCTGCCAAGGATAGAGGCCATATTCACAATCGCCCCACCGCCCGCGCGTTCCATGGCCGGGATCTGGTAGCGCATCCCATAGAACACGCCATTGAGGTTGATATTGATCACCTTATGCCATGCCTCCAACGGGTATTCACCTGTTGGCGCTTGTGCCCCGCCAATGCCTGCATTGTTCACAGCCAGATGCAGCGCGCCTGTTTCTGCCTCGGCGAATGCCACAAGCGCTTGCATCGCTTCGGGATCGGCTACATCGGCGGCAAAGGGGGCCGCCTTGCCCCCGCGATCAAGGATCGTGGCCACTGGCCCCGCGCACCCTTCGGCGCTGATATCCGAGACGATGACAAAGGCACCGCTGGCGGCAAGCTCCAGCGCAATCGCCTCGCCAATCCCAGAGGCGGCGCCCGTCACAATGGCGGTTTTTCCTGCGAAATCAAACATGCTTCCCCCTGTGTTTGGTCCTGCGGCCTTGGCCGCGTATGGGGGAAGTATGTCAGGCCGGGCGCGGCCTGTCTTTGCGCTCGCGCAAATTTGCAGGCCCGGCCTGTGGGGTTACGGGATCAGCTTTGCCACGATCATCTCTGCCGCCTCTTCTGCGGTCATGCGCGTTGTATCGATGCGGATATGCGGGGCGCCCGGGGCCTCATAGGGGGAATCGATGCCGGTGAAATTGCGCAACTGTCCGGCGCGGGCTTTGGCATAAAGGCCCTTTACATCGCGCGCCTCGGCCTCTTCCAAGGGCGTGTCGATGAAGATTTCGACAAATTCGCCCGGCTCCAGCATGGCGCGCACCATCTCGCGCTCTGAGCGGAAGGGTGAGATGAAGGCGGTGATCACGATCAGCCCGGCATCGGCCATCAGCTTGGCCACTTCGCCCACGCGGCGGATATTTTCCACCCTGTCGGCATCTGTAAAGCCCAGATCCTTGTTCAGCCCGTGGCGCACGTTATCGCCATCCAGAAGGAAAGTGTGGCGGTTCATCCGGGCAAGCTTTTTCTCGACCAGATTGGCAATGGTGGATTTGCCCGATCCCGACAGGCCCGTCAGCCACAGCACCATCGGTTGTTGGTTTTTCATCGCGGCGTGATGGTCGCGCGAAATATCGGTGGCCTGCCAATGGATATTCTGCGCGCGGCGCAAGGCGAAATGGATCAGCCCTGCGCCCACGGTGCGATTGCTCATCTTGTCAATCAGGATAAACCCGCCCAGATCGCGGCTTTCACTATAGGGCGCGAAGGGGATGGCGCGATCTGTGGTGATCGTGGCCACGCCAATGGCGTTCAGATCCAGCGTTTTCGCGGCCAGATGTTCCATCGTATTGACATTGATCTGGTATTTCGGCTGCGCCACAGCAGCGCTGACAGTCTGCGGCCCGATTTTCAGCCAATAGGCGCGGCCCGGCACAAGCGCGTCCTCATCCATCCAGATGATGCTGGCCTCAAACTGGTCGGCCACTTCGACCGGGCTTTGTGCGGCGGTGATCACCTGCCCGCGCGAGCAGTCAATCTCATCTGCAAAACATAGCGTCACGGCTTGCCCCGCCACCGCGCGCTCCAGATCGCCACCAAGCGCCACAATGCGCGCGATTTTCGTGGTCTTGCCAGATGGCAGAACGCGGATGTCATCACCCGTGCAGATGCTGCCCGATGTGATCGTGCCTGCAAAGCCGCGGAAATCCAGATTGGGGCGGTTGACCCATTGCACAGGCATGCGGAAGGGTTTGGCCTGATCGGCGGTTTGATCCAACTCTACGCTTTCCAGATGCTCCAGCAGCACTGGCCCGTCATACCATGGCATGGCCGCGCTGCGGCTGGTGATCATATCGCCCGCAAGGCCAGAGATGGGGATGGGGGTGAACCCGGCAATCCCGATACTGTCTGCAAAGGCGCGATATTCGGCTACAATCCGGTCAAACACCGCGCGGTCATAGCCCACCAGATCCATCTTGTTCACCGCCAGCACCAGCTGGCGGATGCCCAGCAAATGCGCCAGATAGCTATGCCGCCGCGTCTGGGTCAGCACACCTTTGCGCGCATCAATCAAGATCACGGCCAGATCGGCGGTAGAGGCGCCTGTCACCATGTTGCGGGTATATTGCTCATGCCCCGGCGTATCGGCCACGATGAATTTGCGCTTTTCCGTGGCAAAGAAGCGGTAGGCCACATCAATGGTGATGCCCTGTTCGCGCTCTGCCGCCAGCCCATCGACCAGAAGCGCGAAATCAATCGCCTCGCCTTGCGTGCCAACACGCTTGCTATCGGCCTCCAACGTGGCGAGCTGGTCTTCAAAGATCATCTTGCTGTCATAGAGGAGCCGCCCGATCAGGGTGGATTTGCCATCATCCACAGAACCGCAGGTGATAAAGCGCAGCATGGTTTTGTGCTGATGGCTGTCCAGATAGGCGGTGATATCTTCGGCAATCAGCGCATCTGTCTTGTAAATCTCGCCCATCAGAAATAGCCCTCCTGCTTCTTCTTCTCCATCGAGGCCGATTGATCATGATCAATCGCGCGGCCCTGACGCTCTGATGTGGTGGTCAGCAGCATTTCCTGAATGATCTGGGGCAGGGTGGTGGCGCGGCTTTCGACAGCCCCTGTCAGCGGGTAACAGCCCAAGGTGCGAAACCGAACCGAACGCATGACCGGCTTTTCACCGTTCAGGGGAAAGCGGTCATCATCGACCATCAGCAACAGCCCGTTATGATACACTGTCGGGCGCTCTGCGGCATAGTAAAGCGGCACAATATCTATGTTTTCCAGATGGATATATTGCCAGATATCCAGCTCTGTCCAATTCGAGATCGGAAAGACGCGCATCGATTCGCCCTTGTTCTTGCGCGCGTTATAGACGCGCCAGAGTTCCGGGCGCTGGTTTTTCGGGTCCCAGCGGTGGCTGGCGGTGCGAAAGCTGAACACACGCTCTTTGGCGCGGCTTTTCTCTTCATCGCGGCGCGCGCCGCCAAAGGCGGCATCAAAGCCATGCAGATCCAGCGCCTGTTTCAGCCCTTCGGTTTTCCACATATCGGTATGCAGGCTGCCATGATCGAACGGGTTGATCCCCTGGCGGATGGCATCGGGGTTCTGATGCACCAAAAGCTGCATGCCCGCATTGCGCGCCGCGCGCTCGCGCATGTCATACATGGCGCGGAATTTCCATGTCGTATCCACATGCAATAGCGGAAAGGGCGGGGGCGCGGGATAAAACGCCTTGCGCGCCAGATGCAGCATCACCGCACTGTCCTTGCCCACGGAATAGAGCATCACAGGCTTTTCTGCCTCCGCCACCACCTCGCGCATGATATGGATCGCCTCGGCCTCCAGCCGCTGCAAATGGGTCAGGGTGATGATGGACATGCTAAAAATCTCTTTTGGGGAAATATTGAGAAATAGATAGATACCCCCTATTCTGCGCGCACCCCCCAAATGGGGGTAAAAGAGGGTAGATGTTCGGATCAGAGGTTTCAGGCCTTCTCATGGCCATCATGGCGGCGGGGGCGTCGCGCGATATACGCGCGTTGCTTATAGCCTTGCAGCGCCATTTCCGGGCCGATGATGCGCAACTGCGCCTGTCTGGTGCGGCCTGGGCTGTGGCTGGGCCAATAGCCGAGGGCGTGCCACCCGTCTTTGCAGGCTTGCGCTTGGGCCGTGTCTATTCCGGGGCCGAACTGGCGGAGCGGGGCCATACCCATCGCATATTTGCACCCGGTGAGGATTGCCGGGCAATCGGGCTGCGGCTGGCCGAGGGGGTGGGCTGGCTTATCCTGTCGCGCGCGCGCCCTGAATTTCGGGCCGTTGACAGTGCCACGCTGGCCATGCTTGCGCCGCATATGGCGCAGGCTTTTGCGTTGGCCGAGCAATTTTCCCAGATGCAGGCCCGCGCCCAAGTGGCAGAGCGGCATTTGCGCCTTATGGGCGTTGGAATTGTGCAGTGGGATCGCAATGGGCGCGCAATCGCGCAAGATGCTATCGCGCGCGATCTGCTTGCACGCCTGCCCGCTGGCGCAAGCCTGCCAGAACCAGCGCAGGGCGTGCGCTTTTGCCATCCTGTGCCGGGGGTGGATATGGTGGTGCAAGAGGGTGCGGCTGGGCCGCGCATCGGGATTTTGCGCGCCAGCACCCGGCCCTTGCCCGCGCCTGATGTTTTGGCGCAGGCGCTGGGGCTAAGCCTGCCAGAGGCCCGCCTGGCCCATGCGCTGGGCGAGGGGTGTTCCTTGCGCGAGGCGGCCGAAAAACTGGGCCTGACGGTGGAAACCGCGCGCAGCTATTCCAGGCAGATTTTCGCCAAGACAGGCACGCGCGGCCAGCCAGACCTTATGCGCCGGATATGGGCAGGCGCGCTGCCTTTGGCGCGATAGCTGCGGCATGGCGCAGCCAGGGCGGTGGCGGCGGTTGGGGGGGATTACGGGCGCGGCTTTTGATGCTGCCTGCAACAGGCTGCTTGCCAGCGCGACAGGCCCTAAAACAAATCCCCTTGTTCGGGTGGTTTGGGCGCGGGTTTTGCGGCCTTGGCCGGTTTTTGGGGCATGGCGGGCAAGCGGCTATCGGCGAATTCAATCTCCAATATCCGCGCCTGCGCGGCTTGGGCGGCGGCGGTCACAACCTGCCCCCCCTCATCGCGCACCACCGCATAGCCGCGCCGCAAGGTGGCCGGATAGCCAAGCGACTGGCGCAAGCGCTCCAGCGCGGCCAGCTTTGTGGCCTGCGCTTCCAGCCGCAAGCCCATGGCGCGGCGCGCGCGCAAGGCGCGCTCGTCCAGCCGGTCGCGGGATTTGTCAATCTGAAAGCGGATTGTCGCGGCGCGCAGCCCTGCCGAAGTGCTGCGCAACTCTTGCCCCTTGGCGAGTATGAGCGCGCGCAACGCCCCCGGAAACCGCTCTGCCCAGATATCGAAACGTTGCTGGGCGGGGGCCAGCAACGCCTCGGCACGCGGCAGGGCCCGCGAGAGATCAGCAAGGCGCTGGCGGCGCGCGCTGACCATCTGCCCGCCTGTGCGCAGCAACCGCGCTTCCAAGCCCGCCACATGCGCCATAAGATCGGCATGCACAGGCACCGCCATTTCCGCCGCTGCCGTGGGCGTGGGGGCACGCTGGTCAGAGGCAAAATCGATCAGCGTGGTATCCGTCTCATGGCCGACAGCCGAAATCAGCGGAATGCGGCTTGCGGCAGCCGCGCGCACGACAATTTCCTCGTTGAACCCCCAGAGATCTTCGATAGACCCCCCGCCGCGCGCCACGATCAGCACATCGGGACGCGGGATTGCCCCGGCTGCGGGCAGCGCGTTGAACCCCGCAATCGCGCGCGCCACCTCGCCCGCACAGGCCTGGCCCTGCACCGCCACAGGCCAAAGCAGAACATGCACGCCAAAGCGGTCTTGCAGCCGGTGCAAAATATCCCGAATCGCCGCCCCTTGGGGAGAGGTGATCACCCCGATCACGCGCGGCAGGGCAGGCAGGCGGCGCTTGCGTTCAGGCGCAAACAGCCCCTCTGCGGCCAGCGCGGCCTTGCGTTTTTCCAGCATCGCCATCAGCGCGCCTGCGCCTGCGGGTTCCACGCTTTCTACCTGCAACTGGTATTTGGATTGCGGCGCGAACGTGGTCAGGCGGCCTGTTGCGATCACCTCCATCCCCTCTTCGGGGCGCACGGACATGCGGGCAACCTGCCCTTTCCAGCTTACAGAGGCGATGACCGCGCGATCATCTTTCAGATCGAAATACATATGGCCCGTGCGCGCCACCATCACGCGCCCCACTTCGCCGCGCACACGGATGCGGCCAAATTCCCCCTCCAGCACACGCTTTACCGCCCCCGATACCTCTGATACCGAAAATTCGGGCGTGTTGCTGGCGGGTTCGTCAATCATATCCATCGGCAGGCCTTTGCTTGTCATGGGCGCAAACCCACCCTAGAACGGCAGCGCGAATGTGCCAAGAGAGGGCGGGCAATGAATATTCTGGTTCTGGGCAGTGGCGGGCGCGAACATGCGCTGGCATGGGCGATCCTGCAAAACCCCAAATGCGACCGGCTGATCTGCGCGCCGGGCAATGCGGGCATGGCGGAAATCGCGGAATGTGCCGATCTGGATATTTGCAATGGCGGCGCGGTGGTGCGCTTTTGTGAAGAGAACGCGATTGATTTTGTCGTGATCGGCCCGGAAGCCCCTTTGGCCGCAGGCGTGGCCGACAGGCTGCGCGCGGTGGGGATTGCCTGTTTCGGCCCCTCTGCGGGTGCGGCGCGGCTGGAAGCCTCCAAAGCCTTCACCAAGGAAATTTGCGCTGCCGTGAATGCCCCCACTGCCGGATATGCCCATTTTACCCAAGCTGACGCCGCGCGGGATTACATCCGCGCCCAGGGTGCGCCCATCGTGGTCAAGGCCGATGGGCTGGCGGCTGGCAAGGGTGTGATCGTGGCCATGACCGAGGCCGAGGCGCTGGACGCGATTGACACCATGTTCGGCGGCGAATTCGGCGCGGCCGGGGCCGAAGTGGTGATAGAGGATTTCATGCAGGGCGAAGAGGCGAGTTTCTTTGTGCTGGTCGACGGCGAGACCTGCCTGCCCATCGGGACCGCGCAGGATCACAAGCGCGTGGGCGACGGCGACACCGGCCCGAACACCGGCGGCATGGGGGCCTATTCGCCCGCGCCCGTGCTGTCAGACAGCATTGCAGAGGCCGCGATGGCGCAGATCATCTGCCCCACAATGGCCGAAATGGCCCGGCGCGGCACGCCCTATCAGGGGGTGCTCTATGCCGGGTTGATGATCAAGGAGGGCCGGGCGCGGCTGGTGGAATACAATGTGCGCTTTGGTGATCCTGAATGCCAGGTGCTGATGATGCGCCTTGGCGCGCAAGCGCTGGATCTGATGCTGGCCTGTGCCGAAGGGCGGTTGGGCGAGATGGCGGTAAACTGGGCCGATGATCACGCCCTGACAGTGGTCATGGCCGCACGGGGCTATCCGGGGGACTATGCCAAGGGCAGTGAAATCCGCGGGCTGGAGGATTGCCCCAAGGACAGCGCGCATATGGTGTTTCACGCAGGAACAAAGCTTGATGGCGCGCGGGTGCTGGCCAATGGCGGGCGGGTGCTGAATGTCACTGCACGCGGCGCAACACTGGCGCAGGCGCAGGCGCGCGCTTACGGCATGGTTGATCAGATCGACTGGCGCGAGGGGTTTTGCCGCCGTGATATCGGCTGGCGTGCGCTGTAGGGGGCCAAGGGCAAGCTACACGCCCACTTCCGGGCCGGGGCATATCAGCGGGCGGGAACTGCGCTGCACTTCATATAGTTCGGTGCTTGCCCCGTCGCCCATGAACCGCGCATTCAGCCCGTTTTCGCCGCGCCAGAATATCCAGCAATGCTCTTCGGTGGTGCTGTCGTCATAGGTGAAGCAAATCTGCTCATCGCGGGCAAACCAGCGCCCTTCGCGGCATTCATCGCCGATGAACGCCCATGTCGTGCGGCGGCCGGGGCGGAATTCTTCTATGCCGTAAGCTTCGCCCGCAAAGCCGAAAGTCAGCGTCTGGCCGGTGACATAGGCCTCAAATTCCTCAGTTGTCATGGGCACTTGAGCCAGTGCAGGCTGGCCAAGGCAGGCCAGCAGGGCAAGGCCGGCAATCATACGCATGGGCGCTCTCCTTCAGCATGGGCGAGGGCGTCTTGCACCCGTTTATCCATAATCTTGAACCACAAGCGGGGGAATAGCGCAATCACACCCATGGCAGGCAGGCTATAGGGCAGGCAGGGCATGCCCGGTTCAAGACGCAAGGCAGGATAGATGCGGGCGGGATGGGCGTGATGGTCGGAATGGCGCGTCACATTCACCGCCATGAGAGAGGTGAACCAATGCGGGCTGTTCCAGCTATGCTGCGGGCCTTGGGGCGCATAGCGGCCATCGGGCAGGCGCGCGCGCTCCAACCCGTAATGTTGCAGGTAATCCACCATGGCATGTTGCACCTGCGCATAGGCCCCCAGCGCCACCAGCGCCCCCACCCCGCCCCAGCCCGCAAGCGCATAGGCCAGCGCCAGCATGGCCAGCGCACCGCCCAGATACATGCGGTACGGGTTGGCGCGCCCTGTGCGCGCCGCGCGCGCGGCCTCTATCCGGTAGCCCTCGCGCAGATTGCCCCAGAGGCTGCGGGGCAGGTAGCGATAAAAGCTAAGGCCCAAGGGCGGGAAATTCGGGTCTTGGGGCGTGGCCACATGGGGGTGATGCAGCAACCTGTGCGTGGTTGTCACATGCCCATAGAGAAGCGAGATGAACACCCATGTCCCAAGGCTGAACAGGGCGCGATTGTTGCGGTGGATCAACTCATGCGCATTGGCAATGCTAACCTGCCCGAAATACAGGCCAAATGCCGCAAAAGCCGCCACTTGCGCGCCTGCGCCCAAGCCTGTCGCCCCGGATATGGCAAACACCGCCACGGCGAGAAGCACAAAATGCGCGCCAGCCAGCGCGCAGGACAGCGCATTTGCGCCAAATTCACCTTGCTCCGGGTCTGTGGCGGCCAGGGGCCATGTGACCAGCTCATCTGCCAGAAAGGCTATGACAGACAGATAGGCCAAGGCCCCCCAAACCCACAGCCCCCGGGCAAGCCCCGCAAGGGCCAGCAGCAAGACAGGAACAATGGCGGCAATGAAAAAAGGCAAAATACGCATGATCTGAAAAATCCGAAGCAATGCCACGACACTATCACGCAAATCCGGCGCGCGCATAGGCCGCAGGCCGCTTTTCAATGGCGCGCAGATCGGATAGCTCTGGCCATGGGGCAAACCGGGATCAGGCAAAGGGTGAGCGCATGTCGTTTTTCAAAAAGATGAAAGAGCGCATGTTTCGCGCCTCGTCCAAGCTGGATGAGGGGCTGGAGGCGCTGGTGGATGAGGGCGCAGACAGCCCCGCGCCACAGCCCGCCGCCAATACCGCGCCCGAACCGCAGCCCGACACCCCGAAACCCGGCCTTCTGGGGCGGATGCTGGGGCGCGATGACAGCCCGCGCCGCGTGCTGGATGACGAGATGCTGGAAAGCCTTGAAGACCTGCTTGTGCAGGCCGATATGGGCGTGGAAACCGCCATGCGGGTTTGCGCCAATCTGGCCGAAGGGCGGTTTGGGCGCAAAATGTCGGTGCGCGACATAAAATCCGCACTGGCGCAGGAAATCGCGCGGATCATGGAACCTGTGGCCCGCCCCCTGCCGCTTTATCCCGCCCGCCCGCAAGTGGTGCTTGTGGTGGGGGTGAATGGCGCGGGCAAGACCACGACCATTGGCAAACTGGCCAGCCAGTTCCGCGCGGCAGGCAAATCGGTAATGATCGCGGCAGGCGATACCTTCCGCGCCGCCGCAGTGGAACAGTTGCAAATCTGGGGCACGCGCGCAGGTGTGCCGGTGATGACAGCGCCCGAAGGCTCTGACCCTGCAAGCCTTGCCTATGATGCTTTGGCGCGCGCCAAGGCCGAAGGCGTGGATCTGCTGATGATAGACACCGCCGGACGGCTGCAAAACCGCACCGATCTGATGGAGGAATTGGCCAAAATCCTGCGCGTGCTGCGCAAGCTTGATCCAGACGCGCCGCATAACACGCTATTGGTGCTGGATGCCACAACCGGGCAGAACGCCCTTAATCAGGTCGAGATTTTTCGCAAGCTCGCTGATGTGTCGGGGCTGGTGATGACCAAGCTGGATGGAACGGCGCGTGGCGGTGTGCTGGTGGCGCTGGCGGATCGCTTTGGCCTGCCCATCCATGCCATCGGTGTGGGAGAGCAGATTGACGATCTGCAACCCTTTGACCCAGAGGAATTTGCCGCCGCCCTTGTGGGAACCGATCTTCAGGCGTGACCTGTCGCGCCTGACAGCATGCGCGGATCAACCCCGATCTGTGCCAGCGATGCACCCCATTTGTGCGCGTCCTCGGTGGCAAAGACCAACTGCGCCGTGGCCTCGGCCATCAGCCATCCCCCGGCCTGAATTTCCTGCTCCAACTGCTGCGGCCCCCAGCCGGAATAGCCAAGTGCCACCAGCGCCTTGCCCGGCCCCTGCCCGCGCGCCATTTCCGAGAGCACTTCAATAGAGGTGCTCAGAACAAGCCCGTCGCCAAGTGTCATACTGCCCTCTGTGCCAAAGAAATCAGGCGAATGCAGCACAAACCCGCGCGAGGTTTCGACCGGGCCGCCGAAATGCACAGGCAAATCGGGGCTATCGCCGCCCAGCCCGGCAGCCGCGCCCGCGCGGGTAATATCCAGATGGCTCAGCAATGTGGGCAAGCGCAAATCCGGCATTGGCTTGTTGATGATAATCCCCATCGCGCCCTGATCCGAATGCGCGCAGAGCAAGACGACGGAATGCGCGAATCGGATATCGGGCATGGACGGGGTTGCAATCAGGAATTGGCCGGTCAAATGTGTCATCATAGCCCATGGGTTACATCAGCGCCAACATGCCCGCCTTGGCCTGTCTTGCCAAGGGGATCGGATGGGAAGAACTGACGCAATCCGGTCACAGCGCCGAAAAGTCGCGTCCTTGTTACTTTCCTTCCCGCGCGCCACAGGCAATCACATCAGGCATGACAAGATTTCTCAGACGCCTTGCTCCAACATTTCTGACGCTTGCCGCGCTGCTTGCGCCGGGCCTTTTCCTGCCAACCAAGGCCAGCGCGCAAAACCCGCGTATCGCAGAAATCATGGATGCGCGGATGCGCCCCGGTTGGCAAACCGAGGCAGGCACGCATATGGCCGCATTGCATATTCGGCTGGCAGGCGAGTGGATTACCTATTGGCGCCATCCCGGCGAAAGCGGGATTGTGCCACATTTGGAGTGGTCGTCTTCGCGCAATGTGTCAGCCGCGCGCATACACTGGCCTGAACCCCGGCTGTTTACGAAACTGGGCGTTTCCAGCATTGGGTATGACAGTGATATCATCCTGCCGATAGCGTTGACCCCTTTGGAAAAAGGTTTGCCGATGGTGCTGGATGCCACGCTGTCGCTTGGGGTCTGCGACGATATCTGCATCCCGGTGGAACTGGCGCTGCAACTGAACCTGAGTGACAGCGGCATGCCGGATGGCATGATCGCCACCGCCCTGACCCAACGCCCCCGCCCTGCCCAAAGCGCGGGCCTGCAAGCCGTATCTTGCACCATCACGCCCGAACGAAAGGGGTTGCGCCTAAGCGCCAGCATGACAGTTCCGCCGCAAGGGGCTAGCGAATTTGCACTGGTGGAATTGCAGGGCAGCACAATGCGCAACCGGGCCATGCCCTCGCAGCGGGTGGGCGATACCATCACTGGCCACGCCTTTTTGCGCCCCTCTGCCGGAGAGGCGATTGACCGATCCAGCGTGCGCATCAGCCTTGTCAGCGAAAATGGCGTTGTGCAACATCAGGGTTGCAGCTTTCCCAATTAAGCGCTTGGCAGCTTGCGCAGCAGCTTGAAGGCAAGCTTGGCAGTCTTGCCGATATCATGGTCGGAAACCCATGAGTGGCATCAAGCGCCTTGGCCTTTCCTGGCCCCGCGCCACACAATCAGCGCCCCAAAAATCCATGCGGCCAGCAGGCCCAGACCGGCGCCACCCAGAAAGAGCACCAAAGCCCCTTGCACAGGGCTGGCCGCAAAGCCCCCCAACCCCCCCGGCAGCGCCCCAAAGGCAAGCACTGCGCCAAAGGTTGCCGCAAACCAGCCCAGCAGCGCCACGCCCGCCACCATCGGCAAAAGCGCCAGCCCGCGCGATGGCTGCGCCAAAGCGCGGCGCAGCGATGTGATTTGCTGGCGCATGTCATGGCCGATGGCCAGCACCGCAGGCACCAGAAGCAGCACGATGAACATGCCAAATCCCAGACCGTAGACCAGCGTGATCACCGTGGGTTTAAGGAATTCGGCTTGGGTGGAACGCTCGAACAGCAAGGGCGTCAGGCCCAGAACCGTGGTCAGGGTTGTCAGCAGCACCGGGCGCAAACGGTCGCAGGTTGCATCAATGATTGACGGCAAAAGCCCCCGATCCCGCGCATATTGATCAACCGTTGTCACCAGCACGATGGAATCGTTGATGATGATCCCGATCATCCCCATCACCCCGACGATAGAGAACATCGACAAGGCAATCCCCCAGCTGAGATGGCCGTAAATCACCCCGATCAGCCCGAAGGGAATGACCGCCATCACCACCAGCGGGCGCGGCCAGCTGGCAAAAACCCAAGCCAGTGTCAGGTAAATCAGGATCAGGCATATCCCCACCCCGATAACAGCATCTGACAGGAATTCGCGTTCTTGCTCTGCCTGCCCCGAAAGGCGCGTGGCGATCCCGAAATCGGCCTCCAGATCGGGCAGGATGCGTTCGGTCAGCAGGCGGGTAATTTCGCGCGCGCGGGCCGGATTATCCTCTGACAGATCGCCTGTGACTGTGACCACACGCAGCCCGTTTTCGCGCCGGATGCTGGCAAATCCCTGCCGTTCCGACACCGCGACAATATCTCCCAAGGGCACATATACGCCCGTGCCTGTGCGCATCATCATGCTGTCCAGAAAATCCGCGCCGCGTTCGGATTGTGGCACTTCCACACGAATGCGCCCAGTGCGCAGCCCATCGGGGAAGGTTGCCGCCTCTATGCCGGACAGGCGGTTGCGCAAATCGCGTGACAACCCCTCCACAGTGAAGCCCAGCGCCTGCCCCTGTGGGGTCAGTTCCAGCAAGAGTTCTTGCTTGTCATAGGGCAGATTGTCTTCCAGCCCGGTAATCTCTGGGAAGGGCACAAGGGCCGCGCGCAGCGCGTCAGAGGCGGCTTTCAGCGTCTCGGCATCGCCGCCGCTCAGATCCACAGACAGGCTATCGCCACCCGGCCCGGTGCCCCAAGACCGGAAACTCAGCTCTTCCAGCCGGGGATGGGCGCGCACCTCGTCTTGCAGGGCAGATGCGAAGGCAAAGGATGACAGGTTGCGCAAATCGGCATCGACCAGATCAATCGAAATGGCGCCCAGCAAATCGCCATCCTTGTTCTCTGCCGAAGCCAAGGGGCGGCCTGCATGCCCGCCCAGTTCTGTCATGGCAAACAGCACAGGATTTGTGCCATTGTCGCCCGTCAGGGATAGCCCCAGCGCCTCTGTGGCGCGCTGCAATTCGCGCAGCATTTCCCGCGTATCTTCGCGGCTGGCCCCGTCTGTCATCACGATATTGCCAGTGACAGAGCCTTGTTCGGGGGGGTTGAAAAAGCGAAACGGCAGATCGCCCCGCACAATATGGGCGGCTTGCACTGTCAAAAGCGCAATCAACCCTGCCACAACGGGATAGCGTGCGGCCACGACAAAGCCCATTACCGGACGAAACACCGTTTCGCGGAACCAGCGAAAGCCCTTGTTAACCTGCCGCGAGGGCCAGTCATACCAGCGCTCTTTCAGCCCGCTGGCAATGGCGTGATACATATGGTGCGGCAGGATCAGAAAACATTCCACCAGCGAGGCCACAAGAACGGCAATCACTGTCAGCGGAATATCGGCAATCAGCGTTCCAAACCGCCCCCCCACCAGAATGAGCGCACCAAAGGCCAGAATTGTGGTGACAGTGGCGGCAAAAACCGGCTGGGCCATGCGTGTGGCAGCATTCTCCGCCGCCTGCGCCGGGGTTTCGCCCAATTCGCGCGCACGGTAATCGGCATGTTCGCCCACCACGATGGCATCATCCACCACAAT
This sequence comes from Paracoccaceae bacterium, assembly GCA_043561795.1. GTDB lineage: Bacteria > Pseudomonadota > Alphaproteobacteria > Rhodobacterales > Rhodobacteraceae > Roseinatronobacter. The sequence goes on along the minus strand of CP121316.1, from coordinate 212,186 downwards.
GCCCAAGGTGATGATCAGCGCAAATAGCGAGATCATATTGAAGCTGAGGCCCATCAGATACATGACCGCAATCGCGGCCAGCATGGCCGCCGGAATGCCCGCCGCCACCCAAAATGCCGTGCGCGCGTTCAAAAACAGGAACAGCAGCACCACAACCAGCCCCAGCCCCATAATGCCGTTTTTCAGCAAGATTGCGATCCGCCCGGAGATGAACTCTGCCCGTGTCGAGACCAGCTCTATCTTGGTGCCTGCGGGCAGATTGCGGTTCATCTCTTCGGCCAGTTCTTGCACGCGGGCCTGAATGGCGATGGCATCGCCGCGTTCAGAGCGATCTACCCGCAACGTGATGGCCGGATTATCGCCCACCCAAAAAGCGCGGTCGCGATCTATCCCGCCGGTGTGCAAATCTGCGATATCGCCAATGCGCAGAACGCTGCCATCGGGGCGGCTGCGCAGCGCGATTTGCGCAATCTCCTGCGCATTGCGGGCCTCGGCCCCGGTGCGCACGCGCGATATGCCAGAGGATACCTCGCCCGAGGGATCGGTGTTCACTGTGCTGCGGATGGCCTGCGCAATCTCGGCCATTGTCACATCATGCGCAATCAGGTTGCGGGTGGGAACCTCTACCAGCACCTCGGCGCTGGCCACACCGCGAATTGTGGTGCGGGTAATGCCCGCATCATAGAGCCTTGCGGCAAATTCATCGGCAAAGCGGGCCAGTTGCTCCAGCGCGACAGGGCCAGTGACCACAACATTCGTCACCCGATCCGCCCAGTTGGAACGCCGCGTCACAGGGTCTTCGGCATCTTCGGGCAGGTTGCTTACGATATCGAGCGCGGTTTGCACATCGGCACTGCCGCGCGCCATATCCCAGCCGGTTTCAAATTCGATGGTGAAACTTGCGCGGCCCTCGCGCGATTGGGCTGTAACCTTGCTTACCCCCTCCACCGCCTGCAGCGCGGGGCCGACCAGTTGCACGATGGCCCCATCCACATCTTCCGCCCCCGCCCCCGGCCAGCGGATATCGACAGAGACGTTATCAACCACCACATCGGGGAAGAATTGCGCGCGCATTTGCGGGATGGCCGCAAGGCCCGCCACCAGCATAATCACCAGCAGCAGATTGGCGGCAGTCTTGTGGCGGGTGAAATAGCGAAACAGGCCCAGCGCCTGCACGGCCAGACGGTCTTTGGTGGTGCGAAGAGCGGCCATGCCTTAGCCCCCGCTTTGCGGCGGCATTTGCGGGGGCATCCCGCCGCCGGGGCCAGCACCGCCACCGTTTTCGAGCCGTTCGAGCGTGGCGGCAGGGATTTCGGCTTGCGACAGTTGCGCCAGCATGCGCGCACGCACCGGCTCTGGCATGCGCGCATTGCCTTCAACCTGCGCAATCAGGCGCGCGCGGCGCTCTGGATCAAGCACCACCATTTCGGGGGCATCGGGTATCACCTCGCCCAAGGCGCTTTCACGCTGGGGGCGCACCAGAATCCCTGTGCCAAGGCTGGGGCCGATCTCGCGCACGATCTCGCGCCCGGCAAGCGCTTGGGCGGCAATAATGACGCTATCGCCCTGCCGGCGCAGAACGGTTACCGCCACGGCCTCCAGCCGGTTATCGGCTGTGATGGCTAGCACATTTCCAGCCGCAGTGACAGCAGAGGCTGGCAGCAAGGCCACATCGCGCAAGGCAGGCTCTTGCAGGCGCACTGTCACGAAATCGCCGGGGCGAAAGCCGCGGGGTGCGGCCAGTTCCACAAACAACAACCGCCCGCTCTGGCCCTGCTCTACCGTGGCCGAAGACCGCAACACCCGCCCCGGAGAGGTGATTTCAAACCCTGCCACTTCCAGCGCCACTTCGGCCTCGCTGCGCAGCAATTCGCCAGCCTCATCTATCAGGCGCAGATATTGCGCGGTTGAAACACGCACAGACACTTCCAGCGCGGCGGGGTCTATGATCTGGGCCAAGCGCTCGTTCGGGGTGACAATCCCGCCCTCTACGGTGGCCACATTGGTCAGCACGCCGGAAAAGCTGGCGTAAACGCGCGTATCGGCCAAGCGCCGCTCGGCCTCTGCCAATGCGATATTCTGGCGCTCCAGCGCATTGGCGGCCTGATCGCGCCGGGCCTCGGCCTGCGCTTCGGCCTGCTTGCGCCCGACCAAAGCCTGACGGGCAGAGGCAAGCGCCAGTTCGGCCTCTTCCAGCGCGGCCTCTGTGGCCACGCCGCGCGCGGCCAGATCCTGCCGCCGCTCGAAGGCGCGCGCGCGCAGATCAAACTGCGCTTGCGCTGCTGCCACATCTTCGGCGGCCAGCACCATGGCGCGGCTGGCATCGCGCAATTCGGCCTCTGCGCGGGCGGTGTCTGATTGCGCCAGCGCCAAGGACGCTTCGGCATCGGCGGGATCAATGCGCACCAGAAGCTGCCCTTCCGCCACCTCTGCCCCGTCTTCAAACCCTTGGGCCAGTTCCAGCACCTGCCCGCCCACTGGCGCGCGCAAATCCAGCGACCGGCGCGCGCGCACCTCGCCAAAGGCGGCAAGTTCCGGCGTCACCTCTGCCGGTGTGACTGTCATGGCGCGCACGGTAAAAACGCGCTCGCGCGCAGCAGCGCCCGGCCCGCCTGTCGGGGCCTCGGCGCGGCTTTGGATGGCGCTGACAAGCGTATAGCCCGCATATCCCAAGGCAGAGAGTGACAGGGCTGCAAGAAACAGCGCAATCAGGCTGCGGGTCAGAAAACGCATGGTATCCCCATTCTGCAAATCGGCGCGCAAGTGTAACTACGCTGCAAAAGCCGCCTTGGTTCAAGCTCTGCAAACGCAACAGCGCGTTACTTCCGTCGCAAATGTTCATCGAGGCGCGGAAAAATCTCGACAAAGTTACACGGGCGGTGGCGGTAATCGAATTGATAGGCCAGAATTTCGTCCCAGGCATCCTTGCACGCCCCCGGCGAGCCGGGCAGCGCAAAAAGATATGTGCCCTGCGCAACCCCCGCACAGGCCCGCGACTGGATGGCCGATGTGCCGATTTTTTGCATCGAGACGATGGTAAAGACCGTGGCAAAGGCCTCGATCTCTTTTTCATAGACATCGCGATGCGCCTCTACGGTCACATCACGGCCCGTCAGGCCCGTTCCCCCGGTGCTGAGAATGGCGTCAATCTCTGGATTGGCGCACCAGTCGCGCAATTGCGCTGATATCTGGTCACGCTCGTCGCGCACAATGGCGCGCGCGGCCAGCAGATGCCCTGCGCCAGTGATCCGGCCCGCCAGCGTATCACCGGATTTGTCCTGCGCCAGATCGCGGGTATCTGACACGGTAAGCACCGCAAAGCGCACAGGCAGGAAGGGTTTGCTCTCGTCAATTCGGGTCATGGTGTTGCTTTGATCCTTGCTTGCAGTTCCAACAGATCGGCCCATGCCTCGCGCTTGGCGGCTGGATTGCGCAGCAGATAGGCCGGGTGCAGCATGGGCAGCGCCGGACGGCCCAAAACCTCGTGCCATTGGCCGCGAATGCGGGTGATCCCATCACCCGTTTCCAGCAATGTGGCCGCAGAGATGCGGCCCATCAAGACCACGATATCGGGCGCGGCCAATTCGATATGGCGCAGCACGAAGGGGCGGAACATGGCGCGTTCTGCCATGCTGGGATCGCGGTTTTGCGGGGGGCGCCATGGTAAAATATTCGTTATATACAGCGCCCGGCCCGGATCTGGATGGCTGCGCTGCAGGCCAATCGCAGCAAACATGCGGTCAAGCAATTGGCCAGCCTCGCCCACAAAGGGCTTGCCGCGCAAATCTTCCTCGCGCCCCGGCGCTTCGCCCACAATCATCACACGCGCGCCCGGCTGGCCATCGGCAAACACGCAGTTGCGCGCGCCTTGGCGCAAGTCACAATGGGCAAAGGCTGCCAGCGCGGACTCCAATGCTGCCAAATCAGGCGCGGCGCTGGCGGCGGCCATGGCCTCTTGCACCGGATCAACCTCTGGCAAGGGCAAGGCCGGATTGGGGGACGCTGTGGCGGCTGGGGTGGTTGCAACCTTTGGCGGTGTTGCCTCCAGCGCATAACGGTCAATGGGGCTGTCGCAAATCGCCTCATCCACGCCCAGATCGGCCTGCCATTCCAGACAGGCCAAAGCCATGTGCCAATCTGTTTCCCAATGCGCGCCAACTGTCATGGCCGCAAGGTAATGCGCCCGCTGCGCCGGGTAAAGCGGCCTTGTCGTGGCGGGGCGCGGTTTCTATAAGGGGCAAGGCCGCCACAGGGCCGGAATTCGAGGGCGCATGAGTTTTACAAAAGACCATCTTCTGGGCATAGAGCCTTTATCGCCCACAGAGATTACCACGCTGCTGGATCTGTCCGAAGCCTATGTCGCGCTCAACCGCTCCAGCGAGAAACACGGCACAGCCCTTGCGGGGATGACCCAGATCAACATGTTCTTCGAGACCTCGACCCGCACCCAAGCCAGCTTTGAGTTGGCGGGCAAACGCCTTGGTGCGGATGTGATGAGCATGTCGATGGCGCAATCCAGCCTGAAAAAGGGCGAAACGCTGATAGATACGGCGCTGACGCTGAACGCCATGCACCCCGATTTGCTGGTGGTGCGCCATGGCAGTTCCGGCGCGGTGAACCTGCTGGCGGAAAAGGTGAATTGCGCGGTTCTCAATGCCGGGGATGGCAAACATGAACACCCCACACAGGCGCTGCTGGATGCGCTGACAATCCGGCGCAAGAAGGGGCGGTTGCACCGGCTGTGCGTGGCAATCTGCGGCGATATCGCGAACAGCCGGGTGGCGCGGTCAAACATCATGTTGCTGGGCAAGATGGAGAACCGCGTGCGCCTTGTCGGCCCGCCCACCCTGATGCCCAAAGGGGTAGAGGAATTCGGGGTCGAGGTGTTTGACGATATGCGCGCGGGGCTGGAAGGGGCAGATGTGGTGATGATGCTGCGCCTGCAACGCGAGAGGATGGATGGCGGTTTCATCCCGTCCGAGCGCGAATATTACCACCGCTACGGGCTTGACGCCGAAAAGCTGGCCCATGCCGCCCCCGACGCTATCGTCATGCATCCCGGCCCGATGAACCGTGGCGTGGAGATCGACGGCGAGCTTGCCGACGACATCAACCGTTCGGTCATCCGCGAGCAGGTCGAAATGGGCGAATTGGAAAAGGTGCGCCGCCTGTTTGGCGATATCCAGATCATCACGACATCGGGCGACAAGCATCTGATCAAACATATTGCCAATTCTGAAGCGATTGTGGCCGAGATAGACGCCGCGCGCACGCGCCGCGCCAAGCGGGCAGGCGGCTGATGGCGAGGCCGCAGATCCAATTCGCACTGGAACCGGGCGAAACCCCGCGCGCGCTGATCGGGCAAGACCTGCAACTCCGGCTGATCATGGATGCACTGGCGGTGGTTTTGGTGCTTGCTGTGATTATGCTGGCGCTGATCTGGGCCAATATCCCGCTGGGGCAAGTGCTGGCGGGTTTCGGGTCTGGGCTGCTGAGCACCTTTGTCTTTCTCTTTGGCCCCCTGATGCTGCAACGCATCTTTGGCGCCCATCCGCCCTATCTGCTGACAAATCGCCGCGTGATCCTCGCACCAGATGATATCATAGAGCTGAAACATATCCGGCGCATGCGCGTGTGGCTTACCAGCATTTCGCTGCACACAGACGCGCGCAAGGTCACGCTGCGCCATCTGGTCAATGCGCCTGCCGTGGCGGCACTGATCCGTGAAACCATTGCCGGTGAAGGAACCCGCACATGATCCTGTATTTCCAAAATGCCCGCCTGATAGACCCGGAGGCGGGGAAGATCGCTTGGGCAGCCTGACAGTAGAAGGCGGGCGGATCACAGCGCTGGGCGGCGACTGCCCCGCCGGGGCAGAGGTGATTGATTGCACGGGAAAATGCCTTGCGCCCGGCATTGTGGATATGGGCGTTCAAGTGGGGGAACCGGGCGCACAGCACAAGGAATCGCTGCGCAGCGCCGGGCTGGCTGCGGCGAAGGGCGGGGTAACAACGCTTGTTCTGCGCCCCGATACAGACCCTGCGATAGATACACCCGAAGTGCTGGAATATGTCACCCGCCGCGCCATGGCCCGCACACCGGTAAATATCCGCGCCATGGCCGCCCTGACGCGCGGGCGCGAGGGGCGCGAGATGGCGGAAATCAGCTTTTTGCTGGATGCAGGCGCAGTTGCCTTCACCGATGGGGCGCGGGTGGTGCGGGATACCAAAATTCTGGGCCGCTGCATGAGCTATGCCAAGGGGCTTGGCGCGCTGATTATCGGCCATCCGCAAGATCCGGGCCTCTCGGAGGGGGCTTGCGCGACAAGCGGAAAATTCGCCTCTCTGCGCGGCTTGCCTGCGGTATCACCCATGGCCGAACGGATGGGGCTTGACCGCGATATGGGCCTCGTCGAGATGACGGGCGTACGCTACCATGCAGACCAGATCACCAGCGCGCGCAGCCTGCCTGCCCTGGAGCGCGCCAAGCGCAACGGGTTGCAGGTGAGTGCGGGGATTTCCATTCATCATCTGACATTGAATGAATTTGATGTGGGCGATTACCGCACTTTCTTCAAATTTACCCCGCCCCTGCGCAGCGAGGATGACCGGCGCGCCATGGTGCAAGCCGTGGCCGAGGGGCTGATTGATGTGATCTGTTCCATGCACAGCCCGCAAGACGAGGAATCCAAGCGCCTGCCCTTTGAAGAGGCCGCCGCCGGGGCTGTCGGGCTGGAAACCCTTTTGCCCGCCGCAATGCGGCTTTATCATTCCGAGGGGCTAAGCCTGCCGCAAATCTGGCGGGCACTGGCGCTGAACCCCGCACGGCTTTTGGGCCTGCCCTGTGGCCGGCTGGCCGTGGATGCCCCCGCCGATCTGGTGCTGTTTGATCCCGATGCGCCCTTTGTGCTGGATCGCTTCGCGCTGATGTCAAAATCCAAGAACACGCCCTTTGATGGCGCACGGATGCAAGGGCGGGTGCTGGCAACCTATGTTGCGGGCGCATGTGTCCATATGCAGGAGAAGGCGGATGCCTGAACTCACAAACCCCCTGTGGCTGCTGGCGCTGGTGGGTCTGGCCGCCTATCTGCTGGGCGCAATCCCCTTTGGCGTGGTCATTGCGCGCGTCATGGGCTTGGGCGATCTGCGCCAGATCGGCTCTGGCAATATCGGGGCCACAAATGTCATGCGCACCGGCAACAAACTGGCGGGTGTGCTGACATTCGCGCTGGATGCCGGCAAAGGTGCTGTGGCGGCACTTCTGGCATGGTGGGCCTTTGGCGCGGATGCAGGCCAGATTGCAGCGCTCATGGCGTTTCTGGGCCATCTTTACCCGGTGTATCTGGGGTTCAAAGGCGGCAAGGGCGTGGCTACCTTTATTGGCACCGCGCTGGTTCTGGCCTGGCCGGTGGGGCTGGCCATCTGCGCGATTTGGGCGCTGGTGTTCAAGCTGTCGCGCTATTCCTCGCTTTCGGCGCTTGTGGCGGCGGGGTTTAGCCCGCTGCTGGCGCTTTTGCTGGGATATGGGCAAATGCTGGCGCTGTTTGCGCTGCTGGCCGTAATGATTTTCTGGAAGCACCGCGAGAATATCGCACGGCTGCAAGCCGGAACAGAATCGCGTTTTCAGAAGAAATAGACACCCTGGTGTGCTGCGCCCTGCACCCGTGACCCTAGGGCAGGTTTGAGCGGTTAGGGGACATCTGAGTGAAGCACCAAGCGCGGAGTCAAGGCCGAAGGCCGCCGCGCATCGCCGGGCCGCCCCCCGGCACGGCGATTTGGCTGCAATCTGCGCATAGCCTGAATTTCGCGCGGATTTTGCCGCCATAAAGTGACATAGCCCCGCGGTCAGATCGCCGCACCGCGGCCCGGCGATGCGCGGCTTTGCGAATGTCCCCACCCCCCGCAGCAAGCCCGGTTAACAGGGGCCGCAGGCCCGCCCTACGCAGCGCCCGACCGCCCCAAGGGCGGGCGCTTTGGTGCCACCTGCGCGGGGATCGAGGTCGCGGGGGCTTGTGCGATAAACTGCAGGTCTCAGATGTCAGAGCGCCCCCCGCGGCCGGGCGCTGCCCTGCCCAGTGCAGGAAGCCTCAAGGGGCGCGGTTGAGCAGTGCTGCGCGGCGCCCTGACGCTGCGCGGCTGGCGACACTGGCCCGACAAGGGGCTATCTTTCCTGAAAGGCCGCCCCCTCGCGTTGGCGCATCACCGCACCCAAGGCGCGGGCCGTGGCGGCAATGCCTGCCGCATTCAGCCCCGCCATATTGGCCCGCCCATCGCCCAGAATATAGATGCCATGGGCCGCGCGCAGATGTTCCACCTCTGCCCCGTCCAGCGGCAGAAGCGAGAACATGCCCTGTTGCGCCGCGATAAAGCCAAAGCTGTCAGACCCTGTTTCGGCCCGGATCGCATCGGCAAGCGCGCGGCGGTTGGCGACAACGCGCGCGCGCATCTCTTCCAGTTCTGACAGCCAGATCTGGCGCAACTGCATATCTGCCAGAATGGTGCTGACAATCCGGCCCCCGTGATCGGGGGGAAAGGCAAAACTGGTGCGGTTCAGCCCCGCCAGAATTGCGGCCAGCGTAGCGCGCCTGCCCTCTGGCACAATCGCCATCGCCACGCCCACACGTTCGCGGTACAGCCCGAAATTCTTGGAGCAACTGGCGGCAACCAGCACCTCGGGCAGGCGCGCGGCAAGATGGCGCAGCCCCGCCGCATCTGCATCCAGCCCCGCGCCAAAGCCCTGATAGGCCATATCCACAAAAGGCACGGCGCCGCGCCGTTCCAGCAAAGCTGCCGTTTCGGCCCAGTCTTGCAAGGTCAGATCAACGCCGGTGGGGTTGTGGCAGCACCCATGCAACAGCACCACATCGCCCGCGCCCACCTGCGCCAAATCCTCGAAATAGCCAGCGCGATCCAAGCCGCCGCAACTGCTGTCCAGATAGCGATAGGGCCGCGCCTGCAACCCGGTGGCCGCGATAAGGGGCAAGTGATTGGGCCATGTCTGCGCACTGACCCATATAACGGCATCGGGCCGCGCGAGTTTGATCAATTCGCACAGCTGACGCACTGCCGCCGTGCCGCCGGGCGTGCCAACAGCGGCCACACGCGCGCCGGGCACAGTGCCGCCCAGAAGCAGATGCTCCATCCCCTCCAGAAACGCCGCATCGCCCGCCAGCGCCAGATAGGATTTGCTGTCCTGGCTTGCCAATATCTGCGCCTCTGCGGCCTTGACCGCGCGCATCACAGGGGTGCGCCCCTGCGCATCGCGGTAAACGCCCACACCCAGATCCACCTTATCCGCGCGGCTGTCTTGCGCATAGGCTTGCATCAGGGCGATGATGGCATCCAGCTTGGGGGCGGGCAGGGTTTCAAACATGGCGCGCGCGCTTTCTTGTGGGGCAAATGGGCCTTTGGCCGGAGACTATGAATTCAGGATGCGGGCGACCAGTCGCGCGTGAGACGGCGCGTGCGCTCTTCTTGCCGGACAGGGGTGAACCCGTGTTTCTGATACTGGATCAGCGCGCGCGGGTGATCCAGCGTGCAGGTATTGACCACCAGTTTCTGAACCCCCTCGCGCGCCCAGCCTGTCAGAATGGCCGTGCGCAGCATCCAACTGCCCAAACCCCGCCCGACAGAGGCCGGAACCAGCCCGAAATAGCTGAGATCGCAGATATCCCCCGCACGCCAGTCCAGCATGAAAAACCCTTGTGGCCAGCCATGATCTATCAGCGAGTAAAGCGCCACATCAGGATGCGTGAGCCAAGCTTCAATCTCTGCATCTTCGCTGGCATGCAGATCTGTCCAGGCGTAATCGCGGCCCACAGCATCATAGAGCGCGCGGAAATACCACACAGGGGGCTTGTCAGCACGCAGCAAAGCGCCAGTCATGCCATTGGGGGTATGGGGCCATTCATAGCCTGGCCTTTTGTCCATTTCCAGAAAAGTGACAGTATAGGGAACCTGCATTCCCGCGCGCCAACGGGTCATCCTGTTTGCACCTTCAGATCCGGGAATTGCCCCCATTCCGCCCAAGAGCCATCATAAAGCGCATGCGCCCTGTGGCCCAGAATTTCCAGCCCAAGGCTGAGCACGGCGGCTGTCACGCCAGAACCACAAGTGGTGATGATCTGGCGCCCCAGATCAACGCCTGCCTGTTCAAAAGCCGCGCGCAAGGCATCGCCTTTGAGCATCGTGCCATCAGGGCCTTGGAGCGCGGTGAAGGGCAGGTTGATCGCGCCGGGCATATGGCCCGCGCGCAGGCCCGCGCGCGGCTCTGGCGTATCGCCGCGAAAACGCTCTGCGGGCCGGGCATCCAGGATTTGCCAATCGCGCAGCTTTACCGCGGCGGCCACTTCGCTGACATCTTTCACCAGATGCGCCTGACGCTGCACCGTAATATGGCGATCACGCAGCATGGGCGCCATATCTTCCATCTCACGCCCCTCTGCCTGCCATTTGGGCAAGCCACCATCCAGAACGGCCACATCGGTCTTGCCCATCAGGCGAAACAGCCACCAGACGCGCGCCGCCGAAAACAGGCCCATCCCGTCATAGACCACGACCTGATGCCCGTCGCCCACGCCCATGGCGCGCATCCGGGACATGAATTTTTCCACCGGTGGGGCCATATGCGGCAGATCAGAGCGGTGATCGCTGATCTCGTCAATATCGAAGAACCGCGCGCCCGGAATATGGCCCGCTTCATATTCGGCCCGCGCATCGCGGCCCATCTGCGGCAGATACCAGCTTGCATCCAGAATGCGCAAATCGGGGTCATTCAGATGCTTGGCCAGCCATTCGGTTGAGACCAGCGTTTTCGGATCGTCCATCTTCCACCCCCGTCAGAGCCTTGCGCGCATGTTATCCCCTACCCGTAACGGCACAAAACCACGCTGGCAAGACGCCTCTCCCCCCTTTCCCCGCGCGCAAGGATGGCGTATCGCTGCGCGCCATGAGTGATATGTTGACCGAGAGATATGACGCTTTGGTCGAGGCGGGCACGATCCGCCCCGATGCCGCGCAGCGCGCGGCACTGGCCTTGTTTGCGCCGATCTATGCCTATCTGGCCAAACCGGCCCCAAAGGCGGGCGGGCTGCGGGGGCTTTTGGCGCGGCGCAAGCCCGATCCTGCGCCGGGGCTGTATTTATGGGGGGGCGTGGGGCGCGGAAAATCCATGCTGATGGATCTTTTTGTCGCCACTTTGGAAGATATCCCCAAGCGGCGGGTGCATTTTCATGCTTTCATGCAGGAAATTCACGCAGGCATGCATGCAGCGCGCAAGGGCGGGGTGGAAGATGCGCTTGCGCCTGTGGCCGATGCGGTGGCGCAAGAGGTGCGGCTTCTGGCCTTTGACGAAATGCAGATCACCGATATCACAGATGCGATGATCGTGGGGCGGTTGTTCGAGCGGTTGATGGCGGCGGGGGTGGTGATTGTGACCACATCCAACCGGGTGCCGGATGATCTTTATAAAAACGGGCTGAACCGGGCACTGTTTGTGCCGTTCATCGAGATGATCAAAACCCGCATGAGCGTGCATGCGCTGCAATCCGAGACGGATTACCGCCAGCACCGCCTGGCAGGCGCGCAGGTCTGGTTTGCGCCCGCAGACAGTGCGGCGCGCGCGGAAATGGCGCGGTTCTGGGATGAATTGACCGGGCATGATCCGGGCAAGCCCTTGGTGCTGAAAGTGAAGGGGCGCGATGTGGTGATCCCGCGCGCCCATAATGGCGTGGGCTGGGCGCGGTTTTGGGATTTATGCGGCCAGCCTTTGGGGCCTGCCGATTATCTGGCACTGGCAGAGGCGCTGCGCGTGCTGATGATCGAGGATATCCCCTATCTGACAGTCTCGAATTACAACGAGGCCAAGCGCTTTGTGACGCTGGTTGACACGCTTTATGAAGCGCGTGTGCGGTTGATCGCCTCTGCCGCGTCAGAGCCGGAGCAGCTTTATACGGAAGGGGCCGGGTCTTTCGAGTTTGAGCGCACGGCCTCGCGCTTGCGCGAGATGCAAGGGGCCGCGTGGGGCGCGGGATGAGGGGGGAACGATCCTGCCCCCCCATTGAGGGGGGTCAGGATCGTGGGCGCGTATCCGCGCCCGGCCCGGCCCCCGGCGTGGCACGCAGGCGCGACACGGCCCATCGCGCGGCCTCTGCCACGGTCTCATCTCCGTCCTCGCACAGCGCATGTGCCGCGGGCAGCAGCGCCGCAAGCCCCGAATTGCCAATCGCGTAAAGCACGTTGCGCACAAAGCGGTTGCGCCCGATCCGCTTGATCGGAGAGCCGGAAAACCGCGCGCGAAAGCCCGCATCATCCAGCCCCGCCAGCCCGGCCAGATCAGGTGCGACCATGCCATCGCGGGCAGCATATTTCACCTCTGACGCCGTGCGCGCGAATTTGTTCCAGGGGCAGATGGCAAGGCAATCATCGCAGCCATAAATCCGGTTGCCCATACGCGCGCGCAGTTCCAGCGGCACCGGGCCGTGATGTTCTATGGTCAGATAGGAAATGCAGCGCCTTGCATCCAGCTGATAGGGTGCGGGAAAGGCGTTTGTCGGACAGATATCCAGACAGGCGCGACATGAACCGCAATTCTCGCGCGCAGGGCTGTCTGCGGGCAAATCCAGCGTGGTGAAGATCGCACCCAGAAAGAACCAATTGCCCAGATCGCGCGCTAGAAGATTGGTATGTTTGCCCTGCCAGCCCAACCCTGCCGCCGCGGCCAGGGGTTTTTCCATCACCGGCGCGGTATCGACAAAGACCTTGATCTCTCCGCCCGCCTGCGCAATCAGCCACCGCCCCAGCGCCTTCAGGCGCTTTTTTACCACATCATGATAATCGCGCCCCTGTGCATAGGCGGAAATCACCCCGCAATCGCGTTGTTCCAGCAGCGCCAGCGGATCATGCCGGGGGGTATAGGGTTCGGCCAGCATGATGATGCTGCGCGCCTGCGCCCAGAGTGCGGCGGGATTGCCACGCCATGCCATGCGCTCTGCCATCCAGCCCATTTGCCCATGGTGCCCTTTGGCCACAAACTCTGCCAGCCGTTCGGCGGCCTGTGGGATGGCATCGGGCCGTGTAACCGCGCAGGCCTCAAAGCCAAGGCGGCGGGCCTCTGCCATCAGATCGGATTTCAATGCAGCACTCATGGCCCAGAGATGGGCCTTTGCGCCCTAGAAATCCAGATCGGCATAATGTGGCGGGGGCAAAAACCCCGGAACCTGATCTGCCAGAAGCGTGCGAAAGGCGGGGCGCGATTTGATCTTGGCATACCATTCATGCACAAGGGCGGAGCGCTGCCAATCCACATCCTTGATGTAATCAAGGCAAGACAGATGCGCCGCCGCGGTGAAATCGGCCAATGTCATGTCATTGCCCGCCAGCCAGCGGCGCTGGCCCAAGAGCCAATCCATGTAATCCAGATGAAACTTGATCCGCGCAGAGCCAAGCTTGATGCGCTGCGAATCCGGGTAGCCGCGATTCATGATTTTCTTGTTCACCCGCTCGTATAGCAGGTTGGATGTCACCTCGACATGGAATTTATCGTCAAACCAAGTGCAGATGCGGCGCATTTCATAGCGGTCATCGGCAGTGCGCGGCACAAGCGGCGGGTTTGGGATCACCTCGTCCAGATATTCGCAAATTGCCTGACTTTCCGTCAGCATGCGGCCATCCAGCCGCAAGACGGGCACTTTTCCGGCAGGATTGCGGCGCATGAAATCCTGAGATGGCTCCCAGTAGCGTTCTTCCACCAATTCCACCTCGATGCGCTTTTCGGCCAGTGTCAGGCGCACTTTGCGACAGAAGGGAGAGAGGGGAACGTGATAGAGGCGGGCCATGCTTGGAAATCTGCTTTCTTGTGCTTTGGGGGGTGATGCTCTCTCTTGCCGTGCGCGCGCGGAAAGTTCAACCGCCGATACAGGCGGCGCGCCCGTCGCGCGCTATGGTTGCGGCACCGTCCATGATTGCGCCTGTCCGGTTGCGGATGAATTGGGTGGGATTGGCGGCATCGCGCCGTTTGGGCGCAGGCAGCACAGCGGCCAGACGCGCGGCTTGCAGCGCTGTCAGATTGGCGGCAGAGGTGCGGAAATAGCGTTGCGCGGCGGCTTCGACCCCGAAAACGCCGTCATCGAATTCGGCAATGTTCAGATATATCTCCAAGATACGGTCTTTGGGCCAGAGGGTTTCTATCAGCAGGGTAAAGCCCGATTCCAGCGCCTTGCGCCCCCAGTTGCGGCCATGCCAGAGAAACACGTTTTTCGCGGTTTGCTGCGACAGGGTAGAGGCCCCGCGCGTAGAGCCAGAGGCGATCACACGCCGGATTTCGGTCATGTCAAAGCCCCAATGCAGGCAGAAATTGGCATCCTCCGCCGCAATGACAGAGCGCGCCATCACAGGGGCAATCTGTTCCATGGGCACCCATTGGCGCTGAATTTCACCAATGCGGCGGTATTCCTGCAGCATATAGAGGCCACCCGGCGGAGCCACAAAGCGATAGAACAGCACCCAAAGTACCGCCAGCACCAGCGCCAGCGCAAGCCCCCGCCACAGCATGCGCCAGACCCGGCGCAGCGGTGCTGCAAGAAGGGCCACGCCCCGCCGGGGGGCTGCGCTGTCTTTGCGCGGCTTGCGGGGTTTTGCCTTTGCCATTCCTGTATCAACTCATCTGCGCGCGGGGCGGGTCACAGCGATACGCGCGCGGTTGCGTGCGACCGGGGCGCATTTAGCGTGTCGGAACCGGGACATCACCCCGATAATCGTAAAACCCGCGATGTGTCTTGCGCCCGAGCCATCCCGCCTCGACATATTTCGTCAAGAGCGGGCAGGGGCGGTATTTGGTGTCCGCCAGCCCGTCATGCAGCACGTTCATGATCGCAAGGCAGGTATCCAGCCCGATGAAATCCGCCAGCTCCAGCGGCCCCATCGGGTGATTGGCCCCCAGTTTCAGCGATTCGTCGATGGATTTGACCGAACCCACCCCTTCATACAGCGTGTAAACGGCCTCGTTTATCATGGGCATAAGAATACGGTTGACGATGAAGGCAGGGAAATCTTCCGCACTCGCGGCAGTTTTTCCCAGTTTTTCCACCACGCCCAGCAGGGTTTTATAGGTTGGCTCATCCGTGGCAATGCCCCGGATCAATTCGACCAGCGAAGATCGCCTGTTTGACGGTTTCGCGCTCGGTCGCGGCCTCGATGATCAGGTTGGACGGACCCAGATCTGTCAGGGTGGTGGTCGTGCGGATGCGCGCCATTGCGGCGGCTTTATCCTCGGCCGTGGTTTTCCCGCGAGAGACCTGGCGTTCTATATTGCGGTCAATCAGCGCCACGGCCTTGGTCAGCGCCTCTTCCGAGATGTCATTGAGAAGCACATCATAACCCGCCAGCGCAAATATATGGGCAATGCCATTGCCCATCTGGCCTGCGCCCACCACACCGACTGTCTTGATGTCCATTGCCCGGCTCTCCTGTTCTATCTGGCGCTGACCATAAGTCCGGGCGCGCATATTGTGCAAGTGCGAAAGCCTGCCGGCATTTATCGCATGTCAAAAGGTTTCGCTATTCGAGAGGCGGTTGGGAAGGATTGGCCGGTATGGGGGATGGGGGACATTCGCAAAGCCGCGCAGCGTCGGGCCGCGGTTCGGCGATCTGCCCTTGAGGCTATGCGCTTTATGGTGGCAAAGTCCGAACGAAACTGAAGCTAAGCGCAGGTTGCAACCAAATCGCCGTGCCGGGGGGCGGCCCGGCGATGCGCGGCGGCCTGCGGCCTTGACTCCGCGCTTGGTGTTCAGCTCCAATGTCCCCAACCCGCTCGCATCCGCCCTGCGCGCCGGTACGGGCCATCGCCAAGCCTAGCGCCGCTCTGGCAGGATTTGCTGCAAGATGCCCACACTCACCAGATAGACGCTCGTCACGATCAGCGCCCAGGTGACGGCGCCGGGCTGGTTGAAACTTTCCCAAGCGGCCCAGGCGGCCAGGCCTGTCCAGACAAAGGCAATCGGCAGCGACAGGCTGCGCCAGCGCATCGTGCGCACAGGGTGGATGAATTTCAGCGGTGTGAACATTGCCGCAGCCAGAAAGGCCACGATCCCCAGAATGACCCAAAACCCCGGCTGCGTGGCGAAAATCACCACCGCCGCCATGTTCCAGCAGGCGGGAAAGCCCTGAAACGAGTTGTCGGTGGTTTTCATGCGCGTATCTGCAAAATACACAACACTGGTAAAGGTGATCACGATAATCGCAATCCAGCCAGTCCAGCCCGGCAAAAGCCCGCTTTGAAACAGCGCGAAAGCGGGGATGAAAACATAGGTCAGATAATCGATGATCAGATCCAGCAATTCGCCATTTATGGTGGGGGCATTGTGTTTCACATGATAGCGCCGCGCCAAGGGGCCATCGATTCCATCCACGATGAAGGCCACAACCAGCCATAGAAACATCATCGCCCAATCGCCCTGCGCCGCTTCCAGCAAGGCCAGCATGGCAAAAACAGCGCCTGTGGCTGTGAAAAGATGCACGCCATAGGCTTTCATCCGATCATCCATGCTGCTCTTTCCTTTCCTGGTGGTCGTCTGGCGGCACGACCCGCGCCTGTGTCACATCTGCGCCCGGGGATGGGCGGTTTGGTAGATTTCCATCAACTGCCCTGTATCTATTGCGGTGTAAACCTGTGTCGATTGCAAACTGGCATGGCCCAGCAATTCCTGTATTGCGCGCAAATCACCCCCGGCGGCAAGCAGATGCGTGGCGAAGGAATGGCGCAGCGCATGGGGGGTGGCGGTGGCAGGCAGGCCCAGTTGCAGGCGCGTGCTTTCCATCACTTTGGCCAAATGGCGGCGGTTCAGCGGCCCGCCGCGGCTGGCGCGAAACAGCGCGCTGTCGGGGGTCATCACATGGGGGCAGGCGCGCAGATAGGCAGCGACAGCCGCGCGCGCCACTGGCAGAAGCGGCACATCCCGTTCGCGCCCGCCCTTGCCGTGAATGCGCAGGCTCTCGCCCAAAGGCAGCGCGCTGGCGGTGAGCGCCAGCGCCTCGGATATGCGCAGCCCGCAGCCGTAAAGCAGGGTAACAACCGCCGCATCGCGCAGCCCTTCCCAATCTGTGCGCGTTTGCAAGGGCACCAGCGCGATCACATCGCGCGCGGCCTGTTCGTTCAGCGGGCGGGGTAGGGTGCGGGCATATTTGGGCGCGCGGGTGGCCAGAATTGCGGATATATCAAAGCCTTTCCGCTCTGCCAGCCAGCGCGCGAAGCTTTTGACGGCGGAGAGTTTGCGCGCAAGCGTGCGGCTGCCAATCCCGCCCGCGCGTTCCTGTGCCATCCATGCGCGCATGTCGCTTTGTCCAAGCTGGCCAATCTGGCCAATCCCGCCTGCGCCGCCCAGATGGCCCGCCAGAAAGCCCAGAAATTGGCCAACATCATGGGCATAAGCGGCCACTGTATGCTCTGACGCGCCCTCCAGCGCTGTCAGCCCGCCAAGCCAGGTTTGCAGCGCATCGCGCTGCGCCGCGCTGGGCAAGGCACGCGGCGCGCTCATGCCAGCCAGCGCCGCATTGCCCTTTCAAAAATCCCGGCAAAGAAGGCCAGAAGGTCTGTGCCTTGGCCGGGCTTGAACATATGCGGGTTTTCCGAGGCCATGACCAGCATCCCCCCCATGCGCCCTGTGCCCAGATCCAGCCGCATACAGGCCTCTGAGCGCAGATCGGAAATGCGCGCGCCATAGAGCACATCTGTCTGCGGAATTGTCTGGCGCAGCACCACGTGCCGCGAGGTGGGGCCGCGCTCGGAACTCATATAGGTTTCGGCAAATCCGGGGCGCATGATGCACAGCACATCCGAAATCCGCTCCAGCGCAGGGTCTGGCGCGGCATCCGGGCTTTCCAGCACCAGTTTCACAGCATCGACATTCAGAATCTGCGCCACGTCACCGCCCAGATTGCGCAAGAATTCCTCAAATTTCTCTGGGTCAAGCATGCGCAAAATGGCGCGGTGTATCTGGTTTGTGCCCGACAGGTTTTCATAAGCCGCCGCGATCACGGCGCGGTGGGTTTCTTCCAGCCTGTCAAGGCGCGCTTCCAGCCGCTCCATCGCCAGCCCGCGCAGATCGATGATATTGTCCCCCATGCCGCGCTCGCTGGCGGCAACCAGCGTGCGCATGAGATCCTTGTCATCAAGGATCAAGGTGGGATCGGCCAGTATAGAGGCGCGCAATTCTTCGGCCTGATCGGGCCGCAGGGCGGTTCCTGTCATGGGTATGCCTGTCCGTTGACTGCTCGGTTTTGATGTTCTTTGGCGGACTATAGCAAAGGTTACAGGATTTTCTGCCCTGTTTTTTCCCAATCCTTCATGAATTGTGCCAGACCGGCATCTGTCAGCGGGTGGAAGGCCAGCTTGCGGATCACTTCGGGCGGGGCTGTCATGACATCGGCACCAATGCGGGCCACATCCAGCACATGATTGACAGACCGGATAGAGGCCGCAAGAATCTGCGTCTCATACCCGTAATTGTCATAGACAACGCGAATATCTTCAATCAGCTCCACCCCGTCCAGCCCGATATCATCCAGACGCCCGATAAAGGGCGAAATGAAGGTCGCGCCTGCCTTGGCGGCCAAAAGCGCCTGATTGGCGCTGAAGCACAGCGTGACATTGACCATCTTGCCTTCGCCCGTCAGCACTTTGCAGGCTTTCAGCCCGTCCCATGTCAGGGGCAGTTTGACCGTGATATTGGGCGCGATTTCGGCCAGTTTGCGGCCTTCGGCGATCATCGCCTCGGCCTCCAGCGCGACCACTTCGGCAGAAACCGGGCCATCCACAATCTCGCAAATCTCGCGCGTGACGTCGATGATGTCGCGCCCGGATTTCAAGATGATCGAGGGGTTGGTCGTGACCCCGTCCACCATGCCCAGATCATTGAGTTCCCGGATTGCGGCGACATCGGCGCTATCGACAAAGAATTTCATTTCTTGCCCCTTCGGCTTGCAGCTTGTTTACGCCCGCGTCATACCTGAAGCGTCGCTGCACAGGAACCCCCCTTTGCCATGTCACAGCCTGATTGCCCGGAGTTTTATGACGAAGGCAGCCCCTGCGGGGTGCTGACCGCAGAGCCTTTGGGCCGGGTGCTGGATTACCTTGCGCCAGAGGGTGGCGTCTGGCTGGGGGGCTTTGTGGAAGTGCCTTTGGGGCCGCGCCGGGTGGTGGGCGTGGTCTGGGGCGGGGCCGAGGGGCGCGTGGCCCGCGCGAAACTCCGCCGGGTTATCCGTGTGCTGGATGCAGCCCCCATGCGGGCAGAATTGCGCGAATTTCTGGCGCGTGTGGCCGATTACACCCTTACCCCTTTGCCCGCCATGCTGCGGCTGGCAACCCGCGTGCCCGATCTCTGGATCGGGCAAAACCGAGGTGTATCTGGAGGCCGTGGCCGCCTGCCTTGCACAGGGCCGTCAGGCACTGGTTCTGTTGCCCGAGATCGCGCTATCAGCCGAATTCCTGACCCGCGTGGAGGCCCGCTTTGGCGCGCGGCCCGCCGAATGGCATTCCGGTGTCACGCTCAGCGAGCGGCGGCGCTGCTGGCATATGGTCGCGCGCGGGGATGCACAACTGGTGGTCGGTGCGCGTTCGGCGCTGTTTTTGCCCTTTCGCGATCTGGGCCTGATCGTTGTCGATGAGGAGCATGATAGCTCCTACAAACAGGAAGAGGGCGTGCTTTATAATGCCCGCGATATGGCGGTTTTGCGCGCGGCCATGGCGGGCGCGCAGGTGGTGCTTGCTTCTGCCACCCCCTCGCTGGAGACTTGGGCCAATGCACAGGCGGGCAAATATGCAAGGCTTGATCTGGCCGCGCGCTTTGGCCCCAATACCTTGCCGGATATGCGCGCCATTGATCTGCGCGCAGAAGATATGCCCACGGGGCGCTGGATTGCGCCCACGCTGCAAGCGGCTGTTACCGCGCGGCTGGCAGAGGGGGAGCAGGCGCTTTTATTCCTCAACCGGCGCGGCTATGCGCCGCTGACCGTCTGCCGTGCCTGTGGCCATCAGATTGAATGCGCGCAATGTGATGCGCGCATGGTCGAGCATCGTTTCCTGAAGCGCTTGGTCTGTCATCAATGCGGGGCCTCGCGGGCGATGCCAGAGACCTGCCCCTCTTGTGGCGCGGCAGACAAGCTGGCCCCCGTTGGCCCCGGTGTCGAGCGGCTGGAAGAAGAGGCGCGCGCGCTCTGGCCTCAGGCGCGCGTGGCGGTGCTGTCATCCGATCTCTTCGGCTCTGCCCGCGCGCTGAAAGAACAGATTGCCACGATTGCCAGCGGGCAGGCGGATATCATTATCGGCACACAGATCGTGGCCAAGGGCCATAACTTTCCCGCCCTGACATTGGTGGGGGTGATAGATGCCGATCTGGGCCTCTCTGGCTCTGACCTGCGCGCGGCAGAGCGGGTGTTTCAACTGGTGCGGCAGGTCTCTGGCCGGGCCGGGCGGGCCGAAAAGCCGGGGGTTGCGCTGATCCAGACCAGCCAGCCCGAACACCCGGTGATCCGCGCGATCCTGTCGGGCGCGGAAGAAGCGTTCTGGCACAGCGAGGCCGCGCAGCGGCAGGCTTTGGCCATGCCGCCCTACGGGCGTCTGGCGGGGATTGTGATTTCTGCCCCGGAACTGGAGCCTGCCTTCGCGCTGGGCCAAGCACTGGCGCAGGCCGATGCGCCCTTGCGCGCGATTGGCGCACAGGTTTTTGGCCCTGCGCCTGCGCCCATCGCCCGCATTCGTGGGCGTCACCGTGTCCGCCTGCTGGTCAAAGCGCCCAAAGGCGCGCCTTTGCAAAGCGCGCTTGGCCTGTGGTTGCGCCCCCACAAGCTGCGGGGCGATGTGCGGCTGGCTGTGGATATAGACCCGCAAAGCTTTTTCTAATCCGGTTGCATCGGGCGCAATCGGGGTTATCTCTGACGCAACAAAGCGAAGGAGAGACAGCATGTTCGGATTTGGCGCTGATAAAACCCGCATGATACCCCAAGCCGAGGCTTTGGCCGGGCGTGCAACCCCGCTTGCCACGGCCGAGACACATGCCATTTCTGGCCGCCCGCTGAAAGCGCCCGTGCCCGATGGCATGGCAGAGGCCCTGTTCGGAATGGGCTGTTTCTGGGGGGTGGAGCGGATTTTCTGGCAAACCCCCGGTATCTGGCTGACAATGGTGGGCTATGCTGGCGGCTATACCCCGAACCCCACCTATCAGGAAGTTTGCACGGGCAAAACCGGCCATAACGAGGTGGTGCGCGTGATCTTTGATCCTGCGACCCTCAGCTATGAGGCGCTGTTGCAGAAATTCTGGGAAAACCATGACCCGACCCAAGGCATGCGGCAGGGCAATGACCGGGGCACGCAATACCGCTCTGGCATTTATTGCTACAGCGCGGCCCAGCAAGAGGCCGCAGAGGCCAGCCGCACTGCCTATGGCGCAAGGCTGCAAGCAGCGGGCTATGGTGCGGTGACAACAGAAATCCTGCCTGCGCCAGAGTTTTATTATGCAGAGGATTACCATCAGCAATATCTGCACAAAAACCCGCAAGGCTATTGCGGGATTGGCGGAACGGGTGTGACCTGCCCGATTGGGCTGAGCGCGTGACATATGCGCGGGGCGCGTGACCTGCACCAAGGGCACGCCCCACCCACCCACCCGCGCGCCCTTGCCACAGGTCACGCGCCCCGCGCGCGGGGCGCTTTAGCTTTGGCCGTGGTTTTGCTTGACCGGGCCACGCCCTGCCAGTATCGCGGCGTGTAACCCAGCCACAGAAAGCCGCGCGCCCATGCCCACCTATACCGCCATCACCAAACTCACCTCTTCCGAGGCCGCCTATGCACTTTCCGAGGCCATGGAAAACATGACGCCAGAGCCGATGGGCGTGGGGGTGTTCGAGATGGAAGACGGCTCCGGCCTGTGGGAAGTGGGGGGCTATTTCACCGATGCCCCTGACGAGATAGAGCTGTTGGTTCTGGCGCAAGCCTTCGGGGCGCAGCCTTTCCTTGTGTCGGAATTGCCCGAAATCGACTGGGTGGCCAAAGTGCGCCGCGATCTTTCGCCGGTCGAGGCGGGGCGGTTTTTTGTCTATGGCAGCCATGATGCCGACAAATTGCCAGAGGGGCGTGTGGGCCTGTTGATCGAAGCCTCCATGGCCTTTGGCACGGGCCATCACGGCACAACCCTTGGCTGTCTGCGCGCGTTGGACAGGCTGGATACCGAAGGGTTCCGGGGCCGCAAGGTGGCCGATATCGGCTGCGGCACGGCTGTGCTTGCGATGGGGGCCGCGAAAATCTGGCCCGATCCTGTGTTGGCCAGCGATATAGACGCAATCGCCGTAGAGGTGGCCGAGGCCAATATCGCGGCCAATGCGCTGGAAGGCCGCGTTACCTGTCTGGAAGCGACAGGGTTTGATCACCCTGTCTTGCAGGCTGCCGCGCCGTTTGATCTGGTCTTTGCCAATATCCTCATGGGGCCACTTGTCGCGCTGGCCCCCGATATGGGCCGCGTGATCGGGCAGGGGGGCTATGCAATCCTGTCGGGCCTGTTGGTGGAACAGGCGGAAACAGTTTTGGCCGCCTATCTGGAGGCTGGTTTCAGCCTGCATTACCGCGAAGATATCGGGGAATGGGCCACGCTGACTCTGCTGCGCTAAGGAGCATGGTCTGGCCCGGCGAGGGAAGGCAAGTTTTTGCCTGCCCCGCCCGTGCTGCCGTTTTTTTGCCCAATTCTTGCTTTAGCCTTCCCCACGGCGCAGCATGGGGCAATTGAATGTCGGTAGATCAAAGAACCGGGTTTGAAGAGCGGCGGCTGCAACTGATGCGCAAGCATTTTGACAACAGGCCGGTTGTGAAGGCTTATTATCGCAAGAGAAGACGGGCCTTGTTGGGCGGTTTTCTGGGCAGTCTGGTTTTTCTGATGCTGGGGCTGCTGCTGCTCAAAAGCTTTGTGCTCGCCTATGAGGGGCCAAATGGGTATGCGCAGATTACCGCGCCCGCCATGGCGGGCAGGCCCCCGGATAGCCTGGTTCTGCGTCTGATCGGGCCAGATCCGATCTCGAATGAGATTGCATCCATTCTGGCCCCGATTTTGCCGAAGCGCGCCAATCGCGGTACATCTGCGCCCATGGTGCAGCAGGATGCGCCGCTTGCGCTGACAAATGATGTGCCGGAAGAACGCCCCGATCGCGCTGCCCTGCCGGCCCCGGCCCAAGAGACACAGCGCCCCCGCGCCGTGCTGCAGTTGACAGACTGAAAAAGCCGCCCCATGGGGCGGCTTTTCCAAAACATTGGGCAATAATGGCGGCGCTTAGCGCCCGCGCTTTACCACGATCTCGATATCCGAGCGGCTCAGGCCGATATCGGCAAGCTCGCGGTCGGTCAGGCCGTTCAATTCACGGCGGGTAATGCGTTCGTCGTTCCAGGTCTTGAGGGTGGCGATCAATGCGCCAAGCGACAGGCCCTGGAAACCGGCGAGCACTTGTTCCGTATGAGTACGGCTATGTGCGTAGAAGGTCATTTTGGTCTCCATGGGTGGTGTTTTCAAACCGCCTGCATTTTATGCGGTCTGGATGCAGATACGCATAAATCATGCGCAAGAGTAGAATGATAAATCGCAAAGCCACTATGCAGCGGCAGCATAGCTGCCATAGGCAGAAAAACCGCGCCCCAGATGGAAGGGCTTGGCAGATGTTCGCTTTTCGTGCTACTCCTTGGCCAAAGCAGAAATATCTGAAATCCGGGGCAGTTATGCGCGTAATCGGTATTGACCCAGGCTTGCGCAACCTTGGCTGGGGCGTGATAGAGGCCGATGGAAGCCGCCTGCGCCATGTGGCCAATGGGGTATGCCATTCCGATGCCACGGCAACATTGGCCGCGCGGCTGTTGGATTTGCACCAGCAACTGACGCGTGTTGTGGCCCAGTTTCAGCCCATGACAGCGGCGGTGGAGCAGACTTTTGTCAATAAAGACGCAGTTGCCACGCTGAAGCTTGGCTCTGCACGCGGCATAGCGCTGCTGGTTCCGGCCCAGGCGGGGCTGGAGGTGGGGGAATATGCGCCCAATGCCGTGAAAAAAGCTGTGGTGGGTGTGGGCAAGGCCGCGAAAGAGCAGGTGGAGCACATGGTGCGCATGCAGCTTCCCGGCGTGCAGATTGCGGGGCCGGATGCGGCCGATGCCTTGGCAATTGCCATTTGCCATGCCTTTCATGCACAATCGGCGCGCGCCTTGGCGTTGGGGGGGTATCGGGCATGATTGGCAAGCTGACAGGCGTGGTGGATATGCGCGGCCCTGATCATGTGCTGCTGGATGTGCGCGGCGTGGGCTATATTGTGTATGTGTCAGACCGCACACTGATGCAATTGCCGGGGCGCGGTGAAGTGGCCGCTCTTTACACCGATCTGGTGGTGCGCGAAGATTTGATGCAGCTTTATGGCTTTCCCACATTGCTGGAAAAGGAATGGCACAGGGTGCTGACCTCTGTTCAGGGGGTGGGGGCCAAAGCTTCGCTGGCTATTTTGGGCGCTTTGGGGCCGGACGGGGTGGCGCGTGCGATTGCGCTGGGCGATAGTGCGGCGCTGCGCAAAGCCCCCGGTGTGGGGCCGAAACTGGCCTTGCGCATTGCCAATGAGTTGAAAGACAAGGCCCCCGCCTTGATGGGGCTGGTGGAAAGCCCTGCGCCGGCCCCTGCCTTGGGGGAGGAGCAGGCCATCCCTGCACCTTCCGCACCGCGCCGCGCCAGCCCTGTGGCCGCGCCCGCCAGCAGCGCCACAGCAGATGCCATGTCGGCTTTGGCCAATCTGGGCTATGCCCCCTCGGACGCCGCCCGCGCCGTGGCAGAGGCGCAGGCCACAGCGCCAGAGGCCGATCCCGCAACCCTGATCCGTGCGGCGCTGCGCCTGCTTGCCCCGAAAGGCTGATCCATGAGCACCCCCGATCCCAATTTGCGCGGCGATGATCTGCCGGGTGACAGCCCAGAGCTTGACCGCGCCTTGCGCCCGCAAGGCTTGGACGAATTCATCGGCCAGCAAGAGGCGCGCGCCAATTTGCGCGTTTTCATCCAATCGGCCCGGATGCGGGGTGAAGCGATGGATCACACGCTTTTCTATGGCCCGCCCGGCTTGGGCAAAACCACTCTGGCGCAAATCATGGCGCGCGAACTGGGCGTCGGGTTTCGTATGACTTCGGGCCCGGTTCTGGCCAAGGCCGGGGATCTGGCCGCAATCCTGACCAATCTGGAAGCGCGGGATGTCTTGTTCATCGACGAAATCCACCGTCTGAATCCGGCTGTGGAAGAAGTGCTTTACCCCGCGATGGAGGATTTCCAGCTTGATCTGGTCATTGGCGAGGGGCCTGCCGCACGCACGGTGCGCATTGAATTGCAGCCCTTTACGCTGGTGGGGGCCACAACCCGGCTTGGCCTGCTGACAACCCCCTTGCGCGACCGTTTTGGCATTCCCACGCGGCTGCAATTCTATACGGAGGGCGAATTGTGCCAGATCGTCGCACGCGGCGCGCGGCTGCTTGGCATAAAGGCCGAAGATGAAGGCGTGCGCGAAGTAGCACGGCGCGCCCGCGGCACGCCGCGTATTGCGGGCCGGTTGCTGCGCCGGGTGGTGGATTTTGCGCTGGTGGAAGGGGATGGGCGGCTAACTCAGGCCCTGGCCGATAGCGCGCTGACGCGGCTTGGCGTGGATCATATGGGGCTGGATGGTGCAGACCGGCGCTATCTGGCGCTGCTGGCGGAAAACTATGGCGGCGGCCCGGTCGGGGTAGAGACCATCGCCGCAGCCCTCTCAGAGGCGCGCGACGCGATAGAAGAGGTGATAGAGCCATTCTTGCTGCAACAGGGCCTTATTGCGCGCACCCCGCGCGGGCGGATGCTGGCGGCAAAGGCTTGGGCGCATCTGGGGCTTGCGGCGCCCGCCCCCGTGGTGCAGGGCCGCTTATTCGACGAATAGCTTACGGATTGGCCAGCTTGCGCAGCGCATTGCCAAAGGTCATGCCGTGATCAAATGCGCCATTGCGCAGGAATTCCAGTGTTTCGGCAATCACCATCGGATTGTTCATCATGAAAGTATGCGACACATTCAGCACGATATGATCGCGCATTCCCTCCAGTTTGGTGCTTTCCACCGAAACCTTGCCATCATCATCCCCATCTATCAGCGCCGAGGTGAGCGGGTTGAGCGATAGATCCCCCGCGATAATGCCCAGATCATAATCGGCAAATTCCGGCAGCATATTGGGGGTTGCATCCTTATGTGTGCCAAGTTCCAACCCTGCGGGCCCGTTGATCCATGAAAACGCCTCTATATCTGCAAAAACATCGACAATTTCTGACCCATGATTGGGCGGCGCCATCATGACCACGCGCCCCATGCTTTCGGGCCGGTTGCGCGCCAGCCAGCCGCGCGCCAGAATGCCCCCCATGGAATGCGTCACAAAATGCACGGTTCCGGCCGGGCACTCCGCCACGGCAAGGCCAACATGCCCCATCAATTCCGCAATCGGGGCCGCGCGCGAGGGGTAGCCATAATTGACCACATGATAGCCATGCAGTTTCAGGGTTTCTTCCATAACCAGCATGGAATTTTCAGACCGCGCCAAACCATGCAGCAAGACAACACAATCAGCCATGGCAGGCAGCGGAAGAAGGGCGAGGGCGGCAAGAGCGGTTTTCATGCGCCCGATATAAGGCTAAATCGGGTAGATACCATAAGGAAGTTTGCACAGATGACATCTCCGCGATTGGCCGTTCGGGCGGTAATCTTGCATCACGACAGGCTGTTGATTGTGAATGCCTGGCCAGAGGGCAAAAGCGATCTGTGGTGTGCCCCCGGCGGCGGGGTAGAGCGTGGCGCGTCCTTGCATGACAATCTGCGCCGCGAGGTGTTTGAGGAATGCGGGTTGCAAATTGCCATTGGCGCACCCTGTTTGGTGAACGAATTTCACGATCCTGGCGGCAGCTTTCATCAGGTGGACATCTATTTTCAGGCGCAGATCATCGGGGGCCAGCCTGATCAGCCATGGCGCGATCCTGCAGGTGTGGTGACATCGCGCCGCTTTGTCACCGAGCAGGAATTGCGCGGTTTGCGCTACAAGCCCGACACCTTGCCCGAAATCGCATGGGGCGCAGCCGCATGGGATGGCCGCGCCCTGTATGACCCGCTAGAGCCGATTATCCGCTAATCTCTGGCCCTTGTTTGCCGCAAGTGCCACCCGGCAAAGCCTGTCAACTTTTCCTGAAATTGCGTCAGCCATGCCCTGCCAGAAATTTCTCGGCATCCAGCGCGGCCATGCAGCCCATGCCCGCGCTTGTCACGGCCTGGCGGTAGGTGTGATCTGTCAGATCACCCGCCGCAAATACACCGGGAATAGACGTGCGGGTGCTGCCCGGTTCGACCCAGACATAGCCGCCCTCTTGCATTTTAAGCTGATCTTTCACCAGGGCGCTGGCCGGGCTGTGGCCAATGGCAATAAACACGCCCGCGCAAGCGATATCCTGGCTTTCGCCAGTGGTGACATGGCGCAGCCGCACCCCTTCCACCCCCGGCGCGCCCTGATCGCCCAGCACTTCGTCCAGCGCATGATCCCAGATGACCTGCACCTTGGGGTGATTGAACAGGCGGTCCTGCATGATCTTTTCCGCACGCAGGGAATCGCGGCGGTGCACCAGCGTCACTTTCGAAGCGAAATTGGTGTCGCCGGGCCAGTTCTCCACATCGGTGGTGATGGTCAACTGACCGCCCGGTTGAATGCCCTGCACCAGCACAGGTTCCAGCATGGCGCGCGCTGCATAAACTGCGGCAGTATATCCGGCAGGGCCAGAGCCGATGATCAAAAGCCGTGTATGGCGCGTGTCGCTCATGCGTTAAGTCTCCGTTTTCGCTGTCGAGGCGCAATCTAAGCGCTATCCCGGCCAGCACAAGGGGGCAGGGCGCATACGATTGCATGCCTAAAATTATTGCGCTTGTTTGAAATATTATTGCGCAGCGCCCACGAGATGCGTAAAGAAGTGCAAAAATAGGAGTTAGAGCATGTCAGGCGGAAAGCTTGATGCCATTGATCGCAAGATTCTGGCAGAGTTGCAGGCGGACGGGCGCATGACCAATGTGGAATTGGCCAAGCGCGTTGGAATCTCTGCGCCGCCCTGCCTGCGCCGGGTGCGCGCGCTGGAGGAATCGGGCTTTATCCGGGGGTATCATGCGCAAGTGAATGCGCGCGATCTGGGATTCGAGGTGCAGGTTTTTGCCATGGTGGGGCTGAATTCGCAGGCCGAGGCCGATTTGGCGCGGTTTGAGCAGCGCTGCCGCAATTGGCCCTTTGTGCGCGAATGCCATATGCTCAATGGAGAGATTGATTTCATCCTCAAATGTGTTGCGCCCGATTTGTCCAGCTTTCAGCGCTTTCTGACGGAAGAATTGCTGGCGGCTGACAATGTGATTACTGTCAAAACATCGCTGGTGATCCGCTGTGCAAAGGCGGAACCGGGTGTGCCCTTTGATGTGCTGGAAGCGCGCGCGGCAGATATCGGGTAGCACTGGGGCGCGGTTGTGCCGCGCTTTCAGGCCGGGCAGGGGGGTTAGCGGGTAATCGTTTCTGCCTGAACAAACATGTTTTTCCATGCCCGATCTATCAGATCGGGCGACATATGGCGCGGCTTGCCTTCGAAATCGCAGATGGCGATCATCTGATCAATCAGGAATATGGGGTGATAATTGGCATAGACATTGTTGATGGTCGGGTATTTCCGCTTCATCAGGTGGATAATCGCGCTTTCATCCAGTGGCAGGCGGCGTTTCTTGGCCATCAATGCAAAGATTTTCAGAAAATCGGACTGATTTGGCCCGTCAATCTTGATTTTGTAGAAAATCCTGCGCAATGCGGCCTGATCAAAAATCTCGTTCGGGTGGAAGTTGGTTGAGAAGATAATCAATGTATCAAAGGGCACGATGAATTTTTCGCCCGATTGCAGGGCAAGAATATCATAACTCATTTCCATCGGAACGATCCAGCGGTTCACAATGGCTTGGGGCGGTTCTTCCTGTCGGCCCAGATCATCAATGATAAATACGCCGCCCGTGGCCTTGAACTGCAAAGGCGCCTGATAGGTGCGCGAAACGGGGTTGAATTTCAGATCCAGCATATCCAGCGTCAATTCGCCGCCCGTAATCACGGTGGGCCGCTCGCAATAGACATAACGATTGTCAAAGCGGTTACCGGATTGGCGCAACAGCGAGGGGTTGTCATCCGAACGCTCTACGATTGTGTGCACAATCGGATCGTAAACACTGATGATCTGGCCCGCATGCACTACGGCGCGCGGCACATAAATCCTGTCGCCCATAGCTGCGCGAATGCCATTGGAAATGGAAGATTTCCCATTCCCCGGCGGCCCATAAAGCAAGATTGATCGGCCCGAACTGACAGCCGGGCCAAGATCATCCAGCAGGGTGGGCGGCAAAACCAGATCACTCATGGCAATCTGAAGTTGCCTGCGTGTGATCTGGATATTGCGGATTGTCTGCGCCTTGATCTGGTCTTCATAGACGGCCAGGGGAACGGGCATTGCGCCATAATATTCCGACTGTGCAAGCGCATCCAGCGCGCGGGCCTTGCCTGCATCTGTCAGCTGAAACCGGGCTTCGGAATTTGCGCTGCCGGGGGTGACGGCCACAGCCTCTATCAACTGGCCTGCGCGGGCGCTATCCACCAATTCTATCGTTTGGGGAATGGGCAGGCAGATCGCGCGCGCGATATCGGTGATCCGAAACAGCGACATTCTGAAAATCGTTTTCAGCAGGATGTCCCGCATCAGAACGGGGTCAAGCCCTGTTGCAGCAAGGCTTTTTATCGGTGGGGGCGATAATGGCGGAACGTTCTGAATGTTCATTTCGAATATGAGTTATGGATGCTTTGAAACTATACCGCAGAATGTGAATTTGGGCTAAACAGGCATGTCGCCATAAAGGGTTGCGAGGCAGATATAGAACAGCAGGCTTGGCCCCAGCGCCAAACCCATGGGGAAGTCGCGCCTCTGCCAGCTTTCCCAATCTGGGGCAAGGCTGCGCAATTTTGGAATGCGCCGGGCAAGGCGGTGGGCGATAAAGCTGATCACGGTCACGCAGCTGAGCAGCAGCAAGAACAGGCTGAGATCGCCAATGGCGATGAAGGGTGCCATTGCGGCGGCAAATTTTGCATCCCCCGCGCCGATCACCCCCACCATGGACAGCACGAACCCCACCACCAGCACCACGGCCAGATTGGCCCAGCCCCAGGCCCATGCCTGAAACGGCAGTGCAATCAGGCCAATCACCAGATAGACAGCTACCAGCGCAATCACGGCCACATTATGGATTTTCATCCATTTCATATCGCTCCACGCCACCCAGAGAGTGAGGGGCAGGACAAAAGGCAAAAACCATAGCGCGGCATTGGCAGGCAGCAGCATCATAGCGCCCCGCCCCCGTCCAGCGCCCGCAAGGCGCGCACGGCTTCCTCATAATGTTGCGGATGGGTGTCTATCGCTTCTTGCAGCAGGGTGCGCCCAATTGTGGTATCCCCCTTGCGGATCGCGGCAATCGCCATCGTATAAAGCAGCATTGCCTTTTCGCGTTGGTTCATGCGCACCATTGGCAGGCTGTAATTGCCTTGGCCCGCCCGTGCGAGGACAAGATTGTTCTTGGCCGTAAACAACTCTGGCTCATGCTGAAGCGCTTGCATGAAAAGCCGCTCTGCGTCGCGCGGGGCGCCGCGTGTCAGCTTGGAAAACCCCCAATTGTTGAACACGCTGGCAGGCCGCGTGGTGAGCCCGATGGCGGTTTCATAAAAATGATCCGCACGATCCCATTGTTTTTTGCTGTCTGCGATCATGGCTTCCAGCCGGTAGCGATCAAAGGTTTCATGGGTTGGGGGAATGGCATTGAGCGTGCGTTCGGCATTGGCCCAGTCATTTGTGCGAATATAGGTATCGGCCAACATGACGCGATCATCATTCTCGGAATCGGGCAGCGCGATCACGGCGCGCCAGACGGGCAGGGCCTCGGCGCTGCGGCCTGCGCGCACAAGCGACCGCGCCAACCCCCGCTGTGCGCGAATCTCTGTCGGGTTGCGTTGGGCTTGCGCGCTGAAATAGGCCACGGCTTCTTCGGGATCGGCTGCGGCAAGCATCAGATCCGCCATGTTTTGCGAATCTACTGCGGTGACGCTGTCTATGGCGCGCGCAACATTTTTCTGGCTGCTGTCCTGACAGGCGGCCAGCAAAATCAGACTGCCAGATAGCAGCGCTAGAACTCCGGGTTGGCGCATTTTTGCGTCCTCACTGCTCTTATAATGGCGTGGACAAAAGCAGATACCTGCCTTGCCCCCGCCGCATCAGCAAAAGCTGAAATGCCTCGCCATCATCATAGACGGTTTCCTGTGCCTTTTCGATTGCTAAACGCAGATTGCGCTGAATCTCTGCGGAGCGGCCAGAATCGTGGATGAAAGCGTTGCGGAAATGCAAGCTTGCCTCGCCCCATTTGCCTTGCTCTGCCAAGACCACGCCCAGATTGTTATGGGCAGGCACAAAGCGCTGGTCTTTTTCCAATGCGCGGCGCAAATCCTGCTCTGCCTGTTGCAACCGCCCCAGCCGGAGATTGGCCGAACCGATGGCAGAAAGCACATCTACGCTTGGCCCCTGCACGGCGGCTGCACGGTGATAGGCGCGCAGCGCGATTTCATATTCGCCCGCTGCCATCGCTCTGTGGCCCACGATCAGCCCATCAACGGCATCTGGAACATCGGGGCCGCCTGTGGTTGCCATGCGCAGCTGGTCTGGCCCGGCGCCCGCATCCAGTGCGGGCGGGCGCGGGCCAGTGCAGCCCGTCACCACCATTGCACAGACAAGAAGCGCGATAAGTTTCAAATCTACATTCCAGATGTAATGCTGCCGCTGTTCAGATCGCTCATAACCGCAATAACCGAAGGCCCGATCAGGATAATCAGCAAGGGCGGAACGGTAAAGAGCATGGTGCCCAAAGTCATCTTTGTGGGCAAGAGATTGGCCTTCTCTTCGGCGCGTATCATGCGTTTGTCCCGCATCTCGGCAGCGAACAGCCGCAAGGCTTCTGTGATGGAGGTGCCATAGGTTGCCGCCTGCACCAGCACCGTCACAAAGGCTGTGATATCGCTGACATCATTGCGCTTTGCCATGTCGCGCAAGACTTCTGAACGCTCGCGCCCGGCCTTTACCTGCTCGCCAACAGTTGTGAATTCTTCCGACAAAGCCGGATAGGCTTTGCGAATGTCTCTGGAAACGCGCTGCATCGCCTGATCCAGCGATTGCCCGGCTTGCACGCAAATCAGCATAAGATCCAGCGCATCTGGAAAGCCGGCTATGATTTCTTCTTTTCTCGCCTCTACCCGCCGTTCGATCCAACGGCGCGGGCCGAAATAGCCGATCAGCATGGGCGCAATCAAACCCACAGCCATCATCACAGGGCTTTCGAACTGCTCTGGCATCACAACATAGACCAGCATCAGCGAAACACATACCCCCAACACAGCAAGGATGAATTGCAGCGCTGCGAAATCGCGCACAGCATTCTTGCCCAGATACCCGGCCTGAATCATCTTCTGGCGCGCGGCAGAAAGTTCGTTCTCATTTTCCGGTTCCAGAAAGCGTGAAAACTTTTCCAATGCCTTGAAGTCACGCCCGGCCTTGCGGCGCAATGCTGCCGGATCTTCCCTGCGGCTACGCGCCGTTTCTTTCACCGCGCCGGTGAATTTTTGCATCGGGTCGGCATGCCGTGTGCGCAGCACCGCCAGCAGCGCAACCAGCAGCAGGATAACTGCCGCAGAGCCTGTCACTGCAATCAACCCCATCGGGCCTTGGAAAAATTCTAGCATCTGGCAAATGCCTTTCGTGGGAAACCTATGAAACAGGACAGCATCAGATTTTGATATCGGTCATCTTGCGCATATAGAGGATGTTCAAAACCAGAAACCCGAAGACGACCACCGCCAACGGCATGAACAGGGGATGTTCTTTCACCACATCATAATAATCGGGCTTGAGCAGTTGGATGACAATCATGGCGGCGATGGGAAAGCCGGACAGGAATATGCCTGACCATTTGGCCTCTGCCGTCATGGCGCGCACGCGGCGCGACAGTTTGAACCTTGCGCGCACAACTTTGGACAATCCGTCCAATATCTCTGCCAGATTGCCGCCAGAGCGTTGTTGGATGACCACGGCAACCGATAAAAAGCGCAGGTCTTGCAGATCAACCCGTTCCGCGAAATCTGACAGCGCTTCTCCGGCATCACGGCCATAGGATATTTCGTCAGAGATGAGGGCCAATTCCGTGCCCAGAGGGGCTGGCATTTCATCCCCGGCCATTGCCAAAGCGGCGGCAAGCGGATGGCCAACCCGCAGGCTGCGCACGATCAGGTCAATCGCTTCGGGCAGTTGCTCTTCAATTGCCGCGATCCGCTTCTTTGCCTTGCCGGAGAGCCAGAGAAACACGCCGCCAAATCCGGCGACCAGCCCCACCACACTGCGCAAGCCCAGATCAGCGGCAGTGAACATGCCAAGAAGAACCACGCTTGCACCGCTTAGCCCGATCATGATCAGGATCAGTGTTCGCGACGACAGGCTGAGATTGGCCTTGCGCAGGTTATCTTCAAGAGCACCGACAATCGGCAACCCGCCTTTGCCGGTGTCAGAAGCGCGATCCTTGCGCAATTGTTCCAGAACATCTTTCTTGGCGCGCGCCTTCTCTATCAAGTCCATGCGCCGGTTGAGCGTTGAACTGCGCTCTATGCTCTTGCCGAATGCCAGCAGATATATCGCGGCAAAGAGCAACAGCACGGCGCCAAAAATGGCAACATAAATCAGGGGGCTGATGGTGGTTGTCATGCTTATCTCCGGCGGCCAACTTCATCATAAATACTTGAGGGCAGATCAAAGCCCCAGCGCCTGAACCTGTCAGCATAGGCAGAACGAAGCCCTGTGCCGGTATAATGGCCAAGGATCGTGCCATCCGGCTCCAGCCCCGTGCGCTCGAATCGGAAAATTTCCTGCATGGTGATGATCTCGCCCTCCATCCCGGTTACTTCGGTAATGGACATCATCCGGCGTGACCCATCCTGAAGGCGCGAAACCTGCACAATCAGATTGATCGCAGAGCCGATTTGCGCGCGCACGGCGCGCAAGGGCATTTCCAATCCGGCCATTGCCACCATGTTTTCCAGACGGCTAATGGCATCGCGGGCGCTGTTGGCGTGGATCGTGGTCATAGACCCGTCATGGCCGGTATTCATGGCCTGCAGCATGTCAATCACCTCTTCGCCACGGGTCTCGCCCAGAATGATCCGGTCAGGGCGCATGCGCAGCGCGTTGCGCAAACAGTCGCGCTGGGTGATCGCACCCTTGCCCTCCATATTGGGGGGGCGGCTTTCCATGCGGCCCACATGCACCTGCTGAAGCTGCAATTCGGCAGTATCTTCAATCGTCAGAATACGCTCGTCATTGCCAATGAAACTGGACAAGGCATTCAGGGTTGTGGTTTTGCCCGAACCTGTGCCCCCGGAGACAATGATATTCAGCCGCGTGGCCACCGCCGCTTCCAGATACAGCCCCATTTCTTCGGAAAACGCATCAAATTGCACCAAATCAGCAATGTTGAGCTTCTCTTTCTTGAATTTGCGGATCGAGACAAGCGCACCGTCAACCGCAACAGGCGGGATCATCGCATTGAAGCGCGACCCATCGGCAAGCCGGGCATCCACATAGGGGTTGGATTCGTCCACCCTGCGGCCTACGGCAGAAACGATCTTGTCAATGATGCGCAGCAAATGGCGTTCGTCGCGGAAGGTGACATCTGTCAGATGCAGCT
This sequence comes from Paracoccaceae bacterium, assembly GCA_043561795.1. Lineage (GTDB taxonomy): Bacteria > Pseudomonadota > Alphaproteobacteria > Rhodobacterales > Rhodobacteraceae > Roseinatronobacter. Next base: position 177,309 of record CP121316.1, on the reverse strand, counting down.
TTCCTGCGCGTTCAACAAAGACATGTTTGGGGCCATTGACCAGAATATCGTTTACGCTGTCATCTTGCAGCAAAGGTTCCAGCGGGCCAAGCCCCATGACCTCGTAATACAGTTCCTGATTCAGAACCTTGCGCTCTTCGCCATTGAGCACCACGTCCAGCTCTGTCAGCGTTTCGGCGGCAATGGTGCTGATTTCGCTGCGCAACTCGGCCTCGCTGGCATGTTCCAGTGCAGCAAGGTTCAGGTTTTCCAGCAAGCGCTTGTGAATATCTGCCTTGACACTGTTCAGCCGCTGTTTGCGCTGCTCGGCCCTGTCTGTGCTGGCCAAAGGCCCCGCCATCGTGCGCTGAGCCAAAAGCTTTTGTTGCCGTTCTGGCTGCGGCTTTGGCGGCTGGGACAAGCCACGATCGGGGGCTGGCTCCACGGGTTTGATCGGCGTATTCCCGGCTGTCTTGCGATATCTTGAAAACATGGTCTTGCCTATCTTGATGGTTTGCCGGCCTGTTCGGAAGCTTCGAACAAAGCGGTTGCAAATTTCTGAAGTTCTTTGTGAAACACGTTCTTGGGCGCAAACTCTGCCAGGGGCAGGCCGTGATCATTGGCATCGCGAATCTGCGCGCCACCATCGGGCAAGGACAGCGCAAAGCTGATCCCAAGGCTTTCCGCCATCCGTTTGGCCCGTGATTTTCCGGCAAGATCGGTGAATTTGGGCGCGCGATTGAGCACGAAGCGGAATTTATCCATGGCAATGCCATCGGCCTTCATGGCGCGGATCATGCGCAGCGTATTTTGTGCCGAACGCAGATCCAGTTCCAGCATGATGAAATAAAGATCGGCCATGGTTATCACAGTCTCTGTCCAGTGAACGACTGTGCGCGGCATGTCGATGACCACAAAATCAAACTGGTCGCGCGCCATTGCGATCACGCGCTGGATTTCATCTGGTGTCAGCAAATCTAGCGGCAGCATATCCGAGGGGGCGGTCAGAACATGCAGCTTGCCTTTCGCATTCTGCAACGCCAGAAAATACGCGTCCTGATCCATGGTGCTGGTTTGTGACAGCAATTCATACACTTTTTCGGTGCGCGGCTGATCCAGATAGGTGGCAACGGCCCCGGATTGAAAATCGAAATCCAGAATGCACACGGTTTTCTTGGATTTCTCTGCCAGCGCGGCCAATTCCCAAGCCAGGTTTGTGCTGAAGGTGCTGGCGCCCGCCCCGCCTGCAAGGGCGTGAACCGCAATGATATTGCCGTGTTTCCCGGTCTGGGCTTTGGCTTGCGCGGCCGAAACAGCGGGTTGCGCGGCTTTTTGCAGTTTGTCCATGGCATCGCGCAGTGCGTTTTCGGGCAGGGGATAGGGTACGAAATCCTGTGCGCCCGCACGCAAAAGCTGATGCAGGATGATGGGCGAAAGCGCCTCTGCAATCAGCAGGGTGCGGATGTTTTTCGCGCTTGCGGCTTCGATAACAGAGCGGATCAGCGTGAGATTGCCTTCATCGGCATCATCCAGCGCCACCGCTAGCATATCCAGATCTTTGGCATCTGGGGATTTCAGAAAGGCGAGTGTTTCGGCAAAGGTCAGATTTCCCCATTCGGTGCCGAAGATCACTTCCATGTCCTCTATCAGAAGATCAAAATCCTCGATGCTGCGCGCAACAGTGCAGGCTCTGATCCGCTCCGCTTGATCCTCAGTAACACTCGCCATGATCTTCCTCAGAAACTGCTTGTTGAAAGTGGGTCGCGCCGCGTTTCGTGCAGGCCCTGCCCCCACCTTCATGCAAGATGATTACGCACTGAAGATTGTTCATGAATCTGGCGAGATTTAGGCCAAATTGCTTAAATTGTTCGGCATATCTGGGATGTTCGGGGACATGGACAAAGAAAAGTGAAACCCTGTGTTGTCGGGTGCCGCAGTGATCTGAGCGATACCAGAAGGGCAGGGTTATTGCGCGTTGCCCAAGTTCTGCCCGATATGCCCACTCTGCGCGCTTTCGATGAATTCGCGCTGGATGATCTGGGCGTATTCGCCCTGCATCACCGTTGCGCGCCGCACCAGACCAGAGATTTCCGTCACCGTGCGCCTGTTGGCTGGTTCATACCCCAAACTGGCGATCAGTGGCTGGCTCTGGCCGCGTGACACCACTGCAATTATGCTGCCGCGTGGCACACCAAAAGAAACAAGTGCCTGCGCCACGGCATCTGCGCGGCGCTGGCCAAGGCGGCGGTTATAGGCGGGGCTACCCAGGGAATCCGTGTGGCCATAGATGGTATAGCGCAGTTCTGGAAATTGCTTCATCCAATGCGCCTGCATGCGCAAGATATCGCGCGCTTCTGGCGAGAGTTCCGCGCTGTCGAGCGCGAAATTCACCATAGAGGGCACTTCGGCATGAAAGCGGCGTGTCATCACCTCTGCCAGGCTGATTTCCCCGTTTTGCAACCGGGTGTTGTGCATGGTCGGGTTGCCAAACCCGCCCTCATCCAGCCAAATCCCGGCCTCGGTGCTTTTGGAGTTTGGGCCACATCCCGCAAGCCCAAGCCCCAGCGCGCCCAACAAAAAGAAACGTCTTTGAAAATTCATATCCAGCCCTCTTACAATGCGCTTTTGGCTGCAATCTTAATCCAGAACATAGCCATAAGAGCCGCCAAAATCCTGCCGTGCAATTTCTCCCACAGCGCCTGAACCGGGCGCAGCAAGGCGACCATTCAAAAACAGGTCACGTTCTGACGGGGGGCGGATACGATCTGTCGGCAGCATCAGCGCCTCGCCCCGCGTGGGAGAGACAAGATGCGCGGTGATGATGATCACAAGTTCTGACTGGTCGCGCTGGTATTGCGCACTGCGAAACAATGCGCCCAGAACGGGCAATTCTGACAGCCACGGCACACTGCGCGAACTGGCGCGGAAATCATCTTGCAGCAGCCCGGCAATGGCAAAGCTTTCGCCATCGCGCAATTCCACGGTGGTCTGGGTGGAACGGCGGCGGAACGCGGGAACAGTGCCTGTGCCCAGATCAACTGTCGTGGATGTATCTATGGAACTGACAGCCGCATCTAGTTGCAGATTGATCACATTGTCATCCAGCACTCTGGGGGTGAATTTCAACTCTACGCCGAAGGGGCGGTATTCGATGCTCACATCGCCATCATTGCGCACCGGCACCGGAAATTCCCCACCGGCAAGGAAAGAGGCCTCTTGCCCGGAAAGTGCGGTCAGGTTGGGCTCGGCCAGGGTGCGCGCAAGCCCCTGTGTTTCCAGGGCTTCAATCAAGACCTGCGCCGTCAGGCGGCCACCGCCAATGCGAAAAGTGGCCGCACCCGCGCGCGGCGTCTGTGTGATCAATTCTGTCGCGCCTGCCGGCTGGTTGGCATAAATTCCCGAAGCGGCCGATCCATTGGTTCCGGCTTGAATATTCAGGCTGGTGCCCAGATTCTTGCTGACCCCGCGCTGCATTTCGGCAAAGCGCACTTTCAGCATCACTTGCTGGGTGCCCCCCACACTCATCAGGTTGGAAATACGGTCGGGCGCGTAGCGTTGTGCCAGTTCCAGCGCCGCATCCAGCCGCGCGGCAGATGACACGATGCCCGACAAGACGATCCCGTCATTCGCGGTGCGCACTTCGATAGGTTCGTTGGGCAGGATCTGGCGCAGCCGTTCGCGGAATTCTGCGATATCGGGGGTAACCTGCACTTCGATATTTGACATCAGGCCGCCATCCAGCCCCAGAATTGTCAGCGTTGTGCGCCCCGGCGTCTTGCCCAGCACATAGATGGAACGGTCAGACAGCGTAGAGATATCGGCAATGCCGGGATTGGCGATAGACAATTCTGCAAAGGGATTATCCGTTTCCACCACCACAGCCCGGTTCATGGAAACCCGCAAGGTAGAGGCCGCGTTTCCATTGACCACGCGGAATGTATCGGCCTGCGCGACGGGTGCCTGTCCCATTCCCAGCGAGGCTGCGACCAGAATTGCCGCTGCAAATACTTTGAAATCCATCTTGCCTGCCTTCTGAAACTGCTCTTTATGAAACCCGGCGGCTGTGCGGCCTGCTGCGGCGATGACTTTTCGTCATACTTGCCCATACTATGCGCCAAATCAGAATTTTTATCAAGAATCTTGTCTTTACCGGGCTTTCTTGATGTGAATTTCGCAACAAGCGCAGCCTTTGGCCCCATATCTGGCTGGTATCAAAAGGCAACATACCCTATTTTGCGCAATATTGCCCTCTTCGGAGGGAGCGGTTTGGGCCCGCCTGCGTCAATTCGTGCAGGGTATCTCGATCAAGACCATATCATTGCCGCGCCGCGTCCGAATATGGCATCTCTCTGGCGGTGCCACGGCGTTTTCTTGCCGCACGATCCCAAGCATGCTGTCCTGTGTCACTTCGATCATCCCTGTCACATCTTCATCGCTCATCCCCAACAGCGCAAGCGACAGGCGGCCAGAATTTTGGGCCTGTGCCAGCAAGGCCGCTTGCTCTGGCGTAGCCTCGACAGTGACAGAGCGCGCCTCTACCACAGGTGATGTGCGATCCATATCCGCGCTTTGATTGACAGCGATAATCCTGATCTGCGCCTCTATCCGCTGGGTTATCTCGCCCGCATCGCGGCCCCGGCCTGTCCAGAAAATATCCACATAATCGCCGGGGCGCAGAAAGCCGGCCACGCCCCCTGTCTGTGTTACAGGTATGGTAAAGGCTCTTTTTCCCGCACTCAGATGCGAGGCAATGCCTGCCATCTCTCCGGGGCGGGTGAGTTTGGTTGCAAGAATAGGCTCCAGCGGATCCATGGCGCGCAAGACAATGCGATCGGCCCCGTTTGGAAACAGCGCGTCAAGATCGGTATAGGCGCCCTGAGGCACAGCATAGCTGGGGAAGGGGGCCATCAGCACATCTTGCCGGGTCAGCGGCTGGCCATGTCGCAATTCACCGGCCGCGACAAAGACATTCACCATCTCGATATTGGAACTGTTGCCTTGGGCGGCGGCCAGTTCTGCCTGGATTTGCGAAATATAAAGATGGGTCTGATATACGGCAAAGCCCGCAAGGCCCAGGCCGACCAGAAGAACCAGCGCGAATACATTACGCATAGTATTATCCCTTCCAAGCTATGTTCCGCACGCAGCAACAATCCGCGTCACTGCGCCGTTTAACCGCGTATTCCGGCAACAATCCGATAGATTGGTGGCAGAACTAAGGCAAAGCGCGCGAGAGCCACCCGACGTGGTGCGCAAACGGTTGAGGCCGCGCATGTTCGCATGCGCGGCCTCAAGCTTTGGGTTCATCCCGATAGGATTATTCCGGGTTGACGTTTAGCGTTGTCGGCAGAGAGACTGTGCCAAGGCTGCGCGAAATCTCTGTTCCCACGCTGCTGACGCCAGTACGCACAGAGGCGACCACGGCAATCCCAAGCCCAACGATGGCGGCCGTCAGAACAACCCAATCCACGGTGACAGCGCCGGATTCATCCGCTGCGAAATTCTTGATTTTTGCAATAAATGTCACTTTAAATTCTCCAGATTTGAACGTTTTCTACTCAGCCGCATAATCTATACAGAGGGTCAATACAGTCTCCGCCGGGCTGATGTGGATATAGCCAGCGAATCTTGTTCAGAATGGGGCAGCAATCGTTTCTTTTCTGGTCTTTATGAACGCGAGATTAACGTCATGTGGCCTTGTGGCAAACCAGCCAGCCAAACAGCGCGGGGAATGGCAGAGGGGCAACACCGCAGCGCGCATCAGATCGCGGGTATGGGAAACTGTAGCCAGACACGCAACAAGCCTGCATATTGGACAAAATTTATAAACGAGCAGTAAATCCTCATGACCCATTTCCTCGGCGGCCTCTTTGCCTGCGCTGTGCTGATTCTTTGTGCGGGTTCCGCACCAGCCCAAAGCCCAGAGCCAAGCCTGCAAGACGCCGGGCGCGATTTCACCTTTCGCCGTGTTCCAGCCGCCGCGCCGCAAGCGGGGCCACGCATTTCGGTGCAGATTGATCCGGCAGAGCAGGCGCGGCTGCTTGCCCCCACATCCCGGCGCGCACCTGTTATCACGCCAGATACTGACGGCAGGGCCGCGCCGGGTGGCGGCTATGCGTGGTTCTGGGACAGGGTTTCGCCACGCATGGAAGATGGTTCAGGGCGCTTTTTATCTGCCATTGCCGCACTTAACACCCCGCAAAACGGGCGCGCGGTGCGCGCGCCTCGCATGCAATTTTTGCAAGATATCGCAAGCGCATATGGGGCGGATATCCTGCGCGCGAGTGTTGGCACAAATGTATCCCCGGCGCTGGCGCTGGCGGTTATCGCGGTGGAATCCGCAGGGCAGGCGGCGGCTGTCAGTTCCGCCGGGGCGCAGGGGTTGATGCAGCTTATCCCGGCCACGGCGCAGCGCTTCGGGGTGAGTGATTCGTTTGATCCCGCGCAAAATATCCGGGGCGGAATTGCCTATCTGGATTGGCTGCTGGCCCATTTCGACAATGATATCGTGCTGGCACTGGCCGGATATAACGCGGGCGAAGGGGCAGTGCGGCGCAACGGTGGCGTGCCGCCCTTTGCCGAAACGCGCGATTATGTGCCCAAAGTGCTGGCCGCATGGCTGGTGGCGCGCGGGCTATGCGCAACTGTGCCGGAATTGCCCAGTGATGGGTGTGTGTTCAAGATCGGGCAGGCGGGCTAGCGCCTGCCCGAATCAGGGATCAGTTTACAATTGTGGCCTCTGTCGCGGCGCGGATTTCGTCTTCGGTTACGCCTTCGGCGCATTCGACGATCTTCAATCCGCCTTCCACCACATCCAGCACCCCCAGATTGGAGATGATGCGCTTGACCACGCCTTGCGCGGTCAGGGGCAGGGTGCAGGCTTTGAGAACCTTGCTCTCGCCCGCTTTGTTGGTGTGATCCATCACGACGATCACGCGGCCCACGCCCGCGACAAGATCCATCGCGCCGCCCATGCCCTTGACCAGCTTGCCGGGGATCATCCAGTTCGCAAGATCGCCGTTCTCGGCCACCTCCATCGCGCCCAGGATCGCCATGTTGATCTTGCCGCCGCGGATCATGGCGAAGCTTTCGGAGCTGTCAAAATAGGCCGTATGCGGCAGCGCCGTCACAGTCTGTTTGCCGGCATTGATCAGATCGGCATCCACCTCATTCTCTGTCGGGAAGGGGCCAATGCCCAGCATTCCGTTTTCAGATTGCAATGTCACCTGCACCCCGTCAGGGATGTAATTGGCCACCAGCGTCGGAATGCCGATACCAAGGTTCACATACATCCCGTCTTGCAATTCCTGCGCCGCCCGTGCGGCCATCTGGTTACGATCCCAAGCCATCCGTCAGCCCTCCTCAAGCCGCGCGCACTGTGCGCTGTTCGATGCGTTTTTCGTGCTGCCCCTGAATCAGGCGGTGCACATAAATTCCGGGCAGGTGGATGGCGTCCGGGTCAAGCATGCCGGGTTCGACAATTTCCTCCACCTCCAACACACAGATTTTCCCGCATTTCGCGGCGGGCGGGTTGAAATTGCGCGCGGTCTTGCGAAAGATCGCGTTGCCGGTGGTATCGGCTTTCCAGGCTTTCACAATGGCCAGATCGGCCACGATGGCGCGTTCCAGAATATAGGTTTCGCCACCGAATTCTTTATGCTCCTTGCCCTCGGCAATCACCGTGCCCACACCGGTTTTGGTGTAGAAACCGGGAATGCCAGCGCCGCCGGCGCGCATGCGTTCGGCCAAAGTGCCCTGCGGGTTGAATTCCAACTCCAGCTCGCCACTCAGATATTGGCGCATGAATTCCGCATTCTCGCCCACATAAGAGGACATCATCTTGCGGATCTGGCGGGTTTTCAGCAAAACACCCAGCCCGAAATCATCCACCCCGCAATTGTTGGACGCGACAGTCAGATCCTTCACCCCCGCCTCGCGGATCGCATCGATCAACAGTTCTGGAATGCCACACAGCCCAAAGCCCCCAGCGGCAATTGTCATCCCGTCAAAGAGCAGCCCATCCAGCGCCTCATGCGCAGAGCCATAGATTTTCTTCATCCTGTTACTCCCCAAACACAGTGATTGCAAAATGTCTGACGCGGCAGTGCAGCGAAGTCAACATCCTGCGAGATTGCTTCACTTTGCCGCCTTGCCGGCTGTCTTGGCAGGCGCTTTCTTCGTGGCTTTTGCAGGGGCCTTTTTCGCAGCAGGTTTTTTGGACGGTGTTTTCTTGGCCGCTGCGGCTTTGGATTTTCCGCCCGGTTTTGCCCCGGCCTTGGCATTCACCAAATCTATCGCCTGTTCCAGCGTGATCTCTTCGGCGCTTACCTCTTTGGGCAAGGTCGCGTTCACCTTCTCCCATTTCACATATGGCCCGTAGCGCCCTTTCATCACCGAAAGCGCGCCGCCTTGCGGGTGATCGCCCAAGACGCGCAAAGGTTCGGCTGCCGCCGCGCGGCCCCGGCCCGGTTTGGCCGCCAATACCTCCACCGCGCGGTTCATGCCGATGGTGAACACCTCGTCCACCTCTGGCAGATTGGCATAGACGCGGCCATGTTTGACATAAGGGCCATAACGCCCGATCCCGGCCTCTATCATCTCGCCATCTTCGGGATGGGGGCCAACAGGGCGGGGCAGCGAGAGAAGCATGAGCGCGCGCTCCAGATCCATGCTCTCCACCTCCCAGCCCTTGGGCAGTGAGGCGCGTGGCGGTTTGGGCTGCTCTGCCGTCACCTCGCCACGCTGCACATAGGGGCCAAAGCGGCCTGTACGCAGGCTGATGGGATCGCCGGCATCATGGCCCAGCAACTTGCCATCGCCCGACAGTTCTGCATCGCCTTCTTCGCCCGCAAGGGGGCGGGTATAGCGGCATTCGGGGTAGTTGTTGCACCCGATAAAGGCCCCGCCAGAGCGCGCGGTTTTCAAATTCAACCGCCCGGCCCCGCATTTGGGGCATTGGCGCGGATCAGAGCCATCCTCGCGCAGCGGATAAAGATGCGGGGCCAGCACTTCGTCAATCTTTTCCAGCACTTCGGTAATGCGCAAGTCTGCTGTCTCTGCAATCGCGGCAGAGAAATCGCGCCAGAACCGTTCCAGAACTTCGCGGTAATCGCGATCCCCGGCAGAGACATCATCCAGCTGGCTTTCCAGATCGGCGGTGAAATCATATTCCAGATAGCGGCGGAAGTAATTGACCAGAAACACTGTAACCAGCCGCCCCTTATCGGCGGCAATCAGGCGGTTCTTGTCTTTCGTCACATAGCCGCGATCCTGAATTGTGGTGACAATGCTGGCATAGGTGGAGGGGCGGCCAATGCCCAGTTCTTCCATACGCTTGACCAATGTGGCCTCGGTATAGCGGGGCGGGGCCTGGGTGAAATGCTGCTCTGGGGTGACGCTGCGTTTGTCCAGCGCGTCGCCTTGCGCCATCTGGGGCAGGCGCTTGTCCTCATCATCAACAACATCATCGCGCCCTTCCTCATAGACTTTGAGAAAGCCATCAAACAGCACAACCTGCCCTGTGGCGCGCAGGCCGACTTGCCCGTCTTTCGCGCCAATCTCCACGGTTGTGCGCTCCATCCGCGCGGCTTCCATCTGGCACGCGAGCGTCCGTTTCCAGATCAGATCATAGAGTTTGCGCTGGTCGGTATCGGTGATTTTCAGCTGGTCGGGGCTGGCGGCCATGTCTGTGGGGCGGATACATTCATGCGCTTCCTGCGCATTCTTGGCCTTGTTTTTGTACATGCGTGGGGATTTGGGCACATACTCTGCCCCGTAGCGCGCCTTGATGGCATCGCGCGCGGCCATCACGGCCTCTGGGGCCATGTCAATGCCATCGGTGCGCATATAGGTGATATGGCCTGCCTCATACAGGCGTTGCGCCGCACTCATGCATTGCTTTGCGCCCATGCCGAACTTGCGGCTCGCCTCTTGCTGAAGTGTTGAGGTCATGAAGGGGGCAGAGGGGTTGCGGCTGGCGGGCTTGGCTTCCACCGATTGTACGAAAAGTGATCGCGAATTGACGGCTTGCACGGCAATTTCGGCAGATTCTGCGGTGGCAATGTCGAATTTGTCCAAGCGCTTGCCGGCAAGGCTTACCAGTTTCGCGCTGAATTCCTGCCCGCGCGGGGTGGTCAGGCCCGCGGTCACACTCCAATATTCCTGCGCGCGAAAGGCCTCTATCTCCATCTCGCGCTCGACAATCAGGCGCAGACAGACCGATTGCACCCGGCCTGCGGATTTCGCGCCCGGCAATTTCCGCCACAGCACGGGCGAGAGGTTGAACCCCACCAGATAATCCAAGGCGCGCCGTGCCAGATAGGCATGCACAAGCGGCATATCCACATCACGGGGGGATTTCATGGCCTCTGTCACAGCGGTTTTCGTGATGGCGTTGAACACAACGCGCCGCACAGGCGTATCTTTTTTCAGCGCCCGTGATTTGGCCAGCGCCTCTGTCAGATGCCATGAAATCGCCTCGCCCTCGCGGTCAGGGTCTGTGGCAAGGATCAATTCGTTATCGTCTTTGAGTGCATCTGCAATCGCCTTCAGATGCTTGCGCGAATCTGGCGCGACCTCCCACAACATGGAAAATTCATGCTCTGGATCCACCGATCCATCTTTGGGCGGCAAATCCCGCACATGGCCGTAAGAGGCGAGAACCGTGTAACCGGGGCCGAGATATTTGTTGATTGTCTTGGCCTTGGCGGGCGATTCGACGACGACGACTGCCATGAAATTCCTCTGATAAAGTCACAAGGGTCTGGCCCTTTGGGGTGGCCTTACATGTGTGAGGCAGGGCCGCATTGTCAATCCATGCAATTTCTGCGCGATCAGATTGCCGGTTTCACAGGCATTTCCGAGAAGGGATATGCGGCTTTCCTGACAGGCTGCCCGAAACTGGGCGCCCGGCGCTTGGCTCCTGCCACGGCCTGAGTTGCTGTCATGCGGTTGCAGCGGGCGGGCATTTTGCGCGCAATTCAAATCGCAGGCGTAAACATGAAGTGCCAATTGCGCATATCGCAGCACAGAATACCGTGCAGCGCCGATGATGGCGCTTTGGGGGGAAGGGGCGGCACAACGCCCGCCAACTTTTGCCGTGCAGGCGCCGATGACGGCGCTTTGGGGTGACGAGGGTGGCACAACGCCCCCGGTGCTTTGCCCAGTGCTTTGCCCAGTGCTTTGGCTTATGGGTTGCGCGCGCTGGCGTGTTGTATCGTCCTTGGTGCGCGGGTTGCCTTACTTGCTTGGCGTGTCGCTTCGGGCGGTTTTGTCCCTCACTTTGCCGTAATCCGAAACCCGCGAGAGCCGGGATGTCACATGGCGGTGCTGCAGCAGGGCGAGACTTTGGGCCAGAAACCCGCGCGAACAGGGGTCACCCCGCCAGCGCGTCAGGCCCTGCTGACCAGCCCACCGGGATGGCGGCGCACTGTGCCTTGCATTTCCAACAGCACAAGGGCGGGGGAAATCAGGGCGGCAGACAGCGACAAATCGCGGATAAGTTGATCTTCCGCCACCGGGCTGGGGCCAAGCAGATCCAGAATGCGCTGATGCAGCCCCTCTGGCGGGGTGGTCGCGCGGGGTGCGGGCGGTTTTTGTTCTGCGGGCGGGGGGCTTTGGGGTTGCAGCCTGTGCAGCACGCGCAACACATCTTCCACATTGCGCACAAGGGTTGCGCCATCGCGGATAAGTTGGTTGCAACCGCCCGCGCGCCCATCGACAGGGTGGCCGGGCACGGCCATGATCTCGCGCCCCTGATCCAGCGCATCGCGCGCCGTGATCAATGTGCCGGATTTTTCCGCCGCTTCCACCACCACCACGGCCAGCGACAGGCCAGAGATGATGCGATTGCGGGGGGGGAAATGGCGGGCCTGCGGGTGCAGGCTCATGGGTTGTTCCGAAACCCGCAAGCCCTGATCGGCAATCGCAGCCGCCAGCACGGCGTTTTCTGCCGGATAGATCACATCCACGCCCCCGCCCATAACAGCGATTGTTCCGGTTTTCAGGCTGGCTTGATGGGCGGCGGCATCTACGCCGCGTGCAAGCCCGGAGACAATGGTATAGCCCGCTTGCCCCAGCCCTTCGGCCAGCATCCGCGCCATGCGTGTGCCAAGGCTGGAGGCATTGCGCGCCCCCACCAGTGCCACCATGGGCCGCAAGATCGCGCCGCGCTGGCCCATGCACCACAAAATCGGGGGCGCGTCCGATATGCTTGCCAGTGTGTGCGGATACGCCTCTGTGCCATAGCACAGCATCCGCGCACCCTTGCCGCGCGCCAGTTCAATTTCGGCTTCTGCGGTGTCGCGGGGGCAGGGGGTGTAGCTGTCAACCCCCGCTGCGCGCGCAATTGCGGGCAGGGCCTCCAGCGCCGCCTGGGCTGTTCCATGTTCCGCCATCAGGCGGTGAAACGTGGTCGGGCCAACGCGCGGAGAGCGAATGAGGCGAAGCCAGAACAGCCTGTCTTCTTCCGTCGTGGGTGGGGTGAAGGGTGGGTGAGAAGAAAACAAATCTTTTGCCATTCCATCCGCCTCGCCTCATTCTGATCCTACATTGCGCTCCAGTTGGTTAAACATCGGTAAATATTTCGGCCGCCACAGATGTTTTTTCGGCCCCGGCGCAGTTTTTTTACGCGGCACTTCCGCCCACTGTACGCCGCCCGTTGCCCGTGGCCTCAACGCCCATCAGCCGTGCGTTCTGGCGGTCCTGCATATAGCCGACCAGCACACCGTCCTCGATCAGCACATTGCGCCGCGAGGGGGTGCCTTCATCATCCACGCTGATTGACCCGCGCCGGTCGGGGAGGGTGCCATCATCCAGCACGGTCACGCCTTTGGACGCAATCTGTTGCCCCATCAGCCCGGCAAAAGCCGAGCTTCCCTTGCGGTTGAAATCGCCTTCAAGCCCGTGCCCAATGGCTTCATGCAGCAAGATGCCGGGCCAGCCGGGGCCAAGCACGACATCCATAATCCCGGCAGGCGCGGGTTTGGCTTCCAGATTGACAAGGGCAATGCGCAGGGCTTCTTGCGCCATGCCCTGCCAAGTTGCGCGCGCCATCATGCCCTCCAAACCGGCGCGGCCACCGCCCCCGGCAGAGCCTGATTCGCGCCGCCCGTTCTCTTCCACGATGACAGAGATATTCAGGCGGCACATGGGCCGGGTATCGCGCAGATGCAGGCCTTCGGGGCGCAAAATCTCTATTTGCTGCAAGGTTGCGGCCATAGAGACGGAAACCTGCACCACCCGCCTGTCCAGATCGCGCATGTAAGCATCAATCTCGCGCAGCAGATCCAGCTTCACCGCAAATTCTGCCCCGGCAATCGGATTTACATCTGTATAGAGGCGCTGGTTGGTGCGTGCGGGGCTGTCGGCCAATGTGCCGCCGCCATCGCCCACCGCTAAGCGCGCGGTTTGCGCGGCACGGCGCAGGGCGTCCAGTGTCATATGGGTGGAATGGGCATATCCCGTCACCTCGCCGCGCACGGCCCGCAGGCCAAAGCCCTCTGACGCATTGTAACTGGCCGATTTTATGCGCTGGTCATCCAGCACCAATGATTCGGAGACGCGCTTTTCGGCGAAAATCTCGCCATCATCCGCGCCCGCAGTCGCCTCGCGCAGGATGGCAAGGGCGCTGTCCTTGTCAAAAGCCGTTTCGAAGGGGCGGAAATCTGTATCAGTCATGGCCTGTGCCTCTTTAAACTGTGATGCGTTGCGGCGCGAATAGACGGGCCTGCTCTGATAGATGGGGCTGTCCTTGATCCATATCAACAAATGGCGATCTGTCGCATCGGTTTTGCTTGTTCTGGAATGTGTAATATGGTTTTACGGGTCAAAAGCTCAACGGGATTCCATTGCATGCCGTTTGTATGGGTGGAGTCGCGCTGCAAGTCGCGGCCTGTGTGCTGCAAAAAAACGGGAACAGAAGATGCGTTTTTCCAAAGCCCTCTCGCCATTGGTTGCGGCGGCCGCCGCGCTGACCGCCTTCGCCGCCACTGCGGATGAATTCTTGCCCAACCTGCCGGTGCTTGGCGCGCCCAAGCCGGATGGGATTGCGTTTCAGAATCCAGCCACCGCGCTGATGCGTGAAGTGCAGTTTCTGGACAATTTGCTGCTGTGGATCATCACGCCGATCACGATCTTCGTGACCGGGCTTTTGGTCTGGGTGGTGATCTTTCACAACCGCAAGGCCAATCCAGAGCCGGCGCGCTTCACGCATAACACCACGATAGAGGTGGCCTGGACAGTCATTCCCGCGCTGATCCTGCTGGGTATTGCGCTCTTCACCTTCCCGGCACTGCGCCACCAGCAGATCATGCCAGAGGCAGATGTGACCATCAAGGTAACGGGCCTGCAGTGGTATTGGGATTACGAATACGTTGATCACGGCGTGCAATTCTCGCAATTCATGCTGGAGCGCGATCAACTGGCCGAATACGGCTATACGGATGATCTCTATCTTCTGGCTACAGACACGGCGATGGTTGTTCCTGTGAATAAAAACATCGTGCTGCAGGTAACGGCTGCCGATGTGATCCATTCCTGGACGATCCCTGCCTTTGGCGTCAAGCAAGATGGCATTCCCGGCCGTCTGGCAGAACTGTGGTTCAATGCCGAGGAAGAGGGTATTTATTTCGGCCAGTGTTCCGAACTGTGCGGGATCAGCCATGCCTATATGCCGATCACTGTGAAGGTTGTGAGCGAGGCAGAGTATATCGCATGGCTGGAACGTCAGGGCGCAGAATTCGCCAATGCCCCGGCATGGATGGAGCGCCGTGTTCAGGTTGCTGCCAATAACTGAGGCCCATGACAAAGGCCTCGGCCGCCATTCCTGACAGGATCGCCAGATGACCGATATGCGCGTTGACATAACACAGGCCCAGACGGGCGACGCCGGGTTTGGCGATTACATCGCCTTGCTCAAGCCGCGCGTGATGTCGCTTGTGGTGTTTACGGCGCTGGTGGGAATGCTGGTTGCACCGGGGGCCTTGCATCCGGTTGTGGCTTTGGCCGCGATTATCTTCATCGCGCTGGGGGCCGGGGCTTCGGGCGCGCTGAACATGTGGTGGGATGCCGATATTGACAGTGTGATGAAGCGCACGGCCAAGCGGCCCATTCCAGCGGGCAAGGTTGCACCGGGCGAGGCGATGGCACTTGGTGTCGCGCTATCGGGCATATCTGTCATCATGCTGTGGCTGGCCACCAATGCGCTGGCGGGCTTTTTGCTGGCTTTCACGATCTTCTTTTATGCGGTGATCTATTCCATGTGGCTCAAGCGCGCCACGCCGCAGAATATTGTCATCGGCGGCGCGGCAGGCGCCTTTCCCCCCATGATCGGGTGGGTGGCGGTAACAGGCAGCATCAGCCTTGAAGCCTGTCTGATGTTCATGCTGATCTTCATGTGGACGCCACCGCATTTCTGGGCCTTGGCGCTGTTCATGAAAAGTGACTATCACAAGGCCAATGTGCCCATGCTGACAGTCACACATGGGCGCAAGGCCACACGCGCGCATATTCTGGTCTATACAATCGCGCTTGTGCCTTTTGCACTGGCGGCAGGGTTTACCAGCATCGGCGGGCCGGTCTATCTGGCGCTGGCATTGGGTTTGAACCTGATCTTCCTGCAAGGCGCATGGGCCATCTGGCGGCGGGACGAGGGGCAGGCAGAGGCCGATAACTACGCCACGGAAAAGCGCGTGTTCCGGTTCTCGCTGGCCTATCTCTTCGTGCATTTTGGCGCATTTCTGGCAGAAGCGGCCTTGGCCCGCCTGCCTGTCTATGCCGAATTCGCATCCCATATCCGCATTCTGGAGGTGTTCTGATGGCAATCACCCGCGAACACGAATTGCACAAACGCCGTTCTGGCCGCAATATCGGGCTGGCCGTGGTGCTGGTTGGTTTCATTGCGCTGGTCTTTGGGCTGACCATTGCAAAAGTTTCTGGCGGTGGAGCGCTACAGGCGTTCGACCATTCCTATCGCCCCGCTCTTGACCCCAATGATGTGAGGTTTCAGCAAAGATGATCACAGCGTGGCGCAAACTTTCCGGCATTCAAAAAACCACTGTGCAGGCGGTTTCCGTTGTGCTGTTCATGGGCGCAATGGGCTGGGCCGCAGTGCCGCTATATGATCTCTTTTGCCGTGTCACAGGCTATGGCGGCACGACCAACCGCGCCGAATCCTCGACCGGGGTGGTGCTGGAACAAACCATGCGCGTGCGCTTCGATGCCTCTGTCGTGCGCGATTTCCCGTGGGAATTCCGGCCCGTTGACCGCACCCATGACATCGCAATTGGCGAGGTCGGGCTTGCCTTTTACGAGGCCTATAACCCAACAGATACACCCATCGCGGGGACAGCCAGTTTCAATGTCTCTCCGTTCGAAGCCGGGCGCTATTTTACCAAGATAGATTGCTTCTGCTTCGAGATGCAGGTTCTGCAACCGGGCGAATCTGTGCTGATGCCTGTGACATATTTTGTCGATCCCGATATTCTGACGGATCGCGATGCACATGGCACGCATACGATCACCCTGTCCTACACTTTCCACCCCACCGAGATTCCGGCCGATTACATCGCCCCGGAACCCGCCATGACAAACTGAACTCGTGCATAGACCCGAGCATACCTGAGGGAACAAAGAAATGGCACAAGCGAAGAACCACGATTATCACGTGTTGCCACCATCCATCTGGCCTTTCGTGGCCTCTGTCTCTGCCTTTGTCATGCTGTTCGGCGCTGTGCTCTGGATGCATGGAAGCGGCCCATGGCTGTTTCTGGCGGGCTTGGCGGGCGTGCTGTATGTGATGTTTGAGTGGTGGAAGGATGTGGTGGTCGAATCGCATTCGGGCGATCATACGCCTGTGGTGGTGATCGGGTTGCGCTACGGGTTCATCCTGTTCATCATGTCCGAAGTCATGTTCTTTGCGGCATGGTTCTGGAGCTTTTTCAAACATGCCATGTATCCGATGTACACCTATATCGGGACGGAATATGTCCAGCCGGTGATCTATGCGGTCAACGCCTTTGATCTGCCGCTGATCAATACGCTGGTTCTGCTGCTGTCGGGCTGCGCGGTGACTTGGGCGCATCATGAAATGGTGCATGGCGGCAAGCGCAAGAATGTGGAACTGGGGCTTTTGCTGGGCGTGCTGCTGGGCATCGCCTTCACCGGGCTTCAGGCTTATGAATATGTGTATCTGATCGGCCATCGCGGGTATGATTTCTCCGGTGATGTGTTCTATGCCAATTTCTTCATGGCAACGGGCTTTCATGGTTTGCATGTGATTATCGGCACGATCTTTCTGGCCGTGTGCTACTTCCGTGTGCGCGCTGGCCATTTTACTGCCGAACGGCATGTCGGTTTTGAAGCGGCCGCGTGGTATTGGCATTTTGTCGATGTGGTGTGGTTGTTCCTGTTCTTTGCGGTCTATATCTGGGGCATGTAACCCTGATCGCATTGGGTAAATCGCAGGGCGCGCACCACCGGGTGCGCGCTTTTGCATGGCAAAGGTAAGAGGCCGCGAATGCTGCGCCGCATGATCATTCCTGCCCTGTTTGGCCTGTTGGGGTGCTGGATTCTGGTATCCCTTGGCCTGTGGCAGCTGGATAGGGCAGACCAGAAGGCCGCGCTGATCGCCGAGATGGAGGGCCGGATTTTCCAGCCGCCCCAACCCCTGCCGCCGGTGCTGGAGCCAGAGGCAGATCGCTACATGCCCGTGGAAGTCTCTGGGCGCTTTCTGCCGGAGCATGTGTTCATTCTCTCTGCGCGCCGCAGCGAAGGGCCGGGCTTTCATCTGGTGCAGGCATTCGAGGCCGAGGACGGCCGGCGCATCATGATAGAGCGCGGCTTTCTGACAGAGGCCGCGCGGGCAGATGCAGCACTCATCAGCACAGAGGCCGCGCAACTATCGGGCAATCTGCACTGGCCGCGCGATACCAACCGCCATACCCCGGCCTATGATGCCGGGCGCAATCTGGCATTCGGGCGCGATGTGAGAGAGCTGGCGCAACTGTTGCAGACCGAGGAAATCTTGCTTGTGCTGCGCAACTCCACGCCCGCGCATCCTGTCATAAGCCCGGTTCCGGTTTATAACGTCTCTGTGCCAGACCCGCATTTCGGCTATGCGGTGCAATGGTTTTTGATGGCTTTGGCATGGGCGGGGATGACAGTTTTCTTTCTGTGGCGTATCAGGGCGCAGCACGACTGAAGGACAGGCGAAAGATGCACTATATCTCTACGCGCGGGGCAGCCCCTGTGCTTGATTTCGAAGCGACGATGCTGACGGGCCTTGCGCGCGATGGCGGGCTGTATTTGCCCGAACATGTGCCACCCATGACCCATGCCGAAATCGCGGGGCTTGCGGGCCTAAGCTATGAGGAACAAGCCTATCTGGTGATGCGCCCCTTCATTGGCAACACGTTCAGCGACGAGGAGTTTCGCGCGCTGATCGCGGCGGCCTATGCAGGGTTCGGCCATCCGGCGCGCGCCCCTCTCAAGCAGCTTGGGCCCAATCATTTCTTGCTGGAGCTGTTTCACGGCCCGACGCTGGCCTTCAAAGATTTTGCCATGCAGCTTATCGGGCAGCTGTTTCAGGCGGCACTGGCGCGCTCTGGCGCGCGCGTGACGATTGTGGGCGCCACTTCGGGCGATACCGGATCGGCGGCGATAGAGGCATTTCGCGGGCTGCATAATGTCGATGTGTTTATCCTTTACCCACATGGCCGCGTGTCCGAAGTGCAGCGCCGCCAGATGACCACGCCAACAGAATCGAATGTGCATGCCTTGGCCGTTGATGGCGATTTTGATACCTGTCAGGCATTGGTGAAAGACATGTTCAATGATTTCACCTTCCGCGATGATGTGCGTCTGGCGGGGGTGAATTCGATCAACTGGGGCCGCGTTCTGGCGCAGGTCGTCTACTTCTTTTCCTCCGCGGTCAGCCTTGGTGCGCCGGACCGGCAGGTCAGCTTCACGGTGCCCACCGGCAACTTCGGCGATATCTTTGCAGGCTATATTGCCCGGCAGATGGGGTTGCCGATTGAAAAACTGGTTGTGGCCACCAACCACAATGACATCCTGCACCGCGCGCTATCCTCTGGCGGCTATGTGACAGATGGGGTCAAACCCTCTATCAGCCCCTCGATGGATATTCAGGTCAGTTCCAATTTTGAACGCGCGCTGTTTGATGCCTATGGGCGCGATGGCTCGGCCGTGGCACAGCTGATGGATGAATTGAAGCAGAGCGGCGGGTTTGAGATCAGCCAGGGCGCGCTGGAATTCCTGCGCGAAAGCTTCGCCTCTGGCCGCGCCTCAGAGGCCGAGACTTCGGCCACGATCACCCGCACCGCTGGCGCAACAGGCGAGGTTCTTTGCCCCCATTCGGCTGTGGGCGTGCATGTGGCAGAAGGGCAGCTTTCAGCCACCCCCATGATCACATTGGCCACCGCGCATCCCGCCAAATTCCCCGATGCCGTGGAAGCGGCGACAGGCACGCGCCCCGGCCTGCCTGCGCGCATGGCCGATCTGTTCAAGCGGCCAGAGCGTGTAACGCGCCTGCCCAATGATCTGCGCGCCGTTCAGGCGCTTATCCGCGATCGGATTGGCGCATGAGTGTTCAGATCACAACGCTCTCCAACGGGTTTCGGATTGTCTCGGAACCCATGCCGGGGCTTGAATCAGCCGCGATTGGCCTTTGGGTGGAAGCAGGCGCGCGCCACGAGGCCGAAAGCCAGAACGGCATTGCGCATTTTCTGGAGCATATGGCGTTCAAGGGCACCAAGCGGCGCAGCGCCCTGCAGATCGCCGAGGCGGTGGAGGATGTGGGCGGCTATATCAACGCCTATACCTCGCGCGAGACGACCGCCTACTATGCCCGCGTGCTGCGCCCCGATGTGCCGCTGGCGCTGGATATTCTGGCAGATATTGTCCTCAATCCCGCGTTCGAGGGGCGCGAGATCGAGGTGGAGCGTGGCGTGATCTTGCAAGAGATCGGCCAAGCGCTTGATACGCCCGACGACATCATCTTTGATTGGCTTCAGGAAACCGCCTATCCCGGCCAGCCTATTGGCCGCCCCATCCTTGGGCCAAGCGCGCAGGTGGCAGGCTTTACCGAGGGCGATTTGCGCCGCTTTACAGGGGCGCATTACGGGCCGGGGCAGATGATCCTCTCTGCGGCGGGGGCTGTGGATCATGATATGCTGGTGCGTCTGGCAGAGCCGCTTTTCGGCCATCTGCCTGCCAAGCCCGCCCAAAAGCCCGAAGGCGCGCGGTTTTTCAATGGCGAGCGGCGCGAAACCCGCACGCTGGAACAAGCGCATTTTGCCCTTGCCTTGGAAGCGCCCGCCTATCGGGATGCCGATTTCTACACCTCGCAAGTGTTTTCGGGCGCATTGGGGGGGGGATGTCCTCGCGGCTGTTCCAGCGCCTGCGCGAAGATCGGGGGCTGTGCTATACGGTTTTCGCACAATCGGGCGCCTATGATGATACCGGCATGATCACGATCTATGCAGGCACTGGCGCGGAAGAGATTGGCGCGCTTGCAGAACTGACCATAGACGAGCTGAAGCGCGCCGCAGAAGATATGAGCGAGGCCGAGATTGAGCGCGCCCGCGCGCAGATGAAGGCAGGCCTTCTCATGGGGCTTGAAAGCCCGTCCTCGCGGGCCGAGCGTCTGGCAAAGCTGTTGTCCATCTGGGGCCGCGTGCCCGATATTTCCGAAGCAATTGCCCGGATTGAAGCGGTTACTGCACAAGGCACGCGCGATCACGCGCAGGGGCTGTTGGCACGCTCTGGAATGGCGCTGGCGCTCTATGGGCCGATCGAACGCGCGCCCTATCTGGCGCAACTGAGCGAGAGGCTGGCGGCCTGATGCTGGGATTGCGCGGCAAGGTCTGGATCGAGACAGAGCGCCTGATCCTGCGCTTGCCGCAACATGCGGATTTTCGGCATTGGTCTGACCTGCGGCGCCATTCGGCGGGGTTTCTGACACCTTGGGAACCAACATGGTCTGATGATCATCTGACGCGGCGGGCCTTTACCAACCGCGTCAGCTGGGCGGCGCGCTGCTACCGCAATGATACGGCCTTGCCGCTGTTTCTGATACGCAAAGGGGATGATGTTCTGGTGGGCGCGATCACGCTGGACAATATCCGCCGTGGCCCGGCACAGGCGGGCACGCTGGGCTATTGGGTTGGCGCACCTTTCGTGCGCCAGGGCTATATGCGCGAAGCAATTGGCGCTGTGGTGCATCATGCCTTCACGGCGATGGAGCTGTCCCGCATAGAAGCGGCCTGCCTGCCAGAAAACGCAGCCTCGCGCGGGGTGTTGGAGCGCGCGGGTTTCAAATATGAAGGTGTGGCGCAAAGCTATTTGCAGATCAACGGGCGCTGGCGCAACCATGTGCTGTATTCCAGCCTGCGCCATGACAGGCGAGGGCGGACAGATGCGGGGCTGTAGCACGCAGTGGCAGGGGCGCCAGAGCGCGCCCGCCCACCCACCCTTGGGGCCGCGGCTGCGCCGCGGCCCCTCGCGCGCTCTGGCGCCCCTACCACGCCCGCCCGTGAGGCGCGCATGCTGACACCCTGCACCCCTGCCTTTCTGGATGATCTGGCCGCGCAACTGCCCCCCGACAGCCTGCGCGCCCCGGAGGCGCGGCATCTGCAAGAACCGCGTGGCCGCTGGCAGGGGCAGGCCGGTGCCTTGGCCTTGCCGCGCAGCACGCAAGAGGTGGCGGTGATTCTGCGGGCCTGCCATGCGGCGGGTATTGGGGTTGTGCCTTATGGTGGGGGAACGGGCCTTGTGGGCGGGCAGGTGGCGGCAGGGGCGCTGCAACCGCTGATCCTGTCCATGGAGCGCATGGCAACCATTCGTGCGGTCTATCCGTCCGAGAATGTGCTGATTGCCGAGGCAGGCGTCATCCTGGCCGATGTTCAGAAAGCCGCCGAAGACGCAGAGCGGCTTTTCCCGCTTTCGCTGGCCTCGGAAGGATCGGCGCGGATTGGCGGTTTGCTGGCCTGCAATGCGGGCGGCGTGAATGTGCTGCGCTACGGCAATGCCCGCGATCTGACGCTGGGGCTGGAAGTGGTCTTTGCCGATGGGCAGATCTGGCACGGGCTGAAGCGGCTGCGCAAGGATAACACGGGCTACGACCTGCGCCATCTTCTGATCGGTTCAGAAGGCACGTTGGGGGTGATCACGGCGGCAAGCCTGCGGCTTGCGCCGCGCCCGGCCCGCCAAGGTGCCGCGCTGATGGTGGTGCCAGACCCGGACGCCGCCTTGCGCCTGTTGGCGCTGGCACAGGCGCGCTTGGGCGATGGCATTTCAGCCTTTGAGTTGATCGGCCAGATGGGGTTGGCGTTTCTGGCCCAGACCATGCCGCAAATCCGCCAGCCCTTCGCGCAGCCCCCCGCATGGATGGTGCTGATTGATCTGGGCCTGCCCGCAGGGCTGGCCCCTGATACAGCGCTGGAAGAGTTGTTTGCAGAGGCCCATGACCAAGGACTGGTGCTGGACGGGGTGATTGCCGCAAGCCTTGCGCACCGCGCCGAATTCTGGGCCTTGCGCGAGGCGATCCCAGAGGCCAACCGCCATATCGGCGCAATTTCCAGCCATGACATCTCTTTGCCGCTGTCAGAAATTCCGGCCTTCATTCGCCGCGCTGGCCCGGCGTTGGCGCGCCTCAATGATTACCGGATCAATTGCTTTGGCCATCTGGGTGATGGCAATTTGCATTACAACGTCTTTCCCATTCCCGGCCGCACGCGTGCTGACCATTTGGCAGAGCGCGACGCGATCAAAGCCTGTGTGCATGATCTGGTGCATGAGATGGGCGGCTCTGTCAGTGCCGAGCACGGGGTGGGGCGCCTGAAAACCGCTGATCTGGTGAAATATGGCGACCCCGTGAAACTGGCGGCCATGCGCGCGATAAAGGCCGCGCTTGATCCCAGAGGCATTATGAATCCCGGCGCTGTTCTAGCCCAAGGTAAAATGCAGCGCGAATAACACCGCCGCGCCCCCAAAGATTGTAAGGGTGGCATTCTTTGTCCAGAAACTGATGGCAATTGTGGCCACAGCTGCCGCCAGACGCACGCCATCCAATGTGCCGCCAGTGGCTTGGGGAAACAGGATCATGGGCGTAATCATCCCCGGCATTACGGCGACAGCCGTATAGCGCAGATGGCGCAGCACCCATTCGGGCAGATCACGATTGCCAATTATGCCCAGAAACGACAGCCGCAACAGGTAAGAGCCAAGCCCCAGCCCAACAATAATTGTCCAGATTTGGGCGGTTGTCATGGTCATGATGCATCTCTCGCACGCATGCGGCGTTCCACCTCGGCCCCGGCCATCATCGCCAGCGCCGCCGCCACCAGCAGGCCCAGATTGAACGGCAGGAAGGCAAAGACCAGAACCCCGATAATAGAGACCAGCGCCGCCACCACATGCGCGGCACTGCGCAGCATGGGCACAATCAGCGCCAGAAAGGTAATCGGCACGGCAAAATCTATCGGCAGCCCCGCCGGAATGGCCGTTCCCAGCACCGCGCCCCCCCATGTGGCCAGATACCACAAGGGGCAAATTGGCGTCACAACCCCGAAGTAATACGCCATTTTCTGCGCCGGGCGCATATCGGGGGTGTTTTCATATTTCAGGATTGCGGCAGCATAAGCCTGATCGACCATGAAATAAGACACCGCCCCGCGCTTCCACCACGAAATCTTGCCCAGATGCGGCGCGAGAGAGGCCGAATACATCGCCATCCGAAGATTAACCGCCAGCGAGGCCGCGAGAACGATCAGAACCGGCGCATTCTCGACCATCATCTGAACGGCGACAAACTGGGCCGCGCCTGCGATCACCAGCACCGAAAACCCCATCACCTGCGCCAGATTAAGCCCGGCCTCTGTGGCGACCACACCAAACACCGCGCCAAAGGGGATGATGACCAGAATAAAAGGCGTTGCATCGCGGAAGCCTTGCCAGAACTCGCGGGAAAGAGCCATCAGATCAGAACCCCGTATATCAGCACTGCCGCAGCATGTGCGGGCAAAATTGTTCACATATGAAATGATTAGCCAAGGGGGCGGCGAGTTGCAAGATGGTGCAAAAGCGTTGGCGCGGTATCTGGCGGCCTTGCGCGCGCCAGATCCCCGAACCCCGCCTTATTTGAATTCGATAGACAGAATTTCGTAGCTGCGCACGCCGCCGGGGCTGCGCACATCCACAGTGTCGCCCTCATCCTTACCGATCAGGGCACGGGCAAGGGGGGATTTCACATTCAACAGACCTTTTTCAATATCGGCTTCGGATTCGCCCACGATCTGATAGGTGCGCTCTTCTTCGGTATCCTCGTCAACGATTGTGACCGTCGCGCCAAATTTGACAGAGCCGGAAAACTTTGTCGGATCAATTACGTCTGCGCGCGCCAGCACAGATTCCAATTCCTTGATGCGCCCTTCAATAAAGCTCTGCTTCTCGCGGGCGGAGTGATATTCGGCATTTTCCGACAGATCGCCATGCTCGCGCGCCTCGGCGATCGCCCTGATGATCGCGGGGCGTTCCTCGGATTTGAGCTTGCGCAATTCTGCATCAAGCATCTGCTGACCGGCACGGGTCAGGGGCAGTTTTTCCATATTTGTCCCCTCGCACTATAAAAAAGACCGCCCGCGGCAGGGCCGGGGCTGTCAAAGCTCTCTTTCGCTATCAGACCGCACCCGCCGCCCGATTGCAAGAAGAATGCGCGCCCCCCGCACAGTTGGCAAAGCTGCGTATCTGTGTCGCATCTCTGTGCTGCAATGCCGCATCAGCATTGACCATCCCGCCAGCCCTGCGCTAGGTGTTCTGGCGAAAGAAAATATCAAACACGCCCTGCCACGCGCAAGAACAGGAGCCGCCATGCCCGAACTAGCCCGCGAAGCCATGGAATATGATGTCGTTATCGTGGGGGCGGGGCCTGCGGGCCTGTCAGCCGCGATCCGGCTGAAACAGCTGGACGCTGATCTGTCGGTTGTGGTGCTGGAAAAAGGATCGGAAGTGGGCGCGCATATCCTGTCTGGTGCGGTGCTTGATCCGTGCGGGCTGGATGCGCTGATCCCCGATTGGAAAGCGCGGGGCGCACCTGTCACAGTGCCTGTGCGCAAAGATACTTTCTACATGCTGGGCGAGGCCGGGCAAATCCGCGTGCCCAACTGGCCCATGCCCCCCCTGATGAACAATCACGGCAATTACATTGTCTCGATGGCCAATCTCTGCCGCTGGATGGCCGAACAGGCCGAGGCGCTGGGGGTAGAGATATTTCCCGGCATGGCGTGTTCTGAACTGGTCTATGAGGGGGGGCGCGTCAAAGGCGTTGTTGCGGGCGAATTTGGCAAGAATCCCGATGGCACACCCGGCGCGGGCTATGAGCCGGGGATGGAGTTGCATGGGAAATATGTGTTCCTGTCTGAGGGCGTGCGCGGCTCTCTGGCGAAAGAGGTGATGGCGAAATATGACCTCGCCAAGGGCAAAGAGCCGCAGAAATTCGGCCTTGGCATGAAGGAAATCTGGGAAATAGACCCCGAAAAACACCGCGAAGGCACTGTCACCCATACAATGGGCTGGCCCTTGGGCAAAAATGCCGGTGGCGGCAGCTTCATCTACCACATCGACAATAACCAAGTTTATATCGGCTTTGTGGTGCATCTGAATTATGAAAACCCCTATCTCTCGCCCTATCAGGAGTTTCAGCGCTTCAAACATCATCCGATGGTGGCGGAACTGCTGAAAGGCGGCAAGCGCGTGGCTTATGGGGCGCGGGCGATTTCCGAGGGGGGGTATCAATCCATCCCCAAAGTCACCTTTCCCGGCGGCGTTTTGCTGGGCTGTTCTGCCGGGCTGGTGAACGTGCCGCGCATCAAGGGCAATCACAATGCCATGCTGTCGGGCAAAGCGGCGGCAGAGGCCGCGCATGCCGCCATCAGCGCGGGGCGCGCGGGCGATGAACTGGCAGAATACGAGCAGGAATTGCGCGAAGGCCCGATTGGCAAAGACCTGAAAAAAGTGCGCAATGTCAAACCCATGTGGTCAAAATGGGGGCTTGTGCCCTCGCTCACTCTGGGTGGGCTGGATATGTGGACAAACACCTTGGGCTTTTCGCTATTTGGCACAATGGGGCATGGCAAGACCGATGCCGCCGCCACCGCAGAGGCGCGCAAGCACAGCCCCATTAATTACCCCAAACCCGATGGGGTGCTGTCTTTCGACAGGCTGACAAATGTGGCCTATTCCTTCACCAACCATGAAGAAAGCCAGCCTGCGCATCTGACGTTGAAAGACCCTTCTGTCCCGATTGCGGTAAACCTGCCCAAATACGCCGAACCCGCGCAGCGCTATTGCCCGGCTGGTGTCTATGAGGTGGTGGCCGAAGAGGGCAAAGACCCGCGCTTTGTCATCAATTTCCAGAATTGCGTGCATTGCAAGACCTGCGATATCAAAGACCCAAGCCAGAATATTCACTGGGTGACGCCGCAGGGGGGCGATGGGCCGAATTATCCCAATATGTAGCCCCGTCCGATGTGACGATTGGGTGAGATTGGGGGCCTGGTATGCGCTTTCTGGGCAGGGGTGATTGCCTCTGCCCTCTGCGCGCCCTACTGTTACTGCCGAACCTTAGAATACGGAGCGCCTTTACGTGGTCTTTTCCCGCCGTCTTGCCCGCTCGCTGGCTGTTGTGCTTGCTTTGCTGCCTGTCGCGCCAATGGCGCAGGCGCAACCGGAAGGGCCTGTGCCCCCCGGTTTGGCAGGGGCGTTTTTGTCGGGGCGTGTTGCCGTAACCGCAAATGATTTCGCACGCATGGCCGAAAGCTATGACACTGCCTATCAAGCCGATCCGCAGAATGACGCGTTTCGCGAATTGGCCATGCAAGGCTGGCTTCTGAGCGGCGCGTTTGAGCAATCCGCACGTCTGGCCGCGCAAGGGGCCACCACAGGCGATCTGACACAATCAGCCGCCCTGATCCTGCAGGCGGATGCGTTTTTGCGCGGGGCCTATGAGGCAGCTTTGGGCGCTTTGGAAGATGGCGCGGGCACAGGGCCGCTGACTGATGCGATGGCAGTTGCATGGGCCAATCTGGGCAAAGGCAGCATGTCGGAAACGCTGGCCGCCTTTGACAGCGCTGTAACACAGCGGGCAGAGCTTGCACCCTTTGCCCTGTATCAAAAAGCCCTTGCGCTTGCCTTGGTGGGCGATATGGAGGGCGCGGCCGATATTCTGGTGGCGCAAAACGAGGGGCCGGTCAGCCTGTCGCGCCGTGGAATTCTGGCGCAACTGGCGATCCTGTCGCAGCTTGGCCGGTTTGAAGAGGCGCTGGAGATCGTGGACAGCACGTTTTCCAGCCCCCCGGATGATGATGTCGCGCAAGTGATTGCAGCCCTGCAGGCGGGCGAGGCTATCCCCTTCACCACCATCACATCGGCCCGCGACGGGATGGCAGAGGTCTATTTTACGCTGGCGGGCGCGCTGGTGGGGGATCGGGATGATTGGTTGCCGATCATCTATGGCCAGCTTGCGCTGGCGCTGCGCCCGGATCATGGTGATGCAATCTTGCTGACAGGGCAATTGCTGGAAAGGCTTGGCCAATATGAACTGGCAGATAAAACCTATCTGGGCATGCCTGCCGAGCATCCGCAATTTCTGGGGGCGGAATTGGGCCGCGCGAATGCGCTCTATCAATCCGGCCAGACACAGGCCGCGATTGACAGCCTGACAGCCCTTAGCGCAGCGCGGCCCGATTCCGTGCTGGTGTTCAGTTCTCTGGGGGATATGCTGCGCCGTGAAGAGCGCTTTGCAGAGGCCGCGCGAGCCTATACCCGCGCGATTGATCTTATCGGCACGATAGAGCCGCGCCACTGGGTTTTGCTTTATACCCGTGCCATCGCGCTGGAGCGGATTGGCGATTGGGACAGGGCAGAACCAGAATTCCGCCGCGTGCTGGAATTTGTGCCCGATGAGCCGCAAGTGCTGAATTATCTGGGCTATTCGCTGATTGAACAGCGCCGCAATTTGGACGAGGCGCTGGATATGATCGAACGGGCTGTCGCGGGCGATCCTGACAGCGGCTATATCACCGATTCTCTGGGCTGGGCCTTTTACCGCCTTGGCCGCTTTGAAGAGGCCGTGCCGGTGATGGAGCGCGCGGTGGAACTGTTGCCGCAAGACCCGATCCTGAATGACCATCTGGGCGATGTCTATTGGGCTGTGGGCCGCAAGCGCGAAGCGCGGTTTCAGTGGCGCCGCGCCCTGTCTTTTGCGCCCCATCCCGATCTGGATCTGGATTTCGTGCGCCGCAAGCTGGAGGTGGGCAAGGATATCGCGCTGGAAGAGGCCGAAGCCGCGCAATGACAGCGACAGAGCGCGCGCCTGCCAAGATAAACCTGTGCCTGCATGTGACGGGCCAGCGCGCAGATGGGTATCACCGTCTGGATTCGCTGGTGGTTTTTACTGAATATGGCGACAGTCTGACAGCCGAGGCCGGGCAGGGGCTATCTCTGGCGGTGCAGGGCGCAGAAGCGGCGGGGCTGGGGGCGGGGCCTGACAACCTTGTTTTGCGCGCCGCAAATCTGATGGGCGCGCAAGATATGGCGCTGATCTTGCAGAAAGATTTGCCGCTGGCCTCTGGCATTGGCGGGGGATCATCCGATGCGGCGGCCTGTTTGCGGCTGATTGCGCGGCTGACGGGCAAGCCATTGCCCGCGCCGGCCGATATTCTGGCGCTTGGGGCGGATGTGCCGGTATGTCTGGGCCTGCACCCCTGCCGCATGCAGGGGGTGGGAGAGGTGGTTACACCCTTGGCCGCGCTGCCGCAATTCTGGCTGGTGCTGGCCAATCCGCGTGTGGAAGTGCCAACACCCCAAGTGTTCCGCGCGCTGGTGCAGCGTGATAATCCCCCAATGCCGGCAGATCTGCCCGCATGGCCGGATACACTGGCCCTGTTTGATTGGTTGCGCGCCCAGCGAAATGATCTGGAAGCGCCCGCCTGTGCTCTTGCGCCCGTTATCGCGCAGGTGCGCGATGCCTTGGCCGCAACGCAAGGCTGCGCTTTGGCGCGCATGTCTGGCTCTGGGGCCACATGTTTCGGGCTTTATGCCAGTGCCGCGCAGGCCGAAGCTGCGGCGCAGGCGCTGCGCCTTGCGCATCCCGGCTGGTGGGTGGTCGCAACCCCGCGCCTGTCCTAGGCGGCGTGGCTTAATATAGCCGCGCCA
The DNA here is from genome assembly GCA_043561795.1 of Paracoccaceae bacterium. Classification (GTDB taxonomy): domain Bacteria; phylum Pseudomonadota; class Alphaproteobacteria; order Rhodobacterales; family Rhodobacteraceae; genus Roseinatronobacter. The sequence goes on along the minus strand of CP121316.1, from coordinate 148,101 downwards.
CAACGTAATCGGCCAGATCGCTGAGCATATCGCGCAAGGGGTGATCGGGCAGGGGGGCAAGGGCTGCTTTGGCGCGGCTTGCCCATGCAAGAGCTTCCTTGCGCGTGCTTTCCAGTGTGTCATGCTTTGCCATCAGGGCCAAAGCCTGCTCGAAATCGCCGTCCCCTTGCTTGCCTGCCCCAATCACGCGCTGCCAGAAAGCGCGCTCTTCTGCATCCCCCGCAGCGATCGCGCGGATGACAGGCGCTTTCATCCACCACATCATCATGCAGCAGGGTGGCTGTATGGATAAACTCAACAGTCGCTGCCAGATGATGATGGAATTCGCCCTCATACTTGCACAAATGCGATGCAGCCAGCACCAGCATGGGCCGAATGCGCTTGCCCCCGGCCTCTATCAGATGGGCGGTGACTTCGGGAATGCGCGGCGCGTGTTCGGATGCCATGCGCGCCCGGATCAGGGTGTTGACGGCTGTCATATCCGCGCCCAGATATGCTGCAAGCCTGTCATGGGGGGCCTGCGCTTTGGGGGGATGTGTCATGTGCTGTGTGTCCATCTTCTGTTGTTGTCCTGTCTCGACAAACTGTTGCGCTTGGCCATAGGGTAGCGGCATGAAAGAACTTCTGCGCACAACCAATCCGACGATCATTCCCTTTGCCACGGCAATCTTGCAAGGCGAGGGTATAGAGGTGTTTGATATTGACGTCCATATGCACACACTGGAATCCACCTTGGGCATGATGCCGCGGCGGTTGATGGTGCGGCGCGAGGATCATTTCATGGCGGTGTCCATTCTGCGCGATAACGGAATCCCGCTGCATGACTGAGGCGCAGACGCAGGATGCGTTCCTTGATGGCAAAGTTAGGGTCTGGCAACCGCGCACAGGCTACCGCGCGGCCACAGACCCGGTGTTTCTGGCGGCCTGTGTGCCCGCACGCGCGGGCCAAACTGTGCTGGAGCTGGGCTGCGGCGTGGGGGTTGCATCGCTGTGTCTGCATGCGCGCGTGGCCGGGCTGCACCTGACAGGGGTAGAAATACAGCCAGAATATGCCGCCCTCGCCCGCCGCAACGGGGCCGAGAATGGCGCTGCGCTGAAGGTGGTGGAGGCCGATATCGCAGCCCTGCCCGTCGATCTGCGCGCGCAAAGCTTTGATCATGTCATTGCCAACCCCCCCTATTACGCCGCCCATGGGCCAGAGGCCCAGGACAAGGGCCGCGACCGGGCCTTGCGCGAAGATACCCCGCTTTCGGTCTGGCTGGATGTGGCCTTGCGCCGCTGCCGTGATGGCGGCCATATCAGCATCATTCACCTGACAGAACGCTTGCCCGATCTGTTGGCGGGGCTGGCGGGACGGGCCTCTTGCACGCTGCTGCCGCTGGCCGCGCGCGCGCAGCGCCCGGCGCGGCGTGTGATCGTGCAGGCCCGCAAGGGCGGGCGCGCGCCTTTGGTTCTGTTGCCGCCGCTGGTTATTCACGAAGGCGAAACCCATCTGGGCGATGGTGAATTTTTCACCCCCCCTGTGCGCGCATTGATGCGCGTGGCAGGTGGGCTTGATTTGCAGGCAATGGCGCGCGGCTGAACCCTTGTCGCGGGCGGCTGGGCAGGGCATAGAGGGCGCAATGGCCAAGCAACTTGATTACCCCACGATCCGCGAGATCTTTCGCCGCTTTCACGCGGCGCAGCCCGAACCCAAGGGCGAATTGGATCATGTCAACGCCTATACGCTGGTGGTAGCTGTGGCTTTGTCTGCGCAGGCCACAGATCTGGGCGTGAACAAGGCCACGCGCGCCCTGTTCCAGATTGCCGATACACCCGAAAAAATGCTGGCTTTGGGCGAAGAGGGGCTGATCCAGCATATCAGGACAATCGGGCTGTTTCGCAACAAGGCCAAGAATGTCATCAAGCTAAGCCGCATTCTGGTGGAAGACTATGGCGGCGAAGTGCCCTCCAGCCGTGCGGCGCTGCAAGCGCTGCCGGGGGTGGGGCGCAAGACGGCCAATGTGGTTCTGAACATGTGGTGGCGCATGCCCGCGCAGGCGGTGGATACCCATATCTTCCGGCTGGGCAACCGCACCGGCATTTGCCCCGGCCGCACGGTAGAGGCGGTCGAGCGCGCGATAGAAGACCATATCCCCGCCGAATACCAGTTGCACGCCCATCATTGGATGATCCTGCACGGCCGCTATATCTGCAAGGCGCGCAAACCCGTTTGCGGGGCCTGCCTTATCCGTGATCTCTGCCAATTCGAGGAAAAGACCTTATGAAACCTTACCAGATTGCCGGAATCGGCAATGCGATTGTTGATGTGATTGCAACTGTGGATGATCATTTTCTGGATCACAGGGCCATTCGCAAAGGCATCATGCAACTGATAGAGCGTGACCGCGCAGAAGTGCTGTATTCCGCCATGAGCGCGCGGGCCGAAGCCTCTGGCGGATCGGTGGCCAATACGCTGGCGGGCGCGGGCGGGCTGGGGTTGAATGCCGCTTTTGTGGGGCGGGTGAATGACGATGCCTTGGGCCGCTTCTATGCCGCCGATACCGAAGCGGCGGGCACGCGCTTTGTGAATGCGCCTGTTGCGGGCGGCGAATTGCCCACCTCGCGCAGCATGATCTTTGTGACCCCCGATGGCGAGCGGTCAATGAACACCTATCTGGGCATTTCCGCCGAACTGGGGCCAGAGGATGTGGATGAAGCGGTGATGGCCGCAAGCGAGATTGTCTTTCTGGAAGGCTATCTGTTTGACAAGGACAAGGGCAAGGCCGCTTTCCTGAAGGCTGCGCGCGCCTGCCGTATGGCGGGAGGGCGTGCAGGTATTGCGCTGTCTGATCCCTTCTGCGTGGATCGTCACCGCGCCGATTTCCGCGCGCTTGTGGCGCAGGATATGGATTATGTGATCGGCAATGAACAGGAATGGGTGTCGCTTTATCAGGCCAATGATCTGGAAGATGCGCTGGCACAAGCCATCCGCGACTGTGATCTGGTGGTCTGCACCCGGTCGGGTGATGCCGTATGGATATTCGAGAAGGGCGAGCGCCATGAAATTCCGGTTGCGCGGGTTGTGCCTGTAGATGCCACGGGCGCGGGCGATCAATTCGCGGCCGGGTTTTTGTCCGGGCTGGCCATGGGGCGCGATATGGCCACAGCCGGGCGTATGGGTGTGCTGGCTGCGGCAGAGGTGATTGGCCATCTTGGCGCGCGCCCGCAAACCGATATGCGCGCGGTCTTTGCACGGGCCGGGCTGATCGCAGCCTGACCCCTTGTTGGGGCGCTGGGCGCACCCCATATCTGCGGCGATAATCGGACGGGGTTTTGCACAATGGGATATACCAAGACAGCCATTCTGATGGCCGCAATGACGGCGCTTTTCATGGGCGTGGGCTATTTGCTGGGCGGCGGGGCAGGGGTTTTGCTGGCGCTTGCCGTTGCCGTGGGCATGAATGCCTATGCCTATTGGAATTCCGACAAGGCCGTTTTGCGCATGCATAATGCGCGCGAATGCAACAGCCAGATTTACCCGGAATTGCAACGCATGGTGCACCGTCTGGCCGATGAGGCCGATATGCCCCATCCGCGTGTCTATGTGATAGACGAAGACCAGCCCAACGCCTTTGCCACAGGCCGCAACCCGGAAAATGCGGCAGTGGCTGCCACAACCGGGCTTTTGCGCCGTATGTCGCAAGAGGAAATCGCGGCTGTCATGGCGCATGAACTGGCGCATATCAAAAACTATGACACGCTGATCATGACCATCACCGCCACCTTTGCGGGTGCAATTTCCATGTTGGCGAATTTTGCGATGTTCTTTCGCGGGGGGCGCAATCAGGGCGCAGGCGGGGCGATTGCGGCGATTGCAATCATGATCCTTGCGCCATTGGCGGCAGCGATTGTGCAAATGGCCATTTCACGCTCGCGCGAGTATGAGGCCGATCGCGTGGGCGCTGCGATTTGCGGCAATCCGCTCTGGCTGGCCTCGGCGCTGGAGAAGATACAAGGGTTCGCCTCGCGCATTGATTATGACAAGGCAGAGGCAAACCCCCAGACCGCGCATATGTTCATCATCAACCCGCTGCATGTGCATAAACGCGACAAGCTGTTTTCAACCCATCCCAACACGGCCAACCGCATCGCAGCACTGGTGCAACTGGCGCAGGAAAGCGGGATTTCATCTGCGCCATCTTCGCGCGGGGCGGCTGGGCCTTGGGGGTAAGGGCAGCTCAGTGGGGCGCAAGCTTGCTGCGCCCTGCCTCTGACAAAACCCAGACATCCCGCCCTTCCACCACAATCGCCGTCAACGGCCCGCCATAGCCCGCGCGACTGTCGATATTCACGCGGTTGCGGTAATGCAGCGGGCGGGGAATTGCGGTATGGCCGTGAATGATGAGCGCCCCATGATCGCGGCTATCCATCAGGAACGGGTCGCGTATCCAGACCAGATCTTGTTCTTGCTGCTGGGCCAGCGGCACGCCGGGGCGAATGCCCGCATGCACATAGAAGGCATGGCCGATCTCGGCTGTCAGCGGGCGGTGGCGCAGAAAGTCGATATCCTCTGGCGGTACGGCCTCGCGCGCCTGTGCGCGCGCGCGCTCCAGATGAAACGCTGTCTGCCGATAAAGCCCATAAGACATCAGTGTTTCAGCCCCGCCAATCAACGGGTGCAGATAGGTGAAACCAGCGCGCAAATTGGGGTCTTGCCAGTCGGGCGCGCTGAGAAATTTCTCAAACAGTCGGTCGTGATTGCCTTTCAGAACCTCCCAAGGCGCACCGCCCGCCATGCCCTCGCGCAAATAGCGGATAACGCCTGCACTATCCGGCCCGCGATCCACCAGATCGCCCAGATGCACCACAGGTGCATCGGGGTCTTTGCAGCGCTTGCGATCTGCTTCAATCCAGCGATGGGCCTGCTGCAACAGGCCCAGTTGGCCGTGGATATCGCCGATTGCATAGCTGCGCATATCCCTCTCCCTTGGCAAATCACGGCGGCTGGCCCCGGTATCAGACCGGGGCCAGCCTGATATCAGGCCACATCAAACACCAGTGGGCGCACCTGCTGGAACAGCCCGGTTGCGCGCAGCTTGGCCAGTACGGGTTCGGGGGCAGGGCCATCCAGATAGAGGATCGCAATCGCATCCTTGCCCGCCTCGGACCGACCAAGGGTAAAGTTGGCGATGTTCACGCCGTTCTCACCCATGGTCTGACCCAAGGCACCGATGATGCCCGGCACATCGCGGTTGGTGGTGTAAAGCATATGCGCGCCCACCTCGGCATCAATTGTAATGCCTTTGATCTGGATGAAACGCGGCTTGCCGTCCGAGAATACGGTGCCTGCGATGGAACGCTCGCGCGTGTCTGTCACAACTGTCAGCTTGATATAGGCATCGAACACGCCCGATTTCGCCTGTGTGGTGCGCGAGATTTGCACGCCGCGTTCTTTGGCCACAATCGGGGCAGATACCATGTTCACATCGGGATTTGTGGCTTTCATAATGCCCGCAATCGCGCCACAGCCCAGCGCGTCAAGGTTCATTTCGGCCACTTTGCCATCATAGAGGATGTTGATGGCCTTGATCGGCTCATCCGTCAGCTGGCCCGCAAATGCGCCCAGATGGGCCGCCAGTTTCAGCCATGGCCCCATGACGCGGGCTTCCTCTGCGGTGACAGAGGGCATGTTAAGCGCGTTTTGCACAGCCCCTGTCAGCAGGTAATCGGCCATCTGTTCGGCCACTTGCAGGGTCACATTCTCTTGCGCCTCTGTGGTGGAGGCCCCCAGATGCGGGGTGCAGACCACATTGGGCAGCCCGAAAAGCGGGCTTTCGGTGGCGGGTTCCACTTCGAACACATCAAGCCCCGCACCGGCCACATGGCCCGATTTCAGCGCCTCGGCCAAAGCGGCCTCGTCAATCAGCCCGCCCCGCGCGCAATTGATGATCCGCACGCCCGGTTTTGTCTTGGCAATATTCTCTGCCGACAGAATGTTGCGGGTTTTGTCTGTCAGCGGCACATGCAGTGTGATGAAATCGGCGCGCGCCAGCAATTCATCCAGTTCCACTTTCGTTACGCCCAGTTTCGTCGCGCGCTCTGCCGAGAGGAAAGGATCATAGGCGATCACTTTCATCCGCAGCCCCAAAGCGCGGTCGCAGACAATACCGCCGATATTGCCCGCGCCGATTACGCCCAGCGTCTTGGCTGTCAGTTCCACGCCCATGAAGCGCGATTTTTCCCATTTGCCCGCATGGGTAGAGGCATTGGCCTCCGGGATCTGGCGGGCAACGGCCATCATCAGCGAAATGGCATGTTCTGCCGTGGTAACAGAATTGCCAAAAGGCGTGTTCATCACGATCACACCTTTTTTCGAGGCGGCAGGGATATCGACATTATCCACCCCGATCCCCGCGCGGCCCACAACCTTCAGATTGGTTGCCGCTTCAAGAATTTTCTCGGTAACTTTGGTGGCAGAGCGGATTGCAAGCCCGTCATACTGGCCAATAACTTCCAGCAATTTGTCTTTATCCTTGCCCAGATTGGGCAGGTAATCCACCTCTACGCCGCGATCACGGAAGATTTGCACAGCGGTTTCGGAAAGTTTGTCGGATACGAGAACTTTGGGGGCCATGGTTTTGGCTCCTGTCATTTATGTTTGGGGGGGAAGGGCGCGCCCCTGACGCGCCCTGAATGTGATCTGCCAAGGGCCGCAAAGCCCGCGCGGGCGTTAAAGTGCTGCGCGCTCTGTCTGATAGGCCCAGTCCAGCCAGCCCATCAGCGCCTCTATATCGGCGGTCTCCACCGTGGCGCCGCACCAGATGCGCAGGCCGGGAGGCGCATCACGGTACGCGCCGATATCAAAGGCAACCCCTTCGCTCTCCAGCCGTTTGGCCACGGCTTTCGCAAAGGCCGCGCCATCAGTGATTGCGGGATCGGTGAATTTCAGACAGACAGAGGTGGTCGAGGCCGTGGCGGGATCTTGCGCCAGATTGGCAATCCAGTCATGTGCCGCGCAGAAACGGGCGATTACATCTGCATTCGCATCGCAGCGCGCGATCAGCGCAGGCAGGCCACCAATCTCGCGCGCCCAATCCAACGCCACGAGGTAATCTTCAACCGCAAGCATGGAGGGGGTGTTGATTGTCTCACCAACGAAAATACCCTCAATCAACTTTCCGCCTTTGGTCATGCGGAAAATCTTGGGCAGGGGCCATGCAGGGGTATAGCTTTCCAGCCGTTCCACAGCGCGGGGCGAGAGGATCAGCATGCCATGCGCAGCCTCGCCGCCCATCACCTTTTGCCAGGAGAAGGTGACAACATCCAGCTTGTCCCAAGGCAGATCCATCGCAAAGGCCGCCGAAGTGGCATCGCAAATTGTCAGGCCCGCGCGATTGGCCGGGATCATATCGCCATGCGGCATGCGCACACCCGATGTCGTGCCGTTCCATGTGAACACAACATCTGTATCATAATCAATCGCGGCCATATCGACAATCTGGCCATACTCGGCCTTGCGCACCTCTGCATCCAGCTTCAACTGCTTGACAGCATCTGTCACCCAGCCTTCGCCAAAGCTTTCCCAGGCCACCATCGTTACCTTGCGCGGCCCAAGAAGCGACCACATGGCCATTTCCACGGCGCCAGTATCAGAGGCCGGCACAATCCCGATCCGGTAGCCTTCGGGCACGCCCAGAATCTCCGCTGTGCCATCAATCGCGGCTTTCAGCTTGTTTTTGCCAATGGCTGCGCGGTGCGAGCGGCCCAAAGGCGCATCTGCAAGCTGATCAAGGCTGAATGTGGGGATTTTGGCGCAAGGGCCAGAAGAAAAGCGCGGATTAGCCGGGCGCTGTGCCGGTTGTGCAGGTATAGTCATGATATCCTTCCAGATCATCGCCCTTCGTTGGGGAAGGGTGTCCCAAGGCCGCGTCTATGCCGCATTCGAGGCTGGCACAAGATGGAAAATTGCACTAGAGCGCCGCGTGACGCGTGAAATCTGCGCGCCTGTGTTCACCATCGGAAACCTGCCCAAGGAATGCCGCCCATGTATGTCGCAACGCTTCTGTCCAATCCCGCCACACCCAGCCTGGAGAGCGCCACAGTGGAAGCGCTGCGCAATGCCTGGGGCGGGGGCGCTGCCATCTGGCTGAACCCCGGCATTGCCGCGGAATTCACGCTAAACACCGTGCCGGGCAATCAGTGGCAGGTTTGGGAAGATATGCAGGCGCTGGGCATAGACCTTGCGATCCAGCCCGCCGCAGGGCGGCGCAAGCGCATGTTGCTGGCCGATATGGACAGCACCATGATCGGGCAGGAATGTATTGATGAACTGGCCGATGAAGCGGGCGTGGGCGCTTATGTGGCCGGGATTACAGCGCGCGCCATGAATGGCGAGCTGGAATTTGAAGAGGCACTGCGCGAGCGCGTGGCGCTTCTGAAAGGGTTGGATTCTGGCGTGATCGCCAAAGTGCTGGCAGAGCGGATCACCTTCACCCCCGGCGGGCGCGAATTGATTGCCACGATGAAGGCCAATGGTGGCTATGCGGCACTTGTCTCTGGCGGGTTCACGGCCTTTACGGGCCATGTGGCGCAGGCCTTGGGCTTTGACGAGCATCGCGCAAATACGCTGCATATGGCAGATGGCCTGCTTGCGGGCACTGTGGCAGAGCCGATTTTGGGCCGCGAGGCCAAGGTGCGCGCGCTGGAAGAGATCAGCGCGCGGCTGGGCATTACGGCGGGCGATGTGATTGCCGTGGGCGACGGCGCCAATGATCTGGGCATGCTGGGGCGCGCGGGGGCAGGCGTGGCGCTGCATGCCAAGCCCTCGGTCGCGGCGCAATGCGACTTGCGGATCAATCACGGCGATCTGACGGCGCTCTTGTATTTGCAGGGCTATAGCCTTGATGAATTTGTGAACATGTGACATTTTTTTGTGCTGCGCCCCGTTACACTGGGGCGCAAGCTATGGCATGCTTGACCCGAAAAGCGCGTTGTCTGGCGCGCAGGACGACAGGGGAAAACCATGCCAATCCGAAACCGATTTGCCGAAATGCTGCCCGAAATCACTGCTTGGCGGCGCGATTTCCATGCCAATCCTGAACTGTTGTTCGATTGCCACCGCACGGCCGGGATTGTGGCGGAAAAGCTGCGTGACTTTGGCTGTGACGAGGTGGTGACAGGGATTGGCCGCACCGGCGTTGTGGGCGTGATCCGGGGCAAGAGCACAGCATCGGGCCGCGTGGTGGGCTTGCGTGCTGACATGGACGCGCTGCCAATTCATGAAGCGACGGGGGCCGCCCATGCCTCTACCATACCGGGCAAGATGCATGCTTGCGGCCATGATGGCCATACTGCCATGTTGCTGGGGGCTGCGCGCTATCTGGCAGAGACGCGGAATTTTGACGGAACCGTGATTGTCATCTTCCAGCCCGCCGAAGAGGGCGGCGGCGGCGGTGATGAGATGTGCCGCGATGGGATGATGGCCCGGTTCGGTATTCAGGAAGTTTACGGCATGCATAACTGGCCGGGCGTTCCACAAGGCGAATTTGCCATTCGCCCCGGTGCATTTTTTGCCGCAACAGACCAGTTCGAGATTGAAATAGAGGGCCAGGGTGGCCATGCGGCAAAGCCCCATCACTGCACCGACAGCACGGTCATTGCCGCCCAACTGGTGATGGCCATGCAAACAATCGCCAGCCGCAATGCCGATCCGACACAGGAAATCGTGGTCTCTGTCACCTCTTTCGTCACCAGTTCTCAGGCGTTCAACGTGATCGCGCAACGGGTCACATTGCGCGGCACGGTGCGCACCCTCAGCCAAGAGATGCGCGACTTGGCAGAGCGCCGCATAAAGGCGCTGGCCGAACATACGGCGGCGGGCTTTGGGGCGGTGGCGCGGGTAGAATACAGGCGCGGCTATCCGGTGATGGTGAATACCCAGACAGAAACGGATCACGCCATGGCCGCCGCGCGTGCTGTTTCAGGCGACTGCGCCGCCGCACCTTTGGTCATGGGCGGCGAGGATTTTGCCTATATGCTGCAAGAACGCCCCGGCGCCTATATTCTGGTGGGCAATGGCGATACAGCGGATGTGCACAGCCCGGCTTATGATTTCAATGATGCGATTATCCCGGCCGGGTGCAGCTATTGGGTGGAACTGGCTGAACAGCGTATGCCGGCTGCGTGATCACGGGCGCAAGGCAGCAAAAAGCCCCGGCATCGGCCGGGGCTTTTGTCACATGTTCCGCCGCGATCAGGGGCAAGGGGCCTCGTAATAGGTGCCATCGCCACGCGCATAGGCACACCGGCCTGTCGCGGTATTTTGCGCCAGCAATGTGCCCGCCGCAGCGCCTGCTACAGTGGTCAGGATTGTCCAGTTGGTATTCGCGCCGAGCAGGTTGCCCACAGCCAGACCGCCCACGGCCCCTGCCACGCCACCAACAACGGTGCGTTCTGTTTGGGTCATCTGGCAGCCCGCCAGCGCGATGGTTGCAGCCAGAATGGTTGCCGGGATAAATTTCGACATCACATCTCCTTCCGGGCATAGCCCTTTGTGTCTGTATTGGAAACAGTTTATCATATTACTCTTCGCTGTCACCCCGTCTTGGGGGAATGAGCAAGTTTTCACCGATCACCTTATTCTGATATGTTTGGCCCTCTAAATGGCGACAATCCACACCACGTCTCTCAGATAATGTTATGGAAATCCGCCAGTGGGCACGCTGGATTGGCCCTGTGCCATGGCGTGCCACCCCGCTCGGAAACCAGGGTCGGATCAGGCGACAAGTTTTAATAAAATGCCAGATCCAACGAAAGAGAGCCTGTGTGTTCCAGCATCCCAATCCGTGCGCGCTGAGCATGTATTTCCAAACCCGCCAGCAAGAATTGCACCCGCGCCGAAGTCACATCCTCCAACACGGCGCCGGATCCAAGGCAGGCCCAAAGCGCATCGTCAATTTTCATGCGCTCTGACCGCGCGATCATTTGCACACCGCCCGCATGCACCATGACATCAATATCACCGCCCCAGGGCAGTGCCGTTTCCAGACACATCAGCAGCAAAAACACCAGTTTCACCTGACGGCGCGTCAACTCTGTTGTGCCTGTCCAGTGAAGGCGCTGTTTCTGATGGGCACTGATTGCGCGCAGGATTGACATGATTTCGGCGTGAGAGATCATCTGATCTGCGCCCACAATCCCGAAGGCCACCCGAAAGAAGCGCAGTTTCGCATTGGCGCAGCTTGTGCTTTCGGCCACAAGGCTGATCTCTGGCCCCAGCATCTGCTGGCTGGCCTGAATCAGCTCCAGCCCATTGCCGATGGCACCCAATGGGCTGACAAGATCATGACAAATACGCGCGGCCACCATCGCGCTCAGCTCATGCGGGTCTTTTGGTATTTGATCTGCGCCTTTGGGCGCAGTATGGACGATGTTATGAGCCATCTTATCCTCTCCCCCGGAATGTTTGTTCGTCATCCAGATCATCCCGAATGGGGGCTGGGGCAGGTTCAGTCACGGGCGGGCGTTCTTGTTACAATCAATTTCACGGATGCAGGTAAAAAGGTCATTAATGCTGAAAGGGTTATATTGGAGCTGGCGCCCGATGCTTCAGGGTAGTTTTGCACAACCAATGGGTGTGTTCAAGCCTCACACTGCGCGCCTTTCAGGCGATTGTCGGCGTTTTGTGAAGAAGCGCCTAAATCTTGGGCGCGACACTGACGCGCAAGGCGAATTTTGATGCGACCCGAATCCAAGCCCATACAGCCCAGCCCGCAGGGTCTGATTGTGCGTCTGGCGCAGACCGGCGCAGATTTGCGCGCCGCCCAGCGCCTGCGCTACCGGGTGTTCATTGAGGAAATGGGCGGCTCTGGCCCGATGGTGGATCATGACGCGCGGCTTGAATGCGATGCGTTTGACCCACAATTTGATCACCTCTTGCTGATCGACACCGCCCGCAACCCTGAGAGTGGTGATCATGTGGTGGGGGCCTATCGGCTGCTGCCCGATACCAGGCTGGCAGAGGCCGGGCAGTTTTACTGCGATAGCGAATTTGATCTTTCTCCCCTGCGCCAGTCCGGGCGGCGATTGTTGGAATTGGGCAGGTCTTGCATCGATAAACCCTATCGGGGCGGGGTAGGAATGTTGCAAATGTGGCAGGGGCTGGCCGAGTATGTTGTGCAAAACCGTATAGAGTTATTGTTCGGAGCGGCCAGTTTTCATGGGGCAGACCCGGCGCGCTGGGCACAGCCGCTCAGCTGGCTGCACCATCACCATCTTGCCCGCGAATCCCTGCGCGTGCGCGCAAGCCACAGCACGGGCTTTGTGCCCCTTTCTGCCGACAAGCTGGATCGCAAAACCGCGCTGTTGCAAATGCCCTCGCTGATCCGGGGCTATTTGCGGCTGGGCGGTGTTGTGGGCGACGGCGTGTATGTGGATCACGCATTTCAGACAACCGATGTCTGCATTATCCTTGATACCGCCACCATGTCAGAGCAAGCCCGCGCGCTGGCACGCCCGGCACGCGGAGAGGCGCAATGACATGGCATTCACAAATCCCACCGCCCCACAGGCCCCTGCGCGGTGCAGATTGGCCCCGTCTTTTGTGGCGCGGCGCGTTGCTGGTTGTTCTGGTTTTTGGCGGGTTGGTGGTGAAACAGGTTTTGCGGCTGGTTGAACGCCCGGTTTTCGGGTTGCGCCGCCCTGTCACGCCCTATGTCACGCAGGCCGTATGCCGTGCCGCTTTGGCTGTGCTGGGGCTGCGGCTGCAGATCACGGGCCAGCCTTTGCAGGGGCGCGGCGCGCTGGTGGCCAATCATGCCTCCTGGCTGGATATCTTCGCGCTCAATGCCGCAACGCGGGTGTTTTTCGTGGCCAAGGCCGATATTGCGGGCTGGCCGGGCATTGGCTGGCTGGCGCGGGCCACAGGAACAGTGTTCATCCGCCGTGACAGGCGCGATGCCGCGCGCCAGAAACTGCTATTCGAGGCCCGCTTGCGCGCCGGGCACAGGCTGTTGTTTTTCCCCGAAGGTACAAGCTCTGACGGGGTGCAGGTGCTGGCGTTCAAATCTACCTTGTTCGAGGCGTTTTTCGCCCCCGAATTGCGTGATTTCATGAATATCCAGCCTGTCAGCATCCGCTATCATGCACCCCAGGGGCAGGATGCGCGGTTTTATGGCTGGTGGGGGGATATGGAATTTGCCAGCCATTTCCTGCGCGTGCTGGCGCAGCCGTGGCAGGGGCGGATTGATCTGGTATTTCACACGCCCTTGCGCGTGGCAGAATGGCCAGAGCGCAAGGCCCTTGCGCTGGCATGCGAAACGGCTGTGCGCGCGGGCTTTGCCGCAACGCAGGCCTGACCGCCGCGCCTAGCGCAAGGGGGCTGTCAGATCGGCCAGGGCCGCAACAGGATCAGCACTGTTCCAGATTTCCTCGCCAATCGCGAAAAAATCGGTCACAGGGGCCAGATCGGCAATCAGATCGCGGGTCAGCGCACCTTCGGCCACAACGGGCAGTTCAATCATGGCAGACCACCATTCAAACAACGCGCGCTCTGCCAGCTTGCCATCCCCCAGCGCGGTTTGCCCGACAGGGCCAAAGCTGGCATAATCTGCGCCAGCCTCGACAGCGTTCATGCCATCATGGCGCATTTGCCCGCAATAGGCCCCGATAATCGCATCTGCGCCCAAATCGTCGCGCAGCTTGCGAATCCGCCCGGCAGGATCGCTCAGATGCACACCATCCAGCCCCAGACGCTCTACCATCAACACATGATCGGTAATCACCAGCGGAATATCGCGGGCATGGGCAATCTCGCGCACCGTATCGGCGCTGCGCAGGATCACATCTTCGTCGCGCGTGGCCAAAGACAGGCGCAGGCAGGCGATATCCTGTGCATCCAGCACCCGCGCCAGCAAGGGGGCAAAGGTTTCCAGCGCGATCACAGGCGGGGTGATCAGATAAATCTGGGGTGTATCGGTGCTCATGGCGCGCCTTTCTTGCGACAGTGGCGCCCTCTTACCGCGCGGCTTGAGGGGAAACAAGCGCGCCGAAGCTTGAAGCGCGCGGCCCCGCGCGCTAAGGCAGCGCAGGTTTGCACAGGGCAGATGCGACATGACCCCACTTGATGATCAGCTGTTTGATGCGCCCAGCCCCATAATGGTGCTGGTGCGCCCCCAGATGGGCGAGAACATCGGCGCCGCCGCGCGCGCGATGCTGAATTTCAGTTGCGCACGCATGCGCCTTGTCGCGCCGCGCGATGGCTGGCCCAATCCCAAAGCCGCCGCAATGGCCTCTGGCGCCTATCCGGTGCTGGATCGCGCGGGGCTGTTTGAGGATGTGGCCGGGGCAACCGCCGATTGTGATTATGTCTATGCCACAACCGCACGCGGGCGGGGGCTGACAAAGCCCGTCCTTACCCCCGAACGCGCCATGCAAGAGGCCCGCGCCATGCTGGCCGCAGGGCCAGCGGGTGGCGGTGCTGTTCGGGCCGGAGCGGGCAGGGCTGGAAAATGCAGATGTGGCGCTGGCGAATGCGATCATCACAGTGCCGGTAAACCCTCGCTCAACCTTGCGCAATGCGTGCTGCTGGTGGCCTATGAATATACCCGTCAGGGGCTGGAAACCCCGCCCGATGTGATGGCCATGGCAGGCACGGATTTCGCAACCGGGATAGAGCGCACCAAACTTGGCGATCATTTTGAAGAGCGGCTGGAGGAAGCGCAGTTTTTCTACCCCGCCGACAAGGCCGAGCATATGCGCCTGAACCTGCGCAATATGTGGTCGCGCCTGCCGCTGACGCGCGCGGATGTGCAAACCCTGCATGGCATGTTGCGCCAGCTGGTGCGCGCCAGCCAGAGAAACCGGCGCAATGAGTAAGGCTGCGTCCTTGCGCCGCGTTCAGGCGCTTGAACCCGGCCCTTGCCCACACTAGCTTGCGACAGCACCAGACTGGAGACACCAATGGCCAAGAAACGCGCGATTTTCGAGGATGTCAGTGCGGCGCAACCCGCAAAACCTGCGCCGCAAGCAGGCGTCATTGACCGCGCCAAACCCGCTGGCGCGCGCGGCGCGATCCGGCTGTGGTTGATGTCACTTTTCGCGCTGGTCTGTGTGATGATCGTGGTGGGCGGTATGACACGGCTGACAGATAGCGGTCTCTCGATCACAGAATGGCGGCCTGTCACCGGGGCAATCCCGCCACTCAATGCCGAAATGTGGATGGAGGAATTCGAGAAATACCGCCAGATTGATCAATATCTTCTGGTCAATCGCGGCATGACGCTGGAAGAGTTCAAGGTCATCTATTGGTGGGAATGGGGCCATCGCCAGCTTGGGCGGGTGATTGGCCTTGTCTGGGGCCTTGGCTTTCTGGCCTTCTGGCTTGCCAAGCGCATCCCGGCGGGCTGGACACCGCGCCTGCTGGCCTTGGGCGCTTTGGGCGGGCTGCAAGGCGCGATTGGCTGGTGGATGGTGGCCTCTGGCCTGAATGAGGGGATGGTGACAGTGGCCTCTTACCGGCTGGCTACGCATCTGGGCCTGGCCTTTGTCATTCTGGGGATGATTGCGTGGTATAGCTTTCTTCTCAACCGGTCTGAGGCCGATTTGATAGCCGCGCGCCGTGCGCGCGAGGGGCGGCTTTTCTCCAGCACCACCGGGCTGATGCATTTTGCCTTTCTGCAAATCCTGCTGGGCGCGCTGGTGGCGGGCATTGATGCCGGGCGCGGCTATACCGATTGGCCGCTGATGAATGGCGTTTTTCTGCCGCCCGAATTGCTGGCCATGCAGCCGCTTTGGGTGAATTTCTTTGAAAACCCGGCCACAACCCAATTCATTCACCGCAAGGCCGGCTATCTGCTGGCGGCTTTCGCTGTTGTTGTCTGGCTGCGGGGGCGCAAATCCAGCCATTCCGCCACGCGCGCGGCCTATAACGCCATGATCCTTGTGATGGCGGCGCAAATCGGGCTGGGCATTGTCACTGTGCTTTATGCCGCGCCGTGGCAGTTGGGGATTGCCCATCAGGCAACGGCGGTGCTGCTCTGGGTGCTGATCATCCGCGCGCGCCATCTGGCGCAGTATCCGCGCTTTGACAGTTTGCGCGGGCAGGGGGCAAAAGCATGAGTGCCTATGCCGAACTGATGGCATTTGCCCGCCAGACAGAGGCTTTGGCGCAGATATCCGGCCGCTTGGGCTGGGATCAGCAAGCCGTCATGCCGCGCGGCGCAAATGCCCAGCGATCCGAGGAAATGGCGGCGCTGGAAGATGTGCTGCATGCGCGGCGCACAGACCCGCGTTTGGGGGAGTGGTTGCAACAGGCCGAGGCCCGCAATGAGGTGGAAGCCGCAAACCTGCGCGAATTGCGCCGCGCCTATGCGCGCAATGTGAAAGTGCCTGCAAAGCTGGCCTCGGAATTGGCGCGGCTGGCCCCATTGGCGCAAACGGCATGGGAAGAAGCCCGCCATGCGGGCGATGTGGCCGCCTTCCTGCCGTGGCTGTCGCAGATGATCGCGCTGCGCCGCGAAGAGGGGCAGGCCCTTTCCGAAGGCGGCGACCCCTATGATGCGCTGATGGCCGATTACGAGCCTGAAACGGATTCGGCCACGATTGCCGCCACCTTTGAGCGGATGCGCCCGCGCCTTGTGGCGTTGCGCGCGGCCATCCTTGGCGCGGATACCCCGCCCGCGCTGGCGGGCCATTTCCCGCAAGAGGGGCAATTGCGCCTGTCCCGCCGTCTGGCCGAACATTTCGGCTATGATCTGACGCGCGGGCGGATTGATCTGGCGGTGCATCCCTTCTCCTCCGGCTCTGGCGATGATGTGCGCATTACCACCCGTGTGATGGTGGAAGACCCGTTCAATTGTCTCTATTCCACCCTGCACGAGGTGGGCCATGCCGCCTATGAACAAGGGGTGGACAGCGCGCATCTGCTGACGCCCTTGGGGCGGGGGGTATCGATGGGGGTGCATGAAAGCCAAAGCCGAATATATGAAAACCAGCTTGGGCGCTCGCGCGCGTTTTGTCAGTGGCTGCATGGCGCGATGGTGCAGGAATTCGGCGCGCTTTCCGTGCCGGATGCAGAGGCGTTTTATGCCGCCGCAAACCGGGTGACAAAAGGCTATATCCGCACCGAAGCCGATGAGGTGCAATATAATCTGCACATCATGCTGCGCTTTGATCTGGAGCAGGCCTTGATCCGGGGCCAGTTGGAGGCGCGCGATCTGGAAGAGGCATGGAATACACGGTTTGAGGCCGATTTCGGCTATGCGGTGGACAAGCCCTCCAACGGGTTTTTGCAAGATGTGCATTGGTCGGTGGGCTTGTTCGGGTATTTCCCCACCTATGCGCTGGGCAATATCTATGCGGGGTGTCTGTATCGCAGCCTAAGTGCCGAATTGCCCGATCTGGCGCAGGATCTGGCGCGCGGTGATACCCGTGCCGCGACAGACTGGTTGCGCCGGCGGCTGCAAACTTACGGCGCCTTGCGCGGCCCGCGCGAAACCATTGCCCATGCCTGCGGCTTTGCGCCGGATGAAGGCCCGCTCATGGCCTATCTGGAAGCCAAGTTTTCAGAGCTTTACGGGCTCTGAGGCAGCGGCAGTTGCAGCACGGCGCGCAACCCGCCCAATAGGGCGCTGTCCTCCAGCAGCAGCGCGCCGCCATGGGCGCGCGCGGCCTCTGCGGCAATCGCCAGACCAAGGCCAAGCCCGCCACTGTCGGAATTGCGCGCCTCATCCAGCCGGGCGAAGGGTTCACAGGCGCGCGCGCGGTCTGGCTCTGGGATGCCGGGGCCGTTATCTTCCACGCTGATTTCCAGCCATGGCCTGCTAACCTCACATGTCACGCGCACGCGCGTGCCGTGGCGCAGGGCATTGCTGATCAGATTGTCCAGCGCGCGACTTGTCGTGCCTGCATTCAGCGCAAGTGCGGGTGGCACTTGCTCGGCAATCTGCAAGCCAATCTCATGGCCTGCCATGCGGTAACGATCTACCAGCTCACCCACCAGCGCGCGCGGATCGGTGGGCGCGCGATCTTCGGCCATCTGCCCGCGCGTGTAATCCAGAAACCCTTCCAGCCGTTTTTCCAGATCGGTGATTTCCGTTTCCAGCGCGGCGCGATCCTCGTCATCTGCCATCATCGACAGGATCAGGCGCATCCGCGTCAGCGGTGTGCGCATATCGTGGCTTACGCCTGACAACATGATCCTTTGCTGCACGCGCGCGCGCTCTATCCGGTTGCGCATATCCATGAAAGCATGGGCAGCGGCGCGGATTTCACGCGCGCCAGAGGGGCGCAGGGCCACACGCTCGCCGCGCCCATAGGCTTCGGCGGCTGCACCCAGCCGCCGGATAGGCCGGATTTGCAGGCGCAGAAACTGAAAGGCGATCAATGTCATCAGCACCGATGCCAGAAACACGATAACCAGCAACTGATGCGGGTTAGAGGTTGTCACCAACCCGCGCGGCACGCCAAGTTCAATGACACCGTGCCTGCTGTCCAGCCAGAGCCGCACCTCGCCCGACTGGCTGCGCAGATCAGCGGCCCGAAACCCTGCCAGATTGGTGGACAGCACGCGCACAATCTCGCGCCCTGCCAGATCCAGCCGGGAAATGGGCTGCGCCGGGGGCGTGGCAGTGCCATCAGGAAAAACCTGCACAGAGATTTGCAAAATCTGTGTCAAATCCGCCAAATCGGCCAGCACAGATTGAGGATCGGCGGCGTTTTCCAGCCTTTGGGTCAGAAAGGTAAGATCCCGCAAGACATTGGTGGTCATCTGCGCTGTCGCGCGCTCGTAATGGCGCTGAATGAACACCACAGAGACCACAATCTGAATCACGATGATCGGGATGATCAGAATAAGCACCGCCCGCCCGTAAAAACTGGCCGGAGAAAAGCGATGAAGAAAGCCGCGTGCCATGGGCGCAGCATATCCCCGCCAGTGACGCGCAACAAGATGCGCGCGGCCCGACAGGCGGAATAAATGCGCGCCCTCCTGTCAGAAGGCGCGCATCAGGAGTCAGTCTTCCAGTTCGATCAGCAGGTCTTTGGCTTCAATCTGCGTGCCGGGCTGGACATGCACGGCCTTTACCTTTGCCGCGCGGTCGGCATGCAGGCCGGTTTCCATTTTCATGGCCTCAATCGTCAGCAGCAGATCACCGGGTTTCACCTGCGCGCCCACCGTCACGGCAACAGAGGCGACAGAGCCGGGCATGGGCGCGCCGATATGGTTGGGATTTGTGATATCGGCTTTCGCGCGCTGGGCTGTCTTGGCCTTGATTTCACGGTTGGGCACACGGATGGTGCGCGGCTGGCCGTTCAATTCAAAAAACACCTTCACATCACCATCATCAGTGGTATCGCCCACAGTGATCATGCGTATTTCCAGCGTTTTGCCGGGGTCAATCTCTGCGCTGATTTCCTCGCCCGGTTCCATCCCGTAAAAGAATGTCCGGGTGGGCAGGGTGCGCACTGGCCCGTAAATCCGGTGGCGGCCCATATAGTCGAGAAACACCTTCGGATACATCAGATATCCGTTCAGATCCTCGTCATCCACCTTGTAGCCTTCCAGATCGTCCATCAGCCTTGTGCGGGCCGCTTCCAGATCAACAGGGGGCAGATGTGCGCCGGGGCGATCTGTCTGGGGGGTGTCGCCCTTCAGCACCTTGCGCAAAATCCCCTCTGGCCAGCCGCCGGGGGGCTGGCCCAGATTGCCGCGCAGCATGTCGATCACACTATCGGGGAAGCTGACATCTTTTTCGGGGTTCTCGACATCGGCGCGGCTCAGGCCCTGAGAGACCATCATCAGCGCCATATCCCCCACCACCTTGGAGGATGGCGTCACCTTCACGATATCGCCAAACATCATGTTCACATCGGCATAGGTGCGCGCGATTTCCGGCCAGCGCTCTTCCAGCCCCATAGAGCGCGCCTGCGCCTTGAGATTGGTGAACTGCCCACCGGGCATTTCATGCAAATACACTTCTGAGGAAGGCGCTTGCTGCGCGGATTCAAAGGCCGCGTAATGGCTGCGCACCTCTTCCCAGTAATCCGAGATTTTGCGGATCGCGGCCATGTCCAGCCCGGTATCGCGGTCGGTATAGCGCAGCGCTTCCACGATAGAGCCAAGCGTGGGCTGCGAGGTATTGCCCGACAGCGCATCCATGGCGGCATCGGCAGCATCCACCCCGGCCTCTGCGGCGGCAAGGATCGTGGCGCCTGCAATCCCGCCTGTATCATGGGTGTGGAAATGGATCGGCAGGCCGACTTCGGATTTCAGCGCCTTGATCAGCACCTTGGCCGCCGCAGGCTTCAAAAGCCCTGCACCACATTGTCGGGATAGTTGGTGTAGCCCACCCCGTTGGAGCCGCGCAACAGCATCTGTGTCATCAGATTTGGCATGGCCGCGCGCAGATCGCGCAGGCGCTTCCACGGGCATTCCTGCAAGAAGCGGTAGGCCACGTCAAAGATCGCACCGCCCCAGCATTCCATCGAGAAAAGCTGCGGCAGCATATGGGCATAGGCCGGCGCAACCCGGATCATATCGATAGAGCGCATGCGTGTGGCCAGAAGCGATTGATGCGCGTCGCGCATGGTGGTGTCTGTCAGCAACAGCCGCTTTTGCGCCGCCATCCAATCGGCCACGGCCTGTGGCCCCTGTTCATCCAGTATCTGCTTGGCCCCGCGCGGCGGCTCGCCTGTCACCTTGGGCGCAACAGGTGTTTTTATCCCGGCAGGCGGCAAAGTGCGGCCTGCGGTTTCGGGATGTCCGTTAACGGTGATATCCGCGATATAGGTCAGGATTTTCGTGGCCCGGTCGCGGCGCTTGCGGAAATTGAACAGCTCTTCGGTGGTGTCGATGAATTTGGTTGTATAGCTCATATCCAGAAATGTTGGATGTTTGAGCAGGTTTTCCACAAACGCGATATTGGTGCTGACCCCGCGAATACGGAATTCCCGCAAGGCGCGATCCATCCGGGCAATGGCCTCTGTCGGGGTGGGCGCCCAGGCTGTGACCTTCACCAGAAGTGAATCGTAATAGCGGGTGATCACACCGCCTGCATAGGCCGTGCCGCCATCCAGACGAATGCCCATGCCTGTGGCGCTGCGATAGGCTGTCAGGCGGCCATAATCGGGGATGAAATTGTTCAGCGGGTCTTCGGTTGTCACGCGGCATTGCAGCGCATGGCCCGACAGCGTGACATCCCCTTGCGAGGGTGTGCCCGTGGCCTCTGACAATGTGGCCCCTTCGGCAATCCGTATCTGGGCTTTCACAATATCAATGCCCGTCACTTCTTCGGTGACAGTATGTTCCACCTGAACACGCGGGTTCACTTCGATGAAATAAAACTTGTCGCTGTCCATATCCATCAGGAATTCGACAGTGCCCGCATTCTGATAGCCCACGGCGCGGCCAATTTTCAGGGCTTCTTCGCAGATTGCGGCGCGCTGCTCGGCACTCAGATAGGGGGCGGGGGCGCGTTCCACCACTTTCTGATTGCGCCGCTGCACAGTGCAATCCCGCTCATACAGGTGATAGAGATTGCCATAAGTATCGCCCAGAAGCTGCACCTCCACATGGCGGGCGCGCAGGATCATCTTTTCAAGATAGCCCTCGCCATTGCCAAAATCGGCTTTGAAACGGTGCAGGCCAAGCTTGTCCTCTTCGGCATAAACCGCAACGGTGCGTTTGCCCAATTCATTGGCCGCGCGTGCGATTCGGATTGCAATTTCGCCCCGATTGGCAATGAGGATTTTCTTGAACTCGGCCATATAACGCCCCCCTTGGCTGTGACAATCGCCAGATTGTGATGTGTTCTAGGGCAATTTCTGCGGTGCAGTAAAGCCCTTGTTAGGATTCGTCACAATTGCCGGGCATGGGCGCTGTCCATATCTGGCTGGCCGCCTCTTGGGGGGTGGCAATGCCCATCTGCATCATGTTCGCCACCAGATCGGCGCGTAAGATTTCGGCCAGATGCGCGGCGCCCTCTGCGCCCAGCGCGCCCAGTGCATAATGCCAGCCGCGCCCCAGCATGCAGAAATCCGCCCCCAAAGCCATGGCGCGCAGCACATCCAGCCCCGATTCGATCCCGCCATCATAGATCAGCGGCATATCTGGCCCCAGTGCGGCCCGGATATCGCGCAGCCCGGCCAGCGCAGGGGGCGCGCCATCAAATTGCCGCCCGCCATGGTTTGAGACCCAGATCGCATCTGCACCCGCATCGCGCAGCCGCAGGGCATCGGCCCTGTCCATCACGCCCTTTATCACCAATGGCCCGTCCCACAGCGCGCGCACGGCATGCAGATAGTCCCAATCAGGGGCCGCGCGCAGCAAATAGCCGGGATGGGCGGTAGAGGGGGCATTGCCCGCCAGCCGCAAGTATTCCTCCATCAGGCGCAGGCGCGGCTGGCCATGGCGCAGCGTGCCCAGCGCCCAAGCCGGGCGCTGCGCGATCTGCCACAGCATCGCGGGCGTCAGGCGCGGCGGTATCGAAAGCTGCGCGCGCAATTGCCGCTCGCGCCGCGAAGGGCCGGGCAAATCCACCGTCAGCACCAGAACGCGAAACCCCGCCTTGCGCGCGCGGGCCAGAATATCGGCGCGGATATCGGGGTCTTTGGGCGGGTATAGCTGGAACCAGCCCATATCGCCCGCGATTGGCCCAATCTCTTCGGGCAGGCGGGTGGCGACTGTGCTTAAACAATAGGGCAGGCGCATCTTTTGCGCCATGCGCGCCAGCGCGGCCTCTGCCCCCGGCCAGATGAGGCCCGACATGCCCACAGGCGCAACCCCCACCGGCAAACCATAATCCTGCCCCAGAAAGCGCGTGGCCAGATCGGGCACGATTGGCCCGCGCAAGATGGCGGGGCGAAACAGCACCTGTTCCAGCGCGCGGCGGTTGCGGGGTTTGACAGATTCGCTGCCTGTGGCGCTGTCCAGATATTCCCAGACAAACCACGGCACACGCCGCTTGCAGGCGGTTTTCAGGTCTGACAAGGCGGGGTAGCGCAGATCAAGGCTCATGCGCGCGACTATATCTTGCGTGGCGCAGATGCCAAGACTGTGTCAAATCTTGCGGAACTTTTCCAGAACACCGCTTCCCCTGCGCCCATGAAGGCGTTAGAGTCTTGCCCATGAGTGATTTCAACACCGATCTTCCGCTATCCGCCCGCGCCATGGCTGCGCGCCCTGCGCCCTATCTGGACGGGCTGAACCCCGCGCAGCGACAGGCCGTAGAGGCGCTGGATGGCCCTGTCCTGATGCTGGCAGGCGCAGGCACGGGCAAGACCAAGGCGCTTACCGCGCGGATTGCACATTTGCTGAACACGGGCCGCGCCTATCCGTCGGGCGTTCTGGCTGTCACCTTCACCAACAAGGCCGCGCGCGAGATGAAATTGCGCCTTGGCGGGTATCTGGGCGAGGTGGCGGAGGGCATGCCATGGCTGGGCACATTCCATTCCATCAGCGCCAAATTGCTGCGCCGTCATGCGGAATTGGTGGGGCTGAAATCCAACTTCACAATCCTCGACACCGACGATCAGGTGCGCTTGCTCAAGCAACTGATTGCGGCCGCCAATATGGATGAAAAGCGCTGGCCCGCGCGGCTGCTGGCCTCTGTGATCGATCAGTGGAAAAACCGCGCATGGCGCCCCGATCAGGTGCCCAGTGCAGAGGCCAGCGCCTTCAACAATCGCGGGACAGAACTGTATGCCGCCTATCAGGAACGGCTCAAAACCCTGAACGCCTGCGATTTCGGGGATTTGCTGCTGCATTGCGTGACCATCTTTCAGGCCCATCCCGATCTGCTGCAGGGCTATCAGGCGCGGTTTCGCTATATTCTGGTAGATGAGTATCAAGATACGAATGTGGCGCAGTATCTGTGGCTGCGGCTCTTGGCCGAGGGGCATAAGAATATCTGCTGCGTGGGCGATGATGATCAATCCATCTATGGCTGGCGCGGGGCCGAGGTGGGTAATATCCTGCGATTCGAGCGCGATTTCCCCGGCGCAGTGGTGGTGCGGTTGGAGCAGAATTACCGCTCTACCCCGCATATTCTGGCCGCGGCCTCTGGTGTGATTGCGGGCAATGCCGACCGTCTGGGCAAGACATTGTGGACAGAGGCGCGCGAGGGCGAGAAACTGCGCCTGATTGGCCATTGGGATGGCGAGGAAGAGGCGCGCTGGATTGGCGAGCAGATCGAAGACCTAAGCCGTGGCACGCGCGGCTTGATCCCGTTCAGTCTTGATCATATGGCGATTCTGGTGCGGGCCAGCCATCAGATGCGCGCCTTTGAGGACCGGTTCTTGACCATTGGATTGCCCTATCGCGTGATTGGCGGCCCGCGTTTTTATGAACGCATGGAAATTCGCGATGCACTGGCCTATTTCCGGCTGGCTGTCAGCCCCGCCGATGATCTGGCCTTCGAGCGGATTGTAAACACCCCCAAGCGGGGTTTGGGGGAAAAGGCGCAACAGACGATCCAGCAAATGGCGCGCGCAAAAGATGTGCCGCTGGTGCAGGGCGCGGCACTGGCCATAGAGGCTGGCGAGATCAAGGGCAAAGGCGCCGCCGCGCTGCGCGCGCTGATCGAAGGAATTGCCCGCTGGCACCAGCGCGCGCGTAGCGCCGGGCTGTCGGTGACGGGCGATGATGATCTGATAGAGGTGATCGGCCAAGGGGCTGGCGCGTCGGATCATATTGAACTGGCTGAACAGATTTTGGAAGAATCGGGCTATACCGAGATGTGGCTTGCCGACAAGACACCAGAGGCGCCGGGGCGGCTGGAAAACCTGAAGGAATTGATAAAGGCGCTGGAAAATTTCGAAAATCTGCAAGGGTTTCTGGAACATATCGCGCTGATCATGGATAATGACAGTGATACGGGCGAGGCCAAGGTTTCCATCATGACGCTGCACGGGGCCAAGGGTTTGGAATTTCCCGTGGTGTTTTTGCCGGGTTGGGAAGAGGGGCTGTTTCCATCCCAGCGCTCTATGGACGAATCTGGGGTGAAAGGGCTGGAGGAAGAGCGCCGCCTTGCCTATGTGGGCATCACCCGCGCGGAACAGCTTTGCACCATCAGCTTTGCTGCCAATCGGCGGGTTTATGGGCAATGGCAATCGCAACTGCCCTCGCGTTTTGTCGATGAATTGCCAGGCGCCCATGTCGAGGTTCTGACCCCGCCGGGGCTGTATGGTGGCGGTGTCGCCGTGGCAAGCAGCATTGAAAGCCGGGCAGAGCGTGCGGATGTCTATAATTCGCCCGGATGGCGGCGCTTGCAAGCGGCCTCTGCCCGACCCCTTGGCCAGCCGCGAGAGGCGCGGAATTCGGTGATAGACGCAAACGCCCTTCCCGCATTCGAGGTTGGGGACAGGGTGTTTCACCAAAAATTCGGCTATGGCCGGGTGGCTGCGGTGGAAGGGGACAAGCTGTTTGTGGAATTTGAAAAATCCGGCCCCAAACATCTGGTTGCCAAATTTGTGGTTCCCGCAGATCAGGCGGATGACGTGCCGTTCTGACCACTTGTTTTTGCAAAACAAAAAAGGCCATGGCGATTGCCGTGGCCTTTTTTGTGTCGCCGGATCGCCCTGAAAGTGAAAAAGGCGGTAGTCCCAGGGAGGAGGAGGGGACTACCGCCAAATTTGCAAGACCCCAGGGAGGAGGAGGGGGCCTTTGCAAGACTTCGGCCCGAAGGCCGGTATTCACGGAACGAATGCGCCAGGGAGGAGGACGGCTCATTCGTTCCAACATGCGCCCCAAGGGAGGAGGAGTGGGGCGGCATCTTTCTCCGGTTTCAGACTTGCGCCTTGGCCGGAATTTGTGGCGGTGACCTTGGGAGGAGGAGCGGCCACCGTCGCAATCGGGCCTCCAGGGAGGAGGAGAGAGGCCCGAAACCTTGTTATTTCCCGTAAGCGGCCTCATATGCGAGGCGCGAGATCATCGAGCGCGAAATGCCCAGATCATCCAATTCGCGTGTGCTCAGCTGGCTCAGCTCTGCATGGGTGCGCTTGAAAATACGGCGGCGTGCCAGCATTTCCGACACCCGGCGCACCAAGGCGCCAAGGCCGCTGTCGCCAAGGCCGATCCGTGCGTTATCTGCTATATGTGCCATCGTTACTCTACCTTATCTGTGTCGCGGCATGTGTCCCGCTGTTGAGATGAAGATAGCAGTTTGCTGCGCCTGCACAATGCTTGATGCTGCAATGCGGCTATGCGCCAGGCGCATGTTTACCTTAGGTAATTTTGTAAATCCTGGCCAATTGGCCAAAAATAAGGCCCGGATTCAAAGCGGTTGCGGAAAATGCGGGCAGTTCACGAAAATGGCATTTTAAACGAGGCTTTTTAACGTATCTGCAATTTGTGCCATTTCTGCGCCGGGCAGTTGCGGTGGCGCGCTGAACCCGGCCAACCCGTCATGCAGATAGGCGGCGGATGTCACGTCATGCACATGATGCATGGGCACGACATGGGCATGCGCATGGGCCACATGAATGCCCGTATAAAACATCGCCACCCGTTCCACCCCGTAAAGCTGTTTCATCGCCCGCGCGATCCGCTGGGCGCAGGTGGTTATTTTCGTGGCCAGCGCCTCTGGCACATCCTCAAACCAGACATGGTGCGCCTTGGGAATGACAAGCGCATGCCCCTTGCGGATGGGGTGCAGATCCAGAAAGGCAAGGATATGGTCATCCTCGCAAATTTTATGGGCGGGCAGGTGGCCCGCAGCGATTTTGCAGAACAGACAGTCTTGCATGGGAATATCCT
Source organism: Paracoccaceae bacterium (assembly GCA_043561795.1). Lineage (GTDB taxonomy): Bacteria > Pseudomonadota > Alphaproteobacteria > Rhodobacterales > Rhodobacteraceae > Roseinatronobacter. Next base: position 121,370 of record CP121316.1, on the reverse strand, counting down.
TGTTTTCTGAAACTGTGGCATAGACGCAAGGCCGCTGCAATTGGCGCAACAGCGTGGTTCCCCAATGCGTTCCCCCTTGTTCTTTGGGCAAAAAAGGCCATGTTTCGGACGAAAAGACAGAAAGGGCAGGGCATGAGCGTTACACGCGAGAAGGTTCTAGAAGCATTGGGTGCGATTACGCTGCCAGATGGCGGAACACTGATTTCGCGCGATCTGGTGCGCGCATTGGTAATTGAAGACGGGGCCGTGCGTTTCGTGATTGAAACCGACACCCCCGATGCGGCAAAGACATTGGCCCCGGTGCGGCAGGCGGCAGAGGCGGCAGTCGCGGCGCTGGACGGGGTTTCGCGCGTTTCTGTGGCGCTGACAGCCCATGGCCCGGCTGCCAAGCCCAAAGGCCCGGCGCCCGCGCTGAAACTGGGCCGCCACCCTACAGATCAGCCCGACAAGCAGGGCGTGCCGGGGGTGACGCATATTATTGCGGTCGGGTCTGGCAAGGGGGGCGTGGGCAAATCCACCGTGGCCTCTAATCTGGCAGTGGCGCTGGCGCGGCATGGGTTGAAAGTGGGCTTGCTGGATGCCGATATCTACGGCCCCAGCCAGCCGCGTATGATGGGGGTGAACAGCCGCCCCGCCTCTCCCGATGGCAAAACAATCATTCCGCTTCAGGCGCATGGCGTGACCATGATCTCCATCGGGCTGATGATGAAAGAAGATGACGCGGTTATCTGGCGCGGCCCGATGCTGATGGGCGCCTTGCAGCAATTGCTGACTCAGGTGCAATGGGGGCAGTTGGATGTCCTGATCGTGGATATGCCACCGGGCACGGGCGATATTCAGCTGACCCTCTGTTCCAAATTCGATGTGCGCGGCGCGATTGTTGTGTCCACCCCGCAAGATGTGGCGCTTCTGGATGCGCGCAAGGCGCTGCGCGCGTTTCAGACGCTCAAAACTCCGGTTCTGGGGTTGATCGAGAATATGTCTACCTTCATTTGCCCCAAATGCGGGCATGAGGAACATATTTTCGGTGAAGGCGGTGTGCGCGCAGAGGCTGAAAAACAGGGGCTGCCCTTTCTGGGGGAATTGCCGCTGAGCGTGGAGGTGCGCTTGGCCGGGGATGGCGGCGTGCCTGTGGCCGCAACTGACAGCCCTGTTGCAAAAGCCTATGAACGAATGGCGGCGCGGCTGATCGAGGTGCTGTAATCTCTGGCATCGGCGGCGTGGTTTCAAATGTGCCATGAAGTTTCATGGCACATTTTTTCTGTGCAAATGGCGAATGGAACTTGATGGAATCTGAATGACGCCTTGTTCACAAACTGATCTTGGCCGAATCACTGGGCCGTGATTCGGCGTGTTCATGGCCTCACAGGGCCGTTTTCTCGCAAGTTGTGCAGAAGTTGGGCCAGAAATCGCGAGATTTTCGTTGCAGATATGCAACATCAATCCTTTCGCGAAAATTAAATGGAATTTTATGGGCAAAACCGTAATGCTGTGCAGGGCGCTGATCTTTGCATGTATATCGGCTTGTTCCATATATGTTCTCACAACATATAGATATATCAACGCATTTTTTACCTTATTCTGTAGTGTGCCAGTTGGATTCCGCTGCGTGCTGTATCTGAAAGTTCCATCTTTTTCCTTGATGACCATAAAGTTCCATGGCATTCCAGTATCCAAGATGAACGGGCAGCACGGGGCACCAAGACCCCACCGAGGCAGAGTTTCATACAGGCACCCGCTAATCTTGGAATGATATAGATCCGGCGCGCTCGCGAGCAGCATCCCCCTCCCCCCAAAGGAGCGAGCGCCAACCGGGCACCCAGAGATGGGACAGTCGGCGGATCGGGCAGTGGCAGCAGCTCGATCCGCCGTTTTCATTTGCGCCCTGTCAGGGGGCGAAAAAAGAAGGGCCGCGCAGTGGCACGCAGGTTCAGAAGCACATACCACCAGAAGGTGGATGCCAAGGGCCGTGTTTCGGTTCCGGCTTCGTTCCGTCGCGTCATTGAACAGGGCGATCCCGATTGGTCAGAAGGGCAGCGCCCGAATTTCATCATCGTATCGGGGCTGAAATACCAGAAGCGTCTGGATTGCTTCACCATGGCCGCAATGGAAGTCATTGAGGATCGCATTGATCTGATGCAGCCCGGCTCGAAAGAGCGCAAGGAAATGGAACTGACCTATCACGCAAATTCCATAGAGGCGCAGATAGATGAGGATGGGCGCATCATCCTGTCGCAAAACCTGCGCGACAAGCTGGATTTGATCCCCGATGAAAAAGCCCGCTTCGTGGGGTTGAACGATCATTTCCAGATCTGGAAAAATGAAACCTATGAAGGTGTTTACGGCGTAGAAGATGATGCGCTGGATGAAGATAAGGGCGCGGATTATGACCCGCGCGTCTTGTTGCCCGAAGGCCGCGCGCATATAAGAGAGATGTGATGCAGGGCGCAGACGACACCCCGCATATTCCCGTTCTGCTGCGCCCGATCTTGCAGCATCTGGCTCCCATTTCCGGTATCTGGGTTGATGGCACGCTGGGCGCGGGCGGCTATGCGCGCGCGCTTCTGGAGGCCGGGGCAGAGCAGGTCATCGGCATAGACCGCGACCCTTTGGCGCTGGAACTGGCTCAGCGCTGGGCGGCCCCTTATGGCGCGCGTATGCGCCTTGTTGCAGGCAATTTCGCGCAACTGGATCAGCATGCAGGCGGGCTGGTGGATGGGGTGGTGCTGGATCTGGGCGTATCGTCCATGCAGCTTGATCTGGCCGAACGCGGGTTTTCCTTTGCCAAAGACGGCCCTTTGGATATGCGCATGTCACAGACGGGCGCCTCTGCGCGTGATCTGGTCAATCAGGCGGATGAATCTGTGCTGGCCGATATTCTGTATCACTATGGCGAAGAACGCGCCTCGCGCCGCATTGCGCGCGCGATCATACAGGCCCGCACACGCGCGCCGATTGATACAACGCTGGAACTTGCCGCCATTGTCAGCGCCTGCCTGCCGCGCCCCAAGCCGGGCCAAAGCCACCCGGCCACGCGCAGTTTTCAGGCCCTGCGTATCGCCGTGAATGCGGAATTTGAGGCCCTTGTGGCCGGGCTGGAGGCCGCAGAGCGCGCCTTGCGCCCCGGTGGCAAACTGGCAGTTGTCAGCTTTCATTCGATGGAAGACCGCGTGGTGAAACGCTTTCTGGCCGCACGCGCGGGGCAGGGCGCGGGCGGCAGCCGCCACGCGCCCGAACAAGTGGCCATCGCGCCGCGCTTTCGCCTGATCGAAAAACGCGGCCTGAGCGCCGATGCCACGGAACTGGATGAGAACCCGCGCGCGCGCTCTGCCCGGTTGCGCATGGCGGAACGCACGGATGCCCCCGCAGGCCCTGTGGATCACGCGCTTCTGGGCCTGCCCACATTGCCAGCAGACAAGGGAAGGTAAGGCCAGAATGCGCAGTTTGCTCTATCTTTGCACCGCTCTTGCAGTCATTGCCCTTGCGGCATGGGCCTACCGCGAAAACCACCTGACCCAACAGGCCATGAACGAGCGCCGCGCGCTGGAACGCGAGATTTCCGCCCTCAGCGAGGCGCTGAGCATCCAGCGCGCCGAATGGGCCTATCTCAACCGCCCCGACCGTCTGCGCGAATTGGTGGATGTGAATTTTGAACGCCTGAAGCTGATCCCCATAACCGCTGGCCATTTCGGCGATATCGGGCAGGTTGCCTATCCGCTGCCAGAGGCGCGGGCAGAGTTTCAGGACGGGATAGAAGTTTTCGGGGCCATCGAACTTCTGGCCGAAGATATCAACGAGGTGGAGCCATGATGCGCACACCCCTGCGGCCTTTGGCCCGCATCCTGAAGGCGCGCGCAGAGGGGGAAAACCCCGATCTGATAGAGCGCGAGAATCGCAGATTGCGCCAAGAAGCACAGCGCGACCGCGATCGCAGCCGCGCAGAAACACGGCTACTGGCCGTGGCGTTGCTGTTTCTCTGCGGCTTTGTCGTGCTGGGCGCGCGCATGGGCCTTTTGGCCGCAACCGCGCCTTTGGAACTGGCGCGCGGGGTGAATGAGGAAATCTACAGCGCGCGGGCCGATATCGTGGATCGTCACGGCCGGGTGCTGGCCACCAACCTTGCCACGCATGGGCTTTATGCCGAAACGCGGCGCATGGTCGAACCCGTGCGCGCCGCGCAAGAACTGGCGCGGATTTTCCCCGATATTGACGCCGCCCGCATGGCAGAGCGCTTCACAGACCCCAATCGCCGCTTCATTTGGGTGCGCGCGCGCCTGTCGCCCGAAGAAATGCAGCAAGTCCATGAAATCGGCGAGCCGGGCCTTCTCTTTGCCCCGCGCGAGATGCGCCTTTACCCCAATGGCCGCATGGCGGCGCATGTTCTGGGGGGGGCAAGCTTTGGCCAGCAAGGTGTGCGCGCCGCAGAAGTGATTGGCGTGGCAGGAACAGAGCTGTTCTTTGAAGATCGTCTGCGCGACCCGGCCTTTGTGGATCAGCCTTTGAAACTGTCGCTTGATCTGACAGTGCAAGCCGCTGTCACCGAAGTTCTGGAAGGCGGGATGCGCATGCTCAATGCACGCGGCGCAACCGCCGTTTTGATGGATGTCTTTACGGGAGAGGTGATTTCACTGGTCTCTCTGCCAGATTTCGACCCAAACAACCGCCCAGCCCCCCCCACCGAAGGAGAGCCAGCCGATAGCCCGCTGTTTAACCGCGCAGTGCAGGGCTATTACGAGCTTGGCTCTGTCATGAAAGCCTTCGCAGTGGCGCAGGGGCTGGAAGAGGGCACAGTCACCCCGGACACGATCATAGATATCCGCGGCCCGCTGACATGGGGGCGCTTCCGCATTCGGGATTTCCGCAATTATGGCCCGGAGCTTTCGGTAAAGGATGTGATGGTCAAATCCTCCAATATCGGCACAGCGCGGATCATGCAGCCCATCGGGGCCGAAAAGCAGCAGGAATTCTTGCGCAGCTTTGGTTTTCTTGATCCCATGCCGCTGGAAGTGTCAGAGGCGGCGCGCGCGCGCCCGCTTTTGCCCGCGCGCTGGTCTGATCTGTCGGTGATGACCATTTCTTATGGGCATGGGCTGTCCACCAGCCCGCTGGCGCTGGCGGCGGGCTATGCCACGCTTGTGAATGGTGGCTACCGGGTGGCACCCACCCTGGTAAAGCAAGACAGGCCCCAATTGGGCCCGCGCATCATTTCCGAACGCACCTCGCGCCAGAAAAGGCTGATGCTGCACCAGACAGTGCAGGAAGGCACGGCCTCTTTCGCCCGGATTGCAGGCTATCCCGTCGGGGGGAAAACAGGCTCTGCCGATAAGCCGAACCCAACCGGCGGGGGCTACAAGAAAGATGCGGTTCTCGCCACTTTCGCCAGTGTCTTTCCGGCGCATGAGCCGCGCTATGTGCTTGTGGTCACGCTGGACGAGCCAGTAGATACCACCGGGCCAGAGCCGCGCCGCACCGCAGGCTGGACAGCCGTCCCGGTCTCGGCAGAGATCACGCGCCGCGTCGCGCCGCTCCTTGGCCTGCGCCCGATTTCGCTGGATGTGGCCAATGCTACGCTTGCGCAGGGGCAATAAGAGAGAGGGCCATTGATCCGCGCCCTGAAATAAGGATAAAGGCGCAGACAATGCGCCATCAGCAAGGGAACCCCGCAGGTGAGTAATCTGGCCCCCCGTCCGCTATCTGCCCTGGGCCTTAGCCCAAGTCGGGGGGGGAATGTTTCCGTCACCGCCCTTGCCATTGACAGCCGCACCGTGCGCGATGGCGCGCTGTTTGCGGCACTGCCCGGCAGCCGCGTGCATGGGGCGGAATTTATCAGCTACGCCTTGCGCATGGGCGCAGCCGCCATTCTGACAGATCGCGAGGGCGCGGAAATTGCCGCAGAGGCGCTTGCTGCCCACCCTGCCGCGCTGGTTCTGGCCGAAGACCCGCGCGCGGCACTTTCTGGCGCGGCGGCGCTGTGGTTTGGCGCACAACCTCAGACGATGGTCGCCGTCACCGGCACGAATGGCAAAACATCAGTGGCCAGTTTCACGCGCCAGCTTTGGGCCGCGCTGGGGTATGAGGCCGCCAATATTGGCACAACTGGCATAGAGGGCGCGTATTCCGCGCCGCTCTCGCATACCACCCCCGACCCGATCACCCTGCACCGCTTGCTGGCCGATATGGCCGGGGCGGGTGTAACCCATGCGGCGATGGAAGCCTCGTCTCATGGGCTGGATCAGCGCCGGCTGGACGGGGTGCGCCTGCGCGCCGCTGCCTTTACCAACCTGACCCAGGATCATCTGGATTACCATCTGACGATGGAGGGGTATTTTGCCGCCAAAGCGCAGCTTTTTGACCGCGTTTTGCCCGATGATGGCGTGGCCGTCATCAATATGGATGATGCCTATGGCCCTCAAATGCTGGCCGTGGCCGAAGCGCGCGGGCAAGGCTGCCTGACAATCGGGCGCGGTGAAGATGCCGATCTGCGCATTCTGGGCCAGCGCTTTGATGCGGCGGGCCAGGTGCTGCGCTTTGCCTATGAAGGGCAGGTATATCAGCAGCATCTTCCGCTTATTGGCGGGTTTCAGGCCGAAAATGTGCTGGCCGCGATGGGGCTTATCCTTGCCTGTGGCGAAGAGATGGAAACCCTTGCCCCCCTTCTGCCCAAGTTGGAAGGGGTGCGCGGCCGGATGCAACTGGCGGGCAAGCGCGCCAATGGTGCGCCGGTTTTTGTGGATTACGCCCATACACCCGCCGCGATAGAGGTGGCGCTCAAGGCGCTGCGCCCGCATGTGATGGGGCGTTTGATCATCGTTTTTGGCGCAGGCGGCGACCGTGATCGCGGCAAGCGCCCGCTGATGGGCAAAGCGGCCGCCGATCATGCCGATGTTGTATATGTGACAGATGATAACCCAAGATCAGAAGATCCAGCCGCTATCCGTGTTGAGATTGTGCAAGCATGCCCAGAGGCCAATGAGGTGGGCGACCGTGCCGAGGCGATCTTGCGCGCGGTAGATGCGCTGGGGCCGGGCGATGCTTTGCTGATTGCGGGCAAAGGCCATGAGACAGGGCAGATTGTGGGCGATACTGTTTATCCCTTTGATGATGTCGAACAGGCCTCTGTCGCCATTGCTGCGCTGGAGGCCCGCGCATGACCCTTTGGACAGCCGCAGACGCCGCGCGCGCAACAGGAGGGCAGGCCAGATCCGACTGGCAGGCCAGCGGCATTTCCATAGATACCCGCAGCTTGCAGCCGGGTGATCTGTTTGTCGCGCTGAAAGCGGCCCGCGATGGCCATGATTTCGTGGCCCAAGCGCTGCAAAAGGGCGCCGCCGCCGCGCTGGTGTCGCATATCCCCGAAGATGTGGGGCCAGATGCGCCCTTGCTGATCGTGCCGGACGTGATGGCGGCCCTCACGGCGCTGGGTGAGGCAGGCCGGGCGCGGGCGCGGGCGCGTGTGATCGGGGTGACAGGCTCTGTCGGCAAAACCTCGACCAAGGAAATGCTGCGCGAGATGCTGTCGGATTTCGGCCAGACCCATGCCGCAGAGGCCAGTTTCAACAATCACTGGGGCGTGCCCATCACGCTGGCACGCCTGCACCCCGAGGCCGATTTCGCCGTGATAGAGATTGGCATGAACCACCCCGGAGAGATTGCGCCGCTCTCGCGCCTTGCGCGCCCGGATATTGCGATGATCACCGCAATCGCCCCCGCCCATCTGGAAGCCTTTGACAGCATCGATGGCATAGCCCGCGAAAAGGCCAGCATCTTTGAAGGTTTGGCCGCAGGGGGCGATGCGATTTACCCCTGCGATCTGCCCACAAGCCCCATTCTGGAAGCAGCCGCCCAAACCGCGCAAGCCCGGCTTTGGCCCTTTGGCGCGGGATCACAGTGCCTGAGCGCCCATGATCTCACCCAGACTGAAACCGCGCTTGTGCTCAGGGCCGATTTGGGCGCGCTGCGTGTCTCTGTGCGGCTGGTGAATGCGGGGGCGCATTTCGCGCGCAATGCGCTGGCCTGCCTTGGGGTGGCGCAGGCGCTGGGGCTTGATCCCGCGCGCGCGGCCATGGCTTTGGGGCGCTGGCAGCCCCCCGCCGGGCGCGGCCTGCGCGAAGCGATCACGCTGGATGCTGTGGAAGATTTGCAATTCACGCTGATTGATGATGCTTTCAATGCCAACCCTGCCTCTCTGGAGGCCGCACTTGACATGCTGGCAAGTCTCACCCCCGCCCGTGATGCCACTGGCAGGGCGGGGCGGCGCATTGCCATTCTGGGCGATATGTTGGAACTTGGCCCGCAAGAGCTGGAGATGCACCGCGCCGTAGCCGATTATCCCGCCTTGCGCGGGGTTGATCTGGTGCATTGTGTCGGGCCGCGCATGGCCGCGCTTCACGCCGCCTTGCCTCAGCGCAAACGGGGCCGCTATGCGCCCCAAGCCGATGATTTGGCACGGCTTGCGCATATTCTGGCCGCGCCGGGGGATATTGTGCTGGTGAAAGGCTCCAAATCCAGCTTTGTGTCGCGGGTTGTGGATGGGCTGCGCAGGCTGGATGTTGCGCCACAGTATAAAAAGGAAATGTAACGGATGCTGTTTTGGCTAACCGAATTTGCAGGGACTGTGCCGGGGCTGAACCTGTTTCGCTACATTACCTTCCGCGCGGGCGCGGCCTTTCTGACAGCGCTGATTTTCGGCTTCATGTTTGGCAAGCCGCTGATCAATATGCTGCGCCGTCGTCAGGCCAATGGCCAGCCCATCCGCGAGGACGGGCCGGAAAGCCATTTGCTCACCAAGACAGGCACGCCCACGATGGGGGGGCTGCTGATCCTGTCGGCGCTGGTGCTGGCAACGCTGCTTTGGGCGCGACTGGATAATGGCTATGTCTGGATTGTGCTTTTGGTGACAGTGGGCTTTGGCCTGATCGGCTTTGCCGATGATCTGGCCAAAGTGTCGCGCGGGAATGTCAAAGGCGTGCCGGGCAAGGTGCGTCTGGCGATGGGCACTGTGATCGGGCTGGCGGCGGCGGTGGGGGCGATGTATCTGCACCCGCCTGCGCTGCAGGGTCAGCTTGCTGTACCTGTATTCAAAGAGGTTTTGATAAACCTCGGCCTGTTTTTTGTGCCATTCGGGGCTTTTGTCATTCTGGGCGCTGCCAATGCGGTGAACCTGACGGATGGTCTGGACGGGCTGGCGATCATGCCCGTGATGATCGCCGCAGGCACTTTGGGGGTCATCGCCTACGCTGTCGGGCGGGTCGATTTCACAGCCTATCTGGATGTGCATTATGTGCCGGGCGCGGGGGAATTGCTGGTATTCGTGGCCGCGCTATGTGGCGGCGGGCTTGGGTTCTTGTGGTATAACGCGCCGCCTGCGGCTGTGTTCATGGGCGATACAGGTTCGCTTGCGCTGGGCGGGGCTTTGGGGGCGATGGCCGTGGTCATCAAGCACGAAATCGTGCTGGCCATTGTGGGCGGTATTTTCGTGGTCGAAACACTGTCGGTTGTGATTCAGGTGCTTTATTTCAAGCGCACAGGCAAGCGCGTGTTCCTGATGGCCCCCATCCACCACCATTTCGAGAAGAAGGGCTGGGCAGAGCCGCAAATCGTGATCCGGTTTTGGATTATCGCGCTGGTGCTGGCGCTGATCGGGCTTGCGACCCTGAAAATCCGTTAGGGGCTTTGGGTCTGTTGGGTGCGGGCGGCGCCATTCCCGCGCGCTGCTTATCCGTATCACTTGCGGCAATGCCCCTGATCGCACCAAAAAAGGGGCGGCACAGCGCCCCTTTTTCCAATCTTACCCAAATGCCTCAGCGTAGCCCGGCGCAGAATTTCTGGATGCGCGTGCAAGCCTCGGTCAATGCCGCGTCCGAGGTGGCATAGCTGACGCGGAAACAAGGGGATGTGCCAAAAGCCGCGCCAAAAACCACCGCAACCCCTGTTTCTTCCAGAAGCGCCGTTGCAAAGGCTGCGTCATCCACAATCTTGGCCCCGCCAGCGGAAGTTTTGCCAATGCACCCGGCAATGGAGGGATAGACATAAAACGCCCCTTCCGGCACAGGGCAAACCACACCTTCGGCCTCATTGAGCATCCGCACAACCAGATCGCGGCGGCGCTGGAACAGGGCGTTATTGGTGGCGATATAATCTTGCGGGCCATTCAGCGCCTCTACCGCTGCCCATTGGCTGACAGAGCAGGGGTTGGAGGTGGATTGCGACTGGATCTTGCCCATGGCCTTGATCAATTCCACCGGCCCCGCGGCATAGCCGATGCGCCATCCGGTCATTGCATAGGCTTTGGACACGCCATTGCAGGTCAGGGTGCGGTCATAAAGCTGTGGCTCCACCTCGGCGGGCGTGCAGAATTTGAAATCACCGTAGGCCAGATGCTCATACATATCATCCGTCATCACCAACACATGCGGATGCCGCAAGAGCACGTCCGTCAGCGCCTTCAGCTCATCCCAGCTATAGCCCGCTCCGGTGGGGTTGGAGGGCGAGTTGAAGATCAGCCATTTCGTCTTGGGCGTGATCGCGGCTTCCAGCGCCTCTGGTGTCAGTTTGTAAGCCGTCTCTGCCGTGGCCTCTGCAATCACAGGCTCGCCCCCGGCCAGCAGCACCATATCGGGGTAGCTGACCCAATAGGGCGCGGGGATCACAACCTCATCACCGGGATTGAGCGTGGCCATCAGCGCGTTATACAGCACCTGCTTGCCACCGGTGCCGATTGTCACCTGTGCGGGGGTGTAATCCAGATTATTGTCGCGCTTGAACTTGGCGCAGATCGCTTTTTTCAGCTCTGGAATACCATCAACGGCAGTATATTTCGTTTTCCCTGCATCAATAGCCGCTTTTGCGGCGTCTTTGATGTTCTGGGGTGTGTCAAAATCAGGTTCACCAGCGCCAAGGCCGATGACATCGCGGCCTTCGGCTTTCAACTCGGCCGCCTTGGTTGTTACAGCAATGGTGGGCGAGGGTTTAACGCGAGAGAGCGTGTCGGAAAGGAAGGCCATGGCGGAAACTCCGGTTTGTATCTGCGGCGTGCTTTTCATATGGTGCGCCAGCAAGCCGTTCAAGCACAATCAAATCCATAAGGAAGCGATATGACGGAAAACGACCACACAGCACCGCAAGACACAAGCTCTGATTGGTATTCCGGAGAGAATGCCACATTCGGGGATCGCCTGACAGCAGCACGAGAGGCGCAGGGGCTGACACAGGCACAATTGGCCCGCAGGTTGGGCGTAAAGCTGAAAACCATTCAGGGATGGGAAAGCGACGCCTCGGAACCGCGCGCGAACAAGCTGCAAATGGTGGCCGGGCTTTTGAATGTCTCGCTGGTCTGGCTTTTGACGGGCGAGGGCGAAGGGGTGGCAGAACCCGCAACCAGCGCCGAACTGGCCGAAGGTGCGCAGGCGCTGTTGCGCGATGTGCAGGCCATGCGCGCTGCGATGACTCAGCTTGCAAGCCGGATGGGAAAAGCCGAAAAGCAATTGCGCATGATCCTGAAAGAGACGCTATGACCATGGATATAACCGAAACCGAAGCCCGGCTGAAAAAACTGCGCATGCGTTCCTGGCGGCGCGGCATGAAAGAGATGGATCTTATCCTTGGCCCTTTTGCCGATACCCAACTGGCCCGGATGCCCGCCCCGGTGCTGGATGCCTATGAACAGCTTCTCGATGAGAATGACCAAGACCTGTATCTCTGGGTTACGGGCGCAAAACCCTGCCCGCAAGACTTGGCCCCAATGATGCGCCAGATTGCCGATGCTGCGGGATTGCGCCCTGATCTGTGAACAGGATCGGGATCGTAGAGCCTTAACATTTCTTTTGCCACTTCAGGCTATGCTGATCAAATATCAGCAAAGCCGGAGTGTTTGGTGAGCATTTATCAGGAATTCGAACAACCCCTTCGCAGCGCGTATCAGGCGCGTTATCTGGATAATCTGGCGCTGTTGGAGCGGTTGCATCGGCTGATGCTGGACGTCATCAAAGATGAATTTGAACGGCTGGGCGTGGTGAGCATAAACCCGGTTCAGGCGCTCTTACTGTTCAATATCGGCCAGAATGAAGTAACTGCCGGGGAATTGAAAACACGCGGGTATTACCAGGGCTCCAACGTATCCTACAATCTGAAAAAACTGGTAGAGCAGGGATATATGCACCATCAGCGTTGCGCCGTAGATCGGCGTTCCGTTCGCGTGCGGCTAACCCCCAAGGGGCAGGAAATCCGCTTGCAGATTGGGGATTTATTCGATCGTCACGCCGCGCATATGCAAAAAGATGGCATTGTGGATATGGAAACCATGGATAAAATTTCGCATGGCCTGCGCCGGATCGAACGCTATTGGGGCGATCAGATACGGTATATTTATTGAACGCGTCGAAATCGGCGCGCAGCATGGCCGCGCGCCGCCTTGTGGCTCAATGCCCCAGAATCTGGCTCAGGAACAGTTTTGTGCGGTCAGATTGCGGGTTGTTGAAGAATTCGCGCGGCTCATTCTGCTCCACGATCTGCCCCTGATCCATGAAGATCACGCGGTTGGCCACGGCCTGCGCAAAGCCCATTTCATGGGTCACACACAGCATGGTCATCCCCTCTTCGGCCAGCGCGATCATGGTATCCAGCACCTCTTTGATCATCTCAGGATCAAGCGCCGATGTTGGTTCATCGAACAACATGATCCGCGGCTTCATGCAGAGCGAGCGGGCAATCGCCACACGCTGTTGCTGACCGCCGGACAACTGACCGGGGTATTTATGCGCCTGTTCCGGGATTTTCACCTTTTCCAGAAAATGCATCGCGGTTTCTTCGGCTTCGCGCTTGGGCACTTTGCGCACCCAGATGGGGGCCAGTGTGCAGTTCTCCAGAATTGTCAGATGCGGAAACAGGTTGAAATGCTGAAACACCATCCCAACTTCCGACCGCACCTTGTCAATGTTTTTCAGGTCATTGGTCAGTTCTGTCCCATCCACGATAATCTGGCCGGCCTGATGTTCTTCCAGCCGGTTGATACAGCGGATCAGCGTGGACTTGCCCGAGCCCGACGGCCCGCAAATCACGATCCGCTCGCCGCGATTGACGGTCATATTCACATCGCGCAGCACATGGAAACTGCCATACCATTTGTTCATTCCCGTGATCTGGATCGCGACCTCATCCGTCACTTTCATGGCGCTGGTATTGATCGCGCGCTCGATCCCGTGGTCTATTTGCATCTCGGTCATATGCGGGTTCCTTACCTGTGATCGGTTTTCAGCTTGCGCTCCAGATACATGGAATAGCGCGACATGCCGAAACAGAAGATGAAGAAGAGAGCGCCAATGAACATGAACAACTCCCAGTAAATGCCGTTCCAATCGGTATCGGCGCGGATGGCGTTGGACAGGCCAATCGGGTCTAGCAGCCCGATAAACACAACAAGTGTTGTATCCTTGAACAGCCCGATAAAGGTGTTCACGATACCGGGGATAGAGATTTTCAGCGCCTGCGGCATGATGATCAGGCGCTGTGCCTTCCAGTAATCCAGCCCCAGCGCATCGGCAGCCTCATATTGCCCTTTGGGCAAGGCGGCCAGGCCCCCGCGCACCACCTCGGCCATATAGGCAGAGGCAAAGAGCGTCACCATGATGATCACACGCAAGATCAGGTCAAACGTGGTTCCGGGCGGCAGGAAGTAATTCAACAGCAGCGAAGCGGTAAAGAGCAACGTGATCAAGGGCACGCCGCGGATGAATTCGATCACCAGCACGCAGACGGTTTTCAGAAACACCATGTCCGATTGCCGCCCCAGCGCCAGCAAAATCCCGATGGGAAGTGACAGCGAAATCCCCGAAATCCCGATAATCAGCGAAATCAGAAAGCCGCCAAACCTGTCAGAGCGTACAAATTCCAGCCCCATCGGCATCGCCGCGCTCAGCGCGCTGTCAATCTGGCCCGCCACAAACATCCACCACAGCACTGGCCCAAGGATAGCCCCGAAGATCGCAAGAAGGTTGTGCAGCTTCGACAGCAGCTTATAGGCGACAAACCCCGCCACAAAGCCCAGCGCGACAGAGATGGGAAACCAGATCGACCCGCCCCAAAGCAGATGATAGCCCACAAACGGGTATAGCGCACTTAGTGCCAGCATCTTGCGCGGCAAGGATGGGAAAAGCACAGGCGCAAGCGCCACAAAGAGCAGCACCAGTGTCAGAACAGGGCGCCAGTAATGCTCTGGCGGGTAGAAGCCAAACAAAAGCTGGTGCCAACGGTTTGTAATGACCGAAAAGCACGCCCCGGTTGCCCCGTCCAGAATGGCGCGGCATTCCGATAGCGATCCTGCTGTCCAGACTGAATTCAACAGCCATGGCCCGATCGATGACAGCGCCCACCAGATGACCAGCAAAGACACAACCGTCATGGCCGTATTCACCCAGCCGGAGAACAGGTTTTCCAGCATCCATTTCACAGCGCCCGTCTGGCTGCGCGGCGCCTCGGACGGGGGCAGCATTTCATTGCGCACATAGGCGACGGTATTGGCGTGGGTGTCGCTCATCTCACCGCTCCTTCAGTTTGACGCGGGAATTATAGACATTCATCAGGCCAGAGATGGTCAGGCTTATCACCAGATAAATCGCCATCAGAAGAAGCATGCCTTCCAATTCGCGGCCCGTCTGATTGATCGTGATCCCCCCCAGCGTAGAGCGCAGATCCATATACCCCACAGCAAGCCCCAGCGATGTGTTCTTGGTCAGGTTCAGATATTGCGAGATCAGGGGCGGGATAATGACGCGCATGGCCTGCGGCAAGATCACCAGCCGCATGGTTTTGCCCGGTTGCAGCCCCAGCGCAAAGGCCGCTTCTGTCTGGCCTTTGGAAATGGCCAAAATCCCGCCGCGCACGATTTCGGCAATGAAAGCGCCGGTATAAATGCCCAAGCCCAGCCACATGGCCAGGAAGGAGTTGCGCAAATGCGTTCCGCCCGCAAAGTTGAAGCCGCGCAGCTCCGGGTATTCCAGATGGGCGCCAAGGGCCACAAACACCGCAGCGACAGGAACCAGCAGGATCAGGATGGATTTCCACCAAGTCTTTGGCCGAATGCCTGTTGCGTTTTGCACCCGCGTTGCATGGGTGATCAGCGCCTTGTTGGCAAAGATGCTGGCAATGATCACGGCAATGATCAGCAACCAGTTCAGCGACGGGGCAACCGGCCCGATTTGCAGATAGCCCAGATCGGTCAGAAACAGCACCGAGGGCACATAAACCCCGCGATTGGTGATCGCGATGGCATCAAAGATCATGCTCGATGTCGCGTCATCGCCGCGAAACGCAGAGGGCGCAGGCATGCTTTCCGCCATCACCGCGCCAAAGATCAAGATCCAGATCAAGGTCGGTATATTGCGGAAGATTTCGACATAAAATGTCACCAGCCGCGAGATGATCCAGTTTTTTGACAGGCGCAGCACGCCCGCCAGAACCCCAAGCACCGTGGCCAGCGCACAGCCCATGATGGCCAGAATGACCGTATTCAGAAAGCCCACCAGCGCCGCGCGCCCATGGGTCATGGTGCTGTCATATTCGATGGGGCGTTGGTTGATATCATAGCCTGACGTTTGCGACAGGAAATTGAAACTGAACGTCCGTCCCAGAAGCCGCAGATTGTTGATCACATTGTCGATCAACCACGCGGCGCCCAGCATCAGCAGGAAGAGGGCGAAAATCTGAATTGTGATCGAGCGGTAGCGCTGATCATATAACAGCATGCTCAGATGAAAGGCGCGTTTCTGTGGCGCTTGTGCCGAGATGCGCGGATCTGTTGTGCCTGACATGAATGACCCCGTTCACTGGCACGGGGCAGGGTGCCGCGCCAGATGCTGCAAGTACTGTTTGTTATGATGAGTGAAAAAATGCGCACCCCCGAAGGGGTGCGCATCATGCCGCCATTAACGGAAGGGGGGGGCGTAGAGCAGGCCGCCCTGTGTCCACTGTGCGTTCAGCCCACGGGCCAGACCGATTGGAGTCTGATCACCGATGGTCATGGAGAACAGTTCGCCATAGTTGCCGACAGCCGCAATCGCGCGCGCTGCCCATTCGTTGTCCAGACCCAGCATCTCGCCAAAGCCGCCATCATTGCCCAGAATGCGGTTGATTTCGGGGTTGTTGCTGCCCGCTTTCAACTCTTCCAGATTGGCAGAGGTGATGCCCAGTTCTTCTGCTGCGATGAGCGCGAACAATGTCCAGCGAACGATATCCGCCCAGTTGTCATCGCCATGGCGCACCACAGGGCCAAGCGGCTCTTTGGAAACGACTTCTGGCAGAATCACATGATCGCCCGGCGAAGCAAAGGCCGCGCGGCTGGACGCAAGTGCCGAAACGTCTGTTGTATAGACATCGCAAGCGCCCGCCAGATACTGCTGCTGTGCTTCGGCTGCGGTATCCACTGGCACAGGCTCGTAGCTCATGCCATTGACGCGGAAGTAATCGGCCAGGTTCAATTCGGTGGTTGTCCCTGTCTCGATGCAGACAGTCGCGCCGTCCAGTTCCAGAGCAGAGCTGACGCCCAGCTCGCGGTTTACCATGAAGCCTTGGCCATCATAGTAGTTCACGCCGACATGGGTAAAGCTCAGGTCGACATCGCGGGTGAATGTCCAGGTGGTGTTGCGCGACAGAACGTCAATCTCGCCCGATGCCAGCGCCGAGAAGCGGGTCTGGCTTGTCAACGGCACGAAAGTTACGGCGTTCGGATCGCTCAATACAGCGGCGGCAAGCGCGCGGCAAAAGCCGACGTCAAAACCCTGCCAGACGCCATTTGCATCAGGCGCGCCGAAACCGGCCTGGCCTGTGTTCGAACCACAGACCAATTCGCCGCGATTCTGGACTGTCTCTAGGGTGGTTTGCGCCTGGGCCAAGCCGCCCACAAACGCAGTGGCGGCAAGAGTGCCGAGGAATACGGATTTCTTCATTTCAACCTCTCTGTTGTCGCCGCCTTGGCGGCGGTCTCCCCATTCGCAGGGCGTTCGCCCGGATGAAATACACCAAGGCAGGCTTAACTAAGGGCCGATTCCGCGCCATCGGTCAAGTATAGAATCGGCGGAATGACTGTATTTCCGGCAATGTGCTTGCCTTTCGGGCACGCACAGGTGATTTTCCTGCGGAATCGGGGGTGCGCAGGCGCTTTTGCGCGGCGGCACAGTGGCGTCTTCTATGGCCAAACCGGCGCGGCCCTGCCGCTGACATCTTGGTGCGCAGAGTTGCGCTTGCAATCTAACTGATTTAGGCAAGGCCATATCACGTTTACGCACATTCCCTCAGAACAGGATCGGCAATGAATTTGCACGAATACCTCGCCCTGCCAGCGCCGCGCCGTGCGCAAAAGGTCAAGGGCCTTAAAACCGCGTCTGAACGCTATGCACATGAGTTGACAACCCTGCTGAATGATCTGGCGCAGGAAGGCTGGGAATATTGGCGCAGCGAAACCTTGCCCAGCGAAGAGCGCAAGGGCTTTACGGGCACCACAATTGTCGAGCATCATTTGCTGATCTTCCGCCGGCCCAAGGCCGAACAGATGGCCGAAGCCATGACCCTGCGCCCGGCAGAGGCCGCCCCGACCATGCGCGCGCAACCCGCCGTGGAAACCGGCGCCTCCGATCGCGCGGTTTATGACAAGCGCCGCGAGCCTCAGCTTGTGACCCGCCGCCCCGAAGACAGCGAGTAGCGCGCCGCGCTCAGGCGCCGATATCCAGTGCGAGGGCGTGAATGCGCCCCACCAGATCGGCGCCAAGCGCTGCATGCACCGCGCGGTGGCGTTGCAGCCGCGTCATGGGCTGAAAGGCGGCGGCCCGAATACGCACATTGAAATGCGTCTGCCCGCCCTCTTGCCAGCCTGAATGCCCGCGATGGCTTTCGCTGTCATCTTCCACCTGCAAATCATAAGGCGTAAAGGCGGCACTCAGCCGGGCTTCTATTTCATCACAAATTCGCATCTTTCGCCTCTTGCCTCTTCAATCCTGCGCCAAACATATCTAGAGTGCTGCCTCCAGAACGGGAAGAGCTGGTTTTGCATTTTCCGGTTTTGGCACTCCAGAAGGCCCAAGGATAAAGCATGGATCGCAAACCCCTCTTTGATTTCGATATTCGCGCTTCCAGCGACAAGAAGAAACGCGCCCGCGGACGGCGTGGCATGTCCGGCGCCTGGGAAACCTCTGTGCGGCAATGCGAACATCCGGGATGCGAAGAGGATGGCAAGTATCGCTGCCCGAAATCGCCCGATGCGCTGACAGAATACCTGTGGTTCTGCAAAGACCATGCGCGGGAATATAACCTGAAATGGAATTACTTTGAGGGCCAGACCGAAGCAGAGATGCTGGACGAGATGGAGCGCGACCGCGTTTGGGGGCGTTCAACCAAGCCCTTGGGCCGCGATGACGAGCGGCTGGCCTGGCAGCGGCTGGGCATAGAAGACCCGCATCAGGTATTGGGCGCGAATGCCACGCAAAATCCGGGCCGCAATTCGCGGATGGGGGGCACACGCAAGCTGCCCCCGACCGAACGCAAGGCGCTGGAAATTCTGGAGGCGCGCGACAGCTGGACACGCACCGAAATCAGGAAACAATATAAAAGCCTTGTCAAAGACCTGCACCCGGATCGCAACGCAGGCGCGCGCAGCGATGAAGACCGCCTGCAAGAAGTGGTCTGGGCATGGGATCAGTTGAAAGACAGCCGCAATTTCCGCGACTGATGCGCCGCCAGCCTATAATCTGTTGCGCAAAACAGGTAACCGATTTTGCGCAACATGACGGGCGATCACGGCAGGCTGGAACGGGTCGCCTGACTGCGGATGACGGCGGCACGCGCTAGCGGGTAAAAACGCGCCGCGCGACATCGGAAAAAAGAGCTGCATATGCAGCAGATTGCGGCCGCGTGTCGGTTGCGGCGTCCAGCATGTCCAGGCTGCCTTCCAGCCTGCGCAATGCGTGCAAATCTTCCAGCAATTGCAGGGTGGCGGCAGAGTGTCGGGCCGTAAAGCTGCGGGGTTGGGCGGCATCCATGGGAAACCTCTGGTCTGGGCGTGGCAGTAAGAATCGCCCGTCCAGTCTTGCGCAAAATCATTGCCGGAATGTTATGATCGCGCGCGGTGCGAAAAAAATCTGCATGCGGCGGGATTTCCCTCTTGCAGCCCCCAAGGATAGTTTGTAAATCGCGGCTCAAGGAAGCGGGCGTAGCTCAGGGGTAGAGCATAACCTTGCCAAGGTTAGGGTCGTGAGTTCGAATCTCATCGCCCGCTCCAAACAAAAAGGCCGTTGTCGCAAGACAACGGCCTTTTTTGTTTTCCGGCCCCTTGCCCGCATCTGAAAATCCGAGTCGGCTCAATCGCTTAGCTGGCTTGTATGACAGTCAAGCAAAAATTCCTGCCGGCAGGTATGAAATTTTCGTTGACGCGCCCCCCGGTTATACGTCAGATTGTGTGTGTCGCAGGGCAACCCACTATATCTAGTAAAGCGAAGCGCTGGAGCAAAAGCGCAGCAAGTGGGTCTTGGGCAGGGATTGGATACCAGATCGGTAGAAAGCGGCCAAAAGGCCGGGGAGCATGGCTTTGCAGCCATGTGGCCATGCTTGCCTATGTCACTGCACAAAACAGTATTTCGCGGCACACGCGTGTCGGGGCAACCGAAAAAAGGACATTGGCAGATGATCATCGAGCGGCACTTCACCACCCAAGGAAAAGACGCCTATGCGGCGCTGGAGTTCACGATAACTGTTTCGGAAATTCGCAACCCCGATGGCACGGTCGTGTTCCGCAATGATGCAGTGGAAGTGCCCTCTAGCTGGTCGCAAGTTGCCTCGGATGTGATCGCGCAGAAATATTTCCGCAAGGCGGGCGTGCCTGCACGGCTCAAGCGCGTGGCGGAAGACGGCGTGCCAGAATTCCTGTGGCGTTCGGTTGCCGATGAAAAAGCGCTGGCAGATTTGCCGCAAGAGGCGCGCTATGTGGGCGAATCCTCTGCCAAGCAGGTGTTCGACCGTCTGGCGGGGGCGTGGTGCTATTGGGGCTGGAAAGGCGGCTATTTCGCCACCGAGAAAGACGCCCAGGCCTATTTTGACGAAATGCGCTTCATGCTGGCCGCGCAAATGGCCGCGCCCAACAGCCCGCAATGGTTCAACACCGGCCTGCACTGGGCTTATGGCATTGATGGCCCATCGCAGGGGCATTTCTATGTCGATCCTTTCACGCACAAACTGGTGAAATCCAAATCCAGCTATGAACACCCGCAGCCGCACGCCTGCTTCATCCAATCTGTCGCGGATGATCTGGTGAATGAAGGCGGGATCATGGATCTTTGGGTGCGTGAAGCGCGCCTGTTCAAATATGGTTCGGGCACAGGAACCAATTTCAGCTCGCTGCGTGGCGAAGGCGAGAAACTGTCGGGCGGCGGTAAATCCTCTGGGTTGATGGGTTTCTTGAAAATCGGTGATCGGGCCGCAGGCGCGATCAAGTCGGGCGGAACCACGCGCCGCGCGGCCAAGATGGTCATTTGTGACATGGATCATCCCGATGTAGAGGAATTCATCAACTGGAAGGTGATCGAAGAACAAAAGGTCGCCTCTCTTGTTGCTGGTTCCAAATTGCACGAAGCGCGCCTGAACGAGATTTTCGGCGCAATCCGGGCTTGGGATGGCAGCACAGAGGATGCCGTTGACCCTGCAAAAAACCCCGGCCTGAAAGCGGCGATCAAATCCGCCAAAGCCTCGATGATCCCGGAAACCTATGTCGGCCGCGTGCTGCAATACGCCCACCAGGGTTATGACAGCATCGAATTTCCCACCTATGATACGGATTGGGATTCCGAGGCCTATATCTCTGTATCCGGCCAGAACTCCAACAATTCTGTGCGCGTGACAGATGCGTTCCTTCAGGCCGTAAAGGATGATGCAGATTGGGAATTGCTGCGCCGCACGGATGGCAAAGTGGCCAAAACCGTGAAAGCGCGCGATTTGTGGGAAAAGGTGGGCCATGCGGCATGGGCCTGTGCCGATCCTGGCATCCAGTTCCATGACACGGTCAATGCATGGCATACCTGCCCAGCCGATGGTCCCATCCGTGGCTCGAACCCGTGTTCGGAATATATGTTCCTGGATGATACCGCCTGCAACCTGGCCTCCATGAACCTGCTGAAATTCTATGACGGCACGGGTTTTGATGCGGCGGCCTATATGCACGCAACGCGGCTGTGGACGATGACGCTGGAAGTCAGCGTGATGATGGCGCAGTTCCCCTCGAAAGAGATCGCGCAGCGCAGCTATGATTTCCGTACGCTGGGTCTGGGCTATGCCAATATCGGCGGCCTCCTGATGAATATGGGTCTGGGCTACGATTCGGACGAAGGCCGCGCGCTTTGCGGCGCGCTGACAGCGCTGATGACAGGTGTCTCCTATGCCACCTCTGCCGAAATGGCGCGCGAATTGGGCGCTTTCCCCGGCTACAAGAAGAACGCGGGCCATATGTTGCGCGTGATCCGCAACCACCGCCGCGCCGCCTATGGCGATGCCAGCTATGAGGGGGTAAATGTGGCGCCTGTGGCGCTGGATGCCGCCAATTGCCCCGAAGCGCGCCTGGTCGATCTGGCCCGCGCGGCCTGGGATGAGGCCCTGAGCCTTGGCGAAAAGCACGGCTACCGCAACGCACAAGCCACCGTCATCGCGCCCACAGGCACGATCGGGCTGGTGATGGATTGCGATACAACCGGGATCGAGCCTGATTTCGCGCTGGTGAAATTCAAGAAACTGGCCGGCGGTGGCTATTTCAAGATCATCAACCAGTCGGTTCCGGCAGCCTTGCGCAAACTGGGCTACCGCGAAAGCGAGATTGGCGAGATCATCGCCTATGCGGTGGGTCATGGCTCTCTGGGGCAGGCGCCGGGTATCAACCATACCAGCCTGATCGGACATGGCTTTGGGCCGGAAGAGATCAAGAAGATCGAAGCAGCCCTGCCCTCGGCCTTTGATATCCGCTTTGTCTTCAATCAATGGACATTGGGCGAGGCATTCTGCCGCGAAACCCTCGGCATTCCGGCAGCAGAGCTGAACAATCCCGGCTTTGACCTGCTGCGCCATCTGGGCTTTGACCGCGCCCAGATTGACGCCGCCAATGACCATGTTTGCGGCACAATGACTGTCGAGGGCGCACCCCATCTGAAGCCAGAGCATCTGTCTGTTTTCGATTGCGCCAATCCCTGCGGCAAGAAGGGCAAGCGCTACCTGTCGGTTGACAGCCATATCCATATGATGGCCGCGGCACAAAGCTTCATCTCTGGCGCGATTTCCAAAACGATCAATATGCCCAATTCCGCCAGCATTGAAGAAACGCTTGCGGCCTATGAGCTGAGCTGGTCACTGGGGATCAAGGCCAATGCGCTCTATCGTGATGGCTCCAAGCTCTCGCAGCCCTTGGCCGCGGCGCTGATAGAGGATGACGCGGACGCTGAAGAGGTGCTCGAATCCGGCACGCCGCAGCAAAAGGCGCAGGTGATTGCCGAAAAGATCGTGGAAAAGATCATCGTCAAGGAAGTGATCCGCCGCCACCGTGAAAAACTGCCCGAACGCCGCAAGGGCTATACCCAGAAAGCGATTGTGGGCGGCCATAAGGTCTATCTGCGCACGGGCGAATATGGCGATGGCAAGCTGGGCGAAATTTTCATCGACATGCACAAGGAAGGCGCAGGCTTCCGCGCGATGATGAACAATTTCGCCATAGCGGTATCCGTTGGCCTGCAATATGGCGTGCCGCTGGAAGAGTTTGTCGATGCCTTCACCTTCACCCGGTTTGAACCGGCTGGCATGGTGCAGGGCAATGATTCGATCAAGAACGCGACCTCCATTCTGGACTATATTTTCCGCGAACTGGCCGTCAGCTATCTGGATCGCACCGATCTGGCCCATGTCAAACCCTCTGGCACGGCCTTTGATGATCTGGGCGCAGGCGAAAAGGAAGGGCTGGCCAATATTTCTGAACCTTCCGATGCCGCCGCGTCACGCTCTCTCGAAGTGCTGCGCCAGATCAGCTCTACCGGCTATCTGCGCAAGCGCCTGCCACAGGAACTGACCGTGTTTCAGGGCGGCCAGTCCGTAACCGCCTTTGCAACCGATGGCACATCAGCCGTCGCATTGCAGGCGGTAGAGGCCGAAACCATGACAGTCGCCCCGCTCGATGCCCGCCAGCGCGCGAAAATGCAGGGCTATGAGGGCGATCCCTGCGGCGAATGCGGCAATTACACTTTGGTGCGCAACGGGACATGCATGAAATGCAACACCTGCGGCGGGACGAGTGGGTGTAGCTGAGCAACCCAGCAATGGGCGCGTGTGTAAGACCGGCCATAGTTTCCGCAATTTGGGAAACTGGCCGGTCGGCACCTTGCCACCCAACCGAGAAAAAAGTGAGGATCGGCTGGTCACTGACAGTTTTGGGACCGGGCGATCTCATTCCACCAGAGATCTCAGCTCCGTTGCCCCGAGGGCATCTGTCGGATGGGTGAAGTTGAGATGCCCTGCTTGTTCTAGTTGGTGATCGATAGGACCGGACTATGGCCAGATGCACCGCACCTCGAGAGGGTCACCGTTCAGCGGCAGCCGCCGCAAACTGTCCAGCTTGCAGGGGGCGCTACGGTCGGTCGTCCGGTTACGGAAGTCAGGGATATTACCCATCCACATCTTACTCGGGGACAACACGCACTCCGGTCACGTCGAGCAGTTCAACGAGAACGGGTAGTGCCGCCAAGCCCAGGTGGTCTCACTCTGGTTCGACTGTTGTTTATACTGACCTTCAAGTTCGTTCTCTGACGCCAATCCGCGAAAGCGTTGAGGCTCGCGCTACACAGGACCTACGCGACGTATTTTTGTGCCATGCCTGGGACGATCGGCAGGGAGCTGCGAAGGAGCTCCATGATCTTCTCGAGAAGAAAGGGGTGAAGGTCTGGTTCAGCGAAAAGGACGTGGGCTTGGGCGTGCCGCTGATGCGAGCCATCGATAAAGGGCTCGCGAATTCCCGGATCGGTATCGTTCTGGTGACGCCAGCGCTGCTACGGCGACTCCCTTCTGAAGGTATTGCGGACAAAGAGCTGTCTGCTCTTCTCGCGGGCGAACGGCTCGTCCCGATCGTACACCAGACCACCTATGACGCTCTGCGCGACGTAAGTCCGCTCCTTGCATCACGAAGCGGGCTCAGCACAGCTGAGGAAACCATGGTGCAGGTGGCTGAAAAACTAGCCGAACTAGTCGCCTTGTGACCGATTTCGGGTCTAGACATTTAGTGGTTGATGACACTGAAACCGTTGCGCAATCGAACTTTCGGACTTTGTCGATTTGAGCCGAATCCGAATGAGCGCGCGCAGACTCATTGCGGACTGTCAGGATCACTGGTTCCGCAGGTGCGCATTTGACACGAAGGGCGGCAAGCGGGCGTTCGCTGCGCTCCCGTCGAAAATCACATGTCCTTCTGAAAGCAGTCATTCATTTGGGCGTAGAAACCAGTCGGCCGATCGGATGATCCGCCGCACTACACCGAGGCGCCTCCAGCAGAATCAACCTTGAAGCTGTTGGAAAGCCAGAGGGAATAGCCGAAAATCCCCGTTCTCTCGAACCCTACATCTTGTATCATGTTGCCTCAACCGCAATATCCGTAGTATGCTTTTGGTGAGCTGTTGCGTCAGCGATGGTGCGTATTATTGACCAATACTGAGGCAAACAATGTTTGATGAACCTAAGGTGATGTTCTGGCCAGTCGGCACAGGGGATAGCACAACTGTTGTCGTCCAGAAGGGCATTGTTTTGCAGGTTGACTTGCGAGATCTTCATAGCGCTGGCGATGCAGACGATGATCATGCTGCCTTGGTCGACAAACTCGTAGAAAACCTCCCCACAGTGAACGGCAAACCATATCTTTCAACCTTTGCTTTGACCCACCCTGATAAAGATCACATTCAGGGCTTCCAGGATTTGCTTGATCGCGTCACGATTGGCGAAATCTGGTTTACCCCGCGCGTCTTCATCGAGAACGATCAGGATTTGTGCGATGATGCCGTAGCCTTCAAAGAAGAAGCCGAGCGCCGTGTTCAAGAAACGATCAACTCAGGTGGTGACGTTGGCGCAGGTGATCGGGTCAGACTCATCGGATACGATGCCCTTCTCAAAGAAGATCACTTCGTCGGCTTCCCGGAAGATCGCCTGACTGTTCCCGGCAACTCGATAACAGAAATTGACGGTGTCGATTACAAGGGAGACTTCAACGCGTTCATCCATGCACCATTCGCGGAAGAAACTGATGGTGACCGCAACAACACAAGCCTTTGCATGCAGGTTGTTCTGGGTGATAACCCTTCCAAAGGGGGCGTTCTCCTGTTCGGCGACATTGCCTACCCGCGTCTGCGCAAGATCATCGACACGACCAAGGAGGCTGGCAACGAGAAGTACCTCGCCTGGAAAGTGTTGCTTGCACCGCATCATTGCAGCAAGTCGGCCATGTACCAAAAGGAAGGCGACAAAGAAGTTCTCAAGCAGGATATTCTTGATGATCTGGCGGAGTATCAGGTTGATGGCGGCGTGATTATCGCCAGCAGCGAAAAAATTCCCTTGCAGAATGCATCTGGCGAAAATCCACCGCACGCAAAAGCGAAGAAACGCTACGAAGAAATCGCTGATGGAGGTTTCCTCTGCACTCACGAGGATGGAGAAGACGGAGAGCCCCTGGTCTTTGATGTTTCCGACGGCGCGCTAGACACTCCAGAAGTTGCGCAAGCGGCCGCTGCAAGGAAACTTGCCGATGCGGTTGATGATGCGCGCGGATCAGACAGCCCGCCCTCGGAACAGGTCGGGTATGGCTGATTTCACGACGAGAGGGCAACAACTTGCACTCGACCAACTCCAAGATATCGCGGCAGCCAGCGATGATACGATTGATATCGTTGACGTAAAGCCACCTGCTGGCCAAGGCCTTTCTCTCGTTATTCGCGTGTCTATTGATACGAGCAGATACGCTTATGAAGATGGCGGCTTCGACTATAGAAGGCGCGAGCCGCTGAACATTTTCGTGTCGCCGCATTTTCCAGTGGAACCACCAAGGGTCTACTTCGCACACAAGCGCTTTCTCGGGCGCGCCCATGTGCAGTGGGGTGACTACCTCTGTTTGTACCAGGCAACGGATGTCGAATGGGCATCGCAGGATGGAATGTTTGGCCTGATCAAACGTCTGGACGATTGGCTGCGTGATGCTGCCCGCAATCAGCTTGACCCGGAGGATGCACCTCTTCACCCGCCAGTTGAATACACTTCCTCCGACATCAAACTTGCGGTCGAGATCGATGCGCCAGAGATTGAAGATGGGAAATCCTTCTGGCTTGGAACAGGAAAACTAACCAGACGGAATGACCATTGCTTTGATATTTCAGAATGGTCCGAGACGCCGAGCTCGCTGCCGAAGGATGAAAAGTTTGCCGCAGTCGTGCTGCTCAATCAGGCCATGCCGATGGAGTACCCTGACACGATCAGCAAACTCATCACGACGCTGGAAGCTCGCGGAGTTCCCTTCGATCTGCTGTTCTCAATCCTGAAAATATTTGCCCTGTGCCAACCTGATAACGAACCGCTCTACTTCATTCTTGGCGCGCCCATGAGGCGAAGAGCGGCGGATGAGCCATTACGACAGCACCTCAGCGCCTGGAAGATGGATGCGGAGTATGTTAAAGCTCTCCAGGGCATAATTCTGGAAGAGAATACCGAGGCAACGCTGGAAGCCTGGAAGGTCGTTCTTGAGTGGGCAACCGAAGCCAAGACCGGATGGTGCCGCGTCTACGATAACCGTCCCGAGGTTACCTTTCGTCGGGACCAAGGCACCAAAGCCAGCTGGTTTCTTGGCAAGAAGATTGCGCTGTTGGGTTGTGGCGCGCTCGGCTCTCATATCGGTGAATACCTCGCTCGCGCTGGAGCCGAAAAAATTCGCCTGGTCGATTATTCAGCCGTCAATGCTGGCATCCTTGTTCGGCAGCAATTCCGAAACTATCAAGTCGGTTACTCAAAACAAAGCGCCTTGTCTGTACAGCTGCGTGCGATCAACCCAAAGGCAGACATCGATCATGAATTCGCCAACCTAACAAAAGGTTGGCCAGAGGCACTTAATATCAGTGATTTCGATCTTGTCATCGATGCGACGGCGTCAAGACGGGTTGCCACCGCCTTGCAGCTTGATCTGACAAAGCAGAATAATGTGCCGCCGATGCTACGATGCGCGATCAGCGCAAATGCATCAAAAGGTATCGCCACTATGAACATGCCTGGTTCAGCTTTTGGCCCTGCCGACCTATTGCGTCGCACCAAAGTCGCCGCAATGTCTGATATTGGTTTGACAGATTTCGCCGAAGCGTTTTGGCCATTTGATCAGCACGAGCGAGGGTTTCAACCCGAACCAGGTTGCTCCGAGCCTACCTTCGTGGGATCAGCTGCAGATATCGCCTTTTTCGCATCCTCATTCTTCAACTTTGCAGCTTCCGCCTTGAGGGAGGGCGGTGACTCAAAGGCAACAGCATGTTTCGTTCGTGTGTCACATGATGACGGCTCAATGTCCTCGCATCTTGTCCCGCTTTGCCAACCCAGTATCCACGTCGAGGCTAATCATGGATACCGCGTCCATCTCTCTCATCGCGCGCAATCAGCGATAGACAGTGAGATCAAGTCAAACGCCCGTACGGGCAGCGCTAAGGACGAAACTGGGGGTATCCTCCTTGGCGAAATTGATGATGCGCTGGGAATAATTTCGATTGATGTGGCCACAGGACCGCCGCCAGACAGCAAAAAGTCTCCCGAGCTTTTTGAGTGCGGCATTGAAGGGACGCACGCGCTTTGTGAATTCCACGCAAAAGAAAGCGGCAACTCAACGAAGTTCGTTGGAGTCTGGCATACGCATCCTGTTTCCATACCAAAGCCAAGCATGGTCGATCTTGGCGCCATGGCGCAGATACTCCATCTACAGGAAAAGACGCCGCGTCATGTTGTGATGCTGATCGTTGGTCATGCAGCCACGCGTCCGACCTGGCGCTTTCATCTGTTCAGGCGCAATGAATTTCAAGTCGTTACCCTTGCCGCTGGGGAGAGTGTCGATGAGTAGCAAGTCTTTCAAATTCGGACTTGCGCTATCAGGCGGTGGCTCGCGAGCGGCAGCGTTTCATCTTGGATGTATGAGGGCTTTGAATGATCGCGGCATTCTCGATCAGGTCCTAACGCTTTCCACTGTATCCGGCGGAAGTGTGATTGGCGCGCTTTGGGCATACTCGGACGATAGTTTCGAAGAATTTGATCAACGCATGCAAAATATTCTGCGCAAAGGGCTGAAAAAGGGGATCATCCGATACACCCTCTTTTCTGGCGAAGCGCCGAAGATCGTTGGGACGATCTTCACATCAGGCGTTCTCGCGGCGCTATGCTCGTCGGCAAGGCTTCTGATTTCTGCGCTTGGGCTTGTCGGCATCAAACATGCGAGCCTGGATTCATTGAAGCTACGTCTTCAAGCACCGCTTCCCAGATTTGCGAGCAGAACAACAGCCTTTGCACGATTTCTTGACGATGAGTATTTCAAGGGAACACTCCTCAAGGGGGTCAAACGCCAGAACCTGAAAATCATTATCAACGCGTCAGAGCTCAGAACCCAATCGGCATTTCGCTATGGCTCAATGGAATCTGGATGTTGGAGATTTGGAACGCTAACCGAAGACACGTTAGTCGCAAAAGCTGTTGCGGCCAGTGCCTCGTTTCCAGCCATCCTTCCAGCTTTGGATGAACAGCAGCGCTACATAAAGCGCGGTGAAACGGCCACGCATCGAACAATCGTCAGTGACGGCGGCGTCTATGATAACCTTGGGACGAGTTGCCTCATCCCTAAGCGCGATAGCAGTTTTAGCACGAATGTGACTGAGACTGATTTCATTATTGCCTGCGTCGCAGGCCAGGGCATTCCCGATGGTTCCTCGCTACCATATTTTTGGCCGTCCCGAATGATCGAGACGATTAACACAATTCATCGTCGGACTCATTCAATAACATTCGATCTATTGCACCGTCTCAAGGAAAGCGGTGAGATTAAGGGTTTTCTTTTGCCGTATCTTGGGCAGAACGATGCTGCCCTGCCGTGTCCGCCCCCTGACCTCGTAGCGCGTGACAAGACGTTTGATTACCCAACGAACTTCGATCCGATGTGTCAGGAAGACTTGGAGTTGATCGCAAAGCGTGGTGAACAGCTCACCAAAAACCTAATCGAGACATATCATCCTGATCTTTGAAAGATTGATTGGCGCATAGCCAGCGCCGTCCTAGGCTCGGTGAAGTTCAAAATGGGTCCAGTAGTGATTCACTTTATCGACTTGGACAGGTCGAAATGGCCAGAGATCACGCAAGACATCTGCATGCGGATGTCCAAAACTGCGATGCCCAGGATCCGAGCTAAAGATACTTAGCCCGGGTTCGATCATGGATGCAAGGCCGGTAAACCAATTGTTCTTTGAGCCATGATGGGGCACTTGAAAGTATCCATCGTATCCATCCGGTGAAGGCCGCCGTGGTTCAGGCCTGACGGTCGCGTTCCATGGCGATCATCTCGACGAGCGTTTCTACACCGAACGGGGTGAAAGCCAGGACCTCGACCTCTTCAGTGCCATAGACCCAGATGATGCCATCTTCGGGCTCCATGCTGATGGCGAGATCATGGAGGCGATCGACCGTTTCGCCCAGTTCTGCCGCAACGCGATCAACGGTTTTGACGGCGTGAACCTTGTTCAGATGCATGTTCAGGCTGCCTGAGCCATATATCGGGCCTTCCAGTTCCAAGGAAGCAATTCATGCACGCGCGACACGGGCATATCCGGCAGCGTTGCCAGGACGTCGGCCATCCAAGACTGGGGGTCGATATCGTTCATTTTTGCCGTCATGATGAGGGTATACATGAAGGCCGCCCGATCGCCACCGCGTTCAGACCCTGCAAAAAGCCATGACTTTCTTCCCAATGCGACACCCCTGAGAGCGCGCTCAGCGGCGTTATTCGTTAAGCAGAGGCGGCCGTCATCCAGGAAACGCGTGAACGCTTCCCAGCGGCCTTTCTCCTCGAGCATGTAGTTTATGGCCTTGGCGACAGGGTTGTGCTTCGACATCCGAACCCGCTCGGCCCGCATCCAGTCATGCAGATCATTGACCATCGGCGCTACCCGTTGCCGCCGGAGTTCATGACGCGCTTCGGCTGACAGGCCTGTGATCTCACGCTCGGCATCAAAGATAGCGTCGAAGCGTGTGACAGCCTCCAGCGCAATGGGCGAGATCTCTTCGGCCACCATTTTGCCCTTGCGGGCTGTGCCTTTAATATCGGCCAACTCAAAGAACTTGCGTCTGGCATGCGACCAACATAGCGCGCTCAAGACTGGGGATGGCTTATGCTGGGCGCTGTAGACGCCGTTATAGCCGCCATAGGCATCGGCTTGCAGGATGCCGGTCCAACCCGCCAAGTGTCGGCTGGGATGCTCCATTCGCCTGTCTGTCGAGAAGTAATAGAGGGCCGCAGGTGGCGCTCCACCTGCGAAGGGACGGTCATCACGCACATAGGTCCAGAGCCGCGCAGTTTTGGTGCCGCCACGCGCCAGAAGCGGAACGGTTGTGTCATCACCATGCAAACGCGCACCTTCCAGCACGTGGCCCTCGATCAGCGCATGGATGGGGGACAACGCCACACAAGCATGGCCAATCAGATCAGCCAAGGTGGACAGGCTGAGGTCAATGCCTTCGCGCGCAATGCGCTCGGATTGGCGATTGAGCGGTTGGTGCTGGCCATATTTGTCAAAGGCGATCATCGCGATCAGTTGCGGCCCCGCCCAACCGCGCGGGATGACATGGAAGGGCGCTGGTGGCTGGCTGATCTTCTCGCAAGCCCGACAGGTGAACTTCTCGCGCACAGTCTGGATCACCTTCCACTGCCGTGGGATGACCTCGAGCGTCTCGGTGATATCCTCGCCCATCTTCACGATGCGGTCCGAGCCACAGCACGAACAGGCCGTCGGTGCCTCGATCACCACACGCTCACGCGGCAAATGGTCGGGAAAGGGTTTGCGCACGGGTTTGCGCCGCGTGAAGGCGCGCACGGTGCTGGTCTTGTCGTCCTGCCCTGCCTGTTCAGCCGCAAGCGCATCCTCGGTGGCGGCAGCTTCCAATTCCTCAAGCTGCAATTCCATCTGATCGATCAGCCGCGCGCGACGTTCGGAGGAGATGCCATATTTGTCGCGCCGCAGCTTGGCGATCTCCAGCTTCAATTCCTGGATCATCGCTTCCGTGCAGGATGCCAAGGCACGCGCCTGCGCAAGGTCGCGTTCAGCGGCCTGCGCACGGGCCGTTTGTGCGGCCAGTTCAGCGCGCAATCTGGCGATTTCGGAAGCGGTATTTGACATGGCAGAGGACTACCACAATAGCCCCGGATCGCCAATAAAAACAGGCGCTTCAGCAGAAATTATCCAGCCTTTGCAGGCCTTTGCGTCCAGCGCGGGTTGCGCCAGTCGATCCCTTCGAGAAGATAGCCGAGCTGCGCGGCGGATATCGAAACGGCCGTCCCATCCTGACTTACAGGCCAGATGAACTTGCCCGCCTCCAGCCGCTTCACATACAACGACATGCCGACCCCGTCATGCCACAGCAGCTTAACCAGATCGCCTTTCCGGCCCCGGAAGCAGAAGATTTCGCCGCCATGCGGGTCACGGCCAAGTCCCTGCTGCACCGCCAGCGCCAGGGTGTTCATGCCACGCCGCATGTCCGTCACCCCGCCCGCGATCCAGACCTTGGTGCCAGCCGGAAACGCGATCATGACGGATCCAGCGCCTGCACGAGGCGCCTCAGCACCACCGGATCGATTGTCGCAGCAACCGAAAGACGCCGACCGTTCAGCAGCGTGATCTCTGCACGGTCGCACGCAGTCGGCACAGGCGCCGGTTCTGGCGCATTTGCCTTCGCCGGGGCTTCAGGGTCCGCGAGAGTCACTGGCATGAACCGCAACGGCGCAGCATCTCCCGACAGTTCACCGTCGCGATATTGACGCCGCCAGCGCACAAGCAGCGTGCGACCAATATCATGGCGTCGCGCTGTCTCGGACATGCTCCCGCGCGGGCCGAAACTCTCTTCAACTATGCGAACCTTCTGCGCATCCGTCCAGCGCCGACGGCGACCGGTATCGGTGACAGATAGGATCTCGACTTCGGGTCTGTATCTATGGTCGGACATAACGTCGGACCTAAGCGGAAATCTTCAGCGCAAAAAGACGGCCCTCGGCGGATGAATACTATCCATCCGGTGAAGGCCGCCGTGGTTCAGGCCTGACGGTCGCGTTCCATGGCGATCATCTCGACGAGCGTTTCTACACCGAACGGGGTGAAAGCCAGGACCTCGACCTCTTCAGTGCCATAGACCCAGATGATGCCATCTTCGGGCTCCATGCTGATGGCGAGATCATGGAGGCGATCGACCGTTTCGCCCAGTTCTGCCGCAACGCGATCAACGGTTTTGACGGCGTGAACCTTGTTCAGATGCATGTTCAGGCTGCCTGAGCCATATATCGGGCCTTCCAGTTCCAAGGAAGCAATTCATGCACGCGCGACACGGGCATATCCGGCAGCGTTGCCAGGACGTCGGCCATCCAAGACTGGGGGTCGATATCGTTCATTTTTGCCGTCATGATGAGGGTATACATGAAGGCCGCCCGATCGCCACCGCGTTCAGACCCTGCAAAAAGCCATGACTTTCTTCCCAATGCGACACCCCTGAGAGCGCGCTCAGCGGCGTTATTCGTTAAGCAGAGGCGGCCGTCATCCAGGAAACGCGTGAACGCTTCCCAGCGGCCTTTCTCCTCGAGCATGTAGTTTATGGCCTTGGCGACAGGGTTGTGCTTCGACATCCGAACCCGCTCGGCCCGCATCCAGTCATGCAGATCATTGACCATCGGCGCTACCCGTTGCCGCCGGAGTTCATGACGCGCTTCGGCTGACAGGCCTGTGATCTCACGCTCGGCATCAAAGATAGCGTCGAAGCGTGTGACAGCCTCCAGCGCAATGGGCGAGATCTCTTCGGCCACCATTTTGCCCTTGCGGGCTGTGCCTTTAATATCGGCCAACTCAAAGAACTTGCGTCTGGCATGCGACCAACATAGCGCGCTCAAGACTGGGGATGGCTTATGCTGGGCGCTGTAGACGCCGTTATAGCCGCCATAGGCATCGGCTTGCAGGATGCCGGTCCAACCCGCCAAGTGTCGGCTGGGATGCTCCATTCGCCTGTCTGTCGAGAAGTAATAGAGGGCCGCAGGTGGCGCTCCACCTGCGAAGGGACGGTCATCACGCACATAGGTCCAGAGCCGCGCAGTTTTGGTGCCGCCACGCGCCAGAAGCGGAACGGTTGTGTCATCACCATGCAAACGCGCACCTTCCAGCACGTGGCCCTCGATCAGCGCATGGATGGGGGACAACGCCACACAAGCATGGCCAATCAGATCAGCCAAGGTGGACAGGCTGAGGTCAATGCCTTCGCGCGCAATGCGCTCGGATTGGCGATTGAGCGGTTGGTGCTGGCCATATTTGTCAAAGGCGATCATCGCGATCAGTTGCGGCCCCGCCCAACCGCGCGGGATGACATGGAAGGGCGCTGGTGGCTGGCTGATCTTCTCGCAAGCCCGACAGGTGAACTTCTCGCGCACAGTCTGGATCACCTTCCACTGCCGTGGGATGACCTCGAGCGTCTCGGTGATATCCTCGCCCATCTTCACGATGCGATCCGAGCCACAGCAGGTGCAGGTGGTCGGAGCCTCGACCACCACACGCTCGCGCGGCAAATGGTCGGGAAAGGGTTTGCGCACGGGTTTGCGCCGCGTGAAGGCGCGCACGGTGCTGGTCTTGTCGTCCTGCCCTGCCTGTTCAGCCGCAAGCGCATCCTCGGTGGCGGCAGCTTCCAATTCCTCAAGCTGCAATTCCATCTGATCGATCAGCCGCGCGCGACGTTCGGAGGAGATGCCATATTTGTCGCGCCGCAGCTTGGCGATCTCCAGCTTCAATTCCTGGATCATCGCTTCCGTGCAGGATGCCAAGGCACGCGCCTGCGCAAGGTCGCGTTCAGCGGCCTGCGCACGGGCCGTTTGTGCGGCCAGTTCAGCGCGCAATCTGGCGATTTCGGAAGCGGTATTTGACATGGCAGAGGACTACCACAATAGCCCCGGATCGCCAATAAAAACAGGCGCTTCAGCAGAAATTATCCAGCCTTTGCAGGCCTTTGCGTCCAGCGCGGGTTGCGCCAGTCGATCCCTTCGAGAAGATAGCCGAGCTGCGCGGCGGATATCGAAACGGCCGTCCCATCCTGACTTACAGGCCAGATGAACTTGCCCGCCTCCAGCCGCTTCACATACAACGACATGCCGACCCCGTCATGCCACAGCAGCTTAACCAGATCGCCTTTCCGGCCCCGGAAGCAGAAGATTTCGCCGCCATGCGGGTCACGGCCAAGTCCCTGCTGCACCGCCAGCGCCAGGGTGTTCATGCCACGCCGCATGTCCGTCACCCCGCCCGCGATCCAGACCTTGGTGCCAGCCGGAAACGCGATCATGACGGATCCAGCGCCTGCACGAGGCGCCTCAGCACCACCGGATCGATTGTCGCAGCAACCGAAAGACGCCGACCGTTCAGCAGCGTGATCTCTGCACGGTCGCACGCAGTCGGCACAGGCGCCGGTTCTGGCGCATTTGCCTTCGCCGGGGCTTCAGGGTCCGCGAGAGTCACTGGCATGAACCGCAACGGCGCAGCATCTCCCGACAGTTCACCGTCGCGATATTGACGCCGCCAGCGCACAAGCAGCGTGCGACCAATATCATGGCGTCGCGCTGTCTCGGACATGCTCCCGCGCGGGCCGAAACTCTCTTCAACTATGCGAACCTTCTGCGCATCCGTCCAGCGCCGACGGCGACCGGTATCGGTGACAGATAGGATCTCGACTTCGGGTCTGTATCTATGGTCGGACATAACGTCGGACCTAAGCGGAAATCTTCAGCGCAAAAAGACGGCCCTCGGCGGATGAATACACTTGAAACACTGTCGGCTGGAAAGATCGTTTGTGTCCCAAATATCCGACCAAAGACTGCCATTGATGGTCCGTACTTAGATTACCATCACCCGTATAGATAACTGAGCCGTCAAATTTTTCCTCGAACCACGGCCAGTTGGTCCGCCAATGGCCGATGGGACCTCCATATAAGAATAGGCTAAGATCGTTGAGCTGAGACTTCGGGAATGTCCGCACGTAATGATCCTTCAGTTCCCGTAGCGCATCCTTGCAATCATTGTCGGAGCTGTTTAGGAGGGCATCGCGCAAATCATTCACTCGCTCGACAAACCTCGCTACGTTCTGTGGCCTAGTCGTTGGATCGTTGTAGGGCACGAATTCCCAGAGGCTAGGGATGAACGCCGTGCCACGCGGATGCATCATCAGCATTTGGTAATGATGCCTTGCGCCTGACAGATATGACATCCATTCGGCCATCCAGTCTTGGCCGCCTTTCTCCTGGCGGATCTCTGCTTCGGCTTCAATCTTCAACGGCAGATCGCCATCAGGGTCAAAGTCAGGCTCGCCGCCCCCGTCCGGATCAGCTGGTCCGTCACCATCAGAAAACGGCACAAAGACGATTTGATTGAAGCCGTCACCGGCTTGATCGACTAAGTATTGCGCTGGGTCGGTATAGAACGCAAATTCGGGATCGTCAGGTTCGAGCCCCTGCGCGTATCCGATGGCGAGCCGGTGCCAAAGCGGGGCCCAAGGCAGCATGAGGGTGCGCGTACCCACATCGTTGAGCAACTTCACCATCCCGCTGATATGGTCAGCGTCAAAATGAGAAATCACAACAAGATCTAGCCTGCGTCCATCTACGCGGCTCTGGAACTTACCAAGAGCGTTCCTCACCAGCCGTTGTGACGAGGATGTGCCGCAATCATAAACCCATTGAAAATCCGGTCTCGAATGATGGTTAAAAGATGAACCAAGGGTAAGCCGCCCTGCGGAAAATAAGCCTTGGCCTACTGGGTGGAAACGATACTGGACATGTATTTTCATCAATAACCTTCAAAAACTTGCAACTATTTTCTGTGACTCCAGACTAGCAACTTTTCCAGCCAACCCAATAGGCCAATCGTGACCGATTGCATTACTCTGCAAGTTGCTGTGAAGCTCACCAATGACCGGAAGTGGCGCGCTCCGGCGGAACGTGGTTGGATGGATGTTGAGCCTTGCACCGATGACCGCTTTGGTTCGCTGCGTTTGCGAGATTGATGGCATGGTTGAAGGACAGGTTTGGGCCGATCACGAAGTTCCTCAAGAGCTACACTTACCGCTCTTTTACAAGGGTCACCATCCGCTGACTTCACTGAACCGCTAGCCCAGGTCGCCCGCCGTCGCACTCCGGGCATCGTCGTTGGAAGATGTCCGATCCGTTGGCACCATATCGTGTTCCGCAGGTATGGCACTTCATCAGATATACGACCTGATTGTGGTCATTTCCCGGCAGTTCCGTCTTTGACAGCACCTCTTGACGGTTCCGGTTAATATAACCCGCTGTCGTCGTAGAAGCCGACTTTTTAGTCGAAGTCACCTTTCCCCGCTGCTTCCTGGTGGGAGGCCAGTTACTGCCGAGGATCCACCCTTCGACCTTCCCCGTCATCGCAACGCTTTCCGGCTCGGGCGCAGCGAATGCCTTTTCGATCTCCCCGGTGGCGCTGGCGTCTTGAAGCCATCGGGCAACTGAATAGGCGTCATGTTGATCGGCGGTTCGGTCGTCTTGGGGGTAGGCTGCGCTCCAGAGGCGCGGATAGGCCTCGATGATCACTGACGCCCCTGCAGCCGGGTTCCATCCGTCGAAGGGCCAGAAGTGTAACTGCGGCCGAGCGCGTCGAATGTAGCGCAGCCAAGGGATGCCGGCGTGGGTCGATTTTGCGACCGCGCCTTGCTCGTCGAAATGGAAGACGGACTTTGCCGATCCGGTTGCCTCTTCCGTCAAGCGACGCCAGTGCCGCTCGCCCCACCGCGCAGCACCGTTGCCGACAGAGCCGTCGCGTACGAAGTCGACATAGGCGTGTTTCCCGTCAGTCGGCCAATATGCGCAGAAGTCGTCAAGGAAAGCGGGCCAGTCTGGCGGCAGGCCATGTCGCTCGAAATAGCGCATCGGGAATGAGAAACCGTGATCGATGCCGACAATCGTCGGGACCTGGCCATCGAGGGATTCAACCAGCCATTCCGCAAGGCCGTGGCGCGTCCAGTATTTCTTGGGCCCAGTGGGCGGCAGAACTTCCTCAGCCGGGGCGTCACCGACGGTCTGATAGACGCGAAGCCCTTTCAGGCTCGCTTCAGCCGTCTCGGCACCCGAGTAATCGATGCCGATCGTCCGTTCGAACCTGCGTTCCTGCCCCATGCTGACCTCTCCCGATTCTGCGGAACGGGTGTCTCCTATCGATCCCGGTTGACTATCTCGTAAGGAAAATGACCTACATTAAAACCGCGCACAACCGGACTGTGAGCCTGTGCCGTCCGTCGCCTACGAATAGAGCATGCAACCAACGCCTGCCATATGGGCCAACTGCTGCGTGGGCGTTATCGACCTTTGACCGACCGCTTTTGGCCGAACTTGATGCCGCATCTGGGACAGGGGTTCACATGTTACAGCCTAAATGGATGTCGGTGATGGGCCCAAAGTTTGCATTAGGAATATTGTGCCGGGTGGCAAACGCTATGTGTCACCCTTGTCCTCCGAGCGCCGCTTGATCTTGCGCATGTATTTCGCCGGTATGCCGATCTCTCCCTTTTTGAAGCCCCGGAATACCAAATTTTCCTGCTGGAGCTGGGATGGGGTGATTTCGCCCCGACGAAGGCGCTCCTCGTCCCTTTCGCGGGCGCGGGCTTTCATTGCGGCTCGGTTTTTGAACAGGTCTGACATGAAGGCCTCCGTGGGCTCCTGATTGATGTGTAATGGAAAACGCCGGTTGCGTCACGTCGCGCGAATGGTCGAGCCGGGGCTGCTCGTCGGTAAACGGAAGCGACCGCGGCGTTCGCGGGCGCATAGCCGGCTACGTCTCCGCGGTGCTGGATCCTGTCCCGTCGCCGCCTTCGCGGTCCTCGTCCCGGTCCGCTTGTCGCCGGAGGCGTTCAGTCGCAACTTCCCGGATGAGGGCAGCTTCGACGATCCGCGACAGATTGAGCCCGAGACGACGGGCCTCATCCACCAAGTCCGTGCTTAGCGTCACGCTCACCTTGGCCCGCATCTGTCGCAACCCGGGGCTTGACCACCCGCCGCCCGACAGGGGTGATGCCGCAGGTGTAATCGCCCCCCCGTGGCGAGTGCCCGGCTTCGACAGAAGCCGGGCGGTTTGTTTCCGAGGTTTTCCGGCAGCGCGCCAGCCGATCACGCATCGTGACTAACCGCAGGCCGCGCCTCGCCGTCAGCTTGGACTTCCACACCCGCCAGAAGGGCCGCCAGGGCGGCCCCGTCGAGTTCGCGCAACTCTAGGAGCGCGTCAGCTACCCGCTCTACAGTATCCCGGTGCCGGGCAATGACCTCGCGCGCTTCCTGCTGCCCGGCACGGAGCCGGTCCTCAACCCGGTTCCGGACCTCGGTCGGCAGCAGGCTGATGGGCGTGTCCGGGGAAATCCAGCACAGCGACGGGCCGAAACCCCAGGCGCATTCAGCGCGGATGGCGAGGGAGGTGGCCTGCGCGAGGTCGCTGCTGGACCCTATCCCGCCGCCGTTGGTCACGTCACCGAAGACAAGGTCTTCGGCCTCGCGCCCCGCGAGGACGGCGGCCATCATCATCCTGATCTCCCGTTCGGTCATTGTTGTCAGATGCGGCCGGATGACTTCCCCGCCGCGAGGACTGATCCTGGCCACGGTCGCTGCGGGCAAACCCAGAACGTAACCGGCGACCACATGGGCGGCCTCGTGTATCGCCACGCGTCGCATGAGCGCAGCGGTGAGGGGTGGTTGAACGCGATCAGCCGCCGCCTGAAGGTCCTCAAGCGCGAGATCCCGTCCCAAACCGCGGGCGCTGGTCCGGGCCTGCCGGAGCAGCCCCGCAACTTCAGCTCCCGAGAGGCCGACCAGTTGTTCGGACAGGCGATCAAGATCCTGGTCCGGGATCGCTCCCGCCACGGCAGCCGACAGCATGCCCGTGATGCCGGACCGGACAGGCCGACCAACGTGAATGTGGCGATCAAACCGCCCACTTCGGATAACCGCGGGATCTACCCTCTCCTTGTCGTTGGTGGCCGCCACCAGCACCACGCCTTCCGTCGCGGACAGGGCATCCAGCAGGGTCAGCAGTCCCGTTACCATGCCGATGATGTACCCGTTTTGAGACTGTTTTCTATCGTAAAAACCGTCTGCTTCGTCGAGGAAGAACAGGGCAGGCCTGCCCGCCTTCGCCTTGTCGGCGGCCGCGTTTAGCTCCCTCAGAGCATCGCCTTGGTGTCCGGCCCGCTGACAGTCTGCATAAGACGTCTTGACGAAGGTGAGACCTGCGGACCGGGCCACCGCCTCGGCCAGAAGCGTCTTGCCGGTGCCCGGCGGACCGACCAATAAAAAGCTCTTGGTGACCTCCTTCCAAGGCAGGGTCCCAGCCCTCCACGCGTCCACGTCGCGGACGAGCTGCCGCAAGGCCTCCACCGCTTCCGGCTGGCCGAAGACATTGTCGAGGCGCGGGCCGTCATCCGGCGAGCGCGTGGTTTCCGCCAACCGTCGTAGTTGGGCGAGTGCAGCGCCGGGCGCGTCAGCCGCCAGCACGGGCGCCAGCGCGACCGGAGCCAGTTGGCCCAGCTGTTCTTCCGATATCGGGAGATCGAACTCTTGCCCAGGGTGGATAAACTCCAAAATCACGGCGAGCATGCGCCGCGTGACGGGCGGCAAGTTCGCACGCACGGTGACCAGCGCCGAAAGGTCGGGCGGGAGCGGCGTCATGCCCGACAAGATCGCAAGCACCCCGCTGCCCGACATGAGCCTCCCTTCGATCCTGCTATGGATGTCGGCCGCTGCCCCGCTCCGGCTTGGGTTGTCCTCCACCACAATTGCAGGGAGGGACAAGGAGAGCCGCCGCCACAGGTCCGGATGTCGGCGCGCCACGCGGGTCCGGTCCTTCGCCGAAGGGACCACGAGAACAGAGAGGAGGCCCGGCCCGGGCGACAAAAGGCCAAGATCGGCGCTTTCAGCCGCGCAGCAGACGCGCATGATCGCAATTGCGTCGAGCAATTCGTCCGGACCATGCCGGACCCTTTCCTTCAGCGCCAGATCGACAGGCGCATCGACCGGATTGTCATACTCTCCGTCCTCCTCATCGCCCGCCCAAGTGTCCTTGAGAATTTGTGGTTCAGGGTCCCGGAGCGACTCGAGATGCGCCAGCGCCTCGTGCAGTCCGGGGAGCTGGCGAGCGCTTACCTTCCTGAGCCGGTGAACTGGTTCGAGTGTGTTGGGCGGTGGTTTCGTCATGGCGGGCTCCTCACTGGTAAGGGGTAGCGGTCGCACAAATGCGCGTTCTGGTTCGGTACGGGTGTAATGAGTTGATCGAGGCGTCAGGGCCTCGGGACCAAATGGCCGGGACCGGGACGCTCTGATGACGGATCAGCTTCCGTCAGGGGTGAGGTGTGGTCTCATTTTGTTCTCCTGCGTTGAGCCGAGAGATACACGAAGAGGCCACCGTCCGCCAGCCCCAGACTTCGCTCTGTTGCGGTCTATCGCACTGATAAATATGGTTTTTCGCAAGTTTGAAGCTCGTTTTCGCAAGCGCCAGCAGCGCGGATTTATCCAACGGGATCAACTCGGTCCAGGCGGAACGGGCCGGTCGTGGGACGTATTTTCGCAAACGTGGCGCTGCGAAAAACGGGCAGGTGCTCCGACGCCGCCGGGCGATTTCGGTCGGGTTGTGGGGCTGTTCCGGAGGGGGTGAAACCGAATCGTTCGATGTGGGGTGATGAAGAAACTGGCCCGGTTACGATCCGAGCCGTCGTGGTTTCGCACCTGCATCTTCAGCCGTGACGAACGGTTCATCCAGGCCACCGTTCAGGTCGAACTCTGGCGAAACAGTCCCGCGCGCCGATGAGAAGACCGTTGCAAAACGTTCAACATGCGGCTCCGTTCTGGGATCGCCCTTCGGAACATTCTGCCATTCCAGCTCGGCTGTTTGTCTGGTCTGCTTTAATACTGGCTTAACCGCAGTTAGCCTGACCATAACACATTAGCCGCCTTGCCGGGGCAGGAGGTGCAGTTGCGTTAAGCATTTGCATTGCCAGATGCTAATCTCCTCGCTAGCCTGAAGTAGGCCCAGAAAGTGGGCGCGCATAGTTACCGTGCGATCAGAGGGCTGGGAGGCCAAGGTGGATAGCGATAGGTCAGAACTTCGTTGGGGAGTCGAGCAACGCCTCGAGTTCATAGAGTTCCGCCTGTTCTGGGAGGGGCATGTGAACCGGAGCGATCTGATGGACCAATTCGGTGTCTCTGTGAACCAAGCGTCCACCGACCTTAACCGGTATATCGGCTTCGCACCCGACAACATGGTCTACGACAAGAGCGCACGGACCTATGTCCGTGGCCCCGCGTTCAAGCCCCGGTTCCTCGAACCCGACGCAAGCCGCTACCTCGCCCAGCTTCGGTCGGTAGCGGACGGGATCCTCGACCGCGAGGACGCGTGGATCGCCGATCTCCCGCCCTACGCCTCAGCCCCGACCCCGGTGCGAGGCGTCAATCCGGTGACGCTCCGCTCCGTGGTCGGCGCCATACGCCGGTCCGAGGCGATCGAGGTGAAGTACCAGTCCCTGTCCAGTCCGGAGCCGCGCTGGCGCTGGATCGCTCCGCACGCCATCGGGTTCGACGGGTTCCGCTGGCACACACGTGCGTTCTGCCTCGCCGACGCAGCGTTCAAGGACTTCCTGCTCTCGCGAATGCTCGAGATTGGAGGGTGTCGGGAAAGCGATGTGTCCGCGAAGGACGACCGCGACTGGAATACTGAAGCCACACTGGAAATCGGGCCCCACCCCGCCCTGTCCGAAACCCAGGCCAAGGTCATCGAGCTTGACTACGGGATGCGTGGCGGCAAGGCGAAGATCAAAGTCCGGCGCGCACTTCTGTACTACGCGCTCAGGCGTCTTGGCCTTGATACTGATCCAGGCGCGAGGCAGCCGCAGGACCAGCAGATCGTGCTTCTCAACAGGGAGGTCATTTATGAAGATCATGGATAGACTGTCCCGCATCCTCGGCAGTCGCGACCAAGCGACGAACGAACCGGAAAGCAATGTTCTTTGGCCTTTCGAGATCCGGCTGATCGCCGAAGGAAAGATCGAGAGGCTTGCCGCATTTGCGGCATCTTCTCGCCTCCACGCCGCCGACCCGAAAGGAGATACACCACTCCACCTTGCCGCGCGCATGGGCAATCTGGCCGTCTGCGATCTCTTCATTCGGTCAGGCGCCGACCCCGGCGCACTGAACCACGACAGACAGACACCTGCGGATGTGGCGTTTGCCGAAGGTCACGGTCTCGCCGCGCAGCTTCTGTCTTCGCTTGTTGCGGGGTCTCCGGAAACGGAAACAGAGACGGTTGGCGAACGCGAGGTTTCACTTGTGGTCGAGGATGTCGTCACCGGGCCCGATGGAGTTCCAGAGCATCGTGTCACCGTTTTTCAGGAGACGGAGCCAACCGATAGGTCCGACGACCTGGATGACCTGCTGACTTTCGAAGCCGAGGCAGAACCAGAGGAATTCTTCGGTCAGTACGCGGGCGATACGGCATCGGGGACATTCGTAGCGCTCATCAGTTCGTCACCAGTGGATTCGGATGACGAGGACGGGGATTGGGATCTCGATCTTTCATCTGCGCCGATTGCAGGAGAAGGTATCGGCTCTAGCGCTGCGGCGACAGCCGATCAAGGTGCAGAGAGTGACTTCCTGCAGGTCCGTAATCGCGGGCGACAATCGGTCAAACGATCAATCGTTCAGACCGGCACACGGGTGTCGATAGACCCGGACCTTTGCGTCAACTGGGCACAGGAAATTCTGGCTAAGGGACGTTGCTCCCTCGAAGATATCGACAGCCTCTTGGCGGATTGCGAAGGGAACGGTGATCTCGATGATCTGCGCATCAATGTCCAGCGCAACCTCGAAGCGGCGGGCTTCGAATTAAATCAGGCGATGGGGCATGA
Source organism: Paracoccaceae bacterium (assembly GCA_043561795.1). GTDB lineage: Bacteria > Pseudomonadota > Alphaproteobacteria > Rhodobacterales > Rhodobacteraceae > Roseinatronobacter. Next base: position 78,140 of record CP121316.1, on the reverse strand, counting down.
TGCCGAGCTATGGGACGCCGTCTCGGACACATCGTCCGATGACCTCGCTGACGCGATCGAGGCAGCACTTACACGTCGGACGCGGCTTCCCGGCACACAGCGCTTCGTCATGGACAAATCAGAAGAGCTGCAACTGCTGGAGCCAATGATGCGGGCCAAGCAGGAACTCCTGCTGGGCATCCTGGCCTCCGAGACCGCCGTCGAAACGATCCTCGACGTCATGGACCGCATCCGAGACGGTTCGCGCGACCCCGGCTCGGTCTCCCTGAGAACCATTATTTCATCGCGACCGGGCCATGCGGAGACGTCCGAAGTAATGGCCGCCGCGGACGCCCTGAGGTCCTGGCATACCACCGGCCGGGTGATGGACGGCAAACGACGAAGAGAAGCACTTTCTGCGCTCGAGGCATTGGATCTCTCTCTGGCATTCCACAAGGACTTGGTCCACCGACTGGAACAGTTCCCGGCGTGCCAAGCCGAGGCCAGTCAGCTGGAATCCGAAATCCTGATCTCCGAATCCGCTACCGAACACCTTATCCGCGAGCACCTGCCTTACGTGCGGCGGTTTGCCTCGCGGAACGTGGAGGAAGGCGAGGATCCTGAGGACGTCTTCCAGGTCGCGTTCATGGGTCTGCAGCGTTCCACAAGGCGATTTGATCCCGAACGTGGTTATCGCTTCCTAATCTACGCCACTTACTGGATGCGACAGGCCATCATGCGATGGCGCGCTGATGAAGGCGCGGCGATCCGCATCCCCGTGCATCGGAACGAGAAGATCATCAAGCTCGATCGCGCCCTTGATAGGTTGGACACTCGGATCGGTGGTGCGGTCTCCGACCTCGAACTCGCCGAGGAGCTGGAATGGACAATCGACGAGGTCAGACAGTTCCGCAGAATCCCGCGTGAAGCCGAATATCCCGAAAGCCTTGACGACTGGGACGACCTGTTGCCCGAGCCTTCGGCAGTGGATGTCTTCGACCAAGCAGAAACCGAAAGAATCGTGACAGACGCATTGGCTGATCTGCCGGAACGTCAGGCTGATGTGATCCGGATGCGCTTTGGTATCGGACGCGATTCTGAAATGACCCTCGAGGAAATCGGTCAGATCTACGGCGTGACGCGCGAGCGCATTCGTCAGATTGAAGCGAAAGGCCTCGATCGTCTTTCCCATCCGGGCCGCAAGCGTCGGCTCCAAGAATTACTGGGCTACCACAGCAGTCGCGGACCGAAAGTCTCATCTGTGCAGCACACAGAAGCAGATGGCCCATCCGAAACACAAACAGATGATCCATCCGAAATAGATAACAACAATCGGCGACTCATGTCTTGGACGAGATACCGGGTAGCTCGCCTTGAGGAACTTTGGGCGGCTGGCATGAGCGCAAGTGAGATTGCTGAGGAAATGGGGGGAACGAGCCGGAATGCAGTAATTGGCAAGTTGAACCGCCTCGGTCTGGCGGAGCCTAGCAGGGGGCAATGCCAGTGATTGTGCGAAATGCTCCCCCGTATGCGGGTTCGATGCTCGAGTCACTGCGCGGGCTCGGCTATGCGCTTCCCACTGCACTGGCCGATCTCGTCGACAATTCCATTACGGCGAATTCAAGCGAGATCGCCATCCACCTCGAATGGGCCGGCCCGGAGAGCTGGGTAAGAATCGTCGATAACGGTGACGGCATGGACGACGCGGCTCTGGAGGCCGGCATGCGCCTTGGCGCTCGCGATCCGAGGGCTGAACGCGCCGCCACTGACCTCGGGCGTTTCGGGCTGGGCCTGAAGACGGCCAGCTTCTCTCAGGCTCGTCGCCTGACCGTCGCCAGTCGAAAGGAAGGTGGACCTATCGTTTGCCTGCGCTGGGACCTTGATCTCATTGGTCAGGAACCCGGGGCCGAATGGCCGCTCTTCGAGGGGCCAGCGCCGGGATCGGAGGATCTGCTCGAGCCGCTGGACCAGATGGCCCACGGCACTGTCGTGCTGTGGGAGAAACTGGACCGTATCGTGACTGATGGCTTTGCGGCCACCGACATGATCGAGCTCGCGGATCGCGTCGAGGCGCATCTTGCAATGACCTTTCATCGTCTTCTCGACGGCCAGCCGCCCACGCTTCGCCTCGCTCTCAATGGCAGAGGATTGAAGCCGTGGGATCCGTACCTGATGGGACACCCCGGCAAGGCACTCGAAAGCCCCGAATATCGGATACTCCACACCACAGATGTGACAGTGCAATGCCATGTCCTTCCACATCGCGACATGCTCAAGCCCACCGAACAGGAAGCCGCGGCGGGGCCCGGAGGATGGACGCATCAGGAGGGTTTCTACGTCTACCGCAACAAGCGTCTCCTTCTCGCCGGGGGCTGGCTTGGCCTCGGCGATGGCGGCAAACCATGGCCGCGCGATGAAGCTCACAGGCTCGCTCGTATCCGGCTCGACATCCCGAACAGCGCGGATGCCGAATGGAAGATCAATGTCCTAAAGTCGACAGCCAGCCCCCCGGTGCGCCTGCGGTCCCAGCTTCATCGTCTCGCAAAAGAAACACGCGACACGGCGCGGCGGGTCTTCGCCCACCGCGGATACGTGACCCCGGCCTCAGGCGCGCGCCCGAACGCAGTCGCCGAAGCGTGGCAAGTGCGACGTTCGGCACAAGGAACGTCTTACCGGATCGCTCGTGACCATGATCTTATCGCCTCGATCCTCGATCGCGCCGGCCCGCTCAAGCCAGACATCCTCGCTCTTCTGAGGCTGATCGAAGAGACAGTGCCCGTGCAGCGTATTTGGCTGGATACGGCGGAAGACAAGGAAACGCCGAGAACTGGTTTCACCGGAGCGGCCGAGAACGAGGTGATTGAGACCCTGTCCTCGATGTTTGAAGCACTGGTGAAGTTCCGCGGGCTCAGCCCGACCGAGGCGCGCGAGCGGCTCGGTCGCACGCCACCATTCGACCTGCACCTCGATCTAGTTGCTGCCCTTGAAGTGAAAGACGCGTAATGACGATTACAAACCAGAAGGCCTTCGATTCAATCCTTTCCATGGCACAGAGCATGCTCCGCCTCGCAGCGGAGCGCGCTCAGAGCCCTGTCACGCCGGAAATGATCGAGAAGGAGCTGACCAAGCTCGCGATCATGATGGAGGACGATTTTGCCCTCGTCGACCGCGATGCACTCGTTGACGAACTGATCCGCCGATCAAGCCGCACCGTGGGTGAGAACGCTACTCTCTCGAGCGGTGAGGACCATGTCGCCTGGCTCGATGCAGAAAGGAAGAAGGGCTGGACCTACTGGCAGCGCTACTCCGAGTACATGGAAGCGCGCATCCCCTGGACGGCCCTCGACGCCCTCGACGTCGCCACGGATGAAGTCCTTTCACAGCTCGAGGACCCGACCCGGGAAGGCGCATGGGATCGCCGCGGACTGGTCGTGGGCCACGTTCAGTCGGGAAAAACCGGCAACTACACCGGACTGATCTGCAAGGCCGCCGACGCCGGTTACAAGATCATCATCGTGCTGGCCGGCCTCCACAACAACCTGAGAGCCCAGACACAGATCCGCCTCGACGAGGGGTTCCTGGGCTTTGCCACCATCGCTGACGCTGACGAGCTCCCTGCAGTCGGGGTGGGACTGATCGACAAGGACATGTCTGTCCGTCCCAACGCTGCAACAAATCGGAGCGACAAGGGCGACTTCAACACGGCCGTTGCGGCGAAGATGAACATCAGCCCGGAACAGCGACCGTGGTTGTTCGTGGTCAAGAAAAACAAGACGGTGCTCGAGCGCCTGCTGCACTGGATCCGGAACCGTGTCGCCAATCACGTCGACCCCGAAACCGGTCGCAAGCTTGTCACCAACCTGCCTCTCCTGGTGATCGACGACGAGTCCGACCATGGATCGGTCGATACGGGTGAAGACGTCGTGGACGAGTTTGGCAACCCGGATCTCGAACATGAACCCAAGACCATCAACAGGTTGATCCGGTCGATCATCCACCACTTCTCGCGGAAGGCTTATGTCGGCTACACGGCGACGCCCTTTGCGAACATCTTCATTCATGACCGCGGGGAGACACAGGAGCACGGACCGGACCTCTTCCCGGCAGCCTTCATCACCAGCCTTGCGGCACCATCGAACTATGTCGGGCCGGGTCGTGTCTTCGGATCTGCTTCCAGCACGCCCGAAGACCTGCCTCTGGTGCGCCCGCTCTCGGATGACGAATTCCAGCCGTGGATGCCGCCACGACACAAGAATGGCTACAGGCCGCGATGGCAGGGAGAGGACCGTGTGCCGGACTCGCTCGCAGAAGCGATCCGCTCCTTCGTCTATGCCTGTGCAGTGAGGAAGCTGCGCGGACAGGGCAGCAAGCATTCCTCGATGCTAATCCACGTTACCCGCTTCACCTCGGTGCAGAACGCTGTCGTCAATCAGGTCGCAGAGTACGTGCGGGATATGAAGGGCCGCTACACCCGCGGCATCGAGCTTGCGGACCTCGAGGCGTCCATGCGCAAGGAATATGAAAAGACCTTCCTGCCAGGCATGCAGGGAATCCGCTCTGCCCTCGTCGAGGGCGAAACGCTGGAGGACTTTTCGTGGGCGGACATTCGTGCCGTCCTCCCCGACGTCCTGTCCGACATTCGCGTGCGCGAGATCAACGGCACGGCGAAGGATGCACTCGATTATGCCGAGAACGATGGCACCGGCCTGAAGGTGATTGCCATAGGTGGCGACAAGTTGGCGCGTGGTCTGACGCTCGAAGGTCTCTGCACGAGCTATTTCCTACGAACCGCACGCATGTATGACACGCTCATGCAGATGGGGCGGTGGTTCGGCTACCGCGATGGCTACCTCGATGTCTGCCGCCTCTACACATCACAGGAAATGGTGGAATGGTTCGGCCATATCGCCGACGCCGCCGAAGAGTTGCGTCAGGAGTTCGACAACATGGTCGCGGCCGGCGCCACGCCAAAACAGTTCGGTCTGCGGGTGAAATCGCATTCGGTGCTGACGGTTACCTCTCGGGCCAAGATGCGAAACGCTCGCGCGATGCAGTTGACCTATTCGGGCGACCTTCTGCAGACGATCGTGTTTCCCAACCGCAAGGATGACATCACGGCGAACTTCAAGGCTACAGATCGGTTCATCAACGCACTCGGTCCAACGACGGATCTGAACGATCAGCATTTCGTTCCACAAGGTCAGAAGTGGAACGGTCGCCTCTGGCGAGATGTACCCGCCCTGAGCGTCATCTCGTTCCTACGGGATTACAGGACCCACCCTGCCAGTTTCCGGATCATGAGTCCCCTGATTGCGGACTTCATCGAGGAGATGAACAAGGATAGCGAGCTCACAAGCTGGACGGTTGCGCTTATCGGAAAAGACACTGGCCCGGACGACAAATACCGCACGGTCGGTGGTGCTTCAGTCAATATGCTGAAGCGGAGGAGAACGACAGAACATGCGGACCGTTACTCGATAAAGACCCTGATCTCGCCTCGCGATCAGGCCATCGATCTGACCGAGGCGGAATGGAAGGCAGCGCTCGATCTCAGCCAGAAGACCTGGCGCAACGACACGGATCGAAACGAAGGCAAGGAGCCGCCCTCCGAACCGAGAGGCCCGCAGATCCGGCACGTACTCGGAGAGGGCGTCGCAGAAGCGGGCATCCCGGCTCGCCGGGAACGCGGCCTGCTCATGCTCTATCTGCTCGATCCCGAGGGTGCGGGTGTCGATGAGTTGGAGGATGCCGATCCCGTCGTCGCCTGGGCAATCAGTTTTCCGTCAAGCACTTCCGAGAGAAGGGTCTCCAACTCGAGGTACATCGCCAACAGCGTACTGTGGGGAGGCCTCAATGAGTGGGTGGACTGAAGACGGGCTAGCACGTGCGTGGCGAGCGCTCGCGCGCCAGGAAGCCGGAGAAGACTGGCGATTTGTCCATCTCACCGGAATAGGCACTGTCTCGGTCGAGGCGGGTTGTCACTTTCCTCTCGGGCGGGAAGCGCTGATCGTCGCCTTTCCTGGATCATGGCCAGTCAATCCGGCACGGCTGCCCGAAGGCAAAGGCTTCGACGTTTCCTGCATCGAAGGTCAGACTGTCTTTGCCGGGAAGACCGCCATCGCCCTCGTGAGGCGGCCTGAGGGGTCGCCGGATATCTTCGCCATCATGGTCGTCGATGTCTTGAGGACGCTGGAGACCGCAGCCGACACCGCGAATCGCGACGTGATGGAGGCCTTCCTCGAACGTGTCATGGAGTGGCAGGCGTTCATGGCTCGAACGCACCGCCCACTCTCGTCCGATGCGCAGATCGGCCTGCTTGGTGAGCTGTGGCTGCTCAGGCTGCTCACGGACACTTCCCTCGGAGCCAGTGCTCTCGACTGCTGGCAGGGACCGTTGCGGGCGGCGCAGGACTTCCACGTTCGGGGTGGCGCGATAGAGGTGAAGAGCACGGTTCGCACCGGCAGCTTCCTTGCGCGGATCAACAGCATCGAGCAGCTGGACGGTGACAGGGCTCCCATCTTCCTCTGCGCCTTCCGCTTCGAGGAAAACACGGACGGGGTCTCGCTTGTCGATCTCGTGTCTGAACTCCGCGAGAGGTTTGGACTGGCCGGAATTCAGCGCGGCTTCGAGGCGTTGCTCATGGCGATGGGGTACCTCGAAGAGCATGCACCGCTCTACAGCCGAACGCTAACATTGAAGGATGCAAGGACATTCCGCTCGGAAGGTGACATGCCGCGCCTTGCACGTGCCTCCCTGCCAGCCGCCATCCGTTCGGCGGCCTATGTACTCGACCTTGATGCCCTGGAAATCCCCTCTATTGGGATTCCGGAGCTGATCAACGAATTTGGACTTGACTGACATGAGCCTTGAAGAATTTCACCGCAACTTTCGTTCCGACCTGCAGACCATCATCGCCGAGCGCGTAGAGGCTGGCGAAGGTCCCTTTCCTTCGGATGAGCTCGTCTTTGCGGAAATGGTCATGGAGCATGTCGCAGAAACCGGGATATGCGAGGCCCCAACCGTTTGCCACTGGAGCGGCAAGGTCGGCAACGCAAAACTTCGCATTACGGGCTATGCGCTCAGTTCTGATGAAACGTCTCTCGACCTCTTCGTGACTCACTATTTCGGGACGGCCGAGCTGAACGATCTCAAGGACTCGGATGCGACGGCAACTGCAAGCGAGGGCGTTCGCTTTCTCTTTCGCGCGGCCAGCGGCAACCTCGACGCACGAATTGATCCGACCCATCCTGTCAGGGACCTTGTGGCAACCATTCGCTCTCGCTGGGGTGAAATCGACCGACTCCGTGTTTTCGTAATTACGGACGGCAAAACCAAGACCAAACGGTTCTCGAACAAGGAGGTTCACCAGAAGATGGTGGCCGTCGAGGCCATGGATATGGAGAGGCTGTTCCGCCACACCGAGGGCAAGCCTCGCGACGAACTCTCTGTGAGTTTTGTACAGTCGATCGGTCGCCCGCTGCCATGTGTCCACGTGCCCGATCCCGACGCCGACTATGAGTACGCTCTGACGGCGATTCCAGGACAGCTAATTCGGGACCTTTACCTGCGTTTCGGAACTCGATTGTTGGAGGCAAATGTTCGCACCTTCTTGGGGGCCAGCCGAAAGAAATCCGTGAACAATGGCATTGTCGAGACGCTCCGAAAGGAGCCGGAGCACTTCCTCGCCTTCAACAATGGCCTCGTACTTGTCTGCGACGAAGCGGCCTTCGAGCGGGCTGAGGACGGGAACCTGGGTCTGTCTTTCATGAAGGGTCTGCAGATCGTGAATGGCGGCCAGACGACCTCGACCATCTACTTCTCATCCCGCGACGATCGCACCATTGATCTCAGCCATGTAATGGTCCCCGCCAAGATCATCATCCTCAAGGGGTCGCAGGACGAAGCGCGCGAGAGACTGATCAGCAACGTCTCCCGCTATGCGAACAGTCAGAACGCGGTCAAGATGTCTGACTTGTCGGCGAACCGCCCGTTCCATCGAGAGCTTGAGAAACTCGCGAACGACACGTGGTGCCCCGACGGTGCAACGCGATGGTTCTACGAGCGCGCAGCTGGCGCCTACAACGTCATGCTGCTGAGGGAAGGCACCACGCCCGCGAAGAGGCGGAACCTGAAAGAGATGGTCCCGCCGAAACGCAAGCTGACCAAGAACGACATCGCGAAGTACCATGAAGCGTGGCGCGGCAAGCCGAACCAGGTCGCCATGGCTGGCGAGAAGAACTTCGCGGCCTTCATGGCTGCTCTCGATGACGATCCGACGATTGTGCCCAGCCCACTCGATGCCCGCTGGTATCGGGCGATGATCGCCAAGGTCATCCTGTTCAAGGCGATCGAGAGCATGATCAAGACGAAGGAGGCGAAGGAGGTGTTCCGCCAGGGATGGGTGAACATCGCCACCTACGTCGTGTCGGTGGTCGCTGACCGACTTGGCGACAGGCTCGACCTCGAGCAGATATGGATGCGACAAGGGATTTCGGGTGGTTTGCGGGACCTGCTTTGGGACTGGGCCGTGATCGTGAACGCCGAATTCAACAGGATCGCTCCGGGTCAGCAGATTTCAGAAGTCGCGAAACGTGCGGACACTTGGGCAAAGGTCAGAGCGGCTGACTACCCGCCTCATTCGTTGTCTATTCCTGAGATCAAGTCTCTCTGAATCGAAGGCGGCGCACTGGCATGCCAGAATCGAAGCAGGATTTGTTAAAGTTTTGCGGTCCGACGGAATACTCCCTAAGGAATCTCGCGGACGGTGTGATCTATTGTCAGCACTATTCAGCCTATAATGACCCGTTTGAATTCTGGAGCAACATCTACGAGGGAATTCCCGACGCTTTGCGCGAACCTGAGCGCTTTGCAGCGGCGCTCAAGGCGTGGGGCATGGAAGGTTGTTCACCCCAGGACGAGGATGTGATTGCATACTTCAATGAATGCAAGGATTACCAACCACCATTCCAAGAGATGAGAGACGAAGTAAGAATTGCATGTTTTGGCTCGCAACGGGACAACCTGCTTATGTGGTCTCACTACGCAGACGGGCTTCGCGGATTTTGCATTGTCTTTGATGAGAACTTGGTCACCAAAGCCGAACCAGAAGGTTATGTTGTGGACGTGGCCTACATTGATGCGCCACCAACTTTGGACAGCTTCGTCTACGCGATCGCTCGGGACCAGGACTGGTATCATCAGATGGCAATCGAAGAGACGGAAACACGAATCCAGCATTTGGGGAAGACGGACGAAATGAGCTGGATCCCAATTTACGGACAGGCTGGTGCAGACGCGTTACGGCAGATGCAAGAGATATGGCAACTTGTCTTCGCTGCGAAGCCCACGGAATGGAAATATGAGGGAGAGCGACGTCTTCTGGTTCAATCGCCGCAGGGCGACACCGCACCGATCCTTCGGCCGTACCCTCGCGAGGCGATCAAGGAAGTCATTCTGGGAGAGCGAATGGTGGACCACTATCGAGTGCAAATTCTGGCCTTGATGAAGAAACGCTACCCTGGAGTTCCGGTGAGGACGGCTCGTCGTGCGAAAGGTGTTTACACTTTGGTTATCGATTAACCGACCTATTGCTAGCTAGAAGGCTTTCAAACACTAGGCGCGCGATCTGCTTTGCAAGGAACGGCGGCACGGCGTTTCCGACCTGGACATACTGCTGTGTCCGATTGCCGAGAAACAGGTAATCGTCGGGGAAGGTCTGCAGACGGGCTGCCTCGCGCACGGTCAGGCTGCGGCACTGGATCGGATCGGGATGGATGAAGTAGTGGCCATCCTTGGAGATGTGGCTCGTGACCGTGGTCGATGCCTCGTCCGCCAACTGAACCCGGAAGCGGTCATTAAACACACCGGTGTGCCAGTTTCGGTGATCGGGGCTGAGCACCAAAGGAAAGTCCGCGGCCTTCGGGCTGTAGCCACGGACAGTCCCGAATACGGCAGCAAACAGGTAGCGACCCAGATCTGATGCCATGTGCCCGCGCGTCTCGTGCTGGGCGATCGCGCGAAGTTCCGGTCGCTCGATCCACTGCAGCAACTCATCGTTCGAAGTGCCGTAGCCGTCTGGCAACCGTGACGCAGCCCGAACGATAGGTGGGCTTTCCTTCACTCGCTCCGAAACGGTCAGGAACGCTTCACGAAGCGCATGTTTCTCCTTCCCCTTGGAGATGCCGGCCAGCAGCTTCGCGGCGTCGAGGACTTCTCCTCGCCAGGCAGCCGCGTTGTCGCGCCCGCGGCTGATGCCGCTTCGCAAGACGGGCATCGTTTCGATGACATCGCGGACGGTCCGCGCCATCCCGGATACAGCGATCTCCGCATCGGCGGCACGTCCTGCGAGGTCCGAACGGATGCCGACGATGATCACCCTGTGGCGACGCTGCGGAACTCCGAACGCCTCGGCACGCACGATGAAATCCGAAGGCTGCGCTGCATCCTGCAGGCTGCCTTTGCCATCCTCGACCCGGATGGCACGAAGCTCGTAGTGATGGGCGTGACCCGTGCCAAGAGAGGACAAATCCTCCATCAGCATCTCGAAGACAAGTCGGCTTTCGACGGTGGACGAAAGCATGCCCTTGACGTTTTCCATAACGAAGGCGGCCGGGCGAAGCTTGTCGAGGACCCGGATGTACTCGCGAAAAAGGTAGTGCCGCGCATCCTCCTCCGGGACGTAACCGACTTTGCCTCTGGAGCGGACGCGTCCCACCAGGGAATAGGCCTGACAGGGCGGGCCGCCGATCAGGATCGTGTCATCGTATTTTGCTTTCAGCGTCGCGATGGCGCCATCTATGGCGGTCGCCGCAGCCCCGGTGCCGAGCTCAAGCGCGCGGGCTTCGTCGATGGCATGCTGCCACGCTTCGGCATCGACGGCTGACCAGTCCGGTTCGGATGCCAGCCCGGCATGGAAATCGATGAACTCTTTCGGCAAGACGCCATGACGTGTACGGTACTCGCGCAGAAAGGCACGCAGCGTCAGGGTCCGATGGGCCGACGCCTCCTTCTCGACTGAAATGCCGATCCGGAACGGCGCATGGCCGTCCTCGACGAGGGAAGCGAACCCCTCGCCAAGTCCGCCCGGGCCGGCGAACAGATCGACAATGCCGAAAGTGGAAGGCAAATCAGGCTCCTGACGAATTTCATTCAGCCGGTGTATACCATGTTCAGAGACGAAAACCAGGACGGATGTGACCGATATCGTGGACCAGCAGACCCGTTCCCGGATGATGTCGGGGATCATGGGAAAGAACACCAAGCCCGAGCTGGCTCTCAGGCGCGCATTGCACGCGCGCGGTTTCCGCTTCCGGCTTCATTCCGGCAAGGTTCACGGTCGACCGGACCTTGTCCTTCCTAAGCACCACGCCGTGGTCTTCGTGCACGGCTGCTTCTGGCACCGACATGAAGGGTGCCGCTACGCGACCGTACCGGCAACCCGGCCGGAGTTCTGGCGGGCGAAGTTCTATGCGAACGCCGCCCGAGACAGCGCCGTTCGCACAAGACTCATCGAAGACGGGTGGCGCGTGGCGACGGTATGGGAGTGCGCCCTGCGGAAGCCGGAACAGGTGGAAGCCTCAACGGAAAGCCTGTCGATCTGGCTGCGAACAGAAGAATTTCAGATCGAGATCGGCTCAGTCAACGCAATTCGATCTTAAGCGGCAGGGCCGTTTCCCTTTCTGGGCCATGAAACGCTCGTCGTTGTGATCGAATGACCTTTCTGCCCGCGCCTAGAACTCCCAAGCAAATTCGACCACTGGTGGGCACGTCTCGAGCCTGCCGTCCTCACAATGACCCGTCGCGCAGCCAGCCAGCGTTTTGGTACGTTTGAGCTATCATCAAGTGTCAGATCTTCAATATATCTCTGTGTCGTGGATTAGCATTGCCGTGCACATCCGACCGACCACGCTGTTGCGCGCCAAAGGCCAGGCGAAGATCGCCTTCAAACCCTGAATCAGGGAAATCTCAATACGCGGGTTCGGCAGGTATACGGCGTGTAAAGTGACCAGCGCATACAAGCGGTGGCCAACGTAGTCAGCAAGGCCGATCAGGGCCTGACCCTCCGCCAACTTCATCACATTGTTTTTCGCAATCGGATCAGACTAGATCGGACTGGCCGGGTCGAGAGTGCTGGCGGGTTTGCGAAAAAACGATGGTGGGCGAGGCGGATGGAGGAGGAAGACTACCCGGGCTACGACGACCCGGAACGCATCAAAAATATCATCTACTGGACGACCCTCGCTTTGCGCCTCCCTCCGGACCGGATCGATATCGTCTTCCCGACGGAGGATGCCTGCCGGGACCGCCTCGTTTCCGTCAGGTGGCCTGACGGGGTGAGGTGCCCCTTCTGCGGGGAAACCGCGATCTCGGAACTCACGAAACGTCGGCTGTTCCGGTGCCGTTCTTGTCGTGTTCAGTTCTCAGCCACCTCCGGAACGCTCCTGCACAATACGCACCTACCGCTGATGCTGTGGTTCCTTGGGGCCGAGCGGCTGATTCGAACTCATGCTGTCGCAGGGTGCGCCTATCACGTTTCGGGGCGGACCCTCGCCGAAAAGGTAGGACGCTCCTATAGAAGTGCGGTCCGCATGAAAGAAATTCTGCTGAGCGACATGGCCCCGTCGGGGCCGGGCCTGCTTCGCGAAAGCGTATGTGTGGGCCATTTTTCGCATCCTGACGACGTAGATGAAGGAAGCGCCCGCCACGCGGTCTGGCTTCAGCTCTGTCTCGCGCGACAGCGCAAGCCCTCGTGGTGATCAAACTACATCAGATATCCCCAACGGCGTGATCCAGCCCGGTAGGAAACAACATCTAGCTTCGATACCCTGACCGGAGTGCACGCCAGCGCCTCCGAGGTATCAGACGAAGATGACCATAACCGCTCCGACAGACCACCATGCGAATTTCGGGAACGCCGAATCCTCGCATCCTGTGCGTAGGCTGCCGAAGCGTGGTCGGGGCCGTTGCTCGGCGCATCGTTGCGGTTTCTCGTTCTGGTTCAGGTGCTTGACTCCCCCTCGGGGATGTCTGACCAGCGCCTCCGACCCAGCTGGGCCGAACCCGCTACCGTCCCGCGAACCGATCTGGAAAGGAGCCGCCTGACGCTGACATGAAAAGAAAACGCGCCCCACCGAGGTGACGCGCGCTGATAGGCGGGGCTGAGATCGCCCTATTCCACTTGTCAGTTTAGAGGTCCTGAAGGACCCAGACAAGACCAGATCTCTCCCCATTTCTCGAAAACCAACCCGGCGGGACCTGCCGGGTATCGGAGAGATATTGTGAAAGAAAAGGAAAATATCGAACCTGATCTGTCAGCCGTGGCAGATCCCGCCGTGGATCAGTCGGCCGATGACTGGGACGTCGCGGAGAAACTCGGGGTATACCGTTGGTCGCCGCCGTTCGCTTCACGCGCGAAGAAGAAGATTCCGCGGCGCGGCCGGAACCACTTCAGCGTCTTCATGTTGATCGGGGACGAGCATGGTGAACCCGGCTTCATTTCGGGATGCGGCAGCCTTGGCGAATACCACACGAGGCTGCTCCTTCTGAACGAGCCCGACACGGTCGATGTGATCGAGCAGGTGGGACCGTTCCCCTATGAAGAGGCTGGGCAGGCCCATGGTCACTATCTCGACCAGCTCGCTATCAAGGCAGATGGTCGCCGGCTGGCGTTCACCGACAAACCTTACTCGAAGGTCACCCCTGAGTTTCAGGCTGAAATCCATCAGGTCCGGGAGTTCGGTGTTGGGAACGGTCATTTCAATGATCTGTACCTTGTGACCGAATACGCTCGCGACCCTATCGCGCTGCATAATGCTGCCTTGATGCGGGGCTGCCGCGACCCGGATCCGGAGGCGGACAAGCGGGCAATCGAGGTCATCGTCCAGATGCGCGAACCCGCATCGCTCCGTTCCCTCGTTGAAATGATGGATCTCGGTCCGCCGGGTTTTCGTGCGCTGGTGAGGCAGATCCGCAAGGGCGCCATTTCTGCACTGGTCACCGAAAGGATCGGTTTGGACACGATGGTCAAGCGTATGGCGGAGGGTTCCGAATGAACGACGGTTTTGGACACCTTCCTGTATTCGCCTTCGGTATCGGAACGAAGGGCACTTTCAAGGGGCGCGACATCATCTTCGAAAAGAAGATCATGAACGGTTACCGGCTTGAATATCTTCCTCACCCCGATGCTGCGTCGATCCCGACTATGCTGGTAGGGAAACGGCCCGACATCGAATTTGTCGGGACGAAGTTTCACCCCCATGAGGAACTTACGCACGCCCTTCTTTCCGGTGATCTTGTGATCGCCGAGAGCAGCTACAGCTTCATCGACGATACCCAGCGTTTCAGGCCGGACATCGTTGCCGAGCTTGATCCGCGACGCATGAACCGGACCGTGATCCGCTACGCGAGCGTTCTTGCACGCCGCGAGATGCGGTCAGAGTTCGGGCGCGACTGGGGACTCGACAAGTTTATTTCCGAACATCAAGACGACTTTTTGAGCAGGATCAAGAAGTTCCAACAGGAACTTTCCGCTCAGGTCGACGCGGTCGCTAAGCGGCGCCATCCGTTTCGGGCAGAGATCGAGATCACCGAGCCCGTAACTGCCCGAACCTCGAGGGAGTGGGAAGAAAAGCTACGAGATTTCGGTTTCGGCGCCATCGTTGATCGCCTGAACTGTAGCGGAAACCGCTCCCAGCGCTTTCACCCGGAGGTGGCGAAGATCATCGATGAAGAAATCGATGAGCACCTTAAAGAGGAAAAGATTATCGGGACTCACGTGGACAAGGCGATCCGTCGCCGGGTCAAGGCGTTGGCCGCGATCTGGCCGGCGGAGCTGGCTCGCCGTGAGGCCGAGGGCGAATTGATCCCGGATCATGTCCGGAAGTTACCGCAAGCGCCGAGCTATCACGCTGTCCTGAACGCAATAAGCTCAATCGGCTCGCTTCGCCGCCTTGCCGGGGAAAAGGGGATCGACTGGTTGCTTCGGAACCGGATCTCGAAAGGTATGGGCATAGAGGTGACGCGAGCTGGCCAGATCGTTGTCTGTGATGAATACGAAAGCGACCTGTTCACACTCGTCAGCCACATGCAGATAGTGGACTGGATCGGTTATGCGGAGCTCCAGAGACTCGGTATAGTTCCGGGGCTGAACCCAGTTCGTTGCACCTTGTCCATCATGATGGATGTCTACACGGAGTGCATCCTTGGGCTGAAGATCTCGCTGCGCCCGAGCAAGGAACTGGCGAAGGCCACGCTTATGATGGCGATGACCGACAAGACCAAGTTGTCATTAGCCTCAGGTTGCATGTCATCTTGGAACCATATGCTGCGCCCCGAGATTGTCCTGACAGATGGTGGGAACGCCTACATCAGCTTTCTCCTCGAGAAATGCTGCTGCTGGTCGGGTATCGACAAGCAGACTGCGCCTGCCGGGCTCGCGAACCTGCGGGCAACGATGGAGCGACTTTTTCGTACCGTTCACACGGGACTGTTGGCCCGTTTCGGAGGGCGGACCTTCAAGGACGTGGTTGAGCGTGGCGAATATGACTCGGCCGGCAATGCCGTCCTTTCGCTGGACGATTTCGTAAGGGTTCTGACCCTCTGGGTGGTCGACTGTTACCATAACTCGTCACATGCGGGGCTTGGCGACAATATTACGCCCAACGACGTGTGGTATCACGAGATGACCAAAGGTCAGGGCGTTCGGCCGGTTCCGAGCCTGACCCATATGGCGCGCGTTTTCGGTACGACTGTCATGCGGATACCTCAGGACACGGGCATTCAGGTGGCCCGTCTCCATTATGACTCCCCTGCGTTCGTCCGGTGGCGCGGTGCGAAAGGTCGAAAGCGTCCGCTGCGGGTGTGCTGGTGGGAAGAACGACTTGACCAGATTTGTGTCGAAGTCGAACCCGATGTCTGGATGGACCTTGAGGTTATGGACCCCGAGGCCAAAGGGCTGTGCATCGATGAATGGTTAATGGTCTGGCAGAGGCGGGAGATCGACCGGGTCGCCGGCAAAGAGGCAGCCTTTGAACATGGCCTGGCAGAAATCGAGAAGACCCGGGAGTACGCGATCCAGATGCGCGGGAAGATGCATCGGGACCCATTGACCCCTGAGGGGCTCAACAAGCTCGAAGAGAAGATGGTCAGGTTTACCCAGTTCCCTTCGCGACGGATCACGAGCGAACAGGTCCACGGCGTCACCGGTGTGCCGGTTCTCGGCGATGCACAAGCGCCTGAGACCCTTCCTCCCTTATCGACCGGGCTGATCAGCCCGCCCGCGCGGCACCGGGAGCCCGACCCGGTGAAGAAGAAATCGGTTCAAGGCCGCAATAAGGGCGGCCAGTCTTGGGAAACCGGGGAAATGGAATAGTCATGGAAAAACGGCAACTTCTGGTTCCAGCTCGACGCACGGTCAGTGATCCGAGGCCTCCCTTGGACCAGTTGGGGGATGTTTCTGACTGGTTGCACCGGCGATACATCACCAACGAATGGGTTCCAGATCTCGTGAGGAACCTTGGTGAGGTCCTGAAAAAGGATCAGGAGGGGCGTTTGCTCCCGGAGGCTCGGGCGTTCGGGAAAGAAAACATGGGGGTCGCCGTAATCGGGCCGTCAAGGTCCGGGAAGTCCGCGTTGGTGAATCACGTTTTTTCCAAGTACATCGGCGAGGATCTGAGGGATCAAGCCCGCGGAGAAAACGCGCTTTACTATCGGGTGAAGGGCGATGCGACAGCGAAAAGCCTGTGCCTCGATATCTGCGATATGTGCGGGTATTCTGCGGCCCGTCGTCATGTCACGCGTCATGAGGCTCAGGCACTTGCTGCGCGCAGGATGCAGCTCGCGGGGGTAAAGCTGCTCGTGATCGATGAACTTCACAACGCCTTGGGACGTCGTGACGAACCTGTCGACCTGCTGCTGAAGGGTTTCCTTCAGGACAGCCACGGGCTCGCGGTTGTAGTGATCGGGACCGAAGTGCTGGGCGATTTTCTCACCGATCCAAGGAAGAAAGAGATCGAGGGCCGTTTCTGGGAAACGAAGCTGGATCCATTTGATCTCCCGAAATTCCTTTACGTAGTTGCAGCCGCGCTTAGACAGTATTCCGACGCGCTGGACATCACTCTCGGTTCAGACATTGCCAACGACCCCCATTTTCCGCTCCGGATTATCGAGGGGTCAGGGTTCAGCATGGGACTGTCCATGCGGCTCATCGCGACCGTCATGGTGTCGGTTCATGAAAACGGGGATGGTTCCGCCTCGCGAAATCATTTCTCCGAAATGTTTGCGCGGATGCCCGGCCTTACTCGACGCCATAACCCGTTCATCGTTGCCGACTTTTCCGCGATGGCTGACCTTGCCGAAGCTGCTTCCACCGGATCTTTGATTGGCGGGCTGCTCCGGGACGATGAAACCCATATGGGTGTAAAGGCGGACAAAGGAAAACGCGCACAGGGTAAAGGACGTCAGATATGACCCTTGTCCCGTTTTTTCCGCCACGACCGGATGAGCTGACCCAGGGCTACTTCGCACGCATGGGGCATATCCATGCAATGACTGACGTTGGGGGCTTCCTGCGGTATTCTGGCATTTCAGTTTCTGACTTTCGGATGGGCACTGACCGGTTCATTGACCAGGTTCATGAACTTACTGGCGCGGACCTTGCGCTGTTGAAAAGGAACACCTTGGTCACTTATCCAGGTACCCACGGCCTCAAGGAGGGGACCAGCGCGATAAACGGGCATTTACTGTCTGGTCATATTGTCCGCCGGCTGGCGGTGAATGTGTGTCCGGAGTGCCTGGTTGAGGATCAAAGCGCTGACTGGCCCGAAGGGCCGGACCAGATGACACTCCGAGTTTCTTGGTTATTTCGGCAGGTAATGGTCTGTCCTGTTCATCGCTGTTCACTGACGAACGTCAGAATGACCGACTCTGTATGGGGGCTCGACATGGCGCGAACCATTGTCAGGGCTGGGTTCAATCCGGCCCGCCACCCAAAATCATATGAATTGCGCGAGGTCGGTGCCCTTCAGCGATACGTGACGTCCCGCATTCTCGAGAATGAGCGAAACTTTCACTGGCTGGACGGTCAGACGGTTTCGCAGGCGGCCAAGGCCTGCGAGATGCTCGGATGCCTTGTCGCTGACGGCGCCACAGCTGATATCATCAACTACACGGATGCTGATTGGGCTCGCGTGGGAGACGTCGGTTTCGAAGTTGCTTCCCGGGGGCCTGATGCCATTCTTGAGGCGCTCGCGCGGATCCGGGTCAATTCCGGCAGAACCAGCGGCCGGGCCGGGCCTCAGGCCGTGTTCGGGAAGCTCTACACGTGGCTCGGGTCGTCAGCTTTGCGCGCGCAGGCAGGCCCGATTTGTGATATCGTCCGTGAGGCGATCATCTCGAATTTCCCTGTTGGGCCAGGCGATGTTGTCCTCGGGGAGGTAGTGAAGGCCCGGGTAGTCCATTCTGCGAACACGCTGATCAACAAGACGGGCCGAAATCGGCTGCGCTTCTACAAGCTTCTGACGAAGCTGGGGTACATTCCAGACACAAGGGACGCGATCGCCACCAACCAGTTTGTTTTTCCGGCTGAAGAAGTTGAGCGAGTTGTCGAACGGATCGAGAACTCGGTCCGCCTGAATCAGATCCGTCATATCCTCGGCTGTAGCCGCACAAACGCCGAGACCCTCGCAGCGGCCGGTGTTGTGGTTTCGGTGGTCCCGATGACTGAAGGGGAGGGGGTAGGTGTAACGGTGGGGACATACAACCGCGACGATCTGAAGGACCTCTTGGACGAGCTGTGTGAACGGGCGGTTGTGGTGAATGATCTTCCGGCAACTCATGTGGGGTTCCGGCGTGCCTGTAAACGAGCCCCCTGTGTTTCGCTGATCAACTGGCAGCGACAGGGTCTCCTGAAGAACACGGTCCATGTCGGGACGGAGCGCCGGATTGATCGTCTCGGCTTCGACGTGGAGGAGCTACGGCAGGTCATTTCCACCTCATCAACCGGCCGAAATGCACCGGTTTCGCGAAAATCTGCATGACTATGCTGTGAATCGAGCGTCACTTTGGCCTGAATCTGACGCGACTATGCCCTGAATTCATCGAAAACTCTGCGCGAGGCTTCAATAAAATCAGGGGTTTGGCGGTGATTTCTGCGTTAATTACGGCTTCTTTTACAGCGTGACCACCTGATTTATGAGGTTATATCGTGATGTCAGATTTCGGAATTTTGTACGAAATTTCGAAATTACGGCGAAAAATAATGCGGGGAAACCCATATATTTGTGAAGCATTATCAACGTCTTGAGTTGGATTTCCTCACTCCGAGGCCTTGTTTTCCGGCAAAATACCCCAGCGGGCGGAGGCAACTCCGCCCGCTTTGCCATTCCGGCGGCGATACCCCCCCCGGAACGGTTGGGGCCGGCCATCTGATGCTGTAAGATCGGCTGCGATTCCAACAAACAGGTCAAGTTTTCCGGTGAAACTCCATTTCCAATCCGACGAGACTTTCGTCAGTTTCGTGAGCCGCTCGGCGCGATCCTTCGGGCTGTCGGGTGCCGAGGATTTGGTCCGGGATGTCGGGGTTTCGCTTGGGTCTTTTCACAAAGGGCATCGGGACACGATCACGAAGGTCGCCAAGGTGCTGGGGGTCGATCCAGAACTGGCATTCGCCCAAAGCTTCCGACGCATCGATGCCCAGAACACAAAGTTGTTGAATATGACCCTGCGGGAAAAGCGGCTCTTGCGGGGGAAGTTGCGGGTCTGCCCGGCTTGCCTGCGGTCAGACATCGGTCCGGAATTGACCGAAACGACAGCCTTTAACGCGTATGCCCGGATGGCATGGTCGATTGTCCCTTTCAAGGTTTGCCCGATACATCGCCTTTTCCTTGTCGACCCACCCGAAACCGGGGTCACTCATGAGTTCAACCGAACCTGGGAACCCTGGTTCACAGAGGTATTTGACGGTGATTACGATCAACCCGCGGCAGGCACAGGGGCTTACGAGAGCTTCGTTCTGAAGACCCTGCAAGGCAGCACGGCGGCTCCGGGCTGGTCGGGGCGTTTCCCCCTTGATGCGCTTGGCATGTTGGCCGAGTTTCTTGGTATCGCGAAGCTCTTCGGGCCTGAATGGAAACCGTCAGATTGCACTCCCGGCGACGCGTCCCTGGCGCTCGACGCCGGTTTCACGATCCTGTCTGTGGGGCCGGAAGCCGTTGAGGACCTTTTGCAGAGCCTGCGAACGAGACCGGGTCGGCCGCAGCAACGTCCTCAAGGGCGATACGGGCCGATTTACGACTGGTTGAACCGCAGCAGCGGATCGGCCCCCGAGTTTGCGCCGATGAAGTCGCTCCTGCGTCGGCATATCGAGGAAACCTGGCCCCTGGGGCCACGCGACAAAGTGCTGGGGGATTTTGTCACCGAACGGAAATTTCACTCGGTGCTGACGGCAGCGGATGAATATGATCTGCGCCCCTCGCATGTGGCAAACTTGCTGCGTGACGCGAAACTGGAGGGGAACTTGGATTTGCCCGAGGTCGAGAAAATCTATCCTGCCGATGCGGTGGGCGATGTTCTGGCGGCGGTCTCTGGTTCGCTCAGCTACACAAAAGCCGGGGTTCAGCTTGGAATGAGTCGCACCGAGCTTGAGACCCTTATTGCAGCCGGGTTGATCCGGTGCAGTCTGGGTGGTTCCAGCGCCCGGCCACGATTTGCGCCCAAGGATATCACGACCTTCAATGAGAAGCATCGCGATATTCCCGTAAGCTACGAAGGCGGTCCCTACCGGACGAAACTGACCATAGCCGAGGCATCGCGAAAGCACGGCAAAACGGTGGTTGAGATTTACAGATTGATTATCGACAAGACGTTGCAGAGTGTATCTCGGGCTTCCGACTCACTGCTGTTCTCTGAAATCCGGATCGACCCAGGTGAGCTTGCAAGCCATTTCAAAGTGGATGGTCAGGAAGTGTTCTTAACACTGGGCCACTGCGTTCAGGATCTGGGCTTGGGGCGTGCCTTTTTGCACGAACTGAGCGCCAAAGGGTATTTGGCCATTTTGGATGTTCTTGACGATCGTACGCACCAGCCCAAGCGAGTGATACGGGAAAAGGATATGCATGATTTCGAGAATTCCTACATTTCAAGACGACGACTGGGAACGTTGAACCATATTAAGTTCTACGCAGTCCAGAAACGGTTGGATATGGCGGGGGTCTTGCCTGTTGAAGTCTCAGGTGATGGAAAAGAGTTCCTTTACTTGCTAGAGGACATTTTGCACGTGAAAGGGCTGAACAGGAGGCAGAAAACTTTCGAATAGTAATTCAGACAGCGCTCATCTCTGTGTCGCAGCCTGCGGGGATGGCCCCCTACGAGACTGTGCAGAATCGCTTTCGGACCAAAACCACCGGTCGATCGAACCACAGATTACCGCTGATTCACTCGGTTTCGTCCAGCAACCGATCCGGTGACCAAATCAAGGTTGCGAGGGCACCGTACAGATCAGAGCGTTGCTCGATGTCATCCCCGTCGAATTTTCCATGGGCTTCGAATTTTAATCCGTGCTTCCCAGGTTCGACAGTTAATCGCGTAAGTGATTGATATTGTTCACACGGAAATTGTATTTGTGTGACTACAGCGCCGGTCAGGCGGGTTTTTTGAGGCCCATAGCCTCGAAGAGATCGAGCTGCTCCTGAGTGGTTTTGCTGGTCCCGTTGAAAGTGCGGTCGCCGATATGGGCAGTGTGCTTTTGGATGCGTGCAAGCAGATCCAGCGCAGTGCGGGGGCTGGCATTGTGCCTTTGGGCCTTCAGGCGCATGCGCATGACACGGTAGAGGGTCAAGGCCATGAAGCAGATCAGCGCATGCGCACGGATGCGATCCGGCAGTCTGTGATGAACCGGCGCGATCTCGATGTCGGATTTCAACACACGAAAGCCCCGCTCGATGTCGGCCAGGCCCTTGTAGCGCGTGACCGCCTCGGCAGGTGTCAGGTCTGCAGCATTGGTGATCAGCGCAAGCTTGCCATCGAATAACTGCGCGTCAGCAATAGCGTTTTCATCAATGCTCCAGGAGAACCGGTCTGCAGTCAGGTCGGGCTTCACAAAGCGCAACATTTCAGCCTCGGCGACAGCGCGGGTGAAGCGGCTATAGGCCCCGCGGTCGGAAGCACGACGCCCCTGTGCGGTTTTCCCATCATCTTGGGCATCGAGTTTTGTGACCATTTTCTCGGCCATGGCTTCCAACTCGGCGATGCGCGTGCGGCGCTTGTCACCCTGCTCAGCCGCGCGGAGTGGATCATGGGCAATGATCAGACGATGATCGGCAAACTGTCCCTCGGCCAATCCCTCTTCATCAAAGCTCAGTTCCCGGAAAGTACCAATCAATTCGCCATAACGTCTGGCAGGCACGGCCAGGATGAACTCCAGCTTCCGCCCGCCCTGATTGGCCATGTCCGTCAGATGATGAATGTTGTCGAGGCTCAGCAGGCCGCGATCTGCCACCAGGATGACACGGTCAATGGGGAAGCGTTGCAGAACGGTCTTCAGCATGGTCTGCAGAGTCTTGGTTTCGGCAACATTGCCGGGGTGAACTGTGTGCATGAGTGGCAGGCCATCCGCCGTCTGCACAATGCCCAAGACAAACTGACGGGCGATACCACCCCGCTCCTTGTTCATCCCGAACGCGCGAATGTCATCCTCAACCGCGCCTTCCCCATGGATGCGCACTGTGGTCAGGTCATAGAAGACAACAGCCAGATCACGGTGCGTATTCCACGCGCATGTGGCCATCGATTCCATGAACATGTGGCCACCTGTTCCACGATGATGTGGCCACCGATTCCACGGCATGTGGCCACCCTGTTGAGATGATCTGCGAGGCGATCTGACCCTGCTTATTCTGCGGCCCATCGAGGCAGCAGGAGAGCGAGATGGAGAGATTGCCAATGCGCAAGATTAAGGATGTTTTAAGGCTGCGTGCTGCGGGGTATTCGGCGCGTAGGATCGCCGACAGTCTGGGGCTTGGCCGGACCTCAGCGCGCAATTACTTAGAGCGCGCCGAGAAGGCCGGGCTTTCTTGGCCTGATGTTGCTGGTTTGGATGAAGATGCGCTCGAACACCGTTTGTTTGGGCGCGAAGCGCGTCCCGAGGGCCATCGATTTGTCGAGCCAGACTGGGCCGAAGTCAACCAAGAGTTGAAACGACCCGGTGTTACCTTGCTTCTGCTCTGGGAGGAATATCGCGCGCGGCATCCCAGAGATGGATATGCCTATTCAGCCTATTGTCAGCACTACCGCGCCTGGGTGAAGCGTCTGTCGCCCTCTATGCGCCAGCGCCATGTCGCAGGCGAGAAGTTGTTTGTCGACTATTCCGGCATGCGCATGGAGGTGACGGATCCTGTCACTGGCCTGCAACGTCCCGTCGAATTGTTCGTCGCTGTTTTGGGCGCGTCGAATTACACCTATGCGGAAGCCAGCTGGAGCCAGGCCTTGCCGGACTGGATCGGCGCACATGTCCGCGCGTTCGAGTTCTTCGGCGGCGCGCCGGCCTTGATCGTGAGCTATGCGGGAATTTGGGTGATGGCGTGATTTGAAAGGCGGCGTATTGTGGCGGGTGTCAAAGCCGGCCAGAACCTCACGAGGAGCAATACGCCTATGAAGAACGATACAACCATTCTACGGTTTCGCCAATCAGAAACTATCGTTGATCCGCTGACAGAACTGGCACGGGAAGGCGCACGCCGGATGCTGGCGGAAGCGCTGAAGGCCGAAGCTGATGCATTTGTGGCCAGCTTTGCGGACGAGAGACTTGACGATGGCCGCCAACGGATCGTCCGCCATGGACTTGGCCCTGAACGGCAGATCCAGACAGGTATTGGTGCTCTGGATGTCCAGCGGCCCAAGGTGCGCGACCGGATGGCGACACCCGATCGTGCAGAAAAGATCCGCTTTACCTCGAACATCCTGCCGAAATGGGCGCGCCGCTCGGTCAGCTTGGACGCGCTGTTGCCAGTTTTGTATCTGAAGGGCATTTCCACGGGCGATTTTCAGGAAGCGCTGTCAGCCATTATGGGACCCGATGCGCCCAACCTGTCACCGAGCGTGATATCCCGCCTGACCGCAGGCTGGCAGGCAGAATATGACGCCTGGGCGCGGCGTGATCTGTCTGCGCGCAACTACGTCTACATCTGGGCGGATGGGGTCTATTTGCAGGCGCGCATGGAAGAAAATGCCGAATGCATGCTGGTGATCATCGGTGCGACACCGGAGGGAAAAAAGGAACTGATCGGCTTTCAGGTCGGGCTTCGGGAAAGCTCGCAGAGCTGGCATGAATTGCTCAGTGACCTCAAGGCTCGGGGCCTGTCTGTCGCCCCCAAGATCGCGGTGGGCGATGGCGCCTTGGGGTTCTGGAATGCATTGGACAAGGCATTTGGCAGCACGAAGCACCAGCGCTGCTGGGTTCATAAGGTGAAGAATGTGCAGAATTACTTTCCCAAGCAGATGGCCGCAGCCGTGAAATCTGATCTCGATGATATCCAGCATGCCGCTACGAAAGCGGAAGCGAAGGCCGCAATGGATCTGTTCAGCGAGAAATATAAGCAAAAATACGAAAAAGGCGTGAATTGCCTGACCAAGGACAGTGACGCCTTGCTGGCTTTCTTCGACTTCCCAGCTGATCACTGGGGCCATCTGCGCACGACAAACCCCATTGAAAGCGTCTTCGCCACGGTCCGGCACAGGACGGTTCGCACCAAAGGCGCACTCTCGCAAAAGACGGCCAAATTGATGGTATTCACCCTCATTCAGGCCGCATCCAAAAAATGGTTGCGCCTCAATGGCAGAAATCAGTTGCCAAAAGTCATCGAAGGAATCAAATTCAACGACGGCGTCGAAGTGAGTTTTGACGCACCAAGCCGCGCCGCCTGAAAGTGCGCGTCACCCAAATTCAAGCATAGCTCCTTGATCGTGTCGGACAATCTAAAATCTGCCGTCGTGCGCGCCTGCTTCCATGAGCCGGGCGTCAACCGAAGCTACACGGATCTTGCATGCCACTATCAGACAGCCATTCTCCCGGCCCGGCCTTACAAACCGAAGGACAAAGCGAAAGCAGAAAGCGGAGTGCTGCTGGTGCAGCGCTGGATTGTCGCGCGGCTGCGCAATCGGGTCTTCTTCTCGCTGGAGGAGTTGAACGCGGCCATTCGTGACGCACTGACGCAGCTGAATGCCCGCGTCAGCCGCCATCTTGGAGCCTCGCGCCAGCAGCTCTTCGAACAGCTGGATCAACCTGCCCTGATCCCGCTTCCCCCGACACGCCATGTTCATGCCGATTGGCAAAAGGTCACCGTCGGGGCCGATTACCACATCCGCATCGATGACCATTACTACTCCGTCCCATATAGCCTGGCACGTTCGACACTTTGGGTGCGGATAACAGCCAGCACCATCGAAGCGTTTCAGGGCGGAAAGCGTGTCGCCAGCCACCAGCGGGCTGGCCCGGAAGATCGGCGTGAGACAACGGTGAAGGCGCATATGCCTGCCAAACATCGCCACTACGCAGACATGACCGCCGACAAAGTGCTGACCGACGCACAAACGGTTGGACCAAACGTGGCCACATTGGTCGAAGTCATCCTGCGCAATAAGCCAAGGCCGGAACAGGGTATCCGCGCCTGCGTCGGCATCCTCAAACTGAAGCGCGGCTGTGGTCCGGAAAGGCTGGATGCGGCCTGCGCTCGGGCACTAGCGCTCAATGCCTGCTCGCTCAAATCCGTCACCTCCATCCTCAAGAACCACCTTGAGGCCCAGCCTATCGAGGCCGCGCCCGACGCCCCCACCATCGCGCACACCAATATCCGTGGCGCGCATTATTTCCACTGAACCCAAGGAGAAACTGAATGCTCACACACCCCACCCATGAAGCCTTGCGCACGCTCAAACTCGACGGCATGGCCGAAGTCTTCGCAGAGCTGCTTGCCCGTGAGGGCAGTCGACAGATGGATCCAGTCGAATGGATCGGGCTGATGCTTGATCGCGAAAGCGCTGCCCGTGACAGCCGACGTTTCCAGACACGCCTGCGCGCGGCCAATCTGCGCGAGACCAGCGCCTGCATGGAAGATGTCAATTATCGCGCTGCGCGCAAACTGGACCGCGCGCTGTTCCAGAGCCTGAAAGACGGTGTCTGGATCGCCAAACATCGCAGCATCCTGATCACAGGACCATGCGGGGTCGGAAAGTCCTGGCTGGCCTGCGCCTTGGGTCATGAAGCCTGTCGGCAGGGCAAGGTCACCCTCTATTTCCGCATGCCCCGCCTCTTCAGCGAACTGGCCACGGCGCGTGGGGATGGAAGCTTCGAGCGTATCTTCCGAAAGATCGTGCGCGCCGATGTCTTGATCCTTGACGATTGGGGGCCGGAACAGATGACCGCCAGCCAGCGCCGTGACCTGATGGAAATTGTGGATGACCGTTACAACCGCAAAGCCACCATCGTCACAAGTCAACTTCCGGTAGAAAAATGGTATGACATCATCGGTGATCCAACCTTCGCCGATGCGATCCTCGACAGGTTGGTGCATCACGCCCACCGGATCGCGCTCGACGGCCCCTCCATGCGCAAAAGCCCTCGGCCTGAGAGAGTGGCAGACGCCAACGGGGGCGTCCAATGATCATCATGTTGCGCGCTGGCTTTGCCCACAGGGCCCACCCACGCGCCCGCCGCCGCCAGCTATATGACAAGCGCTGCGCCGGGCGCGCGGGTCCCCCCATGGACAAAGCCGCATCAGCCACCGGCATTGACCCAGGCGTGAAAATCACGTCATGAATAAACAGCCTCGCAGATCACTTCCCGGGGGTGGCCACATGTCATGGAATGACTGGCCACATGTTCGTGGAACAGGTGGCCAAGTGCCGTGGAATACTCAATCACGGTCGACCAACGGACGGATCTGGCGCGCCAGGGCATCCTCGACACCTACCGCATTGTCCATGAGCGTGTCCATCGCGCGCAGCAATTGCTGGTGCGTCACGCCATCAGGCATCGCGGGAATGGCAACCGTTTCCAGCCAGCGCAGACAGCCCAACTTGCTGTCGGGTTCGCAGAGGCGGTTGAACACCATAGCGCGGATCAAGGCTTCTGCGTCAAATTCCCTACGGCTTGAACGCAGTGCGCGGCTGAGCGCCTTCTGAAATCCCAATTCGCACCAGAGTTCATGAAGGGCAAAGACATTGCCATGTGCCCGGCCTGCCTCCTGAATGATCTCTGACGATGTATTCTCCGTTCGCCCAAGCGCACGGTTCAGCCCATTGATCAGCGGATCGAGCTTGTCGGGACTCAATCTGTCCAGCCGTCCGAGATTGGCAATGACCCGCACGCGCACCTGTCCGCGGTCGTTGCGGAAGGATTCGACCAGTTGCAGGTATTGGCGGTCGCCGGTCTTGGTGATGCGCGTATACATTGTGTAGCGAAGATATCAGAGTATTCTCCAACAAATCAACAGGTAATATAACAGAGTGTGTGACTACATGATTTCCGCAAATCAGGCCGCCACACCAAACTAACCCATTGAAATTTCGAGCGTCAGCCGACGAAACCCGCTCAAATCACGCTCGGAGGTGTCGAAGTTCGGGTGCTTTTTGATAGCTTTCAGCACTCCGGGATTGTTTTTGTAGAAATCTGGGTGCAGCGATTGGGCCAGAGCATTGGCCTTGAGGTAGTGAGGCAGCTTTTCAGCGTAACTGTAATCTCCCAAGCTGGCATTCACCTTTTTGGGCAGCAGAAGGAGCCCCCCGATATAGTTGCGCCATTCCTCAAAAGCCGCGGCGTCTTCAAATTCCTCTGTGAACATCTCGAATTTGCTGGCAAGGATGTGCTCGACCTCGTAGGCGTTCTTGCCCGACCGGACGATGTAATCTTCATACTTTCCCGGCTCCCCAGCTTGTTGCTCCAACCAGTCAGTAAAGCGAGCCAATTGCCGATGTATCGCCTTGGAGGTGAACTGGTTGAGGCGCACACTGGGTTGAAAGTCGATCTCTTGGAACTCCTCAGTCAGCCGCTTGTGCAACACCATGCGGACTTCGGCGAGCGTCTTACCCCTGATGCTTCGTATCACGGTGAACGCCGCGTATTGCATCTGAGAATAGCTGTTGGATTTGTAATTCCAGAAGCGCACGTTCAGCCAGCTATCGATGAAGTCGGCAACAATGCCCATCTTCGCCAATGCTGTGTTTTTGTCGTCATCGACGTTCACCGCAGACAGTATAATGTGATTTTGAAGGGTAAAGCCTGCATCGGCGTTGTATTTTACACTTTCCAGTCCGTTCTTGCGTGTGGCAGACGCCTTTAACAGCCTAAGATAAAGGTCCGCAAAAATGCGCATATTCTTGATAACGAATTGGTAGAATGCATCGCTGGAGTTCAATCCAATCTCGTTGGCATTGTTTCGTATCCAGCGGTGATACTCAGTGCCGATCAGCTCGAAGTCCTCGTTCGTGGCTTCTTTCTTGCGCTCTCTGATCTTCTTTGCATACTGGGACCTGAGCCAAGCTTTGAAAAAATCAGACTCCGTGTTCTCACCATGCTCAGCGAACTTTGTCAGATAGGATTTGATCAGCCTGTCGGCTTCAAGCCGCTTATTGGCATCTTCGATATTGGCTAATAGATAACCTTTGAGCATGTCCGTCGGGGTCAACGACAGCCCTCGATCATTCATCGTCTCGAAGATTGTGTATGCGTCACCATCATCATTGGCGGTGATCTCGATCAGTTTTACATTGCGTATGACCCACCAGATGAACATGCGAAGCTCGTCATCCGGTAAATCTACTGGGAAAATTTCATTGATATCGTGATAGCGTTCCACAAGATTTCTGACTGAATCCGATGGGTGCCCTTCAGGATTGAAGGTTTCGCCTGCGAGAAGCGCAGACATGCAACTATTGCGCTCTTCGATATCAAGCTTGAATTTCTTTCCATCTGGCTCTTGGGCGTAGATCAGGCGAGGAAGTCCCTCGACCGGATCAGGAATTCCCTTTTGCAGATGGTTCAAGTGGATAAGGAGCAGCGTGAGGGTAGTGATACGTTGTTGCCCATCAACGATGTTGCGCACATCCCCCGCCTTGCTGATCACGATAGAGCCGAGGAAGTATTTCGATTGCTTCTCCAACGACGTGCCAGGGCCGTACGTTTGCGAAAACTGGCCGTAGAGATCATCGACGAGTTCCTGAATCTGCTTGCGCTTCCAACGGTATTCACGCTGGTAGTAGTCGATGCCGAACGCAGAACCGGACAGCAGCACTTCAAGGGTTTTGTCGTCGCCTTGGATATCTTGCAATTAACTGCCTCACGAATTGATTTGGCAAACCTTGTTACGGGTCAGGTCTCCCCACCCTGCGTCGGTTTGTAAAGCAAAAAAGGTGGGACAATACATAAGATCGCTGTCGACTGCGCTTTTGCACGTAGCAGACTGAGCTTGATGGGTACCAAGTGGGCCATCGGGCTGCGAACGACGGCAATCCTCGCTAACTTCGTACATGCTGTAAGCGCAAGTGGATGCAGCGCAGACATGCCGTCGCGGGGGCACAGCGTCGTCGCCCGTAGCTGCAATCCCCCTTGCGGTATACACCGGACCCGCCGCCCCGGCGGTATCCTCCCGCAGGCAGACCGGACACCCCCGCATCACCGGGTTGCGCAGGGCCCGTGAAACATACAGCTCGCCGCGGAATTCCATCCGGACATTCCCCGCCCGAACGCCCGTCCAGGACAACAGCTCCGCCATGACCCCGGTGTTCAGATCCGCCCAGCCTGCAAGGGCGTCAAACGCTTCCTCATCCTGATTCAACAGCCGCCTGAACGGGGCACCCATGTCATAGGCAAGTTGAACCGCCCCGGGTTTACCGGAGGGTGATTTGTTCAACGTCAGGCTACTTTATCGAGTGTGTTTAGATTTGCATAGAATGCCTCCTCTGCTTCTGCGGGTGTGATGTATCCGATGGGTCCAAATAGCCGGCGGTTGTTATACCAATCGACCCATTTCAGCGTTTCCCATTCGACTTCGCGCATCGATTTCCACGGTCCGATCTGGTTGATGACCTCGGTTTTGAATAGGCCGATGACGCATTCAGCGAGAGCATTGTCATAGGAATCGCCAACTGTTCCAACCGACGGATCAATGCCAACTTCGACAAGGCGCTCGGTATATTTGATCGACAGATATTGTGATCCGCGATCTGAGTGGTGGATCAAGGCCTTGTTATCAGGCGTTTTTCTTTGCCATACTGCTTGATCCAAAGCGTCGAGAACGAACTGCGTCGCCATTGATGTCGAGACCCGCCAGCCGACGATGCGGCGCGCGAAAACGTCGATGACAAAAGCCACATAGACCGTTCCCGACCACGTCGGAACATAAGTGAAGTCGGAGACCCAGAGTTGATTGGGTCGATCTGCTTTGAACAAGCGGTTTACCTTGTCATCTGGGCATGGCTGAGAGGCGTCTGGGTTCGTGGTGACAACTTTTTTACCACGAACTGCCCCCTTTATCCCCAGGCTGCGCATCAATCGCTCGACCGTGCATCGTGCAACCGCCTCATCGTCTCGTCGCAAGACATGCCAGATCTTCCGTGCCCCATAGAGCTTGCGGTTGTCCTCCCAGGCAGCATTGATCTTGATGCAAAGCTCCGCATCAGACTTTGCACGCACTGACGCCCGCTCAGGATCACGCGCGATGGCGCGCCGCTCATAATAGGTGGATGGGGCGATTTGCAGCATTCTGCACATCGGCTCGACCCCGAACTCACCCCTGTGATCTTCAATGAAAGCAATCACTTGCGAAACGGGCGGTCGAGCATCTCAGGCATCGCTCGAAGCGATGCCGCGCTGCCTTCGATCCTGAGCAAAATAAGCGTTCGACCATTGTCCTCGGACCAATGGCGGAAAATGGTCTCACCCTTCTTCAGGATCTCGTTGGCTTGACGAAGTTCACGGTTCTCGCGTTCAAGCTCTTTGAGCCGGGCCTTCTCTACACTGGTTTGGCCTGGCCGCTCGCCGCCATCACGCTGGGCCTGACGAACCCACTCGCGAAGACTGTCTGGCGAACAGCCCAATTTGCTGGCGATCGCGGCATGCGCTGCCGCGTCGCTTCGATATTCGTCGCGATGCTCCGCGACAAGCCGCACCGCGCGTTCGCGGAACTCAGGTGAATACGGCTTCGAGGTCTTCTTTCGATTCTGTTCCATAACGGGCAATTCTCCGAGAGTTTTGCCCTCCGGTAAACCCGGGGCGGTTCACATCAGCTGAAGCGGCAGGACATTTTCATCGTCCATATCGACGAAGTCCAGCATACCATGCACCCAGGTTCGACAGTTAATCGCGTAAGTGATTGATATTGTTCACACGGAAATTGTGTTTGTGTGACTACAGCGCCGGTCAGGCGGGTTTTTTGAGGCCCATAGCCTCGAAGAGATCGAGCTGCTCCTGAGTGGTTTTGCTGGTCCCGTTGAAAGTGCGGTCGCCGATATGGGCAGTGTGCTTTTGGATGCGTGCAAGCAGATCCAGCGCAGTGCGGGGGCTGGCATTGTGCCTTTGGGCCTTCAGGCGCATGCGCATGACACGGTAGAGGGTCAAGGCCATGAAGCAGATCAGCGCATGCGCACGGATGCGATCCGGCAGTCTGTGATGAACCGGCGCGATCTCGATGTCGGATTTCAACACACGAAAGCCCCGCTCGATGTCGGCCAGGCCCTTGTAGCGCGTGACCGCCTCGGCAGGTGTCAGGTCTGCAGCATTGGTGATCAGCGCAAGCTTGCCATCGAATAACTGCGCGTCAGCAATAGCGTTTTCATCAATGCTCCAGGAGAACCGGTCTGCAGTCAGGTCGGGCTTCACAAAGCGCAACATTTCAGCCTCGGCGACAGCGCGGGTGAAGCGGCTATAGGCCCCGCGGTCGGAAGCACGACGCCCCTGTGCGGTTTTCCCATCATCTTGGGCATCGAGTTTTGTGACCATTTTCTCGGCCATGGCTTCCAACTCGGCGATGCGCGTGCGGCGCTTGTCACCCTGCTCAGCCGCGCGGAGTGGATCATGGGCAATGATCAGACGATGATCGGCAAACTGTCCCTCGGCCAATCCCTCTTCATCAAAGCTCAGTTCCCGGAAAGTACCAATCAATTCGCCATAACGTCTGGCAGGCACGGCCAGGATGAACTCCAGCTTCCGCCCGCCCTGATTGGCCATGTCCGTCAGATGATGAATGTTGTCGAGGCTCAGCAGGCCGCGATCTGCCACCAGGATGACACGGTCAATGGGGAAGCGTTGCAGAACGGTCTTCAGCATGGTCTGCAGAGTCTTGGTTTCGGCAACATTGCCGGGGTGAACTGTGTGCATGAGTGGCAGGCCATCCGCCGTCTGCACAATGCCCAAGACAAACTGACG
The DNA here is from genome assembly GCA_043561795.1 of Paracoccaceae bacterium. Classification (GTDB taxonomy): domain Bacteria; phylum Pseudomonadota; class Alphaproteobacteria; order Rhodobacterales; family Rhodobacteraceae; genus Roseinatronobacter. The sequence goes on along the minus strand of CP121316.1, from coordinate 45,751 downwards.
GGCGATACCACCCCGCTCCTTGTTCATCCCGAACGCGCGAATGTCATCCTCAACCGCGCCTTCCCCATGGATGCGCACTGTGGTCAGGTCATAGAAGACAACAGCCAGATCACGGTCGACCAACGGACGGATCTGGCGCGCCAGGGCATCCTCGACACCTACCGCATTGTCCATGAGCGTGTCCATCGCGCGCAGCAATTGCTGGTGCGTCACGCCATCAGGCATCGCGGGAATGGCAACCGTTTCCAGCCAGCGCAGACAGCCCAACTTGCTGTCGGGTTCGCAGAGGCGGTTGAACACCATAGCGCGGATCAAGGCTTCTGCGTCAAATTCCCTACGGCTTGAACGCAGTGCGCGGCTGAGCGCCTTCTGAAATCCCAATTCGCACCAGAGTTCATGAAGGGCAAAGACATTGCCATGTGCCCGGCCTGCCTCCTGAATGATCTCTGACGATGTATTCTCCGTTCGCCCAAGCGCACGGTTCAGCCCATTGATCAGCGGATCGAGCTTGTCGGGACTCAATCTGTCCAGCCGTCCGAGATTGGCAATGACCCGCACGCGCACCTGTCCGCGGTCGTTGCGGAAGGATTCGACCAGTTGCAGGTATTGGCGGTCGCCGGTCTTGGTGATGCGCGTATACATTGTGTAGCGAAGATATCAGAGTATTCTCCAACAAATCAACAGGTAATATAACAGAGTGTGTGACTACATGATTTCCGCAAATCAGGCCGCCACACCAAACTAACCCATTGAAATTTCGAGCGTCAGCCGACGAAACCCGCTCAAATCACGCTCGGAGGTGTCGAAGTTCGGCATGCACGACAAGTCTGCGAAGGAACGCAAGATCATCCTCGACGGATTAAAGGATATGATGAAGCGCCCCGATTGGCCGGTCATGCTGCTTTTGTCCGGCGTCCCGACATTGCTCGATTGTCTCAATGAATCGGACGAGCTTGTCGCATTGCTGGAGCCAGTCTCTTACAGCGACATCACCTATAGCGAAAAGAACCTCGAAGAAGCCGACGGGATTATGTGCGCTTACGCTGCCGCCGCCAAGCTGGATGTGTCCGGAATTCGGGATGAGGAAACTTACAACCGGATGATCCATGGCACGGCACGGCGCTGGGGGCGATTCATCGAGATGGTGATCCATTCCATGGCCAATGCGAAGGCGGAGGGGAAAACGGATATTTCCAGAACCGATCTTGCTGCAACGTTTGGGCGTTGGACCGGGGTATGTGACAGTGCGAACGTAATGCTGACCGAAAACCCATTCCGGATCGAAGCGCACAAACTTTATCCGTCATAGACGGTTCCGGATTTCAGCAATATCCTGCATGAACCCGCGATGATTTCATCGCGGGTTCTTTCTTGCCCGTCGAAAACGTGCCTATTTCGAAATTCTCGGGCACGATTTCGAAATTTTGAAATTAAGTCATTGATATTACTTTATAAATGCTGGAATCGACGGATTTTTCGTAAAAAATTCCGAAATCTGACATTTGTGAAAACCGGCCATGCCGTTGCGGATTGCAAAACCTGCGTCGCCTTCATTGCCGGGTGGGGAAAATTGTGAAATATCACCGCAGGCCGGGGCGCAATTGCGCCTTGGCCTTTGGCCTGCCGGCAGATGTCGGAAAAGCCGGGGGGCGGGATGAGTGTTGAAGCGGAACGTGACATATGCAGAACAGTACGGCACCAGACCATGTGAAAGCGGCGCAAGATTGGCCCATCTTTGTTATTTCGCTGACAGATGCAAACGAGCGCCGCGCCCGGATTTCAGAGCAGCTTTCGGCGCTGTCCATCCCGTTCGAGTTTGTTGATGCAATCGATGGTCGCTCTCGCTTGCCTGCGGAATATGAAAGCATGGTGGATCGGGCCGGGACACTGGTGCAGGAACGGCGCGCGATGTCGGATGCGGAATATGCCTGCGCCTTGTCGCATATGTCGGTCTATAAGCGTATCTTGGATCAAAACCTGCCGGGCGCGATTGTTCTGGAAGATGACGCGATTCCGGGCGCAGGTTTCGCCGCCTATCGGCGCGCGCGGGCCTATGAGCATGGCGATCTGATCCAGTTGGATTACAAGGACGCACGTCTGTGGCGATGGGCCAGAGCGGCGAAACGGTTTCCTGATTTCACGCTGATGCCAATGGCGAAACCGGGAATGCTGACAACAGGATATTCTGTCACTTCGGCAGGTGCAAAGCACCTTTATAGAAATGGCCTGCCCCTTCGAAGCCCGGCAGATTGGCCCTGCGATGTTTCCGCGATCACCACGTTTCTTACGATCCCGCGATTGGTAGATCATCCGCCATTATGCGCAGAGCAATCGACCATAGAGCCGGGGCGCCGTGTTCTGCAAATCCCGCCAGACGCCCGAAAGAGCGCCCGCTTTGTGAAAGCATCATATTGGCGCCGCAAATGGTTATCGCTGCGGGCAAAGCAGGTGTCTTGACTGGCAAGAATTGTATTTCGCCACGAAGTTATAAAGTGATTTTTGGCCTCGTTCTAGGAACTTGGAAACGTAATTTTAAGTAGGGATATATGCCCCAAGAACTTGATATTGTTAATATGTTTTGGCATGGCTCTCATATCGGCCCGGTGCATGCCGCATGCGTCCGGTCGTTTCAACGGCACGGGCATCATGTGCGGATGCATTGCTATGACATCCCAAAAGACTTGCCCGAAAATGTCGAGGTTTTTGACGCATCAAAGCTGATGCCGATGTCGGATTTGATAGCGGATGTCGAGACTGGCAGCGTCGCATTGGGTGCCGACAGGTATAGATATCGCATTTTGCAAGCCGGGCTGGGATTGTATGCGGATTGTGATATTTTTTGTTTAAAAAGCATCCCCAGACGGGAATATTTATTCGGATGGGAAGATAATCATCAAATAAACAACGCTCTTCTGAAGTACCCGACCAACTCTCCACTGTCACTGGAATTGCTGCAAGCAACGAAATCAGAGTATTTTATCCCTGATTTTTTTCCGAGACGAAAGCAACTCCGCCTAAAAGTGCGGCGCGCGCTTGGTTTTGCAAAATCTGTTCAGCATATGCCATGGGGCATTTGGGGGCCAACCTTGCTGACACAAACGATCAAAAAACTGGGGCTGACAGACAAGGCTTTTCCAATAGATTGCTTTTATCCGGTGCATTACTTCAGCACGAATCTATTTATGGAGTCGGGGTTGAAACTAGATGATCTGATTACAAATCGAACAGTTACAGTGCATCTGTGTCATAAAATGCTGAAATCGAAAGACATTCCAAAGGGAAGCCCGCTTTTTGAAATAGTAAACGCCTGATGTGTTCATTTTCATCAGGCGGTTTTCGGTTCATCTTTTCAAAACCGAAATCAAACCCTCCAGTGTCGGGATGTCTTGCAAAAGCGGCTCTGAGCGCAGCGCGTTGAAATACGCATAATCCGTTTTCAGGCGCAAGAATTGATCCCGCATTTCCCGCGCAGACAGGCCATACATGTTCACAACGGCGTTCGGGTTGAAATCCCGCGCCAGATCATCGGGGTGGCAATAGGTGATCGGGATACAGCCCGCCTGAAATGCTTCTGGAACCTTCTCGGTAATATATCCTTCACCAACCGAATTTTCAGGGCATAGATTTATATAATACGTTTTGATCAGGTCTTTCTTTGGCCCCTCAAACTCTCTGATCCCGCGCCCGAAAAGATCGCATCCCAGGGTTGCGGCGCAGTGCTCATACATCATCTTCCGATGATCGCGCATATAAGAGGCCACCAGAACGGCGCGCAGGTTTGTTTCCCGGAACGCAGTTTCCGAAATAACCCCAAACCGGTCATTTATGGATTGGCCAAGCGAAACTATGGATAAAGGCTCGCCATAGCGCGCAGCATCGCTCAGGTCGCGGTTGTCAAACCATGGCAAATGCCACATCCAATAGGGAAACCGTGCGTCATGCTCTGTTTTCGGCACTTTGAACCCGATGAATTTGCGTGCCAGAGTGCGTGGATATTCCTTGTTCTCGCCGGTTATGTAAAAATCCCATAGCCCCTTCTTTTGGGCCAGGCCTTTCAAATAATATCTGTGCCGCTTTGACCAGAATGGCCCACGCACGCGAAGATCGCCTTCCGGGCAATGCGTATCCAGCGCGCGTGACCAGAATTCGTCATCTCCGGGCTGGAATCCGTCCCAGAACGCCGTGAAATGTATCTTGCGCCCATCTCTTAGCGTGACCTCTGCCTCTGGAATATTTGGTTTCTTGAAAAGATATCGAATGCTGAAACTGAACACGATAATTCCCTGCCCCCGTGACACTCTCTTGTCTCTATTCACCGTTTGCAAACGGCTTTCAAGTGTTGCCTGTCCGCCGCCTGGCCCGGCAGAAGCCCGGCACACTGCGCCAGGTTTCATGATAGATCACCTTGCAGCGCGCGCCAGAACTTTGTAACATCTCCTCCATACCTATGGTCACACTGTGCCACATCGCAACTCGCCCTTCCTGACAGCGCCTTTTGGTAGGCGCTTTGCGGTAGCATAGGCGCAAGCAGCCCGCCCATGGCAACCCAGCGCGACAGATTGCGCGAAGATATCCGGTTTCGCATTCTCCGGCATCTGGAATCCAACCCGGAGATAAGCCAACGTGACTTGGCCAAGATGGTTGGGGTAAGCACGGGCGGCATTCATTATGTGCTGGCAGCCTTGATTGAAGCAGGCATGCTCAAGCTGTCCAATTTCACCGCCTCTCAGGACAAACGCCGCTACGCCTATATCCTGACCCCGAAGGGCCTGGCAGAAAAGGCCCGGCTCACCCGGTGTTTCATGCAACGGAAATTGGCAGAATATGACGCGCTGAGGGCCGAGATTGAAGAGGTGGGCGCCGATCTGTCAGAGCAGGAATTGCACCAGCTGCGGCAGCGCTTGCGGCAGGGCGGCCCGGCACAATGAGGGGGCTTCTGGCGCTATGCAGTCTGGCGAATAACCGTCTGCGCTATTTCCAGAGCCTTTAATAGTGCGACGCGCTTTTATTACGGGAACGGCCGGATTTATCGGGTTTCATCTGGCCAGTTTGCTGCTGCAACAGGGCTGGCAGGTGGCAGGCTATGACGGGATAAGCCCGTATTATGATGTCACGCTCAAACAGCGGCGCCATGCGCTGTTGCGCCAGAACCCCCGTTTTTCCGCCATCGAAGCCCAGTTGGAAGATGCGCAAACCCTCTCTGCTGCTGTTTGCGCGGCAAAACCCGAGGTGATTGTGCACCTGGCGGCGCAGGCCGGGGTGCGATACTCCATAGAGAATCCGCGCGCCTATCTGGATGCCAATATTATTGGCAGCTTCAATCTGATGCAAGCGGCGCTGGCGGTGCGGCCCGCGCATCTGCTGATGGCCTCGACCAGCTCGGTATATGGGGCCAATAGCGACATGCCCTATGCTGAAGGGCATAAGGCAGATACGCAGATGTCCTTCTATGCGGCCACCAAAAAGGCGAATGAGGCCATGGCCCATTCTTGGGCGCATATCCACGGCCTGCCCATCACCATGTTCCGCTTCTTTACGGTCTATGGCCCCTGGGGGCGGCCCGATATGGCGCTGTTCAAATTCACAGGCGCAATTCTGGCGGGGCAGCCCATCGATATCTACAATCACGGCCAGATGTGGCGCGATTTCACCTATGTGGATGATCTGGTGCGCGCCATTGGCCTGCTGATAGACACAGTGCCGGGGCAGGGGGGGCCTGTGGCAGGTGACAGCCTGTCACCCGTCGCGCCGTGGCGTGTGGTCAATATCGGCAATTCCACCAAAATCCGTCTGGAACAGTTTATAGACGCGATAGAGGCCGCGACCGGCCAACGCGCCATCCGCAATTATATGGAGATGCAACCTGGCGATGTGCCCGCCACCTGGGCCGATGCCAGCCTGCTGCGCAGCCTGACAGGCTATGCCCCGCACACCCCGCTGCAAGAGGGCGTGGCCCGGTTTGTGGAGTGGTATCGCGCCTATCATGGGGTCTGATCTGCCCCGCCGCCCGCTGAGGGGCCACCTTTCCGCGCGCCTGTTTGGCGGCGCCTCTGGCGGGGTGTTCCGGGGGATGGCAACGCTGGCGCTTGGCAGTGGGATTGGCCGGGTGATCGGACTTGCCGCGATCCCGGTTCTCACCCGGCTATACACCCCAGAGGATTTTGGCGCGCTGGCAGTCTTTACAGCGCTGGTGGCCATTCTGGCCCCTCTGGTGACGCTGCGCTATGTGCTGGCCCTGCCTTTGCCGCGCCATGATGGGGTGGCGATGAACCTGCTTGTCCTGTCCTTTGGGCTGATGCTGGTGTTTTGCGCGCTGATCGCGCTGGCGCTTGGCCTGTGGGGGGGCGCGTTGCTGACGCTTGTCTCCATGCAGGTGCTGGCGCCGTGGTGGTGGCTGATCGCCCTTGGGGTGCTGGGGACAGCCACCTATGAGATGCTGACCATGTGGGCCACACGCAAACGCGCCTATAAGGTGATCGCCCAAACCAATGTCACCCAAAGCGCGGCCGGGGCCGTGGTCAAGATCGGGCTGGGGCTGGCGGCATGGGCACCGCTGGGGCTGCTGGTCGGGCAGGTTGTGGCGCAAACGGGTGGCATTGGACGGATGATCACAGGCTTTTGGGCAGAGCTGCGCACGCAATGGCACCATGTGCGCGCCAGCCGGATCCGCAAGGCCGCCTGGCGACACAGAGGGTTTCCGATCTGGCGCGTGCCGTCGCAGTTTTTGATGGTGTTTGCGCAGCAATTGCCAATTCTTTTATTCGCGGCGTATTACAATGATCGTGATGTCGGGTATGTTTCTGTTGTCTTTATGGTTCTAAATATTGCAGTCAACATTATTGGGGCTTCATTATCTCGATCAATATATGGGGAGATCGCGCATGAAGGCCTTGGGCATCATACGGTTTCGGTTCTAACTCGAACGTCCTGGATAACCTTCGTTCTTTGTCTTCCCATCAGTGGCGTCCTCGCTCTGGGTGGGCCAATGTTAGCAAGCGTGTTGCTTGGGCCAGAGTGGGTCACCGTGGGTGAATTGCTGAGGTACTTGGCAATTTATCTGCCCTTTGCTTTGGTTGCGGTCTCATTGAGCACTGTGTTTAATGTTATTGGGGTGCAGAGTGCTTATTTATTTGCAAATTTAATTAGGGTGGCGGTTATCTTTGCCTCTATGCTGATATCAATTAATTATGGTGCGGATTTGCATGGTGCTTTTCTGGCTTATATTTTCTCCATAAGCGCTTATCAGCTATTTTTTATTTTCTTTACGATGGGGCTGGCGAAAAGGATGCTGCGGTGAACGCGCTCATGGCTCGCATAATGAACAAGGCGACGCATCTGAAGTGGAATCTTACGGGTGGTTTTCAAACATATGAGGACATATTCGAATGGGAACAGCGAAACAATTTTCGGTATTCAAAGCGCAGGATGACCGCAGCGCATGGATACTCCCCAAACCTAGATAAGCCTCGGTCATTTAACGAAAAAGCGGTTCATCGTCGGTTGTTTTCGAGAGATCCGATTTGGCCTGTTGTTACGGATAAAGTAGAGGTCAGGAGGTGGCTCGAAGAAAGGGGCTTCTCTGGCAATCTTCAAGGCATTCCAATAGAGGGCGTCTATTCAGATTACTCACAAATCCCTGACAAATTCTTTGGTGGCCCGTATGTTTTAAAAGCGGCATGGGCGTCAGGATACAATATTTTCCTTGACAATCCGCGCGAGGATGAGCGCAGCGTAAAGGCTAGATTGGAAAAATGGCAGGAGGAGCCCTATCAAATAGCAAGAATTATTTGGGCCTCGCATTTGATCCCGCGAAGGTTTTTGGTGGAAAGAAAACTTGATTTTGTGGATAATCAAGCGCCACCCGATTATAAGTTCTTCGTTTTTCATGGTAGAGTTCAATTTTGTCAAGTCGATGTTGATAGATTTGGAGATCATAGTCGGCTGTTCCTGAGCCGTGACGGATCAAGGCTTTCTTTTAGCTACAAGACTCCCAACTACAAAGGCGAACCATTCACAGAGCCTGCAGATTTCTTGAGAATGGTCGAGGTGGCAGAGACGATATCCGATGGTTTTGATTTTGTTCGGATCGATCTTTTCCTTATTGGCAGGCGTATCCACTTTGGGGAAATTACCCAAACCCCAGAGGCAGGATTCGGCCGTTTCAGGCCAAGCTCGTTTGACTTCGAATTAGGGGCTAAATGGCGATATAATCCATCAGTGCCATCCTATGCCCCGCAGTCAACCTGAACAGTGGATAATACGATCTTATTTCTTTTATTAGACCAGGCGGCATGCGACTCATTATTCATCAGACGGCTGTCCTAAGCGGCACAGTCACCCTCGCCGGTGCCAAGAATTCCGCCCTGCGCTTGCTGGCCGCCAGTCTGCTGACAGAGGGGCAGATCACGCTGACGCAATATCCCGCTGGCTTGCTGGATGCGCAGGTGCATGTCGAGATGCTGGAGGTCTTGGGCAAATCCGCCGATGTCTTGCCAGACCGCATAGAGATATCAGAGTTGCGCGCGCCAGATACGGTGCTGGCATGGCAAGGCCGATCCATCCGCAACACGCTTCTGATCCTTGGCGCGCTGACAGCCCGGCGCGGCGCTGGCCGTGTGCCCTTGCCCGGTGGCTGCAAGCTGGGAGAGCGGAAATATGACCTGCATGTGATGGTCTTGGAGCGCCTTGGCGCGCGGGTTTGGGAAGAGGGCGATGATCTCTGCGCCGAGGCCCCCAGGGGCGGGCTGGTGGGGGCAGATATTCATCTGCCCCTGCGCTCTACCGGGGCCACAGAGAATGCCATTCTCTGCGCCAGTCTGGCCAGGGGCATAACCCGCATCTGGAACCCGCATATCCGCCCCGAAATTCTGGATCTGATCGCGCTGTTGCGCAAGATGGGGGCCAGGATTCGGGTATTCGGGCAGGAACATATAGAAATCACCGGGGCAGAGGGGCTGCACGGCGCGGCGCATCAGGTGATCGCCGATAATATGGAAGCAGTGACATGGCTGGTCGGCGCCGTGATGACGGGCGGCGATGTCGAGATAAAGGGCTTCCCCTATGGTGATCTGGAAGTCGTGCTGGCGCATCTGACAGCGGCAGGGGCGCGCCTCTATCGCAATGCAGACGCGCTGATCGTGCGCGGCGGCACCTGCTACCCGATAGAGATCAGCACAGGGCCGCATCCGGGGATCAATTCGGATGTCCAGCCCATTCTGGCCGCCTGGGCGGCGCGCGCGCGCGGCGAGTCCCGCATTGTCGATCTGCGCTTTCCGGGCCGATATGGCTATGCGGAAGAAATGGCGCGCATGGGGCTGCGCCATACAGTGCGCGGCGATATGCTGATCTTGCACGGGGCAGGGGGCCAGCTGCAAGGGGCCACAGTGCGCGCGCTGGATTTGCGCGCGGGCGCGGCGCTGGCGCTTTGCGGGCTGATTGCAGAGGGCGAGACGCTGATCACCGATGCCTGGCAAATCGGGCGCGGCTATGTGGATTTTGCCGAAAAGCTGCGCGCGCTTGGGGCGCAGGCCGAATGGATCGACTGAGCGCAGGCGATCTGGCCGAACTGGCCGCGCTTTGCCCCGGCGGGGTGAGGCGGAATGTCGATCTGGCCGCAATCAGCCAATGGCGGATCGGGGGGCGGGCGGATTTGCTGCTCTGCCCCGCCTCTGCGTCCGAAGTTGCAGCGCTGATGCGTTGGTTCACGGCGCGCGGCCTGCGGCCTGTCGTGATTGGCCTGACAAGCAATCTGCTGTTTGATGATGCGGGCCTGCATGTGCCCTGCATCCAGATTGGCGCGCGGATGGGCGATATCGGCATCACTGCGACAAAGGTGGAGGTGGGCGCTGGCGCCTGGGTTCCCGGCCTTGCCCGCCGCCTGATGCAGGCAGGCTTGGGCGGTGCCGAACATATCTGCGGCATTCCCGGCACGCTGGGCGGGCTGATCTGCATGAATGGCGGCAGCCAGCGCAAGGGCATTGGCAGCGCGGTTTTGTCTGTGGAAACGGTATCGCCAACTGGGGCGGTGCGCAGGTATAGCGCCGCAGATTGTGGCTTTGGCTATCGCCGCTCCATCTTTCAAACCAATGGCGCGGTTATCACCCGCTGCCAGCTGCACTTCACCCCGCGCCCCTGTGCCGTAATCCGCGCCGAGATGCGCGCGATCCTAGCGGATCGGCGCGCCAAATTCCCGCGCAAACAGCCCAATTGCGGCTCTGTGTTCAAATCCAACCCGGCGCTCTATGCCGAAATCGGCCCCCCCGGCGCGATCATAGAGCGGCTGGGCTTCAAGGGCCAGCGCATCGGCGGCGCGCAGGTATCGCCGCGCCATGCCAATTTCATCGTCAATACAGGCGGGGCCACGGCAAGGGATGTCTTGCACCTTGTCGCGCGCATCCGTGCGGCAGTGGCCCAGGCGACAGGCCATCTGTTGCAGGCCGAACCCTTCTTTCTGCGCGCCGATGGCCAGATGCTGCCCGCCGATGCCGCCCTCACCGAAAGCACAGCATGACACCCTTCCCCAAAGTCTCTGTGGCCTGCGCCTGGTATAACCGCGCCGATTACATCCGCGACACGCTGGACAGCCTGCTGGCGCAGGATTACCCGAATTTTGATATCACCGTGGTCAATGATGGCAGCCCCGATCCGCGGGTGAGAACGATACTGGACAGCTATACCGACCCCCGCTTGCGCGTGATCCACCAGCCAAACACCGGCTTCACCCGCGCCATCCGCCGCGCGATCGAGGAGAGCGACGGCGCCTATATCGCGATTCAGGGCGCAGGCGATATCTCGCTTCCGGGGCGGCTATCGGCGCAGGTGGCGTATTTGGAGGCACGCCCCCAAGTGGTCGCAGTGGGAACGGGGCATTTCATCAAAGAACCCGCGCAGCGCAGTTCAAAATTTGAACCCGCGATAGGGAAAATCAGCAAGAAAGCTCTTCGCCGCCGAACCCCATTTACGCAGGGAACAGCGATGTATCGGCGCAAAATTTGGAATGACTCCGGTGGCTATGACACCTTCTTTGAATTCTGCCAAGATTGGGAGTATTATACGCGCTTGATTGATTATGGAGAGATTCATGGAATTAAAGATGCGCACTACATAAAATTTATGTTTCCAGATGGTGCATCTGTAGAACCAAGCAAGAAAGTAAAGCAATATTGTTATGCAAAAGTAGCAAGCGGAAATAATGAAAGATTGGACTTCTTTGAGATCATAAGAGGATCTTATTTTCCTAAGCTCCCAAAGAGGTATCTGATTTATATATCTATCAGAATGATATTAAAATCAATGATGAATAGTAATAAAGTCACGCTGCTCGCTTGGTTAAGATTACTGCTCGTATCCTTAAAAAATATGTCGCAAAGGCCAAAGTGAATGAAGAAGGTGGTGCATCTTTGCGTGAGGGAATCTAATCATGGTTCCGCATTTGGGGGTGGAGTTGGTGGCTATACAAATTACTCAGATAGAATTGCTGCTAAAGAAGAGGACTTCAAGAGGCATTCAATAGAAAATATTCTTGTTGCTGTGACGCTGCCAACCAAAAGAAAGCCGAAGATTTTATTTGATGTTGTCAAGTTGATTACAGATGTATTGAACTTGCTTTGGTTTATTATCACAAGTCGTCCTGATATTATACATATCCATGGAATGTATTGGCGATCCACATATCGAGAGATTGCATTCTTACTACTGGCGAAAATCTTCAGAATCAAAGTTTTTTACGAAGCGCGAGGCGGCTCGTTTTATGATTGCATCAATTCCAGAGGATTGCAGGGAAGGTTGGCAAAAATTTTAGCCAATCATGCTAATGCACTTTCGGTGCAAGGAAGTGACGAGTTTTCTCGAATGAAGAAGAATCGTGAAACCAGAATTTTTTTTATGCCGAATGTAATCAACCCATATTTAGAAGCTTTAAGAGCAAGTAATCCACCATTAAACGATAGAAATTTTGATGTTGCGTTTCTTGGATATGTTTCTGGCGCTAAAAATATAGATCTTCTGTTTAACGTCGCGAAAGAGATGCCTGCTAAAAGTTTCATGTGTATCGGTGCGGTGGAGGAAGGACTTCTTGATAGGTTACACCTTCCTGATAATGTTCAGTTAGTCGGAAGGAAGTCAAAGCTTGAATCTTTTAGAATTCTGCAAAAATCTAAAATTTTCTTTTTTCCAAGCCTCATGAAAAGTGAAGGGCAGCCTAATGCTATTCTAGAGGCGATCTGGGCAGGATGTATCCCTATTGCATTTGATCATGGGTTCATTTCTGATCTGATAGGAGATAGGAGGCTTTTGCTGAGTAAGAAGTCTCAAGACGCGAAGTTAATAGCTCGGAAGTTATGCGAAGTTTATGAGAATTGCCTGACTGGCACTTATGATGCACCTGACGACATTTTCCAAAAAACCAAATCATGTTCCGAGGTTTCGCGACTGGTAGGCATATATCGGGATATTTCTTTATCTTGAAGAGGTTCTTGTGCCAGTGACGCTAACATATAGGAATCTCGGATTATGGTTATTCTGTATCGCGTTGGTAACCAGTCCGCTTAACTTTAGTGTGCTGGGGCCCTTTCGGTTTGCCGATGTCTTTTTGATATTTGCTACTTTTCTGATTTTATTGAGGTATCCCATTAAAAAGGTTTCGGCCATTTTATTTCTAGTATTCTTGCTTTGCTTTATTGTCTCAGTCATTAACTTTGCTTCGACGAACGGAATGCTGATACGTTCTTTTCCAGTGGAGCGTCTTGTTTTCCTGTATAAGTATGCCTTGATCTTCCTCATAATTTCTATTCTTCCGGCAATATTGTCCAGTCACTCAGGTTCTATAGTGTTGGCACATTTTTCATTCCTGACGCTTATGGTTTTGGGTGTGTGGGGGGTGTTTTATTTTTCTATGGTCTCATTTGGGATCTGGCCTGGAACTGGAAGGGTTAGCTTCCCCGGTACAGGCGGATTTACGGTGAGCGATGCCCATCTTTACTCCAATGTGTTGGCAATCTTAACTTCATCATATATTATCTACTTGGGTAGCGTTTTGAAGCATGGATTGATTTTCAAGATTTCAGTGATTGCTATTTGCTTGTCTAGTCTATGGATGACCGGAAGTAGGAATGGGCTTGTTTCGCTCTCTGTAGTTTGTCTAATATATCTATCACACCATTTATTTGTGCGGCATCGCCTCTCTCGCCAAGGCATCTTAGTTTCTGTTTCTCTTGCATTTTTAACTATTGCATCATTTGTGTATTTAGATTTTGGTTGGTTAATCGAAGACGTTCTCAGCGGGAGAGTTTTTTCGCTTGAGCTTCGGGAAGCCAGTGTTCTCATTAGAATTAAAAATCTTGCAGTTGCATTTGATGATGCATTTAGAAATTCAATCATTTTTGGCGCTAGTTTTTTCGGCGCATCATTTTTGTGGTATGATAGCGGTGTTGGAATTATAGTGGCGCATTTTGGGTTATTTGGCATTTCTCTTTTATTGGTTTGCTTGTTATTTTCTGGATATTATATCGTTAGGGCTAAATGCTCTGTAAAGGCTCGTTTTTTGTCATTTTCAATTTTCCTCGCCTACGTGGTGGGGTGCGTGATTACCGAATTTTTTCTTCTTACACGAAGCGTTCTGCCCGCAATAGTCTGTATTATGCTTCCTCTTTATATTAATTCAGAAAGCGTGCCAAATGAAAATCTCCGTCATCATGGCCGCCTATAATTCCCAGGCCACCATTGCCCGCGCCATTCAATCTTTCCTCTCCCAGACGCACCCGGACAAGGAGTTGATCGTCATCGACGGCGCCTCGCGCGATGCGACTTGTGCGATTGTCGAATCTTTCAACAGCCCTCTCATTCGGTTATATAGCGAACCAGATCGCGGAATATATGACGCCATGAACAAAGGGCTGCGCCACATAACCGGCGATGCTTTTGGTTGCCTCAATTCCGATGATTGCTATGCACATGACAAAGTGTTGGAAACCCTGAGCACCGCCTTGAAAACCACCGATCTGGTTTCCGGTGGCTTGCATTTCGTCACAGAGCATAATGGCCGCCCGCCTCTGCGCATATGGCGCCCGACACCTTTCTACAAAGGGGCATACCGGCGCGGCTTCAGTTTGCCCCATCCGACAACCTATGCCACAGTGAAAGTTCTGGCGCGTGTGGGAGAGTTTAGCACAGAGTATCGGAGCGCCAGTGATTATGATTGGCTGCTGCGCGCGCTGGAGATTGAAGGTTTTTCCCATGGTGTGATAGATGATGTGTTGGTAAACATGCGTATTGGCGGGGAAAGCACGGCCGGGTTGCGCGCGATATGGAACAACTCGCGGGAATTGCAGAACATACGCCGCAATCATCTGGGCAGTGGCATGATAGATGCGGCTGTTTTTTACAATCTTGTTGTCAAAATCAGGCAGCATAGAGGGCGTTTTCAGCTGCGGAAAAGACTAAGGGCGTTTGAATGAAAAAAGCACTCATCACCGGCATTACCGGGCAGGATGGCAGCTATCTGGCAGAGTTTCTGCTGGAAAAGGGGTATGAGGTGCATGGGATCAAGCGCCGCGCCTCGTTGTTCAACACGCAGCGGATCGATCATATATATCAAGATCCGCATAGCAATCACCAGCGGTTGAAGCTGCATTACGGCGATCTGACCGACAGTTCCAACCTGACGCGTATTTTATCCGAAGTGCAGCCCGATGAGGTGTATAATCTGGGCGCGCAAAGCCATGTCGCTGTCAGCTTTGAAGCGCCCGAATATACCGCTGATGTGGATGCCATGGGCACATTGCGCCTGCTCGAGGCGATCCGCTTTTTGAAGCTGGAAGGCAAGACCCGGTTTTATCAGGCTTCCACCTCCGAGCTTTATGGGCTGGTGCAGGAAACCCCGCAGACCGAGACGACGCCGTTTCACCCGCGCAGCCCTTATGCGGTGGCCAAGCTCTATGCCTATTGGATCTGTGTGAATTACCGAGAGGCTTACGGCGTTTACGCCTGCAACGGCATTCTGTTCAACCATGAAAGCCCACGGCGCGGAGAAACATTCGTGACCCGCAAAATCACCCGTGGGCTGGCCAATATTGCCCAAGGGCTGGAGCCGTGCCTGTATATGGGCAATATCGATGCCCTGCGCGATTGGGGCCATGCGAAAGATTATGTGCGCATGCAATGGATGATGCTGCAACAAGACGCGCCAGAAGATTTTGTCATTGCCACGGGCGTGCAATATTCGGTGCGCGATTTCATCATCTGGACAGCACAGGAATTGGGCCTCACGCTGGAATTTTCCGGCGCTGGTGTGGATGAGATTGCCACTGTCGTCCAGGTCACAGGCGATCACGCCCCCGCCGTCAAACCGGGGGATGTGATCATGCGAATTGATCCGCGCTATTTCCGGCCCGCAGAGGTGGAAACGCTCTTGGGCGATCCTACAAAGGCGCGCGAGAAACTGGGCTGGGTGCCGGAAATCACCGCGCAGCAGATGTGCGCCGAAATGGTGGCCGAGGATTTGAAAACAGCGCGCCGCCATGCGCTTCTGAAACTGCATGGCATGGATGTGCCTGTGGCGCTGGAAGGGTAGGGCAATGGCGCGCATTTATGTGGCAGGCCATCGCGGCATGGTGGGCAGTGCGATCTTGCGCAAACTGGCCGCGCGCCAGCAGGCGGGCGCGGCGCTAACCCTGATTACCCGCACGCATAGTGAATTGGATCTCACCAATCAGGCGGCCGTGCGCGATTTCATGCAGGCCGAACGGCCCGATACCGTTATTCTGGCCGCGGCCAAAGTGGGCGGCATCCATGCCAATAACACCTATCCGGCAGATTTCATTTATGAAAACCTGATGATCGAATGCAATGTGATCCATCAGGCTTTTGCCGCCGGGGTGCGGAACCTGTTGCAGCTTGGCTCCAGCTGCATCTATCCGCGCGCCGTGGCCCAGCCGATGCGCGAGGACGCGCTTCTGACCGGCGTGCTGGAACCCACGAACGAGCCTTATGCCATAGCCAAGATCGCCGGGATCAAACTTTGCGAAAGCTATAACCGCCAGCATGGCGCGGATTACCGTTCTGTCATGCCAACCAATCTCTATGGGCCGGGGGATAACTTCCACCCCGAAAACTCGCATGTCCTGCCCGCCCTGATCCGCCGCTTTCACGAGGCCGCGCGCGCAGGCGCCGAGAGTGTGACCATCTGGGGCACGGGCAAGCCCCGCCGCGAATTCCTGCATGTCGAGGATATGGCCGAAGCCAGCCTGTTTGTGCTGGATTTGCCGCAATCAGATTATGCCGCCAATACCGATCCGATGCTCAGTCATATCAATGTGGGCAGCGGTGCGGATATCTCCATTCTCGAACTCGCGCAGATGGTTGCCGAAATCACTGGTTTTCAGGGGCAGATCAAGACCGATCCCACCAAACCAGATGGCACAATGCGCAAGCTGATGGATGTCAGCCGTCTGGCCGCTATGGGGTGGCAGGCAAAAATCGGGTTGCGCGCAGGGGTGGAAGATGCCTATCGCTGGTATCTGGCCCATGCGGACACTGCCCGCGCCTGACCCAAGAGATTTGATCAAGGGACACTGATGACACCCGATATTCACCCCCTTCTTCTGTGTGGCGGCTCTGGCACGCGGCTTTGGCCTTTGTCACGCAAAAGCTTCCCCAAGCAATTTGCCCGGATCACGGGGGCGGAAAGCCTGTTCAAACAGGCGGCGCGCAGGCTCTCTGCCCCCGGTTTCGCCCCGCCCACCATTGTGACAGGCAACGATTTCCGCTTCATCGTGACAGAGCAGCTGGCGGCATGCGAAATCGCCCCCCGCGCCATTCTGATAGAGCCGGAGGGGCGCAATACCGCGCCCGCCGTGCTGGCCGCAGCGCTGTTGCTGGCGCAGGACAACCCGCAGGCGCTGATGCTTGTCGCGCCGTCGGATCATGTCATCCCCGATGATGCGGCCTTTCGTGCCGCTGTGCTGGCGGCCTGCCCCCGCGCGCAGGCAGGCGATCTGGTCACATTCGGGATCACGCCCAACCGGGCGGAAACGGGCTATGGCTATCTGGAATTGGCACCGGGCGCAGATGCGAGCGCGCAGACCCCGCAACCCTTGGTGCGCTTTGTGGAAAAGCCCGATGCACCTCGCGCGGCCGATATGCTGGCGGCAGGGAATTTCCTGTGGAACGCGGGCATCTTCCTGTTCACCGCACAGGCCCTGATTGCCGCCGCGCGGCTGCATGCCGCCGATGTTCTGGCCCCGGTGCAAGCGGCGGTGGCGGCCGCGCAATCCGATCTGGGGTTTCTGCGGCTGGCAGAGGGGCCTTGGGCGGATGTGCCCGATATCTCCATTGATTACGCGATCATGGAACGCGCGGGCAATCTGGCGGTCATGCCCTATGCGGCGGGCTGGTCGGATCTGGGCGGCTGGGATGCGGTGTGGCAGGAAACCGGGCCGGATGCTGTGGGAAATGTTGTCTCTGCCCATGCCACAGCGATAGATTGCAGCGATACGCTGTTGCGCTCTGAAAGCGCGCGGGTGGAACTGGTGGGGATCGGGCTGCAAGACATGATCGCCATCGCCACCACGGATGCCGTGCTTGTGGCGCATAAATCGCAGGCGCAGCGCGTGAAAGAGGCCGTCGCGGCGCTCAAAGCGGGCGGCGCGGCGCAGGCCACCAGCTTTCCGGTGGATCATCGGCCCTGGGGCTGGTTTGAAAGCCTTGTGATCGGGGATCGGTTTCAGGTCAAACGCATTGTGGTGCATCCCGGCGCGGCGCTTTCCTTGCAAAGCCACCACCACCGGGCCGAACATTGGATCGTGGTCGCAGGCACAGCCAAAGTGACGATTGATGATACTGTGCAGCTTTTGGCAGAAAACCAGTCTGTCTATATCCCGCTGGGCGCTGTGCACCGTCTGGAAAACCCCGGCAAACTGCCCCTCACCCTGATAGAGGTGCAAACAGGCAGTTATCTGGGCGAAGATGACATCATCCGCTATGAAGATGTCTACGCCCGCAGCTAAGCCAATGCGGGTTTTGCTGGTCGGGGCATCTGGCCGCGTGGGCCGGATGGTTCTGCACCATTGGGCAGGCGGCCGGAATGCGCCCGAAATGACCCCCCAGTTTCGCATATCCCGCCCCGGCCATGGCCTGATCTGGGAACCGCTGGCGGGCGCAAGGCCGCTTTTGGACAGGGTGGAACAGTGCGGCGGGTTTGACGTGATGGTCATGCTGGGCGGCGTCACACCGGGGCCGGGCAAAAATCTGGATCTGAACATCTCACTGGCCAGGGCGTGGCGGCACAGGCAGGCATTGGGCGGGTGCTCATGGCCTCATCTTCGGCGGTCTATGGGGCAGGCGATGGCCGCGCATGGGATGAAACCGCACCCTGCAGCCCTGTGAACGCCTATGGCATGGCCAAACTCAGGATGGAGCAGGCCTGCACCCCGTGGCGCGATACCGGGGGCGAGCTGTGTTTCCTGCGCATCGGCAATGTCGCGGGGGCAGATGCACTGCTGCTGAATGTGGCGCAATCGGCACCGGCCACCCCTGTGAAAATAGATATTTTCGCAGATGGCACAGGGCCATTGCGCTCTTACATCGGGGCCGGGACATTGGCGCAGGTGCTGCAAACCCTGTGCCTGCACCCCGCGCCCTTGCCCGACACCCTCAATATTGCAGCGCCCGTGCCAATAGCGATGGAGGCGCTGGCACAGGCCGCTGGCCACCCATGGCAAGCGGGCAGCCCAGCGCCCGACGCTCATCAAAAGATCACGCTGGATTGTGGCGCGCTTGCTGGCATGCATATGTTCGCCGCGTCAGATGCGCAGCCCGATCACATGGTTCGGCAATGGAAGGAAACCTTGGCGCCATGACATTTTCAAAACGGCTTTTTGATCTGGCGGCGGCGGTGTTCCTGCTGGCGCTCTTGGGGCCGATCATTGTGCTCACCGCACTGGTCGTGCTGGTGCTGGATGGCCGCCCGGTATTTTATCTCTCAGAGCGGATGAAATCCCCTGTCCAGGGCTTTACCCTGATAAAATTCCGCACCATGACGCCCGCTGCGGAAGATAGCGGCGTTTCCGGGGGCGACAAAGCCGATCGCATCACCCGCACAGGCCCGTTCTTGCGCCGCACCCGGCTGGATGAACTGCCCCAGCTGTGGAATGTGATCCGCGGGGATATCAGCTTCATCGGCCCGCGCCCGCCTTTGCGCCAATATGTCGAACGCTTTCCCGATCTTTACGCGCAGGTGCTGCAATCGCGGCCCGGCGTATCGGGCCTGGCCTCTGTCTATTTCCATGCGCATGAAGAGCATCTTCTGGCCCGCAGCCAAAGCCGCGCGGAAACTGACGAGATTTATTGCCGCGCCTGTATCCCGCGCAAGGCGCGCCTTGATCTGATCTATCAGGCAAAGCGCAGCCTGTGCCTTGATCTGTCCTTGATGCTGAAAACCGTTTTCAAAGGGTTGCGCTAAGCCCGGCAAATAGCCCTGCAAGTGGCGGTTCACCTGGCGGGGAATGCCATGGTGGCCTGCACCTGGCGGAGGGTTCCGGCATGACGGGCAGCTTTGGGGGGGTGAGGACATTGGAGAAGCGCGCCATGCGCGGAACCAAGGGCGAAGCCCGCCGCGCATCGCTGGGCCGCCCCCCGGCACAGCGATTTGGCTGCAACCTGCGCATAGCCTATATTTCGTTCGGACTTGGCCAGCATAAACCGCTTAGCCCCGCTGATGGATCGCCGCACCGCGGCCCAGCGCTGCGCGGCTTTGCGCCCTCCCCCAACGTCCCCAACCCGCTCAAACCCACCCTTGAGCACCCACCGTCAGGCGCAAAACACTAGCCCTCAAGGGTGTTTTGCGACAGATGCGCCAGCTCCAGCACCCTGCGCGGGTCAAGCCCCTTTGCAAGTATGATGGCTTGCGGATCACTGGGTGCGGGGTGGCCCGCTTCATCCCACAGATGCAATGCCGCCTGCGCCCGCGCTGCTGCCTGCATGTCAATCTGTGCCGCGCCATCCCAATCCGGGCGCTGCAAAGGCGCGCTCAACTGCAACAGCCAGTCTTCCGGCATCTCGCTGGAGGCAACGGCAACCGCCGCGCCAGTGGCGCCATTGCGCCAGTCTGACAGATGCAGGGCATCTGCATCTTGCGGCCCTGTGCCCAGGGCCAAAAGAAGCGCGCGCCCCTCGGCCAGCAAGGGTTCGGGGCAGATCAGGGTAATGCGGATCATGCCTGGGGCACTCCTGTTTTGGTGCAGATATAGGCTTGCAGCCGCGCCAGTTCGGCGGCATTGGACTGGGCCATGCGGGCGATCACGCCATACACGCGCCCTGCGAAAAAAACCGCACTGCCGCGCGACCCGATCCAGAGGGGGTTGTCGGAAACCGCACTGCCCGAACCAAGCGCCTGCGCCGCCTCTCGATCCCAGAACACCTGCCCGCTTGGCCCTGTCCTGTCAAAGACCGCCGTCACGCAATGCCGCGTCAGCGCAGCCAGCGCGCGTGATGTTACCTCCCCGCCCAGAATAACCCGGCTGTTTCCGCTCTGAAACAAAACCCCCAAAGCCACTTCCGCCAGCGAACTGGTGCTGGGCGCAGTATTCAGAATATATCCGACACTACCATTTGCCCGGTAGCCACAGGCCAGAGTTGCGCGACTGTCGCCAAGCCCCAGCCCTGTCAGAGTGGTTTGCATCGTGTCGTCGATACCATCAAAATCCAGATAATGCCTGCCCTCGGCGTCAACCCGCAAAAATGGCCGCGCCCAACTATTTGTCTGGATCGCGTGATGGCCATTTCCCGATTTATCCAGCATACGGCCTATGCGGCCATTCACGGTTGCGGGGATTGTGCCACTGGCATCCTCAAACAGGCTGGCCAGATCAGACGGATCAAACCAGCAGCCGTTTTCCCCCGCCGCAAAGAGCCGCGCGGGAGAGAAAGACAGGCGCGGTCGGTGGCGAATGGCCGTGACCGCGATATCGCAAACCAGCTTCATGCAAGCACCAGCGCGTGAATGCCGCTTGCTGTCGTGCCCTGGGCGCGCACGCGCTGCGCGCCTACAGGCAGAATGCTGAAATCCGCAACCTCTACACTGCGCGTGGCGCCCGTGATGGTATCAAACACAACGATTCCCCCGGTTTCGACATATAGCGCAAGGGCGAAATGCGGCAGAATGGCCGTATCATTCGGGGTTACGGGCTGAATATCGGTGGCCGGGCCAGACAAGGAAACCGCGCGCTGGGTGAAGGGGTTTTGCATATGGAAATATCCCTTTTCGGGTGAAAAACTGACGATGGCGCCAAAATCGCACAGGTTCTTTGCTCTTGTGGTAATAGGGCGCGCGCCCCATAAAACAGGCGCTTGCGCCGATTCGACAGAAAGACACCAAGATGACGCAACTCACCTGCTTCAAGGCTTATGATATTCGGGGCCGTCTGGGGATTGATCTGGATGACGAGATTGCAGGCCGCATTGGGCGCGGCTTTGCGCGCGCCTTGGGGGCAAAGCGTGTGGTTCTGGGGCGCGATTGCCGCGCCTCTTCCAAGGCGCTGGCACAGGCTGTGGCACAGGCGCTGCAAGATGAGGGCGCGCATGTGCTGGATCTGGGCCTCTCTGGCACCGAAGAGATGTATTTCGCCACCACCCATTTCGAGGCAGATGGCGGGATTTGCGTCACCGCCTCGCATAACCCGATGGATTACAACGGCATGAAAATGGTGCGCGCAGGCTCTGCCCCGCTGGATGCCGAAGGGGGGCTGGCGCGCATCCGCGCCTTGGCCGAGGGCAATGATTTCGGGCCTGCCCAAAACGGCCAGATCACCGATATCAGCGCCCAGGCGCGCGCCGCCTATGTCGCGCGCGTGCTGTCCTTTGTGGATATGGCCGCGCTCAAACCCCTGAAAATTCTGGTCAATGCCGGAAATGGCGCGGCAGGCCCGACATTCGATGCCATTGCCGCCGCCTTGGCGGCAAACGGTGCGCCGCTGCAGTTCATCCGCATGCACCACAGGCCCGATGGCAGTTTCCCCAATGGCATCCCCAATCCGCTACTGCCCGAAAACCAGCCCGAAACCGCGGCCGCCCTGCGTGCGGCGGGTGCGGATTTTGGCGTGGCCTGGGATGGCGATTTTGACCGTTGTTTCTTTTTCGATCACGCGGGCGAATTCATCGCGGGGGAATATCTGGTTGGCCTGCTGTCAGAGGTGTTCTTGGCCAAGGAACCCGGCGCCACCATCATTCACGACCCGCGCGTGATCTGGAACACGCTGGATGTGGTGGGCCGCGCAGGCGGGCAGGCCGTGCAATCGCGCACCGGGCATGCCTTCATCAAGCAAGCGATGCGTGATCATGGCGCTGTCTATGGCGGCGAAATGTCGGCGCATCATTATTTTCGCGATTTCTGCTATTGTGACAGCGGGATGATCCCCTGGCTTGTGGTCGCGGAACTGGTCAGCCGCAAGGGCGCGCTGCGCGATCTTGTGGCCAGACGGCGCGCCGATTTCCCCTCATCGGGAGAGATCAATTTCACCCTGCCAGATGTGCCCGCCGCCATTGCACGGGTGCGCGCGCGCTTCCAGCCGCAGGCCTGCAGCCTGGATGAAACCGATGGTCTCAGCCTTGATATGGGCCAGTGGCGCTTCAACCTGCGCGCTTCCAACACTGAACCAGTCTTGCGCCTGAATGTGGAAACGCGCGCTGATAGCGCGCTTCTCACCGAAAGCGTTGCGCAGCTTCAGGAAACGCTGTTGGGGTGAGGCCGCTTTGCGGATTTTCGCACCACGCTCAGACAATCGCCTTGCGTCCATTCCGACACAGCGATATCGATATGGAAAGATGGTGCCCGACATGACATCGGGAGAATAGGGAAACCGGTGCGGATACCTTGTCCCAGTCCGGTGCTGCCCCCGCAACTGTAAGCGGTGTGCGCCCCTCATGCCACTGGGCCAAATGGTCTGGGAAGGTGGGGATGCACTCTCAGCCGCAAGCCAGGAGACCTGCCATCATAACCTAAACACCAAGCCGGGCGGGGCGTCCGGGAGAGGGACGATGAGAGATAACGCATCCGGCGCGCGCCATGATTGCGGCCATTCCCCGCAGGCTTGCCATCTTTGGCTTGGCTCCGGGCTGTGCGCGCAAGCCCCGCAGGGCGCGGTATGAGCTGCCCTGCACCCATCCCCGCCGCGCTCTCGCTGGAAAGCGTTTGCTGGGGTGCGGGTATTCTGGCACCTGTCACCCTTCAGCTTGCGCCGGGGCGTGTCTTGGGGGTGCTGGGGGCCAATGGCGCGGGCAAATCAACGCTGTTGCGCCTGATCTACCGCTTTCACAAACCGCAATCCGGGCGCGTTCTGGTAGATGGGCAGGATATTCACGCCATGCAAGCGCGCCGCGTGGCGCAGCGTGTGGCGGCTGTGCTGCAGGAACAGCCCACCGATTTCGCCCTCAGCGTGGCAGAGATTGTGGCCCTTGGCCGCGCGCCGCACCGCCGCGCGCTCTCTGGCCCATCGGCGCAAGATGCCCATATTGTCGGCCATGCGCTGGAGCGGATGCGCTTGCAGGATTTCGCCGCCCGTTCCTTCGGCACGCTATCAGGCGGAGAGCGCCAGCGCGTCATGGTCGCGCGCGCGCTGGCGCAGGAACCGGGCCTGATTGTGCTGGATGAACCGACCAACCATCTGGATATCCGCCACCAGCTTGAAGTGCTGCGGCTGGTGCGCAGCCTGGGCGCTACGGTCGTGGCCTCGCTGCATGATCTCAACCTGGTGCGCGGCTTTGCCGATGATCTGCTGGTGCTGAAAGACGGGCAGCCACTCGCCTTTGGCCCTGTCGCGCAAGTGCTCTGCCCGGAACTGATCGCCAATGCCTTTGGCGTGCATGCCGCGCCCCGCGGCCCTGCCCAATTTGATTTTTCCCTTTTTGATGACATGCCACAGGAGACCCACGCATGAAATCCCTCTCTCTGGCCGCGCTGGCCATCGCCAGTGCCGCACCTGCCTTTGCCTATCCCGTAACCGTGCAAAGCTGTGACCGCGAGATAACCTTTGATGCCCCGCCCGCCCGCGCGGCGTCAAACGATGTGAACCTTACGGAAATGATGCTGGTGCTTGGCCTGACCGACAGCATGGTGGGTTATACCGGCATTTCCGGCTGGAACAAACTGGACGCAGAGATGCGCGCAGGCGTGGCCGAATTGCCGGAATTGTCCGAACGCTACCCCTCGCGCGAAATTCTTGTGGGCGCCGATCTGGATTTCTGGTTTGCGGGCTGGAATTACGGCATGCGCGTGGGCGGAGAGGTCACGCCCGACACTCTCGCCCCCTTCGGGATCGCGGTCTATGAACTGACGGAAAGCTGCATCCATATCATGCCGCGCGAGGGCGCCGCGATCGAGGATATGTTCACCGATATCCGCAATCTGGGCCTGATTTTCGGCGTTGCAGATCGCGCCGAAACCCTGATTGCAGGCTGGCAGGCCGAATTGGCCGAAATTGCCGCCACCTTGCCCGCGCGCGAGCCGCTGCGCGTCTTTGTCTATGATAGCGGCGAAGAGACACCCTTCACCGCAGGCCGCTACGCCATCCCCACCGCAATGATAGAGGCGGCAGGCGGGCGCAATATCATGGATGATGTCGACTCCAGCTGGACGCGCGTGGCCTGGGAGCCGGTTGTCGAACGCAACCCCGAAGTGGTGGTCATCGTCAATTACGGTGAAGTGAGCGCAGAGCAAAAGATCGATTTCATGAAATCCAACCCCGCCTTTGCCAGTATGGATGCAGTTGTGAATGATCGTTTCGTGGTGCTCGAATATGTCGAGGCCACACCGGGGCCGCGCAATATCCGCGCCATCCGCGCTTTGGCGGCCGCGTTTCACGAGCACTGACGATGCGCACCACCCCCGATCCCGAAACCGCAGCACCCGCGCTTGCCGCCTCTGCCCGGATACCTGTCTGGGCGGGCCAGATGCGCCGGGGGCTATGGGGGGCGGGGGTGGTGGCGCTGGTGCTGTCTCTCTCTGCGGCAGTCAGTATCGGGGCCGTGCCTGTTCCCTTGCTGACTGTCTGGGGCATTATTGCCGATAAAATCGCGCCGGGCCTGTTGGTGACACCCGATTGGACAGCCGGGCGCGCGGCAATTGTCTGGGATATCCGCTTGCCGCGCGCGCTGCTGGCCGCCCTTGTGGGGGCAGGGCTGGCGCTGGTGGGGGCTGTGCTGCAAGCCGTCACCCGCAACCCGCTGGCCGATCCGCATTTGCTGGGCATCTCGTCTGGTGCGGCCTTCGGGGCCATTCTGGCGCTGTTGCATACGGGCATGTTTCTGGGGCTTGCAACTGTGCCGCTTCTGGCCTTTCTGGGGGCGCTGTGTTCCACCTTGCTGGTGCTCTCGGTGGCCAGCTTCGCGCAGGCCACCAGCGCCGACAGGCTGGTTCTGACAGGGGTGGCGGTGTCCTTTATCGTTATGGCGCTGGCCAATATCCTGATATTCCTGGGCGATCCGCGCGCAGCACATACGGTTGTGTTCTGGATGCTGGGCGGATTGGGGCTGGCGCAATGGGGCCATCTGCTTTGGCCCGCGCTGATCCTTGCCGGTGCGGCGGTGATGTTTCGCACTGTCGCAGGCTCTCTCAATGCAATGACAATCGGGGATGAAACCGCCTCGACCCTTGGTATCCCTGTCACCCGCTTCCGGCTGACATGCTTTGTTGTGGCAGCACTGGTGACAGGGGTGATGGTGGCCTTTTCCGGCGTGATCGGCTTTGTGGGGCTGATGATCCCGCATATCGTGCGCCTGCTGGTGGGGGGTGACAATGCGCGGGTTTTGCCGGCCTCGATGCTGGTGGGGGCGATATTTCTCGTTTGGGCCGATATCGCCGCGCGCACGCTGATGCGGCCCGAAGATATGCCAATCGGCATTGTGACAGGGCTGGTGGGGGGCGTGTTCTTCATCTGGCTCTTGCGGCGCAAAGGGCGGATGTGAATGGAATTCGGGCCAGATCACCGCGCGGCCTTGCTGGAGGTGCTGACATGGCGGCGCGACACGCGCCATTTCCGCACCGATCCCGTGGCCGAGGACACGCTTGCAAAGCTGCAAGCGGTGATGGATCGCGCGCCCTCTGTGGGCAATGCGCGGCCATGGCGCGTGCTGCGCGTGGAAGCGCCCGATCTGCGCGCCGCCGTGCGGGCCAATTTTGAACAGGCCAATCAGGAGGCAGGCGCGCTGTATTCCGGCGCACAGGCGCAGGCCTATCAGGGGCTGAAACTGGCAGGGCTGGATTTTGCACCGGTTCATCTGGCTGTGTTCACCGATATGCAGCCCGCCCAAGGCCATGGGCTTGGCCGCCAGACCATGCCCGAGACGCTGCGCCAATCCACCGCCATGGCGATTCACACGCTCTGGCTTGCAGCGCGGGCGGAAAATCTGGGGCTGGGCATGGTGTCCATCCTGCAACCAGACGCGATAGCGCACCTGTTGAAAACCCCGCCAGACTGGGAGTTCTCCGCCTATCTCTGCCTTGGCCATCCCGAATTTCAGGATGATACACCGCTTTTGCACCGCGCAGGCTGGCAGGAAAACACACCGACCCGCTGGATCATTCGCTAGGGGGCTGTCACCTGTCATACGGGGCGGATATGTGGGGGAGTTTGCTCTTTTGCGCGGAATCAAGGGCTTTAGCCCGCCGCGCATCGCTGGGCCGCCCCCCGGCCCGGCGATTTGGCTGCAGTGGGCGCTTAGCCTCAGTTTCGTTCGGACATTGCCGCCATAAAGCGCATAGCCCTGCGGGTGGATCGCCGCCCCGCCGCCCAGCGCTGCGCGGCTTGTCTTCTTGCTTATTCATCGGGGAAGGTATGGAGATCAGCCGTATAGAGACGGGCTGCTTCACGAGGCAGCGCATCGCTTGGCCCCCTCACCAAGCGCGGAGTCAAGGCCGAAGGCCGCCGCGTATCGCTGGGCCGCCCCCACGGCACAGCGATTTGGCTGCCACGAGCGCTTAGCTTCAATTTCGTTCGGACTTGGCCGCCATAAAGCGCTTAGCCCCCCGGTCGGATCGCCGCCCCGCGGCCCAGCGCTGCGCGGCTTTTTACTCGCCCCGTCACTGGCGAAGGGCTGGATATCATGCGCAGGGTGATGGGTGGCGCATCGCGTGGCCCTCGCGCCCCTTGCGCGGAGTCAAGGGCTTTAGCCCGCCGCGCCTCAAAGGGCCGCACCCACGGCCCGGCGATTTGGCTGCCACGAGCGCTTAGCCTCAATTTCGTTCGGACATTGCCGCCATAAATCGCTTAGCTATTCGGCCAGATCGCCGCACCGCGGCCCAGCGCTGCGCGGCTTTTTATCCGCCCCGTCAAGGGATATGGGACAGGTATCAGCCACAAAGTAACGGGCGGCGCCATGGGTGGCGTATCGCTTGGCCCTTGCGCCCCTTGCGCGGAGTCAAGGGCTTTAGCCCGCCGCGCCTTAAAGGGCCGCCCCCCGGCCCGGCGATTTTGCTGCCGTGGGCGCTTAGCTTCAGTTTCGTTCGGACTTGGCCGCCATAAACCGCTTAGCTATTCGGGCAGATCGCAGCCCCGCGGCCCAGCACTACGCGGCTTTGTGCGTTACTCCAACCTTCCCCAACCGTGCAGCGCCGGGCAGGGCCACCCCCCGGCACAGCGATTTGGCCACCACGAGTGCATAGCCCGAGTTTCGCGCGGATTTGGCCAGCATGAAGTGACATAGTTCGCCCTGAACAACCCTCAACATCCTGATTATGCTTGCGAAATGAACGTTTCTTATCGCCTTTTTTTGCAAGGTTTCGTATAATTTGGGCCGAAACCTTGCAATTTCGGGGTGGGGGATGAAGGCAAAACCGAAGGGTCCAGAGCAAGACGATCTGTTCCGCGCGCGGCTGGTCGAGATCATCGATATGCGTCATGCACTGGTGAAGCTGGCGGATTTGATTGACTGGGATTTCTTTGAGCGCGAATGGGCTGGGTTCTTTCCCTCGCAAGAGGGACGACCTGCAACGCCATCGCGTCTGGTGGCAGGGCTGCTCTATCTCCAGCACGCCTACAGGCTGTCTGACGAGGCTGTGGTGGCTCGCTGGGTGGAGAACCCCTATTATCAGCATTTCTGCGGCGAGGTGTTCTTCCAGCACCGTCCACCCATCGACCCATCATCGCTCACCCGCTGGCGCAATCGCATTGGCGAGGAAGGTGCTGAATGGCTGCTGACAAAGACCATCGAGGCCGGGCGCGCGTCTGGCGCTGTGGATGACAAGAGCCTTGAGCGCGTGTCGGTCGACACGACGGTGATGGAAAAGAACATTGCCTATCCGACTGATGCGCGGCTCTATGAACGCGCGCGCCAAAAGCTGGTGGCGCTGGCGCATGAGGCCGATGTCGATCTACGCCAAAGTTACACCCGTCTTGGCCCTCGCCTGGCGCGACAGGTCGGCCGCTATGCCCACGCGAAACAATTCAAGCGGATGCGCAAGGCATTGAAAAAGCTGCAAGGCTACACGGGGCGGGTTATGCGCGACTTGCGCCGTCATCTGAGTGGCATTGCAGCTGGAGCGCTGCGCGAACAAATCTGCGATGCGCTGGTGCTGACAGGGCGGCTGCTGGATCAGAAACCGAAGGATAAGAACAAGATCTACAGCCTGCATGAACCCGAGGTCGATTGTATCTCGAAGGGCAAGGCGCGTGTGCGCTATGAATTTGGCACCAAGGTCACTATCGCGGCGACCATCGAGGAAGGCTTCATTGTCGGGGCACGCTCGTTGCCTGGCAACCCATATGACGGGCACACTCTGCAAGATGCACTGGCTCAGGTCGAAGTGCTGACTGACATCCGCCCCTCACTGGCCGTGGTGGATCGTGGCTATCGCGGCCATGGTGTGACGCGAACCCGCGTCCTGATCAGCGGAACGCGCAAAGGCATCACGCCCATGCTGGCAAAACTGTTGCGAAGGCGCAGCGCCATCGAAGCCGAGATCGGACACATGAAAACTGACGGTCGACTGACACGCTGCCCCCTCAAGGGCACTGGAGGAGATGCGATCTTCGCTGTTCTCTGTGCCTGCGGCCACAATATCCGCAAGATACTGGCCCATCTCAGGGCTATTTTTGCGCTCATCATCGCCGCGCTCCTGGCCGCTATACGGCACCGTCCGACCAATCAAATCGAGCCACAAGCAGCTTGAGCAGGCAAAATACGTTGTTCAGGATGAACGACATAGCCCTCCGGGCAGATCGCAGCCCCCCGCCGTCACCAGCTGCCACCGCCCCCCGCCCGTTCCCACAGGGCAGAGGCCCAAACTGTAATCCTGACTTGACAAAGGGGCCATGCAACGCGCAAGAGGGGCCTGCTGGTTCCTGTTTTCGGACAGGTGAAAAGGGAATGTGACAGGGCAGGTTCGCAAGATCACGCCCAAGCACAGCCGCCCCCGCGACCGTGACCGGAGAGGTCGCCCAATGCCACTGGCCCGACAGGCCGGGAAGGCGGGCAGACCGCCAAGGCCCAGGCCTTGACATCCGCAAGCCGGGAGACCTGCCAGCATATAGGCCGCCCCATGCGGGGCATGTTAACCAGCGGGGTGACTGGGGGGCTTGTATTGGCGCGGCGTTTTGGCTGTGCTGGTGCTGCCTGTCGCACTCTGCCCGATCAATGCGTGGCGGGTGGTCGCGCAGGAAAGAGACGGAATGACATTTTCTCACACACAGATCATGGCGCAGGCTTTGAGGGCTGCGCGCCCCGGGCTGTCACATCTCAAACATGCCAGAATCTCGCGTTTGCTGATCCTTCCGGCCCTGTTTCTGGCCAGCCCCGCCCTTGCCCATCACCCTTTGGGCGGCGAGGCCCCGCAAACCGTGGTGCATGGCCTGATTTCTGGCCTAGCCCATCCGGTTATCGGGCTGGATCATCTGGCCTTCATCGTGCTGATCGGCCTTGCCGCCGCCTTTTCAGGCCGCACCATGGCGGGGCCTTTGGCCTTTATCGCGGCCACGCTGGCGGGGACGGGGCTGCATCTGGCAGGTGTCATGCTGCCGCTGGCGGAACTGGTGATCACGGCCTCTGTCGTGGCCCTTGGCGCGCTGGTGGTGCTGGGCCGTCAGGTCGCGGGGCCTGTGGCGCTGGCAGGCTTTGCGCTTGCGGGCATGTTCCACGGCTGGGCATATGGCGAAGCGGTGATCGGCTCTACCCCCATGCCGATTTTTGCCTATTTGCTGGGCTTTGGGGCGGTGCAGTTTGCCATTGCCGCCGGGGTGGCGCTGTTTGCGGGCAAGCTGGTGGCGCAAGGCGCAGGCCAGATGCAAGCGCGAATGGCTGCGGCCATCTGCACCGGCATCGGCTTTGCCTTCCTGTTCGAGATCGTGGAATCCCTGATCCTTGGCTGATTCATCGCACACGGGGCCGCACCGCGCGGCCCCTTTTTGACGGAGCGTTTCATGGTCACCGAAACTGCCGATCTTCTGGTCTGCACCACCTGCCGCAGTGCTGCGCCCGCCAATCCGCTGGCCGCGCCCGATCCAGATATCCGCCCCGGTGCGGCCCTGGTGCAAGCCCTGCAAGAGGCCGCGCCAGAGGGCGTGCGCGTCATCCCTGTCGAATGCCTCTCGAACTGTTCGCGCGGCTGCACCATCGCCTTGCGCAAGCCCGGCGCCTGGACATATGTTTACGGCAATCTTGCCCCCGACCTGCACCTGCCCGCCATTCTGGAGGGCGCGCAAAAATACCGCAGCGCCGAAAATGGCCTTGTGCCATGGCGCGAGCGCCCCGAACATTTCCGCAAGAATTGCATCGCCCGCATCCCGCCATTGGAGGCCCCGAATGTCTGATCTCTCGAAAACCCCTGTCACCATCATCACCGGCTTTCTGGGTTCGGGCAAAACCACCCTGATTTCCCATCTGATCCGCAATGCGGGCGGGCGGCGTCTGGCGGTGGTGGTCAATGAATTTGGCACGGTGGGGGTGGATGGCGATATCCTGAAATCCTGCGCGATTCCCGATTGCCCGGCCGAAAACATTGTCGAACTCTCGAACGGGTGCATCTGCTGCACTGTGGCCGATGATTTCATCCCCACCGTCGAGGCGCTGCTGAAACTCGATCCCAAGCCCGACCATATCCTGATTGAAACCTCTGGTCTGGCCCTGCCCAAGCCCTTGCTCAAAGCCTTTGACTGGCCCGAAATCCGCTCGCGCATCACAGTGGATGGCGTGATCGCGCTGGCGGATGCAGAGGCCGTGGCGGCAGGCCGCTTTGCCCCCGATGTCGCCGCAGTAGATGCCCAGCGCGCGGCAGATGACAGTATCGACCACGAAACACCCCTGTCCGAAGTGTTTGAAGACCAGATCGCCTGCGCCGATCTGGTGTTGCTCACAAAGCCCGATCTGGCAGGGCCAGAGGGCTTGGCCAAAGCCCGCGCCGTGATCGCGGCCGAAGCCACGCGCCCCCTGCCTGTGGTGGAGGTGGCCGAAGGCGTGATCGATGCGGCCATTCTTCTGGGGCTGGACGCAGGGGCAGAAAATGACATCGCCGCCCGCCCCAGCCACCATGATGGCCATGACGATCACGAACATGATGATTTTGACACGATCATGGTAGAGATGGGCGAAATCACCGATCCCGCCGATCTGGCCGCGCGCATTGCGCATCTGGCCGAAAGCCAGCATATCTTGCGGGTCAAGGGCTATGCGGCTGTAACAGGCAAGCCCATGCGCCTTTTGGTGCAGGCGGTGGGCGCGCGGGTGCGTCACCAGTTTGATCGCCCTTGGCAAGCGTCAGAGGCGCGGCGCACGCGGCTTGTCGTGATCGCAGAGCATGACCACATCAATGAGGCCGCGATCCGCGAGGCTTTGGGGGCCTGAGCCAGAATGCATGTCATCTTCCGCGAAAGCCATGGGCTGGATGAGGCCGCAACCCCCACCGATCTGGGCCAAAGCCCGGCGGATCTGGTGGTGTTGTCGCTGTCTGACAGTGATCTGGGCGCTTTCGCGGCGGGCTGGCATGCGGCAGGGCCGGGCTTTCCGGCCCTGCGTCTGGCCAATCTGGCAGCGCTGCAACATCCGCTCTCGGTTGATACCTATGTCGAAAACACGCTTTCCGGCGCCAAGGGTATTCTGATCCGCCTTATCGGGGGCGCGCCCTATTGGGCCTACGGGTTGCAACAGGTTCAGGCGCTGGCGCAGCGCAAGGGCATTGCGCTGGCCGTGTTGCCCGCTGATGGGCGGGTTGATCCTGCGCTGGATGCGGCCTCGACCCTGCCTGTCAGCACGCTGCGCCGCCTGAAGCATTTATGCGATATGGGCGGCGCTCTCGCCGCGCAGGCCGCGTTGCAGCAACTCGCGCTGGCATCGGGGCTTTATGCGCCGCCGGTGCGCGGCGCGCGGGTGCTGCCTGCGGTGGGCGGCTGGGACGGGGCGGGCCTGACATGCCCGGCCGCTTTTGCCTTTACTGCCACGCGCCCGCGCATTGTCCTCACCTTCTACCGCTCTTTTCTGGCCGCCGCCGATCTGGCCCCGATCCGCGCCTTGCATGGGGCTTTCACCGCGCGCGGCTTTGATGTGATCGCCCTTTTCGTGCCCTCGCTGAAAGAACCCAATGCGCGCGCATGGCTTACGCGCTGGATTGGCGCGCTTGCGCCCAGGGCGGTGGTCAATGCCACGGCTTTTTCGGCGCAGGGCGCAGATGGCGCGGTTCTGGAAGGGGCGGGCGTGCCCGTGTTCCAGATCGCGCTGGCCACCAACCCGCGCAAAAACTGGCAAGAGGCCGCGCGCGGCCTCTCTCCGGCAGATCTGGCGATGCATGTGGTCTTGCCCGAAGTCGATGGCCGGATTTTCGCAGGCGTGGCCAGTTTCAAGGAATTCAGCACCCCCGACCCCGATTTGCAATTCTCCCGCGCCGAACATACCCCCGAATCCCCCCGGATAGAGGCCATTGCCAACCGCGTGGCCGCTTGGGTGCGCCTGCAAGACATGCCGCCAGAGGTGCAGCGCGTGGCGCTGGTGCTGTCCACCTATCCCGGCAAGGGCTGGAACATGGCGCATGCGGTGGGGCTGGATGCGCTGGAAAGCGCCTGCGCCATCTTGCACGACATGGGCCATGATGCGCCACAGGGCGCAGCCCTTGCCCGCGCCTTGGGCGCAGAGCGCGTGCACTGGCCGCTTGCCGCCTATCTTGCAGCGCTGGAGGGCCTGCCCGCAACCCTGCGCGCAGAGTTGCACAGCGTATGGGGGCCGCCACAGGATGATCCCGCCTGCACGGGCGAAAACTTTGCTTTCGCGGCGCTGCGCAGGGGCCGCCACCTGATCGCCCTGCAACCCGAACGCGGCACGCCCACCCGCCGCGATGATGAATACCACGATCTCGCGCGCACGCCCCGCCATGGCTATGTGGCGTTCTATCTCTGGCTGCGCGCGCAGGCCGATGCGCTGGTGCATATCGGCGCGCATGGCACGCTGGAATGGCTGCCGGGAAAATCGGTTGCGCTGTCGGACATGTGCTGGCCAGAGGCCCTGATCCGCGATTTGCCCGTGATTTATCCCTTCATCGTCAATGACCCCGGAGAGGCCGCGCAGGCCAAGCGCCGCATTGGCGCGGTCACGCTGGGCCATGTCCCCCCCCCCATGACCAGCGCCCAAAGCGGCGCAGGGCTGGCCCGCCTCGAAGCGCTGCTGGATGAATTTTCCAATGCTGATGGGCTGGATCCCGCCCGCCGCAACCGCCTGCAAGACGATATCCGCCAAGAGGCCGAGGCGCTGGGGCTGGGGCAGGAACTGGGCCTTGCCAAAGCCGGGTGTCTGGCAGAGGCCATCACCCGCATTGACCGCTTTGTCTGCGATGTCAAAGACAGCCAGTTTGGCGATGGGCTGCATATCTTCGGGCGTGGCGAACACGGCCCGGCAGAGCGCGCGGGCCTGCGCGCCGCCCTTGCGGGGCGGTTTGTGCCTGCTGGCCCCTCCGGCTCTCCCTATCGGGGGCGGGCCGATGTGCTGCCCACAGGGCGCAACCTGTATACCACCGATCCCCGCGCCGTGCCGTCGCGTGCAGCCTATGCGCAGGGTGTGAAGCTGGCAGAAGAACTGATCCGCCGCCATTTGCAAGATCACGGCGATTGGCCGCGCGCGCTGGTGGTGGATTTATGGGGCAGTGCCACCATGCGCACCGCAGGCGAAGAATTCGCCATGGCGCTGCACCTTCTGGGCGCGCGGCCTGTCTGGGATGATGGCTCTGCGCGCGTATCGGGTGTGGAAATCCTGCCCATTGCCGAACTTGACCGCCCGCGCCTTGATGTCACCTTGCGCGTCTCTGGCCTGTTTCGCGATGTGTTCCCGCAGCTTTCCACCCTCTTCGGGCAGGCCGTGGCCGCCTTGGCCGCGCGCGATGAAGCGCCCGATTGGAACCCGTTTGCCGGGCGCGGCGGCGCGCGCGTTTATGGCCCCGCACCGGGCATGTATGGCTTGGGCATGGGGGGCGCGCTGGACAGCTATACAGATGCCGCCCGCGCACAGGCGGGGCAGGCATGGCTTGCGGCCTCGTCGCACGCGCTGGATACTGGCACGCATGATCCCGAAGGCATAGCCGAGCGCGTGGCCGCGGCAGAGGCTTTCGTGCATCTGCAAGACCTGCCTGAAACCGATCTGCTGCTGGCGCAGGATTACGCCGCGCATGAGGCAGGCTTTGCCGCCGCGCAATCGGTGACAGGGGGCAAGGCCGCGCTCTACCATCTGGACAGCACGCGCGCGGATGCCCCCAGCGCCCGCCCGCTCTCGGAAGAAATCGCGCGCGTCGTGCGCGCGCATGCCGCCAATCCCAAATGGGTGGCGGGCATGATGCGCCACGGCTATCGCGGCGGCGCCGAAATCGCCGCCACGCTGGAGCATATGGCCGCTTTCGCGCATCTGGCAGGGGCCGTGCCGCCGCAACTCTTTGATCTGTACCATGACGCCACATTGGGCCAGCCGGAGGTGTGTGATTTTCTGGCGCGCGAAAACCCGCAAGCGCTGGCCGCGATGCAGGCGCGTTTTGCCGCGCTGCATGCGGCGGGGCTATGGGTGACGCGGCGCAATTCCATTCTGGCGGGGTTGGGCGATGGCTGAGGTCAAGGGCTGGTGCCCCGGCGCGCTGCGCCCCATGCAATCGGGCGATGGCTGGGTGGTGCGGGTGCGCCCGCGCCTTGCGCGGCTCTCTCGCGCGCAGGCTTTGGGGCTGTGCGAGGCCGCCCAAGCATATGGCGCAGGGCTGATTGATCTGACCAACCGCGCCAATCTGCAGATACGCGGGGTCAGCGAAAAACACCTTGCGCCGCTGCAAGAGGCCCTCGCAGCACTTAGCCTGCTGGATGCCACCCCTGATCTGGAAGCGCGCCGCAATATCCTGATTGCCCCCGATTGGGCGCTAGGCGATGACAGCGCGCGGCTTTGGCTGGAACTGGCCGCGCGGCTGGCCGAATTGCCGGAACTGCCGCCAAAAATGGGCTTTGCCATGGATGCAGGCGCAGCCCCCATCTTGCAAACCGATCCCGCCGATTTCAGGATAGAGCGCGGGCCAAGCGGCCTGATCCTGCGTGCAGAGGGCCGCACCATGGGCATGGCACTGGAACCGGGGCAAGAGATTGAGCGCCTCATCGCGCTGGCGCGGTGGTTTGTCGAAAGCGGGGGCCGGGACGCAGGGCGCATGGCCCGCCACAAGGCCCCGCTGCCCGCCTGGGCCGCTTGGGGGGCCAAACCTCTGGCCCCGCGCCCCGTCCTTGCCCCCGGCGCAAGCGCGCTGGGCGTGATATTGGGCGCAGGTTTCGGCCAGATCATCGCGCGCGATCTGGCGCAGGTGCTGACCACCAGCGCTGCGCAGGCCATCCGCATCACCCCATGGCGCTGCCTTGTGCTGGAAGGGGGGGGCGCGGCGGAATTGCCCGACAGCCTGATTGCCAGGCCAGACCACCCGGCCTTGCGCACAGATGCCTGCGCAGGCGCGCCGCTTTGCCCGCAAGCCTCTGTGCAAACCCGCCCCCTTGCGCGCGAACTCGCCGCACTGGTAAAGGGCAGTCTGCATGTATCGGGCTGTGCGAAAGCCTGCGCACGGGCGCAGGCGGCAGATATGCTCGTGATCGGGCGGGAGGGCCGGTTTGATCTTTATGAACACGGGGCAATAACGGCCACAGCGCAAAGCCCTGCCCAAATTCTTGCGCATTTCCGGGAGGATTGATGCCCTATAGCTATGAAACCGATGGCGCGGCGATTTACCGCCAATCCTTCGCCACCATCCGGGCCGAAGCCAATCTTGCCCGCTTCACCCCGGAGGATGAACCCATCGCCGTGCGCATGATCCATGCCGCAGGCATGGTGGGGCTGGAAGAGTTCATCCAGATGTCAGACGGGTTTGGCGCGGCCGCGCGCGGCGCTTTGGCCGCAGGTGCCCCCATCCTGTGCGATGCGCGCATGGTGTCCGAAGGGGTAACCCGCGCGCGCCTGCCAGCCGATAATCCGGTGATCTGCACACTCCATGATCCGCGTGTGCCCGATCTGGCGCGCGAGATGGGCAATACCCGCTCTGCCGCGGCGCTCGAACTCTGGCGGCCGCATCTGGCCGGGGCGCTGGTGGCCATCGGCAATGCCCCCACGGCGCTGTTTCACCTGCTGAACATGCTTGAAGACCCCGCCTGCCCGCGCCCCGCCGCCATCATCGGCTGTCCGGTTGGCTTTGTGGGGGCGGTGGAATCGAAAGATGCACTCTGGCAGGCGCAACCTGTGCCATCAATCATCGTGCGCGGGCGCTTGGGCGGCAGCGCGATCACTGTGGCCGCCATCAATGCCGTTGCGAGCCGCAAGGAATGAGCAGCGGCACGCTATACGGTGTGGGCCTTGGCCCCGGCGCGCAAGACCTGATGAGCCTGCGCGCCGACAGGCTGGTACGCGGGGCCAGACATCTGGCCTATTTCCGCAAGGCAGGCCGCAAAGGGCAGGCCCGCGCGATTGTGGAGGGCATATTGCGCCCCGATGTGGTGGAATTTCCGATGGAATACCCCGTCACAACCGAAATCCCGCTGGAAGATCCGCGCTATAATGAAATTCTGGCAGCGTTTTATGCCGAATGCACCGCCCATCTGCGCGCGCTGATGGCGCAAGGCGCGGATGTGGTTGTGCTCTGCGAGGGTGATCCGTTTTTCTACGGCTCTTTCATGCATCTCTACACGCGGCTGCGCGACATTGTGCCCATAGAGGTCGTGCCGGGCATTACCGGCATGTCGGGCGCATGGACAGCGACAGGCCAGCCCATCACCTGGGGCGATGATGTGCTGACAGTGCTGATGGCCACCCTGCCCGAAACGGTGCTGCGCGAGAAAATCGCCAATACCGATGCGCTGGTGGTGATGAAAATCGGGCGCAACCTGCCAAAGCTGAAACGCGCGCTGGCGCAGGCCGGGCGGCTGGAAGATGCGTGGATCGTGGAATATGCCCAAATGCCGCGCCAGCGCGTGATGCGGCTGAGCGAGGCCGAGGCCGTCACGCCCTATTTCTCGATCGTGCTGATCCATGGACAGGGGCGCAGGCCATGAGCGCGGGTTGGGTGGCCGTGGCCGGGCTGGGGCCGGGGGATGAGGCGCTGGTCACACCAGAGGTGCGCGCAGCGCTGGCCGAGGCCACCGATGTGGTGGGCTATATCCCCTATGTGGCGCGTGTGGCCCCGCGCGCAGGGCTGACCTTGCATGCCAGCGATAACCGCGTGGAACTGGATCGCGCGGCACATGCGCTGGAACTGGCCGCAGCAGGGCGGCGGGTGGTGGTGGTGTCCTCTGGTGATCCGGGGGTGTTTGCCATGGCCTCGGCGCTGTTTGAGGCGCTGGAGGCCGGGCCAGAGGCGTGGCGCGCGCTGGATATCCGCGTTTTGCCGGGCATAACGGCCATGCTGGCTGCCGCGGCGCGGGCAGGCGCCCCCTTGGGCCATGATTTCTGCGCCATCAATCTGAGTGACAACCTCAAGCCCTGGGCGCTGATCGAAAAGCGGCTGCGGCTGGCGGCAGAGGCCGATTTCGCCATGGCCTTTTACAACCCGCGCTCGGCCTCGCGCCCGGAGGGGTTTGCCCGCGCGCTGACGGTGCTGCAAGCGGCCTGTGGCGATGCGCGCCCGGTGCTCTTTGCCCGCGCCGTGACCACCCCGCAGGAAGAGCTGCGCATTGTCGCCCTGGATGCCGCACGCCCGGAGATGGCGGATATGCGCACTGTGGTGATTGTCGGCTCCAGCCTGACACGGGTGATCGAGACCCCGCGCGGGCCGATCCTGTATACCCCGAGGTCGGCATGAGCGGCGGGCGGGGCAAAGGGGGGCTGTCTGCCCCCCTCTTGGGCTGCGCCCAATTCACCCCCCGAGGATATTTGTGCCAAGATGAAGGGGCGGGGTCATGTTTTGATCCAGTCCAGCACGGCTGTTGGATCATGGGTTTCCCGGCGCGGGGGCAGGGCGGGGCGGGTGATCATGAGGACAGGCAGGCCAAGGGCGCGCGCGGCGATCAGCTTGGCCTCGGCGCCGCTGCCGCCTGCGTTTTTGCAAACGATCAGCTCTATTTTATGGGCGCGCAGGAGGGCCTCATCTGCTGTGGCCGTGAAGGGTCCGCGACCCAGGAGGATATGGTGATCGGGCAGGGGCGGGGGCGTTTGTGGCGGATCGACCAGGCGCAGGACATAGTGATGTTGGGGCTGGGCCGCGAAAGCGGCCAGGTGCATTCGCCCAAGCGCCAGCAGGATGCGCCGGGGCGGGGTGGCGAGGGCCGCGACTGCGGCGGGAATATCTGCGACATTGTGCCAGCTATCCCCCGGCTGGGGCTGCCAGGCCGGGCGGGTGAGCGCAAGAAGCGGGGTGTTTGTCTGGTTGGCGGCACTTACCGCATTCGTGCTGATCTGCGCGGCAAAGGGATGGGTGGCATCCACCAGATGCGTGATGGCATGGCTGCGCAGATATTCCGCCAGCCCCGCCGCGCCGCCAAAGCCGCCCACGCGCACAGGCACGGGCTGGGGTTTGGGCCGCTCCACGCGCCCCGCATAGCTGAGCGTGCTGGCCAGCCCCGCTTGCGCCAGCAGTGCCACAAGGCGGCTGGCCTCGATCGTGCCGCCAAGGACAAGGATATTGGGCATGGATAGTGCTCCGTGGTTGACGATTGTGGGCCTTGGCGAAGATGGCCTGAATGGGCTGTCAGATGCAAGCCGGGACGCGCTGGCAGGGGCGGAACTGGTATTCGGGGCGGCGCGGCATCTGGCGCTGTTGCCGGATTTGCAATGCGAGGCGCGGGAATGGCCTGTGCCCTTTGCCCAAGGGATGGAGGCGCTGTCGCGCGCGCGCGGGCGGCGGGTGGTGATGCTGGCCTCTGGCGATCCGTTCTGGTTTGGGGCGGGCAGCAGCGTGACGCGCCATCTTGGCCGGGGCGAATGGCGCGCGCTGCCTGCGCCGTCCAGCTTCGGGCTGGCGGCGGCGGCTTTGGGCTGGCCGTTGGAGCAGATCACCTGCCTTGGGCTGCATGCAAGCCCGCTGGCGCGGCTGCGCCCCCATTTGGCACCCGGCGTGCGGCTGGTGGTGTTGCTGCGCGATGGCGCGGCGGTGGCGGATCTGGCCGCCTATCTGGACGCGCTTGGCTTTGGCCCAAGCGAGATGCATGTGCTCGAAGCGCTGGGCGGGCCGCGCGCGCGCCAGCGCTGCGTGACTGCCGGGGATTATGCGCTGGAGGATGTGCGCCACCCTGTTGCCGTGGGCGTGGAGGTGGCGGGCGCGGGCATAGCCCTGCCGCTTGTGCCGGGCCGGGCAGAGGCGTTTTTTGACCATGATGGCCAGATTACCAAAGCGCCCATCCGCGCCATGACGCTGGCCGCGCTGGCCCCTGTTGCGGGCGCGCGGCTGTGGGATATCGGGCTAGGCTCTGGCGCGATCAGCACTGAATGGCTGCTGGCCCACCCTTCGTGCCGCGCAACAGGGTTTGAGGCCGATCCTGCGCGCGCCGCGCGCGCTGCGCGCAATGCCGCCCAGCTTGGGGCAGAGCGGTTGCAGATTGTCACCACCCGCGCGCCAGAGGGGCTGGAAGGGCAGGCTTTGCCCGATGCGGTATTCATTGGCGGCGGCCTGTCCGAGGCGCTTTTGGCGCGGCTCTGGCAGATTTTGCCGCAAGGGGTGCGGGTGGTGGCCAATGCCGTGACGCTGGAGGCCGAGGCCCTGCTGGCCGGATGGCAGGCGCGCCATGGCGGCAGCCTGATGCGGCTGGAGATGGCGCAGGCCCAGCCTTTGGGCACAAAGCGCGGCTGGAAAGCGGCCTATCCGATTGTGCAATGGCAGGGCCAGCGATGATTGTGGCCGGGATAGGATGCAGCGCGCGCGCCACAGGGGCCGAAATCGGCGCGCTTGTGGCGCGCGTGGCGCAGGGGCGGGGGCTGGACGCGCTGGCCTGTCTGGAGATGCGGGCAGGGCAGCTGCGCGCTGTGGCGCAGGCGTTGGGCCTGCCTGTGTTGCTGCTGGCCGCGCCTGCTCTGCGGGGGGTGGAGACACCCAGCCTCTCGGCGCGGATCATGGCCGATTACGGCACTGGCAGCGTGGCGGAGGCCTGCGCGCTGCTGGCGGCAGGCACGGGCGCGCGGATCATCACGCCGCGCCAGATATCAGACGCGCGGCAGGCCACCTGCGCGCTGGCAGAGGGCGGGGGGATATGACAGTTCATTTCATCGGCGCAGGGCCGGGGGCGGCGGATTTGCTGACATTGCGCGGGCGCGATCTGATCGCGGCCTGCCCTGTCTGCCTGTATGCGGGATCGCTTGTGCCCGAAGGGGTGCTGGCCCATTGCCCGAAGGGGGCGCGGATCATCAACACCGCCCCCCTCTCGCTGGAGGAGATCATGGGTGAAATTGCCAGCGCCCATGCGCGGGGTCTGGATGTGGCGCGGCTGCATTCGGGCGATCTGTCCATCTGGTCGGCCATGGGAGAGCAGCTGCGCCGCCTGCGCGCATTGGATATTCCCTATACAGTTACGCCCGGTGTGCCCTCTTTTGCCGCCGCCGCTGCCGCGCTGGGCGCAGAGCTGACCTTGCCGGAACTGGCGCAATCGCTGGTTCTGACGCGCACTCCGGGCCGCGCCAGCCGCATGCCTCAGGCAGAAAGCCTGAGCGCCTTTGCGGCCACAGGGGCGACCCTGGCCATCCACCTATCCATCCAGAACCTAGCGCAGGTGGTGGCCGATCTGGCCCCGCATTACGGCCCCGATTGCCCTGTGGCCGTGGTCTGGCGCGCAAGCTGGCCTGATCAGCGCATCATCCGCGCCACACTTGCCACGATTGAAGGCGCAGTTGCAGGCAGCATGGAACGCACGGCGCTGATACTGGTGGGCCATGCGCTGGGCGCAGAGTGGTTTGCGGACAGCGCGCTTTATGCGCCTGACTACGACCGCCGCTTTCGCCCGCAAAGCGCCGACAGCATCTATAAGGACAGCCGCGAATGAATGCCCCCGGCCTGATGATCTCCGCGCCCGCCTCTGGCACAGGCAAGACCCCGGTCATGCCGGGGCTGTTGCGTGCTTTCGCGGATATGGGGCGGCGCGGGAAGCGCGGGCGGGATGGCAGGGACACGGCCTTTGGCGCAGCGGGCTTTGCACAAAGCCCGCTTTCTGCGCCCGATTACGACCGCCGCTTTCGCCCGCAAAGCGCTGACAGCATCTATAAGGACAGAAGCGCATGAGAACCCCCGGCCTGATGATTTCCGCGCCCGCCTCTGGCACAGGCAAGACCACGGTCATGCCGGGGGTGCTGCGCGCCTTTGCGGATATGGGGCGGCGGGGGCCGTTTATTGGTGGGCCGGATGGCAGTGCCCCTGCCTCTGGTGCAAGGGGCTTTGCACAAAGCCCGCTTTGCGCGCCCGATTCCGACCGTCGCTTTCGCCCGCAAAGCGCCGACAGCATCTATAAGGACAGCCGCGAATGAGAACCACCGGCCTGATGATCTCCGCGCCTGCCTCTGGCACAGGCAAGACCACGGTCATGCTGGGGCTGTTGCGTGCTTTCGCGGATATGGGGTTGCAGGTGCAACCGTTCAAAAGCGGGCCGGATTATATTGATCCCGCCTTTCACCGGGCGGCGGCGGGGCGGCCCTCGTTCAATCTGGACAGCTGGGCCATGGGTGCGGGGCTGATGGGGGCGATTGCGGCACAGGCTGCGGGCGCTGATCTGGTGGTCGCAGAGGGCAGCATGGGCCTGTATGACGGGGTGGCGAAACCGGGCGCGCTGGGCCATGGCTCCAGCGCGGAACTGGCCGCGCGCATGGGCTGGCCTGTGGTGCTGGTGGTGGATGTGTCAGGGCAGGCGCAATCGGCAGCGGCTGTGGCGCTGGGCTTTGCGCGCTACCAGCCCGATTTGCCCTTTGCCGGGGTGATCCTGAACCGCGTGGCCAGCCCAAGGCATGAGCGCCTGACCCGGCTGGGCATGGAGGCGGCGGGCCTGCGCGTGCTGGGCGCTTTGCCCCGGCGCGGCGATTTGAAATTGCCAGAGCGGCATCTGGGGCTGGTGCAGGCGGTGGAACACCCCGATCTGGAGGCCGCGATTGCCAATTATGCCGATTTTCTGCGCGAGCATGTCGATCTGGGCGCACTGCGCGCGGCAGCGGCGGGCCATGCCCTGCCGCCCAGAGGGGCCTTGCCCCGCCCGCCCGCGCAGCGCATTGCCATCGCGCAGGATGCGGCCTTTTCCTTCACCTATCCGCATATTCTGGAAGGCTGGCGGCAGGCAGGGGCGGAGGTGCTGCCCTTCTCGCCTCTGGCCGATGAGGCGCCTGCGCGCGGGGCTGATCTTGTCTGGCTGCCCGGTGGCTATCCCGAACTTCATGCCGGAAAACTGGCTGCGGCAGAGAATTTCCGCACCGCTCTGCACCGCCACGCGGCCATAGCGCCCGTGCATGGCGAATGCGGCGGCTATATGGCACTGGGCGCGGGGCTGATTGACAAGGACGGCCAGCGCCACAAGATGGCAGGCCTTCTGGGGCTGGTGACAAGCTACGAGACGCGCAAGATGCATCTGGGCTACCGCCGCGCGGAACTGGTGGCCCCCATGCCCGGCTTTGCGCCGGGCGCAAGCCTGCGCGGCCATGAGTTTCACTATTCCACCATTCTGGAACAGCCCGACCCGCCTTTGGCGCGGGTGGAAGA
This sequence comes from Paracoccaceae bacterium, assembly GCA_043561795.1. Lineage (GTDB taxonomy): Bacteria > Pseudomonadota > Alphaproteobacteria > Rhodobacterales > Rhodobacteraceae > Roseinatronobacter. The sequence goes on along the minus strand of CP121316.1, from coordinate 2,637 downwards.
TGCCGAAGGGCAGCTGGTGGCAGAGACAGGCTCTTGCCGGGGCCATGTGAGCGGCAGTTTCTTTCACCTCATTGCGGAGGATGCGCGATGATGGCGAAACAGAAAGGGGGGCTGTCTGCCCCCCTCACCAGCCCCGCAAGGGGGCTGGTTTCACCCCCCGAGGATATTTGTACCAAGGTGAATGGGCAATGAGTGGCTTTGTGTCTTTTGTCGGCTCTGGCCCCGGCGACCCGGAATTGCTGACGCTGAAGGCGGTGGCGCGGCTGAAAGCGGCGGATGCGGTGCTGTTTGATGATCTCTCTGCCGCGGCCATGCTGGGGCATGTGGGGCCGGGGGCGGAATTGGTGGCGGTTGGCAAGCGCGCGGGCCGGCCCTCGCCCAGGCAAGACCATGTCAGCCGCCTGCTGGTGGACTATGCGGCAGGTGGGGCGCGGGTGGTGCGGCTGAAATCCGGTGATCCCAGCATTTTCGGGCGGCTGGAGGAGGAAATCATCGCCTGCCGCGCGGCGGGAATAGGGTTTGAGGTGATCCCCGGTGTGACCTCTGCCAGTGCGGCGGCGGCGGCGGCAGGCATTCCGCTGACGCGGCGCGAAAGCGCGCGGCGGGTGCAATTCGTGACCGGCCATGACATGCGCGGCGCCTTGCCTCAGGGGCTGCATATGGCCGCCCTTGCCGATCCTGACGCGACAACTGTGGTGTTCATGCCCAAGCGCACCTTTGCGGAACTGGCGGCGGGGCTGATTGCGGCGGGCCTGCCTCCCCGGACGCCTGCGCTTTTGGCCGAGAATGTCAGCCATCCCGACCAGCGCCTGACGCGCAGCACGGTGGCCGGGCTGGCGGCGGCGCTGGAGCCGGAGCAAAGCCCCGCGCCGGCGGTTATCCTCTATGGCCCTCTGGCTGAAGGGGGCGGGCATGATTGATCTGCATCTGATCGGCATTGGCACAGGCAATCCCGACCATCTGACCCGCGCGGCGATCCGGGTGCTGAACGCTGCCGATCTGCTGCTTGTGCCGCATAAGGGCGATGACAAGGCCGATCTGGCCGATCTGCGCCATATGATCTGTGCGCAGGTGCTGGAGCGCGATGTGCCCATTGTGGGGTTCGATCTGCCCACCCGCGCCACGGATCGCCCCTATCTGGAGGCCGTGAATGACTGGCATGATGCGATTGCCGAGTGCTGGCGCGCCAGGATTGCCGCGCATCTGCCACAGGGCGGCCATGTGGGGCTTATGGTCTGGGGCGACCCGTCGCTGTATGACAGCAGCCTGCGCATTGCCGCGCGGCTGCAGGCGGCGGGGCTGCCCATGCGCACCCATGTTGTGCCGGGGATCACCAGCTTGCAGGTTCTGACCGCCGCGCATGGGATCGCGCTGAACCGGCTGGCCGGGCCTGTTACAATCACCACGGGGCGGCGCTTGCGCGAGGCGGGCTGGCCCGCAGGGGCAGAGCGCGTGGCGGTGATGCTGGATAAAGGCGGCGCCTTCGAGGTGCTGGAAGGCGAGGAGTATTTCATCTGGTGGGGCGCCTATCTGGGCATGGCCGAGCAGATCCTGCTCTCTGGCCCCTTGCATGAGATGGCGGGCGAGATCGTGGCGCGCCGGGCAATGGCCCGCGCCGCACATGGCTGGATCATGGATATCTACCTGATAGAGCGGCGCTGCACCCCTTGAAAGGCCCTGACCGGCCAAGGCGAAAGGCGCGCGAAACCGCCCGCCCAAAACCATGGGGCATGTAACATTGCGGCCATATTTTTGGGCACGGCCCCTCGGTTTTTTTGGCATCGCCTGCCAAGATGTCGCAGGTAATTTTTCCGAAATCGCAAGCTCATTTGATCTGAATCAAGATGTTAGCCGCGGTGCAGCGCTATGCTTGGCATACCGGTCAAAGACCCGGACATGTGGCATATGGTGTCCCTCATATGCTGGTATGGGCGGGCTGGCCGGCAAACGTCTGGAGGGACATATGATAGAAAAAACCACCTCGCGCGTCATCGCTTCGCTGTTTGGGGCCGCTCTGGCCACGGGTGCGGCCTTTGCCGATGATCTGGCCAGCTATACCGATATGTTCGAGGCGCTGCCTGCGCTGCCCCCGATTCCGGCGGCCAATTCGCTGACCGCCGAGAAGATCGAACTGGGCAAGATGCTGTTCTTTGAACCGCGCATTTCCGGCTCTGGCGTGATCAGCTGCGCCACCTGCCATAACCCTGCCCTGGGCTGGTCAGACCGGATTCCCACCGCTGTGGGCCATGATGGGCAGGTTGGCAACCGCAACACACCCACGGTGCTGAATTCTGGTTTCCTGACCTCGCAATTCTGGGATGGGCGCGAGCCGGATCTGGAAGGGCAGGCGCTTGGCCCGATTCAGGCAGAGATCGAGATGAACATGGATCTGGAAGCCGCCATCCGGCGCCTGAAAGAGTTTGACATCTATCATCAGCATTTCGCCGCTGCCTTCCCCGGCGATGATGATCCGATCAATGCGCAAAATATCGCAGATGCGATTGCCAGCTTTGAACGCACGCTGAACACGCCCAATTCGCCCTTTGACCGCTATCTGAGCGGCGATGTGGGCGCGATGAGCGTGGCACAGGTAGAGGGGATGAAACTGTTTGTCGATGCCGGTTGTGTGGCCTGCCA